>NZ_CABVPX010000007.1 GCF_902499125.1 Burkholderia arboris
CGCGCCGGTGCCGATCGTCGCGCTGCCGGGCGCCGGCCCGTGCGCGGCGTCGGGCACGGCCGCGCTGCCGTCGCCGTTGCTGAACTCGCAGCTGCGCTGCGCGCCGTGACGCGCGCGCCTTTCCGGGACGACATTCCTTCTCGATCATGACCTCCATCGACCGCCGTTCGTTTCTCCGTGCCGCTGCTGCCGGCACGGCCTTCTCGATGTTCCCGCCGGCGATCCGGCGCGCGCTCGCGATTCCCGCCAACAACCAGACGGGGACGATCAACGACGTCCAGCACGTCGTGATCTTCATGCAGGAAAACCGCTCGTTCGATCATTATTTCGGCACGATGCCCGGCGTGCGCGGCTTCGGCGACCGCCTGACGATCCCGCAACCGGGCGCCGCCTCGGTCTGGCAGCAGAACGACGGCAAGCGCCCGGTGCTGCCGTTCTATCTCGACAGCACGAAGGGCAATGCGCTGCTCGTCGGCGGCGCGCACTCGTGGACCGATTCGCATTCGGCGTGGGACAACGGCCGGATGACCGCATGGCCCGCGTCGAAGGGCGATGCGTCGATGGGCTACCTGCGCCAGTCCGACTTGCCGTTCCACTTTGCTCTCGCCAATGCGTTCACCGTGTGCGACGCGTACCACTGCTCGCTGCACGGCGGCACGAACTCGAACCGGATCTTCCTGTGGACCGGCACCAACGGCCCGACGGGCTCGAACACGGCCGTCGTGAACAATGACGGATGGGACGGCCTCGGTTCGTCGAAGACCGGCCTCACGTGGACGACCTACCCGGAGCGCCTGCAGGCGTCGGGCGTGAGCTGGAAGGTCTACCAGAACATGCCGGACAACTACACCGACAACCCGCTCGCGGGCTTCGCGACGTTCCGCAAGGTCAACGAGACCGTGCCCGGTTCGCCGAACGCGCCGTACACGCCTGCGATGGAGGCGCTGTCGCCGCTGTACAAGGGAATCGGCAACACGATGCCCGACGGCGGTTTCCTGCAGTCGCTCGCCGACGACATCGCGGCGAACCGGATGCCTCAGGTGAGCTGGATCGTGTCGCCGACCGCGTACTGCGAGCACCCGGGCGCCTCGACGCCGGGGCAGGGCGCGTACTACCTGCAGCGCCTGCTCGACACGCTGACCGCGAATCCGGATGTGTGGAGCAAGACCGTGCTGTTCGTGAACTACGACGAGAACGACGGCTTCTTCGATCACATGCCGCCGCCGAATCCGCCGTCGCGCAACCCGGACGGCACGTATGCGGGCAAGTCGACCGTGACCACGCAGTACGAGTACTTCACGTTGCCGAACCCGCCCGGCGATTCGTCGCCGCTCGCGCCGGACGGCCGTCCGTACGGGCCCGGCCCGCGCGTGCCGATGTTCGTCGTGTCGCCGTGGAGCACGGGCGGCTGGGTCAACTCGGAAGTGTTCGACCATACGTCGGTATTGCGCTTTCTCGAGCAGCGCTTCGGCGTGCAGGAACCGAACATCAGCCCGTGGCGCCGCGCGGTGTGCGGCGACATGACGTCGGCGTTCAACTTCAAGAATCCCAACGGCAACCCGACGACGTCGCTGCCGGCGCCGACCAAGGCCGCGGCCGACGCGCAGCACGTGCAGCAGGCGCTGATGGGCGCGGTGCCCGTGCCGTCGGTCGCGTTGCAGCAGATGCCGGTGCAGCCGCAGGGCACGCGGCCGTCGCGTGCGTTGCCGTACGAGCTGCATACGAGCGCGAGCGCCGACGTGTCGGGCGGCCTGCTGTGGCTCACGTTCAGCAACACGGGCGCGGTCGGCGCGGTGTTCCATGTGTACGACAAGCTGCATCTCGATCGTGCGCCGCGCCGCTTTACGGTCGAAGCGGGCAAGCAGTTGTCGGATGCGTGGCGCGTCGTGGCCGACGACGCGGGCAGCTACGACCTGTGGGTGCTCGGGCCGAACGGCTTCCTGCGCGAATTCCAGGGCAACGTCGCGAAGGCCGCGAGCGGGCCCGTGCCGGAGATCCGCGTGTGCTACGACCCGGCGAACGACGCGGTGTACCTGACGATCATGAACGTCGGCAACGCGGCGAGCCAGGTCACGGTCACGTCGAACGCATACCGCACCGACGGCCCGTGGCGCTATGCAGTGCCGGCCGGGATGCAGGTCGAGCCGTACTGGACGCTCGCCGCGTCGAGCGGCTGGTACGACTTCACGCTGGCGGCCGAGAACGGCCTCGTGCGCCGCTTCGCGGGCCGCGTCGAGACCGGCCGGGACAGCATCAGCGATCCGGCGATGGGCGTGTCCAGCTGACGGGCGCCGGCCGCACGGCCGGTGCCGCATCACCGGGTGCCGCCGGCGCGCCGACCCGCGCCGGCGGCTTTTGTGCGCGGCCCCGCGTTGGCGAGGCCGCGCGTTTTTCATTCCTCCCTGCTCACACGACGCTTCATTCGATGACGCAACTCGCGCTTTTCGATCTCGACCTTACCCTCATTCCGTTCGACAGCGACCAGGCCTGGGGCCGTTTCATGGTCGAGCACGGCCTCGTCGACGCGGCCGAATTCGACCGCATCGACGCTGCATTCGCGGCCGGCTATGCGGCCGGCACGCTCGACATCCACGCGCACCTGTGCAACATGCTCGCGCCGCTCGCCCGCTATTCGCGCGAACGGCTCGCGCACTGGCACGCGTGCTTCATGGCCGACGTCGTGCGGCCGGCGATCTCGCCGGCGGCGCTCGATCTCGTACGCCATCATCGCGCGCGCGGGGACCTGTGCTGCGTCGTCACCGCGACGAACGCGTTCATCACGCGGCCGATCGCGCAGGCGTTCGGCATCGACGCGCTGATCGCGTGCGAGCTGGAGACCGTCGACGGGCAGCCCGGTTCGCGCTATACGGGGCGGCCGGCCGGCGTGCCGAGCTATCGGGAAGGGAAGATCGTGCGCACCGATGCGTGGCTCGCGTCTCTTGGCCTCGCGTGGCCGGATTTCGAACGCAGCTGGTTCTACAGCGATTCGCACAACGACGTGCCGCTGCTCGAGAAAGTCACCGACGCGGTTGCCACCAATCCGGACGAACGGCTGCGTGCGCTCGCGACGGCGCGCGGCTGGCGGATCGTCGAGCTGTTCGAAACCGTGTGAGCGTGCGCCACGTCGCTATGCGCGTGCGAGCGGACGTTCGTCGCGGCGTTCGACGTTCGCCATGAACGCGGTGATCAGCCGCGTATCGGCGCGCGCGCCGAGGTAGTACAGATACTCGTGCATCGGCGGCAAGTCGTCGGCGATCGCGATCGCGCGCAGCTCCGGATGCGCGCCGACCTCGCCGCGCGGCATCAGCGTGCAGCCCATGTCGTGCCGCACGGCTTCGCGGATTGCTTCCCGGCTGCCGAGTTCGATCGCGTTCGCGGGCACGCCGATGCCCGCGTGCTTCAGCACGTGCTCCATCAGCGCACGCGTGCGCGAGCCCGCCTCGCGCAGCAGCAACGTCTGCCCGGCCAGCGCCGCGAGCGCGACCGACTCGCGCACGGCGAGCGAATGCGAACGGTGCACGACCAGCACGAGCGGATCGTTCGCGATCGTGTGCCGCACGAAGCGCGGATCGTCGTCGCGCTGCGACGACACCGCGACGTCGACACGAAAATCGACGAGCGCATCGAGCACCTGCTGCGAGTTGCCGATCTCGATGCTGATCTTCACGGCCGGATACTGGCGGCGGAACGCGGCGATCGCGGGCAGGATGTAGAACGGGCCGGTCGTGCCGACGCGCAGGTTGCCCGTGTGCAGTTCGCGCTCGTTGCGCAGCGCGAAATCGATGTCGTTCTCCATCTGCAGCATCTGGCCGATCATCGGCATCAGCGACGCACCGGCATCGCTGAGATCGAGGCGGTTGCCGCGGCGATGGAACAGCTCGACTCCGTAGTGGCGTTCGAGCTGCTGGATCCGCGACGTGATCGTCGGCTGGCTTACGTCGAGGCGCTTCGCGGCCGCGGTCACGCTTCCCTGGCGGGCGGTTTCGTAGAAGGCGGCGAGAAGCAGGGCAAGCATGGCGGCACACGGGACGGGACGACCGGAACTTACCGGCCGCGCGTGTCAATTCCGTGTCATTGCCGTGCAGGTGCGTGGCAAATTGGGGTGCAATGTTGCGTGTGCCGGGCGCTGCCGCTGCTTATTCCGCCGGCTGCTCGTCGTACGCGACGAAGATCTTGCGCGTGCGTTCGACCACTTCCCATGTGCCGCGAAAGCCTGGCGGAATCACGAAGCGGTGGCCGGTGCGAACGGTCTTCCGGTTGCCCTCGGCGTCGGTGATCACGGAGGTGCCTTCCAGGATCTCGCAGTACTCCGCTTCCGTATAGGCGACACGCCAGCATCCGGGCGTGCTTTCCCAGATGCCGGTCGAGAAACGCCCGCACGGACTCGCGAAACCCGGGGTGAGCGTCTGAAGCGGATCTCCCGAGATCAGCTTGTCGGGCGACACGCGGTACTGCGTCGGCGCGCCGCTCGGGCGGAGCGCATCGGTAATCAATGAAACGTCGATCATGATGGTCAGGTTGCGTCGAATTGAAATGAACGCGCCGACGGCGCGTTCGCATGATTGCATGGTTGAGGGCGGCGTGGTCAGTTGCCGGTTTTCAGTTGCTGCCACAGGCGGTTCTCGAGTCGCGCGATGTCCGCCGAGCGCGGCTTCGACAGCGTCATCCGGTCGAGCACGTCGGCGGTCAGATACACGTTCGGATCATGCGCGATGGCCGGCGTCACGTACTGATGGGCCGCCTTGTTGGCGCTCGGATAGTAGATCTCGTTGGTGATGTCCGCGTTGACCTTCGGATCCTGGATGTAGTTGATCCACTGCAGCGCGGCTTCCGGATGCGGCGCATCCTTCGGAATCGCCATCACGTCGAACCACAGGATGCCGCCTTCCTTCGGGTTCGCGTAGCGGATCTCGTAGCCGCGCTTCGCTGCCACCGCTTCGCGTCGCGCGACGCTGACGTCGCCCGACCAGCCGAGCACGACACACACGTCGTTGTTCGCGAGATCGTTGTTGTAGCCCGACGAGTTGAACTGCGTAATGTACGGGCGCACCTTCTTCAGCATGTCGAATGCCGCGTGATAGTCGGCCGGGTTCTTGCTGTTCGGGTCCTTGCCGATGTACTGGAGCGCGGCTGCAAACACGTCGTCCGGCGCATCGAGAAACGATACGCCGCAGCTTTTCAGCTTCGACACGTTGGCCGGATCGAACACCAGCGCCCAACTGTCGAGCGGAGCGCCGTCGCCGAGTGCTTTCTTGACCGCCTGCACGTTGTAGCCGACACCGTCCGTGCCGTAGGCCCACGGCACGCCGTACTGGTTGCCCGGATCCGATTCGGCGATCTTCTTCATCAACGCGGGATCGAGGTTCGCGAGATTCGGCAGCTTCGTCTTGTCGAGCTTCTGGTACACGCCGGCCTGGATCTGCCTGGCCATGTAGTTCGACGTCGGCACGACGATGTCGTAGCCGGAACTGCCGGCCAGCAGTTTGGACTGCAGCGTGTCGTCGCTGTCGTAGACGTCGTAGCGTACGTGCACGCCGGTTTGCTTCTGGAAGTCCGGAATCGTCGTTTTCGCAATGTACTCGGACCAGTTGTAGACGTTCAGTTCGGCGTCAGCCGCGCGGGCCGGCGACACCGACAGCGGCGCGAAGGCCGCAACGGTCGCGATGGCAACGGGGAAGGCGAGACGAAATACGCGGACGATCATGGTCACTCCCTTTCGGAACGAAGGCGGCGCACTGCGTGGCGCAGGCGCGCCGCGGGTCGGTCGACGAGGCGCGCGGCGGCGCGCTTCGACCTGCGGACGCGCCGACGGGCCTCGCCGGATATCGGGAATGACTCTATTCGGCGGCCATCGGGATGTCTGTCCATGAAATCCGTACAGCGAGGCCGCGTGACGCACCGGAACGCGGCGCGAGGGAATTGGCAACGTACTTTTGGCGTGGTAACGGTAGGCGTCCCAATCCCCCGTGCATCGTATGACCGACCATGACGCCGCCGCGACGATCGATATCCAGCTGGGCCAGCTCGTGTTCATGTCCGACGCGCTCTCGGCCGTGGCCGGCGCGATCGGATCGCCGGATTTCGTCGCGGTCGTGTTCGAGAACCTGACGCGCATCGTCGATTGCGATTCCATTCATCTGGATTACGAAGACGAGTCGCTGCTCGACCGCCGGGTCGGCTGGATCGGCAGCTACGGCACCTATCCCGACCAGATCGAGCGCACGATGACGCGCTATTACCGCGATTTCGCACAGGTCGACACGACGTTCGACTGCATCCGCGGCGAACGCGATACGCAGTTGCTGCAGTTGTCGACGCTGCGGTTGAACCCCGAGATCCGGTGCGCGTTTTACGACACCGAGGACATTCACGACGAATGCGTGGTCACGTATCGCGTGGACGAGCTGACCTATGCGTTGTCGGTGTGCCGCGCGCGCCGGCTGCCGCCGTTTTCGCTGAAGGAGCTGAGTGTCGTCCGGCACGTCGCGCTGATCGTGTTGCCGCTCGCGGTCGCGCATCGGCGCATTGCCGGCGACCGTCCGGCCGGTGCGGATGTGCACGCGCCGCGCCCACCGGGAAGCGGGACCGCGCAGCGATTGAACGACGTGTTCGAAAAGCTGACGTCCCGCGAATCGGAGGTGTGCGCACGGCTCATTCGCGGCCGGAAAACGCAGGATATCGCGCACGAACTCGGCATCCGGCCGTCGTCGATCGATACCTACGCGCGGCGTGCGTTCGCGAAGCTCGGTATCGAGTCGCGCCGACAGCTGCTGAATCTGCTCGTCGATCATGACGCGCTCGACGCGTCATCGGCACGGAGAGGCGATGCGTGATCGCCATGTGCGCACACGCCACGCAATCGGCGGGAGAGCCGCTTGAGCGTCGCATGGGACGGCATCACGGGCGCCGGCGTGCTCGGCGGCGCGCAGGTCGCGAGCCGGCACGCGTTGGCCGACGCGGCACGCGACGGCGACTGGTCGACGATGCTCGACCGCGTGACGCAACAGCCTGGCCTCATCAACGCGACGCGACGCGACGCGACGCGACACGACGCGACACGACACGACACGACACGACACGACACGACACGGCCGGGCGGGACGTCGCTTGATGCGCCATTGCATCGGGCTGCTTGCGGCGGGGCGCCGGAAGGGGGCGTCACCGAACTGCTGCGGCTCGGCGCGTGGCGCGTGCTGCGCGACGCACGACGCGAGCGCGCGGTCGATATCGCGGCGCAGCGCGGGCATCGGCATCTGGCCGGGTTGCTGACGCCGCAGCCGCGACGCTTCATGCCCGGCGATACGCTGCGCGCCACCCAGCGCCATTTCCACGACACGATCGTCGGCCGCATTTCGCGCCGGTATATCGATGCACTGCGTCTGCCCGAACTCGATGCGCAGGCCGGACAAACAGGATTCGCGGTGCCCGGCATGTACGGCGGCTTCGGCTATGCGCTGCGCACGGACGGCGAGGCGTCCGTGCTCGTGTCGGAGCGCTGAGGCCGCGTGGTCGGTGGCTCGGGCCAGCGGCACGAGATCGCCGCGAACGGCTGCGCGCGGGTCGGCGCGGGGTTCGTCCGATGCCGCCGATCATCCCGTTGCGCTCAAAACTGTTTTGGCGATTCGCGCCTTCCACGGGCGACACCGGCCGCCGATACTGCGACGCAAGACATTTCGCGAGACCTGTCCCGCATTGACCGTCTCGCCTTCGGAGCAGTGGATGAAAGGCATGAAAATATTCGTGACGGGCGCAAGCGGCTATATCGGCGGTTCGGTGGCCGCGCGGCTCGTCTCGGCCGGACACGTCGTCACCGGCTTGACGCGCGACGGCGACAACGCCGCGAAACTCGCGGCGGCCGGCATCATGCCGGTCGTCGGCACGCTCGACGACACGGCGCTGCTGCATGCGTTCGCGCGCGACGCGGATTGCGTCGTCAACGCGGCGAGCAGCGATCACCGCGAGGCCGTCGAGGCGATCGTCGCGGCGCTGAGCGGCTCGGGCAAGACGTTCCTGCATACGAGCGGCACCAGCGTGATTGCGGACGATGCGCGGGGCGCGCATGCCAATGCCGCCGTGTTCGACGAAACGACGCCGATCGTCACCCCGGCGAAGGCCGAACGCCACGCGATCGACCGGCTCGTGATGTCGGCCGCGAGCCTGGGCATCCGCTCGGCGGTAATCTGCAACAGCATGATCTACGGCGACGGCCTCGGCATCCGCCGCGACAGCGCGCAGCTGCCGCTGCTCGCGGCCGTCGCGCGCGATGCCGGCGCGGTGCGCGTGATCGGCAAGGGGTTGAACCGCTGGTCGAACGTGCACGTCGACGATGTCGCCGACCTGTATCTGCGCGCGATCCATGCTGCATCGCCCGGTGCGTTCTACTTCGCGGAAAACGGCGAAGCATCGTTCGCGGAAATCGGCCATGCGCTGGCCGAGCGGCTCGGCTTGCCGTCCGTCGTCGAATGGGATGTGGCCGATGCAGCGCAGGTGCTCGGTCATTCGCGTGCGCATTTCTCGCTCGCATCGAACAGCCGCGTGAAGGCGCTGCGTGCGCGGCAGGAACTCGGGTGGGCACCGCAGCACGGCGCGATGCTCGACTGGATCCGCGACGAGATGCCCGTCGCGGCCTGACGCCGCCGCCTCGCCTGGTCTGATGAAAACACGCGTTCGCCCTCCGGCTTCATTCCGGATTGTTCGGACAATATTCGCCGCGCATTATTGAATCGAAATCAACTGTGATTCGCGCCCGCGCCCGCTTATCAAACCGGCGCGGCGGCACTATCGTGACGGTTCCTGAAACTGCCGATACTGCCGACCATGAAGACGACCCTCGACGAGATGCTCGCGTTCGTGACCATCGCCGACGCCGGTTCGTTGACGGGTGCGGCGGACAAACTGCACCAGCCGACCTCGGTGATGAGCCGGATCCTGCGACGCCTCGAGGAAAAGCTCGACACGACGCTGATCCGACGCACGACCCGCCGTCTCGAAGTGACCGAGGAGGGCAAGCTCTTCCTCGAATATGCGCGCGACATCATCGCGTCGGTCGAATTTGCCGAGGAGCAGATCGTCAGCCAGCGAGAGACGCCGGCCGGGCGCCTGCGGATCAACGCCGCGATGCCGTTCATGCAGCACGTGATCGCACCGATGATGCCCGGCTTCCGCGAAGCGTATCCGGCGATCGCGGCCGAGCTCCACACGAGCGACGAGATCATCGACCTGCTCGAACAGCGCACCGACGTGGCGATCCGGATCGGCGAGCTGCGCGATTCGACGCTGCATGCGCGCCGGCTCGGCAGCAGCCGGCTGCGCATCCTCGCGAGCCCCGCTTACCTGGAGAAAGCCGGCGTGCCGACGAGCGTCGCCGACCTCGCGAACCATTCGCTGCTCGGCTTCGTGCAGCCGGAGACGCTGAACCACTGGCCGCTGCGCACCGCAGACGGCAGCGTGTACCGCATTCATCCGGCGCTGCAGGCATCGAGCGGCGAGACGCTGCTGACGCTCGCGCTCAATGGCGCCGGCATCGTGTGTCTCGCCGACTACATGACGGGCACGCATCGCCGCGACGGCAGCCTCGTCGAACTGCTCGTCGACGACACCACCGAATTCCGCCAGCCGATTCACGCGGTGTTCTATCGCAATGCAACGTTGTCGTCGCGCATCGTCAGCTTTCTCGACTATGTGAGCGCGCAGTTGAAGGAGGGCGGCGACATCGATTGAGTCAACGCCGCACGCGCCGGATCGCGCAACACAAAAAAGGGCGGCGGGTTCGAATGACATCGCACCCGTCGCCCTTTGCGTATCGGTCGACCCTGAACCGCGCGTTTGCTGCCCCGGCGCACTCATCAGCCTGACCTGACTCAGCATTTCCCCGGTGCGCGCCTGCGCGAGCGAGTCCTCGGCCTGCGCGCTTTGCACGGCTTGCCTGCGCTGGTCGTGGAGGCTCTGCGCGATCGTGTCGGTCTTGATCGGGAGGCACGCGCGCTCGAAGTCCTGCCGGCTCCGTTTCAGTTGCGACTGCGCGCGTTCGAGCGCGCCTTGCGCGCCCGGTACGGGCGCGGGTCGATGACGAACAGCAGGTCGCCCTTGCGGACGGTCGCGCCGTCATGGAACGCGACCTTGTCGAGATAGCCGCTCACGCGCGGGCGCATGTCGACCGTGTCGACGGCTTCGAAGCGGCCCGTGTAGACGTCGATGTCGTCGACATTGCTGACGATCACGCTCGGCGTCGCGACCGGCGCCTTGTCGTCCGACTGGCAGCCGGACAATGCCGAGCAGCGCGGCGAGCGGAACGGTGCCCAGCATGGCCGGTCGCGCGATGCGCTTCGATCCTGGATATCGGTTCATGCGCGTGCGAAATGTCGAGTGAGGCGCCTGGCGCCGGATGGTACGCAGTATCGTGCGCGGCGCGCGGCGGATAAACGGACGAAGCGGCCTAAGAACTTGTACTGCGCAGTCACGAATCGCCGTGTGCAGCGACGGCGCGCGAGCTGGTTTCGCAGGGCAGGTCGAGGGGAGAAATGCAGCGGCGACGCGCGGCCCGAATGCCTGTTCAGGCGATCCGGGCCGGCAATGCGGAGCGGCGGGACGAGCGATCGCGCGTGTCGAGAGGCGTGCTCTCTTGCGCGTCGACGCGAATCAATGACCGCGATAGATCGAGTCGCGGCCGTTGGTCATCGTCGCGCGGCCGGATTCGCTGGTGGTGCGGGCTTCGCTGCCGAAGCCGGTTTTGTCGGCGGCCGGCGCGGCGTTCGGTGCTGCCTGCGCGACGGCATTGTCACGCACGCGCTTTTCGGCGGCGAGGATCGCAACCGGATACTGGTTGTGATCCATCGCCGGGGTGTAGCCGACGGCCGCGAGGCGGGCCATTTCGGCCTTCACTTCGGCGCGGGTCAGTGGATGGTCGGCCGGTTGCGCGAACGACAGCGCCGGTGCGGAAAGGATCAGTGCGGCGAGCGTGGAAGAAATCAGCGTTTTCATCAGGGGTGCCTATCAGGTTGAGTGAACCGCAACCACGCTGATGTCGTTGCGAGTGCAGCCAATATAGGCATCGCGGGACCGGGGAAATACGGTCGCCGGCCCAAATGATTTTTGATCTGGAATCACGAATCGGGTGTCGATTCGGTCGGCACCTTGCCGGGCGGGCGTCCTGCCGTAAGAGCGGGCCGGCGCCGGTCATCGAAACAGGCATCGAACCGGCCGATTAGACCTATTGGGACTCAAGTGTGTCGAATTCCGTCTTGGACAGACTTAACCCATCTCCCTAGACTGAACTCGCTTTCCCTCACTCGCTGGAGAAAATCATGAGTCTCAAAGACAAGCTGCCCGGTAACAAGATCCTTGGTTTCGGTACTGCCCCGCTCGGCAACATGTTCCGCAACATCCCTGACGCGGAAGCCGCGGCCACCGTCGAAGCGGCATGGCAACACGGCATCCGTTATTTCGATTCGGCCCCGTTCTATGGCGCCGGCCTCGCGGAAATCCGCCTCGGCGACGCGCTGGCGAACCATTCGCGTGACGAATACGTACTGAGCACGAAGGTCGGCCGCGTGATCCTCGACGAAGTCGAAGACGTGTCGGCGCGCGATCTCGGTGAAAAGGGCGGCCTGTTCGAACACGGCCGGCCGAACCGCATCGTCAACGACTACACGGCCGACGCGACGCTGCGTTCGATCGAGGACAGCCTGAAGCGGCTGCGCACCGACCGCCTCGACATCGTCTGGGTGCACGACATCGCGCAGGACTTCTACGGCGACGAATGGCTCGCGCAATTCGAAGTGGCGCGCAAGGGCGCATTCCGCGTGCTGAGCAAGCTGCGCGAAGAAGGCGTGATCAAGGCATGGGGCCTCGGCGTGAACCGCGTCGAACCGGTCGAACTGGTGCTCGACCTTGCCGAACCGCAACCGGACGGCATGCTGCTGGCCGGCCGCTACACGCTGCTCGATCACGAGCGCGCGCTGCAACGCGTGATGCCGGCGGCTGCCGCGCAGAACGTCGGCATCGTCGTCGGCGGCCCGTACAGCTCGGGCGTGCTCGCAGGCGGGTCGCACTTCGAATACCAGAAGGCTTCGCCGGAAATCCTCGCGAAGGTCGAGCGGATCAAGGCGATCGCCACGCGCTACAACGTGCCGATCAAGGCCGCCGCGCTGCAGTTCTCGATGTCGCATCCGGCCACCGTCGCCGTGATCCCGGGCGCGAGCCGTCCGGAGCGGATCGCGGAAGACCAGGCTGCGCTGAACGTGGTGATTCCGGCCGACTTCTGGCGCGACATGCGTGAACAAGGTCTGATTGCGGCCAATGCGCCGCTGCCGACCGATCGTTAATCCTGAAAGGTGATGGCATGGCACAGGCAAATGCAAGCATCGAACTCCCGGCTTCGGCCGAGACCGTCTGGCAACTGATTGGCGGCTTCGGGTCGCTGCCCGACTGGCTGTCGTACATTCCGGCCAGCGAGCTGAGCGAAGGCGGGCGCGTGCGGCGTCTCGCGAACCCGGCCGGCGAGGCGATCGTCGAGCGGCTGGTCGCGTTCGACGAAGCGGCGCACAGCTACACGTACGCGATCCTCGAAGCGCCGTTCCCGGTCGTGAACTATCGCTCCACGCTGCGCGTGCGCGAGAACGGCCCGAACGCGTCGGCCGTCGAGTGGTCGGGCACGTTCACGCCGCACGGCGCGACCGACGACGATACCGTCAAGCTGTTCCGCGGGATCTACGAAGACGGCCTCGCGGAACTGGCGAAGCGGTTTGCGGTGGCCTGACGGCAGCGCATCGCATCGCATCGTGCGAGCAGGAGCCTGGCGATATCGGGCTCCGTCAGCGCCTTCGTCGCGGGTTCAGGCTCGCAGCGAAGGCGTTGGCACGTTTGCATCGCATGCGTGCCGGCACCGATGTGCCGGCGCCCCGACCATCCAGGGTGTCATTGTCCGACCGCCGCGACGACTTCCTCGCCGGTCAGGATCTCGCGGAAGGTGCCGACCAGCGGCCGCAGGTTGACCTTGTGCCACGCGGCCCAAAGCGGCGTACGGTAGCTGAACCACGGCAGCTCGCGCAGTACGACGCCCTCCGGCACCTGATGACGCAGGCTCTGCTGGATCATCGTCACGCCGAGCCCGGCGGCGACGAGCCCGAGCGCCGCGAGCGGCTCGGTCGCTTCCACCGAAATCTCCGGCGAGAAACCCGCCTTCGCACAGGCCGCGACGAACGCGCCGTGACGCGGCGCGCTTTCCTGCTGCGTCACGCCGATCCACGCTTGCGTGGCGAGATCGTCGGCGACCAGCGTCTTCTTCTTCGCGAGCAGGTGCCCGTCGGGCATCGCGAGCAGCATCGGGTCGTTCAGTACCATCGTCGCATCGAGTTCGGGATCGTCGGGCGCGGGTGGCTCGGTGACGAGCGCGATGTCGAGACTGCGCTCGCGCAGGCCTTCGAGCTGCGCGGCGGACGTGTAGTTGTACAGCGCGATATGGACGGCGGGGCGCTCGGCGCGCAGCGTCTTCAACGCGCGCGGCAGCACGCCCGAGTGCGTGGCCGTTTCCAGGTAGCCGATGCACAGGCCGCCTTCGTCGCCGCGGCCGAGCCGTCGCGCCAGCGACTCGAGCCGGTTCGCGTGGCGCAGGAACGCGTGCGCTTCGCTGAGGAACGTGCGCCCGTCGCGCGTCAGACGAATGCGCTGCTGGCTGCGTTCGAACAGCGTCAGGCCGAGCTTTTCCTCGAGCTGCGCAATCTGGCGGCTGAGCGGCGATTGCGAAATGTGCAGGCGTTCGGCCGCACGACCGACGTGTTCTTCTTCCGCGACCGCGATGAAATATTGAAGCTGGCGGATGTCGAGCATATAAGACCTTATGGGACTCAAGTTTGATGAATTATGTCTTGGACGGACTTGTTTGTGCAACCTAGACTGGGTGCACTTTCCTGTCAAACCTGGAGCAACACATGAGTCTCAAAGACACGCTGCCGGCCGGCAACCGGCTCGGTTTCGGTGCAGCGCCGCTCGGCAACATGTTCCGCGACATTCCCGACGAAGAAGCGATCGCAACCGTCGAAGCCGCGTGGGCGCGCGGCATACGCTACTTCGACACCGCGCCGTCGTATGGCGCGGGCCTCGCGGAATCGCGCCTCGGCGACGCGCTCGTTGGCCATCGCCGCGACGACTACTTCATCAGCACGAAGGTCGGCCGTATCGTGCTCGACGAAATGGAAGACGCGAAGACGCGCGACTACGGCGACAAGAGCGGGATCTTCGCGCACGGCCGCGCGAACCGGCTGGTGAGCGATTACTCGGCCGACGCGACGCTGCGCTCGATCGAGGGCAGCCTCAAGCGCCTGCGTACCGATCGCCTCGATATCGTATGGGTGCACGACATCGCTCAGGACATCTATGGAGACGAATGGCTCGCGCAATTCGAAGCGGCGCGCAAGGGTGCATTCCGTGCACTGGGCAAGCTGCGCGAAGAAGGCGTGATCGGCGCGTGGGGCCTCGGCGTGAACCGTGTCGAACCGATCGAACTGGTGCTTGACCTCGCCGAGCCGCACCCGGACGCGATGCTGCTCGCCGGTCGCTACACGCTGCTCGACCACGAGCGCGCGCTGCAACGCGTGATGCCGGCGGCCGCGGCCCGTAACGTCGGAATCGTCGTTGGCGGCCCGTACAGCTCGGGCGTGCTCGTCGGCGGCGCGCACTACGAATACCGGAAGGCGCCACCGGAAATCGTCGCGAAGGTCGAACGGATCAACGCGATCGCCGCGCGCTACGACGTGCCGGTCAAGGCGGCCGCACTGCAGTTCGTGCTCGCGCATCCGGCGACGGTTTCGGTGATTCCGGGTGCGAGCCGTGCGGAGCGTATCGCGGAAGATGTCGCGGCACTGACGTTCGATATCCCCGCCGATTTCTGGCGCGAGATGCGCGAGCAGCAGCTCGTCGCTCCCGACGCGCCGTTGCCGCTCGCTCGCTGAGCGGCAAGCGATGCGGCCGCACAGGCCGGCGCGGATCCCGTCGCTTCGGTGAACGTCAATCGTCGCAATACCGGCTGCACGCGTACGGCCGGCAGTCGGTGCTGCGGCCCTTCGATCGCCCCACGTTCGCCGTCAATTCCCGTACATGTCGAAGTCGAAATACTTCGACTGGATCGTGTTGTAGGTACCGTCGCTGCGGATCTGCGCGATGGCGCGATTGAGTGCGTCGCGCAGGTCGCCGTCGGCCTTGCGCACGCCGGCCGCATCGCCGTTGCCCATGATCTTCGGGTCGTACACCACACCGCCCGCGAACGAGAAGCCCTTGCCGCGCGGCGTCGACAGGAACCCGAGCTGGCCTTGCACGGCATCCATCAGTACGCCGTCGACGCGTCCGCTGACGAGATCCGCATACGCCTGGTCGTAGCTCGGATACGGGACAACCTCGACCTTCGCCGCGGCCCACTTTTCACGCGCATAGGTTTCCTGGATCGTGCCTTGCTCGACCGCGACGCGCTTGCCGGCGAGCTTCGCCGCGTCCGGGAGCAGTCCCGAGCCGGTGCGCGCGATCAGCCGCGTCTGGTTGCGATAGAGGCGGTCGGTGAAGTCGATCTGCTGGCGCCGTTGTTCGGTCGCGGCCATCGACGACAGGATCACGTCGAACTTGCGCGCCTGCAGACCCGGAATCAGCCCGTCGAAACTGCTCGACACCCACACGCATTTCGCATTCAGCTTCGCGCACAGCGCGTTGCCGAGATCGACGTCGAAGCCCTTCACGCTGCCGTCGGTCGCGGTCGATTCGAACGGCGGGTAGGTCGGGTCGACCCCGATGCGGATGGTCGTCCACTCCTTTGCCGACGCTTGCGACGCAAAGGCCATCGCGGCGGCGGAAAGGAGAATCGTGAGGCGCGTCTTCATGGTCTGGCTCCGTTCGTGTGTGGGGGAAGCGTGCGTGTGCGCGTCAACTCGGGAATTCGCCGCGCTGGAAATCGTTCGACAGTTCGAGGGCGTCGGCCATCTCGCCGACGGTGACGGGCTTGATCGGTGCGCGGATCCGGTAATGACCGACGTCGCCGACGCTGCGCTGCTGCACGTCGGCGATCAGCTCGCCGACCGTCGTGCCGCACCAGCGCCCCTGGCACGGACCCATCCCGCAGCGCGTGAATGCCTTCATCTGGTTCGGCCCCTGGCAGCCGAGTGCGGCGAGCTGGCGGATCTCGCCTGCCGTGACTTCTTCGCAGCGGCACACGATCGTGTCGTCGTCGGGGCGGCGCAGCGCGGCCGGTGGCGTGTACAGCGCGTCGAGCAGCGGACGCACCGCGAGGTGACGGCGCAAGGCGCGCAGCACCGGGCGTTCGCGTGTGGCCTGCCGGTCTGCGTCGAGCGCGCCGAGTTGCGCGGCGATGTCGAGCGCCGACACTTCGCCGGCGAGCGCTGCTGCCTGGGCGCCGCCGATTCCCGCACCGTCGCCTGCGATCCAGACACGCGACACGCTGCTGCGGCCGCGCGCGTCGCATTGCGGGCGCCAGCACGCCGACGGCGCGTCCCAGTCGTGCGCGCAGCCGAGCGAACGCGCGAGCTGCGTCGACGGAATCACGCCCTGATGGAGCAGCACGAGCGACGTGTCGAGCGTCTGCACGACACCATCGTCGTCACGAAAGCGGATACGTTCGGCGTGCGTGTCGCCGTCGATGCGGATGTCGGTCGCGCCGCGATACACGGGGATGCCGGCATTGCGCACCGCGCGCAGCATGCGCCAGCCCTTGAGCAGATAGTCGGCGCCGCGCAGCGCCGGCAGCGCATGCGGGAGCGCACGGCGCCACGCATCGCGCGGTGTCGTGTCGACGAGTGCGCGCACGCGCCGGCCCGCATTCAGCAATTGCGCAGCGAACAGCCACAGCAGCGGGCCGCTGCCCGCGAGCACGGTATCGGCCGACGGCGCGAGGCCCGACGATTTCAGCAGCGTCTGCGCGGCGCCGACGCCCATCACGCCGGGCAGCGTCCAGCCGGGTACCGGCCACGGCCGCTCCTGCGCGCCGGTCGCAATCAGCACCGCGCGCGCGCCGACTTCGAGCGTGCCGCCGGACGGGCCGCTTTGCGTGAGCATCGCGACGGGTTCCGGCTCGAACGCGACCTGCCACACGACGCTGCGCGGCAGGTGGTGCGCGCCGCTCGCGAGCAAACCGTCGACGAGCGGCCGGCCGGCCGTGTAGTCGGCGCCGAGCCATTGCGCGAGCGCGGCCGGTGCATCGGTCACGTTGCGGTAGATCTGGCCGCCGGGCGCACGGCTTTCATCCGCGATGACGACCGACAGCCCGGCCACGCGCGCGGCGGCGGCTGCCGCCATCCCGGCCGGCCCTGCGCCGACGATCAGCAGATCGCACTGGCGGCGTGTCATGCGAGCCTCGCCTTGCCGTGCATCCGGCGCACCTGCATGCCGTCCGAGACGGGCGTCATGCAGCCCTGCACGTTGGGCAAGCCGTCGACTTCGACGAGGCAGTCGAAGCACACGCCCATCATGCAGAACGGGCCGCGCGGCGCACCGCTCACGGCGCTCGCACGGCACGCGGCCGACCCGGCGGCGAGCATCGCGGCCGCGACGCTGTAGTGCGCGGGCACGTCGTGCGGCGTGCCGTCGATATGGATGCGCACGCGTTCGACTATCGCGGCGGCGGGAATGAGGGAGTCAAACATGCCGGGCTTCCGTGGGCGCGGCGAAGCGCGCGGTGGTAAAGGCGGACAGGTCGGCGGGCGCAGCACCGCCCGCGATCCACGGCGCGACGAGATCGGCATGGGTCGCCGCGAGCGTCACGCCGCTGTGGCAGATCGCGATGAACGCGCCGGGATGCGTGGCCGACGCTTCGTAGACGGGCAGGCCGTCGGGCGTCATGATGCGCAGCGCGCCCCACGCGCGCACGATCCGTGCATGCGCGAGCGCCGGGAACGCGGTGCGGGCGCGGCGTGCGATGTCGACCATCGCGGGGCGCGTCTGGCCGTCGTCGAGGCCGACGTCTTCGGCCGAATCGCCGAGCAGCACCGAGCCCTCCGGCGTTTGCCTGACGACCAGCGTCGGATGGTCGAGAAACCGCGCGAGGCGTTCGGTGACCATGATCTGGCCGCGCAACGGCGAGATCGGCGCGCGCAGGTCGACCATCGGCGCGAGCCGTGCGTTGTCGAGGCCAGCCGCGAGCACGACACGCCCGGCTTCGAGCCGCGTGTCGCGCGTGTCGATCTCGAAGCGCCCGGCGCACGGGCGGATCTCGGTGACTTCGCTGCGCGGCAGATAGACGCCACCGCACTGCTGGAACGCCTGCAGCATCGCGCGCAGCGTGTAGAGCGGATTCGCGTGGCCGTCGTTCGGCGACCACAACGCGCCGGCCAGCGACGGCGATGCCGACGGGATGCGCTCGCGCAGCGCCGCCGGATCGAGCACTTCATACGACAGCGCCGCGTCCTGCCGGTGCAGCGATTCGAGCAGGTCCGCTGCGCTGTCGAGTTCCGCGCGATGCTCGAACAGTTCGATGCCGCCCGGACGTTCGAATGCGCAGTCCACCCCCGTTTCGCGCTGCAACTGTGCGGCGAATGCAGGCCAGCGCTCGGACGATTCGCGCGACCAGCGCGCATACGGCAGGCAGCGGCCGCCTTTGCCCTGCACCCACACGAGCCCGAAATTGCCGCGCGCCGCGCGAAACGCGATGTCGTCGCCGTCGCAGACCGCGACGCTTTTGCCGAGCCGCGCGATGCCCCACGCGATGGCCATGCCGACGAGACCGCCGCCGGCCACGACGACGTCGAAGCGGCGCACGGTCATGCGCGACTCCGTCGTCGCGGGTGAAACGGTTGCGTGTTATATCCCATGGCGGCGCGGTTCCTTGCTTTCGTTACGTTGCGGAACCGATGTTCGGACAGGCAAAATGTGCTGTCCAATACAGCTTGATCAACGACCCATAATCCAGTGTTATGACCACGCCCTCGCTCAGGATTCGTCAGATCGAAGCGTTTCGCGCGGTGATGCAGCGCCACACCGTCACACGCGCCGCGCGCGATCTCCATATCTCGCAGCCGGCCGTGAGCCGGCTGATCGCCGATCTCGAGGACCGGATCGGCTTCGTGCTGTTCGAGCGGCAACAGGGGCGCTTCACGCCGACCGCGCAGGCGCGCGTGTTGTACGAGGAGGTCGAACGCGCGTTCGTCGGGCTCGATCGCGTAGCGCAGGCGGCCGAGCAGATCCGCGCGATGCGGCGCGGCACGCTGCGCGTGGCCGGCTCGCCGGCCGTCGCACTCGATCTGCTGCCGGAACTCGTCACGCGTTTCTCGCACGCGCATCCGGGCGTCGACATCACGTTGCTCGCGCACAGTGCGTCCACTGTCGTCGACAAGGTCGCGTCAGGGCAGTGCGACGTCGGGCTGATCGCCGAACCTGTCCCGCATCCGGCCGTGCGCGGCGAGCGGCTCGCGGAAGCAGCGATGTGCTGCATCGTGCCGCGCGAGCATCGGCTCGCGCGCAAGCGCGTCGTGCAGCCGGCCGACCTGCGCGACGAATCGTTCATTTCGTTTCCGCCGAGCTTCGAGGCGCGCAGCGCGATCGACCGCGTGTTCGTCGAGGCCGGCGTGTCGCGGGTGCTGTCGATCGAGGCGCAACTGTCGCAGACGATCGTCGCGTTCGTCGCGAACGGTGCGGGCGTCGCGCTGATCGATCCGGTGACGGCTGCATATGCGGGCCAGCGCGTGGCCGTCAAGCCGTTCGAGCCGGCCGTGCCCGATCACTTCTATCTGGTGACGTCCGCGTCGCAGCCGCTGTCGATGATCGGCGACGCGTTCTGCGCGGATCTGCGCGATGCGTTCGCGAGGATGCGGGGGAAGGGGGCCGGCTGATCCGGCGGGGAGGGGGGCCGTCACGACCGCGCCGGGCGCCCTTCCCGGGCACCGCGGCGCGGGGTCGTTCAAGCGACTGCCGTGTCGGTGGCTTCCACGGCTGCGGGCGCCGTAGCAGCCGCGCCCGCCAGCCGCCGGTAACGCGCGAGCGCCCACAGCGGGAAGTACGCGGTATAGCCGTGATACTTCAGGTAGAAGATGCGCGGGAAACCCGGCGCATTGTGCGAGCGGTGCCACCAGAAGCCGTCTTCCTGCTGCACCGACTGCAGATACGCGATGCCGCGCTTCACCGAATCGGATTCGCAATCGCCGAACGCCATCTGCGCGAGCAGTGCCCACGCGGTGAAGTTCGACGTGCTTTCGCCGCCGTTCGTGCCGCCCAGCTTCGGGTCGATATAGCTGTCGTTCGTTTCGCCCCAGCCGCCGTCCGCGTGCTGCCGCGCGCGCAGCCATTCGATCGCGCGCGCAATGTACGGCTGCGACTTGTCCTCGCCGGCGAGCGCGAGGCCGGCCAGCACGCTCCACGTGCCGTAGATGTAGTTCGTCCCCCAGCGGCCCCACCAGCTGCCGTCGGGCTGCTGCGTGCGCTTCACGTACTCGATGCAGCGCGCGAGCGATGCGCGGTCTTCCGCGCGTTTCGTCACGCCGAAGCACAGCAGCACGCGGCCCGATACGTCTTCGGTCGGCGGATCGAGCAGCGCGCCGTGATCGGCGAACGGGATCGCGTTCAAGTACAGGCGGTCGCAATCGGCATCGAATGCCGCGAAGCCGCCGTTGCGCGATTGCAGCCCGCGCATCCAGTCGAGCGCGCGCGCGACACGCCGCGCATGCGGGTTCGTACCGTCCGTGTTGCGATGCGTGCGGCCGCGGCGATCGAGCATCGCGGTGACGACCGCCGTGTCGTCGATGTCGGGGTAGTACGGGTTCGCATACTGGAACGCCCAGCCGCCCGGCTCGACGTCGGCCGGTGCGTTCTCGATCCAGTCGCCGCGCAGGTCGTTGACCTGGCGCACGGCCAGCCAGTCGTACGCGCGTGCGATGCGTTCATCGAGTTCGCGCAGCGCGCCCGACGCTGTGTCGTCGCCTTCCGGCGCCGCGACGCCGCGTGCCTGTTCGAGCGCCATCGTGCTCCACGCCGTGTCCCACACCGGCGACAGGCACGGCTGGCAATACATGCTGCCGTCCGGCCGCGTGACCAGCAGCTTCTCCAGCGCGTTTTCGCAATCGCGCCGCAGCGGATGGTCGTCCGGGTAGCCGAGCACCTGCATCATCTGGTAGCCGTAGACGATCGGCGGGAAGATGCCGCCGAGCCCGTCCTCGCCGTTCATGCGTTCCGCGCACCACGCTTCCGCATGCCGGATCGCGCGCTGTCGCAGGCCTTTCGGCATCAGCGGCTCGATATGGCGCACCGTGCGGTCGAGCGCGAGGAATACCTTGCGCATGCCGCTCGCGGGGGGGAAGTACTGGCGTTCCTCGTCCGGCGGCGTGACGAACAGCTCGCGGATCGAGATGTTGCGCGGATTGCGCGCACGCGCCTTCAGTGAGCACAGCACCAGCAGCGGCACCATCGTCGTGCGTGCCCAGTACGCGACCTTGTACATCGAGATCGGCACCCACTTCGGGAACAGCACGAATTCGATCGGCATGAACGGCGCCGCGCGCCACGGCACCTGGCCGAACGTCGCGAGCAGGATGCGCGTGAACACGTTCGCGCGCGCCGCGCCGCCGAGCTTCAGGATGGCATCGCGCGCGCGAACCATGTGCGGCGCGTGTTCGCTGTCGCCGGCCGCCTTCAGCGCGAAGTACGCCTTCACGCTGCACGACACGTCCGGCGCACCGTCGACGTACAGATCCCAGGCGCCATGCGTGCCGAGCCGCTGGGTCGCGCGCAGGTAACGCGCCATCTTCTCCTGGCGCACGTCGTCGATCTTGTCCATGAAATGCATCATCAGGATGTATTCCGCGGTGATCGTCGCGTCGGATTCGAGTTCGAAACACCAGCTGCCGTCGGGCTGCTGAAGACGCACGAGCGCGTCGCGTCCACGGGCGATTGCGGTGTCGAGCGCGGACCAGGGAGAAGGGGCGGGTTTAGTCATGCGGCGGATCATACCATCCAGCCGGAATGTTTATACCGAGACGCCGGGTGCTACCATCCGCACCATGAAAAAACGCCTCGAACCCGCGCCGCACGACGTGTCCGCGCCTGTCGAACCGGCTGGAACGGCCGGTGCACGGGCGTCCGAAGGATCACCGGCGCCGGCCGCCGCCGTCGCCGGTGTGCGTCGGAAAAAAGCGCCGGATCAGGTGCGGGCGCAGTTGCTGGCGGCTGCGTCGGAAATCGCGACACATCACGGCGTGGCCGGGCTCACGCTCGATGCGGTGGCCGAGCGCGCCGGCGTGACGAAAGGCGCGCTGCAGTATCACTTCGCGAACAAGCAGGGGTTGCTGGATGCGCTGTTCGGGCAGGCGACCGAGCGCTTCGGCGCGCAGATGGCCGCGCGAATGGCGGCGGATTCAGGCGGCGACGGCGCGGCGGCGCGTGCTTATCTGCATGCGGTGCTCGATGCGGCCAATCCGGCCGCGAGTACCGACGTGCTGCGCGTGCTGGTCGCATCGATGATTACCGAGCAGGACACGCGCGAGCGATGGTCGGTGCCGATGCGCGAATGGACGCGGCCCGATCCCGTGCCGCTCGCGCAGGCCGCGACGCTGATGATCTGCCGGCTCGCCGCCGACGGGCTGTGGATTTCGGAATTGCTCGACAGCATCGAGGTATCGGCCGAATTGCGCGCGGAGATCGTTCGGCAGCTCGACTCGATGAGCAAGGGTGTGTTTCCGCGGTAACGCACGGCAGGGGTTTTGTATCATCGGAAGCCGGAATTCAAGTAAGGCAGGCGTAGGACCGTGCGCGGATGCGGGCCGCGACCGCCTGACGACAAGACCGCGAACCCATTGCCGGAGAGAGCATGGTGCAGGTATTCGATGGCCGGATGACCAATCCGGAAACCATTTCGCCGACGGAGATCGCGCATGCCTGCGAGCAGCACGGGCGGGTGGTTGTCCAGTTCAGCAAGCCCGACGCCTACGGCCCGGACATCCTGCAATCGCTGAACGAGGCTTGCCGGCTGGCCGGGGATCGGCTCCAGGTCCGTTTCTACGGTCACTACCAGACGTCGTTCGATGCGGCCGTGCTGCGCCAATTGCCTGAAACACGCGACCTGTCGGTCGATTGCCTGACCGAGATCGTCCATGAAGAGGAAATCGGCGGGCTGCCGGGGTTGAAACGGCTGGGCTTCGGTGTGTTCAATCTGAACCGGCCGGATTTCCTCGACACGATCGAACTGGGCCGGCTCGAGCGGCTGATGCTGTCGGAAAACGAAAAGCGAAACATCGACCTGTCGCCGCTGGCGAAATGCGGATCGTTGACCGAACTCTTCGTCCAGGGCCATGCCAAGGGCATCGACGCGATTGCGAGCTTGCCCGGGTTGCGCAAGCTGACGCTCAGTTGCTATGCGAAAAAGTATCCGCTCGGCTTCATCCAGGCGAGCCCGGGCCTGAAGGAAATGACGTTGCTCCTGGGCGGTCGCGACAATCTCGACGATCTGTCGAGCCCCACCATCGAACTGCTGCAGGTCCTTCGTGTGCGCGGGCTGTCCACGATGGGTGACCTGTCGCGCTTGCCGTCGCTTTCCGCGCTGCGCATCGAGGATCAGCTGCAGCTGTCGACGCTGGATCTGTCCGGCGCAAGGCTGGAACGGCTGTCGCTGTTCAATTGCAAGAAGCTGGCCACACTGGTCGGGCTGGATGAGCAGGACAGGCTGCGGGAGTTTCGCGCGCTGGAGGTGGCGCTCGACCTCAATGCGTTGCGCGATCGCGATTGGTCGCCGGTTGCGCGTTCTGTCAGGCTGTTTTCGGGCAGCAGGAAGTGGAACGAAGATGCCACGGTTCGGCTGGCTGCGCGCGGGTTGGGGGAGGAGGGTAGCCTTTGGCCGTGATCGGTGCGGGGCGATGATTGTGTGAGTGCCGGCTTTGCGTGCGCAGCGCGTTGAAGCCTGTTGCGTCGAACTTGCTTGCGCCGGATTGGGCAGTTGATTATTCTGAGGCACATGAACCGACCGTCTACCCATTCGATTATTTGCGCCGCACTTTTGCCGGCGGGGTAGCCATCGACTGAACGTTTGTCATCACAACCCGCCCGGAAGGCGGGTTTTTGCTTTCTGGGCTATCCACGGAGCGCCTGGATATGCAGACCGAGAGTTCACTTCACGCTGTGCCATCGAGCGACGCGGCGTTGCTCCACATGGTATGCGGCAAGATCGCGTCGGGGAAGTCGACGCTCACCGCGAGGCTCGCGAGCGAACAGCGGACCGTACTGCTCAGTGAGGACGTGTGGCTCGCCCGGCTCTATCCGGGGGAGATTCTGTCGGTCGATGATTATGTTCGATGTGCTAAGCGCGTCAAGGATGTGATCGGGGATCACGTCTGCGCCTTACTGCGGGCGGGGGTTTCGGTGGTGCTCGATTTTCCGTTCAATACCGTGGCGGCGCGTGCTTGGGGGCTTGGGGTTTCGAAGGCCGCCGGCCGTGATCATCGGCTTCATTTCCTCGATGTTGGCGATGCGGTTTGCAAAGCACGGCTGCACGCGCGCAATGCGCGAGGGGAGCATCCGTTTCAGGCGTCGGAGGCGGAGTTCGAGTTGATTACCCGGTACTTCGTTGCGCCGGGTGGGGAGGAGGGGTTGAATGTCGTGGTTCATGACGAAGCGGGGATCGTCGATGCGTAGGGCTCGAGCGGACCTTCCGGGGGAGCGTCGAGTATGCTGTCGCTCGTTGCTTCGGCCGGTTTCGGACCGCCTGTCGTCTGTTGCTGGCGCAAGTGAGTGACTGCTGCCGACCCTGAACGGCCCTTTAGATTCATCCAAAGCGGCCAATCGTTGTGACCTGCAGCGGGATTTTGTAGCCACGCTCGATGAGTATCTTGGCCTCGGCGCGACTGCGGAATCATTCCCGATTTAATCGCTTCTCCCACAGCGTACCGTTGGAACCTTCAACGGAGTCGTTCTGCCAAGGGCGGCAAGAACGGACACAGTGTGTACGATCTGGTCTTCAAGAAAACCATCCAAGGAGAGTGGAATGAATCCGGAACAGGCCCGAGCCGAAGAAACCCAGGCGATGGAGCGCATGGTGGCCGCCACGCTGCGCGTGCAGAGTACGTTCGCCTCGATGCAGAAGCAATTTCCGCCGCAAGGCAGCGGCGAGCCTTCGCCGTTCGCGCTGCAAACCTTCGATGCCGCCCTGCAGGAACTTGAAGACGCACAGGCCGCGTTCGATGCGCTGCTGAACGATCTGATCGACGGTAACCGCTAAAGGCTAAGCCCTTACCTTATCTGCACCGATTGTCGACGATCTAAAAAGCTGTGTCGAACGGCCGTTTGTGGCCGGCTGCCGCCCGATGTAGCCGGCCGTGGTTGACCGGCGGCCGACGTCTGCGAGCGGCGACCTCTGATCCCTTTCAGTCTCCCGGTTTCCCGTAAAGCGACCATTCGGCAGCGCGGGCTTCAAGTCCGCGCAGCGTGTACCATGCACGTTCTCACACATACGGCGGTTCGCGATGAAAAGCATCCTGGTCGCTTCAGGTCGTGCCAAGCTCGCAACGGAAGTGTTCGGAAGCGGGGAACCGATTGTATTTTTGCACGCCCGGGTCGCCGATCGCAGGATGTGGAGCCAGCAGATGCACGCAATCGGCGAAAGCAACCAAGCTATCGCCTATGACCGACGCGGATTTGGCGAAACGGTTGCCGCGGCAGAGGACCACTCTGCCGTTGAAGATTTGATCGCCGTTCTCCAATTGGTGGCAGGTGGATCTCCTGCGATAGTCGTTGCCTGCTCTCAGGGTGGAGGCATCGCTCTCGACGCAGCTCTTCGGTATCCGTCGTATGTTCGCGGACTCGTTCTTGTCGCGCCGAGTGTGACAGGTGCGCCAAAAATGACTCATGCAGCGCGGGTTGAAGATCTGATCACCCGTTTGGCGGCGGCAGAAGCGAGGAGAGATATTGACGAGGCCGTCACAATTCGAACCAGGCTCTGGCTTGATGGTCCGTTTCAACCTGAGGGGCGTGTGACGGGTGAAGCTCGCAAACTGTTTGACGAGATGAACGTTGCCGCTCTCGGTTTGCCGCCGACGGGCATGAACACGGATGCACCGATCGCTTACGCACGGTTGAGGGAGCTATTTGTACCGACGCTGGTAATGTGTGGGGATCTGGACCTCCCCGGAATTCAGGAGCGAAGTCGTTACGTCGCGGCAAACGTATCCCGCGGGACGTTCCATCAGGTATCAGGAACCGCACATTTGCCGTCCCTCGAACGGCCTCAGGAGCTTACGGGCGTGATCGCGGGGTTCATCAATCAATGTAAAGCTCTGCAGTAGCGGGGGACGCGAAGCAGTCGTGAGGATTTTCCGGTGGCGCATGAAGTGATCGTCGACGATCCAAACGGTGTCATCGAGTGTCCCCTCCTGGCCGCGCCCTGACGCAGGGGCACGCAAACTGTCGCGAGCTCTTGTTGTCCATGCACTGTCTCCCGGTCATGCAGCATCGCCACATTGGGGAGCCTCTTTCCGTTTGAGCCGGCGGATTCGGAAAGTCTGCGGGCAAGCTATCCGAAAACCCGAGCCCATACGGCCCGAAGGCGTCGCGCGCGATCTTCGAGGAGATAGGAGGCCATCAGCGTCAGGAGACCTGAAATTGCACCGGTCACGATGTGCTCGACATAGGGGATACGATAGTGACTCGTGTGCGAGTAGGCGTCGCCCAACGTTGTCAGGGCGCCCACGACCAGCGCATTGCCGTATCGATGCGCGTAGAGTTTCGCCGCAGGCGTGAAAGTCAAAAGCACAGCCAGGAGTCCAGTAAGCAGACCTGTATGAAGTGCAATAGTCCAGTGGGCAAGGCTCATGATATTGCCCCAGCTCCCCGGCATGCAGGTCATGCACGCACTGGTCGGCTGCCAGAAACGCTGGATAAACAGTCTGACGCGGTGTTTCCACTCGGTTGACATGATGCATTCCCATCGATGCCGTCGTCACGGCCGACGCCGCCACACCTATCGTCGAAGCAGTTCGCCAACCCTTTGACGAGCTTGCCGCCCTGGTCAAAGGGTTGGCTGTGCGCCGTACAGTCCGAGCAATAGCCTGGATATGGGGGAATACTACTCCACGATCAGACGGCCGCTGTTTCGGACGAGACCTGAATTCAATGCTTGCGCCTGTCGATGCAGTTTCGTCCGTGACGGGCATCGAACGATACGCTTCGGCGCGAAGGCGACGTTCGGCATCGACGGGTTGAATCCGCAACCCAACGCTGCCGTCCATACCCTAGGCGAACTCGATCAACCCGAGTGTCGACTGACCGCTCATCGACGCTTGCCGCCGGATCCAGGCAGCTCAGTCGACCCGAAGCACGCGTCGCAGACTACCGAGAGCCGTCACGCCCCGTTGTGATTCAATCTTCTTCGAATCCTTCGGCGTCACGCGAACTTCCCGAAGTCGACGTCCTCCTTCACGAACTTCCCCGTCAACAGAAGCGCCCGCTCGATGTCCGCGACGATGGGCGAGTTGTTGACGGAAGCCGTGACGAATAATCCCCAGATATCGTCGTCGATTTCATAGTCGCCGCGAGCATACGTCCAATAGCTGAAATAGCGGTCCTGAGACCACGCGACCCGCGGGTTATCGAGGCCGTCAGGATGAGGGACCTGAACGGAATGCAGCGCGCTTTTCAGGATCGCAGCGACGTTGGGAAAGCCGGCGGCACGATGGTCTTCGAGTATCTCGACCAGCAGCTCGCTCCCGTGATACACCGGCCGAACCTGGAATCGAATCAGGTCGGTCATCGCTCGTTTTCCCGTTCCGAAGGCGCGTGGCAAGCATGCCGACCGGCAGCCGATTCCCGAACGAACACCGAAATAGCCTCCACCACACCGTCTGCCAGAGGAAGGCTCGGGGCCGAATACGCGGCAAGGTTTTCGTCCCGAGCCTCCGTATGCACGGTCTTGAGCACATGATTGGCATGAGCGATAACCGCCAGCCGCGCGCGTGGATTTGCGTCCTTTAAAAGTTGCGCATCCTGCAGCCCGACCTGAATATCCCGCGCGCCCTGAACGATCAGCACCGGCTTCGTACAACCCGCCAGGAGCGCCACCGGATCGACGGCCAATTCGCTCATCAGAAACCGCTGAACCTGCGGCCTGAACAACGGCATCAGCGCCGGGTCGATCCGGGCCGCATCCACCGTCTTTCCGGCTTCGAGCGATTCGAGTATCGACATGGCGTTGCCGAGAACAGGGGCATTCGCGGGGTTCGACTGCAGTTGCTGCGTCAATACTTGCCCGAGCGGCCGTCCTGCCGAAGACACCAGGATCAAACCGCAGATGTCGACGGCTTGCCGTGCCGCCGACAACGCGACCCAGCCACCCTCGCTATGCCCCAGCACCCAGACGCAGGACGCACCGGTCTGCGTCCGGATGGCCGTCACCCACGAGCGGACGTCCGCCGCATAGTCGTCGATCGTGACGTCATTCGCATCCGCTATCGCCGACGCGCTACCGTACATGCCGCGCTTGTCGATTCGAACCGACGCGATACCGTTGGCGAGCAATCCTTCGGCAAGCATCCGGTAGGTCGATGCCTGAATGCCGTATGGATTGTTGCCGTTCCGGTCGGTCAGGCCCGATCCCGGCACGATCAGCACCACGGGCACATCGCCCGCGGCCGGAGATAACAGCGTGCCGCTCAGGGGGCCGCCCGGCCCCGGGGCTTCGATGTCTGTCTGCATCATGTGTAAAGGACTTCCCGAATGAAGGGCTGCCGCGGTGGTGACATGGCCGAGAATCGCCATCGCCATGCTTCCGGACGCCCGGTTGTCCTGCAACGACCACCCGGCGAGGCATCAAGGCGCCGACCCGCGCGCCTCGCCAAGCACCCATTCCGCAAACGCCTGTGCAGGCCCCGCGCTCAATTCGATCGGCTCGGGGAGCACGAGGCAGAAGTTCTTGGTCACCGCTTTGCCGTCGGGCCAGGGCGCGACCAGACGACCTTGTTCCAGCTCCGTCCCGATGTAAAGGCGCGGCACCAGCGCCACCCCCAGGCCGGCCAGCGCCGCCTCGATCAGCATCGAATGGAGATCGTAACGCGGGCCGACGGCCGAATTGGTGAGCACGATGCCGGTCTCCTGCGCATAGCTCTGCCACGCGTCCGGATTCTGCCGCCGGTGAAGGCGCGGCAATTCATCCAGCGACGGGTTCGCGCCAACGCCCTCGAGGAGCGCCGGGCTGCAGACGGGCACCAGCACTTCCTCCAGCAGGCGGTGGAGATGCATGCCGGTCCATGCCGGATGCTCGAAATGAATGGCCGCGTCGAAACCGCTGCCGGCCAGGAGGAAGGGTTCCATCCGCTCGGCGATATGCACGGTGATGTTCGGATGCCGATCCTGAAAGCGCTTCAGCCGGGGGATCAGCCAGCGGGTGGCGAAGGTCGGAATCGCGGCGATGTCGATACTCGCGCCTTCGACGGGCTGGCCCATGAGATACAGGCTGTCCCGTTCCAGCCGATCCAGAATCTCGCGCACCTGCACCGCGTATCGGGTGCCGTTGGGGGCAAGCCGCACCCGGTTCCCGACGCGCTCGAACAGCGTCACACCCAGAAACGCCTCCAGCCGGCCGATCTGGCGGCTGACGGCGCCTTCGGTGCGTGCCAGCTCGTCGGCGGCACGGGCGAAGCTGCCGTGCCGGGCAGCCGCCTCGAAGGCCAGGAGCGCGGAATTGCTCGGGATCTTGCGTCGCATCGGGGGGCTCGTCGGTTGGAGCGCGTTCGACATCAGCTTGAGCAAATATCACTGAAGGCTGACTTTAAGTCGATATATACGCGGGAAGCAGCAGATTAGCATTACGTCACTGCACTGAACATCCAGGTTCACGGAGCAGGATGCTCATCCGTCACGAAGGACAATCCGATGATCTACACCGTGGAATGCAGCTTCGCCGACCCCGGCAGCGAAGCCGAATGGAACGACTTCTACAGCCTTGAAAAGCTGCCGGCCCTCATCTCGGTGACGGGCTTTCATACGTCGCAACGTTTCAAATCGATCGGCGACGGCTGCCCCGTTTATCTGGCCGTCCACACGGTCGACGGTCCCGACGTGCTGGCCGGGGATGAATATCGCCAGAAAGGCGGCGGCAATTTCGCACGGTGGCAGCAGCACATCACCGACTGGCACCGCAATCTCTACAGCGATATCGGTCTTGCGCCGGCGGTCGCGGCCGACGAACTTCTCGTGCTGAGTGCAAGCGGGCCCGATCCGCTGATCGGGATGGGCCTGAACCCGCTGGCCATGCAGGCCGTTGCGCTGGAGCAGGTTCCGGCGCACCGTTGGCTCGCCGTGCTGCCGCGGCGTGACGCCTGGCTCGTCGAGAACGCGCCGGCAGACCTTTACCTTTATGCACCGATGACGGAGCAACTGACAAAGGAGGGGCGCGATGCCCAACGTGACTTTCCATATTGATGCGGAACGCATGCCGTCCGACGAGCACCTCGCGGGGCTGTCCGGCGACTGCATCGAACTCTGTACGGATGTTCTTCAGGCAGACCTCGGGAACGTCCACATCATTTATGTGAGCGTCCGGCACGGACACGGGCATCCCGTTTTCGCGGAAGTCCAGTATCGTGCGGAGTCGTTTCGCCCGCCTGCGGTCATGAACGCGTTCATGGAAGCGCTGGATCACGCCATCGCCCGCCGCACGGGCCTGACGGCGCGCATCCGTTGCTTCGGCCATGCCGCGCCGAACATTCACGCCCGGAACTAGCCGGCCAGGAGACGCACCGTGTCCACCGTTACCTTTCCCGGTCAGCAAGTCGGGGATTTCACGATCACCGCGATAAGCGACGGCTACCTCACGGCCAGCCTCGACTTCCTGTCGAATATCGACGCATCCGAGGCTTCCAGGATGCAGCGCGACGCAGGGCAGAACGAACCCTCTGCAGTGCATATCAACTGCTACGTGGTGCGCGGCAAGGGCCGCACCATGCTCATCGATGCCGGGGCCGGCGGCATCAAGCAATGGGGCGGCCGCCTGCGGGACAATTTACGGCTTGCCGGCATCGAACCTGCGGCGATCGACACCATCCTGCTGACACACGCCCATCCCGACCATGTCGGCGGGCTGGTGGATGCCGCCGGGCACGTGGCGTTTCCGAATGCGGAGCTGGTTGCGCATCGACGGGAGGTCGAATTCTGGCGGGACGACGGAAATCTGAGCCGTGCCAGCGAGCGGGCACGCGGCAACTTCCTGATCGCGCGTCAGGCATTCGACGGCTACCGCGACGTGCTCCGGACGTTCGATGAAGGGGACGTGCTGCCGGGGATCCGCGCGATGCCGTTACCGGGACACACCGACGGGCACACCGGGTATGTCATCGAATCCGGCGATCAGGGCCTGCTGGTGTGGGGCGATATCGTGCATTTTCCGCACGTCCAGATCAAACGGCCGGACGTATCGATTGCATTCGATCAGGATGCGTCCCGGGCAGCGGCCACGCGATCGCGGTTGCTGGACTGGATCAGCACGGATGGGCTGATGATTGCCGGCATGCATCTGGGAGAGGCCGGTTTCGCGCGAATCCGGCGGACGAAGGGCGAATACGGTCTGTTTTACGAAACCGGGGCGTGAGGCCGCACGCCCCTTTCCAGGCTGTCTTCCACGGAGGAGAATCCATTCGGAAATCTCGTCGGAGGTCGCACACCATGGCCCCATTCCAGCCCGATGGATGGCATACCGTCACGCCCCGCATCGTCGTGCCGGATCCGGAAAACCTGATCGCCTTCATCCGCACGGTGTTTCACGCACAGGGCGAATTCCGGGCCGGCTTGCCTGCCGAGATCCGGATCGGCGATTCCGTCGTGATGATCAGCGGCGGCGCCGGCCTGCGCGATCCGATGCCGGCGTTTCTATACGTGTATGTCGAGGATACCGATTCGACCTATCGGCGCGCGATTGCGGCGCAAGCGCTTTCACTGGAAGCGCCCGCCGACATGCCGTACGGCGACAGGCGGGCGATGGTCAAGGATGCGTGGGGAAACGTTTGGCAGATCGCCACGCACCAGCGCGACCTGTCGGCCGACGAGATTCGCGCCAGGCTCGGCGACGGCGGGTAGCCGCGCTGCTTCTCCCCCCATCTGTCGCAATCGTCAAGATTCGCGTCGCGTGCAGGTAAAACCTGCCCGTTCCCGCTGCCGTTAACCCGTTCGCAGCCCCCGCGCCGCGTGTTGCGACACGGCGCGCATCGTTCGTGATCCGGCATCCATATCCGCCGCTGGCCGTGCGTGGCCAGCCCAAGGGAACGTCATGCGAAAACAACTCACAATCCGTGGTGGACTCGTTGCGACCATCGCCGGCTATACCGTGCTGCTCGTGCTGGTGGTCGGCGCATGCATCGCGGCCCTCTATCTGGGCAACGGTTCGCTCGAGGCGATGTACCGCGACGACACCGCGTCGCTGCTGCACCTGAAAACCAGCTCCGAGCGGATGCTCGTGCTGCGCGAACGCATGAGCGACGTCGCGCAGGTCATCAGTGCGGGCCAGTCCGCGAAGGACGAAGTCGCGCAGCTCCACACGCTCCTCAAGCAGAGCAACGACGAACTGGACGCCTACGCGCGCCTGCATGCGCGCGACGCGGACGAACAGGCGCTGTTCGACACGCTGCAGAGCCGTCGTCGCGCGCTGCTTGACCGCGTGTTCCTGAAGGCGCTGTCGCAACTGGACGGCGACGATGGATTCAACTTCCTCGACACGCAACGCACCGCGCCGCCTGCGTTGTTCGCCGCCTACCAGGCGGCGATCGACGCGCTCGAATCGTTCCAGGTCACGCGTCAGAAGGCCCGCTACGATACGGCCGGCGTGCATTTCCACCGGATCGTATGGGGGATGGGGGCGGTCGCGGCGCTGGCGCTCGTCGTCGGCTTCGTCGCGCAGCGCGTGCTCGCGAAGGCGATCATCGAGCCGATCAATCTCGCGGTCGGCCAGTTCGAAAAAATCTCGAAAGGTGACCTGACCGGAACCGTCGTCATCCCGGGTGAAAACGAAATGGCCTATCTGCTGAATGCGTTGAGGCGGATGCAGGACGGCCTCGTCGATACCGTGAGCCAGGTGCGGGCGAGCACCGAGACGATCGTCGGCGACGTACGCACGATCGCGAGCGGCAACGTCGACCTGTCCGCGCGCACCGAGCAGCAGGCCGTGTCGCTGCAGCAGGCGGCCGCGAGCGTCGAGCAACTGACGGCGGCCGTGCGCCAGAATGCGGACAACGCGCGCGATGCGCGTACGTACGTCGAAGGCGCGGCCGGCATTGCGGCGCGCGGCGGCGACGCGATGCAGCGCGTGGTCGAGACGATGTCCGAGATTTCGACCAGCTCCGCGCGCATCTCCGGCATCGTCGGCGTGATCGAAAGCATTGCGTTCCAGACGAACATCCTCGCGTTGAACGCGGCAGTCGAAGCCGCACGCGCGGGCGAGCAGGGGCGCGGTTTCGCGGTCGTCGCGACGGAGGTTCGCGGCCTCGCGCAGCGCTGTGCCTCGGCGGCGAAGGAAATCCGCGACCTGATCGGCAATTCCGCGCGGCGCGTCGAAGACGGCAGCGGTCTCGTCGCGCTGGCCGGCTCGGCGATGGCCGAGCTCGTCGCCGCGGTCGAGCGTGTCAACGCGATCATGAGCGAAACCAGCCAGGCCTTCGAGGAGCAATCGTCGGGCATCGAGCAGGTGAACGCCGCAGTGATCCAGATGGAGCAGACGATGCAACGCAATGCCGCGCTGGTCGAGGAGGCGGCCGCCGCGGCGCTGTCGCTGGACGAACAGGGCGCGCGACTGAGCGCGGCGGTCGCGCAGTTCCGTCTGCGTGACGGGGCCGTCGTGTAACGCCGGGCCGTGTCACCGTCCCGGGTTGGGCGCCGCCGCCGTGAGCGGCTTACTGCGCCGCGTCAAGCAATTCATAGTCGAAGCTGTACGAATGCCGGCCGTTGTCGATGTGGATGATCATCGAACCGGAAAGCCCCAGCAATTCGCCCGTCCCGGAATCGGGCACGACGGTGATCGACTGCTGCGGCTGCCCGCGCGTCATGGTGGAGCTGTGCTGCAGGACGAAGCTGCCGTTGCGCCCGCCGAGCGCACCCTGGACGGTTTCCATCGCCACGTAGCCGGCAGAGCCCTGGACACTGCTTCGAAACGCGAGCATCTCGCCGTGGCTGACGGCTTCCAGGTTGCCGTGAAATTGCTTGTCGAGCGACATGCGGCCGAGCCCGCTGCTTTCCGCGACGGCGCTCAGGGATTCCGGATTCAGCTTCACTTCGAACGGACCGCTGGCCTGCAGTTTCATGAGCGCTCTCCTCGTTGAATGGGCACTCCGCACTATAAGCCAACGGGGTTCAACTGGCGGTAACGGTTTGTGCGGTGCGCCGGCAGCGAGGTGCCGGATTCGACCTGAGGGATAATCGCCTTCCCGTCTTTGACCTCCCGCACCCGTGACGCCCCCTGCATTCGCCCCCTTTCAGGAACTGGCCACCACCTTGCTGGCTCACTGGCACGACGCCCATGGCGACGGTGCTCACGACACGTCGCATCTGCAGCGCGTGTGGAAGAACGCCGCCGCGATCCAGGCCGCGGAAGGCGGCGATGCCGAAGTACTGTGTGCGGCGACGGTGCTGCACGACTGTGTGGCCGTCGAGAAAAATTCCCCGCTGCGCGCGCAGGCATCGCGGCTGTCGGCGGGCAAGGCGCGCGAGGTGCTGAAGGCGCTCGACTGGCCGGACGCGAAGATCGATGCCGTCGCGCATGCGGTCGAGGCGCACAGTTTTTCGGCCTGCATCGTGCCGAGGACGCTCGAAGCCAGGGTGTTGCAGGATGCCGACCGGCTCGATGCAATCGGCATGGTGGGTGTCGCACGCTGCTTTTATGTCGCGGGACGGATGGGCAGCGCGCTGTACGACCCGGCCGATCCGCACGCATCGGAACGGGCGCTCGACGACGCGCGATTCGCGATCGACCACTTCCGCACGAAGTTGCTGACGCTGGCGACCGGGTTCCAGACCGTCACCGGGACGCGCATGGCGATCATGCGTCGCGACCGGTTGCAGCGCTTTCTCGACGAGTTTTCCGACGAGATCTGAATGGGCGGGGGGCGATGGGTGCTGCAGCTTTCATTGGGTGCGCTGGTCACGGACTGGCGGCTGTCCGGAGAAGCAAGCCGTTAAATTGCTTGCGCGGCCGCTTGACGGTGAGATTCTTTGCGGCCACGTATTGCGGTTCCCCGAGTCGCAACGGGAAAGCGCGCCGGACATCGGAGATTCCTTCCGGGCTCATCCAGCAGACGATGGCACCTGGTAAGCCGCACATCATGTTATTTAACATTTAACATCGTAATATTTTTGAAAATTTCTGGTAATCTTCGCCGGCATAGTGCCAGGGCAGCGCTGGCGGCGAGGTTTGAAGTCGACCACTTCGTTTTGCGATCCTTGTCGACACGCTTGCACTTGCATTGATCGGGTTTTGAAGAAAAATGAAATCCTGATTAATCTGTAAAACTAATTAAATGAGAGCGTGTGTCCACTTTCGGGGGAAGGGAATCGTGATTTCGTTCAGACAGGGATTCTGGTTGGGGTGCTGCCTGGTGTTTGCCACGTCCGTGGCCGGTTGTGGCGGTGACGGCGGGCCGGGCAATCCGGATGTGTCGCACATGAGTGGCAGTGCCGTTGCGTCTCCCGCCGGTCTTTCCTATCCCGTGCCGTCGGCCGTATATTCGCCGGGCGAAAAGATCACGCCGAACATCCCGTCCAGCAGTGGCGGTCCGATCTCAACATACAGCGTATCGCCGGCGCTTCCAGACGGACTCGTCCTGGATCAACAGACCGGCGTGGTGAACGGCGCGCCCGTCGCGGCCACGCCGAGCGCAATTTACACGGTGACGGGCAGCAACGCTCAGGGAAGCGTCACTGCGCGGCTGCAGATCGAGGTCAAGGCGATAACGGCCGCTCCTGCGACGCTTGCCTACCAGAATCCATTCATGATCTTCACTGCCGGACAAGCTGTCACGGGCATCGTACCTGCCACGTCTGGCGGCAGGATCACGCAATTCACGATATCGCCGGCATTGCCCGGCGGGCTCGTGCTCGATCCCGTGACGGGGGAGATCGGCGGAACGCCGGCAACCGTCTCGGGCCCCGTGTCTTACAGGGTAACCGGCAGCAACAGTGCGGGCAACGTGACGGCGCAAGTCACACTTGAGGTGCGTGCGGCAATTGCACCGCCGATGCATCTGGAGTACTTGAGTCGAACCGTCTCTTATACGGTCGGTCAGGTGATCACACCGAATTTGCCGCAATCGACCGGCGGCAACATTGCGCGGTACGCGGTATCCCCGGCATTGCCGACAGGGCTCAGTCTGAATGCGCAGACGGGCGCGATCAGCGGGACGCCGGCGAACGCCCAGGTTCCGACGGCCTATGTTGTTTCGGGAAGCAATAGTGCAGGCACGGTGCAGGCGCCACTCGAAATTTCCGTGATCCCTGCGGCGAGCGGTGAATGGTTGCCGGGCGGTAATCTTTTTGAGGGGCGAGCGTCGCATACTGCAACGTTGCTGTCCAATGGCGAAGTTCTGGTAACGGGTGGGTCGGGACTGAGCGGCATACTCAGCTCTGCAGAACGATTCAACCCGGCCAACGGCGTATGGGCGCGTGCGGGGAAAATGCAGACTGCTCGTACGGAGCACACCGCAACCAGGCTGGACAATGGAAGCGTGCTGGTTGCCGGCGGCAGGTATGTGACAGGTGGTGAAACGACTCGCACGTCGGAGCTGTACGATCCGGCAACCGGAGTGTGGACGCCGGTCGGCAACATGAAGCGCGGACGGCACCTGGCGACATCGACGCTGATGCCGGACGGCAGGGTGCTGGTCGTCGGCGGTATCGAGGAAGGCGATTTCGGTACCTTCGTTGCCGAGGCAGAGTTGTTCGACCCGGTCAGCCGGACATGGACGACGGCCGGTAGCCTGAACATCGCACGTGCGCATCACATCGCAACGCTCCTGCCTGGAGGAAAAGTGCTGGTGGCCGGCGGAAGCAGTACGGCGGGTGTCACGGCCACGGCCGAGATTTATGACGCGCCCAGCGGTAAATGGACATTGGTTCGCGACATGCACGTGCAGCGATCCACGCCGACCGCAACGATGCTGTCAACCGGCAAGGTGCTGGTGGTTGGAGGAAACAGTTCGTCGCTCACGGCCGAACAGTACGACCCGGTCACCGGAGTCTGGACGCTGACGGGACCGATGGTCATGCCACGCCGCGATTCCCAGACCACACGTCTTCCGGACGGGCGCGTCGTCGTCACGGGCAACTATGACGCCAGCTACGAAGGGAACGGAACGTCGGCGGAAGTGTTCGATCCGGCAACAGGAAACTGGGCTGCAATTGCCAATATGAGCGATCCGCGATCCATGCATACGGCTACGCTGTTGAACGATGGCTCCGTGCTGGTTGCCGGCAGTTACCATCACACCAGAACTTACTCGTCGTCTGAACGATTCCGTTGATTCGGGAGGCACGCCGCGCGCTGATCGCGCGGCTGCTTCGGATATTCGCGATGCGTCGGGCGCCGGCAATCTGCTGCGTTGCGATCCGCCGTCGTCAGCCAATCACGTTGCGTACCGGAAGATTGCGACTGCGCTGCGTGCGGCAGGTGCCCGAAACGATCCAGGCCTGACAGACGCCGCGCTCTCAAGAGCGGGCAGCCGTGTCGTCGCTGCGCCGGCAAAGGCCTCGACGCATTACGTCAATCGCCGCCCGATCGATAAAGCGCCTTCATCTGCGACAACTCGTCGATGAATTGATCCTTCAGCGCCTGCGGCCCGAGGATCTTCACGTGCGCGCCGTACCCCAGCAGCTTGCGCGCGCCGTGCTCGATCGATTCGATCGGCATCAGGAACGCTTTCCATCCTGGCGGCACCGCTGCGTTGCCTGCATCCGGCGAAACCGGCGCGGCGTTGACCCGCTCGTTGGCCAGCCAGGTTTCGCCGCGCGGCGATACTGCGATATGGGCGGTCAGCCGGTGGAGGTCGGCTTCGTACCGGCTCATCGCGTCACGCCAGTGCGTGGCCAGATCGAACCGGGCGGGGCGCTTGAAACGGCGGCGCGTTGCGTCGAGTTCGAGAATGTTCGCCAGCCGGAAGGTGAGCGCGCCGGGCTTGCCGGCCACCCGGGCAATCAGGTACCACGCGCCGCCCTTGAGCACGAGGCCGAGCGGCTCGAGCGCACGGCGGGATACGCCGCGCCAGCTCTGGTATGTCACGTCGATTCGATACGCGCCCCACACCGCATCGGCGACTTCGCGCAGAAATTCGGGCGTCTCCTGCGCGCGGTACCAGTCGACGGTATCGATATGCAGCCGGCTGGCGACGCGGTCGGCCTGCTCGCGCGAGCCCGGCGGCAGGCTCGCCATCATTTTCAACCGCGCGGAGGCCGCCATGCCGTCGAGGCCGAGTTCGCCCGCCGGACCGGGCAGGCCCGCGAGAATCAGCGCATGCGCTTCGTGCTCGGTGAGCCCCGTGAGATCGGTGCTCCAGCCGTCGCGTAGCTGAAATCCGCCGTTGCGGCCGCGATCGCCCCAGATCGGCACGCCGGCCGTGGAGAGCTGGTCGATATCGCGCAGGATCGTGCGCTCGGACACTTCCAGCGCTTCGGCCAGCGCAGGCGCGGTCATCCGGCCGCGCGCTTGCAGCATCATCAGGATCGACAACAGGCGGCTCGCTTTCATTCACAGCACGTTACTCCAAATACATGACATCAGGTGTCATGTTTTCAGGCTTATGCTTTGCCGCATCCCCGATCCGTTCCATCGAAGCGAAGGACAAACCATGAAGATCCTGTCAGGACCGCTGAGCATGTTCGGCGCCAAGGTCGAGATTGCGGCGCACGAGAAGGGCATCGATTTCGAGCGGGCGATGGTGCCGTTCAGTCAGCAGCGCGGCTACGAACCCAGGCATCCGGACGTATTGCGCATCAACCCGAAGCGCCAGGTGCCGGTGCTGATCGACGGCGAGCTGGAGATTTTCGATTCCACGCAAATCTTCGAGTATTTCGAGGATCTGAAACCGGCGCCCGCATTGTGGCCGGCGCGTCCGGCGGCGCGCGCCGTTGCGCGTCAGCTCGAACACGGCAGCGACGAAGTGTATTTTCCGCACATCGTCCGGCTGATGGGGCTGGAAGACGCGCCGGACGATCCGGCGGCACAGGCCGCGCGTGCCGCAGCGGCGCAATACTACCGGCGCATGGAGCACGTGCTCGCGGATCGCGAATTTCTCGCCGAAACCTACTCCTTTGCCGATATCGCGTTCTACATGGCGCAGTTGTTCGGCGCGCGCAAAGGCGCGCCGATGACCGGTGAGACCCCCAACCTGCTCGCGTGGCGTGAGCGGATGACGGCGCGTCCCGCCGTGCGCAAGGTGGCCGGTGCGATGGCGGCGTACCTGGCGTCGATCGGGGAAGCGGTTCCCGATTTTCTTCGTGAAACCTGTTAGCCGTGTTCGCCGGCCATGCAGGGCGGCCTTCAACCTGCGTCCCGGGCTGAAGGCTGCGCCGGCATGCGCAGCGTTCAGCTGCGGATGAACGCGGGCAAATCGGCGTTGATCGTGTCGGCGCGGGGCGTGGGCATGCCGTGCGGGAAGCCCGCATGGACCTTCGGCGTGCTGTTCCTCGCCAGCTTCGCCGGCAGGAAACCGGATCGGCGTACGGAAAGATCGGGCCGTCGTCGCCATGCATCGCGAGAACGCGAATCGTGGTGCTTTTCAGGTCGTCGGTGAAGGCGGTCTGCGAGAACGTGACGATGCCGTCACGGTGCGTCCTGGCGATGCCCATCATGCCTTGCCGCCACCCGTACCGGATGACACCTTGCGACGATGTCGCGCCTTCGCGATTGGGCATGGTGTCGATCCGTGGCAAGGGGCGCCGCACGGCGGCCACATGATCCGGCGCCGGCCGCCGGAACGCCGCGCAGGCGAAGTCCGACATGTTCCTCTATTCGTCGCCTTGACCTTAAAGTTGACTTAAAGCTTAGAGTGCTGCTGACGACAGTGAATCAGCAGGCTTCGGGTGTTGCCTGCCACGATCGATCATCGACGGGAGGCAACGAACATGGACAGGCGCTTTACACAGGTCGAATTCGGGCCGCATACGGTCGACGTGCTCGAGGGCGGGTACTACGACCGGTTCCGGATGAATCCGGACCTGAACGAGGTGGCGCGCGACCCCGCAGCCGGGAACATCGATTTTTTCCGCCGGATTCCGAAGCGTCAGGTGGCTTCGCGGGTGGGGCCGACCTGGGCGCCGAACTTCTATTACCGTTCCAGCAGCATCCAGCTGTTGTTCCTCGCGCCGCTCGAACGCCTGCGGACCACGCTGCCCGCGCCGCTCGAACCGCTGCGGGCGCTCCCCGGGTACGGGCTCGTCGCACTGACGTTCTTTTCGTATTCGGTCTGCGACAACGATCCGTATGACGAAGTATCCGTCGCGGTGGTGATCCGCCGGCCGGGTGCGAAAGGGTCGCATGCGCTCGAGCTGATCGACTCGATGCGGCGCCGCAGTTTCGTCGCACACGTGCTGGCGCTGCCGGTCACGACGGACATCGCGCGGGTGCGCGGCGTACACGGGTATCAGTTGCCGAAATGGCTCGCCGATATCGACGTGAACATCGGTGCCACCGCCCGTGCGCGCATTGCCGGCCCGGACGGCCGGACGGACCTGAGCCTGAGCGTGCCGTCGCCGGCGCTGACCAGCGTGCCGTCGCAATCGCACATGGGCACGACGACGATGGTCAACCGTATCGACGGCGAATGGCACCAGTCGTCGGTGCAGACCAACATGCTGTCGTTCGCGCAGCGCCTGTTGCCGCGCAACGTCGAACTGGTTCGGCACGGCGGGCCGCTGAGCCAGTTGCTCGACGGGCTGGGCGCGTCCACCATCATGCGTCTGGATGTGGTCAAGGACGCGCAGCTGGTCCTGAACCTGCCGACGCCTTTGAAGACGTTCGATGAACCCGGAAAGCCCCGCTAACGATACGAATGCGCGCGACCCGCGCGCGCCGAAGGAGTCGTCCATGCCCCAACCGACCTACGATCTCGTCGTATTCGGCGCCACCAGTTTCGTCGGTCAGATCCTGACCCGCTACCTGTCCGACTACCTGTCGGATCATGGCGAGACGCTGCGCTGGGCCATTGCGGGCCGGTCCCAGGCGAAGCTCGGGCAGGTGAGGGACGCGCTCGGGGCGGCCGGGCAGTCGGTGCCGATCATCGTCGCCGACGCGGCCGACGAAGCGCAGCTTCGGGCGCTGTGTGCGCAAACGCGGGTGGTCGTGTCGACCGTCGGGCCGTACGCGCTTTACGGCGAGCCGCTGGTCAGGGTCTGCGCGCAAACCGGCACCGATTACTGCGACCTGACCGGCGAGACGCAGTGGATCAAACGGATGATCGACAAGTACGAGCCCGCGGCCCGGCAATCGGGCGCGCGCATCGTGCATTGCTGCGGCTTCGATTCGGTGCCGTCGGACATGGGCGTTTTCTTCCTGCAGCAACAGGCGCGGCAGCAGTGGGACGCGCCGGCCACCCATGTGAAGATGCGGGTCCGCACGCTGAAGGGTGGGGCGTCGGGCGGCACCGTGGCAAGCGTGATCAACGTCGTGCGGGAAGCGGCGGCCGATCCGGCGTTGCGCAGGGAACTGCTCGATCCGTATTCGCTGTGCCCGCAGGGGCATGGCTTCACGGTGCGGCAGCATGCGGTTCGATCCGCAGAATTCGATCGCGACAGCGACACATGGATCGCGCCGTTCGTGATGGCGGCGATCAACGAGCGTGTCGTGCACCGCTCCAATGCGCTGGCGGGCAATGCGTACGGCAGCCGCTTCACCTACGACGAGGCCGTGATGACGGGTACCGGCCTCAAGGGCCGGCTGACCGCGCTGACGATGGTGGCCGGACTCGGCGCGTTCATGGTGGGGGTTCTCGTCAAGCCGGTGCGCAGCCTGATGGAGCGCTTCCTGCTGCCGAAGCCCGGCGAAGGGCCGAGCGCCGAGGCCCAGCAGGCCGGCCGCTACGACATACGTTTCTTCGGCCGCGCCGACGACGGGCGGACCTTGCGCGTGAAAGTCACGGGCGACCGCGATCCGGGCTATGGCTCCACCGGCAAGATGCTCGGGCAGGCTGCGATCAGTCTCGCGCTCGATTGCGGCAGCGACGGCGTCAAGACCGGGCGCGGTGGCGGTTTCTGGACGCCCGCGACGATGTTCGACGAACGCTATATCGCGCGTCTGGTTCGTCATGCGGGGTTGCGTTTCGAGGTGATCTGAGCGAACCCCGTCGGCTTTTTCAAGGGAAAGGATAAAGATCGGATGACGAATCAACGTGAGGAGACAACCTGACGTCAGGGCAAGGCAGATGGTCGGCTGCAGGCCGGCCGGGGAGTATCGGAACATGAAGATCGGGGAACTGGCGGAACGCACCGGCCTGACCCCTTCGCGCATCCGTTTCTACGAGCGCATCGGTCTGTTGACGCTCGTCGAGCGCGAAGCGAACGGCTATCGCACCTATCCGCCGGAAGCGGTGACGGCGCTCGATCTGATCACGACGGCGCAGAAAGCGGATTTCAGCCTGGACGAGATTCGCACGCTGATTCCGTCCGACTTCGCCCAGTGGCAATGCGGTGCGTTGCTCGACGCGCTCTGCCGCAAGGTGCAGGACATCGAGGCGCTGGAGGCGCGGCTCGCGCACAGCAAGGCGCACGTCATCGCGCTGATCGCCGGGATCGGCGCGAAACCGGATACCGTCGATTGCGCAACCAATGCGAAAACGCTGCTGTCGCGCCTCCCGTCCGCGCGTGCGGCGGACGCTGGCGATGCTGGAGCCGCCGACGCTCGCGACGACCCGGCTTTGCGCCGGACCACCGGCCGTTAGGCGGCCGCCGGTGCGTCGCACGACAGCAGCGCGACGACCTGGTCGGCCGTTGCCTTCGCCGATTGCGGGTTCTGGCCGGTCACGAGGCGGCCGTCGACGACGACGTTCGACGTGAACGGCAGCAGTGCCTTCTCGTAGCGCGCACCACGCTGCTGCATCTGCTGCTCGACGTTGTAGGGCACCTTCTTCGCGACGCCTGCCAGGATTTCCTCCAACCACGAATAGCCGGTGATCCGGCGTCCGGCGACCAGCAGCGAGCCGTCCGACAGCGTCGTGTTCAGCAGCCCGCAATAGCCATGACAGACCGACGACACGACGCCGCCGCGCTCGTAGATCTCGCGCGTGAGCCGCTGCAGCCCCGCATCGTCCGGATAGTCCCACATGACCGCATGGCCGCCGGTGAAGTAGATCGCATCGAAGCCGGCCGGATCGATCTCGTCCGGGCGGGCCGTGTTCGCGAGCAGCGCCTCGTTGGCCTTGTCGGCGCGCCATGCCTTCGACGCGGCGTCGGCATGCGGCCATTTGAGCGAGCGCGGCTCCAGCGGCGACACGCCGCCTTTCGGGCTCACGAGCTGCTGCGCATAGCCTTTCGCCGCGAAGATCTCATGGGCGTGGGTCAGTTCGGACAGCCACAGGCCGGTCGGCTGCGACGGATCGGCGTAGTGCGCGACATTGCTGACGACGTGAAGGATTCGCTTGGTCATGATGCGGGCTCCGTTTGATCGGCCACGGGCGGACGTCTGCGACGCACCGCCGGATTGTCGGTTGGCGGGACACATACCCCTGGCCTCGATACGCTGCCGAGGCAAACCATAACCTTTAAGCGAAGTTCAAGGTCAAGGCTTTTTCGCCTTGGCCGCCCGGGCGGGCTTCTCGGGCATCACGAGCCCGTCCAGCAACGTGGTCAGCGCATCCTCGATCGCGTGATCGCCGACTTTCTCGCGCACCAGCCGTCCGTCGATCGCGAGCATCGTCAGGCCGTGGAGATGCGCCCAGCACGCGGTCGCCTGGCCGAGCGCCGGGCGCGGGCGGATCGTGCCGGCGCGATGCCCGTGCTCCAGGATGTCGACGACCAGCAGGAACGGCGCCTGCACGCGCGGATCGAGATGGATATCCGACGGCTCCCCGGCATCCGCGGCAAACATCAGCCGATACAGATCCGGGTTGCGTTTCCCGAACGCGAGATGGGCATAGGCGAGCGCCAGCAGCACGTCCGGTGCATTCGCCGCGGGATCGACGGAGGCGGCGAGATCGTCGCGCAGGCGATCGAAGCCGATCAGCGCGAGCTCGTGCAGCAACGCGGCCTTGTCCGGGAAATGCCGGTACGGCGCGGAGTGGCTGACGTTCGCGCGCCGCGCGATTTCGCGCAGCGTGAACTGCCAGCCTTGCTGCTCCTGCAGTGTGTCGAGTGCCGTTTCGATGATCGCGCGACGCAGATCCCCGTGGTGATAAGCCTTTTGCCCGGCGTCCGCATCCCCATCCGACGACATCGTATTGCTCCTATGTTGACAAGGAACACATTGTGGTCCTATGATCGGCCGCATGCAAGTTGACAGTGTCTACATCGACGCAACCTCGTGAGGTGCACCATGGCCGTTTCTGCAGAATCCAGCTCGAGCATCGATCCGGCGGCGTTGCTGGCCCGCCAGCGCAGCGCATTCGTGGCCGAGGGGCCGCCGAGCCTGCAGCAGCGCAAGGCGCGGCTCGCGCGGTTGCGGGCCGTGGTGCTGGCGCATCGCCGCGATGTGGAGGAGGCGGTCAACGCCGATTTCGGACATCGCTCGCGCCACGAGACCGCGATCATGGAACTGGTCGGCGTGGTCCAGGCGATCGACTACCTGACGCGCAACCTGCGCCGCTTCATGAAGCCGCAGCGCCGGCACGTCGGCCTCTTCTATCGCGCCGGGCAAGCGCATGTGGCATACCAGCCGCTGGGCGTGATCGGTGTGATGGCGCCGTGGAATTACCCGTTCGCGCTGACGTTCATTCCGCTGGCCACCGCGCTGGCCGCCGGCAACCGCGCGATGCTCAAGCCTTCGGAGCTGACGCCGCGTACCAGCGAAGTGATGCGTCGGATGCTCGCCGACACGTTCCCGAGCGAAGAGGTCGCGGTCGTGCTCGGCGGCCCGGAAGCCGGCGCGGCGTTCAGCGGGTTGCCGTTCGATCATCTGCTGTTTACGGGCAGCACGCAGGTGGGCCGCAAGGTGATGAAGGCCGCGAGCGACAATCTCGTGCCGGTGACGCTCGAACTGGGCGGCAAGAGCCCCGCGATCGTCGCGAGAGGGCATGTCGATGGCCGGACGATGTCCAGCATCGTGTTCGGCAAGCTGTCGAACGGCGGACAGACCTGCGTGGCGCCCGACTACGCGCTCGTGCACGAAGACGATCTGGACGCGTTCGTCACGCAATACGATGCGGCCGTCGCGCGTTTCTATCCGAACGGGCCGACCAGCCCGGACTACACGTCGATCGTCAGCGACCGGCACTACGACCGTCTGAAAGGCCTCGTCGACGAAGCGCGCAGCAAAGGCGCGCGCGTGATCGAGGCGGGCATCCATCCGCAAAGCGCGGCGACCCGCAAGCGCACGCTCGCGCCGACGCTGATCGTCGGCGCAGGCGACGACACGGCGGTCATGCAGGAAGAGATCTTCGGGCCGATCCTGCCGGTGCGCACGTATCGCACGATCGACGAGGTCGTCGATTACGTGAACGCGCGCCCGCGGCCGCTGGCGCTGTATTACTTCGGTCGACGGGACGGCGATTGCGAGACGTTGCTGAGGCGGACCACGTCGGGCAACGTCGGCATCAACAACACGGTCCTGCACGTCGCGCAGGAAGACTTGCCGTTCGGCGGCGTCGGGCCGAGCGGGATGGGCGCGTATCACGGCATCGAGGGATTCCGTGCGATGAGCCACGCCAAGGGCGTGTTCGTGCAAGGACGCTGGAGCCTGCCGAGCCTGTTGCGCGCACCGTTCGGCAAGCTTGCGGATGTCTCGCTGGCGGCGCTGCTCGGACGGCGCCGGGAACCGGCCGGTGGGCGTATCGAATGGAGTGCGAAGCGTTGAGCCGGGCCGTGCGCCGTGTGCGCGGCCGTGACGGGCCGCGCAAGTTTTACAGGTGCCTGTACTGATCGTAGTCGAACAGGTGAATGACGAAATTCTTCCCGTTCTTTTCGTACAAGACGAAGACGATCTGGTCGCCCGTATTCAGAATGCCCGCGCCATTGGCTTCGTCCAGGATGTGCTGTATCGCGCTCGTCGCCGGGGATATGCTGGACGACCCGATGTTGGCCAGATAAATTCTGCGAGGAGACGTCGTCAAGAGGAGTTTGCTCAAATCGTGGAATTTGAGATCTTCCTTGCTCTCGCTTTCGGCCGTCAGAATGGGGCAGTGCTTCTTGTCTTCGGGGCTGATGAAAAAGTCGACGAGAAGCTCGGATGGAATGAGTTTTATCTTCGCGCTTTTTGCGTAAGATTCGATATTGCTTTTGAAACTGCTCTTGAGAACGCTTTTCTTGTGCAGCTCGGTCCGAAGTTCGAATCCGGATCCCAGTTTCGTACTGACCTTCATGATGAACCATGCCGTGAAAAGCGAGAAGCCAATCATGTCGTTGTTCGAGCTGGTAGACGCAGGCTTCGGCGGCTTGCCGAGGCTCAGGATACGAATCAGCTTCGGGATGAGGTCATCTGCTTCGAACGTCGACGTGCCTGCCTTCTGATTGACATTCAAAAAAGTCAGCGAGGATAGTGCCTCGCGACACAAATTGAATAATTGCGATTCAAGAATCGTTACATTACTCATGAATTCATGTCCCCGAGTGGTCTGCGGGAATTATAGCTTGCGGCAGATGTTGCGCATCAACGCAACTGTTTCGTCGATATTCGATTCCGCTGGTTGGGATCATTAATCCGGACATGGTGTGTGCGGGTTCGCGCATGCGGGTTATGTTCCGCTACGCCCGGTTGCGTTTGCCCGCCCCCGTGCGGGCGGCCGTCTCGTCCAGCATCGTCGCGGCGAATTCGACGGCTGCCGGCATCCGGGCGTCGTGCATCATCACGAATTCCATGTCCGGCAATTCGGGCAGCCCTTCGGACGGGCCGAGTTCGCGAAGCGTGTCGTCGATCGCGCTGCGCGGCACCGGGGCGATCGCGATGCCGGCCCGCGCGAAGGTCCGGATGCCGGTCACGCTCGGGCTTTCGCACGCGATCCGGTAGGGCATGCCGGCCAGCGCGAGCGCCTTGATGGCGGCGCCGCGGTACGGGCACGGATCGGGGAAGCAGGCGAGCGGCACGTCGCCTTCCGGAAGCGGCTCGTGGCGCGCAAACGCCCAGGCGAGCGGCTCCTGCCACAACGTTGCACCCTGGCCCGAATGCGAGCATCGGCTGCCGATCACGAGATCGAATTCGCCGTTTGCATGCCGCTGAAACAGGTTGTCGCCGATGTCGACAACCAGATCCATCCGCAGGCCGCGCCGCGCGGCGCCATGACGGCGCATCAGGTCAGGCAGCCAGCCATCCGCAAAATCCTCCGACACGCCGATCCGCAGTTTGAGGTCGACGACAGTACCCGCTCCGAGTCTCGCCCGCGCCTCCTCGCTCAGATTGAGCATCGCGCGTGCATAGCCGAGCAGCGTCTCGCCATGCGCGGTGAGCGTGACGCTGCGGGTATTGCGCACGAGCAGCGCCTGGCCGACCTGTTCTTCCAGGCGAACGATTTGCGCGCTGACCGCGGACTGGCTCAGGTTCAGCCGGTGGCCGGCACCGGTGAAGCTTCGTACGTCGGCGACCGCAACGAACGTATGCAGCAGCGCCGTGTCGAGGGGGAGGCTCATTGATCACCAATCCGGGTTAATTCAATCAATTAATATCGTTTCCGGATTATAGGCCGACCCGATAGGCTGCGAATCGCAGTGGGCGAGCGCGCATCCGGCGCGCCGCCGTCACTGCTGACCCGGACCGGCTCCATGACATGCGTGCTCTATATCGAAGGCTCACCCAACAAGGCCTACTCGGCCTCCATCGACGTGTGCAGTGCGTTTCTCGATGCATATCGGCATGCGCATCCCGATCATGAGATCCGGACGCTCGACATCTGGGATCTGGCGATGCCCGAATTCGACGCCGCCGCGCTGGCCGCGAAATATGCCGGACTGAGCGGCACGGCGTTGACGCCGGAGCAGGCGGCGGCATGGCAGCAGATCGAACGGCTCGCGGCGCCGTTCCACGAAGCGGACAAGTTTCTGTTCGGCGTACCGCTGTGGAATTTCAGCATCCCGTACAAGCTCAAGCACCTGATCGATGCGATCTCGCAGAAGGACGTGCTGTTCACGTTCGACGCATCGGGTTTTGCCGGCAAGCTGGCCGGGAAGAAGGCGGCGGTCGTCTATGCGCGCGGGCTCGCCTATCAGGCGCCGGGGTCGTTTACGCCGGCGGCCGAGTTCGACCTGCAGCGTCCGTATATGGAAACGTGGCTCAGGTTCGTGGGCGTGACGGACGTCGCGGGAATCGTCGTCGAGCGCACGCTGTTCGGACCCGACGGCAAGGTCGATCGTAGCCGTGCGATCGACGAAGCCCGGACGCTCGCGCGCACGTTCTGACGCTGCACGCCGCGCATCCGGTGCGCGGGCGGCGCGCACACGGCGGTGGTCAGCGTCCGCCGCGCGCAATGGCGAGCGCGACGCCGAAGCCCACGAGCAGGCATCCGAACGTGCGATCGATCCAGTGGCGCAGCGACAGCAGCCGATCCCGGACCGCCGTGGCCGAGAAGCAGACGGCCACGAGGCTGAACCAGCCGGCATGCGTTGCCGCGATGAAGGCGCCGTAGCCGATCTGCACGATCAGCGGCGTGTCGGGCCGGACTGCCTGCATGAACAGGCTGACGATGAACACGGTGGTCTTGGGATTCAGCGCATTGGTCAGGAAGCCCGTACGCAGTGCGGCGAAGTCGGACAGCGGCGCCACCTTTGCGTCGGGTTGCCCGCCGCCCGCCTTCGTCATGAGCATCTTCCCGCCGAGGTAGACCAGGTAGAGCGCGCCGACCATCTTGACGGCATTGAAGAGCCACAGCGACTGGCGGATCAGCAGGCCCACGCCCAGCAGCGTATAGCTCACGTGGACCGTCACGCCGAGCCCGATGCCCAAAGCGGTGAGCACGCCGGCGCGGCGCGACAGCATCAGGCTGTTGCGCGTAACCATCGCGAAGTCCGGGCCCGGGCTGATGACGGCCAGTAGCGTAATGGTGACTACAACTATCAGTTCAGTCATGGCATTGTCCTTCCGATCGAAGTGTTGATGTCACAATAATAAGAACCACACTTCATCGGGAAAAGCGATGATTTCTGACCGGAATGGTGAGCCTGACTCACAACCGATTCGAACGAACCTGCCGTCGCTGATGGCGTTGCGGTGTTTCGAGGCGGCGGCGCGTCACGAGAATTTCAGCCGCGCCGCCGACGAGCTGTGCCTGACTCATGGCGCGGTCAGTCGTGCGGTGCGTCTGCTCGAAGACGATCTGGGCGTGACGCTGTTCGAACGGCGCAGCCGCCGTGTCTTCCTGACCGAAGCGGGCCGCAAGCTGGCCCAGGCCGTCCACGACGGCCTGGGCCTGATGCGTCACGCCGCGCACGCACTGCGCGCCGAGGCTGCTCGTGCACGGCGTTGGGTGCTGTCGTGCGAGCCGACGCTCCTGATGCGCTGGCTGATCCCGCGCTGGCCGGATTTCCAGGAGCGACACGCAGGCGTCGATATCCACCTGGCCGCTGCGGGCGGGCCGTTCTCGTTCGATCACGGCATCGACATGGCGATTCGTCGCAACGATTTCGCGTGGCCGGCGGGTTGTCACGCCGAGCCGCTGTTTGCGGAGCGGGTCGGACCGGTTTGCCGGCCGGACAAGGTTGGCGCGTGGTTTGCGGCGCGTCGCGGCGGCCGCGTGTTGAAACACGACGCGGCGCTATTGCAGACGCGGACCCGGCCGGACGCGTGGAGCGCGTGGGCGGCGGCGGCGAACCAGCCGGGCGCGAGCGGACGCGTGCAGATGTTCGATCATTTCTACTTCAGCCTGCAGGCGGCCGTCGCAGGGCTGGGGGTAGCGATCGGGCCGTGGCATCTCGTGCGCGACGACATCGAGAGCGGTGTGCTGGTCGCCCCGATGGGGTTCGTCGAGGATGGTTCGCATTACTGCCTGTTGACGCCGGCGCCGATGGCGGAGGGGAGTGCGCAGGCGGCGTTGCTGGGGTGGTTGAAGGCGGTGGCGTGATCTCGTCCGAGCGCGGCGAGATTCATTTTATTTTGCTCCGGATTGTATCGATGCATTTTCCGCCGGCATGCAGTGACATCCATACCTTGATGCAATCTGCACATCGAGGGTGTCGAATGGCCGAATCAGGCTGTAGCGTACCGAGAAAACGGACACGATGCCCGGCGCGAACAGAAAGACGACGAGCATCTGCCGCGTGGGCCAGCGGCTCGCTGCATAACTGTGCAGAAACAAATCGGCTGCACTGTACATTTCATTCTCTATCAGCCTGAAACACAATTTCCGCGAGGATGGGGCCGGCATATGTGAAAAGGGCCGTCGTCCTGCCCGATGCAGGTAAAAATCGATAACGGAAGACCGCTCCGCTTACTGCATTGCGGCGGCGATAAAACCCGGACGCACATTCCATGAATCCACCCGCTGACCCATTGCCGTCATCGCCTGGTGCTGCCACTTTCATTCCATTTCTCGTCGCGAGCATTGCGCTTGCGGCCGCGTACGGCGCCAGCTTTCTCCTTTCCGAGCATTTGCGTCATTGTGGCTTCGATTCCTCGATGACCGGCGCCGTGATTTCGACCGGCATCCTGACCATGATCGTCAGCGCGCTGCTCGCCGGGTGGATCGCGCAGCGTATCGGATTGATGTCGACCATCGTTGCCGCTGCCGTCGTGATGTCCGTGTCCATGCTCGCATTCAGCCTCGCGGCGATCGATGCGAGGCTGGCGTTTGCCGGTGGCCTGTTGCTGGGGATGGGGTGGTCGGCGTTTTACATTCTCGCGCCGCTTCAAATCATTCATCACCTGCGACCCGACGCACGGATCAAATACCTGACGTTGCTGTCGGGCGGTCAAATGGTCGGACTGGGACTCGCGTCGCCGATCGGTCATTTCGTTGCCGGCCGCTTCGGTTCGTATTCGGTCGTGTACGACGGACTGGCGTGCCTCTGCCTGATTGCGGCCGTTGCCTTCTACGCGGCCCGGAAATGGACAATACACACAACGACCCTGCCGATGGCGGCCACCGGCCTGACGCCCGCGCGGATCGCGGAGATCCTGCGCAACGTGACGCGGCTGCCGATCATCATGATCGCGCTCGCCGCCTGCGTCTTTTCCGCGTTGTCGAATTTTCAGGCGGCCTATGCGGAGTCGCGGCACCTGTCGCCGGACCTGTTCTTCGTGACCTTCACGGTGACGACCGTCGCCTGCCGTTTCACGTTGGCGCAAACGATCAGTCGATTGCCCGTTCGAAAGCTCGCCTGCGCGTTGTTCGGTGCGACGCTGCTGGCGCTGGTCCTGTTCGTCGCCAATCCGGGCAGCGGAATCCTGTACGTGACCGGCGCGATCGTCTTCGCCATCGGCTACGGGCTCAGCTACTCCACGTTGAACGGCATGGCGGTCAATCTGGCCGGCGAACGGGGATTGTCCGCGTCGGCGAGCTCGCAAGTCTTCACGATTGCCTACTTCACGGGTTTATTCGGGTTTCCGTACGTCGCGGGCATGCTGGTCGCCCAGGGCGGGGTGAACCTGATGATCGACGTGCTCATCGCCGTTGTCGTCATCAACCTGCTGATGCTCACTCACACGAGTCTGCGCCCGGAAAAGGCGCCGGTCGCGGCGCGCTGACGTACTCGAACGGCGATTGCCGGCGGCGCCGGAAGCCGTTACCCGGGACTGTCGTGCCACGCGTGCAAAGCGTCAGGCACACGGTCGCGTTCTTCCGCATACAAGCGCAGCGCGAATCGCCCGGCGGCGGTATCCCGCAGGCGCAGGGCTTCGTCGCGCATCGCGGCCGGTACGGCGTCGAGCGCCGGGTAGGCCGCGCGATAGCCTGCGGGAAACAGGACTGGCGCGGCGAGTGCCGCAAATGTCAGATCGGCCGCCGTGAACCGTTCGCCGACCAGGAACCGTCGGCCATCGCTCAGTCGGCCGTCGATCTCCGTGAAGACGCCGCGCACGCGTTCGATGGAGCGGGCCGCACTGTCCGGCGTGATCCTGAGCGCCGTTCGAATGAGCCGCACGACGCCCGGCAGGATGACCGGCAGCACCACGGCCTCGAACCGCGGCACCCCGCGCGACATCACGCGCAGCAACAGGCTGCGCTCGGGCAGCAATTGCGCATACGCCCAGCGCCTCGCATGCGGGCCCAGCACTTCATCGAACTGCGTCTCGAGGGCTTCGACTTCCTGCCGCAGCGCGGCATCGCGCGGGTACAGGCAATCGCCGCCGTGGAGCAGGTCGATATGTACGAGGATATCGGTGGAATCGGTGAAGCGTGCACCGCGATGAAGCAGCAAGGGCACGCTGCTACCGCCGTTGGGCAGCGTGGCCAGCCGGTGCAGCAGCGGCGCATGCGGTTGCTCGCGATAAGGTTGCGCGAGCCGGTCGAGCGCCCACCGCGCCTTCTCGCTGTAATGGCTGTGCGGCATCGTGATCAGTACAGCAGGATGAACGCATTCGGTGGTCATCGACATGGGCCTCACGCATCACGCGCCTGGCATACACGATAAAAGTGCGGGTGTGCCTGATGAATTGTGGCAAGTTCGCGGAAGGGCTTCAAGGCGATTCCGGATGCGGGAAGACGAGCTGCTCCGTACCACGAATTGGCAGCGCTGTTGTTCCGCGATACGCTCGTCAGCGTTGGCCGACGCAGATGCGATGCCGGTCGAAGGAGACGCACATGACGATCGAGTACTTTGCCGAGTGCAATCCGCTCACTCGCAACCTGCCGCGCTCGCTGGCGGTAAAAGCCGGCGATCTGGTGTTCGTGTCCGGTCAGATTGCGAGAAACGAAGACGGAAGCATCGTTGCCGGCGGGATCGACGTGCAGACACGCCGGACGTTGCAGAACGTCGCTCAGGTACTCGCGCTTGCGGGATGCACGCTCGACGATGTGGTGAAAACCACGGTCTGGCTCGAAGACGCACGCGACTTCGCCGAATTCAATCGCGTCTATGCGGAGTTCTTTCCCGGGAACAAGCCGTCGCGATCGACATTGCAGGCGACGAACATGGTCGGCACGAAGATAGAAATCGAAGCCATTGCGTGCAAACCCTGAGTGTTGCAAGCGGCGCGCCGAACAACCGGGCGGATGCCCGGGGCGGATTGCGCCGGCGCGACGCGCCCGAGCGCGGCAGGATGCGGCCGGGCTTTACCGAAATGACCCGCGATGGCGCGCGCTTCGCTAAAAGAAAGTCACGGCGTGCTTTATCGCGACGATGAATGAGCGCGGGCGCAGTTGCGACTATTCTTCATCTTTATGACAGGCATTCATCGACGCGTGCAAAGAAAGCCGATCGTCGGACTGCAGCGGACATTTTCCTTCGCCTTTAAACCCGCATTCCTGACCGGACGGTCAACGACGAGGTAAAGCGATGCAACTTCAAACCGGTAATTTATTCAGCGTCGAAGGGCAGCGCGGCGGTGACGAGCGAATCGACATACTCGTCACGGGGCAACGCCTGAATGTCGAGCGGATCGTATCGATGGGACACGCGAGCCCGGACGGGTTCTGGTATGACGACTCGCGCGCCGAATGGGTCGTGCTGCTGTCGGGGGCGGCCGTACTCGAATTCGAAGCGGATTCGACTCGGCACGATATGCGCCCCGGAGATTACGTGCTGATCGAACCGCATTGCCGTCATCGTGTCGCATGGACGCATGACGAAGCGCAAACCGTCTGGCTTGCGATCTATTACGAACGCTGAGGAAAGTATTGGCGTGTCGCCCGATCTGTCGATTGGCCAGTACGTCACACGCCGAGCGAGGCAAAGTCTCATCGATCCGGAGCGGTCTTTTAAACCCGCCGGCATCGATGCTCAATGGAAGCCCAAACTACCGGACCGCGCGTTGAATCGCGCGCCGGGAATCTTATTCCTGGATCAGGAATCGATTGCGATTCTTTGCGTCCTTGATCCATGCGGGCGCGCGACCGCGGCCGGACCAGGTTGCACCGGTCTTCGGATCGCGATATTTCGCCTGCACGGGGGCTGCCGCTTGTTTGGCCGGCCGACCGCGGCGTGAACCGAAAATGTCTTTTTCGGTAATGCCGAATTCCGCGACTTTGGTGCGGATGTCGTCGACGATCGCCTGGAATTCCGCGACGCGCGCTGCTTCGGCTTTCTCCGCCAAAGCGTCCATCTGGGCTTTCAGTTCCTTGTAAGTTGCCATATATCGCTCTTCAGGTTGTGTGTCTATACATGATAGCGGTTTCAGCCGGAAATGATGAAGAAAATCGCTCCGGCTACGAAATTCATCGTCGATATGGCGAACAGGACTGCTTCGAACACCTGAAGGTGTATCGATTTGATCGTTTCCGTCCGATCTTCTCCTCCGGGACAAGCATCGGAGACTCAATTATTCTTGATCTTTTTTCAGAAGGATCGGGGAATTCACTGATGAACAGAGACGACACGCTGAAACAGGTTGCAGCCGAATTCGGATTCGATCCGGACGAAACGATCCGGATCGGCGGAAAGTACACCGCCGTTCTGGTCGACGGCAGTACGGCGTACATTGCCGGCCAGATTCCGCGAATCGGGGAAGTCGTGCATTTCGTCGGCGTCGTGGGCGAATCCGTTTCGCTGGAAGACGCCCGCCGTGCGGCCGGCATATCGGCGCTGCGCGCGCTGTCGCTGATCCGCAAGCACTGCGGCACGCTCGATGCGGTCGCGACGGTGCCGCGCATGACCGTGTACGTGCGAAGCGCGCCCGGCTTCACGCTGCAAAGCGAAGTGGCCGACGGCGCCTCCGACGTGTTGTATGCGGTGCTCGGTGACGCGGGCGTCCATACGCGCTCGTCGGTCGGCGTGCTGCAATTGCCGAAAGGCGCGTCGGTCGAAGCCGATTTCATTTTCGGGCTGAACCGTCGCACCGCCGCTGGCTGATTCGGCATCGGCGCGGCGACGCTTCGGGCGGATCGCGTCGATCAGCGTACCGGTCGCGAGCGCGCGGCTTCGGGTGTCATCCCGGTCCATTCGTTGAACGCGCGGAAGAACGAGTTCGGATCCTGATAGCCGAGCAGGAACGCGATCTGGCTGCAGGGCAGGTCCGAGCGATCGAGGTAATGCCATGCGAGCTTCTCGCGGACTTCCGCCAGGAGCGTCTTGAAGTTCGCGCCTTCGTCGCCGAGCCGACGTTGCAGCGTGCGCTTGCTGATGGCCAGCGTGTGCGCCACGCCGTCCACGGTGGCGAGGCCGCCCGGGATCAGTTCGAGCAGCGCCGCGCGCACGCGTTCGACGGTGCCGGCCTCGGCCGACAACACGTCGAGGCGGCGGCGCAGGTCGGGTTCGAAGATCTGCCACATCGCGTGGTTTGCCGTCACGAACGGGCGCCGTGCATCCTGCAGCGCGAAGCTCACGGAGGGCGCGTCGCCGTATCGCGGCGTCACGCCGAAAAACCGCGCATAGCCGGGATGCGGCGCGAGGCCGCGCGGCAGCGTGACGGCGCGGGCCGGCAGGTCGGTCCGGGTTGCGAGCCGCGCCAGCTTCACGAAGAAGCCGAGTTCGGCCGCGAGCAGCATGCCGGGAGGCGGCACCTCGCGTTCCAGGAAGTCGATCGCGAGCACGAGCAGATCGGCCTCGCGCGTCACGCGCAAGCGGATCGGGCCGATCAGCGGCTTGAACTGGCTGATGCGCCGGATGGCGATTTCCAGGTTCGGGCTGCACAACGCGGCGAACAGCGGCGGATCGAAGGTCTCGACCGAGACCCGATCGAGGATGCGCAGCGCGACGGCCGGCGTGTCGGCCATCTCCTCCATCGCGAGCCACATGCGGAAGAACTCGCGGGTCGTCAGCCCGCCTTCCGGCCGCGTGAACAGATCGGCGGGCAACTGCGCGCGCCGCAGCAGTTCGTCGACGCGCAGGCCGAGGTCGACCATCACGACCTGCCAGCCCGGCGATACCGCGAAGCGGTTCATCGCCGCAGTTGCCCGGTTTCGACGAGTTGCTGGAAGAAGTCGTTCATCGATTCGGCGAGCGGGCGATAGCGGATCCCGAGTTCGTTGCGGCTGCGGCTGTTGTCGCCACGCCAGGGCAGCCCGACGTTGAGCGCGATCATGCGGCGCGTCACGCTCTTGTTCGCGAGCGGGCCGACCAGCCACACCAGCCATTTCGGCAGGATGCGCCGCGGAATCGGATAGTCGGCGCCATACCGTTCGAGCAGCGTGGCCGCCATCGCCGGCAGGCTCGTATCGTGCCCCGACACGATGTAGCGGCCGTTCGCGTCGGGCAGGAACGCGGCGCGCAGGTGAGCGTCGGCCACGTCGCGGACATCGACCGCGCCCATGCCGAGATCGGGCACGCCCGTTTTCATCGTGCCGTTGCCCATCTGCCGCACGATCTCGAAGCTTTCCGACGTCGCGTACGGATTGATGCCGGGCCCGATCACGAGCGACGGATTGACGGTCACGAGATTCCAGCGCTGCTGTCCGCCGGCGAATGTCCACGCCTCGCGCTCGGCAACGGTTTTCGAATACGAATAGGGCTGGTGGGTCAGCGACGAGCTGGTATTCCAGATCGCTTCGGTGAACACACCGTTCGGCGTCGCGGCGAGATCGGCGTTGTCGCCGTAGATCGCCGCGCAGCTGCTGGTCAGCACGACGCGCCGTACCGACGGCGTGCGGTTGACCGTTTCGAGCACGTTGCGCGTGCCGAGCAGCGCGGGATCGACGAGTTCCTTCTGCGGATCGCGGACGGTGACCGTGAACGGCGATGCCGTGTGGAACACGGTCCCGCAACCCGCCATCGCTTCCGCGTACGACCCGGGTTCGAGCAGGTCGGCACGGAAATAGCGGATCGTGCCGGGCTTGCCGGCCGCGATGCGCTGGAGATGTTTCAGCTTGTCCGGGCTGTCGGGATCGCGGACGGCCGCATGGACCGTCACGCCGGCCTCGAGCAGCCGCTGCACGAGCCAGCCCGCAACGTACCCGGTTGCGCCGGTCACCATGACAGGGAGGTCGGTATCGATATTCATGAGCGGGATTCCGTGGCGGAGGGGATGCGCCATGATGACGCCTTTCGCGCGCCACTTCACTCGCAAAGCGTGCCAATCGACATGCAATGGGCGACAGGCGTCGCGATGCCCGACACCCATTTGTCAGACGTGAAGGCGCGCACTTCCTGTCATGTCCGGTAACCACGGCGCGCCCGATATCGCCCGGCATCCCCACTTTTGGGGATGCCGTCGCCTGACGGCGCGCCTACGATTGACGGCAGGGCATCGGGGACCGGATCCCACCAGAACAAGCGGACAGGCCTGTCGTTGCGTATCGATCGCTGCGAACGTCCGCGCAGTCGGCTGACACAACCGTCGCGTACGCTGATGTGCAACGTGTGCGGTGCGTCGCCGGCATCGCGGCACGGTGGCGCGTTGATGACGGAAGGCCTGATGTCGCATTTCGGGGAATTTCAATCAATATGCTGGCACGAGACTATGTGGAACGAGAGCTCTCTCACATTCAGAGAATGGTCGCTCTCCTGGACAGCGAGACGGTCGCTGACGACGTATCGATGTCGGGCGCGGGGCGCGTCAGACATCCGAGCTACTGGCGCGGGCGTATCGAGGAGCTGCTGTCGGCACCCGATATGCCGCGTCACGTGAGAAAGCTCTGCGAAGCGGTGCTCGTGAAGATCGACGCGATGGAGTCGCGATTCGCGACGATGAAGTAAGTGCATCGTCGGATGGCGGGGCGAAATGCGTTTCATCGCGTCGTCGCGGGTGTCAGTCCGAGCCGTTGCTTACTCGAGCGCCATCACGTCAAGCAGGGCCGCGCGAAACGCGGCCATTTCCGCGGCGGTGCCGATGGACGCGCGCAGGTATGCCGGCGGGCCCGACTCGCGAATCAGCACACCGTGGCTCAGGAGTCCGCGCCAGATCCGGTGGCGATCCGCAAACTTGCCGAACATCACGAAGTTGGCGTCGGAATCGGCCACCGCGAGGCCCAGCCCGCGAAGCCAGCCGACCGTGGCGTCGCGCTCGGCCTTGATCGCCTCCACTTGCGACAGCATCTCGTCGCGCGCGACCAGCGCCGCGCAAGCCGCGGCCTGCGTAAAGGCCGACAGGTGATAGGGCAGCCGGACCAGCTTCAGCGCGTCCACGATTGCCGGCGCGCACGCGCAATAGCCGACGCGGCCGCCGGCGAACTTGAACGCCTTGCTCAACGTGCGGGAGACGATCAGCCGCGGGTAGTCGGGCAGCAGCGCGACCGCGCTGCGTACGCCGCGACGCCGGAACTCCGCATAGGCTTCGTCGACGACGACCACGCCCGGCGCGACGTCGAGTATCGCGCGAAGGGTGTCGAGTGGCAGCGCGGTCCCGGTCGGATTGTTCGGCGACGTCAGCAGGATCACGCTCGGCCGATGCGTGCGGATGCTGTCGAGCGCCTGATCCAGGTCCAGCGCGAAATCTTCGGTACGCGGCAGCGCATGCAGGTGCGTGAAGGTCGTCCGGCAGTATTCGTCATACATCGGATACGCGGGCGTAAAGGCCAGCGCCGATCGCCCCGGGCCGCCGAATGCCTGCAGGATCTGCTGGATCACCTCATTCGAGCCGTTGGCCGCCCACACGTTCGACGCGTCGACGCCCACGCCGCTGTCGTGCGACAGGTAGTCGGCCAGATGCGAGCGCAGCGCGGCAAAGTCGCGATCGGGGTAGCGGTTCGCGTGGCGCGCCGCGTCGGCGACCGCGATCGCGATGCGTTCGACGAGTGCCGGCGACGGCGGATAGGGGTTCTCGTTGACGTTCAGGCAGACCGGCACATCGAGCTGCGGCGCCCCGTACGCGTGCTGCATCCGGAGATCCTCCCGCAGCGGCAGATCCGACAGGGAGACTTCTTTCCAGGGGTGTTGCATTGAAAACGCTCCATACGTTATCGGTTGATCGGCACAGCAGGTTTTGACGGCGCAAAAAACAAAAAAGGCGCCGGAGGCGCCTTGGTTGTCGTCCTGATCGGGAACGTGCCCGATGCAATGTCTAGATGCGAAACGAACCACGGCGCAATGGAGGGCGGCCGTGATGATGGTGCTGCGAGGTCGTGATGTTCCGGATCGTCATGCGCTGCATCATGGCATACCCCGGCGGCGATGAAAAGCCGGCTCTCGTCCGCACCAACAGCGCCGGTGTATCGAAAGCGGCCATTACGTCTGACAAAAGACGGTAACAAACGTGGTATTTCGTTCAAACCTGCATCGGCCATTTGAACAACGAGACCGATTGAGTAAGATGCCCGAACGACGTTCGACAAAAACGCACGGCGCGGGGTGGCCAGATGCATATGAACGGGTTGATTCCATCGGCATGGATCGATGACATCTACGCTGCGGCACTGGGCGATCAACGATGGGAAACGGTGCTGGACGGGTTGCGTTCGTCGGTCGGCGTGCGCATGGCCACGCTGCTGTCGTTCGACGAGGCGGCGAGGGTGCCGGCGATCGAGCAGGCAGCCGGCGACGATGCGTCGTGGGTCGCCGCGTGTCACCACAGCTACAACACCGAGTTCTACCTGTACGACCCGGTCGTGCCGATTGCCGGCGACTGGCCGGTGGGGCGCTGGTTCGAGGACGTCAAGCACCTGCCCGCGCAGCAGCGCGCGCGCAGCGTGTTCTATCGGGAATTCCTGCATCCCTTCGGGCTCGGCAGCATCTCGGGCCTGTACATTCATCGCGGCGAGGGCGCCAGCGCGTTCCTCAGCGTCCAGAGCGGCCCCGAATCGGAAGGGCTTTCCGACGATCAGCGCCGCACCATCGAGATCATGGGCGCGCACATCCGCCGTGCGCTGCAGATCCAGGCGCGCATCGGCGAACTCGAGGCGCGTGTGGCCGCCGCGGAATCGGCGCTCGATGCGATTCCGGTGCCGGTGTTCCTGCTCGGCGCGCAGCGCGAACTGCGCTACACGAACCGGGCGGCCGCTCAGCTGATCGCCGCCGAACCGGCGCTGCGGGTCGTGAACGGGCGTTTTGCGCCGGAAGGCTGCATCGACGACGCGCAATGGCGGCACGCGTTCGCGCGCGGCGGGCTATTGCTGCGGCGGGCGACGGGCGAACCGTTGCCGCTTGCGCTGATCCCCGTTCCCGAACAGTCGCGCCTCGCGCGCGAACGGCCCGGTGTGGCTGCGCTGATGACGGCCGCCGACCTGCGTTCGCCGGCGGCGCGCGCGCAGCGCTTGCGCGTGTTCTACGGGCTGTCGTCGGCGGAAGCCGATCTCGCCGTGCTGCTCTGCTGCGACGGGCGGTCGCCGCAGGAATGCGCGGCGTTGCGCGGCGTGTCGATCGGCACCGTCCGCGCGCAGATCAAGTCGATCTATGCGAAGACGGACGTGGCGCGCGCGGCGCAACTGACGTCGCTGGTCATGCAGACCTGAGCGTGCCGCACGCGCGGGCGCGGCGGGTTCCCCGCGCCGGCGCGGGAAACCCGATCGCGCCGGCCGGGTGTTACAGCGCCGGCGCCCACGTCGACCCGAACGGGTTCGACTGGTCGATGCCCGGGAAGTCGACGAACGCCTTGCTGCAGTCGAGCACGCTGGCCGGGTCGATCGTGTGGGCCGCCGTGCCGTTGACGACGACCCGGTTCGCGGTCGACGCGAACACCGGCAGGTTCACGTGGTGCAGCGTGAGGTTCGCGTCGGACGCGATCGTCGAGATGCCGTCGGGCGTGTCGGCCACCACGTCGCTCAGCGACATCACGAGCGGGAAGGCCGGCTCGCCGTAGCCGCCGGTGTTCGCTTCGAACCCCTGCAACTTCACGCCGGCCGTGCCCTCGATCACGACGTTCGCGAGCGAGATGTCGTGGAAGTTCGGGTACAGCGGCCCGCTCGCGGGTACGGCCTTCGTGCTGTAGTACGGCGTGAACAGCAGCGCGTTCTTCGCATCGCGGATGCAGATGTTCGAATAGCGGATGTTGCTTACTTCGCCGCCGCGCGCATAGTCGGACTTGATGCGCAGCCCTTCTTCCGAATCCTTGAACGCATTGTCGTACACCTGAACGTTCGTCACGCCGCCGTTGGTCTCGCTGCCGATCGAGATGCCGTGCCCCCAGTAGATGTGGTTGTGCGCGATCACGACACCCCATTTGCGATCGGCGCGCACGTCGCGATTGCCGTCGATACCGAACAGCCCCGAACCGGCGGGCGCCGGGTTGTTGCTGCCCTTGAGCGCGATGTCGTCGTCGCCGGTGCTCACGTAGTTGTACGCGAACACGAAGTTCTTCAGGTAGCCGTCGAACGAGATCGCGGCGGCGGACGTCGTCGTGCTGCCGGTCGACAGCGCCGCCGACGCCGGCTTCGACGCGGAGCCCGGGTCGAACGCATCGGTGTTCTTCACGTTGTCCGCGTTGAACGTCTGCCCGTTGTACAGCGGGTTGCCGTTGCCGGCCGGGTTCGCGAACGCCGCGAGCGTCGGCGTCTGCACCTTCACGTTCCAGATCGTCAGCCCGTCGACGCCGCTCGGCACCACGTGGAAATTCGGGCTGTTGTTCAGCGTGATGCGATACAGCGTGAGGTTCTTCGCGTAGTTGAACACCATCAACCGGAAATTCGACTGCGAGCCGAAGCCGGTCGTGCCGTTCTGCACCATGTTGCCGAGATACGCGAGATCCCACCACGTCATGTTGCGCACCGTCGACTTCGAGTCGACGACGGTGCCGCCGTCGTCGCATGCGGTGCCGTCGGGCGCCACAGTGCCGCCCTTGTATGCCGCGTAGGTGTTCGAGCAGGTCAGGTCGACCTTCATCAGCGGGTATTTCGCATCGGACGTGACAAGCTCCGCGTAGCCGCGCCCGTCGATGCGGCCATCGCCGACCACTGCCGCGTTCACGAGATTGGTGCCGGTGATCAGCGCGGCGCAGTTCGACGAACTGCCGGCCTTCGTCGCGCTGACGGCGGTATTGCCGCAGTACGGGCCGGCGGCGTTCGGCGAATACGCCTTCACGTCGCGCGACGCATACAGCGTCACGCCCTTGTCGATCCACAACGTGACGCCGGACGGCAGCGTCAGCGGCCCGCTGATGAAGCTGTTGCCGGGCCCCGCGTGGTTGACGACGAGGCGCACCGCGAACTTGCTGGCGCGGTACTTCGGCTTCGCGAGTTCCTCGCCGGACGCGCCGGCGATGTTCGCGTTCGGGACGGCCGCCGCCTTCTGCGCGGCGGTGGCCGCGACGTCCGCCGCCGCGATCGTCGCGCCGACCTCGGCGTCCACCGCCGCGCCGCATGCGTCGAGCGCAGCCTGGATGCGCGCCTGGTCGGGGTTGGCCGTCGCGGCCGCCACGGCCTTGCCGACGCCGGCCGTCGACGGGTCGGCTTCCGGCGGCAGCGAGCCGTCGGGACGGCTCACGAGCGTATTGGCGGCCTCGAGCGTGCCGCAGACCTGCATGTCGGCCGGCAGCGCGGGCTCGGCCGGCAGGTTCGCGTCGACGGTCGTCGTGCCGACCTGGAACACGCTGGTGGCGGGCGGCGCGGTGGAGGCGCCGCCGCCGGTGCTTGAATCGTCGCCGCCGCACGCGGTGAGCGCTGCGGCTGTCGCGAGCAACGCCGCGAGCAGGCCGAGCGCGCGCGGGCGCCGGTCTGGCCGGCAAAGGGGGGATGTCATGACGAAGATCTCCTGATGAGGCATCGGCTGTGCGCGATGCCGGGTGGGTATCGGGTCGTTCGGCCCGCGCGCGCCGGCTGGCGCGCACGCGCAGCCTGAACGTGCCGCGGGCAAGACTGGAGCGGGCGGCGCGGGCCTCGGCGCGGGTCGCCGGGGCCGGTGCCACGAGTGCGATCGCGGGCGCGCGATGCGGGGCCGGCGCGTGCTCGTGGCGACGCGCGGGGGTATCCGTGTTGTGGTCAGTCATCCTATAACGACGGCAAGCGAAGCGAAAGATTGCTTTTCGGCGTCGGGAAACAGCGACACGGGCGCCCGATTCAAATACGGACCCATTTCCGGAAAACGTTTCGCAATAATTCCCCGAAACGGAGAAAGCGATTCCCCGAAAATCGCCGTCAACCCGTTATGGCAGCGGCCGTAGGGGTATGCACCAAGTGAGTTAAACGATTAACCGACGTACATTCGCTCAACACGTCATACGACGTATGACTCTGCGATTCAGGAAAGCGCCTCGCCGACGCACGCGCCAGCCGACGGATCGCCGCGCAACAACGATCGACCATCAAGGAGACTCACCATGAAGCACCGATTCACCGGCTCCCGTACCGTCCTGGCCGTCGCGCTGATGGCCGGCTTTGCGATGTCCGCGCAGGCGCGCGTGTTCCGCTCGGCGGACGTGCACGGCGACAATTTCCCGACCAACATGGCCGTGAAGTTCATGGGCGACGAACTGTCGAAGCAGACGGGCGGCAAGGATTCGATCAAGGTGTTCGGCAACAGCGCACTCGGCTCCGAGAAGGACACCGTCGATCAGGTGCGGATCGGCGCGATCGACATGGCGCGCGTGAACGGCGCGTCGTTCAACGAGATCGTGCCGGAATCGCTGATCCCGTCGTTCCCGTTCCTGTTCCGCGACGTCGACCATTTCCGCAAGGCGATGTACGGCCCGGCCGGCCAGAAGATTCTCGATGCGTTCACCGCGAAGGGAATGATCGCGCTGACGTTCTACGAGAGCGGCGCGCGCTCGATCTACGCGAAGCGCCCGGTGCGTTCGCCGGCCGACATGAAGGGGCTGAAGGTGCGCGTGCAACCGTCCGACCTGATGGTCGACGAGATCAAGGCGATGGGCGGCACGCCGACGCCGATGCCGTTCGCCGAGGTGTACACGGGCCTGAAGACGGGCCTCGTCGACGCGGCGGAAAACAACATGCCGTCGTACGAGGAAACCAAGCATTACGAAGTGGCGCCCGACTACTCGGAGACGCAGCACGCGATGACGCCGGAAGTGCTGGTGTTCTCGAAGAAGATCTGGGACACGCTGTCGCCGCAGGAGCAGGCGGCCATCAAGAAGGCGGCGGCCGATTCGGTGCCGTACTACCAGAAGCTGTGGACCGCGCGCGAGGCGTCCGCGCAGCAGACGGTGACGAAGGGCGGCGCGAAGGTCCTGCCGGCCGCGCAGATCGACCGCGCAGCGTTCGTGAAGGCGATGCAGCCGCTGTGGACGAAGTATGAAAAGACGCCGCAGATGAAGCAGATCGTCGACGAGATCGAGGCCACCAAGTGACGCGTCGCACTTCCCTGAACGGCGCGGCGGCCGCGGGCTCGCCGTCCGCCGCCCCGGACAGTGCGGTGCCGGCGCGGCCGCACGGCGCGCCGCTCCTGCGCTGCGTGAACGACGTGGTGTTTCGCGTGCTCGCCGTGATCGCGTCGGCGTGTCTCGCGGTGCTCACGGTGCTGGTGTTCTACGCGGTCGTGATGCGCTACGTGTTCGAGAACGCGCCGGATTTCGTCGAACCGATCGCGCTGTTGCTCGTGATCGTGATCGCGATGTTCGGCGCGGCGATGAAGGTGCGCGACGGCGGCCACATCGGCCTCGATTCGCTCGTGCGCCGGCTGCCGCCGAACGGTCGCGCCGTGGTCGTCGCGATTCAGCACCTGAGCCTGATCGTGTTCGCGATCATGATCATGGTCGGTTGCGGCAGCATGGCCGCCGAGACGATGGGCGACCGCATCCCGATCATCGGGCTGCCCGAAGGCGTGCGCTACCTGATCGCGATGCCCGCGGCGATCGCCATCATCCTCTTCTCGCTCGAGCACCTGCTCGCGCTTCGTCGTTCTTCGTCGGGACAATAACGCCATGGAACTCGCGATCCTGTCCGTCAGTTTTCTGATTTTTCTGGTACTCGGCGTGCCCGTGTCGTTCGCGCTCGGGATAGCCTGCGTGTTGACCTACATGGTCGAAGGCCTGCCGATCGCGACCGCGATGCAGGCGATGATCTCGGGGATGAACGCGTTCTCGTTCCTCGCGGTGCCGTTCTTCATCTTCTCCGGCGAACTGATGCTGCACGGCGGCATCGCGGACCGGATCCTGCGCTTCGCGCAGGCGACCGTCGGCCACTTCCGCGGCGGCCTCGGGATGGCGAACGTCGTCGCGTGCACGCTGTTCGGCGGCGTATCGGGTTCGCCGACCGCCGATACGTCGGCGATGGGCGGCGTGGTGATTCCGCTGATGAAGCGCGAAGGCTACAGCGCCGCGTACGCGGTCAACGTGACGACGCATGCGTCGCTCGCCGGCGCGCTGATGCCGACGTCGACCAACATGATCATCTACGCGTTCGCCGCGCAGGGCATCACCGGGATGCTGCACGGCCAGCCGGTGAGCGGCGTGTCGATCGGCGACCTGCTGTTCTCGGGGCTGCTGCCGGTGTTGTGGGTGATGGGCTTCGTGCTCGCCGCCGCGTACTGGCAGGCCGTGCGTCACGGTTATCCGCGCCGGGAAGACGGTTCGTCCGCGCTGCCCGCGTTCCCCGGCTGGTATGCGGTGCTGCGCAGCTTCGTCGGCGCGGTGCCCGGGCTGATGGTGATCGCGATCATCCTCGTGTGCGTCGCGAAGGGGATTGCCACGGCGACCGAAGCGGCCGCGATCGCCGTCGTGTACTCACTCGTGCTGACCGCGGTGGTCTACCGGACGCTGACGGCCGAGAAGCTGCGCCGCGCGCTGTCGCATGCGGCGCGCACGACGGGTGTCGTGCTGCTGCTGATCGCGGTGTCCAACATGCTGCGCTTCCAGATGTCGTACCTGGAGATTCCGGATGCGATCGAAGGGCTGCTGAAGCAGTCGACCGCCGCGCCGTGGCTGATGCTGCTGTACATCAACATCATCCAGGTGTTCCTCGGCACGTTCGTCGACATGGCCGCACACATCCTGATCACGACGCCGCTGTTCCTGCCGATCGCGATGGCGTGCGGCGTCGGGCCGGTGCAGTTCGGGATCATGCTGCTGCTGAACTGCTCGCTCGGCCTCGTGCACCCGCCGATCGGGTCGGTGCAGTTCGTCGGCTGCGCGATCGGCAACGTGTCGATCGGCGAGACGACGAAGATGGCGTGGCCGTACTACCTCGCGATCTTCAGCGCGATCAACATCGTCACGTACCTGCCGTTCTTCTCGACCTGGCTGCCGAGCCTGATCAGCGGGCACGCGGTGTTCTGAGCGCACGTGTCGCCCGTCGCGGCGCCGGACGACCGAGGTTGTCCGGCGCCGCTGTCGCTTCTGCGGTTCCCTTTCACGTTTCCGGAAGACCCATGAACACGAAGACACTCTGGCGCGCCGTCGCGGCGGCCGCGGTCGGGATGGCCGTCACGCTCTCGCACGCGGCGACGTATGCGTATGTGTCGAACAGCGACAGCCGCGACATCTCGGTGTTCGGCGTCGACATGTCGAACGGCGCGCTGACCGCGATCGAGACCGTGCCGGTCGGCGGCACCGTGATGCCGATGGCGCTGTCGCCCGATCACCATCGCCTCTATGCGGCGCTGCGCTCGACGCCGTATCGTGTCGTGAGCTTCGCGATCAATCCGCTCGACGGGCGGCTGATCGAACTGGGCCGCGCGCCACTCGCGGAGAGCATGGCGTATGTGTCGACCGATGCGTCGGGCCGCTACCTGTTCTCGGCGTCGTATGGCGGCAACCTGCTCGCGGTGAACCGGATCGGGGAGAGCGGTATCGCGGGCGACGTGCAGCAGACGGTGAAGACCGGCCCGATGGCGCACGCGATCCGGCAGTCGCCGGACGGCCGTTATGCGTTCGCGTCGGTGCTCGGCGCCGATGCGTGGCTGCGCTTGCCGTTCGATGCGTCGACGGGGAGGCTGACCGGCGAGGCGACGCCGGCCTACCGGCTACCGGATCAATCGGGGCCGCGCCACTTCGTGTTTTCGTCGAACGGGCGCGTCGCGTACCTGATCGACGAGCTTGACGGCAAGCTGCATGTGCTCGCGCTGTCGCGCGGCGGCGCCGCCGCACGGCCGATCCAGACCGTGTCGATCCTGCCGCCGGATTTCCACGGCGACAAGCCGTGGGGCGCCGACCTGCACCTGACGCCGGACGGACGCTTCCTGTACGCGTCGGAGCGCACGTCGAGCACGCTCGCCGCGTATCGGGTCGACGCGAAATCGGGCCAGCTCGCGCGAATCGGCACGTTCGCGACCGAGCAGCAGCCGCGCGGCTTCGCGATCGATCCGTCGGGCCGGTATCTCCTCGCGGCGGGCCAGTTGTCGCCGACGCTTGCCGTGTACCGGATCGAGCGGAACACCGGGCACCTCGCCGCGATCGGCAAGTATCCGGTCGGCAAGGGGGCGAACTGGGTCGAGATCGTCACCTACGACGGGACGAACTGAAAGCCGGCCGCCGAGCGGGCGGTCAGTCCTGTCGCGCGGCCGGCTCGATGTCGCCGTCGACCGACCGCTCGTCGCGCCAGTCCGCCAGCTCGCGCCACAGCGCCGGACGTGCGTGATCGCGCGGCGGCAGCTTGATCACGTACGCTACACCGCGCACGTTCACGACGACACCCGAGTCGGGTAGCGTGGCCGGGATGCCGGACAACGCCGGATCGGCGTCCGGTTCGGAAGCGGGGCCCGGGCCGGGCGGATGTCGAAACATCATGCGAAATTCTCCGTGGCACCGCAAAACGGCGCATCAGTAGCGGACTCGCCCGATCAGACCCAGCGGGTCGACGGCATGCTGAATTGCGGCGGCGAGTTCCCGTTGCGCGGCCGGCACGTGCTTGCGGTAGTAGGCGATATTGACCGGCCCGACGCCGTGTTCCGCGCTGAAGCAGCCGCCGGCGCGCACGACACGGTCGTACAGCGCGCCGCGCAGCGCCACCTGCTGCAGCGGCCCGTAGCGTTCCGCGCTGGCCTGCGGGATCGACACGACGAGATGGCAGCCGCCGTCGCCGAAATGGCCGAACGCATGACAGCGCAGCGACGGGTGGGTGGCGGCGATCCATTGCTCGGCGTCCGCGACGAATCCGGCCACCGCACCGCGCGGAAACGACACGTCGAACGACAGCGGGATACCGTCCTGCGCCACCGCGGCCGGCAGTGCGTCGCGGATGCGCCAGAATCGTTCGGCCGGCGCGCACGCCGCGTCGAGCACCCTCCGTTCGCCCGCGAGTGCGTCGAGTGCCGCGACGGTCCGTTCCTCGAGCAGTGCATCGATCCCCGGCATGCCGGTCGCGATTTCGACGAGTGCGTAGCACGCGGCATCGTTCGCCCCGAACGGAATCCGCCACGCCGGAAACGCGGCGGCGACACAGCGGACCGCCGCCGCCGACATGAATTCGAACGCCGACAGCATCTCGCCGAACGCATGCTCGAACGCGAGCAGTCCGGCGAGCGCCGCATCGTACGACGCGAACGCGACGAACGCCGCGCACGACGACCGTTCGAGCGGCGCGAGCGCAAACGACACGGCCGTGACGAGCCCGTTCGCGCCGTTTGCGCCGATGAAGCACTGCGTGACGTCGAAGCCCGCGTTGCGCTTGCGCAGCGGCGCGAGCGTGTCGATCACGGTGCCGGCTTCATCGGCCAGCACGGCTTCGACGCCGAGCACGTGGCGGCGCACGTCGCCGTACTTGATCAGGCGGCTGCCGCCGGCGTTCGCGCCGACGAGGCCGCCGGCTGCCGGATCGCTGCCGAGATCGATCGGCACGCAGAGCCCGGCTTCGCCCGCCATGCGGTTGATGTCGGACAGCCGCACGCCGGCTTCGACCGTGATGCTGCGATTCGCGGGATCGAACGCGCGAACGGCGCGCATCCGGTCGAACGACACCACGCATTGCGTGCCGCTGCGATCGGGCACGGCGGCGCCGACGAGCCCGGTGCGCGCGCCCTGGGCGACGAGCGCGATCCGGTGCGCGACGGCGACGCGTGCGAGCGCGCGCGTGTCGGCGGTCGATGCGGGGCGTGCGACGCCGAGCGGCACGCCGCCGTACCGCGCCACGTCGCTCGCATACGGCTCGCACGACGCGCCTTCGAGCCAGCCGTGGCCGAGTGCCGCGGCGAGCGCGTGCCGCTGCGCGTCGCGTTCGGGCAGCGCGCTCATCGTCAGTTCGCCCGCACCAGCTGTTTGCGCAGCCGGCCACGCACGACGACCAGCGCGATCAGCGGTACGACGCCGCCCCACAGCGGGCTGTGCCGCATCGTGATCGACACCGCGAGCGCGACGACGGTGACGGCGATCAGCACGAGCGACAGCGAACGCGCACGCGCGTGATCGACGAACGTGCCGTCGACGAAGCCGCCGTCCGACCACGCGGTATGCACGATGCCGACCACCAGCACGCAGACGAGCATGGCGGCGGGCCCGAGTTCCTCGCCCCACAGACGGCTACCTGTCGGCGATACCAGCGCAAGCACCGCGCCGATCACGAGGAACAGGTCGACGCCGATCGCGATGCTGTTGCGATCCGCGCGGCGGACCAGCCACGCGCCGTGCACGAGGGCGAGCACGCCGCCGATCAGGAACGCATGCGTCCAGCGCACGTCCGGCTGTCCGGGGCCGAGCCGGCCGTAGAACAGGAACACGATCGCCGGCAGGAAGTTGCTCGCGTGCAGCAGGTAGTCGGTTATGGGATTGCTCGATTTCATCGGTGTCTCTCCTTCGTCGAAACAGCGTCGCGACGCGTCATGCGTCGTGCCAGCGGAACAGCCGCGCGGCGGCGAACAGGAACAGCGCCGTGCACGCGGTCATGCCGAGCAGTTGCGGCGCGAGCTGCGCGTACGGCGCGCCGTCGACCAGCGCGCCGCGCAGCGCGACGGCGAACTGGTTGGTCGGCAGGAACGCGAGCGCGGCTTTCAGCCACGCGGGCGCGTCGTGCATCGGGATCGTCAGGTCGCTGAAGAACAGCAACGGGTAGTAGGTGACGTTGCACGCGAGTTCGGCGGCCGCGAGCGAGCGGGTGCGGCTGGCGAGCAGCACGCCGATGCTCAGCACCATCGCCGCGCCGAGCAGCACGATCGGCAACGCGCGCAGCCCGTCCGGCGTCGCGATCGGCAGCGCGATGCCGAACGCGACGCGCGCGACCGTCAGCAGCACGAGCGCCGACAGCGCCATCATCGCCATCCGCGCGACGATCAGCGCGGCAAGGAACACGCCGCGCGAGACGGGGAAGCACACGTACAGCTTGAACGTGTTGCGCTCGCGCAGCGACGCGATCGCGGTGGTCGTCGAGTTGAGGCCGATCGCCATGAACGCCATCACCAGGATGCCGGTCGCGAAGAACGCGCCATAGTCGAACGGGCGGCGCGCCGGCGCCGCATTCTCGAAGCGCGCCTGTGCGGCCGGCACCCCGAGCTGCTGCGCGGCGCAGCGCGCGAGCGCGATCTCGACGACCCGCGATGCCGCCTTGACCGCGAGCGAGCCGTTGAAGTCGTAGCGGATCGTCGCGGGCGTGCGCTCGTCGGCGCCGAGCACGACAGTCACGCGATCGGCCGGCGCACCGCGGCCGCCGAAGGTCGCCTTCACCGTGTCGCTGTGCGACAGGCTGGCGACGATCTGCGCCTGGCACGCCTGGTTGTACGGCGTTGCGCCGCCGGGCAGGTCGAACGCGAGGTCGGCGGTGCCGAGCGAGCCCGATCCGCCGAATGCGAACAGCATCACGCTCAGCAGGAACACCGGGAACACGAGCGTCCAGAACAGCGACGAGCGGCTGCGCAGATAGCCGAGCAGCTCGTTGCGCACGAGAATCAGGAACACTTTAGTCATGGGCCGGGCCCTCGGTGCAGAGGCGCAGCAGGTCGCCCGGCGTGCTCGGCGCGAGCGCGAGATGCTGGATGCCCTGTTCGCCGACGATCCGGTGCACGTTCGGATGCAGCGTCGCATCGCCGAACACCTCGACGACATGCGTGGCCGATACGCGCACGCCGGTGACGCCCGGCAGCGCCGCGAGCCGCTTGCGCAGCGTGCGCGCATCGGCTTCGTCGTGGCAATGCAGGACCGCGCGCGCGTCGCCGACGAGTTCGGCGCGCAGTGTGTCCTTGTCGCCCTGGTAGCGCACGCCGCCGTCGCGCACCCACACGAGATCGTCGACGACGGACAGTTCTTCTTCCGAATGGCAGATCATCGCGACGCTCGTGTCGCGCGCACGGTGGCGCAGCAGGTCGATCACGACGCCCGCATAGCGGCGGTCGAGGCCAGTGAACGGCTCGTCGAGCACGGCCAGTTCGGGCCGGTGCGCGAGCGCGACGTAGAGGTCGATGCGCTGGCGCTGCCCCTTCGACAGCGCGCGGCACGGCTTGTCGAGCAGCTCGGCGATGCCGAGCGCATCGGTGATCGCCGCATCCGCGTGCCCGTACATCGCGCGGTGCAGCGCGACGATTTCCGAGATGCGCAGGTGATCGGGATACTCGACCTTCTGCAATTGCGCGCCGATCCTCCGCAACGACCGCGAGTCGCGCATGAAGCGCTCGGCCGGCACGTCGAGCACGCGCACGTCGCTGCCGCCGCGCCGGAAGCCGAGCAGCGTTTCGAGCAGCGTGGTCTTGCCAGAGCCGTTCGGCCCGACGATCGCCGTGACGGCGCCGAGCCGGAACCGCACGTGGCGCGCGGAGAAGCGGAAATCGCCGGCCGCGACGTCTATCGCGCGTGCGCCGAGCGCCGCGCCCGGCGCACGCGCATCGGGCAGCGGCGGCGTGTCCGGGCGCGGCGGCCGGTCGAATGCGGTGTGCGGGCCGAACATCGCGCGCACCGAGGAGAGAAACGAAACGCTCATCGCCTGCGCCCTCAGTCGAACAGCATGACCTGCGTGTCGCGCGCGCCCCGGTACGGGTTGCGGCCGTGCGCGACCAGCATGTTGTCGACGACGAGCACGTCGCCGGCTTGCCACGGGAACGCGCGCTCCTCGTCGTCGAACGCGTCGTAGACCGCGACGAGATCGTCGAACGGCATCGGCGAGCCGTCGCCGTAGCGGATTTCGTACGGGAACGCGGCGCGCGCGCCGTACATGCGCTGCAGGTAGCGGTAGCTGAGCTCGCCCATCGAGCGCGGGTTCGGGTGCTGCGCGCTCGCCTGGTTGAACCACACCGTCTCGCCGGTGCGCGGATGCGCGCGCAGCGCGCTGCCGACGTGCGACACGGTCACGCTGCCGTCGTCGAGCCAGCGGCAGCCGACGCCGCGTTCCGCGCACAGCCGCTCGACTTCGTCGCGCTCGGGAGTGCCGAATGCGTCGTCCCACGGCCGGTGATACGCGGCGAACGGCAGGTTCGGGTTCGCGGCCAGGCCGTCCGCGCGGTCGCCGGGCGCCGCGAAGTTGCGCAGGTACATCACGCCGCGCGCGGCGAACCGCTCGCGCAGCGCGGCCGGCACGCGCGCGGTCACGCGCCGCATGTCGCAGATCGGCGTTTCGCCGCCGGCGTCGGCCGGCTGCCGGCAGTAGAACGCGACGAGGCGCGGGAACGCGGGCATGTAGGCCATTTCCTGATGCAACCCGATCTTGAAGGGCGGCGGCATGCGGGTCGACTCGTAGACCTGGCCGTCGATCTGCCGGCGCGGCGCGGCGCCCGCCGTGTAGCCGTTCGCGTGTGCCGGATACAGCGCGCCGAGGCGGCCGAACGCGGTGGTGTCGGGCACCGCGAAGCCGCGCCACAGCAGCGCGCCGCACGCGTCGAGCAGCGTGTCGATCGTGTCGAGCCGCGAGCGGTACCACGCGACGAACATCTCCGGCGACGTCGCGAGTTCGGCGCTGCGCGGCGTCACGCACAGCGGCAGTGTCGTGCCGGGTGCGACCGCCGCGCAATGGACGTCGTCGGCGCCGAGCCGCACGGCGGCGTGCGCGGCGAGGAAGGCGAGATCGGTCATCGCTCAGGCCAGCGCCGGTTTCTTCAGCAGGATCTCGAAGCCGAGCGCACCGAGCCCCGCGCTCGGGCTGTAGATCGACGCGACGTCGGCCAGGCCGGCTTCGGCGACGAGCGCATGCGCTTCGTCGAGCGTGATCTTTTCCTCGACGTGGGTCGGCGGATAGTCGGCGGCCGCGCGCATCGCGGTGAAGCGGTCGAGCAGGTGCTGCGGCGCATCGCGGCGCATGTCGTGCACGAGCGCGATGCCGCCCGGTTCCAGCACGCGATACATCTCGGTCAGGCTGAGCGCCTTGTCGGGCAGGTGGTGCAGCGTCGCGCGGCCGACCGCCATCGTCAGCGTGCCGTCGTCGAACGGCAGTGCGAGCGCGTCGCCCACGCGCATCTCGATCGTGTCGTCCAGATCGAGTTCGCGGATCCGCGGGCGGCCTTCGTCGAGCATCGCCGGATCGAGGTCGATGCCGACGTAGCGCCAGCCGCGCATCGCCGGATCGGTCGCGAGCCGCACCGGCACGACGCCGGTGGCCGTGCCGATGTCGGCGATCGTGCCGGGCGTCATTGCGCGCGCCAGCTGGCGGATGCGGCTGATGAACAGCAGGTCCCACGGTTCGAGCGTTTCGGTGGCGAAGCGATCGTAGTCGTTCGCCGGGCGCAGGTTCTTGAGCAGCATGACGTTCCTTGTGCGAAAGGGTGAGGGTTCACAGCCAGCCGACCGGCACGGCGGCCAGCAGCCGTCGCGCGGTCGCGCTGTTGACGCCGAACGCGGGGCGGCGGCGCCGTTCGACCGCATGCGCGGCCATCGCCGCGATGCGTGCGCCGAGCCCGACGCCGACGCCCCACGACGGCGCGGCGACACCGAGTTCGAGCAGCGTCGCGGCGGTCAGGAAATCGATGTTCGGCCGCAGCGCGCGGCGCGCGTCGGCTTGCGCGCAGCACGCGTCGAACAGCGTCACGTACGCGCCGTCGAAGCCGCGTGCGGCGAACCGGCCGCGTATGTGCGGCGGACGCGGATCGGCGACGAACAGCGGATGGCCGAAGCCGTACAGCGTGTGTTTCGCGTCGAGCGCCGCATCGATCGCCGCGCGCCCGGCCGCGTCGAGCGCGGCGGGCGGCGCACCGGCGCCGGCCGGGACCGATCGCGCGAGCGCGGCGAGCCAGTGCATCGCTTCGAGTGCCGCGCCGACGTGCGACGGGCCGCTCGCGAGGAAGCCGGACGCGATCGCCTGCGTCAGCGTGACGCCGGTGCCGATCGCGACGCGCGGCGCGAGCACGGTCGGCGTGATGTAGCCGAAGCCGGCGTGCCAGGCGACGAGCAGCATGTCCATCGCGGCCAGGGCTGGCGCGTCGTGGCGCGTTGCGCCGGTCAGCACGAGCATGCGCTGCGCTTGCGTCGCGGCGGTATCGAGTGACGCGCTGGCGCCGCCGCCCGTACCGGCATCGGCGGCGAACGGACGGCCTTCGATCGCCGCGTGCAGCAGGAACGGCGCGGCGGCCACACCCAGCAGCATCGTGTCGAGGTCGGCGTCGTCCGGCGCGGGGCCGGGCAGCCGTGCCAGCACGTCGTCGAAGCCGCGCAGCAGGCCCGACGCGGCCGCGGAACTCGGTGCGACGCCCGCCGCACCGAGTTCCGCGGCAAGCGACTGTGCGACCGAGCCGGGCGCCAGCGCGTCGGCGAACGCCGCGAGCCGCGCGCCGATCGCCGCTTCGTGCGCACGATGGCCGGCGCTGCCGGGCGCGACGTCGAACCACAGATGCGCCAGTGCGCCTTCGAACGTCGTTGCGCCGATCAGCGCGTTCAGGTCGAGATCGCGCACGCGCAGTGCTTCGGGTTCGAGCGTCGCGCCGTCGATGTCGGTGCCGCGATGGCGCGTCGCCGGTCGGCCGAGCAGGTTGCGCGGCGCGTCGCCGGTCGCGGCGGCGGTGCCGGAATCGAGTGTCGTGTCCATGTCATTCCGCCGGTGCGAGTTCGTCGCTGCTGACGCTGATCGCCGCATGCGCCATCGCGGCGATCACGGCCGCGTGCTGGTCGACGACGGGCAGCACGTTCGCGAAGTAGTAGCGTGCGCTTTTCAGCTTGCCGCGATAGAACGCGAGTTCGGCCGGCGTATCGGCCGTTTCCGGCGCATCGATCCGGCGCGCGGCGATCGTCGCCGATTCGAGCAGTACCCATGCCGACGTGACGACGCCGAACATCTCGAGAAAGCGCGTGTAGAACTGGCTGCTGCGGTGCGTGTGCCCGTCCTGCACGTCGCGCGCGATGTCGTCGAGCGCGGCGGCGATCCGGTCGGCGCCCGTGCGCAGCGCGTCGAACAGCGGCCGCAGTTCCGCGTGCGTGCCGCCGTGATGCTGGTGCGCGAGGAACGCGTCGAGTTCGTCGCGGTAGTACTGGATCAGCCGCGAATGGCGGCCGAAGCCGAGCTTGTCGCGCACGAGGTCCTGCGCCTGGATGTAGTTCGTGCCTTCCCAGATCGACAGGATCTTCACGTCGCGCGCGTTCTGCTCGACGGGGCTCGCATCGGTATAGCCGAGGCCGCCGTGCACCTGGATCGCGGTTTCGCAGATCCGCCACGCCTGGTCCGAGATGAACGCCTTGCAGATCGGCGTCAGCAGCAACTGCAGCTTGCGGTGGCGCTCGATCTCGGCCGGGTCGGCGTCGGGCGTCGCTTCGAGCATCGCCGCCCGCGTCGCGGTCGCCGCGAGCTTGCCGAGCAGGCCGCGGCAGCCATCGACGCGGCTTTTCATGTCGACCAGCATGCGCTGCACATCCGCGTGCTCGACGATCGCGACGCGGGCGGCGTGGGTGTTCGACGCGCGCTCGATCGGCCGGCCCTGCAGCCGACGGCCTGCGTACTCGACCGCATGCAGGTATGCGCTCGATGCGACGCCGACGCCGAACATCCCGGTGCTCATCCGCGCCTGGTTCATCAGCGGCATCAGTTGCAGCAGGCCGACGTTGCGCCGGCCGCCGAGCAGCCAGCCCTTGGTCGTGCCGTTCGATCCGAACACGAGGTGCGTGTTCGCGCAGCCCTTGAGCCCCATCTTGCGCGGCAGGCCGATGCAGTCGACATGGTTCGGCTGCAGCTCGCCGGTTTCCTCGTCGGGCCAGAAGCGCGGCACGACGAGACACGACAGCGAGAATGAATCCGGCGACGCGGTGTCGATGCGGCCGAGCACGAAATACAGCGTGTTCTCGGTCAGCTCATGCATGCCGGCCGAGATGTAGACCTTCTCGCCGTCGATCGCGTAGATGTCGCGTTCGAGCGGCGTTGCGCGCAGCGCGACCGCGGTGAGGTCGGTGCCGGCCTGCGGTTCGGTCGCGCAGAAACACGCGTCCCAGCGGTACGCCTCGAGCGGCGCAATGTGCGCTTTCTGGTGCGGCGTGCCGTGCATCTGCAAGAGCTTGATCGCGGGGCGCGTGAAGCCGCCGTACGTCATGAACGACGGGTTCGCGCCCATGAACATCTCGTAGATCATCTGCGTGACGATCGGCGGCAGCCCGTGCGCGGTGCCGAACAGCGTGTTCGACCATTCGTCGCGAAAGCGCGCCCACAGCGCGTGGAAATGCGACGGAATGCGCACCTGGCCGTCGTCGAGCAGCGTGCAGCCTTCGACGTCGGCCTGCTGGTAGCTGCGGCCGAGGTCGAGTGCGAAGTCGCGCGCGCGTTCGAGCAGTGCATCGACCGACGCGCGGTCGTGCGTACCGTACGGCCCGTGCGTCAGGAAGTGCCGGTCGGCCTCGAACAGTTCCCACAGAAAGAAGCGCAGCTCGCGCAGGCTCACCTTGTAGGCGCTCATCATGCGTCTCCTTCGATATCGAGCGCGGCATCGAGGCCGCCGGCCAGGTCGACGACGGCGGCGGCCGCCGCGCCATGCAGTGCCGCGTCCCACACGAGCACCGTGCGACGCTCGCCTTCGTCGAGCGCACCGGCGAGCCGGATCAGTGCGGCGGCCGCTTCGGCCGACGACAGGTGACCCGACCCGTCGTGCTGGATCCGCGCGCCGAGCGGGATCGAGGCGGCGTCGGCCACGCGTGCCGCGAAGCCGGGATCGAAGCCGGGCGGCACGCACCAGTCGATCCGGTTCGCGCGCAGGTTCGCCTGATCGAGCGCGCGGCGGATCGCGCGCGCGGCGACCGGCGCGAGCGAGTCGCGCAGCGCAGCGGGCGCGTCGGCCCACGGATCGGCGATCGACGGCCCGAATTCGACCGCGACGGACCGCACGCCGCCCCACACGGCCGGCTCGGGCGCGGGGCCCGCGCGCGACACGAGCAGCGCGGCGGCGGCGTCGCCATAGCCGACCAGATCGCCGAACTGGCGGAAGAACGGGTACAGCCACTTGTCGCTGAGGATCACGAGCGCCTGGTCGCCTTCGTCGAGCAGCCCGTCGAGCAGCATCAGCGCCGAATACCAGCCGAGCGTGCCGTTCTGGCCGAGCGCGAACGGCGTCACGCGCTGCAGCCCGAGTTCGTACTGCATGCGGCCGACGACCGAGTCGCCGATGCCCTCGTTGAGCGCGCAGCTCGCGACGATCACGTGGGTCGTGCGCGCGAGCTGACCGGAGCCGAGCTGGTCGCGCAGGTCGAGCGCCGCATCGGCGGCGAGATCGGCGAGGCTGCGCCCGGGCGGCGCGACCCGCAGCACGGGCCGGCCGCCCGGCGCGAGGCGCGTGCCTTCCTCGGGCGTCAGCGCTCCCGATCCGCGCGGCCGGGCGAAGCGCGCCTGCGGCAGCAGCAGGTGCCGGTAGCCGGGATGGCGCTCCTGCGCCTGGATCGCGCTGAACACGACGGCGGGCGGCAGCACCACGACGCCGCCGGACAAGGCGAGCGTGCCGGGCGCGGCCACGCGGGGCGCGCCGATACGGGCTTCTTCGAGCGTCGACAGGGTCATGCGGCGGTCTCCTCGAGGTTCGGACGCGCGAACGCGTCGCGATACTGCGCTTTCAGTGCCGGCCGGTCGATCTTGCCGTTGGGGTTGCGCGGCAGGGCCGGCAACGGCTCGACGACGAGCGGGCTCATGTAGGTCGGCAGCGCGTCGCGGCAGGCGCGCGCGATGTCGGTGCGGCACGCGCCGGCGTCGAGCGTCGACACGACGCACGCGGCGATCGCTTCGCCGAGCGCCGGGTGCGGGACGCCGAACACGGCGGCCTCGCGGATATGCGGCAGCGCGAACAGCACGTCCTCGACCTCGGTCGGGCTGACGCGATAGCCGGACGTCTTGATCATGTCGTCGCCGCGTGCGACGAAGTACAGGAAGCCGTCCGCGTCGCGCCGCACGATGTCGCCCGACCACACGGCGACGTCCGGGCGCGGAATCTCGCCGTGGCGGCGCGGCAGTGCGCGAAAGCGCTGCGCGGTCAGCTCGGGCCGGTTCCAGTAGCCGAGCGTGACGAACGCGCCACGATGCACGAGTTCGCCGGGCTCGTCGGCCGCGCATTCGCTGCCGTCCGCGCGCAACACGAGAATGTTGGCGTTCGGCACGGCCTTGCCGATCGACGTCGGGCGCAGCGCCGCATCGGCCGGCGCGAGGTAGGTCGAGCGGAACGCCTCGGTCAGCCCGTACATCAGGTACGGCGACGCGTGCGTGAACAGTGCCTGCAGGCGGTGCAGCAGCGGCGTCGCGAGATGGCCGCCGGTGTTCGCGAAGCGGCGGATCCGCGTGCGCGCGGTGTCGCTCCAGCCGGCGGATGCGAGTTGCATCCACAGCGGCGGCACGCCGGTGATCGACGTGACGCCGAACGCGTCGCAATGGCGCGGCACCTCGGCCGGCTGCAGGAAGTCGAGCGGCGTGTAGCACGCGCCGGCCGCCAGCGCGGTCGTGAGCTGGCTCAGGCCCGCGTCGAAGCTGAGCGGCAGCACGCCGAGAACGACGTCGTCGTCCGCGAGCCCCTGGTATGCGGCGACGCTGAATGCGCCCGACACCAGGTTGCGGTGCGATACGACGACACCCTTCGGCTTGCCGGTCGAGCCGGAGGTGTAGAGCAGCGCGGCCGGATCGTCGTCCACCGGCCGGCCGGCGGGGGCCGGCGGCGGTGTGCCGGCATCCGGCGCGTCGATTGCCTCCGCGAGTTCCTCGATCAGCAGCGCGCGTGTGCCGACGAGTGCGGCGAGCGCCGGCAGGCGCTTGAGCCGCTGCGCGCCGGTCATGAACAGCGCGGCGCCGCTGTCGGCGACGATATGTTCGATCTGCGCTTCCTTCAACTGCGGATTGACCGGCACGAAGATCGCGCCGAGCGCGTTGGCCGCGAGCATCGCGACCACCGTCTCGATACGCTTCGGCGCGTAGATGGCGACGCGCTCGCCGGGCTGTACGCCGCGCGCCGCGAGTGCGGCGGCGGCGCGCCGGACCGCGCGCGCGAGCCGGTCGTAGGTCATCGTGCCGCCGCCGTCGGCATACGCGGGGTGATGCGGCCAGCGCTGTGCGCCGTGCTCGAGCAGGTCGGCGACGCTGATCAGTGCGTTCAAGATCGGCTCCTCTGGATGGTCTAGGCGGGCCGCACGTACACGTGCGCGGCTTCGTGGGACAGGAAATGCGCCATCGAGTACGTGCGGTGATACGCGCCGCAGCGTGCGAACACCGCGATGTCGCCGGCCTGCGGCGGTGCGCCCGTGTCGTCGCGGCCGATCACGTCCGCGCGGCTGCAGGTGCTGCCGACGTACAGCGTCGGCACGCCACGCGACGGCGGCGCGGGCGTGCGGCGCACGAGCGATGGCGTGGCCAGGCGCCGCATCACCGATTCGGTTTGCGCGAGCAGGAACGCATGGGACAGGCCGCCGTCGCAGACGGCGATCGTGCGGTCCTGCCACGCCTTGACCGCGACGACGCGCGTCGCGAACACGCCCGCATCGGCGAAGATCGCGCGGCCGGCCTCGTGGGCCAGCGTGAAATTGCCGGCCAGCGGCGCCAGCGCGTTCGCATAGCGTGCGAACGCGGCGTCGCCCGGATGATCGTCGGCAAAACCTCCGCCGAGGCTCAGCGAGCCGAGCGGCGCGCCGTTGGCCGGCGCGAGATCGCGTGCGAGCGCCGCGAGCCGTTCGGGCAACGCGAGCGTATCGGGTTGCGTCGCGTCCTGGCGGATGAACGAATGCGGGCCGGAGAACACGTGCAGCCCGGCGACCGGCAGGCCGGCGGCCGCAAGCGTGCGTACCGCGTCGTGTGCCTCGTTCGGCGTCATCCCGAAGTGGTCGTGCCACAGCGAGCGTGCGTGCTCGCCGGCCAGCGCACCGGCATTGACGCGCAACAGCACCGCACCCGGCGTGCTGCCGCCGGCCGCCGCTTCGCGTGCAAGCGGCACGAAGCGGGCGACCGCGTCCGGGTTGTCGAGCACGAAATGGCAGCGCGACGCGAGCCCTGCGCGCATGAACATCTCGTCCATCGACGGATTGTTCAGGTAGCGCGCCGCCTTGATCCGGCCGATTGCCGCATCGAGTTCGCCGCGGCTCGCCAGCTCGACGCCGTCCTCGTACGCGTGCGCGCAACGTGCGAGCAGGTCCTGGTTCGGGTTCGCCTTCAGCGACACGATCAGCCGCGTGCCGAGCCGCGCCTTCAGCGACCGGTAGCGTGCGATCGCGACCTCGGGCTCGTACACGTAGCAGGGCGTGCGCAGGTCGGCGAGCCACGCGTGGTCGCCGGCGGACGGAAGCGGATGCTCAGGCGTCATGGCGGCCCACCGGATGGAGCGTGGCGGCTGCATACGCGCCGCAGTTCGACTGCATCACGCCGAGCACGCGATGGCCATGCGCGACCGCATCGAGGCCGACGTCGGCCAGGTTGATCGGGAAATCCGAGCAACACGCGTGGCCGCGCGCATGGATGTTTTCCGCGTAGAGCCGCTCGGCCGGTACGCGCATCGCCCGGCACAGCGCGTTCCAGCCGGGCAGGTCGGCGTTGTGCGGGAGCACGAGTTCGTATGCGTCGAGCGCGTGCGATTCGAGCGCGACGGCCGCGTCGATCGCCTTGCGCGTGTACGGCCACTCCATCATGATCAGGTCGGCCTCGTTGGCGGCGACGGTGTCCGAGCCGCGGTGCCATTTCGCATGCGTCTCGATCGCGATGCCGCCGAGCCGGTTCCTCGTGCTGTTGCGCGCGATCAGCATTGCGGCCGCGCCGTCGCACTGCACGCCCGTCATCTGCCGCATCCGGTAATCCTCGCCATACACGCGGTCGGACGACACGACGAGCGCCGCATCGAGCTGCGGATAGCGGCGCATCAGCGCGCGGACCGTCTCGATCCCGGCCGCGACCGACACGCAGTTCAACTGCGCGACCGAGCCGAGCCACAGCGGCTCGATGCCGAGCTGTGCGGCCAGCTCGTGCGGCAGGCTGCGCGGCGCGGGCGGCACGCTGAACTGTTGCGTGTGCACGTGCACGATCGCGCCGATATCGGACGGATGCACACGCGCGGTGTCGAGCAGCCGGCCGGCCGCCGCGATTGCGAGGTCGGTCTCGCTCGTGTCGAGCGCCATGTGGAAATAGCGGCTGCCCGATTGCGCGATCGCGGCCGCCCGCTGCGCCGGGTAGTCGCGCTCGGCGGCCCAGGCCTCGATATCGACGGGCAGGCCGGGCAGCTCGTAGGCCACTGCGTCGACGCCGATCCAGAAGCCGGCGTCGCGGGATGCGTGGGAGGAGGGCATCGTCATGTCAGTTGAGCGGCATCGCCGCGTAGTCGAGGACGTCGAGCTTGTCGAAGGTCGCCTGCACGGTCGGCGTGAGCAGGCCCATCTCGCGGATCGTCGGCACCAGGCGCCGGAAGATCGAGCGGCGGATCGAGCTCGACACCGGCGACTCGCGCACCATCGCGCTGCATTCGCGCTTCGACAGCCCCATCGGTTCCCAGATGTCGTCCGCGCACAGGTGCTCGTACAGCACGGCCGCGCCTTCGCAGACGAACTGCTCGCGCTCGCGCAGCTCGGTCGAACTCATCTCCGCATACACGCGGCACAGCGTGATCCGGCCGACCGCGAAGTGACGCGACTCGTCGCGCTGGATTCGCACGAACAGGTCCTTGATGAACGGATCGGCGCTATAGGCGACGACGCTCTGGAAAATCGACAGCGCGATGCCCTCGACGAGCACTTGCATCCCGAGGTTCGTCATGTCGAGCGCGCTGCTCGTGATCGTGTCGTGCAGCAGCCCCTTCAGCGAGCGGCTCATCGGGTAGCTGACGTCGAGCTTCTCGTTGACGAGCTTCGCGTACGCCTCGACGTGGCGTGCTTCGTCCATCATCTGCGCGGCCGCGCACAGCCGCGCGCTCAGGCCGCTTTCGGCCGACGCGAGCTTCGACGCGCAGATCAGCGCGGCCTGTTCGCCGTGCAGGATCTGCGACAGCAGCCAGCCCTGCGCGTGATGGCGCACCTCGCGCTTGTCGGCGTCCGACAGCTTGCTCCACAGCGCGGTGCCGTAGATCAAGAGCGTCGGGTCGGGCATGCCGAGCGGATTCGCCGGGTCGAGGTCGTGGCTCCAGTCGACGTCGGTCGCGACGTCCCACTGCGCGGCCTTCGCTTTCTCGTACAGCCGGTTCAGCGCTTCTTCGCGCAGCGCGTAGTCGTTCGACATCAGTGCATCGACGGGCATCGACCAGCGAATATCGGCCGTGTCCTGCATCACGGTTAGCGTGTCAGTCATTTCAGGGTCTCCCCGGCCGCGCGGCGGCGCCGGAATGATGGGCGGAATCGGTCAACGGGAGGGCGGCGCGCGATGCGCCCGGGTGCGGCTCGAGGCGGATCGCGAATGCCGGCCACGGGCCGCGCAGCTGCGCGTCGAATGCATCGGCGAGCCGCGCGGGCCAGATCGCGCAGCACACGCGGTTGTCGCCGGCGAACTCCGCATCGCGCAGGATGCGGTCGCCGATCCACACGACGGGCGCGCCGCGCGCGGCATCGCGCAACGCTTCGTCGTACAGGTGCACGCCGAGCAGCACGTGCGGCGCGAGCAGTCCGGCCGGCAGCGCGCCGAAGTACGGCGCGCAGACTTCGATGAACAGACGGGCATCCGGATGTACGGCGTCGCGGACGCGCGCGGCGGCTTCCGCGAGGAACGCGAAATACTGGACGTGGTCGAGCAGCACGCGGCGTTCGCCGCCGGCCGCGCCGCCCGCGTCGTACGCATCGCCGGCCGCTTCCGCGAGCGCGGCGCGCGCATAGTCGTCGGGCGTATCGAGCGGCATCCGGTACGCGCTCGCCGCGACGGCGACCGGCTGCCGCGCGTCGCGCTCGATCCGGTAGGTGAAATGAACGGGGCGCACCATGTCATGCCTCACCGTCGAGTGAGAACGTCGCGTCCGGCGCGAAGGCCACGTCGGCGACCGCGTAATAGCCGTTCAGCGCGAGCGAACAGATGGCCGCGCGGCGTGGTGTGTCGCCGTCGCGATGCGCGAGCAGCACCGACAGCCACGGATCGCTGCCGAATGCATGTCCGAACACGCCGTGCCCGTCCGGCAGCAGCGGCGTCTTGCCGACGGCGGCGAGCAGCGCGCGGCGCGACGTGGCTGGAAAGAACGGCAACGCCGCGTGCAGGCCGGGGCGCGCCGCGCAGAACATGCGGATGTCGCGGCCGAGCCGCACGACCGCGCTGGCCGGCGGCGCCGCATCGGCGATGACCGACTGCGCCGGGTCGCGGCCGACATCGATGAGCAGCGTGCAGACGCCGAAGCCCGAGCGCCCCCATGCGGGGTTGCCGTGCCAGTAGGTGTAGCCGTGCACGTCGACGTCGACGATCTGCAGCAGCAGCGTGCGCGGCCCGGTCTCGGCCGCGGTCGCGAGCGTGCGGCGCAGCACGTAGCCCCAGCCCGCGCATTCGTACGAGCAGGTCATCCAGTCGGGCGTGTAGTCGTTCGCACCGGCCAGTGCCTGCGCGAACGCGCGATGCTGCGGCGAGTCGTTCATCAGCAGCATCGACAGGATCGTCGAGCTGACCACGTAATCGTCCGCGCCGATCGCGCCGCACAGCCGCTCGCGCTCGGCGCACGCGAGCGTGCCGATCGCGTGCGCCGTATCGTTGAGCGGCACGGCCGCGCCGTCGCGCGACGGCGCGACGCGCCGGTACGCGAGCGCCTGCACGGTCAGTGCGGTCGCCGGGGCCGGTTGGGCGGCGGGAGCCGCCGCGGTCGCAAGGGGCGCGAGCATCGTCGTGTCAGGCGGCGTGCTGCTGGCGGCGCAGTTGTGCGTCGAGCTGCTGCAGCGTCGTGTACTGCGTGATGTTCAGCGCTTCCGGATCGATCGAGCCGTAGAGCTGTTCGCAGAACACGATCAGCTCGACGATGTTCAGCGAATCGATACCGAGTTCGCCGATGCCGGCGTCCGTGTCGACGGTTTCGACGTTGAGGATCTTCGCGACTTCGCGGGACAGGATGTCGAGCGCGTCGGCTGGAACGTTCTGGGTCGTCATGAGGGGAGCTCCTGGAGTTGAAGTGAATGGATCGGGATCGATCGGCCTGTCGCGTGGGTCAACTGCCGGCTTCGCAGCGCAGGCTCTTGCGAAGCTCGTGATAACAACGGTACGAACTGCCTTCCATCTTCGAGAACGCCAGCAGGTCGCGCTGGTCGTCGAAGAGGGGAACCTTGCCGTCGCGCACGAGCGCGGTCAGGAACTCGTTCGACAGCAGCTTGATCGCGAGCACGCGCTGCACCTTGCCGAAGCTGTAGTGCGCGTCGTCGGTCTGGCTGCGTGCGGCATCGGCGATGAAGCGGTGCACGGCGCGTGCATCGGCATCGAGTTCGACGCGGCCGGTTTGTGCGAGCCAGCCGACGTGGGCCATCAGCGCACGAACGAAGTACGGCCGCACGACGGTCAGGTACTTGTTGAACACGGTCGGGCCGCCGATGCGCAGGCGATCCTCGGCGCTGACGCGCACCTGGCCGCCGACATTCGCGAGCTGCAGGTTGCCCGCGAGGAACGGCGCGCCGCAGGTCGCGCGTGTCAGCTTCCGGTACTCGTCGGGCCACACGAGGTAGGCGGCCGGGAACATCACGCCCGGCAAGCGCGCCGCGACGACGGCCATGCAGTCGCGATGCGCCTCGATGCCCCACACCTTGTCGACGGTGAGCGCAAGGCCGCTGTCGTCGCTGCGGATGACCGTGCGCCACGCGGCGAGCGTCGGGCCGCCGCCGTCGCTCATCAGGAACGCGAAGTTGTGGCCGCTGTCGATGCAGTCGCAGGCGCGACGGTTCTGGTCGTCGGAGAAGAACAGCCCGAACATGATGCGGATGAACGCACGCATGAACGGCTTGAACAGGTGATGAAATCCTTCGCGGCCGATCTGCTCGAGCAACGCTTCGGTGAGCGGCGCCTCGTCGTGCCGCAGCGGCGCCGACGCGGACGCATCGGGCAGCACGCCCGGCGCCTCGGTGTGCAGCGCGATCACCATTTCGCTGTCGAGCAGCCGCACGGTGGCGGCTTCGACGAGCCGGGCCGCGGCGCGCGGCGGCGTGCCGGTCATATCGAGGTGGCGCAGCACCGGATACGCGGCCTGGTCGGCCACGCGCAGCAGCGGCTGCGCCGGCGGCGTGGCGATCGAAGCGGGAGCGGAAAGCGTGGACATGGCAGGGTTCCTGTCAGAAACGCACGCGCACGGCGGCGTCGATGCGGGTGCCGAGACCGACCATCCGGTACTCGGAGTGACTGTCGGAGAATGCGCGGGTGAGCGCGACGTCGACGCTCACGCGCTTGTTCACGTCGGCGACGACCTGCGCGATCGCGAGCAGGCCCTTGTCTTGCGGCGAATAGACGCCGCGCAGCGAATACTCGACGCGGCCGATCTTCTTGCCGAGCCGCGCGAACAGGTAGTCGCGCAGGTTGCCGTCGACGCTCACGAAATCGGCCGTGCCGCCGAGGCCGGCCAGCGCGGCGCCCGGCGCGACGGGCAGCAGCGCGTTGTTCGCGCGCACCGCGCCGACCATCTGGCGCCACTGGTTCGCGTCGTAACGCGCTTCGTCGTGCGACCACTCGACGATCAGCGACAGGTTGCCGGGCAGTGCGCTCTGCATGCCGACCGCGCTGCGCCACATGTATTGACGGTCGTTGCGGCGATCGACGGCGTCATAGGCAGCTGCCGAATCGAGCGGCGTGCCGTTCGCGATGAACGCGGGCAGCGGCCGCGTCGTGCCGCGTTCGAGCCATGCGCTCGCATAGACGGTGTTCGAGCGAGCGACGTCGAACGACAGCGTCGCACCCGCGCCACCGTGGCCCGCGTGACGTCCCGCGAGCAATGCGGCCGAGCCGCCCGACCAGTTGTACGCGCCGCGCACGAGCTGCGTCGCGCCCTCCACGTCGCGGTTGTCGACGTCGTTGCGCAGCGTGCGGTTCTCGCCGGCGATGAACTGCAGCGTGGTCTGCTCGCCGGCCCATTTCGCTTCGACGAGCGGCGTGCCCTCGACGTCGCCGTAGCGATCGTAGATGTCGGCCGTCGCGGCCCGCTTCTGGAAGAAGCCGAGCGGGAAGAACGCCTGCGACGTGTCGAGCGGGTCGATCCGCTTGCCGGCCGTGAGCGTGATGCCGTTGTCGAACGCGTAGCGCACGCCGGCTTCGTTGAAGCGGCTCGACTGGGCGCCGAGCGAATGATTGCTGGCGACGGCGCGCGCATTCATGAACAGGTTCTCGCCGTCGATGCGCGCGAGCATGCCGGCTTCCTGCTGGTTGCGCGGCGAATCGCCGATCAGGTTGCCGAGCAGCGCGTGGCCGTCCATGCTGTCGACCGAGCGTGCGTACGCGATGCCGTTCAGCGTGCCGAGCTGGTCCATCAGCGACGCTCCATGCGCGAGCGAGCCGCCGAGCGCGAGCGGGACGGCGAGCGCGGCGCGTTGCCACGCGCGCCGGCACGGCGCATCTGCTCGGCCGGACGACGGATGGAGGCAGTCATGACGGGCGTCGGCATGGGCGTCGTGCTCACTGGCCATCGGCGAGCGTGTCGGGATTGAACCAGCCCGACGGAATCTTGCGCGGCTGGCCGTCGAGGATGTCGACGACGCTCGCGCGCTGCTTCTCGACCTCGTTGCGATACGTGATCTTGCGTATCACCTTGCGGCCGTTCGCATCGACCGGCGCGGAGAAATCGGCGCTGCGGAACAGCAGGCCGCTCGCCAGGAAGAACTGCGCGCGTACCGGCACGTCGGCCTCGGGCGTGACCCACAGCTTGATCGTCGGATAGACGTTGTCGGGATCGGTCGCGGTCAGGTCGAGCTCGGTGGCCGGCTTGCCGGCGATCGCCGTGGTGCCGGGCGCGGCCGTCGCGCGATAGCTGTCCGCCCAGTGCGTGCGCGTGATGTCGCTGATCACGACCTCGCCTTGCAGCCGCTGCATCCCGTTGATGCGCACCGCGCTGCGCGTGTTCGGCACGTAGAACCAGTGGCCGCGGGTCGTCGCGAGGTACTTCTGGCCGTCGTTCTCGCCGCTGCGTGTCAGTGCGAGCGTGTCGCCGTTGCCGCGCGTGTAGACGAGATAGCGTGTCGCGTCGCCGGACTGTCCGCCGACCTCATTCGTGATCTCGATGTTCGTCTGCGTATCGGCGGCCGTGCTGCGGTACGCGTCGGCACGGGCGAGCATGGTCTGGGCCGCCGGCGCGTCGGCGGCGCGGGCGAGCGGCGCGCACGCGACGAGCGCGGCGAGCATGAGGCGGATGCGGGTCATGGGGCGAGTCCTTCGAGGATGTTGCGTTTGGCGAGCCCGACGGTCGCGAGCAGCGCGGCGGCCACCCCGAGCACGACGAACGCGCCTTCGACGGCGGCCACGGCGGCCGGCGAGACCGTGAATTCGAGCAGGATCGGCTTCACGCGGCCGGGCGGCGCAGGCAGGTGGATCTGCGCGTGATTGAGCGCGACCATCGTCAGCAGGGCCACCGCGATGCCGGCGGCTGCGCCGAGCAGGCCGAGCAGCGCGGTTTCCTGGATCAGTACGCCGCGCACCGTGACGGCCGGCACGCCGAGCGCACGCAGCGTCGAGATCTCGCGGCGGCGCTCGACGATGCTCATCAGGATCCAGTTGCTCATCGACAGCAGGATCGTCACGCACAGAATTGCGCCGAACACCGAGAACTGGTTCTTGTACAGCGCGACGACCTGGTGATAGAGCGACACGAGCTGGTCCCAGGTCTTCACGTCGAGCGTCGGCAGCGCGGCGCGCAGCGTCGCGGCGGCGGCCGGGGTGCCGGCCGTGTTCGACAGGAACACCGCGATGCGCGATGCGCGGTCGGTGCGCAGCAGCGCCTGTGCGGCCGTGAATGTCACGTCGACGATGCGCTCGTCGACGTCCTTGTTGCCGGTGCTCATCACGCCGACGATCTGTGCGTCGGTCGCGTTGATGCCGCCGTGCGCGGTCGACGCCATCAACTGCACGACCGACCCGACGTGCACATCGAGCTTGCGCGCGAGTTCGGCGCCGACGACGACTTCGGTTCCTGCATTCGTCGGCGACAGGTAGCGGCCCGACAGCACCGAGTGATAGTCGAAGAAGCCGGGCGGTTCGCGGTTCGGCTCGATGCCTTCGCCGACGAAGCCGTAGCTGAGATCGCCGTTCGACACGAGCCCGTCGAAGTCGATGCCGCGCGCGGTCGTCGCGACACCGTGGAGCGTCGCGACGGCGCGTGCTGCCGCGGCCTGCTCGTCGGCCGTCAGCCCGTACTGCAGCGGCCGCTCGCCGATCAGGTCGAGATAGCCGTGATGCAGCACCTGCACATGGCCGACACCGCTGTCGATCGACCCTTCGCGCACCGCGTCGAAGGTTGCGATCACATAGCCGAGCGCGAGGCTCGACGCGAACGCGGCGACGCCGATCATCGCCATCGTCAGCACGGTGCGGCGCCGGTTGCGCCAGAGGTTACGCCACGCAAACGTCGACCAGTTCACGATTCACTCCCGGTACGCCGTCGCGCATCTCGATGCGGCGCGGCAGGTGCGCGCACAGACGATCGTCGTGCGACGCAATCAGAAAGGCGGTACCCAGCGTACGGTTGGTGTCGAGGATCAGCTCGGCGACCGCCCGTGCGTTGGTGCTGTCGAGGCTTGCGGTCGGCTCGTCCGCGATCACGATCGCCGGCTCCTTGGCGAGCGCGCGGGCCAGCGCGACGCGCTGCTGCTCGCCGCCGGACAGTTCGCCAGGGCGGTGGCGTTCGCGCGCGGCGAGCCCCACCGCGTCGAGCATCGCGCGGGCACGTTCGCGGCGCGTGCGCGGCGTGCCCCACGCGAAGCAGCCGAGCTCGACGTTTTCGAGGGCCGACATCACCGGAATCAGGTTGAACTGCTGGAATACGAAGCCGATGCGCTCGCGGCGGATCCGCTCGAGGGTGTCCGGTGCGTCGTCGATCCGGCGGCCTTCGAGCCAGCGCTCGCCAGTGCTCGGCACATCGAGGAAGCCGGCGAGGTTGAGCAGCGTGCTCTTGCCGCTGCCCGACGGGCCGACGAGCGCGACGACGTCGCGCTGGCCGATCGAGATCGTCGCGCCGCGCACGGCGACGACACGGCCCGCGCCTTCGTATCTGCGCGTGACATCGCGCAGTTCGAGCACCGGAGAAAGGGAGCCGGTCGTCATGCGTACGCTCCCTGACCGGCTTCGGTGGCCGCCGTCGCCTGAATGACGGGCAGCGCGCCGTTCGCATAGAGGTCGCGGCATTTCAGGCGCTGCAGCTTGCCGCTCGTCGTGCGCGGCAGCGAGCCGGGTTCGACGAAACACAGATCCTGCGCGGCGAACCCGATGCGCGACGCGAGCAGTTGCTGGCACTCGGTGCGCGTTTGCGCCGTTGCATCGATCGGCCGTGCCTCGATGGCGACGACCAGCCGTTCGGTGCCCGTCTCGGGATCGGGCAGGCCGAACGCGATGCAGGTGTTCTTGCGCAGCGCGCCGTGCGACGCCAGCGCTTCCTCGATCTCGTGCGGGAAGTAGTTGCTGCCGCGAATGATGATGACTTCCTTCTTGCGGCCGAGGATATGGAGCTGGCTGTCGGCGACGTAGCCGATGTCGCCCGTGCGGAACCAGCCGTCGGCCGTCAGCGGCGCGGCGATCGTGCCGTCGTCGGGATTCAGGTAGCCGAGCATCACCGACGTGCCGCGGATCGCGACTTCGCCGACGGCGCGGTGACCCAGTGCGTGATCGCCGTCGTCGAGGATGCGGAACGCCATGCCTTCGATCGGCGTGCCCATTGCGAGCACCGTTTCGGTTTCCGTGTCGTTACCGTCGTTCGCCGCGGCCGGTTGCGCGTCGCGGCGCTCGATCAGCGCGCGCCGGTCGAGCGTGTCGGCGATCACGTACGGTGCACCGTCGACCGCGCCTTCATGCCACGCGCGATGCATCGATACCGCGAGCGTCGATTCGGCCATCCCGTAGCACGGCTGCAGCGCCGACGCCGCGAGACCGTACGGCGCGAACGTCGCGGCGAAATCGCGCAGCGTCGCGTCGTCGACGCGTTCGCCGCCGATGAAGATGTTGCGGCACGCGGACAGATCCACGCCGTCCATCGCGGCGGCATTGAAGCGGCGCACGCAGTAGCGCAGCGCGAAGGTCGGCACCGACGTGGTCGTCGCACGCGCCGACGCGATGCGCTTGAGCCACCCGAGCGGATTCCGGATGAAGCTGTTCGGCTGCATCATCAGCAGCGGCGCACGGTAGTGCATGTTCGACAGCAGCGTGAGCAGCCCCATGTCGTGATAGAGCGGCAGCCACGACGCGGTGCCGTCGCCGGCCGCGAGGTCGAAGCGCACCGAGCCGCCGATGCCGAGCACGTTCGCGATCACGTTTTCGTGGCTGAGCACCGCGGCTTTCGGATGCGACGTCGAACCCGACGTGAGCTGGACATGATGCGGATCGCGGCCGCTCTTCGCGCTGATCAGCGCGCGCGCGCCGGCATCGGCCGCGCTCGACAGCGTCGCGAGGCCGACGACACGGGTGGATGCGGCGGGAAATGCGTCGTCGCGCCACGCGGCGGCCTGCGCATCCGCGGCGACGACGAGGCGCGGCCGGTACAACTCGCACGCGACGTCGACCACTTGCCGCCCGGCGGCCGCACGCCGCGCGGGAACGGGCACGGTGCACGGCAGCGCGCCCGTCATCACGCAGGCCATCATCGCGGCCGCATGCTCGACCGACGCGGGCAGCGCGAGCATCACCAGATCGTTCTCGCGGACACCGAGCTCGCGCAGCGCGCCGGCCTGGTGAAACACCGCTTCCGCGAAATGCCGGTACGTGATGCTCGCATCGCGGCCCGCATCGTCGACGAACGTCATGCGATGCGTGGCGCCCGCGACGTCCTCGAGCGATTCGATCAGGCGATGAATGGTGGATGCGCACTTCGTCACGAGGATTCTCCCCTTGAGGAACACGGCCGCTCGCGCCACGGTGCCGGCGGCGCCGTTCGTCGAGTGAAGGGGATTCTTGCCGGATCGATGCGGCGCGACAAACGGAATCTACGCAGGCTATGCATGAGCAGAGCGCATCCACGAGGTGACCGGTCGGTCGCATTCGACCAGTCGTCTAGTTCACGATGTGGTGTGCTCATGCGCGAGGGGCATGCAATGCGTTCGGAAAATTCGTTTGTCCGAAGCATCGACTCACAGAAGAATGGCAACCCGGCACGTGCCAGCGTCGCCGCGTCATCGTGCCGGGCAAGGTCCGGCTCAAGGAGAGCGTCTTGTCCGTCACCTCATCGCTTGTTGCCCGCCCGAAACCGGTTGCAGACATGAAGAGCCGCCCGAGCGGCGTGGTGTTCTCGCTGAAGCTGGCGGTCTACGTCGCGCTCATCGCGCACGGGATGATGTTCGCGCAGTCGGCGATCGTGATCCTGAAGATCGCCGGCATCCTGCTGATCGGCGCGATGTATGCGCACGGCGTCGAGCTGCAGCATCAGGCGCTGCACTACCAGGGGTTCCGGAGCAAGCGCCTGAACATGGTGTTCGGCGTGCTGCTCGGCATGCCGATGCTCGTGTCGTTTCATGCTTACCAGGACAGCCATCTGCGCCATCACCGGCTGCTGGGCACCCCCGAGAACAAGGAATTCTTCGACTATGGCGACCAGTACGGCGCGAGCCCCGTCGTCAATCTCGGCCGCTGGGCGTGGCGCCTGTCGATGGCCGCGCACTACATCCAGTTCGCGAAGAACGTCGCGAAGCTCGTCGTGCCGGGGGCGCGCTTCGGCGACAACCCGCTCGTGTCGCGTGCGATCCGGCGCGATCACCTGTTGACGGTCGCGGCGATCGTGCTGCTGGCCGGGCTGTCGTTCGCACTGCATACGTGGTTCGTCGTGTGGGTGTGGGTCGTGCCGCTCGCGTTCGTCGCGGCGCCCGTGCATGCACTGGTCGAGATGCCCGAGCACTACCGCTGCGACCTGACGAGCACCGATCCCTTTCGCAACACGCGGACGATCGAGAGCAATGCATTCATGACGTGGTTCACGAACGGCAACAACTATCACGTCGAGCATCACATGATGCCGAACCTGCCGATCGAACGACTGCACGACCTGCATGGCGCAATCGCGCCGCGCATCCGCTACTACCACCGCACGTACCGGCAGTTCTATTACGCGCTGCTGCGCGGCAGGCTGTCGCCGCGCTCGGTGGACGACGACATGGACGACCGCGAGCCCGATGCGGAGTCGGCTGCGGCGGCGTCCACGCAATCGGCATGACTGCGCCCGCGCGCCTTTCGACGACGATGCTCTACCCGGAACTGTTCAGGTCGCTCGAAGCTGTCCGCTGGGACATGGAGAAGGACATTCCGTGGGACAAGTTCGACGCTTCGCTGCTCACCGACGAGCAGGCGAAGACGATCAAGATGAACGCGATCACCGAATGGTCGGCGCTGCCCGCGACGGAAATGTTCCTGCGCGACAACCAGCACGACAGCGACTTTTCCGCATTCATGAGCGTGTGGTTCTTCGAAGAGCAGAAGCATTCGCTCGTGCTGATGGAATACCTGCGCCGCTTCAAGCCGGAAATGGTGCCGACCGAGGAGGAGCTGCACGCGGTGCGCTTCCAGTTCGACCCGGCGCCGCCGCTCGAGACGCTGATGCTGCACTTCTGCGGCGAGATCCGCCTGAACCACTGGTATCGCTGCGCGGCCGACTGGCACACGGAGCCCGTCATCAAGCAGATCTACGAGACGATCTCGCGCGATGAAGCGCGTCATGGCGGCGCGTACCTGCGCTACATGAAGAAGGCGCTGAACAACTGCGGCGACGTCGCGCGTGCCGCATTCGCGAAGATCGGCGTGCTGATGGCGTCGGCGCGCCGCACCGAGAAGCCGCTGCACCCGACCAACCTGCACGTGAACCAGGCGCTGTTCCCGCGCGACACCGTGCAGTCGCGCCTGCCGGATCCGGAATGGCTCGAGCGCTGGCTCGACGAGCAGATCCGTTTCGACGGCGAGTGGGAAAAGAAGGTCGTCGAGCGCATTCTGCACAACCTGTCGATCCTGTTCGAGCGCACGTTCGCGACCGCGCAGGAGCTGAACCGTTACCGCCGCGAGGTAACGGTGCGAGCGGGCAGTGTGGCGGACGCCGGCTAGGGACCGGAGGGGCCATGCGTCCCGCGGTCCGCGTTCCGCGTTGTGCGGGCGCACGCCGGATGCGAGCCGACCCGTCGGCGCAGCGTGTGCGGATTGCCGCCGCCAGCCGGCGGAATGCGCATTTCCGGACACAATTGGTTCATCAATTTCCGGAATTGAATGAGGCGATTAAATTTCGTCCGTTTAGTATATTTCAATAAACACGAAATTCGTGATTTAAATGGTATTTTGAATGAATGTTGAATTGCATTGTTTTTTCGCAATCCGGTAAATGAAATGAATGGTCGGGAAAATGAAATTGATTTGTAGGCATTCGAATACAGCTCTGCCGGGGCGTCGAAAACGCTGCCGAGATGGCAAATCCAGGCAAAAAGCATCTGTTTTTACGGGTTTTTTGCGATCGTCCGAGACATCATTTCGTGCATGTATTAATTTACAAAATCACTACTTCATAATGCTTATGTAAGGATATCGGGGCGATGAAAAGTGATAGATAAATACGCGTGTCACGATTGAAAATAAGAATGATATGCATCCATGCTTCAATATAAAATCGTTTCCGAATCCAAATAGGAGAGGCGACACAGGGAGACGAACGGCGACTTGTCTGTCGATGGGTGCAACTTTGAGGTGGCGGTATGGCTAATGTGAGATTGGCAAAGCGATTGAGAAGTTTGCCTTCGCTGGATTTCCTGAGAGGCTTCGAATGCGCGGCGCGCCATTTGAGCTTTACGCGTGCGGGGCAGGAATTGAGCGTCACGCAATCTGCCGTCAGTCGCCAGGTCAAGGCGCTCGAGGAGCAGCTCCGGATCGAGCTCTTTCACCGGCACATCCGTTCACTGACGCTGACCGACAAGGGACGGGAGTTGTACGACGCGATCTCGTTCGCGTTGTCCGACCTGGAATCGGTGATCGGCAAGCTGTCGTCGAGCGTCGGCCAGCGCTCCATCTCGTTGTCGACCACCGTGTCGTTCGCGGCGCTGTGGCTGATTCCGCGCCTCGGTTCATTCCGCGCCAGCTATCCGGACATCGATGTGCGCGTGTCGGCAACGAGCGAAATTGAAGATCTTAAGCGCAAACGTTTGCACCTGGCCGTCCGATATGCGGGGCCGTATACGTCGACCGACGAGACGGAGGTGCTGTTTCGCGAGCGCGTCGTGGCCGTGTGCAGTCCGAGCCTGATGACGGCGGCGGGCGACGCCGCGTCGATGAAGCCGGCCGACCTCGACAAGCACGTGCTGCTGCATCTCGACGATCCGCGCGGCGAGTGGCCGTGGCACGGGTGGAGCCATCTGCTGAAGGAACTCGGCGTGCCGCGCCTGCGGCCGGCCGGTGCGCTGCATTTCAGCCAGTACGACCAGCTGGTCCAGGCCGCGGTCGACGGGCACGGCGTCGCGATCGGCAGGCGGCCGCTGGTCGACGGGCTGCTGAAGCAGGGGCGGCTCGTCGAGCTGTTCCCGCATTGCACGGTTGCATCGGGCAGCTACGTGCTCGTGCAGAACCCGGATGCGTGCAACGAATTCGATATCGCGGTGCTGACCAACTGGCTGCTCGAACAGGCATGCCATCCGCTCGCGTCGAACCAGGATGCCGCCGGCAGCAACGTGCTGCCGATGTATCGCGTCGGATAGCACGGCCGCCCGCCATGCTTCGTGCGGTTTCGTGCGTGTCGCGCCGCCGCGCGTGCGGTTCCGTCATGCGCAACACCTGCGACCTGTGCGATGATGCGCCGCTTCGCGTTCGTTGCAGAACGCCGCCGACCGCGGCGCCCGGTTCCGGGTCACCGCCGCGTCCTGATACCCGGAGACGACATGCCCGCACACATCATTCAAGGCAGCACGCTGCATTACCAGGATCACGGCACCGGGTTCCCGGTGCTGTTCGGACACAGCTATCTGTGGGACGCGGCGATGTGGGCGCCGCAGATCGATGCGCTGTCGCGTTCGTACCGCGTGATCGTGCCGGACCTGTGGGGGCATGGTGCATCGGGCGCGCTGCCCGACGGCACGCAGACGCTCGACGATCTCGCCGCGCACGCGAGCGCGCTGCTCGATGCGCTGGAGATCGAACAATGCGCGGTCGTCGGGCTCAGCGTCGGCGGCATGTGGGGCGCGCGGCTCGCGTTGCGCGAACCGCGGCGCGTGCGTTCGCTCGTGCTGATGGACGCGTCGCTGGAGGCCGAGCCCGAGGCGACCCGGCTGCGCTACTTCGGGATGCTCGATGCGATCGCGGCGGCCGGCAGTATCGTGCCGCCGCTGCTCGACGCGATCGTGCCGCTGTTCTTCCGTCCCGACGTCAATCTGGCCGACCCGGTGCCGACCGCGTTCCGCGCGGCGCTCGCGAGCCTGCCCGCCGACCGGCTGCGGCAATCGATCGTCCCGCTCGGCCGGCTGATCTTCGGTCGGCCCGACACGCTGTCGGCGCTGGCCGCGCTCGACGCCGAACGCACGCTGCTGATGTGCGGCGCGGGCGACATGGCGCGCCCGCCGTCGGAAACCGTGAAGATGGCGAGCGTGATCGGCTGCGCGCATGCGCTGGTGCCGGACGCCGGCCACATTTCGAATCTGGAAAATCCCGCGTTCGTCACGCGCGCGCTGCTCGACTGGTTCGACGCGCAGCAACTGCCGTCGAACTGACGAACGTGTGTATGGCGACGCCAGCGCATGCCGCACGGCGTCGCGTCACGCCAGACTGCATCACGCGCGTTCGCCGGCCGGCGTGAACTTCCTGCCGGGTACACGGGCTTCGTCCGCATGCCCGCGCACGAGGCTCAGCGCTTCCGCGCGGCTGGCCACGCACGGCCCGGAGCCGGGCAGCGGCTGCCGCGCCGTCTCGCGCAGCGCGAGCACCGACACGATGCCGATGAACGAGGCGCCCATCAGGTAGTACGCGGGCATCATCAGGTCGCCGGTGCGATCGACCAGCCACGCGGTGACGAGCGGCGTCGTGCCGCCGAACAGCGACACCGACACGTTGAAGCCGATCGCGAGCGCGCCGTAGCGGATCCGCGTCGGGAACAGCGCCGGCAGCGCCGACGGCATCACGCCCGTGAACGTCGACAGCAGGATGCCGTAGATCAGCATCCCGCCGAACACCGGCAGCATGCCGCCGGTGCGGATCAGCATCAGCGCGGGCACCGACAGCACGAGCAGGCCCACGCAGCCGGCCATCATCACCGGCTTGCGGCCGACCTTGTCCGACAGGTGCCCGGCGTACAGCGTCATCGGCATCATCAGCACCATCACGAGCAGCACCATGAACAGCCCGTGCGATTCGCGGAAGTGCAGCGTCGCGGACAGATAGTTCGGCAGGTACGACAGCGCCATGTAGTCGGTCACGTTGAAGATCAGCACGAGGCCGACACACTGCAGCAGCGGCTTCCACTGTTCGGCGAGCAGCGTCGCGAAGCGTTGCTTCGGCCGCGCGCGTTCGTCCGCTTCGCGTGCTTCGGCCTCCTTCCTGAACGCAGGCGTTTCCTCGAGTTGCAGCCGCACGTAGAGGCCGACGAGGCCGAGCGGGCCGGCGATGAAGAACGGTACGCGCCAGCCCCACGACAGCAGCGCTTCCTGAGACAGCGTTGCGGTGAGCAGTGCGACGGTCGCCGCGCCGAGCGTATAGCCGATCAGCGTGCCGAATTCGAGGAAGCTGCCCATGAAGCCACGGCGCTTGTCGGTCGAGAATTCGGCGATGAAGGTGGCCGCGCCGCCGTATTCGCCGCCGGTCGAGAAGCCCTGCACGAGGCGGGCGACCAGCAGCAGCACGGGCGCCATGATGCCGATCGACGCGTAGCTGGGGATCAGGCCGATCGCGAAGGTGCCGACGGCCATCATGATCATCGTCGCGGCGAGCACGCGCTGGCGGCCGATGCGGTCGCCGAGCGGGCCGAACACCATGCCGCCGAGCGGGCGCACGAGAAACGCGGCCGCGAACGTGCCGAAGGTCGCGAGCAACTGCGCGGACGGGCTGCTGGACGGGAAGAACACCTTGCCGAGCGTGACGGCGATGTAGCTGTAGACGCCGAAGTCGAACCATTCCATCGCATTGCCGAACGCCATCGCACCGACTGCCCGCTTGAGGACGGCAGGGTCGACGATCGTGATGTCATCCAGCTTGACGGACTGGCGCGAAGATCGCGATTTCGCAGGGTGCGCTTGCGACGGGCTCAATGAACTCTCCTGGAATTGCCTTGGCAGCCGGCCGGGCTGGAATGCAGTGGAGTCGTGCGGGCCGAGGAGCAGCGAAGGCGGATGTCTCGGGGGCCTCGATGTCGGTGACGTGACGTGCGTTGCGGGCGACACCGGGCAAGTGTGTTGTGAGAACCAGTTTAGAGAAACGGGTGCAGCCGACTATCGGTCATGCGCCCGGAACCCGGTTGTAAACGACACGGAAGGAACGGTGGCTGCCCATCGTTTCGATGCTCATCAACATCTGCAATCGTTGGCAACGTCGGGTGGAAACCGGGGCAACGCGCACGAGATGAACAAAAGCCATCTGCCGCCGTCTTTGGTGGTAGCGTAGCGTCTCCCGATCGGCCATGACGCAACAGACGATCACTATCAACGGGCGCTGGTGCCGGATAACGGCAGCATCGACTCGCCAGAGGTACTGTCGCCCGAGGCCGGGTGTTGCGATGTCCCGCGAGACGTTCGCACTGCCGCTCGATGGCGGGGCGATCCCGGTTACTTGTTTTTCTCGATTCTCGATGATGACGCTATCCAAGCTCACTGCATGCGCATGGGTCCTCGTCGCGACCGTCGCCAACGTGACGTATGCCCGCGATCTGGACAAGCGCGACCCTGACCGCGCCCCTATACTGGCCGCCGTTCACCGGCTGAACGACCGCGAACCGGACCTGAAGGATTACCACTATTTCGTGGTCGATCTGATCGAGGATCGAGATGCCGCCTTCGCATGCGTGGCATTGACGGATAAGGGCGGCAGCCTGGAGATGACGGATGACCAGGCCGAGATCATGAAGTTCGCGCTGGACAAGCGCAGCGCGCAATGGGTCGCAACCGATCTCGGCGGCGCGGGATTTGCAGCCGGTGCGAAGCCGGTGCAATCGGATTGCAAGGTGGAAGGCCGTATCGTCAACACGCGCGATGATGTGAACATCGCGTTGAAGGCAACGGGGCACAAGCCATTCTCCCCGCGTTGACCGCGGAGAGTGCCCGGGAGACCGACAGGCCGGTGGCGACTTGCCGGATCTGAGGGTTGCCGCGACGGCTGTCGTTACGTATTCGCGGAAACCTCCGCCGCGGAAGTCACGGCCGCGCCCGCCGACTCATCGGCCAGCGCCCAGCGCTTCACGAGCGTCGCGATCACGAGCACGGCCACCGCACCGGCCAGCGGCGCGACGGCCATGATCGGAAGAATCTGGCCGAGGCCCAGCCCCGCGCTCAGGAGGGCCGCACCGGCAAACGCGCTGCCGATCGCGCCCAGCCGTCCGAACGCATGCATCCAGCTCAATCCGGTCGAGCGCGCGACGGTCGGGTAGAAGCGCGCGGTCAGCGCGTTCATGCCGGTATTCGTGCCGGGAATGAACCATCCCCACGCAAACGCGAGAACCTGCAGCGCCCCGAACGTCGACTGCATCCCGTGCACGGCCCACAGCGACAGTGCCGCCAGGCAAAAACTCGCGGCGATCACCCGGTAGCGGTCGAAGCGATCCATCAGCCAGCCGATCGCGACCGAGCCCAGCGTGCCGCCCCAGTTCAGGAAGCCGACCATGATCGCGCCCTGTGCGCTCGTATAGCCGGCGTCTTTCGCCATCGTCGGCAGCCAGTTGTACAGCAGGTAAAGGACGAACAGCCCGACGAAGTAGCACAGCCAGATCAGGACCGTGCCTGCGATATAGCGTGTCGACAGGATCGTGCCGATCGCGCCGCCTTTCACCTTCGGTTGCGCGGGCAGGAAGAATCGCGTGTCGGCGGGCACGGGCGTGCGGCCGATTGCGGAAAGGATCTTCGCGATCAGTTCGGGACGGTTGTTCTGAACCGTCAGGAATGCGACTGATTCAGGCAACCACAGCATGAGAAGCGGCACGCATGCGACGGCCAGCGCACCGCCCACGGTCAGCATCGTGCGCCACCCGTAGCTCGGGATGATCCATGCCGCGATGAACCCGCACAGCGCGGCGCCGACCGTGAACCCGCTGTACACGACCGTCACGAGAAACGAGCGCCGGCGCTCCGGCACGTACTCGGACCACAGCGTCACGACGTTCGGCATCACGGCGCCGAGGCCGAGCCCGGTGACGAAGCGGATCGGCAGCATCGTCGCGAGCGACGTCGCATGCGCGGTGGCCAGCGTGCCGACGCCGATGATCAGCACGCTCGCGACCAGCACGCGCTTGCGTCCGAACCGGTCGGCGATCGGGCCGCCCAACAGCGCGCCGGCCGCCAGACCGAACAACGCGGCGCTGAGCACCGGCGCCAGTGCGCTCTTCGTGACGCCCCATTCCTTGATGAGTTCCGGCACGACGAAGCCGATGATGACGGTATCCCAGCCGTCCAGCGAGATCACGACGAACGTGAGCAGCCCCACGAGCCACTGAAACGGGCTGACGGCGCGCGCGTCGATGAATTCCCGGACGTTGACGGATCTTCCTGCTGCCGGCATGGCTGTCTCCTGCGATGGGGCTCCGCGCCCTTGCATTGGCGTCAGTCGGTACCCGACGCGATGCCCCGCAGTGTTCGTGCGCCGAAATTCCGCGTCCAACAAGAAATTCCGTTCGCCGCGACAACGAAACGTTATCGGTCGGCCGCGGGCTCCGGGTACCCCGGTATCCCTTGACCGAGCTTCTCCAGCAGAAACTCGGCGACGACCGTGACCGCCGGCGGCAGAGGCGGGCGGCTCGTATAGACGAGCTGCAGCCCGAGGCCCGGGCTCGATCGCCGATAGGACGGCAGCACGCGCACCAGCTTGCCTTGCTCGATCGCCGGTTCGGCGATCAGTTGCGGCACCAGCGCGATGCCGAGCCCGGCGATGCACGCCTGCACGACCACGCGCATGTCGTTGACCGAGAAACGGCCGTCGATCGAGATTTCCTGCGTGCCGCGCGGCCCCTGCAGGCGCCACATGCTGCGCCCCTGGCGGCTGGACACCGTCAGGCAATCGTGACCGGCCAGTTCGCGCGGCGTGCGCGGCGCGGCGCACCGTTTCAGATAAGCGGGGCTGGCGGCGAGGATCATCGTACCCGGCGCGATCCGGCGCACGCGAAAGCTGCCGCCCGTCTCGATGCCGATGCGCAGCGCGAGGTCGATGCGCTCGCCGATCAGGTCGGACGGCGTGTCGTCGAGCAGGAAGTCGAGGCTGATTTGCGGATAGCGCGCATAGAACTCGGCCAGCCATTCGAACTGGAAAAATTCGAACAGGCCGGCCATTGCCGCCACGCGCACGGTGCCGGATGGTTCCTGCCCGTGCGCATGCTGCCGCTCGATCTCGAAGATCCGGTCGAGCGCCGGCGCATAGCGCTCGAATAGCGCCTGGCCTTCGGTGCTCGGTGCGAGCTTGCGGGTCGAGCGGTGCAGCAGGCGCGTGCCGATATGCCCCTCGAGCTGGTCGATGCGCCGGCTCAGCGTATTGGCCGGCATGCGCAGGCGCCGCGCGGCCTCCGAGAAACTGCCGGCCCGGACGACCTGGACGAACAGCGCGAGATCATTCAGATCGAGCATCGGATTCCTCCAAAAATGGATTAATCAAATCCTATTTATCCGTCTAGTGTAAAGCAGCTTCCATCTCCATACTGGCCTCACGCTACAGACGAACCCCCTGAAGTCTCAAGGAGATTGAATTGAAGAAGCATCTGACGATCGCGATTGGCGCGCTCGCTGCATCGCTGTCGCTTTCCGCATTCGCGGCCGCATCGACGTACCAGCTCGATCCGAGCCACACGTACCCGAGCTTTGAAGCCGACCACATGGGCGGCCTGTCGGTCTGGCGCGGCAAGTTCGACAAGTCGGGCGGCACCGTGACGCTCGACCGCGCGGCGAAGACGGGCACGGTCGACGTGACGACCGACATCACGTCGATCCGCACGGGCAGCGCGAAGCTCGACGAGCACCTGCAGACGGCCGAGTTCTTCGACGCGGCGAAGTTTCCGCAGGCGAACTACAAGGGCACGATCAAGTTCGACGGCGACAAGCCGGTATCGGTGGTCGGCAACCTGACGCTGCATGGCGTCACGAAGCCGGTGACGCTGAAGATCGACTCATTCAATTGCATGCCGCACCCGATGCTCAAGCGTGAAGTGTGCGGCGTCGACGCCGTCGGCGAATTCGACCGCAGCGACTTCGGCCTCGACTACGGCAAGCAGTACGGCTTCCGGATGAAGACGAAGTTGCTCATCACGGCCGAAGCCCTCAAGCAGTAATCGCGTCATCCCGTTCGGAGATTCCTCATGAAACTGCTGCATATCGATTCCAGCATCCTCGGCCAAGGCTCGGTCAGCCGCGAACTGTCGGCGGATATCGTCGCGACCTTGCGTGCTCGCGATCCCGGCCTCACGGTGACGCGACTCGACCTCGCCGCGACGCCGATCGGCCATCTGACGGCCGGTCACCTCGCCGCCGCGCAAGGCGCGCCGGTTGACGACGCGCTGAAGGCGGACGTCGAGATCGGCCAGCACGCGCTCGACGCATTCCTCGCGGCCGACATCGTGGTCGTCGGCGCGCCGATGTACAACTTCGGCATCGCGTCGCAACTGAGGGCGTGGATCGACCGCATCCTGGTGGCCGGCAAGACGTTCCGCTACGGCGAGAACGGGGCGGTCGGTCTGTGCGGCGCCAAGAAGCTGGTCATCGCATCGTCGCGCGGCGGCGTGTACAGCGCAGGGGCGCCGGTGGCATCGCTCGATCATCAGGAAACCTATCTGAAAGATGTGCTCGGCTTTATCGGCGTCACGGACATCACGTTCATTCGTGCGGAAGGCGTCGCGATGGGGCCGGACAAGCGCAGCGACGCCATTGCATCGGCGAAGGAAGCGGTAGCGGCCCTCGCAGCCTGACGCGCCGGGCCGGATGCCGGTCACAGGAGAACCACCATGTTGCATGCCTTCGAATCTGGTCCGGGGACCATCGGCGCCTGCCGCCGTATCGTGCTTCGCACGCATGGCCACGCGAACGGGCCGGTCGTCCGGATGGTCAGCCCGTCCGATGTCGGCGAGATCATCAAGCCGTTCGTCTTTCTCGACCTGATCGACACGCAGGCGCCGATCGGGCAGCCGTCCTTCGGCTGGCACCCGCATTCGGGCATCGCGACGCTGACGCTCGCGATCGACGGGCACGGCACCTATGCGGAATCCACCGGCCATGAAGGCGCGATGGCACCCGGCGACATCGAATGGATGAGCGCGGGGCGCGGCGTCTGGCATACGGGTTCCGTGGTGCCGCCGGTCAAGGCGTTCCAGTTGTGGGTTGCGTTGCCGCCGGGGCGCGAGCTGGCGCCGGCGTTCAGCCAGCACTTGTCGATCGACGACATCCCGACCGACGGCCCGGCGCGCGTGCTGCTCGGCCGTCATGGCGACGCGGTCAGCCCCATCGATGCACCGCCGGGCATCAACTATGTCGTCGTCCAGCTGAAGGCAGGCGAGCGCTGGATCTGCCGGCCGCCGCACGGGTATCGGGTTGGCTGGACGGCGGTGATGGACGGCAGCCTGCGTACGCCGGATCCGGTCGGCCAGGGCGAACTGGCCGTGTTCGACTCGTCCGACGCGGGGATCGAATTCGAGGCCGTGACCGACGCGCGCTTCGTGGTCGGTACGGCGATTCCGCATCCGCACGATCTGCATCTGGGTGCCTACTCGGTGCATACGAGCGCCGCCGCGCTGGCGGAAGGCGAGCGCGAAATCGTGCGCGTTGGCCGCGAACTACGCGCCAGGGGTGTGATGCGCTGAGTTGACGGAAGCCGTTTCACGGCGACGCATCGTCCGCCGCTTCGATCCGGCGCAGAACGATCACTTCCCCTCCGTCCGCTGAAACCCGACGGGCCGGCGCATTCCCGCATGCGCCGGCCTTCGCGCGTTTAGGTGTTTATACGTATGCCGATTCCGATATCGCTTCAATCCAATATTTCATTGGAAGGTTATCGGGCTTGTTCCTAGACTGATGCGGGGCAGGCAGACCGGGCCGGCCGCACGCGCCGGCCGGCGCAGCCCCGATCCGCGCCAGCGCCACGCAGAAACAGAACAGCGCCGCGGCAGACAACGACATCATCGGAGACGGACCATGACATTCATCAGGAAGCTGGCGGCCGGTGCGCTCGTCGCCGCGGCGACGGTATGGGCGCCGGGCGCGTTCGCGCAGCAGAGGCCGATCACGCTCGGGTTCTCGCAGGTCGGCGCGGAGAGTGCGTGGCGCACCGCGAACACCGTGTCGGTGAAGGGCGCGGCGAAGGACGCCGGCATCAACCTGAAGTTTTCCGATGCGCAGCAGAAGCAGGAGAACCAGATCCGTGCGATCCGCTCCGTGATCGCGTTTTCTCCGGTCGTCGAGTCGGGCTGGGAGCCGGTGCTGACCGAAGCGAAGGCCGCGCACATCCCGGTGATCCTGACCGACCGCGCGGTCGACGTGAAGGATCCGTCGCTGTACGTGACGATGATCGGCTCGGACTTCCTCGAGGAAGGGCGGCGCGCGGGTCACTGGATGGAAGAGCACTACAGGAACGATGCCGGCCCGATCAACATCGTCGAGCTGCAGGGCACGGTCGGTTCGGCACCGGCCAACGATCGCCGCGCGGGCCTGCTCGAAGTGATCAGGAGCAATCCGAAATTCAAGGTGATCGCGTCGCAAAGCGGCGACTTCACGCTCGCCGGCGGCAAGCAGGTGATGGAAGCGTTCGCGAAGACCTACGGCAAGCAGATCAACGTCGTCTACGCACACAACGACGACATGGCGCTCGGCGCGATCCAGGCGATGGAGGAAGCGGGGATCAAGCCCGGCAAGGACGTGAGCGTCGTGTCGTTCGACGCGACGAAGGGCGGCTTCCAGGCGATGGTCGCCGGCAAGATCAACGTCGATGTCGAATGCAGCCCGCTGCTCGGCCCGCAACTGATGAGCGCCGTGAAGGACGTCGTCGCCGGCAAGACGCTGCCCAAGCGCATCGTGACGAACGAGACCGTGTTCCCGATGAGCGTCGCGGCGCAGGTGATGCCGACCCGCAAGTACTGACCGGTCCGGCCGATCCGGCACGGGCCGCCGCGCCGCGGCCGCCCGGACGATGGCAACCGCTTCGAGGGAGGATGCATGGAGAGTCCGCCGGTGGTCGAGATGATCGGCATCGACAAGTCGTTTCCGGGCGTCAGCGCGCTGCAGCGCGTGAACTTCCGGCTGTTTCCGGGCGAGATCCACGCACTGATGGGCCAGAACGGCGCGGGCAAGTCGACGCTGATCAACGTGCTCACCGGCGTGCATGCGCACGACGCGGGCGAGATTCGCGTCGGCGGCCGGCCGGTGCGCTTCGCCGCGCCGCGCGAGGCCGAGGCGGCCGGCATTCAGACGCTCTACCAGGAAGTGAACCTGTGCGCGAACCTGTCGGTCGCCGAGAATATCTTCGCGGGCCGGCAGCCGATGCGCCGAGGCGCGATCGACTGGAACGCGATCCATGCGCGCTCGCGCGCGGCGCTGGCCGAACTGGACCTGACGCTCGACGTCACGCGCTCGCTCGATGCCTATCCGATCGCCGTGCAGCAGATGGTCGCGATTGCGCGCGCGGTGTCCGTCGACGCGCGCGTGCTGATTCTCGACGAACCGACATCGAGCCTCGACGACGGCGAAGTCGTGCGGCTGTTCGACGTGCTGCGCCGGCTGAAGGCGTCGGGCATCGCGATCCTGTTCGTCACGCACTTTCTCGAGCAGACCTACGCGGTGTCCGACCGGATCACCGTGATGCGCAACGGCGAGCGCGAAGGCGAGTATCGGGCGCGCGACCTGCCGGTCGATGCGCTGGTCGCGAAGATGACCGGCCGCGAACGGATGTCCGACACGCTGCAGGCCGGTGCGGCGGCGGTCGAGCGTACGGCCGGCGACGCCGTGCCGTTCCTGTCGATGCAGCAGGTCGGGCGGCGCGGGATGATGAACGCGCTCGATCTCGACGTGCACCCGGGCGAAATTGTCGGGCTGGCCGGGCTGCTCGGCTCGGGGCGCACGGAGACCGCGCAGCTGGCATTCGCCGCCGAGCGGCCGGACATCGGCGCGATCGAGATCGACGGCGCGCGCAGGCGGCTCGCCTCGCCGCACGACGCGGTCCGCCACGGTATCGCGTACTGCCCGGAGGATCGCAAGAAGGAGGGCATCGTCGCCGCGCTGTCGATCCGCGAGAACATCATCCTCGCGCTGCAGGCGCGACGCGGCTGGTGGCGGCTGATCGGGCGCGCGCGCCAGCGCGAGATCGCCGATACGTACCTCGTGCGGCTCGGCATCAAGGCGCACGACGCCGAGCAGCCGATCGGGCTGCTGTCGGGCGGCAACCAGCAGAAGGTGCTGCTCGCGCGCTGGCTCGCGACGGATCCGAAGCTGCTGATTCTCGACGAACCGACGCGCGGCATCGACGTCGCCGCGAAGTTCGACATCATGGAGCGCGTGCTCGCGCTGTGCGCGACCGGGCTCGCGATCCTGTTCATCTCGTCGGAGATCGGCGAGGTCGTGCGCGTCAGCCACCGGATCGCGGTGCTGCGCGACCGGCGCAAGGTCGCCGAACTGACCGGCGCCGACGCATCCGAGGAGCAGGTGTACCGGCTGATCGCGGGAGGCCAGTCATGACGCGGCTGCGCACGCTGTTTCGCCATCCGCTCGCGTGGCCGGCGCTGACGCTCGCACTGCTGTTCGCGCTCGACGTCGCGCATCGTCCGGGCTTCCTGTCGATCGCGCTGCTCGACGGTCATCTGTTCGGCGCGCCGATCGATATCCTGAACCGCGCAGCGCCGCTCGTGATCGTGTCGCTCGGGATGACGCTCGTGATCGCAACGCGCGGGATCGACATCTCGGTTGGTGCGATCGTCGCGATTGCAGGCGCGGCCGCGGCGATCGTGCTCGATGCGGACCCGTCGCGGGTCGGCACGGCACTCGCGGCCGCGCTCGGCGTCGGGTTGCTGGCCGGCGCATGGAATGGCCTGCTCGTCGCGTTCGTCGGGATGCAGCCGATCATCGCGACGCTGATCCTGATGGTGGCCGGGCGCGGCGTCGCGCAACTGCTGACGGGCGGCCAGATCATCCCGATCGGCGCGCCGGGCTACCTCGCGCTCGGCGGCGGCTATCTCGCGGCTGTCCCGTGCGCGGTGTGGATCGCCCTCGCGACGATCGCCGCGGCCGCGCTGCTGGTGAACCGCACGGCGCTCGGGCTGTTCATCCGCGCGATCGGCGTGAACCCGGTCGCGACGCGGCTCGTCGGGCTGCGCTCGGGCGCGGTCGTGTTCGGCGTGTATCTGGGCTCGGGCGTGCTGTCGGCGCTCGCCGGCATCCTCGCGAGCTCGAACGTGCGCAGCGCCGACGGCAACAACGCGGGGCTGCTGCTCGAGCTCGACGCGATCCTCGCCGTGACGCTCGGCGGCACGTCGCTGCTCGGCGGCCGCTTCAGCCTCGCCGGTTCCGTGCTCGGCGCGCTGATCATCCAGACGCTCACCTACACGACCTATTCGATCGGTGTGCCGCCGGAGGCGACGCTCGTTGTCAAGGCGGTCGTCGTGATCGTCGTGACGCTGATCCAGTCGGAGGCGGCGCGCGCGCTCGTCGTCCGGCATGCGTCGCGGCTGCTGCCTTCCGCGCGTTCGCGCGCCACCTCCGGAGCGACGCACCGATGACCCGATTCCTTGGCCGGCTCGCCGACCCGCGTACGCTGCCGATCGTCGTGACGATCGTGCTGTTCGCCGCGCTGTTCGGTTTCGGGTCCGTGATGTACACGGGATTTTTCTCGATGCAGGTGCTGACCGGGCTGCTCGTCGACAACGCGTTCCTGCTGATCGTCGCGATCGGGATGACGTTCGTGATCGTGTCGGGCGGCATTGACCTGTCGGTTGGCTCAGTGGTTGCGCTAACAACCATATTGTGCGCAGTCGGCGCCGAGCGGCTGCACTGCCCCGTGTGGGTGATCGTGCCGCTCGTGCTGACGTTCGGCGCGCTGTACGGCGCGGCGATGGGCGCGCTGATCCATTACTTCCGTTTGCAGCCGTTCATCGTCACGCTCGCCGGGATGTTTCTCGCGCGCGGCGCGTGCTTCCTGATCACGACGCAGTCGATCACGATCAACGAACCGACGTTCCATGCGATCGCGGGCGTCAGCGTGCCGGTCGGTGGCGGGATGCTGAGCGCGGGCGCGCTGATGGCGCTCGCGACGCTGGCCGTCGCGCTCTACGTCGCGCATTTCACGCGTTTCGGCCGCAACGTGTATGCGATCGGCGGCAACGAGCGCTCGGCGCTGCTGATGGGGCTGCCGGTCGCGCGTACGAAGATCGGCGTGTATGCGTTGAGCGGCTTCTGTTCGGCGCTCGGCGGCGTGGTGTTCACGCTGTACGTGCTGTCGGGCTACGGATTGCAGGCGCAGGGGATGGAGCTCGACGCGATCGCCGCGACCGTGATCGGCGGCACGTTGCTGACGGGCGGCGTGGGCTATGTCGCGGGCTCGGTGTTCGGTGTCGCCATCCTCGGCACGATTCAGGTGCTGATCACGTTCGACGGCACGTTGAGTTCGTGGTGGACGCGGATCGTGATCGGCGCGCTGCTGTGCGTGTTCTGCGTGCTGCAGCGGGTGATCGAACGGCATGCCGCGCGGCGGCGCACCGGCGGCACGGGGCTGGGTACGCGGCAACCGGCGCGCGACAGCGCGCCCGCGCGGCGGGCATCGCCGGAGGAACATGCGGCGCGGGTTGCAACGATGCGGCGGCTGCAGGGCGGCCGATCATGATTCCGCGAGGAGAACGGCATGACGCGCAATGACGTGACGGCGAGCGGTGCCGGTACGCTGGCCGTCGAGCCCGGCCGCCGGCCGCTGCTCGACCTGGGCGATGCGCGCGACTGCCGGATCGTGGCCGATGCGCTGCGCGTGCTGCTGCGCGAGCGCTCGGAAGCGCTGGCGTTCGCGATGCGCGTGGCCGACGAGCATGGCCGCCCGCGCCCGGAGGCGGGCGAATTCGGGTTGACCGACATCATTCGTCTCGCCCGCGTCGTCGAACGGGCCGATCGGCAGCGATAGCGGACTCGGGTTGAAACGCGCGAGCGGCGCTGCGCCGTCAGGCCGCGCCGGCTGAGCCTGTCTCGGCATCGAATGACGCATCCGCGACGCGTGCGCGTTTCACCGAGCCGGCCAGCTTCTCGATCGCGGGCAGGTCCAGTGCCTCGAGGTGTTCGCGCACGTGCTGCGCGAAGGCTTCGTAATCCGGCGCATCCGCAACCTGGCCGAGCCATTGCTCGATATCGGTGAGCCGCCCGTCGCGGGCGAGCCGGATCAGTTCGTCGAGCGCGTCGTCGGGCGGGCCGTCCATCGCGGGCGCGGCGCGTTCCGGCCCGGTATCGTCGCCCGGATGAAGCCGCCGGACGAGCTCCGACGCCGGCACGAGTGCATGCCCGACGGCCGGCGCGACGATCGCGAACGAGAACGCCGTGCCGACGCCCGGCTGGCTGGCGACCGCCAGTTCGCCGCCCATGGCGCCGACGATGCGCTGTGCGATGAACAGGCCGAGCCCGGTTCCGCCGTTCACGGCCTGCACCTGCTGGTACGCGCGGAAGATGTCGCGGGTGCCGCTGATGTCGATCCCGATACCCGTATCGGCGACCTCGAACAGCAGGCGCCACGCATCGCCTTCGCGCGCCGCATGCACCGACAGCGTGACGGTGCCGTCGCGCGTGAACTTCGACGCGTTGGACAGCAGGTTCAGCAGCACCTGCTGCAGCCGCATCCCGTCGATCGACACCGTGCGCGGCAGCGGTGTGGCCGGCCGGTAGACGAACCGGTTGTCCTGCTGCGCACACAGCGCGAGCGCGTAGTGGCCGAGATCGTCGAGCAGGCCGGGCAGGTCGGTCGTGTCGGGCGTCACGCCGAGCGGCTGCAGCTCGGCCTTCGTGAACGCGAGCAGTTCGTCGATCAGCGTGAGCTGGTAGCGGATGCTGCGGTCGATCGACCGGATCAGCCGCGCCTGGCTGTGCGTCGCGCTCTGGAGCAGCAGCTTCGCATAGCCGTTGATCGTGGACAGCGGCGCGCGCAGGTCGTGACTGACATAGCCGAGCGTCTCGATCTTCTGCTGCATGTGGGTCGTCACCTGTTGCAACGCGTCGTTGAGCGCGACCGTGCGTCTCGCGACTTCGTCGCGCAGGCGATCCTGTTCGGTGAGCTGCCAGTGTTCGAGCCGCTTGCGCGCCTCGGTGCGCTGGCGGCCCACGTGGTGGATCCACGCGGCCAGCACCAGCAGGTGCGTGGCAAGCCCGACGATCGCGATGACCGGGTTCGGGTAGATGTCGGACTTGAGCCAGAACAGTACCGGCGGCAGCGCGTTCATGCCGTCGAGCACGCGGATCAGCATGTTGAAGGTGGCGATCGCGATCGCGATCAGCATCACGCGGCCGGTCGGCGTCCGGCGGATCGCGAGCAGCAGCGCGAGGCTGATGTTGACGATCCCCAGCACCGCGTTCAACCGCAGGCAAAACCACGTGAAGGTCAGCAGGTCGCCGCCTGCGGCGCCCGCCATGCCGATGCATTCGAGCGCGAGGAACGCCATGTAGATCGCGCGCAACGGCAGCCTCGCCTGCTCACGCCGGGCGACCATCAGGATGAAGGCGATGAAGCAGGCGACAGCCACGTACGCGAAGATCACCTCGCCGCGCGCCGACCATTCGCGCAACGCGGGCGGCAACGCCATTGCCGTATAGCCGCGGTATGCCGCTTCGAACAGCGTCGTACCCAGCGCCAGCGCGGCCAGGACGTGGAACACGCCGCTGCGCGAAAAGAACCCGATCAGCAGCGCGCACCACGCGAGAGCGAGCAGCCCACCGAAGAAACCGAAGTCCCACATCGTCGCGCGCCGTTCCAGCGCATCCCAGGCCGCACGGGTGAATGCCGCCGGCGCGAGCCGCATTTCCTTGCGTGACGTGACGCGGATCAGCACGGGGAGGCTTTCGCCGGCGGGCAGCGTGACGTCGAGTGCCGGGTAGCGCGCGGGCGGCGCGGTGGCATCGCCGCCCGCGCCGGTGGCCGGGAAACGGCTGTCGAGCGTCCACCGGCCGTTCTGGCCGACGTAGAAGTCGGCATGGTCGACGCGTGCGTCGCGAATTACCAGTACCAGCGGGCGTGCGGCGCTGTCACGGTTGACCAGCGTCGCGCGGACCCACCATGCCGACCGCGAGAACTCGACGTTGAACGTCGATGCGCCGGCCGCAGCCGCGTCCCGCCCCGGCTCGGCGATGCGCGCGGCGACCTGCTCGGCTGTCATCGTCGTGCTCGCGTCCTCGAACACCGACACGGCGTCCAGTTGCGCGGGATTCGGCGCCGAGGCCGCGCGGGCCGTCGCGCAGGTGACGGCCAGTGCCATCAGAAGCAGCAGCACCGCGCGCCATCCGGCTGCCCACGCCGCGCCGCGACTACGCATCGGGATGATGCCCGCCGGGCGTGAGCGGCGCGTTGATCGCATGGCGCTGGCGCCGCCAGTCGGACGGCGTGATGCCGAAGCGTTCGCGGAACGCCGTCGCGAAATTGCCGGGCGTTGAAAAGCCGATTTCCTCGGCGATGTCGCCGATTCCCATCGATGTCTCCGCGAGGAAGTGCATCGCGGCGCGCAGGCGCGTGTCGCGCAGGTACTCGAACACGGTCTGGCCAAGCTGGTCGCGGAACACGCGCGACAGCCGCTTTTCGTGCGTGCCGACCTGCCGGGCGAGTTCCTCGAGCGCCGGCGGATAGCGCAGGTCGCGCAGCAGGACTTCGGCCGCCGCGCGTACGAGGGCCGCATCCGGGTTGGCGGGCATCTCGGGCAGGTGCGCGAACGGCTGGCTGCGCCGCGCGCGCTTCAGGTGGTTGCGGATCCGGGCCAGCACTTCGATCGGCTCGAACGGCTTGACGATGTAGTCGATCGCGCCGGTTTCGAGCCCCGCGATGCGATCCTCGAGATCGCCCGCGGCCGTCAGGATGATGACGGGGATGGACTGCGTCGACGGTGTCGACGCCAGCAGCCGGCATGCAGCGAAACCGTCCATGCGCGGCATGCGGACGTCCATCAGGATCAGGTCGGGCGCGATCGCCTGGGCGCGGTGATACGCCTGCAGTCCGTCGAACGCGACGCTGATCCGGCATCGCGCGGCACGCAGGATTTCGGTCAGGAGCCGCAGGTCGTTCGGGCGATCGTCGACGACAAGAATATGTGCGTCAGCGAGATCCGGCGTGGAGCGAAGCTGCGCCGGGCTGGACGAGCGGGATGACATGGTGGCGGGCGCGGTGGAAGGGTGTTCAGTCGGATCGAAAGCAGCGCTTTCTGCTCAATTGTTGCGAAAAATTATATGTCGACAACAGTGCCGATTGTGAGGATTCCGTGCGGCCCGTGTGGGCATATCCGGCGGGGCGCTGCGCGGTTTCGGCGCCGACGCCGGGTCGAACGAAATGGAGGTGGAAAAACATGCCGAATTGCATTTCGATATCGGTCTTTATTTCCGGATTTTATCGATTGTAGAATCGAATTGGCCCGCGATATGAATTCGGGAGAGTTGTGTCGAAAGACGATTCCTTTCAATGTGAAATAAATGCGCTCAATCGGTGCTGGCGCGATTAATGGATTTCTACTGGCCGGTCAACATTCGATTCGATAAAAACCGGATTGCGAGCCGGAATGTATGAAAGTAAATATCGTCCGCTCGGGAAAAGCTTTTTTCCGCTCGAGAAAAGGTTTGTTTGAACGGATGCCTGCACACTAGCCCCGGCGCGGCTGGAATCGGTTCTTCGAGGGGAACGGCTGTTCGTGGATTCCTTGCCGCTTCCAGATTCGGATGACGCGATATTCAATGTGACATCGAATGATGGCAATTCTCAGGATCTGGGAATGCGATGGCAGACAAGAAAATTGGCACGAGGGTAATACAAATTTCATAATTTTCCGAATATGTTCGTATACAGGACAGGCGGAAAAATCGTGAGGTTGGTCGGGGTGTGACGCATCGACTGGAAAAATCGTCAAGAAAATTCGACCGATTAAATCGATGCGGGGGTCGTTCGGCAAGTCGGGCGCTTTTCCGGAAATCCGGAAAAGCGTTTGACTGCCGGCGGAGAGGGTGAGCGGCTTCGCGTGGGCAGCCGGGCGGTCTGATCCGTCCGGGCACGATCGCGCAGCGCGCTCTCGAATCAGGCGGGCACGAAAAAATATGAGCGCGACAGGCATGACAGATCAACGCACCGGTTCGAGCGAACCGGATGCGCATGCTTCATACCCGGGGACCACTCGGCGTCATCCTCCTCCTGAATGAATCTTGACGGGCCGTCCCGGGTGCGGGCCGGCATCCGTCCATCCGGCGTCTGAACGACGCCTTCCCATGACATTCGAGGTCGCCGCCGGTTAGACGCGACGGCGCGCGCACGCGGATTCGCGATGCGCGGGGCAGCGCGTCTCCGTCTTTCCCGCGACATCGGCCTTCATGACCCGATAACCGGCGAGTGCCGCCGCGCAGCGTGCCGACGCATGCGTGCGGCGTGCAGTCGCGCGATCGCCCTGGCGATCGCGATTGCCGAGCAGCGTTGTTCGATCGTTTAGTTAGCTATCCAAAATGAAGCGCAAAGCGTCGCGACACGGGCGAGGAGGCAGACCGATGCATCATCGCCTGCCGTCGCGTTCGCTGCTGCGTCATCCAGCACATGAGAACCGAGGGAACACAAGATGAACAAGTCGTTCAAGTCGATCTGGAACGAAGCACTGGGGGCCTGGGTCGCGGCTTCCGAGCTTGACCGTGCGCGCGGCAAGCGAGTTGCGTCGGCGTGCGGCACACGCGAGCATGCGGCGAACGAGGGCGCCGCGATACGCACGGGCCTGCTTTCGGCGCCGTCGCCGCGACGACTGGCCGTGCTGATGGCGTCCACGTATCTTGCGTTGTTCCATGCGGGCGCGCATGCGCAGTACGCGCAGGATGGCGGCTCCGCGACCGGCGGCGTGACGTCGATCTCGATCGGCGTCGGGTCGAGTGCGGCGCAGCAGAATTCCACCGCGCTGGGTAACCTGTCGACGGCGCAAGGCGTGTCGGCGACGGCGCTGGGTCCGGGCGCGCATGCGATGGCCGATGGGTCGACCGCGGTCGGCATCAACGCGCAGGCGACCGGCGTCAACAGTGCGGCGCTCGGCGTGCAGGCGATCAGTTCGGGACCATTTGCGGTTGCCGTCGGTAATGCCGCGCAGTCGACGCAGTCCGGCACGGTGGCGATCGGCAGCGGCGCGACCGCGAGCGGCACGTCCGCTATCGGGCTCGGAAACAATGCAACGGCGTCTGGCCAGAATGCGGTTGCACTCGGACTCGGCGCGGTCTCGTCGGCCATCGGCACCGTTGCGCTCGGCTTTTCTTCACAGGCGACCAATCAGGGTGCGGTTGCGCTCGGCAACCAGTCGACGAGTTCCGGCGCGGCCGGCGTCGCGGTGGGTAGCGGTGCGCTGACGACCGGCAATTCCTCGATCTCGATGGGTGTCAACAGCGGCGCGAAGGGCGCGACGTCGATCGCGATCGGCTGGGGCGGCACGGCCGGCGTACCGGGCTCGGGTACGCAGTCGCTCGGCACCAGCTCGATCGCGCTGGGCTCGTCCACGACGGCCGGCGCCGATACGGCGATGGCGTTCGGCCTGAACGCCAACGCGTCGGGCGTCAGTTCGATCGCGATGGGCGTGCAATCGACCGCGACGCAGCAGTTCGCCGTCGCGCTCGGCAATCTCGCGCTCGGCAGCGGCGTTTCGGCGACCGCACTGGGGCCCGGTGCGACGGCGTCGGCCACGAATGCGACGTCCATCGGCATCAACAGCGTCGCGGCGGCGGGTTCGACCGTCGCGATCGGCGACAGCAACTCGGTCGCCGCTGCGGCAGGCGCGGGCTCGATCGCCGGCGGCAACAGCTCGAAGGTGCTGAGCGGTGCCGGCGCCGTCGCGCTCGGCCTGGGCCAGACGGTCAGCGGCAACGGTGCGGTAGCGATCGGCGACCCGAGCACCGCGATCGGCACCGGCGCGGTCACGGCCGGGGCGAACAACACGGCGAACGGCAACGGCGCGGTCGCGATCGGCAATTCGAACATCGCGCAGGGTACCGGCTCGCTCGCGCTCGGCAACACGTCGACGGCCGCGGCGGCCGGTGCGCTGGCGTTCGGCGCGTCGGCCGTGGCGAACAATGCGGGCGATGTCGCGCTCGGCTCAGGGTCGACGACGGCCGCGCCCAATCCGACGGCAAGCGCGACGATCGGCGGCGTCACATACAACTTCAACGGCACGTCGCCGACCAGCGTCGTCAGCGTCGGTGCGCCGGGTACCGAGCGCCAAATCACCAATGTCGCGGCCGGGCGCATCAACTCGGCAAGCACGGATGCGATCAACGGGTCGCAGCTCGATGCGACGAACCAGGCGGTGAATTCGCTGTCGACTTCGACTGCGTCGAGCGTCAGTTCGTTGTCGACGGGTGTGTCGTCGTTGTCGACCGGATTGTCGTCGGCCAATAGCGCGATCACGTCGCTGTCCACGTCGACGTCGACCGGTATCGGCTCGCTGTCGACGGGGTTGAGTTCGACCAACAGCTCGGTGACTTCGTTGTCGACCTCCACGTCAACCGGGTTGTCGTCGGCCAACAGCGCGATCACGTCGCTGTCCACGTCGACGTCGACCGGCATCAGCTCGTTGTCGACGGGGTTGAGTTCGACCAACAGCTCGGTGACTTCGTTGTCGACGTCCACGTCGACCGGGTTGTCGTCGGCCAATAGTGCGATCACGTCGCTGTCCACGTCGACGTCGACCGGCATCAGCTCGCTGTCGACCGGCCTGAGTTCGACCAACAGCGCAGTGACGTCGCTCTCGACCTCGACGTCGACCGGCCTGTCGTCGGCCAACAGCGCGATCACGTCGCTGTCCACGTCGACTTCGACCGGCCTGAGTTCGACCAACAGCTCGGTGGCTTCGCTGTCGACTTCGACGTCGACGGGCATCAGCTCGTTGTCCACCGGTCTGAGTTCGACGAACAGCTCGGTCACGTCGCTGTCGACTTCGACGTCGACGGGTATCAGCTCGCTGTCCACCGGCCTGAGTTCGACGAACAGCTCGGTCACGTCGCTGTCGACTTCGACGTCGACGGGCATCAGCTCGCTGTCCACCGGCCTGAGTTCGACGAACAGCTCGATCACGTCGCTGTCGACCTCCACATCGACGGGCATCGGTTCGCTGTCGACCGGCCTGAGCACGACGAACAGCAGCGTGACGTCGCTGTCGACCGCCACGTCGACGAGCATCGGCTCGTTGTCCACCGGCCTCAGCTCGACGACCAGCTCGATTTCGTCGCTGTCGACGTCGACCTCGACGACCGTCGGTTCGCTGTCCACCGGCCTGTCGAGCACGAACAGCAACCTGACGTCGCTGTCCACCGCGACGTCGACGGGCATCGGTTCGCTGTCGACCGGCCTGAGCTCGATCGCGTCGAACAACGGTAACCTCGGTAACAGCACGGCCGGCGCGATCGGCGGCGGCGCCACCTACAACCCGACGACCGGCACGATCTCCGCGCCGTCGTACGTGACGTACAACGGCGACGGCTCGACGACGATCAACAACAACGTCGGCTCGGCGATCGACAACATCAACGCGCACGGCATCAAGTACTTCCACGCGAACTCCACCGCGCCGGACAGCCAGGCGCTCGGGCTCGACAGCGTCGCGATCGGCCCGAACGCGATCGCGAAGGTGGACGGCAGCATCGCGCTCGGCGCCGGTTCGGTGTCCGACCGCGCGACGGTGCCGGCCTCGGGGACCATCCGCAACGGCAGCGCGTCGATTCCGTTCAACACGACCGACCAGACGCTGCTGGGCGCGGTATCGCTTGGCGACGCGACGAGCAAGACGTATCGCCAGATCACCAACGTCGCGGACGGCACCGGCCAGCAGGACGCGGTGACCGTGCGCCAGCTGGCCGGCGCGCTGCAGTCGTTCGCGGTCACGACCACGAAGTACTTCCACGCGAACTCGACGGCCGTGGATTCGCTCGCCGTCGGCGCGGAGTCGGTCGCGGTCGGCCCGACGACGGTGGTCAACGGCGACAGCGGCGTGGGGATCGGCAACGGCGCGATCGTCGATGCCACCGCGCCGGGCGGCGTCGCGATCGGCCAGGCGGCAAGCGCTGCGCAGGCCGATGCGATGGCGCTGGGCAGCGGCGCGACGGCCACCGGCGCACAGTCGGTGGCACAGGGCGCCAACGCGGTCGCGGCGAGCGTCGGCAGCGTCGCGCTCGGTTCGGGCGCGCACGCCACGGCGACCGATGCGCTCGCGTTCGGCGCAGGTGCGTCGGCGACGTTCGCGAACAGCATCGCGCTCGGCGCAGGTTCGCTGACCACCGTTGGCGCGCAGACGAACTACATCGCATACGGCCTGAGCAGCCCGCAGTCGTCAGCCGGCGAAGTCAACATCGGCAACCGGCAGATCACCGGCCTCGCGGCCGGCAAGAGCGGCACGGACGCGGTGAACGTGTCGCAGCTCGACTCGGTCGCCAACCAGTTGACGACGCTGATCACGCAGCGCACGTCGAACCTCGGTGGTTCGTACACGACGAATCCGACCGGCACGAACGTGCCGCCGGGCTCGACGGGATCGAATTCGTCGGCGGGCGGTTCGGGCGCGGTCGCATCGGGTTCGAACAGCACGGCGGTCGGCAACAGCGCGCTGGCGTCCGGCAACGGATCGACCGCGATCGGCGTCGGCTCGACCGCAACGGGCAACGGTTCGACCGCGATCGGCACGGGCAGCAACGACGGCGGGCGCTCGAATGTCGTCGCCGTGGGTTCCGCGGATTCGGCGCGTCAGGTCGTCAACGTCGCGGCCGGTACGCAGGGTACCGACGCCGTGAACGTGAACCAGCTGAACGCGGTATCGAACCAGTTCACGCAATCGCTGAACACGGTCAACAATCAGCTCACGCAGATGCAGCAGCAGATCCAGCAGACCGATTCGATGGCGCGCGACGGGATTGCCGCGACGGCTGCGATGGCATCGATCCCGCACATGGACCGCGATTCGAACTTCGCGATGGGGGTCGGTACGGCGACCTTCTTGGGCCAGAAGGCGATGGCCGTCGGCATGCAGGCGCGCCTCACGGAGAACCTGAAGGCGACGCTGAACGGCGGTTTTGCCGGCAGTCAGCGCGTGGTCGGCGCGGGTATGTTGTATCAGTGGAAGTGATCCGTGCGCATCGAACCGTTCCGGCGGATAGCGCCGGAACGGTTCGCGCCGAACGAGAACGCATCCGCATGCGGCCGCACTGCCGCGCCGCATGTGCGAGATCGAATCGATTTTACGGAGTGAATCAGTGAATAAAATCTCTCTTGCCCTGCTCGTGTCCGTGGCCTCTCTCGCCGCTTGCACGAGCGCGTCCGGGCCGACGTTCAACGCATACGAACTGCAGCCGAGAAACGGCGTCCGGACGTTTCGCGTCGATTGTCACGGCATCCTGTCGAGCGAAAAGACCTGCATGAAGGTCGCGACGCGCATGTGCGACACGCAACCGGTTCGCCTGGTCGATTCGGCTGCGCCGTTCCGCGACGGCGCGGATCCGCGGTCGATCGAGTTCCAGTGCGGCGCGGCGCCCGCGCCGCTTCCGGTGCCCGTGGCGGCGGTACCGGTCGCCGCGGAAAAGGTCAGCCTGACCGGCGACACGTACTTCGCGACCGACTCCGCAACGCTGACACCCGCCGCCCGGGCTTCGCTCGACGCACTGTTGAGCCGTCAGACAGACCGGCATTTCTCGGCGGTGAACGTGACCGGTTATACCGACTCGGTCGGCTCGGATGCTCACAATCTCGCGCTGTCGCGGCGCCGCGCGGAGGCGGTCGCGACGTATTTGCGCGAGCATGGCGTGAACGCGGATGCCGTGACGGCCACCGGAAAGGGGGAGGCCGATCCGGTGGGTTCCAACGAGACCGCCGAAGGGCGAGCGCGCAATCGGCGTGTGGAGATCCTGCTGCAGAACTAGCGGGCAGTACGCTGCGAGCGCCGGTCACGCGACGGCGCTCGCATGCATCCGATGCGTTGTCAGGCGGGATGCGTGTCGCCTCGGATCGAGACCGCCGGGTTGTCGGCGATGAAGGTAGACGTATCGCCGGCGATCGAGACGACCAGGGCGGGACTGAAAATGGCGAGCGTAGCCGTCAGGTTTCCTGACCTTGCAATCGGGCCGTGTCTTTCGCGCGCTCCGCGACGGTCGTCGGCATGACGACCGCCGTGCCTTCCACGACGACGAGCCCGTTCACCTCGCATCGGGTATCGAGCACGACTCGCCGTCGACTTCCGAGAATCTCCTTGATCGTCACGGTCGCGCAGACGGTTTCGCCAAGCTTGACCGGGCGGCGAAACTGGAGGTCCTGCGACAGGTAGATCGACCCGGGGCCCGGCAGACGCGACGCAATCGCCGCGGAAATCACGGACGCGGACAACATGCCGTGCGCGATGCGGCCGCCGAAACGGGTCCGCTGCGCATAGTCTTCGTCGAGGTGCACGGGATTCCGGTCGCCGGAGGCGCTCGCAAACAGAAAGACGTCGCGCTCGGACAGAATTTTCAAGAACTGCGCAGTCATGCCTGGCATGAGGTCTTCGAGATCGTAACCACCTTCGTCGTTCATCGCCTGTTCCTGTGTCGTTCGTATCGTGTGTGATGTCGATGGGGGCGCCGGGCGGTGCCACCCGTCATGTCGCCGCAGCTCGATGCGCGGCGGTCGCGTGCGGATCTGCCGGTGCAAAGAGCCGGTTTGCCACGAGCAACGCCGATTGCACGGCGAGCATGCCCGCGTAGGGCAGTGCGCCGACGATCGCCTCGACGGCTTCGTGCCGTGTCGCGCCCAGCGAACGCGCTTCGTGCATATGAGTGGCGAGCAGGTCGGCATCGGCATTTCGAGCAAGGCACGTCAGGCATGCGATGGCCGTCAGATGCCTTGCTTTTTCCTGTTCGATCGATTCGAGACTCGCTGTCGTCGCGCCCGGTTCGTCGAGATGACGGGCGAGGTCGGGGGCAATCTCCGCGATGCCGGCCGGCGCGTATCGATCGGGTTCCCGCGATTGCCGTTCGGCGAACGCATGCGTCTGCTCCGCGCTCGCGCAGCCTTCTGCCGCGTCGAAGACGCCGAGCGCAATGCGCGCGACCGGCAGCACGAGCGGCCAGCCGATATACCCGGTGAGTTGAATCAGGACTTCCGTCAGTTCGCAGCGTGTCCAGCCGACGCGAAGGCATGCCTGCAAATGATGCCGTACCGCGTCGTGCTGATTCTCGCTGGCAATGACGATGGCGAGTGCGGCGAGCCGACGCTCCTTGTGCGTCAGCGCAGCACACGGCGCCTGTCTCCGTTGAAAGAGGCACGCGACGGCCGTTTCGTATTGTCCGAGCAGATCGACCTCGTGGCTGACGTCGATGCCGCGCTCCCGCAGCAACGCCGCGACGTGGCGTATACCAGCCATTGCGACGGGTACGCCTGCGTAATAGAGCGTCTGGAAGACGGTTTCCGCCACGGCTTCCGGCGCCCAGCCGGTATTCAACATGCCGCCCGCATGGTATTTGAGCGTGGATTCGGCATTGCCCATCGTCGCAAGGACCGCGACGGTAACGAGTTCGCGATGCTCCAGCGAGAGATTCGGGCGGGCAATGATGTCCGCATAAGCACCCTCGACGAGCAGTCGCTTGAAATCGGGGTCGAGCCTGTCGAGTGCTGCGCTGAGGCTGCTGAAGCCTTCGTGTCCGATCGCATGGATGACGGACATGCCGATTTCATGCCTGGATTTCGTCTGGGCTTGCATGGTGAGTCAATCGCTCGAATGAAGAAAATATCGACGTTGTGATCATATTCGCGTGCCCGGAATGCGATTCTGAACTTTTATGAACTTTCACCGGCGCGCGTTTTTCCGCGTCTAGAATCAGCGACATTAAACGGTGTCGATTAATTTCAAGCATGTGGGATCGCTCACCGGATCGCTGTAAGAAATCCGTCACATCGACGCAATCAGGAGAGTGCAGTGCTGAAGCTTCGGGAGAAGGTCGCGCTGGTGACCGGAGGAAGTTCCGGTATCGGCCGGGCCACGGCGTTGTTGTTTGCCAGGGAAGGTGCGAGGGTCGCGATTGCGTCGCGCCGTATTGAAGAAGGGCTGGCCGTCGTCGAAGAGATCCGCAAAGCGGGAGGCGAGTCGATGTTCGTGAAAACCGACGTTTCCCGGGCCGAGGATTGCGCCAATGCGGTCGCAAGAACGGTTGGCGAATTCGGAAAACTCGATGTCGCCTTCAATAATGCCGGCGTTGAAGCGTTCGGCAAAACCGTGGCCGACACGGACGAGGCCAGTTGGGATTTCGTCATGAACATCAATCTGAAAGGGATGTTCCTCTCGATGAAATACGAAATTCCAGAAATGCTGAAGGCCGGCGGCGGCTCGATCGTCAATATGTCGTCGACTTACGGCCTTGTGGCATCGGCATTCGGGGGCAGCAGTTATCACGCGTCGAAGGCCGGCATCCTCGGGCTGACGAAAGCGGCCGCGCTCGAATACGCGAAGCAGCATATCCGCGTCAATGCGATTTGCCCCGCGTTCGTCGCGACGGCGATGGTCGAGAACTTTCTCGAGGAAACCGGGATGACCGATCAGATCAGGAGCTTTCATCCGATCGGACGCCTGGGTACCGAAAAGGAGATCGCGGAGGCCGTCGTGTTCCTCGCGAGCGATGCATCTTCCTTCATGACCGGCACCGCGCTGTCGGTGGATGGCGGCATGGCGGCGGCCTGACATACCGCCACCCTCACGGGTTTCGTCGCGAGCACGCATACCCGCCGGATCAATTCTTTCATGGATATCGATATGGATACCAAAATGTTGGACATGGTTGCCGGAACGAGAAACACCCAGCCCGAGCTTTTCGACACCGGTTGCCCGATCCCGTTGGGCTTTGTGCCGAAGAAGATGCATGCATGGACGATTCGCCGCGAAAACCACGGAGAGCCGCAACGCGCGTTTACGAAGGAAATCGTCGATGTGCCGTCGATCGGCCCCAATGACGTGCTGATTCTCGTGATGGCGGCCGGCGTCAACTACAACGGCGTGTGGGCCGCCCTGGGGCAGCCGTTTTCGGTGCTTGACCTGCATGACGACCCGTATCACATCACGGGTTCCGATGCGTCCGGCATCGTATGGGCCGTCGGGGCGAACGTGCGGAAGTGGAAGGTTGGCGATGAAGTGGTCGCGCATTGTTCGCAGGTCGATGGCGACGACGAAGAATGCAACGGCGGCGATCCGATGTTGTCTCCTTCGCAGCGTATCTGGGGATACGAAACGTCCCACGGTTCGTTCGCGCAATTCGCACGCGTACAGGCCACGCAACTGATGCCGCGCCCGAAGCACCTCACGTGGGCCGCGAGTGCGTGCTACACGCTCACGCTCGCGACCGCGTATCGCATGCTGTTCGGCCACAAGCCCCACGTGCTTTCGGCGGGGCAATCGGTGCTCGTCTGGGGGGCGGCTGGCGGCTTGGGAACGATGGCGATTCAGCTCGCGGCCCTGGTCGGCGCACGTCCCGTCGCGGTGGTCTCCGACGATTCGAAAGCCGAGTTCGTCAAGCGCCTCGGCGCGGTGGGCGTCATCAACCGTTCGCAGTTTTCGTGCTGGGGCGTGCCGCCGTCCGTCGACGAGAAGGAAGCCTACGCAACCTATGTCGACGGCGTGAAGAAGTTCGGCAAGGCGATCTGGGACGCACTCGGCGAAAAGCGCGACGTCGACATGGTGTTCGAACACCCGGGCCGGAACACGTTCGCGCCGTCCTGCTATGTCGTGAAGCGCGGAGGCATGGTCGTGTTCTGCGCCGCCACGAGCGGCTACGACCTGACCTGCGACGCGCGCTACGTATGGATGCGACAGAAGCGCATCCAGGGCAGCCATTTCGCGAACCTCAAGGAGGCGGCACAGGCGAACCGGCTCGTGATGAGCGGCAGGATCGATCCGTGCCTGTCCGAAGTGTTTCCCTGGCACCGTCTGCCGGAGGCGCACGCGAAGATCCGCGGGAATCAGCATCTGCCGGGGAACATGGCGGTGCTGGTGCAGGCAAGCAGCAGCGACGATCTCGACGCGGCCCGACGCCACTGACATCAAGCATCATTCTTGCCGAGAGTACGGTATGGACCGGTCAAATACCCATTTGCAACAAGTCGCCATCGTCGGCATGTCGTGCCGCTTTCCAGGCGGCGCTTCCTGTGCGTCGAGCTATTGGACACTCCTGAATTCCGGGCGAACGGCGATTCGGGAAACACCGCGCGAGCGGTTCGATATCGACGCGTTCTATTCACCCGATCCCGACCAGCCCGGCACCACGTATTCGCGCGTGGCGGGCTACGTCGACGATCCGTTCTTCTTCGACCGCAAATTCTTCCGCACGTCGGCGGCCGAGGCGATGGAGATGGACCCGCAGCAGCGCTGGATGCTGGAGCTCGCATGGGCCGCGCTCGAGAACGCGGGCATGGCGCCGGGCCGGTTGCGCGGCAAGAACGTCGGGGTTTTCATGACGACCGGCGAGGCCGATTATGGCCGGCGCTCGGTATGGTCCGGCGATGCCACGCGCATTACCACCTACTCGAAGCTCGGCAATCTGCGCGCGATGGCGCCGGGCCGCGTCTCGCACGTGCTGGGCTTGAGCGGCCCGGCGATCTTCGTCGATACGACCTGTTCGTCGTCGCTCGTCGCGATCCATCTTGCCGCACAGAGCCTGCAGGCAGGCGAGTGCGATGTCGCCATTGCCGGCGGCGTGAACCTGATCCTGGGGCCGGAGGAAACGATCGGCGTCGCGCGGCTTCAGGCGATGTCGGTGTCCGGTCAGTGTCGGCCCTTCGACGCAAGCGCGGACGGATACATTCGCGGCGAAGGCGGTGGCGCGATCGTGTTGAAGCGGCTTGGCGACGCACGTGCGCACGGCGATCGGGTCGACGCGGTGCTGGCCGGGTCGGCCGTCAACAGCGACGGTGCGAGCAATGGCCTCACCGCGCCGAACGGCGCCGCGCAGGAGGCCGTCATTCGCCGCGCGATGGCGCGGGCCGGCGTTCGTCCCGAGTCCGTGTCGTATGTGGAGGCGCATGGCACGGGAACGGCGCTGGGCGATCCGATCGAGCTTTCCGCGTTGCGCAACGTCTATGCCCGCTCCGTCGAACGCGACAAGCCGGTTCTGGTCGGTTCGGTGAAGTCGCAACTGGGGCACCTCGAAGGCGCCGCGGGCATGGCGGGTTTCATCAAGGCGATGCTGATTCTGCGTCATCGCCGCGTACCCGCACAGGTGAACTTCGCGACGCCGAATCCGCGCTTTCACTGGGAAGGTTCGCAACTCGAGATTCCGCGTGAAGGCATACCGCTGGGCAACGGCGAGACGTTCGTCGGCGTGAGCGGCTTCGGCATTACCGGCACCAACGTTCACCTGATTCTTTCGACACCCGACGCCTTGCCGGACGCTGCCGCGGAGGTCGAGCGAGAGCGCGTGCTGACGCTTTCGGGCCGGTCGCCCGAGGCCCGCCGGCGCGCCGCTTCGGCGTGGCGCGACTGGCTCGCGGGCACGCCCGCGCCGTTGCGCGAGGCTTGTCACACGTCGAACGTGCGACGCGATCATTTCGATCACCGGGTCGCGCTGGTCGGCAGGACGAACGGAGATTTCGTCGCCGCACTCGACGCTTTCCTCACGGAGAATCCGACGGGGCAATGGCACGCGAACGAGCACCCGAAGAAACCGCGCGTCGCATTTCTCGTACCCGGCCAAGGGGCATGGAAGCCGGGCGTGGGTGCGGGTCTTTACCAGGGAAACGGATTGTTCCGCAAACACGCGGACGTGTGCCTGAGCCTGCTCGGGCCCGACACGGCACGCAACGTGCTGGATGCGATCCTCGGCAGCGCGGCGGGAACGGTGCGCCATCATCCGGGGCAGCTCGCGCATTTCATCGTGTGCTACGCACTGGCGCGCACGTGGATGGATCTGGGCGTGCAGCCCGATCTGCTGATCGGGCACTCGCTCGGCGAGCATGTTGCCGCCGTGCTCGGCGGAGTGATGTCGCTCGATGACGGCCTCAAGGCGGTGACGGCCCGCGGTCGCCTTTTCGATACCGAGACGCCGACGGGCGCCATGCTTGCGGTCGCCACCGGCGTCGACGAGCTTGCCGCACGGTTCGCATTCGGCGCCGACCTGTTCGTGGCCGGCATCAACGGGCCGGCGCAGACCGTCGTGAGCGGCACGCAGGCCGCGGTCGAGCTGGTTCAGGACGCGATGGTCGCGGCGGGCAAGCGTGTTTCGCTGCTCAGCACCTACGGCACGCCGGGTCATTCGCCGCTGTTGAGTTCGATGCGCGATGCGTTTCGTCGCGCACTCGAGCCCCTGACGCTTGCACCGCCATCGATCCCGATCATTTCCACCCTCACGGGCAAACTCGCGACCGACGCGATTGCCGGGGTCGAGCACTGGCTCGATCTCGTCGAACAGCCGGTGCGCTTTCACGAAGCGTTGCTTGCGGCGTCCGACGGCAAGACCCTCTTCGTCGAAGTGGGGCCGGGCGCGGCGCTCGCGAAGCTCGCACGCGCGATGGCAAACGGCGATTGGCACAGTGCGGTCGCTTCGCTCGCCGACGGGCCGGATGGCGACGAGGAAGATGAAGCGACCGGGTTTGCGCACGGCTGCGCACGCCTCTACAGCACGGGACAGACGATCGCGTGGCACCGGCTTTACGGCAACGTGCCGCGGCCTGCCGAAGCGCCGGGCTATGCCTTCGACGCAGAGCGTTTCGAGTTGCCGTTCCCGGACCGCGCGCCAGCCGGCTTCGAGCGCGGCGTCGCACAACATCGACGCGATCTCGCGGCGAACGACGAGAACCGGCAACCGCATTCTCGAGCGGCCGGGACCGGCGACGGCGCACCACGTGCGGATGCCGCGCACATGCTCGCGACGCTGCGGGCGATCGCGGCGGAGGTCGCGCCGGACGGCATTACCCTCGTGGATGACCTTTCGCTCGTCGGCCAGGGCTTCGACTCGCTCGCATTGACGGAATTGCGCGTGCGTTTGCAACAACACCTCGGCAAGATGCCGCCGATTTCCATGCTCGCGCGCGGAGCGTCGCTCTCGACCCTGGCGGGATGGTTCGACGCGTCGCGCGGCACGGCGCAGCATGACGAAACCGTATCGCCGGACAAGCAGCGCGATCCCGATTCGACGGACGATCGCGGGCTCGTCGTCACGCTGCGCGAGGGCACGGGGCCGCTCATCGCGCTGGTGCACCCGGTCGGCGGAAATGTGCTCTGTTACCAGGACCTGGCGAACGTATGGCCGGGCGATCCGACGATCGTCGCGATTCGTCATCCGTACGCCGAACAAGGTCTCATGCCCGAGTATCTTTCGATCGCGCAACTGGCGTCCCGCTATCGCGCCGCGCTGGTGGCCGCACGACACCGGCAGCCCGACTATCTCGGCGGCTGGTCGTTCGGCGGGATCGTCGCGCACGAAATGACGGCGCAGTGGGAAGCGGAGGGGACCGCCGCGCCGCCGCTGATGATCGTCGACACGCCGCTCGACGAAGGCGATTTTACGACGCGACTGCGCGAGCTCGTCAACGGGGGCGACGCCGCCGACGGATTCCGGACGGTGGAGACGTGGCTTGCCGATCCGCGCTTCGACACGATGCTTGATCAGGACTTTTATCTTGCCGACGCGCGGCGTCGTGCCCAACCCGCCACATTCGGGCACATCGCGCGTCTGCACGCCGCGAACGCCGTGGCGCTTGCCCATCATCGGCCGAAACAGGTGCGCGCCCGCATCGACTACGCGCTCGCCGAACGTGGCGCCACCGGCATGTCGAGCGCACAGGCGGCGCAATGCCTGCGTGTTCTCACGTGCGGTGCGATCGCGGTGAGCCAGTTCGACGACGATCACAACTCCATCGTGCGCGAGCCTTCCGCGCGGCAGCTGGCGCGCTTCCTCGGCGGCGGCGCCGACGCGTTGCATGCGGCGGCCGGAACGCACCCGCAGGTGACGGCATAGGCAATCGTGTTGCGGTTCATACCCGGTTCGGCGTCGCTGCCGCGCCTTCATTCTTGTCAGTCCGACTTCAGGAAATCGATACCATGAGCGATCAACTTCAAGCTGAAACCATCAAGGGGTCCAAGGTGACCGAGCGGACCATTCTTGCCTGGATTCAGGAATGGACCGAAGCAAACAACCTCCAGGTGCCGACCGATCTCGATCAGACCTTTGCCGATGCGGGCTTCGATTCGATGCATTCGGTCGAACTGGCGTTCTTCCTCGAAGAGCGGCTCAAGATCAAGATCGACGACACGGTGCTCTACGATTACCCGACCTTCATCTCGCTCGCAGAGCATCTTGTATCGCTGAGCCCGCAGGATACCGGCGCCGGCGCGGAGGCTGGCGAGGGCGCGAGCGCCGGAAACTGGTAACACGCGTGCGCCGGCCCGGAGCCGGTTGGCCGCCCGGCGCTTCGTCGAATTTAATCGGAGTACAGAAGATGGCGGAAATCAATCGCGCGGACGGCTGGATGTCGCGCGTCCTCGGTTGCGGGTCGGCACTGCCCGAACGCCGCATGACGAATCACGAGATCGCGCGCATGGTCGACACGACCGACGAGTGGATCACGCAGCGCACGGGAATCAAGGAGCGCCGCATCGCGGCGCGCGGCGAGAATACGTCCGATCTCGCGATCGGCGCCGCGAAGGCGGCGCTGAATCACGCCGGTATCGGCGGGGCCGACGTCGATCTCATCGTGCTCGCGACCTGCACACCCGATCGTACGATGCCGTCGACGGCCGTGCGCGTTCAGGAGGCCATCGGCATGCATGGCGGCGTGGCGTTCGACGTGCAGGCCGTGTGCTCGGGCTTCGTATTCGCGCTTTCGGTGGCCGACAACATGATCCGGCTGGGCCAGGCGCGTACCGCGCTCGTGATCGGTGCGGAAACGATGTCGCGTATCGTGGACTGGCATGATCGCAACAGCTGCGTGCTGTTCGGTGACGGGGCCGGCGCGGTGGTGTTGCGCGGTGAACGGCGTGACGGCGACAAGCCGCGCGGTGTCCTCTCCACGCATCTGCATTCCGACGGACGGTATCAGGACAAGATCCACACGGACGGCGGGGTATCGTCGACGCAAAGCGCCGGCAAGATGCATCTGGAGGGGCGCGACGTGTTTCTGCATGCCGTCGTGAATCTCGCCGAGGCGTCGCAGGAAGCACTCGACGCGCATGGCCTGACCCAGGACGATCTCGACTGGGTCGTGCCGCATCAGGCCAACCAGCGAATCGTGCAAACCCTCGGCGGGAAGCTGAATCTGCCCATGGAGAAAGTCGTGCTCACTGTCGGCAAGCACGGCAACACGTCGGCCGCGTCGATTCCGCTGGCGCTTTGCGAAGCCGTTTCCGACGGACGCATCAAGGACAACGATCTCGTTCTGACGCCCGCGATGGGCTCGGGCTTCACGTGGGGCGCGGCGCTGATCCGCTGGTAGGCTGCGCTTCCTTTTTCTCGACACGATCGTTCGCAGCGGCCCGCATCCGTGGGCTGCTGCACGCGTTGCTTCACGCGAAGCGCGTACGCGCTGGCCGCGTCGAACGGCGTGTTTCTTCCCGGTGCTCGCCGGTTCTTTCCGTCAGGGCCGCGACGGTGACAAAGGTTCACTTTGTGAGCCAACACGCCGTTCTATGATGGCCGCGAGTCACGTGCGGCCATGCTCGCCCGGTTGCCGGGGATACGGTTGCATTTACATCCTCGAATGAGCATGGCGGGAACAGCGGGTAATAAATGCCTCGATGTCCTGCTCCGGAAGCGGTTCACCGAGGTAGAACCCCTGGCCTTCGACACCGGGCAGCGCTGTCGCCCAGTCGAGTTGCGCCGCCGTCTCGATGCCGGAGATCACGATTCGCTTGCCGTGATCCTTGGCGAGGTGCACCAGGGTTTCGACCACGCGTGCGGACTCGCCGTTGTGCGGCACGTCGCGAATCAGCGAGCGATCGAACTTGACGATGTCCACCGGCAGTTGCTGCAGCAGCGTCAGCGAATTGAAGCCGGCGCCGAAGTCGTCGAGCGCGACCCGTACCCCGACGGTTTGCGCGGCATGAATGGCTTCCACCAGCCAGTCGAGCCGGTCGGGGGCAACGGCATCGGTCAATTCGATCTCGAGGCGGCGCGGGTCGAGATCGTGGGATGCAAGGAGGGTAGACAGCTGCTCGGGGAAATCCGCTTGCCCGAGTTCCAGCGACGACAGGTTGATCGCCAGCGACAGCGCTTCGTGGCCGGCCGCCGTCCATTGCGCGAGCGTGCGCGTCGCCAGCCGGACGAGCAATTCGGTGAAGCGTCCGGCGAGGAACGAATCCTCGACCATGCTGATGAACGATACCGGTTCGAGGACGCCGCGTTCCGGATGTTGCCAGCGGATCAGGCATTCGAAGCCGGAAAGGTCGAATGCCTGCAGCGCGAATTTGGGCTGCAGCAGGAAAAAGAATTCGTCCTGGTGAAGTCCTCGTTCGGCATCGCTGAGCGGATGATGGGAAACAAGTGTGCGATTCATGAATGTATTGATGGGCCGAGCCGAGGGGTGCCGCGTGTTCGATGGGGGAATTCTATTGAGTGAATCCGTGATTTTCAACTTTAAATATTGAACAAATGTAACTTTGTTTTGATGGTATCGATTTTATGTGGCGTCTAATGATTGCGATTTTTGTGTGAATTCATGCCGGGAAATGTGTAATTATTTGGTGAATTTAAGGGTCGCCTGAAAAATGTGTAGTGCCTTGTATATAAAGGAGTTGTTGTGGCTATTTGAGCCTGGCTGCGACGGCGAATGGTTTAAATATTATTCGATATCTTATTTTATTTGATTTGCGAAGCATGGAAATAAATCGATGTTAATATTGTTTACGAAATCATGTATAATTACACCGTTTGTACGTGAATTGATTCTGGTCGGTTGTCAATGAAATTGAAAGGATGTTCGAGTTGAGATGGGTGCCTGGATTACCGGCTTTTGCTTTTTCGGATTCTCCAAATCCGGTGGGCCGGATTTCGAGTGTCGTCCGATGCGATATTGGTGAAACATTGTCGAATTGACATGCTAGGAAGATTTTTCCGTACGCGATTGCGTGGTTCACGTAATGGAGTCAACCCGGCGGCAGCGCTGGCCGGCACCCATCTCGCGCAGGAGTGGGGCGCCTTGACGTTCGCACTCGTGCTGGTCTGCCTGGTGCTGACCGCGAGCCACGCGTTGTATCGCGTCGATCTGGCATTTTTCGATCTCGCGTTTCGGTTGGCGCATGGCAGCACCGCCGAGCCGCTGGCGACGATCGTGGTTGACGATCGCACCGTCGATCGCCTCGGCGGCTGGCCGTTCAGTGGAGAAGCCCGGATCCGGATGCTCGATCGGCTTGCCGAAAGCGGCGTCACGGCGATCGATATCGACCTCGCGAGCCTGCGCGGTGCCGGTGCGGGCCGTTCCCCCGGCCGTGCCGCGAGCGATGCGCCGGGCCGCGGCAGTGCCGGTACGGCATCGCCGTCGCGCGGCGCCGGCGTCGAGGGCGCCGACGAACCCTGTTCATACCCGGCGTTGCTTCGATGCAACCGGCGCGTCGAACGCTATTCGTACATCGATGTCCTGGACGGGACGGTATCGCCGAACCTGTTGCGCAGCCGTCCGGTCGTGATTCGTGCGTACGCCGGCGATGTGGGCACGCTATCGGTGTGGCCGCAGGTCAACGCGCCGTCGCTCGCGGCCGCGAGCGGACGGGGTGTCGAAACGGACGTCCTCGCTGCGCGCGCGATGCCGCGCCCGGTCGGCTTCGTCGGCGAGTTGCTGTTCAACGAGATGATCGTCTGCCTGATTTGCGCATGGCTTTACCTGTCGAGTCCCCGCGCGGGCCTGGCCGCCTCGTTCGGTCTCTCGGTCGCGATCGCGGCGGCCGCGTTCGCGATGTTCCGTTTCGCGGATCGGCTCGTGCCGCCCGCCACCGGCATGTTCGTCTGCGCGCTGGCTTGTCTGCTGCTGTCGTGGCGCCGTCTGGAGGCCGTATTGCGCTTCGTCGCCGGCTTGTCCGACAGGATGCGGACCGAACCGTCGCTGCCGGCGAAGCCGGTTCCGGCCAGGTATTTCATGGACCCGGTCCAGCGCCGCATCGGCCACGCCGCGTCGCTGAAAGAGCAGGTACGCAGGTATCGCGAGCTGATCGACGAATGGGTCGACAGCCTCCCCGAGGCGACCCTGATCGCGTCGACCACCGGCACCGTGCTGCTGGCGAACAAGCGGGCCGCGGCGTTGTGCGGCGAACTGGATGCGCATCGGGTATCGAGAAGCACGCCGGCGGGGCGATCGGTGTCCGACGTGCTGTTCCAGATCACCGCATCGCATCGGGCCAGCGAATTCGCCACGCAGGCACTGGCATCGCTCAATCGATGGCCGGAAGGCGACGATCTGTCGGCGCAGACGAAATCGCAGCTCGACCAGGGCATCGAAATCGCCAACGCACGAGGCGGGCTGTCGTTGCTGATCAAGTGCGCGCCGATCCGGGCGTCCACCGGTCGTGAAGGCGCGCTGGTCTTTCACGTGGCGGATGTGTCGTCGATGCGGCTGGCCGAGCGGCAGCGCGACATGGCCTTGCGATTCCTGTCGCACGACATGCGCTCGCCGCAGGCGTCGATCCTCGCGCTGGTTTCGCAGGTCCGTCGCGATCCGTCGCGCTATACGCTGCCGCGGTTTGCCGAACTGGTTTCGCAGTATGCGACGCGCGCGCTGAGCCTGTCCGACGATTTCCTGTTCCTCGCGAAGGCGGAGAACCTGCCGCCGAAGCTGTCGCCGGTCGACCCCGCGCTGGTGCTGGGCGATGCCGTCGACGATCTGCTGCCGCAGGCGAGCGCGAAATCCACCGTCGTCAACCTGGTTGCGGAGCCGGGGCTGAGCACGATCGCCGACGTGCAACTGCTGCGGCGGGCGTTCGTGAACCTGATCGGCAATGCGATCAAGTTCGGCCGGGAAGCGTCCACCGTCGACGTGGAGCTGTCGGCGACCGAGCAGCATGTGAAGATCGCCGTGACCGATTATGGAATCGGGATCTCCGACCAGGACCGCGAAAAGCTGTTCCGGGAATTCACGCAACTGGACGGAAGTTCGTCGTTGTCCGGGCACGGCCTCGGGCTCGCGTTCGTGAAGACGGTCGTGGATTCGCTCGGCGGGAAATTGCAGGTGCGGTCGACGCTCGGCGAAGGGACTACCTTTCTCATGTTCCTGTCGAAACACGATCACGACACGGCGCTGGGTCACTGACCGCGGTGCCGGCGTTGCGCGAATCGGCATGGCGGATGGCGACGCCATCCGTCTGCACCGGCGCTCCGCACCCGGGATGAAGCGCATCGTCGTGAAGCCGCGGCGTCAGGCGCCGGAAACGACCTGGATCCGTCGCGCCTCGGGCGCGCCGTTCTGCTTCGCCGGCGATGCCGGCTCGAATTCGAGCACCGTATTTCTCGACGGCAGCCGGGCGAGCACGGACAGGTTCTGCACGCTGCTGCTGCGGAAGTACGCCGGACTGGTCTCGGCGGCCGCGAGCAGCGGCGCATCGGGCAGGGCGGACCGGAACGCGATGAAGCCGTATCCGTCGTCCGGCTCGAACCGGTTGCACAGGCCGCGCACGCGGGAACCGGCTTGCCCCCACGCAGGCAGGCCGGGCGCCGAATCGCGAACCGGAAGCAGGCCGGGAACCAGATAGCCGCCGATGAACTGATCGGCGGCATCCCGCAGGTCGAACGGGACGTTGTCGAAACCCAGCAATTCGACCCGGCCGCCCTTCTTCTGCAGCGCTTTCACCACTTCGACAAAATCGCCGTCGCTCGTTGCGACCAGAACCGTATCGAGCCGGTCGGATTTCGATAACGTGTCGATCGCCATGCCGAGATCCGAATTGGACTTGACCGTCTCCGTGCCGTCTTCGTCGGCGTAGTGCCTGAGCGGCTTCACCGTGACGCGCAATCCCTTGTCCCGCAGCACCGCCTGATAACCCTTGATTCGCGCCTCGTAGTCGACGGAGCGGGCCGCGCGGCGTTCGTCGACGCTCAGATACGCGTGCAGCCTCTGGATCGTGGCACCGGCGCGCCGGCGCGCGCGCAATACTTCATATCGCATCATGTGGCCGCCATTCGCGTCCATGCTGCTTCCATCCACATAAACCCCGACCCTTCTCGTCATCGTATCCCGAGTGCTGGTGGGTTTCGACCGGGTGACGGGATTGGCGTCGTCGGATCTTGTCGCCAGTCAAAACTGCAGGGGATACGGGTTTGCGCGCGTGGTGCCCGACCCACGACTTGCCCAGGGGAAGGCGATTCGAACCTGACGAGCCGGCTGCCATGGCGGCCCGATTCGATCATTTGGATTGCAGAATGGTCGCGCAGCGCGCCGTGCACAGGCAGTGCGCGATCGGCCGCCCGGCAGCGCGCGATGCCGTTTTCGCCTGTCGGCTCGACAGGCAGCGCCGGTCGCGCAGGCGAGGCGCGATCGGCGCTGCCGGCTTCGCTGCGTTCAGCTGCGGCCGCTCACGGTGATCGAGACGCGGCGATCGGGTTGCAGGCAAGCGATCACGGCGGCGCTCCGGCCTTCGGGGCAGTGCGTGACCGGCTGGCTCGAGCCCACACCGTCCGCGTCGATGATGCTGCCGTTCAGGCCGTGCGAGACCAGGTAGCCGCGGACCGTCCGTGCGCGTGCACGCGACAGCGGTTCGTTCACCTTGTCGCTGCCGATACGGTCGGTGTGCCCGACGACGGCGATGCGCGTCACGTCCGCATGGCGCTTGATTCGCTCGATCGCATTGTCGAGTTGCGCCCTGCCAGCCGGCAGCATCGAGTCGAGGCCCGATTTGCCGAACGCGAACAGCGCATCGCTCTGCAGCGTGAACTGCTCGAGGGGCGCGGCCGGCGGCTCGGTTGCGGCGACGGCAGCGGCAGGTTTCGGATGCACGAAATCCTCGCAGGCGGAATCGCGCCAGTACGTGTTGCTGACCTTCATCTGCCGGTCGAAGCGGACCTGGTACTGGCACGAGATCACTTCATTGCCGCGACGGAAGTCGAACAGGTAGTTCCACACATGGCCGCCGACGAACCACTCGTTGAAGTGAGGCGGGCCGAGGAGGTCGAACATCTGGTCCTTGTTCAGGCCCGGCCCGACATTACGCAGATTGCCCACGTTCACGAACGTGCCGCCCTTCGGGCTCGCGGCTCGCGGATCCGGAAATTTGGGCGGCCCGTCGACCGAACAGCCTTCGAGGGCGGCAACGGAAAACAGGCTGACGGACAGCGCAAGTACCCAGTGGATTTTCATGATCATTTTCTCTCGTCGAATAGGAAGCAGCACACCCGCGCACCGCGGCGACGCCCTGCGGAACGTCGCGCGCGGTGGCCGTGCATCGCCGTTGGACGCCGGCTCACGCGATTACCACTGGTAACCCGCACCGATCACGGCGCCGTAGTCGTTGCGCGTGTTGGTCGTCACGGCGGCCTTGTAGATCCAGTGATCGTTGTCCGAGATCGTGGAGATGCCGATTGCCTGTCCCGACTGGCCTCGATAGACGCTGCCGGCGATCGCCACCATGCTCTTGCCCGGCCCGGACGGCTGCGGCAGGCCCGCGACGGCCATGGCGCTCGCCGTTCCTCCGTCCGCGTCGCGCCGCAGGCTTTGAATCTTCGCGTCGGTATAAGCGTTCGCGTTGCCGATTGCCGCATTCAGCTGCTGCACGTTGACGCCGTCGGTGGGGGCGGTGCCCGCCGCGACGTTCGTGATTTGCCGTGGCGAGGTCGAGGTGCCGATCGATACGACGTTGCTTCGTCCGCCGTCGTTGCTGCCTGCACCGATTGCCACCGAGTTGTTGCCTGTCGACGTCGAGCCCGCACCGAGCGTGGTCGAGCCGGTGCCGGACGCGGTCGAGCCGTTGCCGACCGCCGTGCTGTTCGAGCCCGAGGCGACCGCGCCGTTGCCGCCGGCCGACGAGTTGGAGCCGGTCGAGTTGGCCGGGTTCGACGAGCCGGGGGTGGACGGGAAGCCGCCGGTGCCGCCGTTGGTATTGCTGATGTTCTGGATCATGGTCGTCAGGCTCTGGTTGACGGCCTCGAGCTGGCTGACGTTGACGGCATCGGTGCCGGCCGACCCGGCGGCGACGCTGGTGATCTTGCGGTTTCCGATGTTGACCTCGCCGGCCGACGTTTGCGGGCTGCTCAGGCCGTACGCAATGTAGTTCGATTGCGCGCCCACCGTCGTGACGGACCCGGCACCGAGCGCGATGCTGTTCGCGAAGGTTGCGCTCGCGCCGGCGCCCAGCGCGATGGCATCGGATGCGCTGCTGTTCGCGCCTGAGCCGAACGCGATGCCGCCCGACGTGCTGGCGACCGCGTTGGCGCCCTGGGCGATCGATTGCGGGCCGGTCGCATTCGCGCCGCTGCCCAGCGCGATCGCATCGGCTTGCCCGGAATTCGCGGCCTGGCCGATCGCGACCCCGCCGGGCGCGGTCTGCTGAACCGTCGCACCGTTGCCGATCCCGACGCCGTTGTCGCCGTTGACGACGGTCTTCGGCCCTACCGCGATCGACTCCGCGCCCACGGCGAGCGAATCGGCCGCCGTCGAGTTGGCGTGGAAATACATCGTCGGCGTCACGGAGAACGACTGCAGCGCGCCGGTCAACTGCCTGACCGTCACCGCGTCGTGCGCGCTCGTGCCGTCGGCGACGTTGATCAACTGCCGGTACGTGTTGCCGGCCGCACTGCCGAGCGAGACGGCGCCGAGCAGGGTGGCGTCGGACGTGTTGAACGGCACGGTATGGCTGCCGGCCGGAATGGTGCCGCTGCCGGCCGCGATGGCGCGGTCGGACACGGAGCCCGAACCGATCGCGACGCTGCCTGCAATCGACGCGGTCGTCTGCGCGCCGAGCGCCGTTGCGTTTGCCGCGCCCGATTGCGCACCGGTGCCTGCCGCGAAGCTGCCGGCTGCGCCGGCTAACGCTTGAGGGCCGACGGCGATGCTGTCCGTGCCCGTTGCCTGGCTGTCTGCCAGCGTCGAGTTGGCGTGGAAGTACTTGATCCCCGAGCCGTTGTTGATATTCGAGATCGCGGTCGTGTTCGACGTGACCTGCGCGTTGGTCGCGAACAGCTGCGAGCCGTTCACGGCATCCGTGCTGGTCGCGCTCAACTGGCCGGCCGCGACGTTCTGGATCTGCCGCTCGGCGCCGGGCGCACCGACGCTCACCACGCCCGTGGGCGCCGCGCCCGCGAAGGTGTAGGCGACGCCGCCGATCGTCGCGCCGGCGGTGGGCGTGGCCGCCGTGGTCGTCGCACCTGCCCCGAGCGCGACGCTGTTGGCCACGCTGGTCGTGGCGCCCGAGCCGAGCGCGATGCCGCTGGTTGCCGTGGCCTGGACGACCGCTTGAGGGCCGACTGCGACGCTGTCCGTGCCCAGCGCCTGACTGTCCGCGAGCGTCGAGTTGGCGTGGAAGTACTTGATCCCCGAGCCGTTGTTGATATTCGAAATCGCGGTCGTGTTCGAGGTGACCTGTTCGTTGGTCGCGAACAGCTGCGAGCCGTTCACGGCGTCCGTGCTGGTCGCGCTCAACTGGCCGGCCGCGACGTTCTGGATTTGTCGCTCGGCGCCGGGAGCGCCGACGCTCACCACGCCGGTGGGCGTTGCGCCGGCGAAGGTATAGGCGACGCCGCCGATCGTCGCGCCAGCGGTGGGCGTGGCCGCCGTGGTCGTCGCACCCGCCCCGAGCGCGACGCTGTTGGCCACGCTGGTCGTGGCGCCCGGACCGATTGCAATGCCGCTGGTCGCGCCGGTCTGCACGACCGCTTGAGGGCCGACGGCGATGCTGTCGGTGCCCAACGCCTGACTGTCCGCGAGCGTTGAGTTGGCGTGGAAATACTTGATCCCGGCACCGTTGTTGATATTCGTGATCGCGGTCGTGTTCGAGGTCACCTGCTGATTGGTCGCGTTCAACTGCGAGCCGTTGACGGCATCCGTGCTGGTTGCGCTCAACTGGCCGGCCGCGACGTTCTGGATCTGCCGCTCGGCGCCGGGGACGCCGACGCTCACCACGCCGGTGGGCGTTGCGCCGGCGAAGGTGTAGGCGACACCGCCGATCGTCGCACCGGCGGTGGGTGTAGCCGCGGTGGTCGTCGAACCCGCCCCGAGTGCGACGCTGTTGGCCACGCTCGTCGTGGCGCCCGAGCCGAGCGCGATGCCGCTGGTTGCCGTGGCCTGGACGACGGCTTGAGGACCGACGGCGACGCTGTCCGTCCCCAATGCCTGGCTGTCCGCGAGCGTCGAATTGGCGTGGAAGTACTTGATCCCGACGCCATTGTTGATATTCGTGATTGCGGTCGTGTTTGCGGTCACTTGCTGGTTGGTCGCGAACAGCTGCGAGCCGTTCACGGCATCCGTGCTGGTTGCGCTCAACTGGCCGGCCGCGACGTTCTGGATCTGCCGCTCGGCGCCGGGTGCACCGACGCTCACCACGCCAGCGGGCGCTGCGCCGGCGAAGGTGTAGGCGACGCCGCCGATCGTCGCGCCGGCAGTGGGCGTAGCTGCCGTGGTCGTCGAACTCGCCCCGAGTGCGACGCTGTTGGCCACGCTGGTCGTGGCGCCCGAGCCGAGTGCGACGCCGTTCGTCGCTGCGGCCTGCACGTTCGCGCTGTCTCCGATCGCGACTGCGCCCGCGACATTGGCTTGCGACGCGTTGCCGAGCGCAACCGCGCCTTGTCCGGCCGCGACGTTCGTATTGCCCAGCGCGATTGCGCCATTGCCGTTCGCGGTGTTGTTGGCGCCCATCGCGACTGCACCGTTGCCGGTGGCCGTGTTCGGATCGCCGATCGCCACCGCGCCGTTGCCGCTTGCGGTCTGACCTTCGCCGAGTGCGACCGCGCCGGTGCCGCTCGTCACCTGAGAGTTGTGTCCGCCCGCGATGGAGCCGGTGCCTGCGGCCGCCGCCACCGTGCTGGTGTCGCCGATTGCAACGGTCGATGCGGCTAGCGCCTGCGAAGTCGTACCGATTGCGACACTGCTGGCTGCCGAGGTTTTGGCATTCACGCCGAGGGCGACCGTATTGTCGGCGCTTGCGGTGGCGCCCGGGCCCAATGCAACGGCGGAAACGCCGGAAGCGGAGGCCAGGTTGCCGACGGCAATGCCGAACAGCGTGGACGCCGCGGCGGTATTGCCGATGGCGATCGAACTGGTGCCGCTGGCCGTTGCCTGACTGCCGAATGCCTGCGCGGTGGTGCCGCTGGCGAGCGCGTTGTAGCCGAGCGCAACCGATTGATTGCCGGTCGCCTGCGTGCCCGAACCCGGGACGCCAGCCGTGCCGCCCGGGCCGATCGCGACCGCGTTCACGCCCGACACGCCGCTGTTGACGCCGATCGCGACGCCGGATGCGCCGCTGACGGACGCGCCGGAACCCAATGCCACGCCCGCATCGGCCGTGCCGGCCGTGATGGATTTGAAGCCCATGGCGATCGAATAGCCGCCTGCTGCCGTCGACTGCGTACTCAACGCGGTCGAGTGATCGCCCGATGCGGTGCCACCCGCGCCGAGCGTCGTCGCGGAATTGCCGGACGCCGTCGACGAGTTACCGACGGAAATCGATGACGTGGCTGAAGCGACTGCATTCAATCCGGTCGCGACCGCGTTGTCCGCGGTAGCCCGGGCTCCCGGACCCAATGCCGTGCTGCCGACCCCGGACGCGGTTGCGAAATCCCCGATTGCGTTCGCGTTCTCTGCGGTAGCGACCGACCAGGTCCCGAGCGCGGACGCATTCGTACCGGTCGCGAGCGATCCTTGTCCCAACGTGGTCGCTCCAGTCCCGCTCGCCGTGGCGTTGCCGCCGATTGCCGTAGCGCTGCTGCCGGACGCCGTCGCGGCCTGCCCGTAAGCGCTCGTGCCCGTGTTGTTCGCGAGCGCTTTGGCTCCGGTCGCTGTCGCACTGGTCCCGTTCGCTATGGTATTCGCGCCGATCGCGATCGCATTGATCGTTCCGGAGGCCGTGGCCAGCACACCGAGCGCCACGCTACTGTCCGCGGTCGCGGTCGCAGCAGCGCCGATGGCGGTTGACGCATTACCGTTCGATTGCGTGTGTTCACCCAGTGCGACTGCATTGCCGCCACCCGCACCGGCGGCGAAGCCGAGTGCGATCGCTCCCGGGCCGGCGGCATTGGCGGAGCAACCGGCAGCAATCGAGTTGGTGAATGCGGCGGCCGGGTTGCAGTTGAGGCCGTTGACCGTGACCGATCCCTGTGCCTGCGCGTACCCCAACGCCGGCATGCCCGCGGCGAAGATACCGATTGAAGCGGCGACGACCGCTCGCATGGACGGTTGCCGCATGCGTTCGATCGACCGGGCAGCCGCTGCACGATGCTTGACGGAGCATTCGCCGTCGATGGCTTCGCCACGTCGGTCAACGGCACCTGACGCTCCCGGTTTCCCTTTTCCGCCGGCCGTATCGACTTCCGATACGGCGACGAGCGCGCCGCGCGCCTTGCTCCATATGACCTTGTGCACTCGGTTCATTTTTTCCGACCTCTGTAAAAGAGAAATCTATATCAATGCGGACTGAGTAGTTGTGCTAACTGAGAATTGAAAACGAAGCAACGCAGCGATCTTCTGATCGAGGCATCAAGTGATGCTTGTATGGAAAGCCCGGAATGAACCGAGTTCGCTCGACCGGAAACGGATGTCGGGCCGGGCGTGGAGCTGGGTCGAGGTTGCACGAATCGGGCGTGCGGTTGTGCCGGAAAAGTCGCTCGCGATACGACGGCACGCACTCTCGGCGACCCTGGGGCGCTTCACGATATTTTCCATTCACTTATCTCAATATGAAAAGTATTGCTCGGCGGCAGGCCGCCGTTACTTTAAAAAATACAATTTTTTCTATACGACGGTTCTTTAAAAAATGACGGTCGATTAATTTTGATGGGCTTGTTTGAGCATTGAAATTAATGTCGAATTAATTAAGTGATCGTTGTGATGTTAGATATTAGGAGGGAAGCTTTGAATTAAAAAGTGAACATTTGTCACTTCCTGGTTAATTGATAAAGTGCGGTGACGCCTATTACCCGAAATTGATTGCATCCGCTTGTGCGTGGATGGTCAGCGGCGATCCTCCGCGCGTGAATCGGCGAGAAAACGCCGGGCGCATTGTCGGCGTGCCGACGATTATCAACCGAAGATCGACAATAAATAGGAATTCGAAATTAAAGCGAGCCAATGCGCGACTCGCCAGTGCAGCTCGAGAAAGCCGGGCGCATCGGTCAGCGGCTTTCACGCGCACCGTGGAGGCAACTCATGGGGAAGGGGGGGCGATAGCCAGGATGTGTAACACCTTTGCGGCGCCGGAATCGGATATTCCCGTTACGGAATCGCGCTTCGTTACCACGACGAAGCGCCGGCGAGTATCGCCCGTGCAAGCATGCGGGAAGCAGCGCCTCCTGCCGCAAACACCGGCTCCCGCATGCGACGAAACTCAGACGCGGCTTTCCATCAGCATGTCGACGTCGCCGCGGACATCGTCCGGCGCATCGGCAGACGCCTTGGTCTGGTCGAGCCGGTATCCCAGCGTATAGACGGCCGACAGGCGCAAGCCGTTCTCGATGCTCAGCTTCAGTTTTTGCCTGATCCTGTAGATATGGGTGTCGAGCGAGCGTGATTCCGTCCCGAGCTCGCGGCCCCATGCGGTCGTCGCCAGAAGCTCGCGGGACATGATCTTGCCGAGGTTGTGAAACAGGCAGGCAACGAGCTGAAATTCCTTGGTCGTGAGCTCGATCTTGCTGTCCCGAAGCCAGACCGCACGTTCCACCGGGTCCAGCACGTATTCGCCCGCCCGAATCTGTTCGTCGCGCTTGACGTTTCGTGCGACGCGCCTCAGCAGCGCATTGACCCGTGCGGCCAGTTCTTCCGCGCGAAACGGTTTGCTGAGGTAGTCGTCGGCGCCGGCCTCGAGCGCGCGCACGACATCGAGTTCCTCGACGCGGCTGGTCAGGAACAGCACGCCGTATTCGACATCGGCGCGCGTGCGAATCCAGTTCAATACCTCGATTCCGGTCATGTTGGGCAGATGCCAGTCGAGCACGACCGCGTCGACGGACTCGGCGCGCAGGAACCGCAGCGCCTGTTCCCCGTTGACGACGACCTTGATCATGTGACTGAAGGAGGCAAGCGCGTTTTGTACTTCCTCGGCTTGAACGGGATCATCCTCCACCACCAATATGCGCATTCGTGCCCCCAAAATATCGTGGCCGGCTTGCTCGACCGGCACCCGTCGGACATGTTTTTGTCACGCAGCAAACGTTTGCGTTTGGGTGCATGCGACATGAACGGTTGGGAAATATAAAGCAATGGAACCGAAACCAAATGTGACTTTTTGTGAAATTCATCAGATGAATCGCATGGCCCGATAAAACCGGAAAAAATGACGATATCCGGGTAAATTTTACTCGCGTCGCGTATCTCGATTCGGCTCGCCAACGGCTTCGCACGTGCGGTGAGAAGAGCGCCCGGACCCCGCAGCAGCGCTGCCGGAAGCCAGCCGGAGCCGAACCGCGATCGTTCCGTTTCGGCGCGCCTGGAATTCGGCGCAGGCGCGCCGCGCAAGTTCTCGCAACGCGGCGCTGCGGCGCGAGTCGCCCGGTTTGACGAATCGCGCGCCCGCCTCGTAAACTTTTCGCCATCCCGGCCAGCATCGTGACCCAGGTCGGCTTCAAGTCGATCCGGTTGCAGTCCTCCAAGGCAAACATGGAAATCAAGTGGATCGAGGATTTCATCGCCCTCGCTCAATATCAAAGCTTTTCCCGGGCTGCGGAGTTCCGCAACGTCACGCAGTCGGGCTTCAGCCGTCGCATCCAGTCACTCGAACAATGGATCGGCGCCGAACTGATCGACCGCAGCAGTTTTCCGCCGGTGCTGACGCCGGCAGGGCGGCTGTTTCGCGAGACGGCGGAAGACGTCCTCAGCCGCTTGTTCGACACACGGGCGATCATCCGCACCGAGCAGCGCATCGCGGGCAAGAGCCTGCAGATCGCGGCGGGCCACACGATCGCGCTGAATTTCCTGCCGTCCTGGCTCAAGGCGCTTGCGCCGCATTTCGGCGAGGTGCGGGCACGCGTCGTGCCGACGAACGTCCACGATTCGATCCTGATGCTCGTCAACGGCAACTGCGAGCTCATGTTCGCCTATCACCATCCGGAGCTGCCGCTCCATCTGGATCCGGTCAGATACGAGCACTTGACGGTCGGCCTCGACACATTGATGCCCGCCTGCCGGCCCAACCGCCGGTCGGCACCCGCATTTCGTCTTCCCGGAACGAAGCAGCAACCGCTGCCGCTCATCTCCTATACGGAAACCAGCTACTTCGGGCGCTGCCTCGCGTTGCTGCTCGATCGTGCCGCCGACGCGCCGGCGTTGCAGCTGCACTATGAATCGGACATGGCCGAGGTGCTGAAAAAGCTCGTGATGGAAGGCGAGGGCGTGGCGTGGCTGCCGCGGAGCACGATCGCCGCCGAGCTGGCGGCCGGCGAACTCGTACCGGCCGGGCCGGCGGCATGGAACCTCGAAATCGAGCTGCGCGTCTATCGCGATGCGTCCAATCGCAACGAGTTCCTGGAGACGCTCTGGCAGCATCTGCGCGCCGAACCGTCGCGGCGCGGCTAGGGTTTTCCCGCCTTATGCGAGTCTCGCATACCGCCATGATGCACCGGCATCATGGTGTGTTCGACCGTCCCTACCATTCGTTCCAACGGCAAATGTGACGCATGGCCCGCGTCGCGCGGCCCGTATCGCAGCGCCTGCTCATCGCCTCCAGGCGGTCGGGTGTCACCCAAGGACGGATGGACATGAAAAATCGCCTTACCTTAAGCATCGCAATCGGCATGATCCTCGGCGTCGCGGCCGGCTATGCGTGTCACACGAGCATCGCGGACCCGGGCACGCTCAAGACGATCGCAGGTTATTTCTCGATCGTGACGGACATCTTTCTTCGGCTGATCAAGATGATCATTGCGCCGCTGGTGTTCGTGACGCTCGTTTCCGGTCTGGCCGGCATGGACGGCGGCGAAGACGTCGGGCGCATCGGCCTGCGCTCGGTTGCGTGGTTCCTCTGCGCATCGCTGGTTTCGCTGGGCCTCGGCCTCGTCATGGCCAACGCGTTGCAACCGGGAGCCGGACTGAACCTGGCGGAAACCGCAGGCGAGGCCAACCTCGGGTTGAATACCGCGGCGCTGAACGCCAGGGACGTGATCACGCACGCGTTTCCGACCAGCCTGCTCGATGCGATGGCGCGCAACGACATCCTGCAGATCCTCGTCTTCTCCCTCTTTCTCGGCGTCGCGCTGAGCGCGCTGAAGCACGATGCACGCGTCGGCATCGTCATCCGGTCGATCGACGGCATGGTTCCCGTGATGTTGCGCCTGACGAACTACGTGATGCGCGCGGCACCGCTCGGGGTCTTCGGTGCGATTGCGTCGTCAGTCGCGCTGCGCGGGCTCGACGTGATCTACACGTACGGCAAGCTGATCGGCGCGTTCTATCTCGGGCTGCTCGTCCTCTGGACGATCCTGATCGGCGCCGGATACCTGTTTCTCGGGCGGCGCGTGGGAGCGCTGCTGAAGGCCGTGCGCGAACCCGCGCTGATCGCGTTTTCGACCGCCAGCAGCGAAGCGGCGTATCCGCGCCTGACCGAGCAGCTCGAGAAGTTCGGCGTCGACAAGAAGGTCGTCGGCTTCACGCTGCCGCTGGGTTATGCATTCAACCTGGACGGTTCGATGATGTATCAGGCGTTTGCGGCCATCTTCATCGCGCAGGCGTTCGGCGTGCACATGCCGCTTTCGCAGCAGGTATTCATGCTGCTGATCCTGATGTTGAGCAGCAAGGGCATGGCGAGCGTGCCGCGCGGATCGGTGGTCGTCGTCGCGGCCGTCGCGCCGATGTTCCATTTGCCGGCCGCCGGCGTGGCCATGATCCTGGCGATCGACCAGGTGCTCGACATGGGCCGCACGATGACGAACGTGATCGGCAACAGCGTGGCGACGGCCGTGATCGCGAAGTGGGAAGGCGCGCGGGCCGCGCAGCCGGATGGCGCCGCGTTCGATTCGCAGGAGCTGAACGCATGACGCGCCGGGAAATCGCAGGCACGGGACGGAAGTTCGGCGTGGTCGGCGGCCTCGGGCCGTTGGGAAGCGCCGACGTGTTCTTCAAGCTGGTGAGGGCGACACCTGCGTCGTCCGACGAGGATCATGTCGATCTGATCTTCGAGCAGCACCCGTTCAGGGGTTCGGGTTCGGGCAGCGCGGCGACGACGGCGCGCAAGCTGTACGTGTTCGACATGATCCGCGCGTTCGAGAAACGCGGCGTGACGACCGTGGTGTTGCCGTGCTTCCTGAGCCACACCTTCATCGACGAACTGAAGGCCAATACGCGCCTGCCGATCGTGGATATCGTCGAAGCCGTTCGCAGCCACGTGCAGCGCACGTATCCCGGCACCACCCGTATCGGCGTGCTGGCTTCGGACTATGTGCGGGCCGACGGGCTGTTCGACCGGTATTTCCCGTCGCCGCAGTTCGAGATCGTTTATCCGCGGCCGCGCGGCGATGTCGACCCCGTTACCGAGGCGATCTACGGGCCGGACGGCATCAAGCGCGGCCATCTTCGCGGCCGGCCGGTCGAACTGCTGCGCGACGCCTGCGAGGATCTGGCAGACCAGGGCGCGCAGGTCATCGTTCCGGGGCTGACGGAGATCGCGCTCGTCGCGGACGAAATCGGGCCACGGCGGATACCGCTGATCGATTCGAATCTCGCGTATGCGCAGTACGCGGTTTCGGCACGATGCGTTGCCCGCGCGCCGGTGTTCAAGATCGGGGTCGTCGGTGGCGTCGGGCCGGCCGCGACAGTGGACTTCCTGGACAAGATCGTCCGGAACACACCGGCTTCGCGCGATCAGGAGCATATCAAGCTGCTGGTCGAACAGAATCCGCAAATTCCGGATCGGACGGCGAACCTCGTCGGTGGCGGTACGGACCCCACGATCTCGCTGTATGCGACGTGCAGGAGGCTCGAGGAAGGGGAGGCGGATGTCATCGCGATTCCGTGCAATACCGCGCACGCGTTTGTCGAGCGGGTTCAACCGCACCTCGGCATTCCGATCGTGAACATGCTGACCGTCACGGCCGCCCATCTGCGCGACGCGTATCCGGGGCTGTGCGAAGTCGGCGTGCTGGCAACGTCGGGCACGATCGAAAGCGGCGTGTATGAAAAGGCGCTCGAATCGTACGGATTCCGACAGGTCAGGCCGGAACCGGCGCTGCAGGCGCGCGTCATGCAGGCGATCTACGGAGAGCGTGGCGTCAAGGCCGGCTTTACGACCGGCCAGTGCAAAGCGGATATCGGCGCCGCCGTCGAGGCACTGATTGCCGACGGCGTCGAAGTGATCGTTCTCGGCTGCACCGAGCTTCCGATCCTGCTGCCGGGCCGCGAATACGTCGCGCCGAACGGTGCGCGTGCGACGCTGGTCGATCCGACCGACGTGCTCGCTCGCCAATGCGTTGCGTACGCGACGGCTGCCGGGGCTTGAGCGGCCCCGCCGGCCGTGCCGCCTTCGACGCTGCGGCCGGCGCATGCCCGATGTGTCGCGCCGTTCGAGCGGCGCAGGCGTCGATCGGCCGCGGCCGGCCTTGTTCGATTGCGCGGCGACCGCGCGCGTGATGAAGCAGTGTCCGGAGGCGGGCAAGCAAGGCCCCCGGCAGCGGGCGCCATGTCAGTGTCTCAGCACGCAAACGGCCACGATTTCGTACCCGGGGTCGGCATGCACGTGCGCCGCCTTTTCCGCTTCCTCATACGAACGAAACGACGTGGCATCTTCAACCGCCGGTGCCATGCCGATATCGCCATCTTCGGCGGTGCAGAGGAACTGCTCGCCGGTCTTCACGACGTAGACGGACAACATGATTCCCTCCATCGTTTGCAGGGGGGAATTCCAGTCTAGCAGGCCGGAAAGGGAGCGCGGGCGGTTCGCAACGACCTTTTCCGCGAGGTCGTTGCCGGACGGTTCGCCGCGTCGCCTGTCGGCCCGGCGCGCGACAGGAGTGGAAAGCCGTGCACAATACGCGCATGCAGACCCCAGACCTCGAACACCTCGTCACCGTCACGATGCCCTTTGGCAAGTACAAGGGCCGGCTCATTGCCGACCTGCCCGGGCCTTACCTCAACTGGCTTGCCCGCGAGGGGTTTCCGCGCGGCGAAATCGGCCGGCAGCTTGCGCTGATGCACGAAATCGATCACAACGGCCTGAGGGACTTGCTGGAGCCGTTGCGCAAATGCGGATAGCGTCAATCAGGGGCGAATGGCCCAGCGTGCACCTACCACGTTGCCGTTGCTGACATAGAATGGAAAGAGTAGTTGACGGCAAAAAGGGGTGCCAACATGAGACGCCTTTATTTTCTCGTACCCGATACGCAGATGGCCAAGGCGATCGTCGATGACTTGCTGCGCGCGCGCATCATCTGGCGACATATCCACGTCCTCGCCAATCACAGCGTCACACTCGATCAGTTGCCCGAAGCATCGTTGCTGCAAAGCAGCGATGTCGTGCACGCGCTGGAGCGCGGCGTCGCATTCGGCGGCGCAACGGGGGCGCTGATCGGCCTCGTCGCGCTGGTGTTTCCTCCTGCGGAGCTCGTGATCGCGGGCGGCGCCGTCGTCGCGTTGACGGTGATGGGGGCAGGCTTCGGCGCGTGGACGGCCGCGATGATCGGCATCGCCGAGCCGAATGCGCGACTCGAGCGATTTCGTGAAGCGATCAAGGAAGGCCAGATCCTGATCATGGCCGACGTGCCGGGATTGCGAGAGCAGGAAATCGAGGAGATGGTCGCCCAGCATTTCCCGCGGGCGGACCTGGAGGGTGGCGAGCCTACGACGCCGATCTTCCCCTGACACGCGAATACCGGCAGGCACGGCGCCCGAGCGCGTCGACGCGTATTTCCTGACGCGTTGTCGCATAGCCGTGGCCTGGGGCGACGGGCGCTTGCGTCTCGATGCAGCCGACTCGGGCGTTGCTGCGTTGCTGCGTTGCGCGCGCCGGGACCGGCGTGACGGGCCCCGCCCGTTACGGTGCATCAGCCTCGTTCCCGCCCGGTGAGCGAACGGAACGACACCGCGCGCCAATTGCCTGCGTGACACGCCGATGCCGAACGTGGTGCTGCGTGTCGTGGTGCCACGCACCGCGCAGGGTTGGCGACCCGTGCGTTCGCTCGCCTGTCTGCCCTGATGAACCGCGCAACGGACGTGCTTCCGGCCTGACGCGCGTGGCGCCTTCTGAACTTGTGTGCTGAGGTGGAACCGTCAGCAAGGAGGTCGTATGGAACTGCACATTCAATCACACCATTGGGAGCGGCGGACGCCCGACTGGCTCTGCGCTGCCGTGGCCGGTCTTGCGGGCGGCGCGCTGGTGATCGCGCTGGAATTCTTCTGGTCGACCCTGGTGATCGGTGAAAGCCCGTGGCAACCGACCCACAAGATCGCGGCGATGGTGATGGGTCGCAGCGCGCTCGGTCAGCTGTCGCAATTCAGCCTCGAAATCGTCGCGATGGCGCTGCTGCTGCACTACGTGCTCGGCGCGATCATGGGGATGATCCTCGCCGCAATCATGGCGCCGTTTCGCTTCGATTCGAGCGTGGGCATGGAGGCGGTCATCGGGCTTGCGTTCGGGATCGTCGCGTATGGCTGGAACTTCTATGTGATGACGGCCGTGTTCCCTTGGTTCATCTCGGAACGAGGTTCCGGACCCTTGCTGGCCAACCTGTTGTTCGGCGTGGTGGCCGCGGTTACGTACGGCATGCTGGAACGGCGACGCACGCAGCACGCCGCGGACTGACGCGGCGCGTTTTTCCCGATGCGCCGGCCCTGATCAGCCGGCGCTCGTCCGGCGATGGCCGCGTCGGCAACCCGTGCCGGAGGCGGCCGTGTCGCACGGCGTCGCCGCACGCGACGCAACCATTCGACGTCGTCTTGCGAGCGGTTCGTATGGCGGCGCGCGTCGCTCATGCGCTGTCTTGAACGATGCCGGGGAGCGAACTACCTTTTCTTTAGGGCCGCTAACAACGCCAGGCGAATCGGTCCTGGCGGACTGCCGGCGAAAACAAGACGAAGAACGGCGGGGCGGCACGACGACGCTGGCGCACGTGTTTGCGGCTCCGGCGAGTGACATGCAGTGAGGCGGCCTGTGGCGCTTGCGATTGCCCTGATTCTGATCGTCATGCTGGCGGTGGGGTTTCACTTTGCCAGCCCCTGGTGGATCACGCCGATTGCGTCGAACTGGGTGCGCATGGACGACATGCTGACGATCACGCTCGTCATTACCGGCGTGTTTTTCATCGCCATCAACCTGTTCATCGCGATCGCACTGGTGCGCTACCGCCATCGCAGCGGGCATCGCGCCGCCTACGAGCCGCACAACAGGCGGCTCGAATGGTGGCTGATCGGCCTGACCGCCGCCGGCGTGGCGGCGTTGCTGGCGCCGGGGCTGTTCGTCTACGCGGACTACATCCGGCCGCCGCGCAACGTGCTGCAGATGGAAGTGCTCGGCCAGCAATGGCAATGGCGCTTCCGCTTCGCCGGCCCCGGCGGCAAGCTGGGCACGACGGACGTGCGCTACATCAGCAACGACAATCCGTTCGGGCTGAACCCGGCCGACCCGAACGGCCGCGACAACTACCTGGTCGAGACGCCCGAGGTGCACCTGCCGCTCAACCGGCCGATCCAGGTCCTGACTCGGTCGCGCGACGTGCTGCACGACTTCTACGTCCCGCCGTTCCGGGCGCGTATGAACATGGTGCCCGGCATGGTGACCACCTTCTGGTTCACGCCGACCAAGGCAGGGCGCTACGACATCCTGTGCGCGCAGCTCTGCGGCATCGGGCATTCGAGCATGCGAGGCGTGGTGGTGGTGGAAGACGAAGCATCGTTCGCGCGCTGGCTGGCGCAGCAGACCACGTTCGCGCAACGTCAGCAGGCCAGGGTGCAGGCAGCGCCCGCCGCTGCCGGCGGCAGCGCGCAGGCACTTGCCGACCTGGGCAAGACGCTCGCGGCGGCCAAGGGCTGCGTCGCCTGCCATACCGTCGACGGCAGTCCGCGCGTGGGCCCGACCTGGAAGGGCCTGTACGGCAAGACCGAAACGATGGCCGACGGCAGCACCGCGAAGGTGGACGAAGCCTATCTGCGGGCGTTCATCCGCGACCCGACGGCACGCGTCGTGAAAGGCTTCTCGCCGATCATGCCGCACTTCGACCTGAGCGACCAGGAACTGACTGCGCTGGTGGCCTACATCAAGGCACAAGGCGGGCCGCCTGCCAGCGCCGCGGCGCAGCCCTGACGGAGTAGATGTCATGCCCTACGCGCAGAACGACCACGCCCCGCACAGCTTCTGGACCCGCTATGTGTGGAGCCAGGACCACAAGGTGATCGCGGTGCAGTATGCACTGACGGCCATCGCCATCGGCCTGGTCGGCCTCGTGTTGTCGGACCTGATGCGGTTGCAGCTCGGGTTCCCGGGCAAGTTCGCCTTCATCGACGCCAACCACTACTACCAGTTCGTCACCATGCACGGGATGATCATGGTGATCTACCTGCTGACGGCGCTGTTTCTGGGCGGCTTCGGCAACTACCTGATCCCGCTGATGCTCGGCGCGCGCGACATGGTGTTCCCGTTTCTCAACATGTTGAGCTACTGGGTCTATCTGGTGGCGGTGCTGGTGCTGCTGGCGAGCTTCTTCGTGCCGGGCGGGCCGACCGGCGCGGGCTGGACGCTGTATCCGCCGCAGGCGATCCTGCCGGGCACGCCGGGCGTGGAGTGGGGCATCGTGCTGATGCTCGTGTCGCTGGCGATCTTCATCGTCGCGGCGACCATGGGCGGCCTCAATTACGTGACCACCACGCTGCAGGCGCGCACGCGCGGCATGACGCTGATGCGCATGCCGCTCACGGTATGGGGCATCTTCATCGCGACCATCATGGCGCTGCTGGCGTTTCCGGCGCTGTTCGTGTCGGCGGTGATGATGCTGCTCGACCGGACGCTCGGCACCAGCTTCTTCATACCGGCCGTGGTGTCGATGGGGCAGACGCTCAGGCACGCCGGCGGCAGCCCGCTGCTGTTCCAGCACCTGTTCTGGTTCTTCGGGCATCCGGAGGTCTACATCGTCGCGCTGCCGGCCTTCGGCATCGCGTCGGACCTGATCAGCACGCACGCGCGCAAGAGCATCTTCGGTTACAGGATGATGGTGTGGGCGATCGTGATCATCGGCGCGTTGAGCTTCGTGGTCTGGGCGCACCACATGTTCATCGCCGGCATGAATCCGTATTTCGGCTTCTTCTTCGCGACCACGACACTGATCATCGCCGTCCCGACCGCGCTCAAGGTCTACAACTGGGTGCTGACGCTGTGGCGCGGCGATATCCACCTGACCGTGCCGATGCTGTTCGCGATCGGCTTCATCAGCACGTTCGTGCTGGGCGGGCTGACGGGGCTCTACCTCGGCAACGTGAGCGTGGACATTCCGCTGTCGAACACGTATTTCGTGGTCGCGCACTTCCATATGGTGATGGCCGTGTCGCCGATCCTGGTGGTGTTCGGCGGTCTCTACCACTGGTACCCGAAGGTGACGGGCCGCATGCTCGACGACACGCTCGGGCGCGCGCACTTCTGGATCACCTTCGTCGGGACCTATGCGATCTACTTCCCGATGCATTATCTCGGCATCCTGGGCATGCCGCGACGGTATTACGCATATCAGGGCTACAGCTTCATTCCGCATTCGGCACAGACGCTCAACACCTTCATCACCGTCGTTGCGCTGATCGTCGCGGCGGCACAGTTGCTGTTCCTGTTCAACCTGGCGTGGAGCCTCGTGCGCGGCAAGCGCGCCGACGGCAATCCGTGGCGGGCCACCACGCTGGAGTGGCAGACGCCGCAAACACCGCCCGCGCACGGTAACTGGGGTGCCGCGCTGCCCGTGGTTTACCGCTGGGCATACGAATACAGCCCGCCGGGGCAGGCGGAAGACTTCGTCCCGCAAAACCGGCCGCCCGCGGCGTCGCCCGAACCGGCGCATCCGGCGCATCCGACGCTTCAACCCGGCGAGGCCCGCGAATGACCACGCTGCCGCGCCCCATCGTTCCCGATGCGCGACCCGGCCTGCCGGATGCGGGCCGCGTCGGCCTGATGGTCTTCATGGCGGTCGCCACGACGTTGTTTTCGCTGCTGCTGCTCGCCTATGCAATGCGCATGCGCGAACCCGACTGGCAGCCGGTTCCGCATCCGGCGCTGCTCGGGTGGAACACCGTTGCGCTGGCGCTGGCCAGCCTCGCCATGCAGCGTGCGCGGCAACTCACCCTGCATCGCACGGCATGGCTGGTGTGCGGCGGCGTGCTGGCGGCCGTATTCGTGGCCGGGCAACTGACCGCCTGGCGCCTGCTGTCGGCGGCCGGGCAGACCGTCGTCGTCAATCCGTCCGACAGCTTCCTGTACCTGCTGACGGGGCTGCACGGGCTGCATGTGCTGGGCGGGCTGGCGGCCTGGGCCGTGACGCTTTCGACGCTCCGGCGCGCGGACCCGTTCCAGGCCCGGCGCGCCGTCGCGCTGTGCGCCCTTTACTGGCATTTCCTGCTCGCCGTCTGGCTCGTGCTGCTGGCGGCGATGTGGTGGCTCACCCCCGGGATCGTTGCCGCCATCTGCGGGCCGCTGTATGGAGCCGCGCCGTGACCTCGCCCTTGCTCCCCACCGAATCCGGGACTTCCCCGCCGGACGATGCCGGGCCTGACGGCTGGCGCGGCATCGTCACGGACTGGTCGGCCGACCGCGAAGCCTTCAAGGTGCCGTGGGGCAAGGCGATGATGTGGATCTTCCTGCTGTCGGACACCTTCGTCTTCAGCAGCTTCCTGATCGGCTACATGACGGTGCGCATCTCGACCACGGCGCCGTGGCCCGACACGTCGAAGGTGTTCGGGCTCACGGTGGGGGGGCTGGATGTGCCGCTGCTGCTGATCGCCATCATGACGTTCATCCTGATCACCAGCAGCGGCACGATGGCGATGGCCGTCAACTTCGGCTACCGGCGCAATGCCAGGCGCGCCGGCGCGCTGTTGCTCGCGACCGCGCTGCTGGGCGCGGCCTTCGTGTCGATGCAGGCCCTCGAATGGACCAAGCTGATCGTCCACGAAGGGATCCGGCCGTGGGGCAACCCGCTGGGCGCGGCGCAGTTCGGCGCGTGCTTCTTCACGATTACCGGGTTCCACGGCTTTCACGTGACCTGCGGCGTGATCTACCTGCTGCTGGTCGCACGCAAGATCCTGCAGCCGGGGTTCAGCGAGCACGGCAACTTCCAGATCGTCGAGATCGCCGGCCTGTACTGGCACTTCGTCGACCTGGTGTGGGTGTTCATCTTCGCGCTGTTCTATTTGTGGTGAGGCAGGCCATGGACCACTCCGATCCCGCCGATCGACCCGGCGCCGCGCACGGCCAGCAGCATCCGGTCGGCCTCTACGTGAAGATCTGGGGCCTGCTGTTCCTGCTGAGCACGATGTCGTACCTGGTCGATTACTTCCGCGTGCAGGGCCTGCTGCGCTGGGTGCTGATCGTCGTGCTCATGATCGCGAAGGCCGGGCTGATCGTGTCGATCTTCATGCACATGATGTGGGAGCGGCTGGCGCTGGTGTACGCGATCCTGATTCCGCCCCTGTGCCTGCTGGTGCTCATGGTGCTGATGGCGGCCGAAGCGCATCACACGTTCGGCATGCGGGCGCTCTTCTTCCGTTGATTCCTTTGCCGGCGGCTTCCCGGCCGCCTGCCCATGACGTCCGCAGGGTCGTCATGGAAAACTGTATGAATATACAGTATAGTACCCGTCGAACTCGAGCCGCACAGGTGCAACCCTTGCGGCACGTGCGCCGCGCCTGCGGGTATCCGCCGCAGCGTTCCGGCACCGTGAATTCCGGCTAACTCATTCAGACGGGCAGGCAAATTGTCATCCAGCAATCTGATCCGCATTCGCGGAGCACGTCAGCACAACCTCAAGAATCTCGATCTCGACCTGCGCACCGGCGAAATGACGGTCGTCACCGGCCCGTCGGGCTCCGGCAAGTCGAGTCTCGTGTTCGACACGCTGTATGCGGAAGGGCAGCGGCGCTACGTCGAAACCTTCAGCGCGTACGCACGCCAGTTCCTCGACCGGATGGACCGCCCGCAGGTCGAGCGGGTCGACGGCGTGCCGCCCGCGATCGCGATCGACCAGACCAACCCGGTCCGCAGCTCGCGTTCGACCGTCGGCACGATGACCGAGCTGAACGATCACCTGAAGCTGCTGTATGCGCGCGCGGCCGAGCTGTTCGACCGCCAGACCGCGCGGCAGGTGCGCCACGACACGCCGGAGACGATCTACGCGGATCTCGTCGCGCGCACGCAGGCGGACGATCCGCGTGTCGTCGTCACGTTCCCGGTCGAGCTGCCGGAAGCGGTGTCCGACGAGGAAATCGCGCAGTGGCTGTCGGCGAGCGGGTACACGCGCGTGCAGGCGCAGCGCGAAGTCGCGTCGGCCACCGGGCCGCGCAAGGTGCTCGACGTGGTGGCCGACCGCTTCCGCGTGCAGCAGGCCGACAAGGTGCGGGTGGTCGAGGCGATCGAGGCGTCGCTGAAGCGCGGCGGCGGCCGCGTGAACGTGTACGTGCTTGCCCCGGAGGCGGAAAACGCGATCGCCGAGCCGCAGGTATGGCGGTTCTCCACCGGGCTGCATGATCCCGACAGCGACCTGCGCTACGCGGAGCCGCAAGCGGCGATGTTCTCGTTCAACTCGGCGTACGGCGCGTGCGAAACCTGCCGCGGCTTCGGCCGCGTGATCGGCGTCGATCTCGGCCTCGTGATTCCCGACGCGCGCAAGACGCTGCGCGGCGGCGCGATCAAGCCGATGCAGACACCCGCATGGAAAGAGTGCCAGGACGACCTGATGCGCTATGCGGCGAAAGCCGGCATCCGCCGCGACGTGGCATGGTCCGAGCTGACCGACGCCGAGCGCGACTGGGTCGTCAACGGCTCGCCGGACTGGAACGGCAAGTGGCAGAGCCAGTGGTATGGGGTGAAGCGCTTCTTCGGCTACCTCGAATCGAAAGCGTACAAGATGCACATCCGCGTGCTGCTGTCGAAATACCGCAGCTACACGCCGTGTGACGTCTGCGGCGGCGCGCGCCTGAAGACGGAATCGCTGCAGTGGCGGCTCGGCTCGAAAGAGAACGCCGACGGCGTGCTCGCGCCGGCCGGCCGCTTCATGCCGCGCGGCGTCGGCTGGAACCGCACGCAGCTCGAAGCGCTGCCGGGCCTGACCGTGCACGACCTGATGCTGCTGCCGATCGAGCGCATCCGCCGCTTCTTCGACGACATCAGCCTGCCGAGCGCGCTGCTCGACGATGCGTTGAAGCTGCTGCTCGCCGAGGTGCGCACGCGCCTGAAATACCTGTGCGACGTGGGGCTCGGCTACCTGACGCTCGACCGGCAAAGCCGCACGCTGTCGGGTGGCGAAGTGCAGCGGATCAACCTGACGACGGCGCTCGGCACGTCGCTGACCAAAACCCTGTTCGTCCTCGATGAACCGAGTATCGGGCTGCATCCGCGCGATCTGACGCGGATCGTCGAGGCGATGCAGCGGCTGCGCGATGCGGGCAATACGCTGGTCGTCGTCGAGCACGATCCGTCGGTGATGCTCGCGGCCGACCGGCTGATCGACATGGGGCCCGGCCCGGGCGAGCGCGGCGGCACGATCGTCTACGACGGCACGCCGGCCGACATCCGTTCGGCGCATACGCTGACGGGCGAATATCTCGGCGGCCGCAAGCAGGTCGCGCATGCATCGAACTGGGCGCGCCGGGCGGTCGACGCGAATACGCCGCGCATCGTGCTCGAAGGCGCGAGCGAACACAACCTGCGCGACGTGACGGTCGAGATTCCGTTGCAGCGGCTCGTCTGCGTGACGGGCGTGTCCGGCTCCGGCAAATCGACGCTGCTGCAGGACGTGCTGTATCCGGCGATGGCGCGGCACCACGGCAAGGCGACCGAGTCGCCGGGCGCGTACCGCAGCCTCGCCGGTGCCGACCAGGTCGGCGACGTCGTGTTCGTCGACCAGTCGCCGATCGGCAAGACCACGCGCTCGAACCCGGCGAGCTATGTCGGCGCGTTCGACGAGATCCGCAAGCTGTTCGCGAAGGCGCCGCTCGCGCTGCAGCGCGGCTACGGCGCCGGCACGTTCAGCTTCAACTCGGGAGACGGCCGGTGCCCGACCTGCGGCGGCTCGGGCTTCGAACACATCGAAATGCAGTTCCTGAGCGACGTCTACCTGCGCTGCCCGGACTGCGACGGCAGCCGCTACCGCGCCGAGATTCTCGAAGTGCGCATCGAGCGCAACGGCCGTGCGCTGAACATCGCCGACGTGCTCGACCTCACCGTCAGCGAAGCGGCCGCGTTCTTCGCGACCGACGCCGAGGTGCTGCGCGTGCTGCAGCCGATCGTCGATGTCGGCCTCGAATACGTGAAGCTCGGCCAGCCGGTGCCGACGCTCTCGGGTGGCGAGGCGCAGCGCCTGAAGCTCGCCGGCTTCCTCGCCGAATCCGCGGCGGCGGCCAACGGGCGCCGGGTCGCGACGGAAGAAGCGCGCGTCGCCCGCGCGAAGCTGTTCATGTTCGACGAGCCGACCACCGGGCTGCACTTCGACGACATCGCGAAGCTGATGCAGGCGTTCGGCAAGCTGCTCGCGGCCGGCCATTCGCTGATCGTGATCGAGCACAACCTCGACGTGATCCGCGCGGCCGACTGGCTGATCGATCTCGGCCCGGAAGGCGGCGACGGCGGCGGCCTCGTGCTGTGCGCGGGTACGCCCGACGACGTGAAGGCCTGCGCCGAATCGCATACGGGCGTGGCGCTGCTGCAGTACGACCGCGCGATGGATGCCGAAGCGGCGCTCGCCGACGAAGGCGTGCCGTTGCAGGCCGTGCTGAATGCGGCGCGCGAGCGCCGTGCGATCGAAGGCGAGGACGTCGTGCGGATCGTCAACGCGCGCGAGCACAACCTGAAGGCGCTCGACGTCGACATTCCGCACGGCAAGTTCAACGTGATCACCGGCGTGTCGGGGTCCGGCAAGTCGACGCTCGCGTTCGACATCCTGTTCCACGAAGGGCAGCGCCGCTACCTCGAATCGCTGAACGCGTACGCACGCTCGATCGTGCAGCCGGCCGGGCGCCCCGAAGTCGATGCGGTGTACGGCATTCCGCCGACCGTCGCGATCGAGCAGCGGCTGTCGCGCGGCGGGCGCAAGAGTACGGTCGCGACCACATCCGAAGTGTGGCACTTCCTGCGGCTGCTGTATGTGAAGCTCGGCCTGCAGCATTGCATCCACGACGGCACGCCGGTCACGTCGCAATCGGTCGAATCGATCGCCGCGCAGCTGCTGCGCGATCATCGCGGCGAACACGTCGGGCTGCTCGCGCCGCTCGTCGTGAACCGCAAGGGCGTGTATACCGATCTCGCGAAATGGGCGAAGGCGCGCGGCAACACGCATCTGCGCGTCGACGGCGAGTTCGTGCCGGTCGATCCGTGGCCGAAGCTCGACCGCTTCCGTGAGCACACGATCGAATTGCCGGTCGCCGATGTCGTCGTGTCGCCGGACAACGAGGCCGAGTTGCGGCGCAAGCTCGACGAGACGCTCGAGCTCGGCAAGGGCGTGATGCACCTGCTCGCGCCGCTCGACGGGCTGCACGATGCGATGCAGGGCGATCGGTCGACCGCGCGCGTCGGCACGGTCAAGGTGCTGTCGGTCAAGCGTGCGTGCCCGGTGTGCGGCACGAGCTATCCGGAGCTGGACCCGCGGATGTTCTCGTACAACAGCAAGCACGGCTGGTGCACGACCTGCGTCGGCACTGGCGTCACGCTCACGCGCGAACAGCGCGCGGCGTACGACGACACGGTGCTCGCCGAGGACGGCCGCGGCCGCGAGCAGACGCTGCCGTCGGACGAGCAGGAACCGGAAGGCGTCGGCAACGAACCGTGCCCGGATTGCGGCGGCACGCGGTTGAACCCTGCGGCGCGCGCGGTCACGTTCGACGCGCATCCGATCGTCGAGGTCGCGCAGTGGACGGTGTCGGACACGCGCCGCTGGATCGACGCGCTCGAACTTACCGGGCGCGATGCGCAGATCGCACGCGACATCGTCAGCGAGATCGGCAGCCGCCTCGCGTTTCTCGAGGAGGTCGGGCTCGGCTACCTGAGCCTCGACCGCGCGGCGCCGAGCTTGTCGGGCGGCGAAGCGCAGCGCATCCGGCTCGCCGCGCAGCTCGGCAGCAACCTGCAGGGTGTCTGCTACGTGCTCGACGAGCCGACGATCGGCCTGCATCCGCGCGACAACCAGATCCTGCTCGATGCGCTGCGCAAGCTCGGCGACAAGGGCAATACGCTCGTCGTCGTCGAGCACGACGAGGACACGATCCGCCGCGCCGATCACATCATCGACGTCGGCCCGGGCGCCGGCAAGCGCGGCGGCACGCTGGTCGCGCAGGGCGCGGTCGCCGATCTTGCCGCGCAGGCCGATTCGGTCACGGGCCGGCTGCTCGCGCAGCCGATGACGCATCCGCTGCAGCCGCGCCGCAGCGTGAGCCTGCCCGGCAAGAAGGGCGGCGACGCGGTGCCGGAAGCGTGGCTGACCGTGCACGGCGCACGGCTGCACAACCTGCGCGACGTCACGGTCGGCATTCCGCTCGCGCGGCTCGTCGCGGTGACGGGCGTCAGCGGCTCGGGCAAATCGACGCTCGCGCGCGACGTGCTGATGACGAACCTGCTCGACGCGGTCGGCCGCTCGGTGCTGTCGTCGCCAGCCACGCGGCGTGCGCGCAAGGCCGCGCAGCAGGACGCGCCAGCGGCCAACCGCCGCTCGAGCGTGCTCGCGCGCAGCGCGCCGCGGCCGTCGCTGAACGTCACGCATGCGTGGCAGGGCTGCGAGTCGCTGAGCGGCTGGGAGCAGATCGATCGCGTGCTCGAAGTCGACCAGACGCCGATCGGCAAGACGCCGCGTTCGTGTCCGGCCACCTACATCGGCGTGTGGGACACGATCCGCAAGCTGTTCGCGGACACGCTGGAGGCGCGCGCACGCGGCTATACGGCGTCGCGTTTCTCGTTCAATACCGGCGACGGGCGTTGTCCCGCATGCGAGGGGCAGGGCGTACGCACGATCGGCATGAGCTTCCTGCCCGACGTGAAGGTGCCGTGCGACGTGTGCCACGGCCAGCGCTTCAACCCGGAGACGCTCGCCGTCACGTGGCGCGGCCGGAACATTGGGGACGTGCTGACGATGGAGATCGACGAGGCGGTGGAGTTTTTCGCGCCGATCTCGAACATCGCGCACCCGCTGCAGCTGATGAAGGACGTCGGGCTGGGGTATCTGACGCTCGGCCAGCCGTCGCCGACGCTGTCCGGCGGCGAGGCGCAGCGCATCAAGCTTGTCACCGAACTGACGAAGGTGCGCGACGACATCACGCGGCGCGGCCAGAAGGCGCCGCACACGCTGTATGTGCTCGACGAACCGACGGTCGGCCTGCACATGGCGGACGTCGCGAAGCTGATTCGCGTGCTGCACCGGCTCGTCGATGCAGGGCACAGCGTCGTCGTGATCGAGCATGACCTCGACGTGATCGCGGAAGCCGACTGGATCATCGATCTCGGGCCGGAAGGCGGTGTGGGCGGCGGCACGATCGTCGCGGCGGCGCCGCCGGAAGCGCTGGCGAAGGTGAGCGCGAGCCATACGGGGCAGGCATTGAAGCCGGTGCTGGCGCGTACGGATTCGGCTGAGGGTGAGGCCGAGCGGCAGGGAGAAGCGCGCGTCGGTTGAGCGCGACCTTGCCGGTCAGCCGACGGCCCCGGTGTCTTGGCGGACACCGGGGCCGTTTTTATTTCGTCATGCGGCGGCCGGTCAGGCGGCCGGCGCGACGGACGCGCCCGTGATGCCGTGCCGACGCAGGGAATCGGCGACGAAGCCGGACGCTTTCATTTCTTCGACGAATGCATTCAGCATGGTTGCGGCCGCATCGCCGCGGCTTTTCGGCACGCCCATCGCCTGACGGATCACCATGAAGCGCTCGTCGAGCAGGCGCAGGCCGGTCGTTTTCGCGGCGTCGGCTTCGAGCTGCTGCTTCACGCCGGCCGCCACTTCCAGCCGCTGTTCGAGAAACGTCGGGACGACAGCCGGCGACGTCGGTGCGCGCACGATCTGGGCGGACTTCAGTTCGCGCGTGAGGAACAGGTCGTATGCGCTGCCCTTGCCGACGGCCACGCGGTTGTGCGGCTGGTCGACGTCGTCGTTGGTCCGGATCGGCGAAGCGTCGGGCACGAGATAGAAGCCTTCGATCAGCACGTACGGCGCGGTGAACGCGACGGTTTCGCCGCGCAGCGGATCCACCGCGAAGAAGCCGAAATCGGCGCGTTCTTCAGTCAGTGCCTGCACCGATTTGCCGGCGGCGTCGAACACCACGAGTTCCAGTTCGGCCGACAGGCGCTCGGCGAACGCGCGCGCGAGGTCGATCGAGACGCCGAAGGGTTCGCCCGTGGCAGCGTCGCGATTCGCGAGGATCGGGTTGCCGAGGTTGATCGACGCGCGGAGCTTGCCGGTCGGGGTGAAGGCGGAGACGGCGGAAGGGGCGATGGGCATGAGCGGGCTCGTGGGCGGCGTAGGGGCGGCAGGGTGACGGGGGACGCGCAACGGCGCGTCGATGTCGAGCTTATCACCCGGACGCCGGGGGGAGCGTGTCGCGGGGCGCGCCGGCTTCGAAACGTCGAGCCGGAACGCCCGCTTCATGGTCGTAGCTCCCCCGTCCGGGTGGCCTATGACGGTTCGGCTATTCGTTCCGGTGCTGACCGGAAACGAGCTGAGCAGACGGCGCAACCGCGATCGCGATTTTTCCCCGAACACCGTTGTCAGGACTCTCCAGCCGGGCATGGGCGAGCGGAATGTCGGCAAGCGAATAGACGGCGCCCACGTGTGGCCGCAACTGGCCGCGCTCGACCAACGCGCTCAACTCGTCGAGCTTGCCGCGGTTCTGCCGGGTGAAAACGAAGTGGTAACTCGCGTTCTTGCCCCAGGCCTGAAGGACGTTTTGCGGCTGTGCGATGTCCACGATCGTCACGACGCGGCCGAGTTGCGCGAGCGCGTCGGGGCTACGCGACAAGGTGTTGCCGCCAATGGTGTCGAACACGACATCGACGCCGCGGCCGCCCGTTTCCCGCAGGATGGCATCGACGTAATCGTCCTTCTGGTAGTCGATCACCACGTCGGCCCCCAGGCTTCGCGCGAACGCGAAGTTGGTTTCGCGCACGGTCGTGAACACCCTTGCACCGATGGCTTTGGCGAGCTGGATCGCCACATGACCGACGCCGCCCGCGCCGCCGTGTACCAGAATGCTTTCCCCGACTCTTAATGCCGCGCGCACGACCAGGGCTTCCCACGCCGTCCCGCCAACCAGGGTCAGGCTTGCCGCTTCAAGATGGCTCAGCGACGACGGCTTCTTCCCGACGATGCCTTCTGCCGCAACGTGGTACTCGGCATAGCTTCCCGGGCCGTCGAAAATCTGCGGGGTGTACCAGACTGCGTCTCCCGGGGAGAAGGTCGTCACCCCCGGGCCGACTGCCTCGACCACGCCGGAGACGTCATGCCCGGTAATGGCCGGCAGCGGCACCAGGTCGCGATAGTCGCCCCGTCGGACCTGGTAATCCAGCGGATTGATGGAGGTGGCATGTACGCGGACCAGCACGTGTCCCGCGTGCGGCACCGGCGTGGGCACGTCGCAAAGTTCGAACGATTCCGGGCCGCCAAACGACTTGAGTTGCATTGCTTTCATCGCACATCCTCGTTTCGATAAAAAGGGATATCGGGAATTATCGATATCATGGGGCAAAAAATTACAGGTCCTTGCCGATGCTCGCGGCAAGGGCACTGATGGCTGCTTCGTTCCGCTTGTAGTAGGTCCACTGGCCGATGCGCCTGACTTCGACCAGGCCGGCGCGTTGCAGTGTGGCCAGATAATCGGACACCGTGGACTGCGACAAACCGACGCCTTCCTGAATGCTGCTGACGCAGACGCCCACCGTATGAACGTCCCCCTCGTCCTGCGGAGGGAAGTGCTTCGCGGGATCCTTCAAACCCTTCAGGATTTCAAGGCGCGTCCGGTTCGAGAGAGCTTTGAAGATTTCGAGCAAGTCCATGGCGCGAGTATATCGAGATTTACCGATATGTCAATGTGGGGCGCGCTGTCGTCATGGAGAAGGGGGGATGCGGTTGGCTGGGTCGACGCCTCCGTCGGACCTGATGCTGCGTGCGCCTGTTGCAGCTTTGAAGACGGGTATCCAGGTCGGCCCGAGGCGCATCTGGCAGCCGAAGCGGGGGCGCCATTTTTCGGGTTCGCGATCGAGCGGGAAAAACCGGTCAGGATGCTTCTCGCTTCGCCACCTGGCGATCGGTACTTCAAGGTGTTCGACTCATGTTGCTGCAAGACTCATGCGCGAGTCGCCTCAGCATCGTGGCTTGCGAGGCAGGCATGTGACGTGGCGCAGTCCACCTCGGGTGCGGTTCGCCGCCACTCCAGCGGCGCCGTCACCGCGATACCGTGACGAAACACATTTATTGCAGGAGCACGGATGGGCCGCCGCTTGCCCGGAAGTTCGCGGCGACGGGTCGTGCTCATCGAGACCGACTGCTTCATGGTGCGGGATCGTGGGCAACGATCGAGGCCATTTCGCAGTTAAAAGCCTGCCGGGCGCGCCACGTGGTGACCCGCTACGTGAACCGACCGCAAGGCGCGAATGCTCGCCTCGTCAAATCAATTAGATGCAATTACGCAGTGGCAAAAATCTGAGCGGCATCAAGCCTTATTGTTATTCGCAAGGCGGTAGCGCTACGTCGCGAGAATGGAGTGATTTCGACGCGGCTTATAAATGACGAGGGAATGGTTGCGTGCGGCGGTGAACGCACATCACGGCGCCACCTTCATCCCTCGGTGGCGAGAGGCATTGGCTTGGGCGGAAATGCATGAGCGGAGCGTGTTCGATCAAGCCGAATTGAATCGTGGAAAATCCATCCAGGCCCCCAAGATGATTCAATATCGACCGACTCCGGTTTCAAGGTCATTTAAATCATTGTGAAATTATCGCGTCAAGAATTTCAGCTGAAGCAGGCTATTGGGAAATTGGCTCGGATATATTGCATTTTCCTTGCAATGAATGATGAATGAGGTAGGCTTGAGGCCGTCGTCATGATTTTCTTGAAAACTCCATACGTGGTGAATTTAACTATGCGCAATTCATCAGGTCGTTCTGCATTGAATTCGATTCAATCCATCATTGGAATTCTGCTGATTGCAGCCAGCCTTGCCGAAACCGCCCATGCGGTGCCAATCGAGACGTCGTTGCAACGCTCGGTCGACGAGGCGCTTGAATCCCGGTCGGGCAAGACGCTGAAACTGCCGGCCCAGTCGGACAGCAGTCTGGTCGAGGCAATAAGAACCGACGACGTTTCCAGGTGGGTATTTGGCACTGCGACGCAAATTCTGCGTGATGACGAATCTGCCGATCCCGTCACGAAGCTGTTCATTGCACGCAACGTGAATGGCCGGTGGATCGCAGGTGTGGAGGGCAGCAGCACGTTCGGAGCGTTGCTCGATGCGGCGCCCCCCACACTGCTCGCGGCCGACGAGCGGAAGAATCTGGCGTCACGGCGCACCGCGCTTGCACCACGGTCGGCTGCGTTGCCGCAACCGGGCCTTGCGTTGCCGTGGGAATCGAATGCGGGGTGGTACTGGACCGGCGGCGCACACGGCTGGTCCGGACAAAGCAGGCCGTACAATTCCCTCGATTTCTCGGGGGGTAACGGCCGCGTGCTGGCGGCGCGAGACGGCTATCTTTACAAGAGCTGCGAGCGCAACGGCAGCGCAATCGTGAAGGTGGTTCACGACAATGGCTATGCGACGACCTATTACCACATGGTCCAGCTGACGTCGCTGAACAGCGGCACGCGTGTCCGTCAGGGGGAATATCTCGGCAGCGTCGGAAACGGCTTGCCGTGCGGCGGGCAAACGACGGGGCCGCATGTTCACTTTTCATTGAGCAAGGATGGCAATGACGTGTCCGTCAATGGCATGACGATCGGCGGCTGGCAATTCTTCGAGGGTACTGGGCCGTATTCGGGATACGCGGTTCGAAATCAGCGGCGCGTCTCCCCGCAGGCATGGCTGGTCAACTACGGGAGCGCGGATTCCGGCGATCCGCCCACGCCCGTGAGCGCACGTGTACAGGCACCGGGTCCGGCGAATCTGCGCAGCGCGCCTTCGTTGTCGGCGCCGATTGTCGGTTCGCTCGAGAATGGGCGCACCGTGCAGCTCGCTTGCCACCAGTACGGCGACTCCGTGAATGGAAACTGGGGCGCTACGCGGCTTTGGTATCGACTCGACTCGAATCAATGGATCTCCGACGGATTCATCTACACGGGCAGCTACGACCCCGTGGTGCCGGAATGCGTGAGTTCGTGAGCATGCCGGTCTCGTGCTGCCTGCTGTAGCCAGAGCGCCGACGTGGCCGTCACGGTTCCGGTCGCGCCGTTGTGCCGTAGGGTGATCGTGCGAGTGAACGCCATGCAGCCGTGACGATCATTCTGTACAAACCGGGTGGATACACAGGGAACCGACGCACATCCTTCACTCCGCTCGGGTATGCTGCGTCACTGTTGGTCTGTTGAGCCAACCAGACATCGACGATGGGCGGAGCGGGCGACACCACGATCGCATCGCCCCCGTTCGCACCACGACGCCACTTCCCTCTCCCGGACAAGGACCCCCATGGCAGAACTCGACAACGCACTTTACGAGCGCATCGGCGCGCTGAGCGAGGCAGGCGACGCGTTGGCGGAAGACGAGGATTTCGAAGGCGCGCTGGCGAAGTACTGGGAGGCGTTCGATCTGCTTCCCGAGCCCAAGACCAACTGGGAGGCCGGCACCTGGTTGATGGCCGCCATCGGCGACGCGAATTTCTTCCAGGAAGACTACGCGGCCGGCCGCGACAATCTCGGCCACGCGATGCATTTCCCCAATGCGATCGGCAACCCGTTCCTGCACTTGAGGCTCGGCCAGTGCCAGTTCGAACTCGGCGATCTCGACCGCGCAGCGGATGAGTTGATGCGCGCCTACATGGGCGGCGGGCCGGAGCTGTTCGAAGACGAGGACGACAAGTATCTGCGGTTCCTGGCCACGCGGGCGGAAGGCATCGAGGCACCCTGACGAGGTCGTTCGCAACCGACGTCCCGTGTCGCGTTGCATCGCCACACGGGCACGTGGCCCCGCACGAACCCACGATCCAACGAACCCGACCCGCCGTCGTCTTCCCGGCGCCACGTTTCAGCTCGGCACGGCCATCGAGGGGCTGGGCGTGGTGCCGGCATCGCTGCCGCCGATCCAGCGCGATCTCGCCGAGGGGCGCCGCGTGTGTCCTGTCGCGTCGCCTGGCTTTCGACGCTCGAGGCCGGCGAGACTGATGTGCTGCGCATCATCGAGCCGGATGTTTGACGTACAGCCCTGCCGGCAGAAGTGTTCTTTGCCGGAGTAATGCGGCCATTACTCCGGACTTCCGGGGTGGCGATCAAAAACCGTGGAACATGCCGATGTTGACCTGAACCTGGTTGCCGCCCGATGAGGTGGCGCCGAAGTCGGCAGCCGAAGCCTGAGCGCCCTGAGCATGGACGTAGGCCCCCATCGCGTACAGCGCGGTGCTCTTCGACAGCGAGTACGTTGCACCCAGCGACACCTGGTTGATCGACGCCATCGTGCGACCTTCGGCAGCTTGCGTGGGGGTGGCTGCGGAACCGTACACGTAGGTGTACCCGGTAGCCAGCGACAGCGCCGGCGTGACCCGGTACTGCAGGAGGGCCCCCAGCACGTTGAAGTGGATCGACGGCTGGCCGTTGTTGCCCTGGTATTGGGCGTTCGAGTAGCGCAAGCCAGCCGTATACGGCCCAATTTGGTACTGAGTCGCGATTTGCGCGATGCCCGCGCTCTTGAACGCATTGCCACCGTTGTAGCCCGAACTCGGATAGCCCAGCGCGCCGCCGAAACTCGGTTGCGCCGTTGCGTTCAGCCAGCCGTTCTCACCCTGGTTCGTTGCGTGAAAGTACCCGCCGGCGACCGTCAGGCCGCCTTGAGCGTAGGTCGCAGCCGCCGACCACGATTGACCCGAACCCATTGCACCGGCAACGCCGCCGAACGAGTACGCGCCTTCAGCCTGGAAGCCGTGGATGATCGGCGAAATGTACTTCACGGCGCTGTTCTGGTTCGTCGTGTTGTCGTTGTTGTCGACGTCGCCTGGCGTCGAGAATGTCGTCGCCGAAATGGCGTCACCCGTGAGGCCTTGAACCATTTCCGTCACGGCGTCAAGCTGGCGCCCCATACGCAGGGTACCGTACTGATCGGACGCGAGGCCGACGTAGGCCTGGCGGTTGAACAGCGAACGCGTGGAACCAATAGGCCCTTGACCGCCAATGCCGCCTGTCGAGATGTTGAAACCATTCTCGATCTTGAAGACCGCCTGGAGGCCGCCGCCGAGATCCTCTTGCCCCTTGAGGCCCCACTTGTTCGACCCGGCTGCACCGCCATCGAGGCCGAACCGCTTGTGACCATTGACGTTCGACGTGTAGCCGATGCCCGCATCGAGCATGCCATACAGGGTGACTGACGACTGTGCCATTGCTGCCGAAGATGCTGCGAAGGCGGCAACAGCGATAACGCTGACGTTGATTATTTTGCTTTTCATCTGCATGTCACTGTCAGGAATAGTTTCGGGGTGGATTGAAACGGCGTGTGTTGTATTCGAATGCAGGTGACGGCGCACGGCCCGTGCGTCGCCTCGGCCGCAACGACCGGTGTCATATTCGTCAGATCGGCTTGCTGAATTTACTCATTTTGGCGTCCTTAAAATTTTTAGTTGTGAAACGCTAAACATGTCGACTTGTCCTGCCTTCTGCCGTATTCGTAATCCGGGCGAACTGCGGTACCGAATCCGCACAGCCGAATAGCGCGGGCGGATCGCCGTGCTGAACCAGACGCTTCTCCGATGGCATTTCGAAGAAGTACTGCAGCACCGTGCTTCACGCTCGCGCAGTTCCTGCGAGCGAGGTCAGCGATGCGGGAACCGGACCATGCGCCACCTGCGACAACAAGCGAGCCGGAAATACCGGCCGTCCTTGCAGACTGATTGAGAGTCCCGTTCAGTCACAGGCGACGTGCACGAACTTTTTCGACGAGCACCCACGCAGCCGGGTTGTGCTTTGCAAGTGCAAAAAACATATCAGGAACATAATTCGACGTCAAAATTTGTTTGATATAAGTTAATCTCGTTTGATAACCTGACGCTTTACGGAGTTTCCCTTATAGGAGCGGCATCGAGACGAAGTGTTATCGAGGTCCGCGTCGTCACGCTGATCACTGCGGGACGTGACAATTCCGGTTACGCGAGGCGTTTCCCCAATGCAATCGGCAACCCGTCCCAGCATTTGACGCTCGGGGCGTCCCAGTTCGAATTCGGCAATCTCGACCGCGCCGCAGACAAGCTGGTGCGCGCCGACGTGGGAGGGGCGGCACGGCGTTTCCGAAGACGAGGGCGGCAAGTACCCGCGATTTCCGACCATGCGAGCGCAACGCATCGACACGCGCGGATGTTCGCCCTCGGCACCCGGGCAGCGCTGCGCCGCCACGCCGAGCACTTGCTTCCGAGCATCCCGCCAGCCGATGAACCCGACCTTCGTCCCCGTCGCGCAATCCGATGCCGAACCCTCGTCGCCATCCGCATCGCCGCGATGCGCGACCGCCTCGAACGCATCGGTCGTTTCGATCCGCAGCGTGCGCGCGACCGGTTGCTCGCGTCGTTCGCCCCGGCGTTCTGCCGTTTCATCGAAGCCGGCAAGGCGTGCGTGCGCTTCGACGTGGTTCGCCCGGCGGCAGATCGCTGGCGGCGCGATCACCGGTCCATCGCGCCCGAGCAACAGGGCAAGGGCATCGGCGCCGCCGTGCTGCGCGAGCGTTTTGCCGAAGCCGGCGAACACTGGATGCCCGTTCGTGTCGGCGCATTGCGCGATGGCGACTCGAACCGCTTCTCCGAACGACACGGCTTCGTGCGAGCCGACGAAGCGGAATGGGACATTGACTACCGGCGCGAGCCGCGCACGGCAATGACGCAGCGCCCGCGCGCTGTACGCGGGTTGAAGCCAGGCCGGAAGTGGAAGTCATCGGAAGAATTAGCGTTTCCACCAATATGGAAAACGCGAAGGCGGCCGATGTTGCAGAGAGGGTGTGAATAATTGAACCGAGGCCAATTATGACGACATCTGCAATAAACGGCGTCAATGCTGCGCTGCTCGACACATCCAGCTCAACGTCGGCATCCGGCGACGCGGACCGCGTACCATCGATCCTGCTGGTCGACGACGAACCGAACGTGCTGTCGGCGCTCAGGCGCGTGTTCCGGCCCGCCGGCTACGACATCCTGACTGCCGAGAGCGGCGAGGCCGCACTCGGGATCCTGGCGTCGACCGATGTCGACCTGATCGTGTCCGACATGCGGATGCCGCACATGAGCGGCGCAGAGTTTCTGGCGCGCGCACGGGCGCTGTACCCGGACACGATGCGCATCCTGCTGACCGGTTATGCAGAAATCGCGTCGGTCGTGCAGGCCGTCAACGACGGCGGCGTGTATCGCTATCTGAACAAGCCGTGGGACGATCACGACCTGCTGCTGACCATCGAGCAGGCGCTGGAGCAGCGTCGCCTGCGCCGCGAAGCGGCCCGGCTGGCCGCGCTGACGGAAGCGCAGAACGACGCGCTGCGCCTGTTCAATACGGAGCTCGAAACGCAGGTGCGCGCGCGTACCGAGGAACTCGGCCAGACCGTGATGTTCCTGGAAGCCGCTCAACGCGACCTGAAAAGCAGCTTCACGGCGATGGTCCAGGTCTGCGCGAGCATGATCGAGCTTCGCTGCGGGGCCGCAAGCGGGCATGCGATGCGGGTCGGCGAGATCGCACGCCGGCTCGCGCTCGCGGCGGAGATGAGCGAACTGCACGCGCAGGACGTCTATTTCGCGGGGCTGTTGCACGGCATCGGCAAGCTGTCGCTGCCGGACGAATTGCTGCACAAGCCGCTCACGCGCATGAGCACGGACGAGCACCGGCTGTTCCACGAACATCCGCTGCGTGCGCAGATGGTGCTGACGCCGGTCGCGCAATTGCACAAGGTCGCATCGATCGTGCTGCACCAGTACGAGCGCTTCAACGGACGCGGCACGCCGGACGGACTGGTCGGCGATGCGATCCCGCTCGGCTCGCGGATCGTGGCGATCGCACGCGATTTCGAAGGGTTGCGTCACGGTGAAATCGGTGTGCCGCATTCGATCGAGCAGGCAATCGACGTGTTGCGCTCGCAGGCGAGCGTCCGCTACGACCCGCAACTCGTCGCGCGCTTCGTCGAGCTGATGCGGGACCCCGCGAGTCTCGGCATCGCGGCGTCCGTCGCCGAGATCAAGTCGGCGCAGCTGCGCGAGGGGATGCGGCTCGCCGACGATCTGCGTACGCATCGCGGCGTGCTGCTGATGACGAAGGGCAGCGTGATGTCGGCGCACCAGATCGAACTCGTGCGGCGCTTCGAGACGCGGGAAGGCACGCCGTTCGACATCCTCGTGCTGGCCGGCCCGGCTGCGTCGGCGCAGGCGCCCAACGCCGGCGCGCCGCCGGCCTGACCGCGCAACGATGGCGTGACGGCCGCGGTGCGCGATCAACCGCGCACCGCGGCGATGCATTCAACCCGCTCCAGGCGCCCGATCATGCATGGCACCTACAACCTGCCGCTCGTCGTACTGTCGCTGGCGATCGCGACGCTGGCCTCCTATACGACGCTCGATCTCGCGGCATTCATTTCGCTGCTCGACAACCCGAAGCTGAAGCGGGCGTGGCTGGGCGGCGGCGCGGCCGCGATGGGCACCGGCATCTGGTCGATGCATTTCGTCGGCATGCTCGCGTTCTCGCTGCCGATTCCGCTCGGCTATGCATGGCAGGGCACGGGCATCTCGCTGGCGATCGCTGTGCTCGTGTCGTATTTCGCGCTGAACGTCGTCACGCGCGCGCGGCTGGGCTGGCGGCGGCTGTGCGCGGGCGGCGTGCTGATGGGCGGCGGCATTGCCGGCATGCATTACATGGGGATGGCCGCGATGCACATGCAGCCGGGCATTCGTTACGATGCCGCGCTGTTCGCCGCCTCGATCGGCATTGCCGTGATCGCATCGACGGCCGCGCTCTGGATTGCGCAGGCGTTGCGCGTGCAACAGGCGCGCCATGCGACCGCGCAACGCGTCGGCGCGGCCGTCATCATGGGCCTCGCCATCACCGGCATGCACTACACGGGCATGGCGGCCGCGCATTTCGCGCCGGACGCACGCTGTGGCGCGGCGCAAGGCGTCGATGCGCCGTGGCTCGCGACGACGGTCGCGTTGTTCACGATGGCGACGCTGGTCGTCACGCTGATGCTGTGCCGCTTCGATGCGCGCACAACCTTCCTGCGCGGCATGACCGACACGCTCGAGAGGCTCGTGCGCTTGCGCACCGACGAGCTCGAACGCGCACTGCGCCGCTACGAGCAGACGACACAGATGCTGCAGCGCACGCGCGAGAACATGGCGACCGAGATCGACGAACGCAAGGCTGCGCACGCGCTGCTCGAACAGGAGAAGGACGAACAGCGGCGCCTGCTGCAGGTGCTCGAGGAAACGCACGAGCAGCTGCTGCAGTCGGAAAAGCTCGCGTCGATCGGCCAGCTCGCGGCCGGCGTCGCGCACGAGATCAACAATCCGATCGGCTTCGTCAGCGCGAACCTCAATACGTTGAAGACATGGGTGCGCAGCCTGCTCGACGTGGTCGCGGCGCATGAAGCCGCGCTGCCGCAGCTCGATCCGGCCACCCGCGACGCGCTGGCGGCCGCGCGCCGCACAGCGGATCTCGACTACGTGCGCGACGAGATCGCGACGCTGATCGACGAGTCGATCGACGGTGCGCTGCGCGTGCGGCGGATCGTGCAGGACCTGCGCGATTTTTCGCGCCCGGCCAGCGACGAATGGCGCGTGGTCGATCTGCATGCAGGGCTCGAGAGCACGCTGAACGTCGTTCATAACGAACTCAAGTACAAGGCCGACGTCGTGCGCGACTACGGCGAGGTGCCGCACGTCGAATGCCTGCCTTCGCAACTGAACCAGGTATTCATGAACCTGCTGGTCAACGCGGCGCAGGCGATTCCCGAGCATGGCGTGATCACCATCCGCACGTCGAGCGACGGCGACCAGGTATCGATCGCCATCAGCGACACCGGCACGGGCATGACGCCCGACGTCGTCCGGCGGATCTTCGATCCGTTCTACACCACGAAGCCGGTCGGACAGGGCACGGGGCTCGGGCTGTCGGTGTCGCACGGCATCGTCGAGCGCCATCGCGGCGCGATCGACGTGACCAGCGAGCCCGGGCGCGGCACGACCTTTCGGGTGCGGCTGCCGGTCCGGCGTGCGGGCGATCGCGCGAACGCGGCAGCGCTGGCGCAACGGGCATGACGCCATGGCGGCGGCCGGTCGCGAGAAGCCGGTACGGGTGTCGCGCGTCATTCCCCTCGCTTGCGGCGCTGGCGACGAAAGAAATGCCAGAACATCGCGGTGGCGTCCGGCCCGCTGGCCGAATGGAACGGTTCGCGCGGGTCGCCGCCGCTCCACGCATGCCGCAGCCGGCTGACGATGCATACCCTGACGACGAGCCGGCCGCCCTTGAGATAGTCGGTGTAGTGCGCATCGTCGCGCGCGCAGGAGCGTTGCTCGCCGACGCGTATCGCGCCGTGTTCGTCGACGAGCCGGTTGAGCCGGGCGAACGCGATGCCGAGTTGCTGCGCGTTCCGGTCGGTCACGACCGTATCGAGTTCGCCGTGCACGACGAGGGCCGGCATGCCGGGATAGGCCGCGATGTCGGCGCAGGCGTCGACCACGCGTACCGGATCGTCGCGGATGCCGTGACGCATCAGGCTCATGGCGGCCATCGTCGACAGCGGCGGCGCGATGGCCGGCCCGGAGTGCAGGCCGACCGCCGCGAAGCGCTCGGGATGGCGGATCGCCAGCGCCGCGGCGAGTCCGGCGCCGGCGGACATGCCCGCGACGTAGATCCGGTCGCGGTCGAAGCCGTACTGCTGCACGACGGCGTCGACCAGCGACGCGACCGCCGCGGCTTCGGACCGGGTCGCATCGTCATGCCAGTGCCAGCAGCGGTGCGGGTGAGCTGTGGCGGCCTGCTCGGGAAACAGCACGGCGAACCCCGCCCGTTCCGCCAGGCCGCATATGCGCGTGCCCGCCGCAAACGACTCGGCAGTCTGCTTGCAGCCGTGCAGCATGACGACGGCCGGCATGCCCGCTGTCGTCGCCGGTGCGGCGGGAAGATACAGCGCATACGCAAGATGGTTCACGAGCCGGCCGGCACTCGGGCCGGCGGAATGAAACGAGCGGCGCCACGTGCCGGGCGCCATGTCAGACGGCGCGGGGGCGGGACGCACCGCGCCGGTGCGTCGGGCGGCGCGGGCGGTGGCGGTCGGTTTGGCCGCCGGCTTGCTCGCCCGTTTGGCTGCCGGTCGCTGCCTGGCGGCAGGCTTCTTCGGACGTGCGCCGGTCGCAATGGAGAACAGCGCGAGATGCCGCAACCAGATGCTGGATTTTTTCCTGGGCATGGGCAGTTTCGTGCAGGTGGCGGTGGCAGGAAGATGCGGCCGAATCCGCCGTCGGGTGAAAGTCGAACGGGCGCGGAGCAAGATTCGTGCTGCCTGACGCACGCGCATCGGAACCGGCTGGCCGATCGAGCGCAGTGGAAAGCGGCATCCCGCAGGCGGCTGCGATTCGCGTTGGCCGTCGAGATGCTAGTCGCCCGATGTGACGCGCCTGCGAATCGACGCGCGCGCCGACCTGTCGCGCCGACGGCTACCGCCGATCCAGCAGCGTATCGCTCAGTACGGCGAACGCCGCGCCCGGCAGCTCGTTCAGGTGCTCGACCACGCTGCTGACCGGATAGAACGACTCGACCGCGTCGTCGAGAATCCCGATGCCGATCAGTTCGACGCGTCGTTCGCGCAGCGCTTCGACGCGTGCGCGCAGGTCGGTGCGCAGGATCGCCGGGTGGCCGTCGCCGGTGGCCGGATAGCCGTCCGACAGCACCATCAGGATACGCCGGCGCGCGCGCGTCGACAGCAGGCGCTCGGCGGCCCAGCTCAACGCCTCGCCGTCGGGGTTCTCGTGGCCGCATTCGACGCAGGCGACGCCGCTCGGGTTGTCGGAATCGAACCGCTTGTAGACGCGCAGGTCGAGCCGTTCGACGAACCGGTTGTAGCCGAATGTGCTGCGGCCGTCGTCGATCCAGCGCTGGTAATGCGCGCGCATCGCCGCATCCTCGACGGAACTGTAGCCGAGCACTTCGCATGCAAAGCCGAGCTGCATCAGCGCGTCGCACAGCGCAGCGGCGCAAAGCGTCGCGAGTTCGATCTTCCTGCCGGCCATCGAGCCGCTGCAGTCGATCAGCAGGCTGACCGCCGCGTCGCGCCCGGGCGCCGTGCGTTTGACGCGGAACGGCGTGCGGTAACCGGGGGACGTCACGAGGCGGGCGAGCGCGGTCCGGTCGAGCTCGCCGCGCTCCTGTTCGCGCTTCCAGCGTGTCTGCTCATCGACTTTCAGCGCGCGTTCGAGCTGAAGCTTGAGCGGCTCGGTCTGCGCGCGGGCCATGCCGCGCAGACGATGCCAGCGCGCCGGTTCGCCGTGGTCGGTGAAGTCCGTCACCGTGTCGAATGCGGTGGTCAGTGGAACCGACAACAGCGGCCGGCTGTCCGCCGACAGGCGGATCGCGCCGGGCGCCGCATCGCCCGGCGCCGGCGATGCCGTCGACGATTCCGTGTCGGCGAGCGCCCCGGCGCCGGATTCGGCCGCCACCGGCGCACGCGCGTCGTCCGATGTGCCCCGGCCGTCCGGTTCGAACTCGGCGGCGACGGTGTCGCTGTCGAGCGTGCCGCCCGGATCGGCCGTGAACATCATGTTGTTCGCGCCGGCCGACGCCAGCGCGCGCACGCGTTCGACGATCCGCCGTGCCGCGCGGATGCTGTCGGCCGTCGAGGTCGCGGCGCGGGCTTCGCCGACGAGATCGCCGGATGCGGCCAGCGTGGCGTCGAGCGACGGCATGCGCTCGAGGGCGGACGGCTGTTCGTCCCACAACGCGCGTTCGAGGCGCGACAGCAGCTTGTCGCGCCACGCCATGTGCGGCCACCGGCGCAGCATGTCGGCGGACGACACCGCCCGCATCCGGCCCAGGAACGCCTTCGCACCGGGATAGATCGCGACGAGACAGCCGGCCGCGCGCCGGTCGTCGATCGCCTGCGCTATGGCCCGCACGGCGGGCGACGCCAGCGCGGCCACGGTGTCGGTCGCGCCGAAGCGCTCGCGTGCGGCATACAGGTCGACGAAGCCGGTGATCGCGTCGTCGTCGATGCCGCCCCGGAGCAGCGTGTCGGGCAGCACCAGCACGTCGCGCTGCACGACCGGCCCGTGGCTCGCGAAACGCACTTCGATGCCGTGCCGTTGCGCGAGCGTGCGGGCGAGCCGGGTCAGGTGCAGCGACCGCGCGTCGTCGTCCCGGTCCATCGCGTCAGGCCTCGACGTCGATGTAGTGGCGGATGATGCTGCGGATCAGGTCGGCGTCATCCGCACCGACCTTCGCGTAGATCGTCGGGCCGGCGGCCGATTCGGGGTCGCCGGTGCGCAGCATCAGCGCGGCCCAGTCGAGCAGGCGCCGCGTCGAGAACGCGCTGGCGAGATCCTCGCGGACGAACGCGGCACGGCAGTCGGCCGCGATCGCCGCGAGCGTGGCGGCCATCGCCGGCGACATCGCCGCACCGAAGGTCCGCTGCAGCACGCGCGCCTCGTCGGCCGGCGGCAGATAGTCGAGGTGGTACACGCGCCAGCGGTCCAGGAACGCCTCGTTCATCACGTTCGCGCCCTGGTACAGGTGGCGGAACTGTCCCATCGCGCCCACCGCGTTGGCGGTCGCGAACAGCCGGAACGACGGGTGCGGCACGACGATCTCGTTGCCTTTCTCCTTCAGCAGCAGACGGCCGCCCGGTTCGAGCACGGCGGTCAGCACCGCGAGGATCGCCGGTTCCGCGAAGTCGATCTCGTCGACGATCAGCCACAGGCCCTCGCGCATCGCCGTCGGCAGCACGCCGTCGACCCAGATCGTCTCGCCGCCCTTGACGGTCCAGAAGCCGACGAAGTCGCCGACCGTCGTCTGGCCGTTCATGTTCGAGCGCAGCACGCCGTGGCCGGCCTGCGCGGCCGCCTGCTCGACGAGGCTCGTCTTGCCGGTGCCCGTATGGCCGATCAACAGGATGCGGCGGTTCTCGACGATGTCTTCGAGCACGTTCGCCGCCCGCGCGGTGAACAGGTAGGCGGGGTTCGTCGGCGGCACGAGCGGCCCGCCCGGGCCGCGCGGCATCGGCACGCCGCCGACGTGCGCGGTATGCGTCGCGTCGACGGCTGGCGCCGGTCGCGACGCGTGCGCGCGCCGCAGGTCCTGCATGAAGCCGCCGCGATGCGCGGGGGCGGCGCGGTCGTCTGCTTCGCGCCGGACGAAGCCTTCCCGAAGCCACTTGTGCAGCTTCGCGTCGAGGTTGTCCGCGTCGACGACCGTATCGACCGACGTACTGCCGTCGGGCCGGCGATGCTGGATGCGGTACATGTGCGCGCGTTCGGAGCGGCTGACGATCCATTGTCCGGCGGACGGGTCCGCCAGTTGCCGGTAGACGCCGAGGACCGGCGGGGCGGAAGGCGAAGGGGCAGCGGGTGAGGTCATGGCGGCAGACGAGATTGGGCGGCAGGCGCTTCATGTCTTCGATGCGTCGCATCGATTGTATAGTTTTGCCGCGACGGGTGACATCGAGGCATCGTGGGCCGCCAGACGTTGCGCTGATCGACCGGGTTGAAGGTCGGTATCGTAGCGGGCCTGCCCGCCCGCCTTTGCAAACAATCGTGCGCCGGTCGTCGAATCCGGCGAAGGAGAGTGGAACGTGACGGTGACAGGAACCGACGAGCGGGTGATTCGCCGTGCCAGCACGCTTGACGTGCCGGCGGTGCTGGGCATCTTTGACGAGGTGATCGCCTGGTTCGTCGCCATCGGCAACGAAGGGCAATGGGGCCGCGAGCCTTGGTCGACGTCGCCCAAGCGGATCGCGCTCGTGACCGAAGCCTGTGCGCTGCCCGAAGCGTGGGTGGCGGAAGGGCCGGAGGGCCGCATTCTGGGCGCATTGATCCTGGGCGAAGCCATGCCCTACGTGCCTGCCGCAACCGAGCCGGAAATCTATGTGAGAGTGCTGGTGGCGGCGCGCGACGCACAGGCGCGCGGTGTCGGCCGGCGCCTGATGGCCTTTGCGGACGACCGCGCCCGGGCTGCGGGGGTGGCGCGCCTGCGCGTGGACTGCTACGGCGGCGGGACGGGCGCGCTGGTGCGTTTTTACGAGTCCTGCGGGTATGAGCGAATTTCGACCTTCGACGTGGAGGGTTGGCCGGGGCAATTGCTGGGGCGTCGTGTGTGACGGCGCGCGTCACGCTTCAGCGATTGCCGTGCTGAAGCCATCCATTTTCGATATGTAGACCCTATGACAATGACCCGACGCCTGCTTTGGATTGGCCTTGCGCTCGTGATTCCCGGCGTCCACGCCGAACAGCTCAGGTCGGACCTGCACGAATCCGTCTCGACAATCGACGTGACCGTCAAGGATTTCTACGGGACGGAACAGACGGGCAAGGTTGCGATCACGCAATTCCTTCCGGATGGCGAAGGGCCGTTCCCGATCCTGATTCTCAATCATGGTCGCAGCGGAACGGATCGCGGCACGCCGCCGCGTTTTCGCTTCACCCGGCAAGTTGCTTTTTTTGTGAAACGAGGCTTCGCCGTATTTGAACCTGCGCGCATCGGCTATGGTCAGTTCGGCACGCAGTTCGATCCGGAATATAGCGGTAAATGCCGCCAGAAGGACTATGCCCCGATGATCGATGCGGCTCGCGCTGAAGAGCTTGCCGTACTGGATTACTCGAGGCGGCAACCCCATGTCGACCCGCATCGCATCGTCATTGTCGGGCAATCGGTCGGTGGCTTCGTCACGACGGCCATGGCAGCCGACAATCCGGACGGCGTGGTCGGGGCAATCAACTTCGCAGGCGGTTCCGGCGGGGACCCGGTCGGGCATCCCGGTGTGCCATGTCAGGGCGAACGACTGGAAGCCATGTATTCTCGGTTCGGAACAACGGCGCGTGTCCCGATGCTCTGGATCTATACCGAAAACGATCAGTATTTCGCTCCGACGTATAGCCGCGCCTGGCACGATGCATTCGTTCGCGCCGGTGGCAGTGCCGACTATCGGCTGCTTCCGCCGTTCGAGAAGAACGGGCACATGCTGTTCGCGCACGGTGTCGAGGTCTGGGAGCCCGTGGTATCCGAGTTTCTCGAGCGTCAGGGATTCCCGGTTCGATGACAACCATGATGGATGCGGGGATCGAGTTCGACGTGAGTGCGACTTTCGATGTCCTGTTCGGGCTGGCCGTGGCGGAGCGAGGCGCGGCTAGCAGCAGCTAGCGGCCACCCACAGTCACTCAGGAAACCAGATTGAATGACCGTTCAAGGCGTAGTTTCGGCCACCGATCACTTTCGGCGTCGTAAAGGCCGCCTGGCCGGCTTCCATTCTCGGGGGTTTGATTCAGCGCCCTGCGTAGGGTCTTCCGGCTCGAACCATTCGGGCCAGGAGCTGCGGTGCCTGTTGTCTGCTTCGATGCAAGGAATCAACGTCTGCGCCAGCACAGCCAACTGATCGGCAGATTTGGCAATCCGGTATTTGACGCTGTGCACGCACTCCCGGTCGCCAAATTCGCAACGATTGAGCCGGGTGCCGCCACAGGGGCCATTCGCCAGGCCTTTGGGGCAGGTCTCGGGGCATACGTACAGGGTGTCCTGCAAGCGGCAGCAGCCGCAGGTATCGCAACCGACCAGCGGCCGCTTGATCGTCCGTTCGATTGCATGCAGGGCATTCGCAGCCATGCCGACCTTCCAGATCGACCGCGTCACACTCCAGCCAAAGGCTCTGCCGAGCCATCCCGTGCGACTGAAGAATCGATCATGTGTGGAAGAGAGCAGCCTATGTCGCAGGCGTTCCCGGCGGGTGGCGGTGACGTCGGATTGCCCCATTTCCCAGGCACCGCTTTCGGGCGTGAAGCTAACCTGGGGCACCCCAGGCAGCTGCCAGCTTGCACGCCATCGCTCGCTCCATTCGGTCAATGAGGTCACGCTGTCCCGCTGCTCGGTGATCGCCTGCTCCAACGAAAGCAGTTCATCAAGCGTATGCACCCCGGACACATGAGCACCGGCATAGCCCATCAATTGCAGGCCCAGTATCTGCAACGCCAGGCGCTCGACACTTCGTGCGCTGGCATAGGCTTGCGATACCCGCTGCTCCCTGCCCAACAGCATTCGCATGGATTCGGTGATGACGATGCCGGGTACGGCCTGCAGAAGGGCCGCGCATTTGTCGGTCACCCCCATCACACAGGCCAGCATGGGTTTCATGCTTGCCTGAGCGCGCATCCAGGTCTGGGCTTCAATATGCTTGGCGGCGTCAAAGCCGAGTTGCAGGGTGAGAAAATCCGCCCCAGCCAGAAGCTTCTTCTGCGCTTTCAGGTACTGTGCGCCGCCTTCTTCTTCACGGTATTTGAACGGGTTCAGCGCAGCGCCCAACAGCCAGTCCGGGCCGTGTTCGCGGGCAATCTGCAGCGCAGGTACCGACTCCAGATAGCGCACTTGTGCCTGATCATGGTGGCCTGGCAGGCGATCCCCACTGAGCAGCAACAATTGCTCCACACCAAGGGCCTTCATCGAGTCCATCTGAAGCAGCAAGTCGGCACGCTCGCGATCCTTGCCTGAAAAGTGCAGCAAGGATGAGGCCGGATTTCCCAATGCTTCAGCGGCTTCCAAGGGGCTCAGGTCCGAGTGCAGGCCGACACGATCGGCGAAAGCTGGCAGTAGCGGCCAGCCTGCCAGGTGCCCGCGTTGCACGATTGGCTCGAGCGCGGCTAGGCGCGAAGGGGACTGTTGAGGAACGACCTCAAGCACGCAGACGAAGCGCCCGTCGTTTAGCGCCTGTTTCAATGAACTCAAGACGGCTCGATACCTTGCAAGTGGGAGGAGCGTCGTCGCAGCGGCCGCCTGGTGATGGCGCAGGGCAACGACGGGGATGCCAGTCCCTGGCAGGCTGGCGACATGGAAGAACCAATGCGCGGGCGCCCAGCGGCGGAAAGCGCTCGAACCGGGCTATGCGCCGGCGATGTTGCAGTACTGTCCTCTGAAGTACAGCAAGGGCTGCGTAGCGGCAGTGGCTTGCAGGTCCAACGCTTTCACTTCGCCAATCACGATCAGGTGATCGCCCGCGGCGTGTTCGGCATAAATTTCGCAATCGAGCCAGTGAAGGCTGCCGGCAATGATCGGATTACCCAGCGGCGATTCCTGCCATTCGACGCCGTGCCACTTGTCCGTGCCTCGCCGAGCGAATTGATTGGAAATCCCGACTTGCTCGTCCGACAGGATATTGACGACGAATCGACCTGCCTGGCGAATTTTCGGATAGCTGGCCGAACTGGACATGACGCTGAACGACACCAGCGGCGGGCTCGTCGACACGCTATAGAAAGACTGGCAAGTGAAGCCGATCGGCTCGCCATCGACGTGCGATGCAATCACCGTGATACCGGATGCGTAATGCCCGAGCGATTCGCGAAAGCTCAAAGGCTCGATGGCCGTGCTGGAAAGTGACATGGTAGATACCGAATACTGGGTGCGGCTCGGAACAATCGAGGCGGCGTACTTCGACAGATTCAGGGCGCCATTTCAAGGCACTCCCCGACATCCTCACGGCCTTCGATTCCCCGAGCACGACTTCCGACTTCAGCGCGGAATTAGTTCGAGAGTTCTTGTCGGACGATTTCCGCGCCTGCGCTCAAAGCACTCAGCTTGCTTCTCGCGATTGCGCGCGACAACGGGGCCATGCCGCAGTTGGTGCAAGGATAGAGCTTGTCGGCATCCACAAACTGAAGGGCTTTGCGCAACGTGCTGGCGACTTCCTCGGGGGTTTCAATGGTATCGCTTGCGACATCGATGGCCCCCACCATCACCTTCTTGCCTCGAATGAGCTCGATCAGCTCCATGGGAACGTGCGAGTTGTGACACTCCAGCGAAACCATGCCGATACTGGATTTTTGCAGCCTGGGGAAGGCTTCCTCGTATTGCCGCCACTCCGACCCCAGCGTCTTCTTCCAGTCCGTATTGGCCTTGATGCCATAGCCATAGCATATATGCACGGCGGTTTCACACTTGAGACCTTCAATCGCCCTTTCCAGGGTAGCGACGCCCCAGTCATTCACCTCATCGAAGAAAACATTGAATGCGGGCTCGTCGAATTGAATGATATCGACGCCGGCAGCCTCCAGTTCCCTGGCTTCCTCGTTCAGGATCTTTGCGAACTCCCAGGCCAGTTTTTCGCGACTCTTGTAATGATCGTCGTAAAGCGTATCGATCATGGTCATCGGGCCCGGCAACGCCCATTTGATGGGCTGCTTGGTTTGCTGGCGCAAAAACCTGGCATCGTCTACGAAAACCGGTTTTTGTCGGGAAACCGCATCAACGACCGTCGGCACGCTCGCATCATAGCGATCGCGAATTCGAACGGTCTTGCGATTCTGAAAATCAACGCCGCTGAGGTGTTCGATAAACGTGGTCACGAAATGCTGGCGCGTCTGCTCGCCGTCACTGACGATATCGATGCCTGCATGCTGCTGCTCTTGCAACGACAAACGCAAGGCGTCCTGCTTGCCCTCGATCAATCCCTCGTCCTGCAATTTCCACGGGGACCAAAGGGTCTCGGGTTGGGCAAGCCAGGAAGGTTTAGGCAAACTGCCAGCGGTTGAAGTGGGTAGCAATTTTTTCACGGTAGACGGCCTTGCGTTTTGTTAGTCAAAGAGCGTAGTCAGCGGACCACTGTTCAAGAATGGCGCGGTATGGTTTGATGAATTGATCCTCGACGAACCTGCCCTGCTCGATAGCCAGCCGGCTGCGTTCTTCCCGATCGTAAACAATTCGAGTCAACGAATAATCCTGGTGCTTCAAACTGGGCCGGTAGGATTTTCCAGCCGGGGAATTCGCGTTGTAAATCTCCGGCCGGTAAATCTTCTGGAAGGTATCCATCGTGCTGATGGTGCCGATAAGTTCAAGGTCGGTGTAATCGGCAAGCAAATCGCCGGAAAAATAAAATGCCAAAGGTGCAGCACTGTTTGGCGGCATGAAGTAGCGAACCTTCAAACCCATTTTTTCGAAATATTCGTCCGTCAGGGAGTATTCCTCCTGCCGGTACTCGGCGCCCAATACGGGGTGCTGATTGGCAGTCCGGTGGTAGGTCTTGCTACTCGAAACGCTCAGGCATATAACGGGCGGTTTGGCAAATTGATTTCTGTAAGCGCTGGAATTTACGAAGCTCTTGAACAGCTTTCCATGCAGGTCGCCAAAATTATCTGGCGTGCTGAATTCGGGCTGATCCTTGTTGTGCTCCAGTAATACCACGCTGAAGTCGTAATCTCGCACATAAGAGGAAAAATTGTTCCCCGCAATCCCTTCAATGCGTTCGTCGGTTTTCAGATCGATAATATTTGGTTTCAATATCTCGATCAAAGGGAGTGTGTTATCGCTGCTTTCTTCGTCAATGTTCATTTCAACGGAAATGATTTCAAGTTTGACGGAGTAGCGATCGCCCGCAGGATTGTCCCAATGAGCCAGGGCATTGAAGCGATTGTCAATCATCCTGAAAGTGTTGCGCAAATTATCCTGGCGGTTCGTTCCTCTGGCCAGGTTGGCAAAGTTGGTCGTGATGCGCGTACTTCCGGACGGGTGATAGTCTTCATCGAAACAGATGCTGTTAATGGCAAATGTGAATTCTTTACTCATTGCGATCTCGCACCCTGATTTCTGAAATGAACTGCGTTTGCTCTTTGTTTCCCGCTTTTCTTCTCTGATTCTTTACTCGGCAGTCTCATCGGTATCGACTTTCCGGGCTAACTTGACGCTGAGCCACAGTTGACCACGCATGAATTGATTGCATGCAACCATTAGTCACTCTCATGGTGCGATGCGCGTGGATCTGCATAGTGACCATGTGCTGTGTGCTAATCAGAAGAAAAGTAACTGGAAGCGATGATATAGTTCCTGTTGCATGAATGAAAATGGATTTATTTCATGCAAACATTAAAATTGTTCATGGAGTGAGCGATGCTGGATCGCAGTCATCTGATGGTCGTGCGGGAAGTGGCGCGGCAGGGTTCGCTTACGGCTGCCGCCGATACGCTGAATCTCACGCAGTCGGCGCTCAGCCATGCGGTGAAGAAGCTCGAGCAGCAGCTCGGTACGCCGGTGTGGACGCGCGAGGGACGTTCCATGCGGCTCACGCAGGCCGGACAGTACCTGCTGAGCCTCGCGAACCGGTTGCTGCCGCAATTCGAACTTGCCGAAGAGCGTATCAAGCAGTACGCGCAGGGCGAGCGCGGCACGTTGCGGATCGGCATGGAATGCGCGCCGTGCTATCAATGGCTGCTGAAGGTGGTGTCGCCTTATCTCGCGCGCTGGCCGGATGTCGACGTCGACGTGAAGCAGCGCTTCCAGTTCGGCGGCATCGGCGCGTTGATCGGCTATGAAATCGACGTGCTCGTGACGCCCGACCCGCTCAAGAAACCCGACCTGCATTTTCAGCCGGTGTTCGACTACGAGCAGGTGCTGGTGGTCGGCGACAACCATGCGCTGGCCGGAGAAGCGTATGTCATGCCGGAGCAGTTGCAGGATGAGGTGCTGATCACGTATCCCGTCGAAACGGACCGGCTCGACATATACACGCAGTTCCTCACGCCCGCGAACATGGTGCCGAAGCGCCACAAGGTGATCGAGACGACCGACATCATGCTGCAGATGGTGGCGAGCGGCCGTGGCGTGGCGGCGTTACCTCGCTGGCTCGCGGAGGAATACGCGGGCTGGATGCCGCTCACGCCCGTGCAACTTGGAGAGACGGGCATTGCAAAGCAGATTTTCCTCGGCACGCGCAAGGCTGATGACGACATCGATTATCTTGCGGCGTTTGTGAAGGCGGCACGGGAGTGGAAATGGGCGGAAGCGAAGATGCGAGACTAGTTTTGCATCGGGACATGAGCAAAACTAATTGTTCGATGAAAATATACCATTTCATCCTGCACGGCTCAGCCACTATCATGTGCGCCCGGGCGCATTAGCCGCTTGGCCTTTTAGCCTTTTAGCCTTTTAGCCAGCTGCTGCGGACCCATACCCCGCGTCGGGCCGCGCCACACCTCCACGCAATGCTTGCGCCTGAAAGTCAGGCGTGAGCACCCGATCCTTTTTTCTTCTAGGACTCCAATCCCGTGTTCGAACGTCGCCGCTACTCGCTTGCCGAACGTGAGAAAGCAATCGACCCGGTGATTTTCCGTGGCATTCAGGGGGGCCTGCATGATGCATGCGATCGCGGGCAAGGCCGTCGCATTCAACGAGGCTGCATCGCTGGAGTTCAACGCGCATCAGCAGCCGGCCGTGCGATACGCGGCAGTGATCGAGTGAGGTAAAACGATGATGACCAACTCCGGCGAACGCAAATCCCTGCCCTTACCGGGCGGCCATCGGAAGGTTTTGCTGCATTCGTGCTGCGCGCCGTGTTCCGGGGAAGTCATGGAAGCGATGGTCGCTTCGGCGATCGATTTCACGATCTTCTTCTATAACCCGAACATTCATCCGCGCAAGGAGTACGACCTGCGCAAGGATGAAAACATCCGTTTTGCCGAGAAATTCGGCATCCCGTTCGTGGATGCCGACTATGATCGCGACAACTGGTTTGCGCGCGCCCGCGGCATGGAGAACGAACCCGAGCGCGGCATTCGCTGCACGATGTGCTTCGACATGCGCTTTGAGCGCACTGCGCTGTACGCGCACGAGCACGGCTTTCCGGTGATGAGCAGTTCGCTTGGCATTTCGCGCTGGAAGAATATGCAGCAGATCAACGACTGCGGAAAACGCGCGGCCTCACACTATCCGGAACTGTTGTATTGGGAATACAACTGGCGCAAGGGCGGTGGTTCGGCTCGCATGATCGAAATCAGCAAGCGCGAGAATTTTTATCAGCAGGAATATTGCGGATGCGTCTATTCGTTGCGCGATACGAACGCGCATCGCATCGCGACTGGGCGCGAGCGGATCAGGCTGGGAGCGTTGTACTATGCGCAATCTTCAGCGGAGGAGAAGGGCGTGCAGCCTGCGGCGCTGCCCGATACTGATGCTTCATCGCCGGGATGACGCCATCCCACGTTATTGCGCAACCCAATTCACGGCGATATCGAACGCACGAGCGTTGAGAGCGGGATCACGGGCGGGATGCAACTGGCCTTTGCCGATGCCGTACTGCATTCCGCTGCGCTGACCGCGATCAAAGAAGCTGCGATGCTGGTCGCGACCAGCAAGGGACTCGAATACATCAATGACACGGGTGGCGCGACCTTCGCGGAAATCGACGCATTGCAGACGCACTATGCCGATCTCTGCCGCCTTTATCTGTTCGTTCCGGGGCCCGCCATGGAACGCGCAGCGGCCGTAGTGAAAGCGGTGTTCCGGACGCGGCACGAAGTCAGTTCGAGCTACGTAGATGTTTGACCGGTCGGGAGCCTGTTAGCCGCCGTCGCTCCGACATCGGTGCTCCGCTCACGCTGATAGCCACAGTCACGCCGCCGGCTCCGGCAGTTCATGCACCGAAAGCCGACGTCATTGCCGAGAGTCTCGATTGGCCGTAACGGGTGGTGGATTCAACCGGTCGATCCGAAACGGCGTGAAGGTAGGTGATGACGTAGGTCTTCGCGCGGACCGAAACTCGACAGCGATGTTTGCTCGCGATACGAGCCGGCGGCTAACTGATGTTCGGCTGTCACTGCGCCGCGCTCGCTGCGCACGTCCGGCGATTTCACCGCCATACGCTATGAAACCCATCGCGGTCGTATTGCACGGCCCGACCAGCGCCGGAAAGAGCAGCCTGGCTGCGCGCGCTCCGGGACAGTTCGGACGTGCCCGTGTTTCACATTTCGCTGGACGCGTATGCCGAATTGTCGCGCAGGCGTGACATGCGACCGGACGAAGCGCTCGACCAGGCGCTCAGACATCATCCTCTGAATCTGCAGTCGACGCTCAGCCGCGTTGCGGCCAGTCATTTCGACATCGTCCTCGATCTCGTCCTTCGGGATACACCCGCGCTGGACGCGTGCATTGCTGCACTGTCACCTCGCCGTACCAGCGTCGTTGGCGTTTCGTATCCGTGGGCCATTCTTGAGCAGCGGGAACGTGCGAGGCCGGATCGGGGAGAGGGAATGGCCAGATCCCAGATCCCAGATCCCAGATCGGCCCCCCTGCCTGTTCACGGCCGTACTCGATGCGCATCGACACGTCGACATGCAGCCCGGAGGAAGGCGCCCACCGTATCCGGGCCCACCGCGACGAACGGGGCGCGTGATTGCGCGTGAAGTGCGACGCGGATGCGCTCAGGCACCGCAGCGGCCATTCCGGAAAGCCCCGCGATGTATCAGCGAACCTTTCCGGTTGAAGGCTCAGGAACAGGAGAAGGTGCTGCAGCCAGCGTCGGCTGCAAGACGTCGCCGCGCCCGGCCGACGTTCCCGCGTGTTCCACCGAACCGTGCGCGGCCGGCAACGCAACCCGCACATAAAGAAACGCGCGCCGTTCGCGATCGGGCAGCACTTGCGGCCCGTAGCTGATCCTCACCGCGCCGTCGTCGATCTCACCGGCCTGCGCGAAACGCCACGCGCCGGGATCGCTGTCGAGCAGGAATTCGGCGCGTGCATACGCGTGCGGCTCGAACAGCTCGGGAATCGCCACGGTCCGCCCGTCGAGCTTGTCGAGCAACGCTTCGACGACGTTGAAGCCGTAGCCGTCGCGCACGATGTCGCAGATGAAGCTGCCCGCGATGCGCGGATTCAGTTCGATCACGTGCGGCACGCCGTCGTGCACGATGCAGTCGAGATGCACGGGCCCCCACGTGAGCCCGGCGGCGGCGGTCGCACGCGTGCCGACGTCGATCAGCGCGCGCAGCGTATCGGCGTCGAGATCGAGTTCGGACGTATAGCCGCGTTCGAGAAAACCGGCGCCATGCCGCTTCAGCTTGCGCAGCGCGCCGACATAACGGCCGTCGAAATACTCGACGCAGTATTCGCTGCCCTCCAGGAATTCCTCGATGACGACACGTTCGGTCGCAAGCGACGGCGCATCGGCCTGCGCGGCGACGAGCGCGTCGAGTTGCGTACGGACTTCAGCGATGTCCTCGCACCGCCGCACGCCGTCACTCGCCGAGCCTTCCGACGGCTTGACGACGACCGGAAAGCGCAACGGCGTAGCCGCCGCCGCGAGCGCTGCCGGCGCGGCCAGCGTGCCCGCGACGAACTGCGCGGCCGGGATGCCGTGTGTGGCGAGCAGCGCCTTCTGGTTCGACTTCGACACGGCGTGCGCGACGTGCCGCGCATCGGGGCCGGGCAGGCCGAGCGCATCGGCGACCCATGCGGCGGTGCGCGCATAGGTGTCGTGCGCGGTCGTCACGCGCAGCGTGTCGATCTCGTCCGGAAAGCGCGTGCGCAGCCAGCCGGCGAGCCGGCCCGCGTCGGGCTCGAGGTTGACCGTCTCGACGCTGCCGGGAAACACGCCGTCGAGACGATGGCCGGGCGCGGTGATGACGGTCACGGCCACCTGGCGTGCAAGGGCGGCGCGCACCAGCGCGACGCTGCTGCCGGTGGCGCGTGCGCCGATCACGATGAGTCGCTTCATGAAGAATCCTTGATCGAGGACGGAAGAAAGGCGCCGGCTAGCGTGCGCGCCGGCGCAGGCGTTGCGCTTCGAGGCGCGGCAGCAGGTGCTGGACGACGCGCGGCAGCGTATAGATCGGCAACTGTGCGCACGTGAACACGAGCGCCATGGTCGGCGTCGCGGCCAGCCCGAGCGCGGCCCACATCAGCCCGACGTTGCGATTGGCGACGATCAGCGCAACGTTGAGCCGCGTGCGGACGTCGCCGGGCGTGAGCCCGTAGGCGAGGATCTGGAAACCGGCGTTGACCGCGAACGCCAGGGCAATCGCCGTCAACGCGCGGTGCGGCGCGTCGATGATCGACTGCTGCATGCCGGCCATCGTGCCGAGCGCGAACACCAGCAGCGCGACGACGACGATCGCATCGATCGGTGTCGCAAAACGGTCGAGCCGCGCGCCGGCCACGCGCCGCACGAGCAATGCGACGCCCTCGGCGCTGCCGATCAGCAGCGCGAGCCGCAACGCGAGACTCAGCGGCGAGATCGCCACGGCCGCATCGTGGCTGAACCAGGCCGTCAGCAGTGGCGCGGTCAGCGGCACGAACACCATCGACGCGAGGGTGGCGACGAGCGCGACACTGGCGTCGAGCGACAGCATGCGCGCGATCGTCGACGTGCCGCTCGACGGCGGCGCGCAGTACGCGATCACCAGCGCGACCACCCAGTCGTACGGCATGCCGGCGAGCCGTGCGGCGATGCCGAGCGCGACCGGGCACGCGATCATCGTCATGGCAGGCAGCAGCACCGACACAGCCGGCCGCCGCGCGACCGCGCGCACGGCGCTCGGTTCGACGCGCAGCAGTGTGCCGAGTACGAACAGGAACACGGTGACGGGCATCAACGGCCGCGCGAGATCCGCGAGCGGCGGCACCAGCAGCCCGAGGACGACGCCACATGCGAGCACGGTCGGCCCGCGCCGCACCAGCGCAGCGATCAGCGCGCGCACGGGCGGGCCTCGGAGCGGCGGTGAACGGGGGTGAAGCCGGAGCAGACGGCGGATGGCATGCGGATTCCTCGGAAAAGGCGCGGCCGGCACGGAATATCCGCTAGGCTAATCCGGATGATGAGCGAAGTAAAATGATATAAACTGAATCAGTAACAAGAGAAAGTGATATGAACATTCCTCTGCTCGAAACCTTCCGGGCCGTCGTGCAGGAAGGCAGCGCGTTGCGCGCGGCCGAACGGCTCGGCTGCACGCAGTCGAACGTCACCGCGCGGCTGCGCCAGCTCGAAGAGTCGCTCGGCGCGCCGCTGTTCGACCGGCACGGCAAGCGACTGGTGCTGAACGATGCCGGGCGCCGGCTGATACCGTACTGCGACCGCATCCTGCGCCTCGTCGACGAAGCGACGCAGGTGGTGCGCGACACGCCGGTAGCACGCAGCTTCCGGCTCGGCTCGATGGAAAGCACGGCGGCCACGCGGCTGCCGGCGCTGGCCGCCGCGCTGACGGCGCACGATCCGGCGCTCGGCCTCGTGGTGCAGATCGGCAGCGAGCCGGATCTGGCCGATGCCCTGTTGCGCGGCCGGCTCGACGCCGCGCTCACCGCACGCGCGATCGTCAGGCCCGGGCTGCGTTACGAGCCCGCGTTCGCGGAAGACATGGTGCTGGTGAGCGCGGCCACGGTCACGCGCCGGCAGCTGCTGGCCGACAACGCGGTGCGGCTGCTCGCGTTTCACGACGGCTGCCCGTATCGCGCGGTCGCGGAGCACTGGCTGAAGGCGCGCGGCGTCGCGATCGAATCGGTGTCGTCGTTCGGCACGTTCGGCGCGATCCTCGGCTGCGTGGCGGCCGGGATGGGCGTTGCAATCCTGCCGAAACGGATCACGACCGAGCACGTGGCGCGCAAGGAGTTGCGCACGCATGCGTTCGACGATCTCGACAGCGTGACGACCTACCTCGTCACGCCCGACGAAACGCCCGCGTTGCCGGAGCTCGACGTGTTGCGTACGGTCATCGGCCGGCAGGCGGGCGCGCTGCTCGCCCGCTGATCCGGGCGAGCCGGCGCGCCGCGCCCGCCGCGTCAGGCCGGTGCGACCGCGTGTTCGTCCGCGAAGAAATCGGCCTCGATTTCGCGGATCCGCCGGCAATCCTCGAGCAGCCGCTCGAAGGTCGGGCTGTACAGGCCGACCGTGCCGAGCGCCGTCTCAGGTCGGTGGTCACGCGCAGCGTGTCGCCGACCTTGATCCATTGCTTGAGCCCGACGAACGACGGCAGCGCCTGGATCGCCTGCCACGTGAAGTCCTGCCGCAGCACGCCGTTGCGCGACGACAGCAGCAGCACGTGCCCGCAGTAGCCGCGAAAATCCGTCGGCGCGACGGCGTCGCCGAACAGCCGCTCCGGATGCAGCACGGCTTCGACGGCGGCCGACACGTGGTTCTCGCCGCTGACTGCGCTCGTCAGCCGCGGATCGAGGCTGCCGTGCAACCGCGCATTCAGCTCGACGATTGTCGGGCCGTCGGCCGTATCGAACAGCTCCAGATGGGTCGGCCCGAAGCGTACGTCCAGCGCGTCGAGCACGTCGGCCGCATAGTCGAGCAGCGGCGCATAGCGTGGATCGGCGTGGTTCAGCACCAGCATCTTGTCGAGCCGCGGCGCGTGCGTGCGGTCGCGATGCACTTCCCACAGGCTGACCACGCGATGGCGGCCCTCGAAGGATACCGAATCGACGATGTATTCCTGCCCCTCGGAATAGCTCTGGATCACGATGTCGTCGTTCGGCTGGTTGTAGAGCGAACGGGTGGCCAGCACGTCGCGCGCGGCGGCTTCGACCTGCGCGAGCGTCCGGCAGATCTTCACGCCCGTGACGCCCGCGCTGCGCGCCGGTTTCACCACGAGCGGCAACGTGCCTTGCGCGCGGGCCCATTCGACCGCCTCGTCGACCGACGTGCTGTGAAAGTGCGCCGGCGCACGCAGGCCGGCCTCGCGGATGCGTTCGTTCATCGCGAACTTGTCGCGTCGCGCGGCCGACGTCGCGAGCGGGTTGCGATACGGCACGTCGAGCCGTTCGGCCAGCGTGTCGGCCAGCTCCAGCGCGGCGTCGAGGCCGTGCAGTACCGCGCCGATCCGCAGGTCGCTCAGCTGCGCGAGCGTCGCGTCGATGTCGCCGCGATGCTGGATCTGGCGGATGTAGTCGGACGGCACGAACTGGTTCAGGTAGATGTCCGGCAGATCGGGGTCGCTGATCACGTGTGCGCAACGAATGCCGTACGCACGAAACGCGGGCGCCAGGTAGGCGGCGGTCGACGCGCCGTCGACGATCAGGACGGTATCGATGAAGCGATGCTGCATGGATTCCTCGCTCGGCTGGGGGATCGGTGAAAGGGTGTCGGTCGAAAGCGGTTCAGGCCCGTGTGGCGGGATCGGGGGCGTCGCCGGGCCAGCGCGCGGCCAGCACGATGCAGACGGCGATGAGCGCGGCCGCGACGGCGAACGCGCGCGACGCGCCGGCCACGATCGCCGCGCCCTGGCCGGCGACCAGCGCGCCGAGCGCGGCGACACCGATGGCGGCGCCGACCTGGCGCGCGGTATTGAGGATCGCGGACGCGGTGGCCGAGCGGCCGGCCTCGACGCTGCCGAGCATCGTCGACGTCAGCGCGGGAATCGCGATGCCGCCGCCGATCGCCATCGCCGCGAGCCCCGGCGCCAGCAGCGCGTAGGGCGTGTGTGCGGCGAGCGTCTGCCACAGCCACACGTAGCCGGTGAGCGACACGGCGAGGCCGACGACGACGGTCGCGCGGAACCCGTACCGGACGGCGAGCCGCGCGCTCGCGAGGTTGGCGAGCATGATGATCGTGAGCGGCGCGAGCGCGAGCCCCGATTCGGTCGCGGTGAAGCCGCGACCGCTCTGGAAATAGAGGCTGAGCGAGAAGATCAGCCCGTAGAACGCCGCATTCGTGACCGCGCCGATCGCGAGCACGCCCGGCACGCGCGCGATCCGGAAGAACGCGAGCTGCAGCATCGGCGCGGCCACGCGCCGTTCGATCGCCACGAACAGCATGCCGAGCGCGGCCGACGCGGCCAGGGCGCCGGCAGCATACGGGTCGCCAATGCCGTGGGCGCCGGCGCGGATGATCCCGCCCGTGAGCAGCCCGAGCACGAGCACCGCGACGATCTGGCCGGCCGGATCGAACAGCCGCGTGCGTGCGGCGGCCGAATCCTGCACGTGGCGCAGCGTGAGCCACAGCCCGATCGCGCAAATCGGCAGGTTGATGAAGAAGATCGCGCGCCAGCCGAGCGAGTCGATCAGCAGGCCGCCGAGGGTCGGCCCGGCCGCGCTGATCGCACCGCCCGTCGCGCTCCACCACGCGACGGCCTTCACGCGTGCGGCGGCGTCGTGGGCGCACGCATGCGTGATGAGCGCGAGCGACGTGGGCAGGATCATCGCGGCGCCGACACCCTGCGCGACCCGCGCGGCGATCAGCGCCGCCAGCGACGGCGCGAGCGCGCAGCCGAGCGACGCGAGCAGGAACAGCAAAAGACCGTAGGCGAACAGCCGCCGGCTGCCGAAGCGGTCGGCCAGCGTGCCGGAGGTCAGCAGCAGCGCGGCGAACGACAGCGTGTACGCATCGACGATCCACTGCAGCCCGTGAACGCTCGATCCGAACGCGTGACCGAGGCTCGGAATCGCGACGTTGACGACGGTCACGTCGAGCTGGACGATCGCGAAGCCGAGGCTCGCGGCCGCGACGGTCGGGAGGATCGCGCGCAGCGACGTGCGTTGAGGCGGCGCGGCGGCCGTCTGCGTGCGGTCGAGCGCGTGGGCCTGGTCGCTCATCGGGCCTCCCCGGGCGTGCGGGGCGACGGGCGGCACGCCGGCAACGACGTGTCGTATCCGGAATGATCGAAGGAGCAGCGGCGCGGCGGGGGGTATCGATTCATCTGGCGGGTTCCCGTATGTCGGACGAAGGGCGCCGGCTGCCCGTCGGGCAGCGGTCGCATCGTCGAGTCCGACAGAAAACTAGCATCGACCCGCTGGCGAAGACAAATAATAAGCAGCGATTTTTTAACAAGTATTTGTGTTAAAGACCGGTGCGAACGACGCGAACCGGCCACGGCCGCGTTGCTGAACTTATATCGATAATTTTTGTTTGCAATCGAATTAATATCATTTCTCAATGCAATGACGGTCTCCTAGTCTTGTCGAGCGCTTCGCACCGAGGACGGCAGAGCGCGGCGGTGGTGCCATACCGCTCTTCGACCCAAGATCTTTATACGAGAGACCTATGACCTATCTCGCAGATGAACGCATCGCTTTGACCGCAGTGGAGTCGGCTCACATTCGCAAGACGCTCGGCGCGCTGGGCTACGACCCGGCCGGCGGCGCCGGCTATATCAGCGCAGTCCGCAAGCTGGCCTACAACGCGTTTCCCGACCGGATCGTCGACGCATTCGATCGCGCGAAGGCGCCGACCGCGGACGCGCACGGCTCGATCGAGATCGACAACCTGCCGATCGACGACGGCGTGCAGGGCAGCCCGCGGTTCGAGGAAACCGGCCGCTCGTTCAAGGCCGGCGTGCTGAGCGAGAACGTGCTGGTCGCGCTGAGCACGCTGGCCGGCGAGCCTTATTCGATCGCGCACGAAGGCCGCGAGCTCGTGAACAACCTGACGCCGCACAAGACGAACGCGCGCGACTATACGGGCCTCGGCTCCGAAGTCGAGCTCGACTTCCATATCGAGAATGCCGCGCAGGCGCACATGCCCGAAGGCGACACGTCGCCGTTCGCGCTGCTGCTGCTCGGCGTGCGCAGCGAAGCCGGCGGCGGCCCGTACACGCGGCTCGCCGATGCGCGCCGTGCGCTGCAACTGTTGTCGCCGGACGATATCGCGCAGCTCTACGGCGAGCACTACATCATTCGCGTGCCGTACCGGTGGCGCGGCGCGGCGCCGACACCGCGCGACAACACCGACCTGAGCGCCGTGCTGTCGGGGCCGATCGACGCGCCGCGCGTGACGGTCGCGTTCTATCCGGACATGGTGCTGGCCGTCAACACGCGGGCGCAGGAAGCGCTGGCCAACCTGTATCGCGCGGTGCGCGAGGTGTCGTTCGGCGTGCAGGTGTCGCCGGGCAAGCTGGTGCTGATCAACAACCATTTCACGCTGCATTCGCGCGACCGCTTCGACCCGCAGTACGACGAGAACGACCGTGCGCTCCGTTGGGTGCAGCGCGTGTTCGTCGCGCGCAGCCTGTGGAATTTCCGCGCGTTCACGCCGCTGCAGGCGCGCGTGTTCGATCCGAAGGCGCTGTATGCGGGCGACGCGGTGCAGGCGAGGCAACCGTCGCGCGTCGTGCAACCGGTGCCGCAGCGCGCGGCCGAACTCGAGGCGACGCCTGCGTGACAAACCGCGCCGGCGGCGGCGTGCGCCGAACGTCGCGCCGCCGCCCCCCGTGCCTGCTTCACGCATCATCGAATAACAAAGGATTCCGGAAGACATGAGAAGAACCGCTTTTCCCGTTGTACACATCGCCCGCGTGCTGGCCGCCATCCTGATCGCCGGGCACGTTGCCGCCGCGCAGGCCGCGCAGGCCGCGCCGTTCGACCTGAGCCCCGAGCAGCCGGGCCGGCAGCGCGGCGCCGTGAACCCGGCGGTCGAGCAGGCGTTGCCGGGCGGCTTCAAGTTCGCCGAAGCGAATACGCTGACGATCGGCATCGCGCCGAACCTGCCGCCGCTCAGCACCTATGCGACCGACGCGCGCACGGTGGTCGGTTTCGATCCCGATCTCGCGCAGCTCATCGCGGACAGCGTCGGCCGCAAGCTGAAGATCGTGCCGCTCGCGTGGGCCGACTGGCCGCTCGCGCTGCAGTCCGGCAGGGTCGACGCGGTGATCTCGAACGTGACGGTCACCGAGCAGCGCAAGGAGAAGTTCGACTTCTCGACCTACCGCAAGGATCAGATCGGCTTCTACGTGAAGAGCAACAGCCGGCTCGTCGCGATCCGCGAGCCGAAGGATGTTGCCGGGTTGCGCGTCGTGACCGATTCGGGCACGAACCAGGAAAAGATCCTGCTCGAATGGAACCGGCAGAACATCGCGCGCGGCCTCGCGCCGGTCGAGATCCAGTATTACGCGGATGCCGCGGAACGCTGGGTCGCGCTGCAGTCGGGCCGCGTCGACACGATCTTCAGCGTGAATTCGATGCTCGCGTACCAGGCGTCGCTGCGTGGCGATGCGAAGCTGATCGGCACGGTCAGCGGCGGCTGGCCGCGTACCGCGGACATCGCGATCACGACGAGGAAGGGCAGCGGCCTCGCCGGGCCGCTGACGCTCGCGATCAATGGGCTGATCGCGAACGGCAGCTACCGGAAGGTGCTCGGCCGCTGGAGCCTCGATGCCGAAGCGGTCGACCAGTCGCAGACCAATCCGCCGGGGCTGCCGCGCACCTGAGTGCCGCACGCGGCGCCGCTCACGTAATCGGCCACTGCAGGATCACGATCCCGTCGTTGTAGTCGCGGTCGGCGCCGTCCTCGGCCCCGAGCCAGCCGAGCCAGACCGTGTCGCCGGCCGACAGCGGCGCGAGCCGCGCATCGGTCGCCGATTTCCTGCCGTTGGCCGACGCGTCGATCCGGATCCTGCCGCCTTGCGAGTTCAGCGTGAACTGCCTGACGCCATCGTTGCCGTTGCCGGCGAACGACGCGGCCGGCTCCGGTGCGTCGTCGATGAACAGCTTCAGGTCCTGCCGGTCGGCGGCATTCGCGTAGAAGGTCGCCTTGAAAGCGGTATTCGGCGGCAGCGTGAAGTGGCCGTTGCGGTCGGACGACGGCTTGAAGCCGGGCTGTTTCGTGTCCGGCTGGCTGCCGGCGATCTCGATCGTCGTTTCCCAGCGGAAGTAGCCCGATACGGCGCCGTCGCGATCGAGCACGGCGAAATCGGCCGTGCAGGTGGTGGCACCGGCGGCCAGCACGTCGCTGCGCCAGACATGGTCTTTCATCGGCCGGCACGACGGATGAAGCAGGTCGTCGCCGTCCGGTACCGGCACGGCGGCATCGCGGATTTCCGCTTCGATCGGGGCGACGATGCCGGCGTCCTTCAACGCGAACCGGACGAACAGCACGCTCACTTCGGCGCGCAGCGCCAGCGCGGTTTCGCGCAGATGAAGCTGGTCGCCCGGCGCCAGGCCGGCAAAGAGACGGTTGTCGTTGTGGCCGACCTGCCCGGTCTCGCCGGGGCTCAGCACGTAGATGTGCCGGCCGTCGATCACGGTCGGCGCGTTGGCGTCCCGGCTCGCATCGGGGTAGGCCGACAGCAGCGTGACGGCGTCGATGACCGCGAGGACATCGCAACGAAGACCAGACATGAGCACCTCCTCCGCAACAAGGGAGCGGCACGGGCGGCCGCCGCGCGGCCGCCCGCGTGCCGCGATCAGTTATGGATCGAGATGAACGGATCCCACGAGAAGCAACCCTGGATCTGGCAGTTGCGGTCGATGATCTGGAACTGGAAGTGGTAGGTCACGCGGCCGACCTTCAGGCATTCCGACGACCAGTAGTAGTTCGCGACTTTCTGGCAGGTCGGCACTTCCGGCTTGCTGGTGTTCGGCACCGGGATCGACGCTTCCGCGACCCGCGGCGTCGGCGTCGAGATCAGGTCGTTGCCGACGTTGCCGATGAACTTGTAGAACACCACCTGGTTCTCGAAGCCCAGCGACAGGCTCGTTTCGCGCCAGCGGATCAGGTCGCCGACCTGCGCTTTCAGGTCGAGCTCGCCGCCCGCCTGCCCGGAAATGACGTTGTCCTGGTTGGTCACCATATAGACGTAACGCCAGTCGATCAGCGTCGGGGTAGCCGGGTTCTTGCTGGGATTCGGATATTTTTTGAGAATGGTTTCGGTGTCGAACGAAACGAGCACATCGGTTACGCGTGACATGGAAGCTCCCGTTTTAAGTAATGGGACTTATCGTTGCGCGAATTGCTTCGTGCGGTCGCCATCGCCTTGTTCTGCAAGGATTTGTGCCCGATTGGGCCCGTGCTTGAGCGACGGCGAATCCAGATTATCCCGTTTGAATATTCGTGGAAGCTGTAAAGGTAAACAGGGTCGTTAAAATATATTCATTTGGTAATTTTAAAATCGGAATCAATCGATTCGATGCGTTACATAAATATAACGGCATCGAATACGTTAATTGATGGGGCGATTATTTTCCGGGCAGGGGAGGCCGCTTACCGGTAGGTCCAGAACCGGTGCAGCAGGAACGTCGTCGGCGGGATCAGCAGCGCGATCGCGACGACGCTCATCGCGCGCGACATGTCGAGCGCCGCGGCGCCGCGCGCCAGCAGCAGCGTTTCGACGAACCCGGCGAGCGTGACCGCGAGGAAGCGCGTCGCGTTGCGCGCGCGTACCGTCGACGAAAAACTCCACAGCGTATTCGCCAGGTACGAGAACGCGGTGGCGCAGACAAACGCGACCGCGTTCGCGGCCACCAGCGTCGCATCGAGCAGCGCGAACATCGCCGCCGCAACCAGCGTGTGAATCGCGGTCGAGCAGAGCCCCGACACACCGAAGCGCACGAGCCTCGCGCGCTCGGCAGCGAGCAGGCCGATCATGGTGCCCGCGCGTCAGCGCGCACCGACCCGCGCACGGACCGGCTGCACGCGCCGGCGTGCGGCCAGGCGGCGCGCATCGCGTGAAACCGGCAGTTCGATCACCTTGCCGTGCGCCTGGTAGCGGCGGCGGATCAGGTAGACGGGCCGTTGCTTCGACTCGTCGTAGATCCGCCCGACATACTCGCCGACGACGCCGATCCCGATCAGCTCGATGCCGCCGATGAACAGCGTGACCGAGATCAGCGACGCATAGCCGAGCACCGGATTGCCGAACAGCAGCGTGCGCAGGATGATGAACGACCCGTACAGGAACGCGAGCGCGGCGATGCCGAGGCCGATGTAGGTCCAGCTGCGCAGCGGCACGGTGCTGAAGCTGGTGATGCCCTCCAGTGCGAAATTCCACAGCTTCCAGCCGGAAAACTTCGAGTGCCCGGCGCTGCGCGGATCGCGCTGGTATTCGACGATCACGGTCTTGTAGCCGACCCACGCGAACAGCCCCTTCATGAAGCGGTGCCGCTCGGGCAGGTTGCGCAGCGCATTCACGACCTTGCGGTCCATCAGCCGGAAATCGCCGACGTTCTCCGGCAGCTTCACGTCCGACAGCAGGTTGTGCACGCGGTAGTAGATCGCGGCGGCGGTGCGCTTCGCGAACGAATCGCACGCGCGGTTGCTGCGTTTTGCCGCCACGACTTCCGCACCGTCGCGCCAGTGTTCGATCATGACCGGAATCAGGCTGGGCGGATCCTGCAGATCGGCATCGAGCGGGATCACCGCGTCGCCGGCGGCTTCGTCGAGGCCGGCCGTCAGCGCGGCCTCCTTGCCGAAGTTGCGGGTGAGATCGATCACGCGCACGCGCCGCTCGGCGGTGCTGATGCGGACCAGGCGTTCCAGCGTGTCGTCGCGGCTGCCGTCGTTCACGCAGACGATCTCGAAGCGGATTGCGTCGATGGACGTCAGGAGTGGAATCACGACGTCGAAGAAATGCTCGACGGCCTCGCCTTCGTTATAGAACGGCACGACCAGCGAGACGAGCGGCGTGTAGATGGATTCCCGCATGATGATTCCCCTTGTAATGTCGCTTCACCGGCCGACGCCGATCGTCGGGCGGCCGGTGCGGCGCATTCCGTACGCCGGGCGGTGGTGTGACCGGGCCGGATGGGCGAACCCGGTATCGGTCGAGGTGTCGCGCGCGTCGGGCATCGACGGCACGTCGTGTCTTTCCTGTGCGATCCGGCTGACGAGCAGCGCGAGCGACGCGAGCGTCACGAGCGGCATGAACTGGAACGACAGGTGCGGTACGACCGCGAGGCCCGCGAGCGGCATCGGCCACAGCAGCATCAGCCATTCGCGATCGAAGTGGCGCCAGCCGCGCGTCCCCGCATAGCGGGCGTACCACGCGATCACGAGGCCGTACCACGTCAGGTCGTAGTCGTACAGATAGGGGCTGACGAGCAGGCAGGCGCACGCGAGGGTCGCGGCGCGCAGCGCGTACGAACATGCGCCGCGCCACGCGTAGACCACGGCAATCGCGGCAGCCGCGGCCGACAGCAGCTGCAGGCCGCGTGCAACGAGCGCGGGCCAGCCGGCCATCGTCGCGAGTGCAAACACGGTCGGCATGCGCGCGAGTTTCGCGTGGCCGGTGCCGACGATCGCATAGACGTTGGCGATCACGTGCATGAACGTGACCCACGGGGCGAGGCCGAACGCGAGCGTCGCGAGCACGACGCTGACGGCGAGCGTCGCGGCCCACGCGGCCAGCGCGCGCCATTGCCCCGCGCACAGCAGCGCGAGCGGGAACAGCACCGCGAGCTGGGGCTTCGTCGTCAGCAAGCCGAAGCAGATCCCGGCGACGACCGGGCGGCGGTTCAGCGCGAGCAGGCCGAGGCCGGCGAGCATCGCGGTGAAGAGGCTGGTCTGTCCGACGATCACCGTGAGGAAAGCGCCGGGGAATGCGAGGGCGCACAGCCACGCGGCATCGCGCTGCACGGTCGCGCGGATCGTCGCCGCGAACAGCGCGTACGTGACCGCGAGCCACAGCACGAGCGCCAGCGTGTACGGTAGCCAGCCGAGCGGCAAGACGAACAGCAGCATCGTGGGCGGATAGAGCCACGGCTGCGTGCCGTCCGCGAGCGTCAACGTCGGGATCGCAAGCTTCTGGACCGCGAACAGCGCGGGGAAATGCCATGCGTCGGCGCCGTGCCCGTGCGCGGCGAGCCATGCGGCGCTCCAGACCGGCGAAAAATCCGGCGACAGCGGGTCCGGCGCGCCGTGGTTCGACAGGATCACGCGGATCAGGTAGATGCCGATGAACAGCAGTTCGGTCAGCAACGCGGCGGCCGCATAGAGGCGTATGCGGTCGCGATTGAACCAGTGCGGGTAGCGGTGCGGGCCGGCGATCGGGAGTTCCGGATGCGCGTCAATGGAGGAATGCGCATGGCGGGCGAACGAAGGCGCTTTCATTGCGTGCTCCGTGACGCCAGTGCCGTGCGGCGCACGACGACGAACAGCACCGCGAGCAGCACGACTGGCCCGATCTGCGGCAGCTTCATCAACCGATTGAACATCTCGAAGATCGGCAACAGCCACGCGAGCACGAGGATGCCCTGGTCGCCGGGAAGCCAGCCTTCGTCGAGACCGTACGCGATCAGGCAAAAGACCGCGATGCCGAGCCACGTCAGTTCGTAGTGCCACAGATAAGGCGTCGTCAGCAGCGTGGCGACCGCCAGCACCGCGCCGCGCAGGCGCATGTCGTGCGTGCGACGCCACACGTTGACGGCCGCGGCGATCGCGAGCAGCGCGACCGCCGCCTGTGCGGCAAGCGCGGCGGCTACCGGTGCGCCCGCGAGCCGCAACGCGGCGAACGGCGTCGGCGACGCGAGCCAGTACGACGCGAGCATGAAATGCTGCTCGCGTACCGTCGACATCGCATGCGTCAACCCGTGCAGCGCGGCCGGGCCGGACAGTGCGACGCCGGCTGCCGCGAACAGCGTCGCGGTGATCGCCGCCGCCGCGAAGGTGCGCCACGCACGCGTCGCGATCAGCACGAACGGGAACACCACGGCCAACTGCGGCTTGATCGCGAGCAGCCCGATCAGCACGCCCGCCACGACCGGACGCTTGCCGAGCAGATGCAGCGCGAGCGCGGCGAGGCCGGCGGTCAGGATGCTGTTCTGCCCGAACAGTGCGGACATGCACACCGCCGAATACGCGGCGGCCACGAGCGCCGCGGCGCGCGGCACGGGAAGATGCGCGCGCAGTCCCGACAACCGCGAGACGGCGAACGCGTAGCATAAAAGACTGCCCGCGAAAAAGAGGAAGTAAGCGGGCAGGAAAGGCACAAGGGCAACCGGCGCGACGAACAGCAGCATCGTCGGCGGATAGAGCCAGGGAAGCGGCCGGTGTTGCAGAAACGCACCGAAGTGCGCGAACTCGGCCTGCACGAATGACGACGTGTCGTAGGCCGATGCGGCATGGCCTTGCAACACGAGATGCGATGCAGTCCAGAAGACCGAGAAGTCGGTGCCTGGACGGGCGATGGTGTTCGACGTGAAGCCGTCGGTCACGACGCCCCACACGACCACCAGTGCGATGAACAGCAGCAGCATGATGCAGCTGTATGGAATGATCCGGTCCGCTGTCAGCCATTGAGCACAGCGTATGGCGCGATCGCGCGTTTCACGATTGGCTGTGTACATGATGCCCCGTTTATCGTTTGGCTGCGAGGTCTGTCGCAGCCGTTTGATGTTGTCGTGCCTGCGGATCGAATCGCGTTGAAACGGCGTTGTCCGGTGAGTTCATTGTTGAAGAAAAAATCGCGTGATGCAAACCACGCATGGGCGGCCGGTCTTTAATGTGTTCAGCGATGCGCGTGAAAACCGCCGTTTCTGGTATGAAAAAACGCCGGCGCCAGGTTTCGTGTTTCTGGCTTGAAACATTCCGCGATTTTCACCGGGTTCGCATGCCGCCGATCCTGCGGTGCGCGAGCGGCGCCAGGCGTTCGGGAAAATCCCGAGAAAAAATTTTGTGCCCTTTGTGCAGCGCGACGACGGGCGTTCCGGGGGCCTCCGTTCGCGGGGGCGCCTATATCAAATTTGAAACATTTCGATCGTTGCGCCCCTGGCCCGGGGCGGCGCGGATCGCCGGAACCCTTGATGCACCTCGATTTCGCCCGAGATGGTCCGCTCTTTGCGTAAGCGTTGGCACGGCAGTCGACGACGGGATGACCGGCCGGTTCGGACAAAAGACACACGGAACCGGCTTTGGAATCACCTGCGGAAAAGATGGGCCGGAGCGCGTCGGGGAACATGCTGCTCCAGGTCGATGAACCGCGCGAAACGTCGTCGAGTGACCAATGAGACCCGATGTCTTCAGGGCAATAAAAATCGGCATGGCAGTACTTGGGGAATAAAAATGAAAGACCACTGCACATCGCGGATCGCAAGCCGCGTTAAAAACACATTGCGGCTTTGCCGGGAGTTCGTCTCCCGTTCAACTGGATTCCATGCGTCGAACGGCCGTCGTGCCGTTCCGGTCTGTCGGCATGCCCGGTTCATCCGGCTGGTCGGCCCGGCCACGCCTTTCTCGCGCTCCGTTTCACTGATACCCGTTCGCACGGACAGGGGTGTGCATCCCCGTTCCCGCAGCTGAGCGTCGCGTTCCGATTTTTCGTGTAGTGCCGGTGGTGCCCACCCCCGACGTCTTGATTGACGAAGGGAATTTCATAGTAGTCCGAAAGGAGAAAGCTCATGCCAAGAATCATCGAAAAGGTAGCCTGGTTCGTCGAGGATCAAGACGGTGTGACGGCCATTGAATACGGCCTGATCGCCGCGCTGATCGCAATCGGCATCATTGCCGCGCTGACGACAGTCGGCACGGATCTGAAGACCGTGTTCAGTACGGTCGCCGACGATCTGGACTCGGTAGTGGCAGCAATCTGATGAACGGTACGGCGAGCGGCTCCTCAGGATTGTTCGTCGGCACCACACGGCATCAACAACATGCCTCGACGTATCGATGCCGGATCATTCGATCCAGCCGGCACGCGAGGACTTTGAAAGTGACTACGCAAGGAGATCATCATGTCCAAGTTCATTCAACAAGTCAGCCGTTTCGTTCGCGATGAAGATGGCGTGACGGCCATCGAATACGGCCTGATCGCCGCCCTGATCGCCATCGGCATCATCGCCGCGCTGTCGACGGTCGGCAAGGACCTCAAGACCGTGTTCACCACGATCGCGGACGACCTCGATTCGGCGGTCGCAGCCATCTGATGGACCATGCCGTGGACGGCTCGGCCGGTGCAGTGCTCGAGCCGTCCCCGGCCATCCGATCAACCAGGAACCGGAGACCACCATGCAAGCCACGATGTGTGTCGTCCGTCGCTGGATCGCCGACGAGCAAGGCGTGACGTCGATCGAATATGCGTTGCTCGCGGCGATGTTCGCCACCGCAGTGCTGGGCAGCGTCGTCACGCTGAAAGGCTCGCTCGCCAATACGTACGAGGTGATTGCAGCGGCCGTGACGTCTGCGGTAACCACCGCGCTGGCAATGGTTTCCTGATTCAACGATTCGATCCGAGAGGTTCGCCATGTTACCTGTTGCGCCGCCTTACCCGGTCCCGTTGTGCGTGACGTTGCTCGCCGTCGCCGCGGCCAGCACGGACATCGCAAGCCGCCGCATTCCGAACCGTCTCGTCGCGGTCGGGCTCGTCGGCGCGCTGGTCGCGCAGTGCATGCTGCACGGCGTCCTGGCAGGCGCACTCGGGTGGCTCGCAGGGGCGGCGACCGGCTTCGGCCTGCTGCTGCCGTTCTATCTGTTGCGCGGGATGGCGGCCGGCGACGTGAAGCTGATGCTCGCGATCGGCGCATGGGTCGGGGCGGAAATGACGTTCTACATCGTGCTGGCCACGTTCCTGGCCGGCGGGATAGGCGCCATCGCGTTCGCGCTGCTGCGCGGCCGGATGCGCCAGATGTGGGCGAACGTCCGCGCGCTGATCGCGCGTCGTTCGCAAGGGGCGCACGCGGAAGCCGCCGGCGGCCCCGTGGAATTCGCATCGGTCGGCACGCTGCCGTATGGCGTGGCGATCGCGGCCGGCACGCTGGGCATGTTGTTCGTGTCGTGCGCATAGCGCGACGCACAAGCAACGAGGACGGAGCGATCATGAACACGAATCACACCGAACCGAGACGCGACGCGCAGGTGGCGCACCTGCCCGATCCGCTGCCGTCTCGGGAAGCCCATACGAAACTGGGCACGCAGTTGCCGACGGCGCCGCGCACGCTCGAGGAAACCGGGCTGAGCATGACGTTCGTCGCCGGGCTCGTGCTGAAGTCGACGCTGGTGCTCGGCCGCCCGTCATACGGCGACCTGGTCGAGCGGCACTGCCTGCCGCTCGCGGTCCTCGACGACGTCTTCGCCTTCCTGGTGCGCGAGCATCTCGTCGAGCTCACCCATCGCGGCGCGACCGATCTCGACGTGACGTTCCGCCTGACCGACGCGGGCCGCGTGCTCGCACTCGAGGAACGGGCGCGCAGCGGCTACAGCGGCCCCGCACCGGTGACGCTCGACGCGTATCTCGAATGCGTGGCCGCTCATTCAGTGCGCAAGCTGCACATCGGCCAGAACGACGTGTGGGCCGTGTTCGAAGGCATCGTGATCGACACGTCGGTGCTCGATGCGGCGGCTGCGGCACTGAATGCCGGCCGTCCGCTGCTGATCTACGGCCCGGCCGGCAGCGGCAAGACCTTCCTCGCCGAACGGCTCGGCTCGCTGATGCACGGCCACGTGCCGGTGCCGCACGCGATCTGCGCGGCCGGCGAAGTGATCCAGATCTACGACCCGCTCGTGCATGTCGAGGTCGGGCAGCCCTCCGGCAACTGGTCGATCGATCGCCGCTGGCGCCTGTGTACGCGGCCGGTCGTGATGTCGGGCGGCGAACTGACGCTCGATGAGCTTGATCTCCGCCGCGACGAAGCCGCCGGCTTCTATCAGGCGCCGCCGCACATGAAAGCCAACATGGGCATGTACGTCGTCGACGATCTCGGTCGCCAGCGCGTCGAGCCACGCGACCTGCTCAATCGCTGGCTGCGCCCGCTCGATCGCGGCGTCGACTTCATGACGCTCGAATCCGGCAACCGCTTCGTGATGCCGTTCGATGTCTGGCCGGTGTTCTCGAGCAACCTGTCGCCGGAACAGCTCGGCGACGACGCGTTCCTGCGTCGCCTCGGTTCGAAGCTGCACGTCGGCGCGATGTCGATCGACGACTACCGCGCCGTGTACAACGCGGCCTGCGCATCGCTGGGGCTCATCTCCGCGAGCGATGCATTCGACTACCTGCTGCATCGGCTGCATCTGCCGACCGGCAAGGCGTTTCTCGCCTGTTTTCCTGCGGACCTGCTGCGTCTCGTGGCCGCCGGCGCGCGGTATCGCGGTGATCCGCCCGAAGTGACGCACGACGCACTGTACGACGCATGGGCGAGCTATTTCGGCGCGGCACCCGAACGTGACGGCAGCCATCCGCCGCCCGTCGAGCGCGGTGGCCGCACGTTCGTTACCGGTTGAGCCGTTTCTTTCACGAATCGTCGAGGAGCATTGCCATGAAAAACAGTCGAGCGGTCATGATGCTGGTCGTCGCGATGGTCGCGGGTCTTGCCGCGGTCGTGTTCGCGTCCCACTGGCTGGTGCAGACATCCACGAATTCGGTCACGCCGGTCGCGGTGGCCACCACCGACCTGAACCTGGGCGAACCGCTCGGGCCGAACCAGATCCACCTGGTCAACTGGCCGTCGGGCAGCGTGCCGACGGGCGCGTTCACCGATACGAAAGCCCTTGAAGGGCGCGTGGTGCGCACCAGCCTCTCACGCGACGAGCCGGTGATCGAGTCGAAGCTCGCACCGGTCGGCACCAAGGGCGGGTTGTCCGCGGTCATCGCCGACGGCAGCCGCGCGATTACGGTGCGCGTGAACGACGTGGTCGGCGTCGCGGGCTTCGCGCTGCCGGGCAACTACGTCGACGTGATCGTCAACACGCAGGAACAGCAGGGCAAGACCGACGGACAGAGCATCTCCAAGATCGTGCTCGAACACATCCTCGTGCTCGCCGTCGCGCAGCAGGTCAGCCGCGACGACACCGCACCGAAGGTCGTCAACGCGGTGACGCTGGAAGTCACGCCCGACCAGGCCGAACGGCTCGATCTCGCGCGCAGCGTCGGCACGCTGTCGCTCGTGCTGCGCAACCAGGTCGACCAGAAGACGCTGAACACCGACGGCGCGACCAAGCTGACGCTGCTGGGCAAGGAGCCCGCACCCGAAGCGCCGCCGGCACCTGTCCATGTACGGACGGTCCGCGTGCACGTCGCATCGCACGCGGCGCCGGAAGCACGACGCGACTGCGTCGGCGTGCTGACGGGCGTGAAGGGCAGCGTCGAGTGTTTCTGAAACAGATCAATACAGCCAGACAAACAGATCGGCCGCCGGCAACGCGCGGCGGCCTTGGAAGTCGATAACCGGCACGGCGCCGGTCTCTCGGGGGATCAGACGAAATGAAGATCAAACCGCAACGCACAGGTACGAGCCCACTGCGGACACGCGTCGCACGGGGCACGATGATGGCCGCGATCCTCTGTTCGGGATGGCTGACCGTTTATGGCGCACTCGCGCAGGAAGGCGTCGAGTCGGCCGTGCTGACGAAGGGCGGCGCCAGCGCGCCGGCCGCCGTCGGCAAGGGGCCGATGCAGATGACGATCAGCATGGCGCCGGTGCCGGCCGCCGCGCCCGCCGCCTCGGCGGGGCCGCTGCGCGGGCCGAACTGCGTCGGCGCCGTGCGCGAGTCGACCAGCGTCAGCGTGCCGCTCGGCAAGTCGCTGCTGGTGCCGATGCCGGAGCCGGTCCGCAATCGGACGATCGGCAACCCGGCCGTCGCGCAGGCCACGATGGTGTCGCCGCAGACGCTGTACATCCTCGGGCTCGCGGTCGGCACGACCAACATGATCGTGCAGGGCAAGAGCGGCGCCTGCCGCGTGATCGACGTCGCGGTCGGCGCGGATGCCGGCGGCCTGCAGGCATCGCTGCTGCAGCTGATGCCGAACGAGCGCGACATCCACGTATCGACCGCGGCCGGCACGATCGTGCTGGCGGGTACCGTGTCGAGCTCGCAGGCTGCGCAGCAGGCCGTGCAGATCGCCCATGCGTACGGTGACAGCGCCAGCGACCCGGCAGCGGGCGGCAAGGGCGGCGGCGGTGTGCTGAACATGCTGAACGTCACGTCGCCGCAGCAGGTGATGCTCGAGGTGAAGGTGGCCGAGGTGTCGAAGACGCTGATCAACCAGATGGGCAGCGCGTTCAACATCCAGGGCGGGTTCGGTTCGTGGAGCGGCGCGCTGGTCAGCAACCTGCTCGCGGGCGTGGCAAGCGGCGCCGTCTTCAACAAGGCGAACAACAAGCCGTTCAGCATCGCGGCCGACGCGCAGAACACCGACAACCTCGTCAAGATCCTCGCGGAGCCGAACCTCGTGACGATCAGCGGCCAGGAAGCGACGTTCCTCGCCGGCGGCAAGATCTTCATCCCGATCCCGCAGAGCAGCGGCAACGGCACGTCGTCGATCACGCTGCAGGAAGAGGAGTTCGGCGTCGCGCTGAAGTTCACGCCGACGGTGCTCGCCAACGGCCGGATCAGCCTGAAGGTCGCGCCGGAGGTGTCGGAGCTGTCGCAGACGGGCGTCACGCTGAGCGCGACCAACATCGGCGGCACGTCGATCCTGCCGCTGATCACGACGCGGCGCGCCTCGACGACGGTCCAGATGAGCGACGGCGAATCGTTCGCGATCGGCGGGCTGATCAAGGACAACGCGACCGGCGCGCTGAAGGCGATCCCGGGTGTCGGCGAAGTGCCCGTGCTCGGCGCGCTGTTCCGCAGCACGTCGTTCCAGCAGGACCGCACCGAGCTGATCTTCCTGATCACGCCGCACCTGGTGAAGCCGCTGTCGACCGCCGATGTCGCGCTGCCGACCGACAGCTTCTCGAAGCCGAACGAAGCCGACGTGTATGCAACGGGCAACATGGAAGGCCGCGGCGGGGTTCGCAAGGCAGGCGCACAGCCCGCGAACGGCGCAGCAGCTGCACCGCAGGCTCCGGCCGAGGCTCCGGCACCCGCGCCGGCTCCGCAATCGGAAGCGCCCGCCGGTCCCGCCGCCGCGCTGCCCGCGCCGCGCGCCCCGCAAGGTGCCGACGCGCAGTCGCCGGTGCTGGCCGAGCCGCACAAGGTGCCCACGCCGGTGGTCGCCACCGTGCCGCAGCCCGACACGTCGAACGCGGCGCGCATCGCGAACATCGAAGCCACCGCCGCGCGCCTCGCGGCAGCCGGCCCCGATACGCCGGCCAAGCCGGCGGCGCGGCCGAAGCACCGGGTGCCGGCAGCGCAGGCGCAGGTCGCGCGTGCGGGCGCCGAACCCCAGTCCACCGATCGTTGAAGCCATCCAAGGGGACACTCATGAAATCCGCCTACCTCGTATTCGTGCGCCGCGCGGCGCTCGCCGTCCCGCTCGCGTTCGCGCTTGCCGGCTGCATGTCGTCGACCCCGGTGTGGGACAGCCGCTTCGGCGATTCGGTCCGCACCGTGATGCAGGCCCAGATCATCGATCCGCATGCCGGCGAACACCCGGCAGCGGCATCGGGGGTCGACGGCGGCGCAGCCGCGGCCGCGCTCGACAACTACGACAAGTCGTTCAAGCAGACCGTGCCGCCCGCCAATGCATTCGTGATCGGCATCGGCAAGGCCACCCAGTAACGCCAGGACGCTCAGGGAGAACGCCATGAACAGCGCAGCCCGCTATCCGAAAGTCATGCGTCGCAGCCTGCATCGCCAGCGCGGTGCCGTCGCGATCATCGTCGGTCTTGCACTGGCGGTGATGATCGGGTTCGTCGGTCTCGCGCTGGATCTTGGCAAGCTGTACGTCACGCGCAGCGAACTGCAGAACAGCGCCGATGCCTGCGCGCTGTCGGCTGCGCGTGACCTGACTTCGGCCATCAGCCTGTCGGTGGCCGAGGCCGACGGCATCGCCGCCGGCCATCTGAATTTCGTGTTTTTCCAGAACAGCGCGGTGCAGCTGTCGACGAACGCGAACGTCACGTTCAGCGATTCGCTGACCAACCCGTTCCTGACCAAGACCGCGGTCACGACGCCGGCGAACATCAAGTACGTGCAATGCGCGACGAAGCTGAGCAACATCGCGCACTGGTTCATCGAGGTGCTGAACGTGCTGCCGGGCACGAAGCTCGCGAGCGCGGCGGAAGTGTCGGCGAGCGCGATCGCCACCGTCGGCGGCGGGCAGACGACCTGCGCGATCCCGGTGTTCGTGTGCCGCACGACGGGCTCGCCGTCCTACAACGTCGGCGACTGGATCACGTCGCCCTCCGGGTCGTCGTCGACCTACGGGCCTGGCAACTTCGGCTGGGCGGCGCTCGACGGCTCGACGAACGAGACGACGCTCGCGGGCGAGCTGTCGGGCAACACCTGCAACATCACGAGCCCGCCCGACCTGAGCACCACGGGCCTGAAGTCGGCGTCGCTGCGCGCCTGGAATACGCGCTTCGGTATCTACACGAACGGCGCGAACGGCTCGAGCGGCCAGCCCGACTTTACCGGTTACGCGTATGTCGGCCCGAACTACGGGCCGCCCGGAACGGCCGGCATCAAGGGTGATGCCTATACGCAGTTCGTTACCGACCGCACGAATTTCAAGTCGTACCAGGGCGACGGCGCGCCGCCTGCGGGCAGCGGAATCGCCACCAACGGCACCGCGACGGCGAGCAACTACCAGACCTACGGCGGCGACCGGCGCGTCGCGCTCGCACCGGAGGGCGACTGCTCGACGCTGAACGGCAACAGCGGCAAGGTGCACGTCACGCAATGGGACTGCGTGCTGATGCTCGATCCGCTGCCGTTCAGCCCAGGCAAGGGCGGGGTCGTCGCGCACCTCGAGTACCTCGGCTCGTCGGTGTCCGGCAACAATCCGTGCGCGACGCACGGCTTGCCCGGCAGCGGCAGTGCGTCGGGGACCCAGGTTCCGATGCTCGTTCAATAGCGGAGAGACGACCATGAACAAGCCTCCGTTCCGCCGTTCGCGCACCCGCGGCGTCGCCGCCGTCGAGTTCGCGCTCGTGCTGATTCCGATGATCATGCTGTCGACCGGCGTGGCCGAGTTCGGCCGCGCGATCTACCAGTACGAGACGCTGACCAAGTCCACGCGGGATGCGGCGCGCTACCTGTCGGTGTGGCTGCCGACCGACAGCGCCTATCCGGTGTCGCAGGCGCAGTGCCTCGTCGTCTACGGCAGCACGACCTGCGGCTCGTCGGGCACCGAGCTGGTGCCCGGGCTCAAGACGTCGATGGTGACGATCTGCGACGCGCAGCGCACGACCGGCTGCAGCGACGGGTCCGATCCGCCGCAGTTCGCGAACCTGCCGACCTACGACTCGAACAACAACGCGGCGAGCGGCACGGCGACGGGCGCAATCAACGTCGTCGAAGTGAAGATCAAGGGCTACAAGTACCAGCCGATCCCCGCGTACCCGTGGCTGCCGTCGATCACCTTCAACAACATCGTCACCGTGATGAGGCAAGTGTCATGAACGCTCGCCATGCCCCCCCGTCACGCCGGCGCGCCCAACGCGGCGCGACGATCGTCGAGTTCGCGCTGATCGCGTCGGTGCTGATCATGCTGCTGATCGGCATCTTCGAATTCGGCCGCGTGCTGTTCTACTGGAACACCGCGAGCGAAGCCGTGCGTCTCGGCGCGCGCACGGCCGTGGTCTGCGACGTGAATGCCGCCGGCGTCGCGAAGCGCGTGACGGCGCTGCTGCCGCTGCTGTCGAACGCGAACGTGTCGGTGAACTACTCGCCGGCGAACTGCGACGTGAATTCGTGCGCGTTCGTGACCGTCAGCGTCACGAACGTCACCGTCAAGACGATGATCCCGTTCGTGAACGTCACGGTCACCATGCCGCCGTTCACGACGACACTGCCGCGCGAAAGCCTGACTTCCGCGACCGGCGGCACCGCTTGCAACTAATCGAACAGACGAGGCACACGACATGATCAACCTCCTCGTAGCTTCCGACGATACCGCGCGTCTCACGCAGATCGCGCGCCTCGTGGCCGACTGCGGACGCTATCGCGCGACCCGCGCGACCGGCCGCCCGTCGCAGATCGAGCATCGCACCGACGGGCTCGACGCGTTCGATGTCCTGCTGGTCGACGGCACGTCGCTCGAGCCGTCCGAGCTGTCGGCGATCGAGCGCATCTGCCGCGCCCACGCGAACCTGACCTGCATTCTCGTGACGGCGGATGCGTCGCCGCACGTGCTGCTCGACGCGATGCGCGCAGGCGCCCGCGACGTGCTGCAGTGGCCGCTCGAGCCGCAGGCGCTCGCCAACGCGCTCGAACGGGCGGCGGCGCAAAGCACGCGGCGCGACACCGACGATACGCGGATCGTGTCGTTCATGTCGTGCAAGGGCGGGGCCGGCACGAGCTTCGCGGCCAGCAACATCGCGTTCGAGATCGCCGAAGGGTTCAAGCGCCGCGTGCTGCTGATCGACCTGAACCAGCAGTTCGCCGATGCGGCGTTCCTCGTCAGCGACGAAACCCCGCCGTCGACGCTGCCGCAGCTTTGCGCGCAGATCGAGCGGCTCGACAGCGCGTTTCTCGACGCGAGCGTCGCGCACGTGACGGAAAACTTTCACGTGCTCGCGGGCGCCGGCGACCCGGTCAAGGCCGCCGAGATGCGCGAGGACGCGCTCGAATGGATCCTCGGCGTCGCCGCGCCGCGCTATGACTTCGTGATCTTCGACGTCGGCGTCGGCATCAATCCGCTGTCGATGGTCGCGCTGGATCGCAGCGACCAGATCCAGATCGTGCTGCAGCCCGCGATGCCGCACGTGCGCGCCGGCCGCCGGCTGCTGGAGATCCTCGTGTCGCTCGGTTACTCGACCGACCAGTTGCGGCTGATCGTAAACCGCGCGACGCGCGCGAGCGACCGGACCCGCACCGCGCTCGAGGAAGTGCTCGGCCTGCAGGCGGCCTGCACGATTCCCGACGATGCCGATACCGTGCTCGAAGCGATCAACCAGGGCCATCCGGTATCGCGGCTCGCGCGCGGCACGGCGGTCGCGCGTGCGTTGCAGGGGTGTGCGAAACAACTCGTCGACGGGGAAGTGCGCGCCGGGCACAGCGCGGCGAACAGCGAACCGTTGATGTCCAGGCTCTTCGGCCGCAAGGCCACGCCGAAGCTCAAGTCCATGTAAATTTTTCGGGGAACCATCATGTCATTGCGCGAACAGATGTCCTTGCACCGGGCCCAGCCGCTGGTGGCGGGTGGTGAACCGGCCGGTCCGGCACATTCGTCGGTGCGCGACGCATACCAGAAGCTGCGCCGCGAAATCCACCTGGCGGTACTCGAACGCGTCGAGCTCGAGCGCCTGTCGCGGCTGCCGCAGGATACGGTCCGCATGGAAATCGGCGCGCTGATCGCGCGCATCCTCGACGACGGGCGGCTGCCGGCGAACGACATCGAGCGCCGGCAGCTCGCGGTCGACGTGTACGACGAGATGTTCGGCTTCGGCCCGCTCGAAGCGCTGCTGCGCGACCCCGGCATTTCCGACATCCTCGTGAATACGTACCGGCAGGTCTACGTCGAACGTTGCGGCCAGCTCGAACTGACCGACGTGACGTTCTACGACGACGCGCACCTGATGAAGGTGATCGAGAAGATCGTGTCGCGCGTCGGGCGCCGCATCGACGAATCGAGCCCGATGGTCGACGCGCGGCTGCCGGACGGCTCGCGCGTGAACGCGATCATCCCGCCGTCCGCGATCGACGGGCCGCTGATGTCGATCCGGCGTTTCGCGGTCAACCCGCTGAAGATGGACGACCTCGTGCGCTACCACAGCCTGACGCCGCCGATGGCCGAGCTGCTCGACGCGCTGTCGCGCGCGAAGGTGAACGTGCTGGTGTCGGGCGGCACCGGCAGCGGCAAGACGACGCTGCTCAACATCCTGTCCGGCTACATTCCGCGCAACGAGCGGATCGTGACGATCGAGGATGCGGCCGAACTGCAGCTGCAGCAGCCGCACGTGCTGCGCCTCGAAACGCGCCCGCCGAACATCGAGGGCAAGGGCGAGATCACGCAGCGCACGCTGGTGCGCAATGCGCTGCGGATGCGCCCGGACCGGATCATCCTCGGCGAAGTGCGCGGCGCCGAAGCGCTCGACATGCTCAACGCGATGAACACCGGCCACGAAGGCTCGCTCGCGACGATCCACGCGAACACGCCGCGCGACGCGCTGACGCGGCTCGAGAACATGATCAGCGTCTCCGGCCTGACGCTGCCGCCGAAGACGATGCGCCAGCAGATCGCGTCGGCGATCTCGGTGGTCGTGCAGGCGGCGCGGCTGACGGACGGCAAGCGCAAGATCGTCAGCATCCAGGAACTGACCGGGATGGAAGGCGACATCATCAACATGCAGGAGATCTTCACGTTCAAGCGTACGGGCGTGGATCGTGACGGATCGGTCCGCGGCCACTTCTGCGCGACCGGCGTGCGGCCGAAGTTCGTCGAACGGCTGCAGGCGTTCGGCATCAACCTGCCGGATTCGCTCTACGACCCGTCGCAGCGCTACGAGACGAACTGACGGCCCGTCGCCGCCAGCTCCGGGGAGGCTTCATGAACACGATCTTTTACGGCTTTGTGATTCTCACCTTCGTCGCGGTGGTGCTCGCGATCGAAGGCGCCTATCAATGGTGGAACGCGCGGCACGGCAGCGCCGCGCGCCGGATCGAATCGCGCATTCGCGCGATGTCGGCCGGCGGCAACGTACAGCAGGAGCGGCTGTCGATCCTGAAGAAGCGGATGCTGGACGAATCGAAGCCGTTCGACCGGCTGCTGCTGAGCGTGCCGCGCGTGCAGGCGCTCGATCTCGTGCTTCAGCAGTCGGGCCTCGACTGGACGCTGCCGAAGCTGATCACGCTCAGCGCGCTGTTCGCGGCTTTCGCGTGGCTGGGGATGAGCGTCGCGAGGTTGCCGCAATTCGCCGGGCTGCCGGTCGCGCTGTTCGCCGGATGCCTGCCGATGATGCACGTGATGCGCCGCCGCGCGCGCCGGATGCGCAAGCTCGAACGGCAGTTGCCGGACATCTGCGACATGATCGCGCGCGCGCTGCGTTCCGGTCATTCGTTCACGAGCACGCTCGGGATGGTCGGCGACGAGTTTCCCGATCCGATGGGCGGCGAATTCCGCGTCACGTTCGACGAGGTCAACTACGGCGTGTCGTTGCACGATGCGCTGATGAACCTCACGACGCGCGTGCCGGTGCAGGACCTGCGCTACTTCGTGATCGCGGTGCTGATCCAGCGCGAGACGGGCGGCAACCTGGCCGAGCTGCTCGACAGCATCGCCGCGCTGATCCGCGAGCGCTTCAAGCTGTTCGACAAGGTGCGCGTGCTGTCGGCCGAAGGGCGGCTGTCGGCATGGATTCTCGGGCTGCTGCCGTTCGGTACCGCCGCGGTCATGGCGCTGCTGAACCGCGAATTCCTGTCCGTGCTCTGGGAGGATCCGGCCGGGATCAGGATGGTCGGCACGATGCTCGTGTCGATGCTGTTCGGTCTGTTCTGGATCCGTCGTATTGTCCGCATTCGCGTCTGACGCGCGTGCCGAATAACGAACCGTTGCGAGGTTGTCATGCAAAACCTGAGCGTGATCCAGGCCGTGATGCTGGGCGGCTTGTTCCTCTTCGTGGCCGGCGGCGTGCTCATCGCGATGCTGCTGTTCGCGCCGCGCAGCATCCAGCGCCGGCTCCAGCAGGCCGGCGGGGCCGGGGCGGGCGGGACCGCCGTCGGGGGGACGGGCGACGGCGACGACATGGCGTCGCGCTGGGTCGCGAAGCTGGTCGAGCTGTCCACCCCGATCTCGAAGCTGTCGGTGCCGAAGGAGGGCTGGGAGAATTCGCCCCTGCGCATCCGGCTGATGAACGCCGGCTGGCGCAACCAGAGCTCGGCCGCGCTGTATTTCACGGCGAAGACGGCGCTCGCGCTCGGGTTGCCGTGCGCAGCGCTGCTGGTGCTGATCACGACGTCGCTCGGTGACGAGCGCGCGCTGCTGTCGATCATCCTCGTCGCGTTCGCCGGGGTCGGCTACTACATCCCGAACATCGTGCTGTCGCAGCGGGTCAAGGTGCGCCAGCAGAAGATCTTCGAGGATTTCCCGGATGCGCTCGACCTGCTGACGGTGTGCGTCGAAGCGGGGCTCGGGCTCGACGCGGCGCTGATGAAGGTGAGCGAGGAACTGCGCTTCAGCAGCGAGGTGGTCTCAAGCGAACTCGACCTGCTGCTGCTCGAGATGCGCTCAGGCTTCACGAAGGAGACGGCGCTGCGCAATCTCGCGCTGCGGACCGGCGTCGAGGACATCGAGTCGTTCTGCGCGATGCTGATCCAGGCCGACCGCTTCGGCACGAGCATCAGCGAATCGCTGCGCGTGCTGTCGGACATGCTGCGCACGCGGCGCCGGATGCGTGCGGAGGAGCGGGCAGCGAAGATTGCGCTGAAGCTGCTGTTCCCGCTGATCTTCTGCATCTTTCCCGCGCTGATGATGGTGCTGCTCGGCCCGGCAATGATCCACGTGTATCGCGTGCTGCTGCCGACGTTCGTTGGCGTCGCACCGTGAGCGGCGAACCGGCGTCGCGCCGGGATCGCCGATGAAGGATGGGCGTGCCGGCCCGCCCCCCGCCGGCCGGCACGGCAACAGGCTTCATGGAGGCTCCCTCCCCAGGCGGCGCCGCGAGACAGGTTGACCATAGCGGCGTCAATGCATCCTGGACCCATGGTCGGCCATGGAACAAGCCGTAGTCCACCGCCTTCGCGGCTGCCCCCTACCGCTAACCTCTGAAGCCGCGTTGCCGGCATGGCGCGATGCGGCTGAAAGCGACGTCGCAGGGATGAACCCCCGCCATTGAGTTAATTGAATCATGCGCGGGATTGTTCATTCTGTTGTCGATTGCAATTGCTTCTCGTTCGTCTTTTGCGAACGGCGGGAATGCGCCGCGTTTGCCGAAATGGCAAATTTGCAGAAAGCATTGTGTAATTGATGGTGGGCGCCCGCCCGCTGGCGGTCGACGAGCCGCTTGCACCGGCGTCTCGAGCGTCGTCCGAAAATCTCCTTGAAATACCTGGCTCGAATTTCTACATTATTCAAAATCAAACTCGCATGACGGAACGGACGAATCCATCGTTACACGTACCGTAAAACCGAACAAAAACACTTGAAAATCAAGAGACTGCCCGACAATACGGAAAACAGGCCAGTCACGCACGATCAAGGCCGGGGGAAACAATGAGCAAGCAAGCAACGGCAAGCACGCTGCCTGACGCTTCATCGAGCAGGCGCCCATGGGGCTGGGACGGCCCCGCGAATCCGCCGCGCACCTTCCCCGGTCCGCTTCCTCCCGGTTCCTGACCGCAGGCGCCCAACCGCGCCCGCCAGACCGTTTCCGCACCGACCCATCCCGCACGCCGAAGCACACGCGAAGCGGCCCGCGCACGGCCGGCGTGACGACGCGTGTCGTGCATCGGCGGTGCCGGCATAACAAATCGAATGAGAGACACAGCATGGCCATTGATCTGCCTGTCACACGCCGGACGTTTCTGAAGCTGGCCGGGAGCGGCGCGGTCGTCGCGATCTCGATCACCCATTTGCCGGCACTGGCGCTCGGCGCTGCCGAGCCGGCGGAAGACGGCACGAGCGGGCCCAGCTGGGCACCGGTGCCCGGCAAGGCGCGCTGGCGCATCGACGGCATGCCGAAGATCACGGGCCAGAAAATCTATGCGCGCGATTTCAAGTCGCGCGACTTCGTCGGTTGGCCGCAGCAGGAGAGCTGGCTCTATGCGTTGCGGTGCGATCGGGTCGACGCCGTGTACGACGGCTACGACCTGAGCGTGCTGCCCGCGGAATTGCGGCCGATCGCCGTTGTCGACAACGCGTTTCTGACCGCGCGACGGATTCCGCTGGCGCCCGTTCCCGATCCGATCCCGAACCAGGACATCTACTGGCTCGCGCGGACCGGCTACCCGGCGGACTGCTACGGGCAACCGGCCGCGCTGCTGATCTTCGAGAACTTCGATGCCTATCGGCGCGCGAAGAAACTGCTCGATTTCAACCGCGGCGTGATCCGCTACGGCGCGCCGGTCACGCCGCCGACGGCCGCGCAGGCCGTGCCGTATTCCCCCGTGACCGTCTACGTGCGCGACGACGAACGCCGCTTCAACTACGTCGACAACTACCAGGCCGACAGCAGCGGCAAGCCGACCGAACAGTACCTGAAGGAACGCGAGGACGCGGTCGTCAACATCGACGCGACGATCGCCCGCAACGCGGCCGCCGGTACGTGGATCGGCGTGCGCGCGACCGGCAACGACGGATTCGAGACGCCGGCGATGGACCCGATGTTCATGGAGCCCGAAGCGGGGCTCGCGTGGTACGACGCGTCCACCGCGAAAATGAGCCTCGTGCTCGGCACGCAATCGGCGAACGACGATGCGACCGGCGCGATCGGGCTGTTCAAGGACAGCGACGTAACGGTCAAGGAAGCGCACGTCATCGCGTGCTATCCGGGCGGCGGTTTCGGCGGGCGCGACAAATCCTACTTCCCGCTTTATCTGGCGCTCGCCGCGCCGTTCGCGAAGGGCGCGCTGCGCTGGCAGCAATCACGCTACGAGCAGTTCCAGGTCGGGCTGAAGCGCTGCGAAACGCAGTTCTCCGAATCGCTGTGGTTCAACCGCCGCGGCAAGCTCGAAGCGGTCACGTGCGACTTCCTGATGAACGGCGGCGGCAAGAAGAACCTGTCGCCGTACGTCGCGCAGCTCGCCGCGCTGAGCGCGATGAGCTGCTACGAGATCCCGCGCGCCCGCGCGCAGGCGGCCTCGACCTATACGCGGGAAGTGTTCGGCGGGTCGCAGCGCGGCTTCGGCGGGCCGCAGGCGTTCATGGCGATCGAGACGCTGATGGACGAGGCTGCGCGCCGGCTCGGGCTCTCGCCGTTCGCGATACGCCGCGCCAATTTTCTCGGCAACACGCCCGGCCTCGGCAAGGGGCGGGCGATCACGGGCGCGCCGATCCTGTTCGACCTGCAGCTCGATGCGCTGCTCGACCGGCTCGAACAGCATCCGCTGTGGCGCGACCGCGAACGCACCCGTGCGGAACGCGGCGCGCGCAATCTGCGCTACGGCGTCGGGCTCGCGATGGCGAACGAGGCGTACGGCACCTCGGGAGACGGGATGTTCGGGATGGTGCAGATCCTGCCGGACAGCCGGCTGCGCGTGGTCACGCCGTACACCGACATGGGCAACGGCGCGGCCACGACGCTGGGTCTCGCACCGGCCGAATTTCTCGGGCAAAACGCGCAAACGATTGCGATGAGCGAGATCGGGCCGTTCAACGCGCTCGGGCTCTCGCGGTCGAGCAATCCGTCAACCAATCCGAAGACGGTGCGCTACACGTATGGATCGTCGAGCGCCTGTCTCGGCGCATTCCACCAGTATCACGCGGTGAAGGGCGCGGCGCAGGCGCTGTTCCTGCAAAGCGTGCTGCCGGCGGCGCGGGCGTGGTGGGGCCTGCCGGTCCGCGCCGAGGACGTGCGCTGGGTCGATCGCGCGCTCGTCACGAACGGCGCCGTACCGATTCCGTGGCCGGCGCTGCTCGCCACGATCACGAAGATGGGCCTGCAGACGGTGGCGGCCGTGCATGCGAGCTATGCCGGGTACTTCTGGAAGGGCACCTATCCGTTCGCGTCCGGCAATGCGCAGATCGATTACGACTACGTGGCGGTGGGCCTCGATCCGTATTTCCTGACACCGCTGTCGCGCACGCTGCAGGCGCCGCCGGTCGACACGACCCTCTACGGGCGCACGACCTATGCGCCGTCGGCGTCGCTCGTCGGCGTGTCCGTCGATCCGGCGAGCGGCCGGGTGAAGGTCGAGCGCGTGGTGACGGCCGTGAGCGTCGGCCGGCAGCTGTCGCCGGAGCTCGTCGAAGGACAGTCGCAGGGCGCGGTCGCGATGGGGATCGGCAACGTGCTGACCGAGACGTGTCCGCTCGGGCCGGACGGGCCGGGTGGCGGCCGATGGAACCTCGACCGCTACGAGGTGACGCGCCTGCCCGACATTCCCGCGCAGGAGCTGATCGCGTTGCCGCCGCCCGGCAACGACCCCGCGAATGCCCGCGGCATCGCGGAAGCGGTGATGTGCCCGATCGCACCGGCGCTGCTCAATGCGCTGGCGATGGCGACGGGGCGGCGATTCAGGGTCACGCCCGTGACGCCGGACAAGATTCGGGAGGCACTGCAATGAGCGATCCGGTCCGCATGGTCATCAACGGTCGGCCCGTCGAGGCGGCCGCCGCCGACGGCGACATGAACCTCATCGATTTCCTGCACGAGCGGCAGGACCTGACGGGCACGAAGCTGTGCTGCGGCATCGGCGTGTGCCGGGCGTGTACCGTCGGCGTGCGTAACGCGCCCGATGCGCCGATGGAAAAGACGCTGTCGTGCTCGACGCCGGTCAGCGCAATGGCCGGCATGCACGTGTACACGATCGAAGGGCTCGCGCAGGGCGGCACGCTGTCGCCGTTGCAGCAGAGCTTTCTCGAATCGTTCGCGTTCCAGTGCGGCTACTGCGCGTCGGGATTCCTGATGGCCGCGACCGCGATGCTCGATCATCTGCGCACGCAGCCCGTGCACGTCGCCGAACTCGACGCGATGATCGAAACATGGGTGGGCGGCAACGTGTGCCGTTGCACCGGCTACGTCAAGTACATCGAGGCCATTCGCAAGGTGGCGATGCGCTACACGAAGGAGGCGGCATGACGATCAGAACCTGCGTCGCGGCGCTGGCGATGCTGCTGGCCGCGCCCGCCTCGTTTGCCGCGGAAGGCGCCGGTGCATCGCTGCACGAATATGCGCAGCAGTGCACCGACGAAATCGGCGAGATTCCCGCGTTCGACTGCAACAGCGGCACGGACGTCCCGATCACCGTCAACGGCAGCGTGCCGGTGCGGTATGTGGCGCACATGACGTGCGACCGCCCGGCGCTGCTGCCGTACGACGCGCCGACGTCCGGGCAATGCACGCCGTATTCGAAGATCCTCGACCTGTCGCACGGCGACACGCAGATCTCGGCGTTTTGCCGCCGCAAGCAGATTCGCGAGAACCGCAGCCCGTACTACGACGAAGTCGACATCGTGCTGCACCATGTGCGCAACGGCAAGACCTGCTGGTTTCATGCGGACAAGGGCGGCACGGGCGGCATGGACGCGTCGCGCGTGCCGCCGCCGAACGAGACGACGCCGCCGCCCGGCCGGCCGTCGGCCGCGGAATTCTGGTGGAAGCCGGCGGCGACCGCGACGAAGCGCTGCGTGTCGTGCCACGATGCGAGCCCGGTGATGTACAGCCCGTGGCTCGGGCAGGTGTGGAACCGCGTGCCGACCGACCCGTGGGGCAAGTACGTGAATCTCGGCGCCGACTTCGCGTCGTGGACGTCGCACGCGATCAGCACGCCCGGCAACACCTGCATCGGCTGCCATCGGATCGGCGACCAGAACAGTTGCAAGATCTACGTGCCGCTCGCGGCGGGGTTGCTGCCGCCGCCGAAAGGCAGCAACCAGCTGGCGAGCAGCTATCCGTTGACGCACTGGATGCCGATCGACAACAACCGCAGCCTCGACGAATGGAACGCGGCCAACGTGAAGTCGGTGAGCGACTTGCTCGAATGCTGTTCGGCGCGGGGCAAGAACGATCCGAAGTGCAGCTTCACGCCGGCGGCGCAGGCGGCGAAATAAGCCGCCCGCACGGCGTCACGGCCGCCCTTCGCTCGGCACTTCCGCCGCCTTGCTCAGCTCGCCCATGATGATCTGCGCGATCACGTTGGCCGGCGCGCGTCCGTCGGGCGCGGCCGCCGTGGTCGCCCACGTGACGATCGTCGTTTTCGTGGCCGGGTCGTAGCCCATGAAGGTGTTGAAGCCCGGTATCTCGCCCGTGTGGCCATAAAACGTGCCGAATCTGGCCAGGCCCATGCAGTAGCTGGGCGACATCGGGTCGGACGCATCGATCGGCGTGCAGCTGGCGAGCCGCTGCGCCTGCAGGTCGGCGCTCAGGTAGCCGCCGCCGACCATCCGCTGCACGTAGGCGGCCAGTTCGGTCACGGTTGAAATGCCGGAGCCGGCCGTCCATGCCCACGACGTGTTGACGCCTGTCACGTCGGTCGGCTGCAGCGTGCCGTTTTTCGCTTCCGCCTGGCGTTCGGGCGACAGCGCGTCGCTGTCGGTCGTCTCCGCATTGGTGCCCCATTGATAGCCGTGCGGCGCGGGCGCCGGCAGCGCCGTATTCGCCTGCGGCGGGAGGAACGTGTTGCTCAGGCCGAGCGGCGCGAACAGGCGCGCGTTCATCGCGTCGGCCGCGCTCATGCCGGTGAGTTGCTCGATGATGAGCCCGAGCAGCACCGTATTCGTGTTCGAGTAGCGAAAATCGGCGCCCGGCGCGAAATAGACCGGCTGGCCTTCGGCGATGTCTAGCAATTCCGTCGTCGTCCAGACCTTGTCCGGCTGCGCATCGAGCGTCTGGTTGAACGCGAGGCTGGTCGAATAGTTGTAGAGGCCGCTGCGCATCCTCAGCAACTGCTCGATCGTGATCATGTTGCCGTTCGGCACGTTGGCGACGAACTTGTCGACGGTGTCGCCCAGGCTCAGCCTGCCTTCCTGCACGAGTTGCAGGATCACCGTGCCGGTCCACGTCTTCGTGATGCTGCCGACGCGAAAATGCGCGCTGGTCGGGATCGGCGTGTTCGTGCCGCGCACGGCCGTGCCGAACGATTCGAGCCAGTTGCCCTGCGGCGACTGCACGTAGACGACGGCGCCGGGCGTCATCGTGTCCGCGAGCAAGGCGTTGATCTGCGGGCGCGCCGCGTTCGCGAACGCGGGCCCGCCGGACGAGGGCGAGCTGTCACCGCCGCAAGCGGACACCGTGAGCCCGATCACGACGGCCGGTGCGACGGCAACCAGGCGCCGCACGAGCCGTTTCGCCGCGCGCGTCAAGCACCGGAAGGTTGCTGAAGTAGCCATGGCGCGGTCCCTCCGGGTTCGTGACGAACTTCGTTTCCACCTTCTCCAAAACTATAGGACAGGCGCATCCCGGACGGCAGCACGCGTTGCTTTCGTCCGGATTCGTCTGGAGATAGCGATCCGGCCCGTTGATCCGGCCGCCCGCGTTACTGGAAGTGATGCACGTAGCGCAGCACCATCCGTGTCCCCTGCGGCCGGTTGCGCGCGTAGGTCTCGAAGTACGCGTTGAGCAACAGGTGGTCGTGCGGCGAGAAGCTGACCATGGCGCCCGGCCCGACCGCGAACACGGCCTCCCGTGTGCCCGGCACGTCCTGCCCGTTTTCCTTCATGTCGGTGGTCTGGCGCAGCCAGTAGCCGTTGAGCCCCAGCCGCAGGCCGGGCCGCACTTCATACTCGGTCGCGAAGTTCACGTGGATCGCCTGGCCGGCCTGCGTCGAGGTCACGTCGGGCCCGAGCGACGTGGCCGGCCGATGGTTGGTCGCATTCCACAGATAGTGGAGCCGCCACGACACGGTCCATCTGGGCGTGAGCCACAGCGTGGCGGCCCAGTACGGATCGAACGACCAGAAATGACTGCCCGGGTTGATCGCGCGCGACGGATCGTATGCGCCGGTCGGCGCAATGAACTGGAATTCCACGCGCTGCGCGAAGCGCGGGCCCTGCGCGCCCATCACCGGGTCGAACTGGATGAACGGGCCGATCAGCAGATCGCCGAAGCCGGCGCGCGCATTCAGCGCGACGTTGCCGATGCCGTCGTCGGTCCGCGCGGACGCGATCCACGGCAGGATCACGTCGAGGCCCGGATGCATGCCCGCGAACGCTAGCGGCGACTGGTAGACGAGCTGGCTCAATCCTGCGAACAGGTCGATGTCCTGCTTCGGCAGCCCGACCTTGTTGCCGGCATTGTCGTTGACGCGGCCGGCCGTGTAGTACTGCAGGTACTGCGTGCCGTACCAGCCGGCGCCGGCCGGCGGCATTCCGTCGAGGAAACTGGTCATGCCGAGGTTGACCGACGGCAGGTCGGTCGCGTTGGCCGGCGCGTGACCGGCGAGGCCGGCGATCGCGAAGCCTGCGACGACGAGCAGGCGAGAGCCGAATTTCATGTTCACCACCTCCTGGTTATTTGTATGTATAACTAATCAAATGGTGCGTAAAAGATCGGGATGATCGGCGATCGCACGATACTGGCCGGCATGGAATACGAGCGGCGCCTTGCCGAATGCATCGAACTGCTCGATCTCGCCGATGAAGAGCAGGTGATCGCCGCCTTCGTAGTAGCCGACGTTGCGGCACACGAAGCGCGCGCTCGCGCCGTCGAGGCAGGGCACGCCGCCGCGATCCGAATCGACATGCAGCACGCCGTCGAACTTGTCGGCGCTGGGCGTCGCGAAGCGGCGCGACAGGTCGATCTGGTCGTGCGCAAGGATGTTGATCGCGAAGTGGGTGGCCGCGAGGAAATCCGGCCGGCTCGGCGCGACCTTGCGAAGACTCCACAGCACGAGCGGCGGGTCGAGCGACAGCGACGAGAACGAATTGGCGGTGAGGCCCACCTTGCGCCCGTCGGCCGCGCAGGTGGTGATCACGGTGACGCCGGTCGGGAACTGCCCGAACGCGGCACGCAATTGCAGCGGGTCGAGGGCCGGACGGCCGGTCAGGGGGGTGTCCATGCCGGTCACGCCGCCCGCGCACCGTGTTCGCGGATCATCGCCGCGCAGGCCGAAGGCTCGAACCACCACGGCGAGAACCGGCGCGGATCGTCGAAGCCGTCGACGATCGCCGATGCGAGCGACGGCAGCTGGCCAGCCGCGCCGAGCAGTTCGAGGATGTGCGGCGGCGGTGGCGTGAGCAGCGAATTGGTCCAGCGCACGACATGCTGCGCGTACGCCCAGTAACCCTCGAACGTCTGCTGCATCCAGTCTTCGCCGAACGGCGCGGCATCGCGCGCGACGATCGCATCGAAATACGCCTTCGCGCATTTCGCGGCGTTGTTCGATCCCTGGCCCGTGATCGGATCGTTGACGACCACCGCGTCGGCCATCCCGAACACCGTGCGGCCCGACGGCAGCCGGAAGAACGGCTTGCGCACCGTCGGCGCGAAGCGCCCGGCCAGCGTGCCGTTCGGATCGGTCAGCTCGACGTCGCGGCAGCGCTCGAATTCCCACGGCACGTAGCGACGCAGGAACGACAGGCTCCGGTCCAGATGCTGCTCGGCCGTCTTCACGTCGGCCCAGCAGTCGAGCGGCCCGCCCGGAATGCCTTCGAACACCATGATTTCGCACGGGCCCGTCGTGGTCAGCGCGGGAAACACGAAGTACTCGCCGATGCCCGGCAGCAGGTTGAAGCGCACGCGCGAATACGGCTGGCTCGGCGTCATCCCCTTCACGTAGGTGAGCGCCAATGCGCGTTGCGGGCGGTCGAACGCGCTGCGTGCGTCGTCGCGGCCGAGCAGGTTGACGATGTCGCCCTTGCCGGCTGCGAGCAGCACGAGGTCGTGACTGCGCGCCAGTTCTTCAAGCTCGGGCACACCGACGTCACCGATGCGCACATCCGCGCCGCGGCGCCGGACGCCGTCGAGCCAGTCGGCCATCTTCACGCGTTGATCGACGGACTGCGCATAGCGCGTCAGCCGCGACGACCAGTCGATCGCCTTGCGGCCGTTGCCATCCGGGTGCGGTACCGCGATGCCGATCCCTTCGACGGACGGGCATGCTTCCTCCCACGTATTCAGGCCGAGGTCGCGCTCGATCTGCAACGACGTGTGGAACATGCACTGGCTCGACATGACCTTGCCCGTGCGGATCTGTTCCGCGTCGCGGTTGGTCGAGAGCGTGACGTGATAGCCCTGGTCGAGCAGGGCGAAGGCGAGTTGCAGGCCGGACTGGCCGGCGCCGACGATAGCGATGCGTCTCATGAAAATGTCCTCGATTGGCCGGGGTCCGGCCGGAATGATGGCGGAAAGCGGTGACGAAGCGCGGTCACTCCGCCAGGCGTGGAATGGCCGGCACCGCCTGCTCGGGGCCCATCGCGGCATAGCCGCCGTCCACCGCGTAGTCGGCGCCGGTGACGAAGCTCGCCGCGTCGCTGCACAGGAACGTGACGACCTGCGCGACCTCGGACGGATCGCCGACGCGGCCGAGCAGGTGGAACGGCGCGGCGACACGATCGGTCTTCGCGCGGTCGCCGTGCGTCATCTCGTCCATCACCCGCGACCACGTCCACCCCGGCGACACCGAGTTGACGCGAATGCGGTCGGGGGCGAGATCCATCGCCATGCTGCGCGTGAGCTGGCGAATCGCGGCCTTCGACGTCGGATACAGCCAGCGGCCGGTTTGCGCGCACTGTGCCGAAATCGAGCTGAAGTTCACGATCGCGCCGCCGCCGCGGCGGGCCATGTGCGGATGCACGGCCTTCGCGAGCATCGCGGCCGAGACGACGTTGACGTCCATCGCGGCGAGCCAGTCGTTGCGGGTCGCCTGGATGCCGTTGTCGACGTAGCTGCATGCGAGGTTGACGAGCACGTCGATCGCGCCGAAGCGTTCGACGATGGCCGATACCGCACGCTCGATTGCGCTGTCGTCGGTGAGGTCGAGCGCGATGAACATCGCATGTTCGCCGAGCGAATCGGCCACGCGCGCGCCGTTCTCCGCGTCGAGATCGAGAATCGCGACGCACGCGCCGGCGCGGATGAGGTCCTGTGCGACCGCGGCGCCGATCAGCGTGGCGCCGCCGGTGACGATCGCGACTTTGCCAGCAAGGGCATTCATGGAGTGTCTCCGGGAATCGTGGGGTGAGGAAGGGGCCGCGTCAATGCGCACCGGCCGGCGGCGCGCTGTCCTGCCAGCGGCGCATCAGGCCGTTCGACGGCACGGTGACGTCGAGCAGCTTGCGGGCCGTTTCGACGCCCGCGACCGGCAGGCCGGCCGGGTCGAGCAGGCCGATCTGCACGAGCACGCTCGCCTGGTCCCAGTAGATGTGCTCGTGATAAAGCTTGTCGCCGCGAAACTTGACGATCGCGACGAGCGGAATCTCGACACGCCTGCCGGTCGGCGCGACACCCGGCAGCATCCAGTCGATCTCGGTGGTGTGCGTGAAGCAGAACAGCAGCTCGTCGACGATCTGGCTCGCGCCGATCGTGCGCGAGATCGGCGTGATCGTCGTGTCGGGCGGATTCGCGTGCACGAAGTGATGCGTGTAGAAGCGCTTGAGCTCGTCGTGGCCGACGCCGCCCGTCAGCGTCGGAATATGGTTGACGTACGGCTCGCCGACCATCGTGGCCATCGTCGCGTCGACGTTGCGCGTATCGAACTCGTGCTTCAGATGCACTTCCCACAGTGTGGACAAATCGTAGTGCGGGCCGAGCGCGGCGCGGAACGCGGCGATCGCGCGCTGGTGTGCCATGATCGCGGCGGCCTGGTCGAAATGATCGCCGCCGGCACGGGCGAACGCGTGATCGACGCCCGGATACACGTAGACCTCGACGCCGTCGCGCCCGGACAGCGCGCCGGCGATGCGCTGCTGCGCGTCGGGCGGGCAGAAGCGGTCCTGCCCCGCGATTTGCAGCACGAGCCGCCCGCTCAGGTGCGCGGCTTCGTCGAGCGCATGTTCGATGCCCACGCCGTAATAGCTGACCGCCGCGGCCACGCCCGGCAGCCGGCACGCGGCGAGATACGCGAGCTTGCCGCCGAGGCAGTAGCCGAGCACGCCGGCTTCGCCCGTGCATTCCGGCCGCTGCCGGAGCACGCCCAGCGCGGCGCCGATGTCCTCCACGCCCTTGTTCTCGTCGAATTCGCGATAAAGGGCCATCGCGCGCTCGAAATCGGCCGCCGCGTAACCGAGCTCGATGCCCGGCGACTGGCGCCAGAACAGGTCGGGCACGAGCACCGTATAGCCTTCCTCCGCGTAGTAGTCGGCCGCGTCCCGCATCGTCGCGTTCGCGCCGAAGATCTCGTGGCAGAGCACGATGCCCGGCCCCGTGCCGCCGGCCGGCGTGCTCAGGTACGCGCGAAACGCGCCGCCGTCCGGCGACGGGATCTCGATGTGACGTCCATTCATGTGTCCCTCCGTGCTGTTTGTTTCGGTGACGGGCCCAGTATTGGCGGACGAAACGCGCGCTTCTATCCGCTTTCTTCGGCCGGTATCCGCGAATTCCGGAAACCTGCTGCCCCGGCCGCCGCGCGCGGGCAGGCGCGCGGCTGACTGCGGGTATGTGCGGATGCGGAAAGCCCGCACAGTTTTCTACGATGCGCGAACGGTCCGCTTCTTGCGTCGTTTGCGCGGGACTTGCGTGTGTCGATGGCCGGACTGTCCGGATCCTCCGGGTGCTGTCCGGATCGTGCGGCGGATGCCCCGATACCGGGAACGCATGCACGGCGCGAGTGCGATCGAGCACGACGGGAGAACTTCGATGGCGCAATTATCCGAAACCGGCTGGCTGGCCGATGCCGCCTGTTTCAATCACGACAACCTGCTGCTGCAGTCGAACGACGTCGACGAGGTGCGCGCACGCGTCGCCGACGTGTTCAAGCCGCACCGGCTCACGCCGACCGGCGGATCGCGCGCGCTGCACAGCTGCATGCACCATGCGCGCTGGGGCAACCTGTCGCTGAACCTGCTCGATTACGGCGGCGGCGTCAGCATCGAGCCCGGCCCGCTCGAGCACTTCTTCCTGTTGCAGATTCCGTTGCGCGGCGACGCCGCGATCGAGTGCGGATCGACGCACTTCGTGTCGTCGCCGGGCACCGCGTCGCTGATCTCGCCGACGCTGCCGCTGAAGATGCAGTGGGGCGATGCGTGCCCGCAGGTGATCCTGCGCATCGAGCGCGAAGTGATGGAGCGCCACGCGCAGCGGCATTTCGGCGACGACCGGCGCGCGCCGGTCGAGTTCGAACCGGAATTCAGCCTGTCGTCGTCGCAGGGCACCTGCCTCGCGCAGTTGCTGCCGATCCTCGCCGGCGCCATTTCGACGGACGCGCACCCGCTACGGCATCCGCTTGCATTCGAGCAGCTCGAATCGACGCTGCTCAACCTGCTGCTGCACGGCCATCCGAACAGCGCACGCAACGGCACGCGGCACCTGCCGACGGCGCTCGCACCGTTCTACGTGCGCCGTGTCGAGGAGTACATCCGCGCGCATCTCGATGAGCCGCTGACAATCGAGCGGCTCGCCGAACTCGCCGGCGTCAGCCCGAGCACGCTGTTCGCCGGCTTTCGCAATCGCCACGGCATCACGCCGATGGGCTTCGTGCGGCAGTTGCGGCTGCAACATGTGCGCGAGGCGCTGCTGGCCGACGAGACGCCGGGGCTCGCGTCGGTCACCGACATCGCGCTGAAATGGGGATTCGCACACCTCGGGCGGTTCGCGATCGAGTACAAGCGGGCGTTCGGCGAATCGCCGTCGGCGACGCTGAGGATGCGGCGCGTGCGGGGGTGACGGACGACGCGGCGGGTTGACCGCTCGATCGCGCGGCCGCGCGGGTCATTCGACATCGTCGCCGGGATCGTCGACAATCCGTCGTGCACACCGCGCCCGTCGGCGCGACGCCGCCCGGGAGCGTCTTCAATGACTGGCATATCCATCAGGCCCGCAAGGATCGACGATGCGCGGGCGATCGCCGATTTTCATGTCAAGGTCTGGCGGCATACCTATCGGGATCTCGCACCGGCGGAAGCGCACGCCGTTCTCGACGAACCCTATCGCCGCAAGCAATGGCACGACAAGCTGTCGTCGAGCGACGGGAACCAGCTGGTGCTCGTGGCGGAGATCGACGGCAGGATCGTCGGCATCGGCGCCGCCGGCGCGCCGTCCGCGCCGATATTCAAAGGCCGCGGCGAGATCAAGTTCCTGTATGTCGATCCCGGATTCAAGCGGCGTGGCATCGGCCGCCAGTTGCTCGCCCGGCTCGCGACGCATTTGAGCCGGTTGCAGTATCAGGGGGCCGCGTTGAGTGTCGTCGACGGCAACGACGCGGCGATCGCGTTTTATGCGGCGCTGCAGGGTCGGCCCGCCGGCGAATACACCGATCCGGGACCGGTCTGGCGATCGCACAACATTGTCATGGTGTGGGACGACCTCGCGAGCCTCGCTACCTGAGTACGCCCCTGCGCGGCGACGCGCATCACGCGAGGCATGCTCGCAACCAGGACGTGAACGCGGTCACGAGCGGCGACTCGGCCAGCTCATGACGCGTGACGAGATAGTACGCATGGCGTGACGGCACCGTGGCGCTGAACGGCCGCACGAGCGTGCCGTCGATCAGGTCGTCGCGCACCGACAGGCTGTCGCCGAGCGCGACGCCTTGCCCGTGTACCGCGGCCTCGACGCCGATGTGCGCGTTGCCGATTTCGAGAATGCGGATGCCCGGCAGCTTGTCGGCGTTCGCTTCCGCCAGCCACCGCATCCACGAGCCCGCATGCTCGCAGAACAGCGTGCGTCCCGCGAGATCCTGCACCTTGCGGATCGCATCGGGCCCGTTCATCAACGCCGGGCTCACGACCGGGAACAGTGCCGGATGCTCGAGCAGCTCGACGCGCCGGTTGCGCCAGTTGCCTTCCCCGTAGCGAATGCAAACGTCGACGTCCGGCGAATAGGTTTCGCGATCGTCGTTCGACGGAATCACTTTCAGATGGATACCGGGATAGCGCTCCAGAAAATCGCCGATGTGCCGGGCGAGCCAGCGCGACGTCAGCGACAGCGGCGTCGACACGACGAGATCGCCGGCGGCAGCCGGCGAATCCAGCCGGACGGTGGCATTCGCGATCATGTCGAACGCGGTACCGACCGGTTCCAGCAGCGCCTCGCCTTCGGGCGTGAGCTTCACGCGGGCCTTTGATCGGACGAATAGCGCGACGCCGAGCGTGTTCTCGAGAATGCGGATCTGGTGGCTGACCGCGCTCGCGGTCACGTGAAGTTCATCCGCGGCGGCCGACACGCTGCCGCGCCGGGCGGCGGCTTCGAATGCACGTAGCGGGTTCAGCGGCGGCAGACGGTTGCGCATCGGCGGGCGCGTCGCAAGCGACGGTACTGAGAAAAATTTCATTAAAACGGATTCAATTTCTCGCTACAACAAAAAAAATTGAATGCCTACAGTGGGGGCAATCCAACCGAGTCGAGGTCGACCGCAATGAGCCTTACCGAACCGATCGAACGCCTGTGGGGCGGCCGCTTCCAGTCGCAGCCGTCCGACGCGCTGCAGAACCTGTCCCGCTCCGATCCGAGTTTCTTCCGTCTCGTGCCGTACGATCTGGCGGGCTCCCGGGCCCATGCACGCGAGCTGAACCGCGCAGGCATCCTGAACGACGACGACCTCGCGCAACTGCTGGGCGCGATGGACGGCATCGCACGCGACTATGCGGCCGGCGCGATCGCGCCATCGCTCGCCGACGAGGACGTGCACACCTTCCTCGAGCGCGTGCTCACGCAACGGCTGCCGGCGCTCGGCGGCAAGCTGCGCGCCGGGCGCTCGCGCAATGACCAGGCGGCGAACGATCTGCGCCTGTACCTGCGCGACAAGGCGCGCCAGCTCGTGCGCGGCATGCTCGACCTGCAGGACGCGCTGATCGTCCAGGCGAGCCGGCACGTCGACACGGTGACCGCGGGATTCACCCACCTGCAGCCCGCGCAGCCGATCGTGTTCGGCCATCAGCTGCTCGCTCATGCGCAGTCGCTGTATCGCGACGCCGACCGCCTGGTCGACTGGGACCGTCGCACCGCGCGTTCGCCGCTCGGCGCGGCCGCGCTCGCGGGCTCGGCGATCTGCGTGCGGCCCGAGCTGTCGGCGCAGGAGCTGGGTTACGACGCGCCGTGCGAGAACTCGATCGACGCGGTGGCCGCGCGCGATCACGTCGCCGAATTCGTGTTCGTCACGAGCATGCTGGCGGTTAACCTGTCTCGCCTGTCGGAAGAGGTGATCCTGTGGACGTCGCGGCAATTCCGCTGGGTGGAACTCGACGACGGCTACGCGACCGGCAGCTCGATCATGCCGCAGAAGAAGAACCCGGACATCGCGGAGCTCACGCGCGGCAAGGCCGGGCGCCTGATCGGCAACCTGACGGGGCTGCTCGCGACGCTGAAGTCGCTGCCGCTCGCGTACAACCGCGATCTCGCGGAAGACAAGATCGCCGCGTTCGATTCGATCGATACGCTCGAACTCGTGCTGCCCGCGATGGCGGGGATGATCCGCACGATGCGCGTGAACGTCGACGAGATGCGTCGCCAGGCACCGCTCGGCTTCACGCTCGCCACCGAGGTCGCGGACTGGCTCGCGCTGACCGGCGTGCCGTTCAGCGGAGCGCACGAGATCACCGGCACGCTCGTGCGTGCGTGCGAGCGGGACGGCATCGAGCTGGCCGACGCGAGCGCCGAACAGTTGCAGGCCGTCGATCCGCGCCTCGCACCGGCAGTGCGCGCGCATCTGACGCTCGACGCAGCCGTCGCCGCCCGCGGCGGTGCGGGCGGCACGTCGCCAGCACGCGTGCGCGAACAGATCGGCCGCCTGAGTGATGCGATCGAACGCCAGGTGGCGTGGGCAGCCAATTACCGGGGGCCGTCATGCTGAGCGCATCCGATTCTCGCCGCCTCGATGGCGCGCCGGGGCCGACCGACGCGGCCGCAGACGAGACCGCCGGCCTCGTGCGCGTACGCCGGCGCTACTGGGGCCGCTACGTCGCGTCGGTCGCGCTCGTTGCCGCGCTCGCCTATATCGCCGCCGCGTTCGCGCGCGGACAGATCGAGTGGCGCGTCGTCGGCCAGTTCCTGACCGCGCACTCGATCCTGACGGGCCTTGCCAACACGATCGTGATGACCGTCCTCGCGATGACGCTCGGCGTCGTGCTCGGGGTCGTCACCGCGGTGATGAGGCTGTCGTCGAACCCGGTGCTCGGCGCGGTCGCGCAGGGCTACATCTGGCTGTTCCGCGGCACGCCGGTGATCCTGCAGTTGCTGCTGTGGTTCAACCTGGCGCTGGTGTTTCCGACGCTCGGCATCCCGGGCCTCGCCGAATACCGGACCGTCGACGTGATGACGCCGTTCCTCGCGGCAGTGCTCGGTCTCGGCATCAATCAAGGCGCGTATACGTCGGAAGTCGTGCGGGCGGGGCTGCTGTCGGTCGACACCGGCCAGTACGAGGCTGCAAAATCGATCGGCATGCCGGGCCTGCAGGCGCTGCGCCGGATCATCCTGCCGCAGGCGATGCGCGTGATCGTGCCGCCGATCGGCAACGAGCTGATCGGCATGGTCAAGCTGACGTCGCTCGCGAGCGTCGTGCAGTACGCGGAGATGCTGCACAACGCGCAGAACATCTACTACGCGAACGCCCGCGTGATCGAGTTGCTGATCGTCGCGGGGATCTGGTATCTCGCCGTCGTCACCGTGCTGTCGCTCGCACAGGCACGCGTCGAACGGCGCTTCGCACGCGGCGCGGGCCGGGCGGCGGGCCGCAAATGAACGCCACGACCCTCAATCATCAGGAGAACGTCATGACGAACGCAGTCGTTCGCGCGGTCGACGTGCGCAAATCGTACGGCGATTTCCAGGCGCTGCATGGCATCACGCTCGACGTCGAGCAGGGCGAAGTGCTGTGCATCATCGGGCCGTCGGGTTCGGGCAAGAGCACGTTCCTGCGCTGCATCAACCAGCTCGAGACGATCAGCGCGGGTGCGCTGTGGGTCAACGGCGAACTGGCCGGCTACCGCCGCACCGGCAACCGGCTCCACGCGCTGTCGGAGCGCCAGGTCGCGCGCCAGCGGCTGGCGACGAGCATGGTGTTCCAGCGCTTCAACCTGTTTCCGCACAAGACCGCGCTCGAAAACGTGATCGAGGGGCCCGTGCAGGTGCTCAAGCGCCGCCGTGCACAAGCGGAGGAGGAGGCGCGTGCGTTGCTTGCCCGCGTCGGGCTCGCGCACAAGTGCGATGCGTTTCCGGTCGAGTTGTCGGGCGGCCAGCAACAGCGCGTCGCGATCGCGCGGGCGCTCGCGATGCATCCGCAACTGATCCTGTTCGACGAGCCGACGTCGGCGCTCGATCCCGAACTCGTCGGCGAAGTGCTGGCCGTGATGCGCGATCTCGCGAAGAGCGGGATGACGATGATCGTCGTCACGCACGAGCTCGGATTCGCGCGCGAGGTGGCCGACCGCGTCGTGTTCATGGACGGCGGCCGGATCGTCGAGAGCGGGACGCCCGATCAGGTGCTGTCCGCGCCGACGCACGCGCGCACGCGCGATTTCATTTCAGCGGTGATTGCATAAGCGGGCCGGGCGCCCCGTATCCCAGCGCCCGAGCGATCGAGCCGCCGGCCCGAGCGGCGCAGCACCCCATTACTCCACCATGACAAGGCGACACCCCATGAAAGCATCCGTCCTGACCCGCACGCTGGCCGCCGTCGCATTCGGCGCACTCGCACTGCATGCGTCGTTCGCCGTCGCGCAATCCGCGAGCGCGAAACGCACGCTGAACGTCGCGATCGTGCCGAACTATCCGCCGTTCGAGTACAAGGATCCGGCCACCGACAAGCTGGCGGGCTTCGACGTCGATCTCGGCGAAGCGATTGCCGCGAAGATGGGCGCGAAACTGAACTGGGTCGAGACGAGCTTCGACCAGATGATGAGCGCGGTCGCGACGCAACGCGTCGACATGATCCTGTCCGGGATGACCGACCTGCCGACGCGCCGCGACGCGGTGACGTTCGTCGACTACATCGAGACGGGCCCGCAGTTCTACACGCTGAAGGCGCGCGCCGGCGAATTCGCGCAGATGAACGCGCTGTGCGGCAAGCGCGTCGGGTCGAGCCGGCGCACGTCGTTCCCGGACAACACGACCGCGTGGAGCGCGGAGAACTGCGTGAAGGCCGGCAAGCCCGCGATCGTCGTGGTGGGCACCGACGGCTCGTCGGATGCGCGGATGCAGCTGCGCCAGAACCGCATCGACGCGGCCGTGCAGGGGGGCGAGACGTTGCCGTACCAGAACAGCCTCGAGCAGAACGCGTATGCGCCGGTCGGCAAGCCGTTCCTGTCGCAATACACGGGCATCGGCGTCGCGAAGAGCAACACCGCGCTGAGCAGCGCGCTGACGACGGCGCTCAACCAGATGATCGCCGACGGCTCGTACCAGAAGCTGCTCGCGAAATGGGGGCTGCAGGAGCACGCGGTGGCGAAGGCAACCATCAACGGCACCCACTGAGCGCGCGATGACGGAGCTGGCTCCCCGCTGGCCGGATGCGAAACGTGCATGCGTCGCGCTCGCGTTCGACCTCGACGGCCCGACTGGCGATGCGATGCTGAACGGGTCGATCTGGCGCAACCCCGCGTATTTCACGCTCGGCAGCTACGGGCCGTGGCGCGCGCTCGGCCGGTTGCTCGACATGCTCGCGTCGTTCGGGCTGCCGGCAACCTTCTTCGTGCCCGCCTGGGTCGCGCAGACGTGGCCTGCGCAATGCGCGGCGATCGTCGAGCGCGGCCACGAGATCGGCTATCACGGCTACCGGCACGAAGCGTTCTGGACGCTCTCGCCCGATCGGCAGCGCGAGATCATGGCGCAGTCGGCCGACGTCTTCGCGCGCACGCTCGGCGTGCGGCCGGTCGGGTTCCGCACGCCGTCCGGCGACTGGAGTGCAGCGACGGTGGCGGTGCTGCGCGAGGCGGGCGTGCGCTATTCGAGCTCGATGCGCGGCGACGACCGGCCGTACCTGCTGCACGGCGAGGCCGGGGAACCGCCGCTCGTCGAGATTCCCGGCCGCTGGGAAACCGACGATTACGCGTCGCTCGCGTACCACCGCAACCCTGACTACCCGGCCGGGCTCGACCGGATCGCCGGATACGGTGCGACGCTCGACAACTGGACGCGCGAATTCGACGGCGTGTACCGTGACGGGCTGTGCCTGACGACGCTGCTTCATCCCAAGGTTTGCGGCAAGCCGGGACGCATCGCGCTGCTTGAGGCATGGCTCGACCATATGTGCGCGCAGGACGGCGTATGGTTCGCGCGCTGCCACGCGCTAGCCGACTGGTGGCTCGCGCAGGCCACGCGGGATGCGGAACCCATGCAACGGAGCGGCATGTGACCTACTTTCCTTCATGGCCGGGCGGCGCGCGATACGCGGTCGCGATCACGGTCGATTTCAACGACATTCATGGCATCCAGACGCGCGAACCGCGCATCGTCGGCCGTGAGAAATCGCTGTCGGTCTGGCGTTACGGCGCGACACGTGGCGTCGACCGGCTGCTTGCAGCTTTCGACGCGTTCGGCGTGCCGGCGAGCTGGTTCGTGCCCGGCGCCGTCGCCGAAACGCACGGGGGCGCGGTGCGCGAGATTGCCGCCGCCGGCCACGAGCTCGGCGTGAGCGGCTATCGCTGCGAGGATTTCGATGCCTTGTCGCTTGCCGCACAGGCCGACGCGTGCCGCGCCGGGCGTGCTGCGCTCGCGGACGCGATCGGTCGCGACGCGGAAGGCTTTCGCTCGTTCACCGGCAACTGGGCCGATGGTTTCGCGGATTGTCTCGTTGCGGAAGGTTTCACGTGGTCGTCGTCGTGGCGCGGCGACGATCTGCCTTACGTGCATCCGCGCAACGACGGCGACGCGAACGGCGCGCGGCTCGTCGAGCTGCCGCTGCACTACGAACTCGAGGACGAACCGTACTTCGAGTTCAACCTGTCGCCGCCCGTGCCGGCGGGCCAGCCGCGCATCGCGGCGTACCGGGACGTGCTCGACAACTGGCGGCGCGACGTCGACGGGTTCAGGCGTTTCGGGCTGTGCTGCGTGCTGCGCCTGCATCCCGAGATCATCGGCACGACCGGGCGGATCGATCTGCTGCGCGCGTTGCTCGCGCACCTGCGCGGCACCGGTGATGCGTGGTTTGCGACGGGGCGCGACATCGCGCGCTGGTGGCGTGCGCAGGCCCCCGTGAACGCCCCGGGCCATCCGGTCGACGTGTTCGCGCGTTGCGTGGCAGAGGAGGCGGCGCGATGACAACGGAGACGCAAGCGCGCGCCACCCGGCTCGCGGCATTCGTTGCACGGACCTCCGCCGATGCAATGCCGGACGACGTCGTCGCGAAAGCCAAGCGTCATGTCCTCGACACGTTCGGTGCGGCGCTGGCCGGCACGTCGGCCGTCGAGACACGCAGTGCCCGTGCGTTGACCGGCGCCGTTGAGCAGGGTGGCGCGTCGCTATGGGGCACGCGACGGCGCGCGAGCGCGCGCGACGCGGCGTTCGTCAACGGCATTGCCGCGCACGCGCTCGAGCTCGACGATTCCGGCGGCTGCGATCATTCGGGCGCGGTCGTGCTGCCTGCCGTACTCGCCGCGCTGTCGTGCGCCGGCCACCCCGTGACCGGCCGGGCATGCGTGGCGGCGATCGTGCTCGGTTACGACGTCGGTCGGCGCGTGCTCGAGGCGGCGGGCGGCTACTCGGCCCACAACGGAGCGGGCTGGCATTCGACGCTCAGCTGCGGCGTGTTCGGTGCGGCCGCCGCGAGCGCACGCGTGCTCGGGCTCGACACCGCACGCACGCGCGACGCGCTTGGCCACGCGGCGAGCTTCGCCGGCGGCCTGTGGAGCTTCATTCACGACGGATCGCAGACCAAGCGGCTGCACGCCGGGCGTGCGGCCGAAGGCGGCGTGCTGGCAGCATTGCTTGCACGGGAAGGCGTGAGCGGCCCCGCCCGCGTGTTCGACGACGTGTGGGGCGGTTTCTTCAATACGTTCGCCGCACAATCGCACGCGCCCGACGCATTGACCGACGGCCTTGGTGCGCACTGGAAGCTGATGCGCTGCTCGATCAAGCCGCACGCGTCGTGCCGCAGCGCCCATGCGGCGGTCGACGCGACGTTGCAACTCGCGGACGGCCGCACGTTCGATGCCGACGCGCTCGAACGGGTGGTGGTGCGCGCAAGCGCGTTCGTTGCGCGGATGTGTGGCGGTCGCGACCTGTCGACGCTGTCGTCCGCGCAGATGAGCCTGCCGTATGCCGTTGCGGCGGCGCTCGTGTTCGGCGATACCGGGCTCGGCGCCTATCGCGCAGACCGGCGCGCCGACCCGCGCGTGACCGCGCTGCTCGCGCGCATCACGGTCGACGTCGATCCGGCACTCGGCGATCTCGACGAACCGACGGTGACCTTGCAGCGCGCGGACGGGACGCGGGAATCGCGTCACGTTCCGATCGCACTCGGCGATCCGCGCAATCCGCTGCCGGATGCGGCGCTGCTGGCGAAATATCGTGCGCTGGCAAGCACGGCGCTCGACAGTGCGCGCGTCGACGCGTTGCGCGACGTGTGCCTGTCGCTGGACCGGCAGGCAGACGCGCGCGTGCTGAACGAGCGGCTCGCAGGCGATTCGGAAAACCGCGAATGACCGTGCCGATGGGCTTCGAGCGGCAGTGGCGGCTGCAACATTCGCGCGAAAAACGGCCGATCAACGATACGTCAACGCCGAGGATGTGCCGCGTGCGGGGTGCCGGGCCTATGGCAGCGGCGCGCCCCACACCGCCGTCACGTCGCCACCCAGCCGCCATTCGTCGAACGGGCGGCGCGGTGCGATGATTGCCGGCAGGCGACGATCGCGAAAGCGCGCGAAGTACGGCTCGACCCAACTGAGTTCATCGCGAAACGTCCACGGGAACAGGTCCTGCCTGACCGGCGTGATGGCCGCGAAGCTCGCGGGATTCTCCACCGCGGCGATCACGAGATTCGCGAGACGGCCGATCGCACCGTCGTTTTCCCGATAGAGATCGATATGGCGCTGCTGCACGAGCTCCGCCGCGAACACGAGCGGCAGCAGTGCGAACGTGTGGTAGTGCAGCGCACGGTTGCCGCGCTTGACTTCCCGTGCAAGCGAACCGTCCGGGCCGATGTCGCGGATGCCTTCGCGAACGCGCAGCAGCCCCGAATCGACGAGGCTCGCGTTGCCGGTCGCGGTGCCGATCGCGATCAGGTCGAGTCCGGCCCAATACACGAGGTTGTTGTGCAGGTGGTTGATCGCTTCCGCATCGCGGGTGGCGATCGCGATGCGTTCGAGCCACGGATCGATCGCATCGAGGCGCGCGCGATTCGCATCGCGCACGTCGCGCGGCATGCGCAGGATCACCATCGCGAAATCGGTGCCGGCCCATGAACGCTCGTAATGGCCCTGGTAACCCGAGATCCGGCCCATCAGCGCATCGGCCTGCGCCCAGCTTTCCAGCAGGCTCGATGCGCACGACCAGTCGCCGTGGTCCGCCGCCGTGTTGAGCCGGGCAATGAAATCGCGCATCGGCTTCACGGCGCGCGCATAGCCGGCGGCGTCGTCATAGTAGCCGTGCGGATCGATCGTCGTGACGGCTGGCGGTATGTCGCAGGCGCGGGCCGGTGGCACGGTGCCGAATAGCGCGCCCAGGGAGAGCAACACGGCGAACAGCGGTCGAGTCGACAGGCAGCGCATACGGTCCCCGGTGGTGACGGTCGTGACGCCGGGTGCCCGCGGTCGACGCCGTACCGAGCATCGTGCGGGGCCGCGTGGTCCGCGGCCGTTTCCGGGTCGAACGCAGTCTAGCGTCCCCGTCTTTCATCCGCCTTTCCCGGCGGCAGCCGACCGGATCGATGGCGCGCCTGCGCCGTTTTCGCCGCGCGAGCGCCGGATTCGCGTGCCCGCGCACTTTTTTTGAAGACCGCGCCACATTCGCCCGGTATGATCGCTGCGCTCGCGAACGACGCCACTGGCCATCGGATTCCGGCTCGCGCGCAATCGACATGACCGGCATGACAACACAGGGCGGACGCCGTTCGATGCGTCGCGCCACGATCGGGCCGAATCGGCCACCAGCACGACGGAGCAGGGAACGATGGTAACGGGGACGAGTGCGGCGCGACGCGCGAGGACGATCGCGGCCGCCGGAGCATGGTGCGTGGCGGCGGCAGGCAGCGCGCCCGCGCAGGCTGCGGATGCGGGAGACGCGCCGCAGGCCGGCGCGGCGGCAGCCGTGTTGCCGGCAATCGACGTGCAAGGCGTGGCCGACGGCGCGTCCGTCGGGCTCGTCGGGCGGCGCACCGCGGCCGGCACGAAGACCGACACGCCGGTGGCCGAGATCCCGCAAACGATCAATATCGTGACCGCACAACAGATCGAGATGACCGGCGCGGCCGACCTGAACCAGGCGCTGCGCTACGTGCCGGGCTTCTCGACGTTCGGCGCCGACAGCCGGACCGACTGGTATGCGGCGCTGCGCGGCTTCACGCCGACGCTGTACGTCGACGGCGTGCCGGCCCTGAATACGGCCGTGATCGCGAACTGGCGCGTCGACCCGTACACGATCGATTCGATCGCGGTACTGCGCGGGCCGACGTCGGTGCTGTACGGCGCAGGCGAGCCCGGCGCGATCGTCGACGCGCAGACGAAGCTCGCCGACGGCGCGCGCGTGCGCGAAGCCGGCGTGCAGATCGGCAACGATGCGCGCAAGCAGGTCATGCTCGATGTCGGCGACCGGCTCGATCCGGACGGCAAGGTGGCATACCGCTTCGTCGGCGTCGCGCGCGACGGCAACGCGGTGACCGGCCCGAACGGTGACCGGCGCGTCGCGCTCGCGCCGTCGTTCCGCTGGCGGCCGAACGCCGACACGTCGCTGACGGTCTCCGCAACGTTCCTGCAGGACAGCGGCGACATATCGTCGAACTTCCTGCCGGCGTCGGGCACGGTATTGCCGAACCCCAACGGCCGCCTGTCGCAGGACACCTACATGGGCGACCCGTCGTTCAACGACTACCGCAAGAAGCAATGGTCGCTCGGTTACGCGCTCGAACACCGCGTGAACGGGATCTGGACGCTGCACCAGGACGTGCGCTGGTCGCACCTGTCGCTCGACGATGCAACGGTGTTCGGCAATGGCTTCGCGCCCCGCAGCACGACGAACATGATGCGTTTCGCGGGGCTGTTCCAGCTCAACTACAGCCGGCTCGACATCGACAATCACGCGCAGGCGCGCTTCGGCACGGGGCCGCTCGAGCATACGCTGCTGTTCGGCCTGCAATTCGACCGGCAGACGACGACCAACAGCGTGTGGCTTGCACTCGCGCCGTCGCTCGACCTGTACCACCCCGTCTACCGGCCGGTGACGGTCGCGATCTTCTCCGGTCCGACGTCGCTCGGCCACATCGACCAGTACACCGCGATGAACACGGTCGGCGTGTATGCGCAGGACCAGATCCGCTGGCAACGCTGGACGCTGACGCTCGGCGGCCGCGAGGATGTCGTGAATGCGCGCTTCGACGACCGGACGGCCGGCACGCAGGCGCAGCAGAACGTCAGTGCGTTTTCCGGGCGCGTCGGGCTCACCTATCAAGGCGACGCCGGGCTGTCGCCGTACCTGAGCTATTCGACGTCGTTCGATCCGGTCATTGGCGTGCGGATGTTCGGCGGCGGCCTGCCGAAACCGACGCGCGGCGCGCAGATCGAGGCCGGGCTGCGCTGGCAGCCGCCCGGCAGGAACCTGATGCTGAACGCGGCCGTCTACCAGATCGACCAGACCAACGTCGTGACGCCGACGCCGGTGAATCTCGACCGGACCGGCACGACGTCCGTGCAGACCGGCAAGGTGCGTTCGCGCGGCATCGAGCTGAGCGCGGTCGGCAAGCTGACGCGCGAGTTGTCGATCGTCGCGTCGTATGCATATCAGGACGTCAAGAACGTGCAGGCGAACGACGCGTCGCTGAACAACTGGCCGGTGTCCGTGCCGCTGCCGCGGCAGATGGCGTCGCTGTGGGCCGACTGGACCTGGCAGACGGGCGCGCTGGCGGGCGTCGGGATCGGCGGCGGCGTGCGCTATCAAAGCGCGTCGGCCGGCGCGCCCGACAATTCGTTGACGGTGCCGAGCGCGACGTTGTACGACCTGGCGTTGCATTACGACATGCCGCACTGGCGTTTCGCACTGAACGTCGCGAACCTGTTCGACCGGCGTTATGTCAGCGGCTGCCAGTCGTATGCCGTGTGCGTGTTCGGCAACGAGCGGACCGTGCTGGCCAGCGCGAAATACAACTGGTGAGCGCGCGCTATCGTGCCGCGGCGGGCAGCAGATATTCGAGGCCGTGCGTGAAACCGCGCGGCGCGACCGTCAGGTGATTTTCGTCGTCGAGTACGTCGACGCGCAGCCGGAGCGACCGGAACTGCCTCGACCGCAAGGACTTCTCCATCTTCCGCGTGTCGGTGACCATGTTGTAGGTCCTGGCAAAACGCGGATCGCCCTTCCGGACTTCCTCGTACTCGCCGACATATATGAACACCTGCGCCGGCAGGTCGCGGTGGCTGGCCGCGTAGGCGGCCTCGACACGCGACATGGCGTGCCGGTCGTACCACAGCGACGGACTGCCGATCAGATAGCCGGAGAACAGGTCAGGTTCGGTCAGCAGGATCCTCATGCCCAGCAGGCCGCCATATGAATGGCCGAGCAAGAATCGCCGGCTTTCGTTGGTCCGGTACTGCTTCGCGATGAACGGCAGAACCTGGTTGCGGAGATACGCCTGATACGCGCCGGCCTGGCCGTGAACGGCATCGGCCGGTGCGTCGGGAGATCCTGCCGACGTGGGCGTGTAGTCGCGTCGCCGGCTCTGCATGCCGCTTTCGCCGCGCGCATAGGACAGGCCGACGAGTATGAATTCCTCGACGACGGGCCCTTCGCCGTTGAGACGGCGGGCAATCTGCTTGACGAGGGGGAACGCATAGTCGGCATCCGTCACGTAAAGGACGGGATAGCGGCGCTGCGGCTGGCTGCCGTAGGACGGCGGCAGCGCGACGAATACCTGATAGTCGCGGCCGGAAACCGGGTCCGGCACGTCGCGGACTTCGGTGTCCGCGACCTCATAGGGTTCGCCGTTGCCGCGCTGCCAGTACGCCGGATGGGTTGCCGTCGTTGCCTGTCCCGCTGCGGCGGCGGAGTGGGCGATCAGGCACATCGCGACGAGGCCTGCATGCAGAAGTGGCTTCATGCCGGACCGCATGCCTCGTTTGGCCCGCATCAACGAGGCGACGATCGAATGGTTCGGGAAACGTGGACGTCGCATGGGGCGTGCTCTTGGCCGAAAGCGCGCAGTTTGCCAAAAAAAGCGCGCTCGCGCGGCGCCGATTCGATTCGTTTGGGCGAACGGGCGGGCGCGATTGGTCAACGACGGCCGGCGCGCCAGGGCCCGGCGATTCCGTTGCCCGGTTGCCTGCGGTGAACCGCGGCCCGTGAAGCCGGCAGCGCGCGACGGGACGCCGTGAACCGGCGCGCTACGCGCCGCGTTGCGGCTCCCGTGCGGCGGTGCGCGCGCCCGCGTGACCCTGGCGCCGCCATTCGGTCGGGGTGATGCCGAACCGCTCGCGGAAGGCGGTCGCGAAATTGGCCGGCGTGGAAAAGCCGATTTCCTTCGCGATGCTGGCGATGCTGAGCGACGTCGAATCCAGCAGGTCCTGCGCGATCCGCAGCCGCTCGTACCGCAGATATTCGAACACCGTCTGGCCGAGATTGTCGCGAAACGCGCGCGACAGCCGCTTTTCGTGCGTGCCGACTGCGCGTGCCAGTTCCTCCACCGTCGGCGGATCGTTCAGCGTGCGCGACAGGTGGCGAATGGCCGCCCGCACGATGATGTCGTCGTCCTTGCCGGCCGCGAACAGGTTGTCCGCCGGTTCCGGACCGGCCGGCCGTTCCCGCTGCGTCCGTGAGAGCTGCACGCGAATCCGCGCGACCACTTCTTCCGGCTCGAACGGCTTCACCACATAGTCGACGCCGCCGATCTCGAGCCCTTCGAGCCGTTCGTGCAATGCGCCGGCCACGGTCAGGAAGATGACGGGAATCCCGGCCGTGAGCGGATCGGCGGCAAGCAGGCGGCACGCGGTGAAGCCGTCCATGCGCGGCATCCGCACGTCCATCAGGATCAGGTCGGGCATCAGCGCCTGCGCGCGCTGGCACGCTTGCGCGCCGTCGGATGCGATGCTGATCCGGCATCCGGTGTCGCGCAGGATGTCGATCAGCAGACGCAGCTGGTCGGGTTGATCGTCGACGACCAGGAGATGGGCGTCGCTCAATGCGGAGATCGATGAAGGCATCGTGCACCTGTTCGGAAAAGGCGGTTGGCTGCGTTTCCACGGGTGGCCTGCCCGGTTCGGGGGAAACGTCGTGAGCCGCTCTATGACGACGCATAAGCGCATCGCACGCTCGCATCGATTCCAGAGGTTGCCGGCACTGCGCGACGGACAACCGGTCGTCGCATGACACGGCATTCGTTTTTTTGATCGCTGAGCCGGTAAGGACGCGGACGATTGCCGTGCTCGCGCCGTGAAGATCGCGACTGCAGGAATCAATGCGAGCGGAATTGTAGGAGCTTCTTTCAAATCCCGCCAGACACTGCGGCTCTATTCGCGTCATCCCGCTTTCCCGATATTTAAAATGGCGGATTGAGACAGGAACGCCGCGTGTTGATATGCGTCAATACTCATGGTTTACACGAATGCCGGCCACGCAGCTCCGCGATCGACCAGATTCTGGATTGTCTTCCCGGGATTGATTTTAATTTAAATCCGCTTTGGCAAAGTATTTATCCGCCTTGTAAAACATTGCGATTAATTTCGGCAGCGCGAAATCGTTTGCGAGGCGTAGGTATTTCACGTAAGTCATTGAATATATTGAATTTCACAATCTATAAAGAATGTCGGCTTCAATAATTCAAGATCGTGTCCCATAATTCGTCCGAACTTTGAATGCCGGGTGGCGCAGCGCAACGGAAGGCGCCGCAAGGTGCGCCGGACGTTGTGCGATTCGAGTCCGAAGCATCGATTGATGCCCGCCCGGGCAAATGCTCGTGGCACGGGAATAAAGCACCGGTTGCCGAAGATGAAATAAAAGAAGCGGGGTTGGTCGCGGTCGGCGCGACCTCACATCAGAGGTGTTTATAACGACAGGTTGAATCTCCGGATTCAGTCGGGGAAAGGCTCGTCCATAAATAGCATTACGCATTCCTAATGAGGTTTCATGAATAACGGAACGGGCCGTAACTAGACGGCGGGCCCGGAGGCTTCGATCGTCCGGTGGAAACGAACGGTCGATGCGGATCGCCTCCAACGTGGCAGCGCCGGATCACGGAATCGGGTTCCGCACCGAAGTCGCAATCGCAATCGAAGTCGAAGCTGTCAATAAACGTAAGTAGTCCATATTCAAACCAGACGCTACACAACGGAGCAGAAGACCATGAAGAGGAAGCAGATTTCGGTGCTCGCCGCCGCGATGTTCGCGGGCGCGGGTATGCTGAGCGCCGGCGCCGCGCACGCCGACAATTTCGTCGACCGCGGCAACCCGGACAACGCGCTGAACGGGCAGTGCATCGACGGGACCAACCCGCTGTGCGTCAAGACGAAGAACGGGACCTACGTGGCGGTGAGTACCACGAACGTGACGCAGGGCACGAATGCCAAGGCCGGCACCAGCGGCATCGCGATCGGCGACCAGTCGAATGCGAGCAGCAACGGCGGCAGCAGCAGCGGCGGTGCGATTGCGATCGGTGTCGGCTCGCAGGCGCTGGCGAACTCGGCGACCGCGATCGGCACGGTGGCGGTCGCGCAGGGCAACACCGCGCTGGCGATCGGCCGCCAGTCGGCCGCAGTCGGCGATTTCTCGATGGCGCTCGGCAACGTGGCGGATGCGCACGGCACCAGCTCGATCGCACTCGGCCACTCGGCATTGGCCAGCGGCGACCGCTCGGTCGCAATCGGCGGCGCGAACCCGACGTCGAGCGATGGCGTATCGGCCGGCGCGTCGTACGACGCGGCGACGCAGACGCGCGCGGGCGGCACGCAATCGGTGGCGATCGGCGCGGGTGCGCAGACGAACGACAACAATCAGGTGGCGATCGGGTCGGGCAGCATCGGCGCGAACAACGGCGGCACGCCGGTGTTCGGCGGCACGGCCGCACCGGTCGGCGGCGCGGTATCGTTCGGTGCAATCGGCAGCGAACGCCAGCTCAAGAACGTTGCGGCGGGCGCGGCCGATACGGACGCCGTCAACGTCCAGCAGCTGAAGAACGTGAACAACACGCTCAGCACGGGCATCGGCAATGTCGACGCGCGCGTGACGTCGGTCGGCAATTCGCTGTCGACCACGATCTCGAACGTCGACCAGCGCGTGACCAGCGTCGGCAACAGCCTCAGCACGAGCATCGTCACGGCGACGCAGAACGTCGTGAAGTACACCGACAACACGCATGCGGCGATCGCGCTCGACGGCGTCAACGGCACGACGATCGGCGGTGTCGCGGCCGGCGTGGCCGATACCGACGCCGTCAATGTCGGCCAGCTGAAGGGCAGCGTCACGCCGCTTCAGACGTCCATTTCGACGGCGGCGTCGAACATCGCGAACCTGCAGACCAGCGTGACCGGCATCAACACGTCGCTGAGTACGGCGGCGTCGAACATCGGCGGCCTGCAGGCGGCCGATGCGCGCAACGTGAAGTACGACGGCGCGAGCGGCTTCGACTCGGTGACGTTCGCGGGCACCAACGGCACGACGCTGCACAACGTCGCCGACGGCAAGGACGTACACGACGCCGTCAACGTCGGGCAGCTGAACGGCGGCCTCGCGTCGCTCAGCACGAGCGTGACGAACAACCTCAGTACGACGCTCGGCAACCTGAGCACGTCGATCACCAGCCAGATCAGCAGCGCGACGAAGAACGCCGTGCAGTACGACAGCGACGCGCACAGCGGCGTCACGCTGGGCGGGACGGGGGCGGCGGCGCCGGTCGGCCTGCACAACGTCGCGGACGGCACGGCCGCGAACGATGCGGTGAACGTGGGCCAGCTCGGCAAGGCAACCAGCACGCTCAACCAGTCGATCACGACCGTCGGCAACCAGGTGACGACGAATACGGGCAATATCGCGGCGCTGCAGCAGGATGCGCTCCAGTGGAACCCGGGCATCGGCGCTTACGACGCGAGCCACGGCGGCCACGGCCCGCAGCTCATCAGCAACGTCGCGGCCGGCAAGGCCGGCACCGACGCGGTCAACGTCGACCAGCTGACCGCGGCGATTCACGACGGCACGAGCCAGCTCGATGCGCTGGCCGTGAAATACGACGACGCGAGCAAGCGGCAGGTTTCGCTCGGCGCGGGCAACGGCGGCAGCCCGGTGCGCGTGACCAACGTCGCGGCCGGCAACGTCGCGGCCGGCAGCACCGACGCGGTGAACGGCGCACAGCTGCGCAGCGCGATCGACAGTACCGCGGCCGCACTCGGCGGCGGCGCGACGTCGAATCCGGACGGCTCGATCACCGCTCCGAACTACAAGATCGGCGGCAGCGCGTTCAACAATGTCGGCGACGCACTGACGAACCTAGACGGCCGCGTCGGCAGCAACACGACGACCCTCGCGAATCACGAAACGCGCATCGGCAACGCCGAAACGAATATCGCGGGCAACACGGCGGCGATCGCCGGGCTGCAGCAGGACGCGCTGCAGTTCGATCCGAAGCTCGGCGCGTTCAGCGCGGCGCGCGGCGGTGCACCGACGCAGCTGACGAACGTGGCCGACGGCAATGTCGCCGCAGGCAGCACGGATGCGGTGAACGGCGGCCAGCTGTCGGGCGTGAAAACCGCGCTCGAACAGCAGATCACGCAGGTGTCGAACCAGGCCGGCGAAGCCGTGAAGAACGTCGTCAAGTACGACGTCGACACGAACGGCAACCGGCTGAATTCGGTGTCGCTCGTCGGCGGCGATGCAACGTCGGCGGTCGTGCTGAAGAACGTCGCGGCGGGCACCAGCGATACGGACGCGGTGAACGTGAAGCAGCTGAAGGGCGTGCAGTCGAGCCTCAACCAGCTCGGCGCGCTCGCGGTGCAGTACGACGACAGCTCGAAGAGCACGATCACGCTCGGCGGCGCCGGCGGCACGCGCATCACCAACGTGCAGGCAGGCACGCTCGGCGCGACCAGCACCGACGCGGTGAACGGCTCGCAGCTCTACGCGACCAACCAGCAGGTGTCGAAGAACACGACCGACATCTCGAACCTGCAGAGCAACGTCACCAACATCGCGAACGGCAAGGCCGGCCTCGTGCAGCAGCAGGATCCGAACGGCGCGATCACGGTCGGGCAGGGCACGGGCGGCACCAGCGTGAACTTCTCCGGCACGGCGGGCGACCGCGTGCTGACCGGCGTCGCGGCGGGCGTGAACGCCAACGACGCGGTCAACATGGGCCAGTTCAACACCGCGCTGCAGAATGCCGCGGCCAACGACAAGATCCGCGCGGCGGCGACCGATGCGAACACGTCGTGGATCGCGCGTGCCGATGCGGGTTCGATCGGGTCGACGGCGACCGCGACCGGCAAGAATGCGGTGGCGGTTGGCCAGGGCTCCGTCGCCGATCGCGACAATTCGTTCTCGGTCGGTGCGAAGGGCAGCGAGCGCCAGGTCACGAACGTCGCGGCCGGGACGGCGCCGACCGACGCGGTGAACGTGCAGCAGCTGAACGACAACCTGTCGACGGCATCGGCGCAGGCGAAGGGCTACACCGACCAGCGCGTCGGCCAGGTGTACAACGCGTTCAACGACCTGAAGAAGGACATGTACGGCGGCGTCGCGTCGGCGATGGCGGTGGCCGGTTTGCCGCAGCCGACGGGCGCGGGGCGCTCGATGGTGTCGGCGGCGACGTCGAACTATCACGGTCAGCAGGGCTTCGCGGCCGGCTACTCGTACGTGACGGAGAGCAACCGCTGGGTCGTCAAGGCGTCGGTGACGGGCAACACGCGGTCGGACTTCGGCGCGGTGGTCGGCGCGGGTTATCAGTTCTGATGCAGGTCGCGCAGCGTTGAGCGTTGAGCGTTGAGCGGTGCGGGCGCCGGGGCATGGATTCAGCGCCCGGTACCCGTGATCGCCCGGTGGCCCGGGGTCCGTTGACGGACCCCGGGCCATTTGCGCAGCGGCCCGCCTGGCGGCAGGCACGTGCCGGTCTGCTCGACCACGCGGATGAATCCGGGCAGTGCGCGAATCGACGCGCCCGCCGTTGCGCCGATACTTGCGGCGCCGCCGCATGCGCGCGGCGGACGACGCAACGCGCGTGCGGTTCCGGGACGCTCAGCGGACGCTGGTTTGCCGCGGCGGCGGAATGTCCTTGAATCGTGGATCGAGCGCGATCCAGAACGCTTGCGTCCGGCCCGGTTCGGTCAGCGCCGGGTCGGGGCGCCAGCCGCGCGCCTGCTTTCGCTCCAGTTGCGCCGTATTGCTGTCCCATACGCGAGACAGCCTGTATCGATCACCCTTCGCGATCAACGCGTCGTCGACCTGTTTCGCGAGGTTTCTCGCGGCGTCCGTTCCCCGATGTTCCCGGGCGACCAGGATATTGATCCGGGCGACTTGTCCCGGCGCGTGCAGCCCGGTTTCCGAATCGTCCATGAAACCCGTGATCACGTCGTCCTTGACCGCGACGCCCCCCCGTCATAGTTGCGCGGGTCGAATGCGCCGGGCGGGTAATCCTCCTCGAAACGGGCGGCAAGTGCGCCACGATCGTCCGCGTCTATTTCGAACGGGAATCTGATGAGTTCGTCCCTGGTGTTCGCGTCATGCGGGTCGACCGCTCCCATCGTCGTTCCGTCCGCGTAGTGCCGGATGCGCGAAAGCTGTGCCGGCGGCGCTTCGCCCGCGCTCTCCAGCGACGCCGTACTTGGACGGCGCTGTCCGGACAAGGGGGCGGGAACTGCGATCGGATCTGGGCTTGCGCGGCAGTATCGACGGTTGGCGCCGGCGCTGGCGCTCAGTGCGAACTGTCGACAGGGCTTTCGCTGTTTCGCGGGCTGGAATCGGGACTCGCGGTGCGCGTCACTTGCATGGCGTTCAGGAAATGAGTGGCGGGTTAACGGAATGTAGGCGGGCCTCGCGCGCCGATCGTCGCCGCATCGGAACCGCGGTCGCCGGATGCGAAGCGAGCGTGACGCTGGCGGCATCGATTGCGGGTTTGCGCGCGCCGCTTCGCATTGCGTCCGGCCGCAATCGACGGACCGAGGTATTTCTGCAGGAGTCGGCGTCAGCACGGCCTTGCCGAAGGGGCGTTCACCCCAGCCCCATGCTAGCGAACAGGTATCGGAGAGCACATGGACAATACGGTCAGCGGGCCGCGTCAGGTTTCATTCGGAAGTCCGCCCGCATCGACGCCGGCGCCGGAGCGCCACGACAGCCCGCCAGCGCAGCCGTCCAGCCCGGCCGGCGGCGCGGTGCTCGAACGGCTGCGCACGATCGGCGCCCGGGCGGATACGCCTTTTTCTCCGCGGCCCGTCAGCCCGCTGACGAAGGCCGACATGAGGTCCGTCGTCACGCCAAGACCCGTCTCCCCGGAGACGGCATCGCCCATCCGCCGGCCGGCGGCATGGCGGATCGGCAACGTGCCCGCAAGCGCCGGCAACACGAGCCCGCCCGGCAGCTTGCCGGAGCCGGGCAGAACGGCTTCTGCTGCGTCGGACGGTCATTCGTCGCCGCATGCGGAAGCGCCGGCCAGCGCGCCGAAACAGCCGGACGAAGACTGGCGCGCGTTCCTGACGCGTACCGGGCATTCGCCTGGGTCGGAGGCACCACCATCGCCGTCCGGCAGCCCTGCGCAGACGAGGGGGCACGAAGACTGGAGCACGTTCCTGACGCGCACCGGGCATGCGCCTGGATCGGCGGCGCCGCCATCGTCATCCGGCAGCCCCGCGCAGACGGGGGGCCATGAAGACTGGAGCACGTTCCTGACGCGTACCGGGCATGCGCCTGGATCGGCGGCGCCGCCATCGTCATCCGGCAGCCCTGCGCAGACGGAGGGCCACGAAGACTGGCGCGCGTTCCTGACGCGCACCGGGCATGCAACGGAACCGGAGGCGGCAACCGAGCCGTCAGGCAGCCATTCGGCGGCGCGTGAAGGCGTGCAGGACAGCTTGCCCGCGAACCCGGCGGGACACGTGCCGGTGGCCGTTGCCGACGTTCCGCTGCAGGCGCCGAAACCGGTTCGTCCCCATGCGACGGCGCACATCTTGCGGGACGTACCCGATCGTTCGCCCGGCGTGCCCGCGCAGGTCAATCCTGCACCGGCACGCGCCGACGCGCACCGTAATCCACTGCAGGCACTGAGGGACGGGATCCGACGCATCTTGCGCTGAATCGCATGGCCGTCCGCTGCGGATCGCCCGCCACCGTTTCGCATCGCGGCCGCCGCAACGGCACGCTTCTCCTACGATCGCTGTCACGGCCGCATGGGCGCGGCCCAACCCTGGGGAATTTCATGCAAGCTGCGCAGCGCTATCAACATGTCCTCACACAGCATCTCGCGAAGCCGCTCGAGCACGCGACGTCGCTTCCGGCGGCGTTCTACACCGACCCCGAGATCTTCGCCCACGAACGCGCGGTGCTCGACGAACGCCACTGGCGCGTCGCAGCCGCCGGCGGACAGGTTGCCCGGCCCGGCGACGTGCTGCCCGTCACGCTGTCCGGCATGCCGCTCGTCGTCACGCGCGATCGAGACGGCATGCTCGGCTGCTTTCACAACATCTGCAAGCACCGCGGCGTGCCGCTCGTGAGCGAGACGGCAAGCGACGTCCATTCGATCAGGTGCCCGTATCACGCGTGGCGATACGGATTGAACGGCGCGCTGGAACGTGCGAGCCACTTCAACGGGATTCACGACCACCACGTGGATGCTTCGCACCGCGCGTGTCTCGAACTCGACCGCGTGCGAAGCGCGAGCTGGAACGGTCTCGTCTGCGTGAACCCGGGCGGCCGTGCCGCGCCGCTCGCCGATACGCTGGCGGCGCTCGAGCGCCGCTGGCACGACTACGACTTCTCGCAACTGCAGTACGGCGGCGCGCTGCACTATCGCGTGCACGGCAACTGGAAGCTCGTCGTCGAGAACTTTCTCGACAGCTATCACAACCCGTTCGTGCATCCCGCGCTGAACAAGGCGTCGCTGTGGAACGAGCACTACCCGGTCGTGGACGCGCACGTCTGCGGCGTCGGCACCCGTATCTACGATGCGGCGACCGCCGGCCACGGCGGCCTGCCGACGTTCGCCGGACTGTCGCCGCAACGCGCGCGCGGCGCCGAGTACCTGCTCGCGAGCCCCACGCTGATGCTCGGCCTGCATGCGGACTACCTGTTCGTGCTGACGGTCGATCCGGTCGACGTGCAGACCACCGACGAGCACGTGTACTTCTTCTTCGTCGGCACGCCGTCCGCCGGCGTACCGGCCACGAATGACGACGGCGATCCGCTGGAAGCGCTCCGCGAGCGCGTGCGCGCGAACTGGGATCGCATCAATCGCGAGGACCTTCCGATGATCGAGGGCATGCACGCGTGCCGCCGCTCGCCCGGCTATCGCGCCGGCCCGTTCTCGCCGTTCCACGAAGGGCCGCTGCATGCGTTCCAGCTCTCGCTCGCGCGCCGGATGGCGCCCGAACCGGCTGTGCCGTCGCAGCCCGCCGAACGGCACGACGCGCTCCGCTTCCATCCGATTTCAGTCGAGGCCTGACCATGCAGATTGCATTCAACGGGCCGTCGCACGGCGACCTGGGCGAGCGGCTGTGCGCGCTCATCGGCGCCGACGCGGTGCTGACCGACGAACCGTCGCTTGCGTTCTATTCGAACGACGTGTTCTGGCAACCGGGCGTGGCGCCGCTGGCGATCACGCTGCCGCGCAGCGCCGACGACGTGGTCGCGCTTGCGCGACTCGCGCAGGATCTCGACGTCGCGCTGATTCCGCGCGGCGGCGGCCTGTCGTACGGCAAGGGCTATCTGCCGCCGCACCGCAACTGCATCGTGGTCGACACGCGGCGCATGTCGCGCGTGATCGAAATCGACGAGAAGAGCCGCTTCGTCACCGTCGAAGCCGGCTGCACCTGGGCCGAACTGCACGAGGCGCTGCTGCCCACCGGCTTGCGCACGCCGTACTGGGGGCCGATGTCGGGGATCGGCGGGACGGTCGGGGGCGCACTGTCGCAGAACAGCGCGTTCTACGGATCGAGCCGCCACGGCACGGTGGCCGACAGCGTGCTCGGCGTCACGGCCGTGCTGGCCGACGGCACCTGCGTGACCACCGGGTCGGGCGGGCGGCGCGGCGCGAAGCCGTTCACGCGCCACGGCGGCGGCCCCGATTTCACGGGGCTCTTTCTCGGCGACAACGGCGCGTTCGGCATCAAGGTCGCCGCGACGCTGCGCCTGATCGAGCGTACGCCGCATGTCGGCTACCTGTCGGCCGGCTTCGCGACGATGCAGGCGATGGTCGACGCGCAGGTGCGGCTGGCGCAGACCGGCAAGATCGCGGAGAGCTTCGGCATCGACCGCAACAAGGCGCTGCAGTCGGCCGGCGTGAACCGCGCGGCCGACAGCGTGAAGAACCTGCTGGCGGTGGTCGGCGCCGGCACGAGCCTCGCGGCCGGCGTGAAGGACGCGGTGGCGGTCGCCGCGGGCGGCACGCAGTTCCTGACGGCGTATCCGTACACGCTGCACCTGATGGTCGAGGACGAATCGGCGCGACGCCTCGGCGAGGCGCTGGCCGAGGTGCGCGCCATCGTGCTGTACGAGGGCGTCGAGCTGCCCGATTCGGTGCCGCGCGTGATTCGCGCGAAACCGTTCGGCCCGGTGCGCGGCATGCTCGGGCTGAACGGCGAACGCTGGGTACCGTGCCACGCCACGTTCGCACTCGCCGATGCGTTGTACGTGTGCGATGCGATGGCGCGTCACTTTGAAACGTTCGATGCGTTGATGACGCAACACGGGATCAGCCGCTCGCATTTCCTGATGTGCATCGGCAACGAGTTTTTCTTCGAGACCGCGTTCTACTGGCGCGACGAACTCACGCCGCTGCACGTCGCGACGGTCGGGGCGGACGTCACGGCGCCGTGGGCCGATCGGCCAGCCGCGCCCGACGCGCGGGCCGCCGTACAGGCGATTCGCGACGCGACCTATCTCGCGTATGCGGAACTGGGCGGTGCGAGCTGGCAGGTGTCGCGCGACTATCCGTTCGAGCGCGTGCTGGAACCGGGGTCGTGGAACCTGATGCGGCGTGTCAAGGCGAGCCTCGATCCGGATCGGCGAGTCAACCCGGGAGCGCTCGGCGATGGCTGCTGATCCGCGCGAAGGGGCGGCGGCCGGTACGCCCGCCGCCGACGGCGTGACCGGCGCGCAGGTCGCGCTGATGGCGACGCTGTGCGCGTTCTCGGCCGGCAGCCTCTACTACAACCAGGTCATGGCGACTGCGATCGCGTCGAGCTTCGGCGTCGCGCCGGCCACCGCGAGCACGCTGTCGATCTTCGGCCACGTCGGCTACGTGGCCGGCCTCGTGCTGCTCGTGCCGCTCGGCGACCGTTACGAGAAGCGCTCGCTGGTCGCGCGTCTCGCGTGGCTCGGTGCGCTTGCATTGGCCGGTGCGGCGCTTGCGCCGTTCTTCGCGCTGGAGGCGCTCGCCACCCTTGCGAGCGGCGTGTTCGCGACCACCGCGTCGCTGACCGTGCCGTTCGCGGCGACGCTGGCGGCGCCCGCGCGGCGCGGCCGTGTCGTGGGGCGCGTGATGCTCGGGCTGCTGATCGGCATCGTCGCGAGCCGCGTGGTTTCGGGCGCGCTGACCGACGCGCTCGGCTGGCGCGCGATGTTCGCGTTCGCGGCGCTCGCGCAGGCCCTCCTCGCGTGGCTCGTGTCGCGCCGGCTGCCGCGCTCGCCGGCGACGACCGGCGAATCCTATGCGAGCCTGCTTCGCTCGCTGCACGCGCTTTATCGCGACGAACCGCGCCTGCGGCTGTCGGCGTGGCGCGGCGCGCTGCTGTTCGGCGCGTTCAGCGCGCTGTGGGCGAGCTACGCGCTGCATCTGCGGCACACGCATCCGGCATGGGGCGCGGCCGTGGACGGGTTGTTCGGGCTCGCGGGCATCGCCGGTGCGCTGATCGCGCCGGCGATCGGCCGCGCGGCCGACGTGCTCGGACCCGAGCGCGTGTTCGGGCGCGCGCTGGCCTGCCTGTTCGTCGCACTGGTGCTGTTCGCCGCGTGGCCGGGGCAGGTCGCCGTCGAGGCGCTGGCGATCGTGTTGCTCGACATGGGCATCCAGGCCGCGATGGTCTGCAACCAGACCGTGATCTATGCGCTGCGGCCGGCCGCGCGCACGCGCATCAACGGCGTCTACATGATCGTGTACTTCATCGGCGGCACCAGTGGCACGGCGCTGGCCGTGCCGGCGTGGACGACGGCAGGGTGGCCGGGCGTGCTGGCCGTGTGCACGGCATTCGTCGCGGCGGGGGCCGGGTTGCATGCCGGGGCACGGTGGCGTGCGCGTGCGTGGCGCGGCGACCCGACGGTCTGACCGTCTGACCGTCTGACGCTGCGCGATCGGGTACGGCCTGGCCCCGCGCGCATGACGGATGCGCCTGCGTCGACCGTCGCAATCAGCGCGGAACAATGGGCGGTCAGACGCGGCAGGACATTCAACGACACGCGCACCGCGCCCGCGATGCGCGGCCCATCCGCGCGTGGGCTCGCCCCCATCGGTCCCCATCGCATGACGATCGACGTCGAACGCTGCGGACCGGTGCTCCAGTGCGTCGCACGTGTGACCTCCGGGGCAACGGGTTCCGGAACCAGCACAGGCGCACCGCCACGCGGGTTACATCGTCGATGCGAGGACGGATTGGCGGACGCGAAGTGCCGGTCCGCCGCGCGAGCCGGGGGCAGGCGAGGCTTCACGCGCGCAGCCAGATGAATTCACCCGTCGCGATACCTTCGAACATGTCGTCGTTCGATTCGATGATGTTCTGCCGCCAGTATCGGCCGTGCTCGGCGTAGTGCGAGAGGAGGTCGGCGAGGGTCTCGCCGGTCACGTCGTCGGCGAACGGCACGCGCACGATCAGCACGATGCCGCCCGTATCGCTGTCCATGCCGAGCTGTGCCTGGTCCTGCGCATAGATCAGCAGGTTCGCTTCCAGCATCAGCCGGAAGATCGTCAACGTGCGGCCGGCCGTGACCGTGCCGTAATGAAAATTGACGTAGAGCGCGCCCGGGTCGTTGTCGAAGTAATCGAGCCGCACGTCGAAACCCTCGACCTCGATCGTCCGCGTCTGCAGGATGTGGTCGACGTCGGGCAAGCCGACGGCGGCGCACAGTTCGCCGACCAGCGCGGTATAGATATCGATGCTCATCGACCTTGCGACCCGTCGAAAGAAGTGCCGGCCGTACCGCGCCGCGACCCGACCGGCACAAGGGTCGCGGCGCCGGTTGCCTTCGTCTCGATCACGAGGGCTTCGCGGCCTCCTTGACACCCGAAGAGGCCGCTTTCATTGCCTCGCCGGTCGCCTGCTTCAATTGCATGTTCGACACGGCGCCTGCGATCGCCAGTTGTTCGTTCCCGGCGGCCCCAAGCTGTCCGATGATGCCACCGGTGGCGGCAGCCGAATTCGCGCCTCCCGCGACGCTGCCGACGACGTTGCCAATACTCATGTCCGACTCCTTTCGACGTGTAGAAGAGCCTGTCCGAACGCCGCCGCGATTGCATGCGGGCGACTTTCTCGACAGTACGTTGCAGATCGCGACGGTCCGGTCGCCCGGCGTCGCGGGATTCCGCGCACAAGCGCGAAAACCGGGCGCTACTTCGCGAGTTCCTGCTCGCGAAGCTGCGCGACGAGGCGGCTGGCCGCCATCAGTCCGAGATAGATCTTCGAGCGGTTGCTGCGGTCCAGGTCGGACCCGCCCCGGGCGTCGCCGACCGCCTGGGCACTGAGCTGCAGCGCGCGCTCGAGCTCGATCAGCCGCGGCCCCGAGGCCGGGTCGGCGAGCAGGTTCTGCAGGTTGCCGAAATCCTCGGCGTGGCGTTCGATTGCTTCGTACATGCGAATTCCCCTTGGGCTTCAGTGAATCGACGCTGCGGCGGCCCGGTCGTCCGACGGCAACGGCACCGGATCGACCCGCGCGACGGGCGGTGTGGCGGGCGCCGCCGGCGTGGCGGATGCCGCGCCCGGCGCCGATGCGGCGGCCGTTTCCGGTGCGATGTCGTCAGCGGCGTCGGGCACCGGATAGATGTGCTTCACGCCGTCCGGCGTTTCGGCATATCGCACGTCGCCCGACGACAGCAGCGCGGTGAAATTCCCCTGCTTGGGGGCCGGCGCCGGCAGGTCGATGTCGGTCAACGCGACGCGAATCTGCGTGACGCTCTTGTCGAAATCGCCGCGAATACGCGTCAGCGCACTCTCGACGCGTTGCCGGTCCGCCACCGCGCCGGATACCGTAAACACGCCGTGGCCGTCGTAAGCGACCTGGACGCCGTCGACGTCGACGGCATCGCGAATGCCGCGGGCGATGTCGTCGGCCACCCGATAGCGGCGCACGATGACGGCCGGCTTCATGCGGTCGAACAGTTGCCGCGCGACATGATCGTCGTTCGCCGAGCGGACCATCCCCGTCACCACCGCGCGCGCGGCGCCGTCGCCGCCATCGCGGGCCGCATGAAGCTCGTTCAGGTGCGCGTCGGCCAGCGCGCGGTTCACGCGTTGCTCGAGCAGCACGTCGGGCGGCGCGAGCGCGGCGCGGCTGACGTTGGTCGTCAGCGCGAAGCTGAGGCCGGCCACGCCCGCGCCGACGGCGACACACGCGGCGACGATGCCCGCATAGCGCAGCCGTTTCACGCGCGCGGCGCCGCGCGGCGTGTCGTCGCCTTCGTTCGACGCGCGGGCGGGGCCGGTCAGCAGTGTCGACAGCAACGCGAGGTCGCTCGGCCACGTGTCGTCCGCCCAGCCGATGCACAACGCGATGTCGTCGAACTGCAACGGCACGAAGTCGACCATCCAGACCTTGCAAGGATCCAGCGTCGCAGGCGGTTCGTCGTCCTGCCCGGCGAACGCGTCGCCGCGAGCCGCGCGGGCCGACGCCGCGTCATCGCCGTCGTGCGGCAGGTCTGCCTGCGGTGCAGCGAAGGCGGCGAGCGAATCGTTCGTGTCCGCATGCTCGAGCCGCTGGCTGCTGACCGCGCCGTTCGATTCGACCACCAGCAGGACGTCGGCACCCCGCCAGTCGGTGAGCTGGATGTCGGCGTCGTCGTCGGCGCCGACGCGATACGCACCGGGCTCCAGATGGACCTGGGCGCCGGCGTGGTGTCCCGTGAGGATGCGCAGCAGTTTCATGGTCGATTCGGATCCGTGCGGTGACGCAGGCGACATGCATCGCAGCGGCGTCGCGTGCTTTCGATACTTTCACTGTAACGGCCGTCGGTTCCGTCGCCCGGCAGACGCGCGAACCGGCGTGCGTGTCTGCGAAGCGGTTAGCGAGTCGATGGCGGGTCAGACGGGGTGTCGTCGCCGGGAAGGTCGCGCGCGTCAAGGTTCGACGCGTGCGCACCGGCTTCCAGCGACGCCAGGATGCTGTCGGCGCGCGCCGCGCGCGAGCCGATCGCCGGCCGTTCGAGCGCAAGCAATTGCAATCCCAGCAACAGGTTGAAATGCCGGATGCGGGCGGCCGGTTCGACGGCCGGTGCGGCCCGGTCGGCCGGATGCGATTCTCCGGCGCCCGTGGCGGCGCTGCGCAGCCGGGACCGCTCGACGAGCCGCGCGCGCACCGCGTCGAAACCGGTCGCGCTCGACGGGCCGAGCCAGGTGCGTGACAGCGTGACTTCACGGGCGACGCGATACATTCGTGCATCGAGTGGCGTTCCGGGGGCCGCGGCGAGCTCGTCGCGCATCGCCAGCAACGCGTCGCAACACGCATCGGCAACGGCCTGTTCGCGCGCACCGCCGGCGTCATGACCGAGTGCGCCGGCCAGCCAGTCGGGTACCGTCGCGTCGTCGAGCAAGGCGGCCGCCGCGCCGCGCCGGGCGACGCGCAGGGCGCCCGGCGCGCGCCGCGTGCCAGGCTCCCGTTCGCGCTGCTGCTGTTGCCGGCCTTGCTGCTGTTGATTCCCGTCCTGCTGGGACGACTGCTGCTCGCCGCCGCGCTGTCCTCCGCGTCCGCCGTCACGACCGACGCGCAATCCGGACAGCGGGCTCGACGTACCCCGCCGGGTCGTGCCGTGCGGACCCCGTTGCTGCGCCGGTTGCGCGATTGCCTTGCGCGGCATCGCGAAGCGCGCGCGCTTGCCGGCGTTTTTCCGCCGGGCCTGCGCGAGGCGCGCGCGCATCCGGGCGGCCAGCTGCTTGTTCGCCAGCAGCCTCGCGCTCACGTTGCGCGCATGCGCGAACAGCGTGCGGCCGCGAAACAGCGCGGCCTGATGGCTCGCGCGCGCGTCGTCGCGTCCGTGTTCGGCGCGGGTCCGCTCGGTTTGCGCGAGCCCGTCCTGTGCGGCAGCATAAGGATTGTGCGAGATCCGGCTCATCGACATGCCGCTCCGGGGATCGTCGTGACGATGCCGTTCATTGCGGCAACGCGGTGCGCATCATCTGGTTGGCGAAATGCAGGACCGAGGACGCCGCGAGCGGGGCCACGATGATGATCGTGATCACCACCGCCACGAGCTTCACGCCATGCGGCAAGGTCTGGTCCTGCATCGACGTGATCGCCTGCAGGAACGAGACGGCGAGCCCGACCGCGGCCGCCACGATGACGACCGGCAGCGAGCAGTAGAGGCACAGCAGCATCCCCTGGGCGGCGGCGCCGATCAGCGCGTCGATTTCCATCGAGAATTCCCGTAAGCAAGCATTCGATATCGATTGCGGCGCGCTACCGGTAGGTCAGCACGAGGCCGTGGATCAGGGTCGACCAGCCATCCATCACGACGAACAGCAGCAGCTTGAACGGAATCGCGACGTTGGTCGGCTGCACCTGGTTCAACCCCATCGCGAGCAGCACGTTGGCGATGATCAGGTCGACCACGATGAACGCCACGTAAAGCAGGAAGCCAATCTTGAACGCTTCCGTGAGCTCGGTGAGCGTGAACGCGGGCGCCAGCACGAACAGGTCGGTGTCCTTCAGTTCGCTCGCGACATCCTTCGGCCAGACCATCGCCGCCGACCGGACGAAGAAGCGCCGCTCGCGCTCGTGCGCGTGGGCTTCGAGGAACTTGCGGAACGGTTCGCGCGCGGCGCTGAACGCCTGCATCACCGCCTGCGAACTCGATGCGCCCGCGACCGGGTCGCTCGGCAGGTTGCGCGACGCGGCGATCGCGACCGGCGCCAGCACATACGCGGACACCAGGATCGCGATGCCGTTGAGCACCATGTTCGGCGGCACCTGCTGCACGCCGAGTGCGTTGCGCAACAGCCCGAGCACCACCACGATCTTCATGTAGCAGGTGACGACCATCGCGATGAACGGCACGATGGTGATCGCGATGACGACGAGCAGCAGCCCGGTGAGGTCACTGTACTGAACCATCGCCGTGCGCCATCCGCAGGATTCGAACACCGAGACGATCGGCGACCGCGATCAGCTCGCCATGACCGATCGTCTGTCCGTGGGCCACCAGCCTGATCTGTGCGTCGGACACGCGCGTATCGAGCTCGATCACGTAGCCCGGCCGCAGCGACGACAGTTGCGCGAGCGGCAGCGCGACGCTGTCGAGTTCGAACTGCACGGGCAGGTCCAGCTCGCCGATGTCGACGGGGTCGTCCTGGAAATCGTCGGCGAGCGGCGGGTGCGCGTCGTCGGGGTAGTGCAGATCGTCGGTCATGACGGGGTCCTCGCTGATGACAAGCCGGCTGCCGTCGATTTCGACGCCGGTGCAAAGCCGGGTCAACCCCGGCGTCCCCCACGCGGCGCGCGCGAGAAATGTGTCGCCCCGGGCCAGCGCGGTTTCGACATGCGTCGGCATCGTGCGCAGCAATACGTCGCCGGGGCGCAGCGCCTCGAGCGCGGCGATCGCGATGCGGCGCGCGCCGATCGTGATGCGGCCCGGCATGCGCAGCAGCGGATGGAGGCCGCAGGTGGAGCCCGCTCGCGCATGCGGCGCGTCCTGCGCCGGAGCGTTGGAGGAGCGGCCTGCCTGCATCGACGACAGACGCCGTTCGAGCAGCGCGAGCGTCGCCGCGCCGATGTGCAGCGTCGCGTCGTGACGGTATCCGTCGACCGTGACGGCCACCTCGGCGACGAGTCGATCGGCATCGGTGCCGGTGCCGGGCGCGTTGCGGCCGGCGTGCTGCTGGCCGTGCCGCGCGGCGGCCGCGCCGCCGGTTCGCAGCACGTCGGCGACCCGGCACGTGCCGATACCGGTTTCGAGCAGACGCTCCGTGAGTGGCGCCAGCAGCACGCCGGCGATCGATTGCCGCAGCGCCTGGACCGTGCCGGCGTTGGCAGCCGGTGCCGATCCGCGCGAATCGGACGCGAGCGCCTGCAATGCCGGATAGCGCGCCAGATCGACATCGACCGCGAGGCTTCCCGTGACATGGGCGAGAACGATCCGGCCCGGTTCGTCGCGATGCGTGTCCGGATCGGCCGCCCGCGGCGCGGGTGTCAGCCGCCATCCGGTAACGCCGCCGAATTGCGCGACCAGCGCGTCGACACGCGCGTCGAACAGCACCAGGCTCGCTTGCGCGGCGGCCGGCGTGATCCGCGACAGGCCGCGTGCAAGCGCATCGGCGGGCAGCGCCGGCGCACGGGCGTCGGTTGCGGCAAGGGCGGGCGGCCGCTGCGAAGCGCCGCCGGTGATGCCGTCATTCAGCAATGCCGTTTCGTCGAGCACGATGCGATCGAGGGTTGTCCGTTCAGGCGGTGTCGGAGTGTTCGTCTGCAGATGTGCCGCAAACGAGCCGCGCTTCATGTCGCGTCACCCGATGACGATCTCGATCTGCCGCGGTTCGCCCCATGCGTCGAGGAGTCCGGTCAGTTCGCGATCCAGGAGGCGACTGTGTTGCCAGAGTAGCTGTCTGCTCGACGGGTCTTGCGCGTCGAAACGAAGCTGCAGACAGAGAGGCGAAAGCGACAGGTACAGCGTCGTGTCCGGCAGCACCGCCGGGTCGAGCGGCAGGCACACATCCCAGCTGCCCGATTGCGCGATCGTCCGGTTCGCGCAGAACTCGGCGATCTCGCGCGCGATATGCGCGGTCAATTCGATGAACCGGTTCTGTTGCCGGTAGACGGCGTCGACGACCGGCGCGCTCGCCGCGCCGATCCGCTCGGCCAGCGAGGCGCCTGCGCGCGCATCGCCTGGCGCATCGCCGCGGGTATCCTCGTCGGCACCGGAATCCGGTGCGTCGTACGCATCGTGCCCGTCGTCTTCGGATGCCGCGCCGTCCACGCGCGGCACGGCACGCCGGCGCAGCAGCGCCGCGTAATCGAAGCGGCGCGCGCGGCGCGCACCCGGCGCGTCGACAGGGTCGGTCGCGGGCGGGATGATCCGGGCGGGACGGTGGATCCTGGACATCGCGCGTTACAGCATCACGCGGCCGAGCGGCTGCAGATCGACATGCGAGCCCAGCTCCTGATACGAGTAGACCGGCAGCCAGCCGAGCTGCGCTTCGATCATGCGCCGCACGTAGCGCCGGATATCCATCGACGTCACCAGCGCAACGCCCGTGCGCGGCACCGGGCCGACGAAGGACTGGATGCTGTCGACCAGGAACTTCGCTTCTTCCGGCGGCAGCGCCAGATAGTTGCCGGTCGGCGTCTGCTTGATCGCCTGGCGAATATGCTGCTCGACCGGCATGTCGAACAGCACGGCCGGCAACTGCTTCGCGCCGTTGGCGGCACGATGCGCGAGGAAGCGCGACAGGTCGCCGCGCACGTATTCCGTGAGCATCAGCATGTCCTTTTCCTTCGGCCCCCATGCGATCAGGCTTTCCATGATGTTGCGGGCGTTGCGGATCGACACCTGCTCCTCGAGCAGGCGCCGGAGCACGTCGGCGATCCGCTGCGGCGGCAGCACCTTCTGCACTTCGGCCACGAGCCCCGGGTATTCGCCACCCATCTGGTCGAAGATGTACTGCACCTCCTGGACGCCGACGAACAACGCCGCATGCTGCCGCAGCAACGCGACCGACGCATGCGCGATCAGCTGCTCCGCGCGCCATACGCGGGTCTTCGCGGGCACCGACTTTTCGTCGATCCAGTAGGTTTGCGGGCCGTTCGCGACGAGCGGCATGCCGACGTCGCATTGCGCGATCATCGCGCTGGCGGCTTCGTTGTCCACGGTCTGCGGATCGCCGGGTTCCGGTCCGCGCGCGGCCGCCGCGCCGAGATCGGGCAGCATCACCTTGCCGGCCGGCAGGTCGAGCGACAGTTGCGGCACGTCGTGCATCAGGAATTCGCAGCTCGACGGCGGCACGCGGTCCGACACCCAGATCGTGATGCCCGGAAACGGCAACCCGAGTTCCTCCTGCAACAGCGCGCGCTCGGCTTCGAACGCGCGGTCGAGCGCCGGCTGGTTGATGCGCACGACCAGGTCGGCGGAAATGCGCACGCCGAGCGGCGCGGCGAACGCGGGCGCCTGCGGCAGGATCGCGGGCGAGACCGTTTTCGCGCCGGCCCGCTGCATCGAGCCGAGCGGTTCGTCGACGGACGCGCCGCGCGACGGCTTGCGCTTGCCGAGCCGGTATGCGGCGAAGCCGAGCGCGCCCGACAGCAGCAGGAACAGCGGCCACGGAAAGCCCGGCACCGCCGCGAATGCGAGCAGCAACAGCGACGCGAACGCCAGCGCGCGCGGGCTGGCCGCGAGTTGCCGGCCGATCTCGGCGCCGAGCGACAGCGATTTGCCTTCGCGCTCGTCCGACACGCGCGTGATCATCACGCCGGCCGCGACCGACAGCAGCAGCGACGGGATCTGCGACACCATCGCGTCGCCGATCGACAGGATCGAGAAACGGTTGGCCGCTTCGCCCGCGGTCATCCCGTGATACGCGACGCCGACCGCGAGGCCGGCCACGATGTTGACGACCGTGATGATCAACCCGGCAATCGCATCGCCCTTGACGAACTTCATCGCACCGTCCATCCCGCCATGCAGCGCGCTTTCGAGCGCGAGCGTCGCGCGCTTGTGACGCGCTTCGTCGGGCGTCAGGTTGTTCGCGCGCAGGTCGGCGTCGATGCTCATCTGCTTGCCGGGCAACGCGTCGAGCGTGAACCGCGCGCCCACTTCGGCAACCCGTTCGGAACCCTTCGCGATCACGATGAACTGCACGACCGTGATGATCACGAACACGACGATCCCGACGACCAGGTTGCCGCCGACCACCAGCTGGCCGAAGCTGTCGATGATGTCGCCGGCCTCCGCGTGCAGCAGGATCGACTTGGTCGACGCGATGTTCAGCGACAGGCGGTACAGCGTCGTGAACAGCAGCAGCGTCGGAAATGCGGACAGCGACACGATGCTCGGCACGTACAGCGTGATCATCAGCAGGGTCGCGCTGATCGCGAGGTTGAAGCTCAGCAGGATGTCGATCAGCAGCGTGGGCAGCGGCAGGATCATCAGCGAGATCATCGCGACGATCAGCGCGAGCAGCGCGATTTCTCCGCCGGCGGGCAGTTTCAGCGACTTGAGCAGGGTAGCCATGTGACGTAACCGGTTGCGTGGATCAGTGCGCGTCGGCGCGGGCGTCCGCATCGGGCCGGCCGCGGGCCGTGCCGAGCGATTCGACCCAGCGCAGGATCACGGCGACCGTCTCGAACAGTTCCTCGGGAATCGGCGCGCCCAGCTCGACCTTGTAGAGCGCGCGCGCAACGGGCGGGTTGCCGACGATCGGCACGTCGGCCAGCTGCGCTTCCCGGCGCAGGCGCGCGGCCTGTGCGTCGAAGCCTTTCGCGATGATCACGGGCAGCGGGTTTTCGTCGGGCGCATAGCGCACGGCGACCGCATAGTGGGTCGGGTTGACGACCATCACGCTCGCCGCGCCGACCTTCGGCCGCGCCGGGCCGTTCGACAGTTCGCGGGCGATCCGGCGGCGCTCGCCCTTGATGACCGGGTCGCCTTCGTCCTGCTTGTGCTGGCGCTTGACCTCGTCCTTGCTCATCTTCTTGCTGCGGATGAACAGCCAGCGCTGCAGTTTCACGTCCGCCGCGCCCATGATGATGAACACCAGCGCGGCCACGCCGAACAGCTTCAGCACGATGACGGCGAGCAGCCTCGACAGTTGCGGCAGCGGCTGGTACAGCGAACCGGCCACCATCGGCATGACCGCGTCGATGGTGCGCCACATCACGAACGACACGATCAGGCCCTTGACGATCATCTTCAGCAGATCGATCAGCGTCCGCACCGAAAAGATCTTCTTGATGCCGGCCACCGGGCTGACCGCGCTGAGCTTGAACGCAACCGGCTTCATCGACACCTGGAAGCCGACCTGCGGCGCCAGCGCCACCACGGCGGCCACGAGCGCGGCCGCGACCGGCACCAGCACGGCGCCGGCCAGCCGGGCGCCCATCTGCTGCAATGCGACCGCCAGCGTGACCATGTCGTGGCCGGACGACACGAAGCCAAGCGCGATATGCAGCGACGAGCGCGTGGCGTCGACGATCATGTCGCCGCACGCGAGCAGCACGATCGCGCCGGTGGCGAGCAGCGCGCCGTCGATCAGGTCGCTGCTTTTCGACACCTCGCCGTCGCGGCGCGCGTCGCGCAGCTTCTTGTCGGTTGGCTGTTCGGTTTTCTCGTCGCTCATCGCGGGCCTGGGTCGGGATCCTGCGTCGATCATAGAGGCCGGCCCGCCGGGCTGCCGGGCAGGCACGAAGCGCTCCGTGCGCAAACGAAGCGGGCTGCGGCGGCCGGGCCGGGCCGGCGGGATGCGTACCCGGCTTCGTTTGCGCACGGAGCGCTTCGCGTCGTCCGCCGGCCACGCGGCACCCCGTTGCTATGGTGGGATGGTCCGTCGGCAACGCCACGCGTCTGCCGCAACGGCGGTTGCCCGTATCCATGGAGAGTCAACGTCATGCTCAACAGCCAGCCTGCGCCGTCTTCCGCGAACGCGCTTCCCGACTATCTGCAATGCAGCCACGACGTCGTGTGCGGCCTGATCGATACCGTATCCGCCGCGCTGTTCGCCCATTTTCCGAAGGCAGCCGGCGACACGCTCGATGCCGAGCTCGTGCTGGATGCGCTGCGCGTGTTCCGCCCGGCCGTGGCGGAGATCGGCATGCTCGACGGCGTGCTGCACATCGTGCACGGACGCTGGACCGACGCGGAGCACGCACTGAGCACGGTGATCGATCTGGCGCCGGATTTCGTCTACGCAAAGGCGATGATGGCCTATTGCCTCGCGTCGACGGGCGAGCCGGGCTGGCGCCAATGGGCGCATGGCGCGCTCGAGTCGAAGCCGAACCGCGAGGCGCTGCAGCTGATACGCGCACTCGAGGCGCGCGAGGACCTGAACCACGCGATACGCGACTACCGCGGCGGCGAATTCCGGATTCCGGAGTCGTGCCAGCCGTCCCCGGTCGCCGTGCACGCCGACCCGGCACGGCAGGACGACAGCCGGGCCGCGCCGCCCGCAGCCGGCCCGCAGCTGAATTACCTGCGCGCCTGACCGATGCCGCTCCCGGCGGCGTTCCACATCGCAGAACGAGGAGGGTGAATGAGCCAAGCCATCGCAAGCCAGATGATCGACGCGGCATTGACCGATATCGCGCAGGGCGGCGACGCGGCCAGCGCCGGCGCCGCGGCAAAATTCCAGGCGCTGATGAACCAGCCGCACCTGGTTCCACCCGGCACGCATCACGACGGCGCCGACGGCGGCAGCGTGATCGCCCAGATGCTGACCACGCACGACGCGGCCGCGCAGCATGCGATGGACCGCGTCAGCCAGTTTTCGGAGCAGAGCGCCCACATGGACGTGAAGCAGGTGCTCGCCGAATCGGCCGATGCGGCAATGGAGATGTACCGCGTGCAGTTCGACTTCCAGGCGAAGATGAGCGTGGTGTCGTCGTCCCGGTCGTCGGCCGAAACGCTGATGAAGAACCAGTAGCCATGACGCGCCGGACAGGATGGAAGCGCGACGCGGCGCGGCGGGCCGGCATTGCCCTGATGGTGGCCGGCTGCGCGCTGCTGGCGTCGTGCAAGAAGGAGCTGTACGCGAACCTCAGCGAGCAGGACGTCAACGAGATGGCGGTCGCGCTGCTGGAGCGCGGCGTGAGCGCGGACAAGGCGAGCGCGGACGGCGGCAAGACCTACGTGCTGCAGGTCGAAAGCAGCGACATGGTGCGCGCGATGCAGATCCTCAGGATGCGCGGCCTGCCGCGCAGCAAGTTCGACGATCTCGGCAACCTGTTCAAGAAGGAAGGCCTGGTGTCCACGCCGACCGAGGAGCGCGTGCGCTTCATCTACGGGTTGTCGCAGGAGCTGTCGGCCACGTTGTCGCACATCGACGGCGTGATGTTCGCGCGCGTGCAGATCGTGCTGCCGAACAACGATCCGCTGGCCCAGCAGGTGAAACCGTCATCGGCGGCGGTGTTCATCAAGTACCGGCCGGAATCCGATATCGACGCGCTCGTGCCGCAGATCAAGAACCTCGTCGTGCACAGCGTCGAAGGGCTGTCGTACGACCAGGTGAGCGTGACCGCAGTCGCGGCCGAGCCGGTGGAAATCGCGGCCGCGACGCCTGCGCAGGCGCATCCGCTGCGCTGGCTCGCTGCGGGCGGCGCCGTGCTGCTGCTGGCGATCGGCGGCGCGGCGGCGGCCATGCGGCATCGCGTGCTGAAGCAGCGGCTCAAGCCGGCTGCCGACGTGCTGGGCGACCGGATCGCCGGCTTCGCGTCGCTGCGCCGCAAGCGCGGTTCGCAGGCGTGACCGTGACGTGCCGGCCGCCGTGCGCGACGGGGCGTGCCCGGTCGTGATCCTGTCTTGTCGATGAATGCGATGACCGATCTCTCGTATCGAATGGCCGCGGCCGCGCTGGCGGCGTGGCAGCGCAACGCGCGGAGCGCGCTGCAATGGGCGCATCCGTCGTGGCTGGCCGGTGCGCTCGGTATCGACGCGGCCGCGGCCGATGGGTTGGCGCGCGCGTTGGCCGCGCCCGACGGCTCAGCGGATGCGGGCAGCGGCGCGGCGATCCGCCTGCGTATGCGCGTCGATGCCTGTTCGCTGGCGCTGCTGCGCTGCGTCGGGCTGCCGCTGCCGGACATCCGGGCCGTCGTCGGTCCGGGGGCGCTGCGCGTCGACGCGTTGCCGCCGGCGACCGGCTTGCGCGTGTTGCGCATTCGCGCGCTGCGGTTCCGGCGCGGCGAGATCCGGCGGATCGTCGACAAGCGCATGCGTGCGCGCGTCGCCGAATGGTCGGGACTCGCGCTCGACCGGCTGATCGCCGAGCAGCCGGGCAAACGGCACGCGATTCCCGACATCGAACAGATGGCCGGGCGCGTGCCGGTTCCGCCCGTCACGGCAGTCGATGGCGATGCGCTCGCGCTGGAAGGGCATGCGCTGATCCGGCGCGACCTGGGTCATGCGCATTCGCCGTGCCCGTTGCTGCGTCTCGCACTGCCGGCCGACGCCCACGCGTTGCGCGCCGCGGGCGCGTCCCCTCACTGGGTCGACCGGATTCCGGCCGACCTCGACCGGCACGGCACCGACGCGCTGTTTGCCGAACTCCCTCATCTGTTGCCGGAGTACGCATGGTTATCTGGCTGAGCAAGCCGCGACAGGCCGATTCGTCAGCGGAAGAGTCGTACCCGCGGTTCGGTGCGCAGGGCGACATCCTGCCGCGTGAAACGTTCGGCACGCTGGTCGACATCGAAACGGCCTACCGGCAGGCCGGCGAGGATGCGCGCGCCGAGCTGGATGCCGCGCGCGAAGAGGCCCGGCGCATCGTCGCGGCCGGCCGTGCCGACGCGGACGCGTTGCGGGACGCCGCACGCGCGGAGTTCGCATCGGCCGCGCAGCGCGGTTTCGAGGAAGGCACCGCGCGCGGCGCGGCGGACTGGCTCGTCAACGTCGCCCAGGCAGGCAGCGACGCGCGGGCGGCGCAGGAGCGGATGCGCGCCCGCATGGCCGAGATCGTCGCCGTCGCGGTTGAGCAGATCGTGCGCAGCGAAGGCGCGAGCGCGCTGTTCGAGCGGGCGCTGTCGGCCGTCGACCGGATCGTCGAAGGCTCGACCTGCCTGCACATCGCGGTTCATCCGGACGATCTCGACGATGCGCGTGCCGCGTTCGACGGGCTCGCGAGCCGCTGGCGCGAACTCGGGCGGCCATTGCCGGTCACCGTGGCCGCGGATCGGCGGCTCGCACGCGGCAGTTGTCTGTGCGAATCCGACGTCGGCCTGATCGACGCAAGCGTGTCGACCCAGTTGCGGACGATGCGCGCGGCCATCGCCCGGGCGCTGAAAGCATCCGTGCAGGACGCCGGCGGCCCTACCGGTGACGATCCGGTTGCCGCGTACGACGACCGCAACGACGATGACGGCAACGGCAACGGCGACGGCAACGGCAACGGCAACGGCAACGGCAACGGCAACGGCGATGGCGACCGCGACGGCGATGGCAACGGCGATGGCAACGGCGACGGCGATGGCGACGGCGCAATGCCGGACCCGGTCGGTATGCCGGCAACGGGCGGCGCGGACGATCCGGCGCCGCCCGTTGCCGGCGCGCAAGCGGAAGAGGCGGGCACATGGCGCTGACCGACCTGCCCGAAGAGGCGACGGCCCACACCGCCGGCAAGCGCATCGCCCCCGTGCGGGACACGCGGCTGCGCGACCTGACCGATGCGATCGAGCGGGAACTGCGCGCGAGCGTGCGCGTGCATCAAAGCGGCAAGATCACGGAGGTGATCGGCACGCTCATCAAGGTCGCGGGCCTCGACCTGCAGCTCGGCGAGCTGTGCGAACTGCGCACGCCGGACGGCACGCTGCTGCAGCACGGCGAAGTGATCGGCTTCACGCGCGACCATGCGCTCGTGTCGCCGTTCGCGCGGCTCGCGCAAATCTCGCGATCGACGCGCGTCGTGGGGCTCGGCCGGCCGCTTTCCGTCAAAGTGGGCGACGGCCTGCTCGGGCGCGTGATCGACAGTCTCGGCGAGCCGATCGACGGGCTCGGCCCGCTCGGCATGGACGACGCGCCGGCGCGGCCGATCTTCGCGGATCCGCCGAGCCCGATGACGCGCCGCATGATCGAGGACACGATGCCGACCGGCGTACGCGTGATCGACGCGATGACGACCTTCGCGGAAGGCCAGCGGATCGGCATCTTCGCGCCGGCGGGCGTCGGCAAGAGCACGCTGCTCGGCATGCTCGCGCGCGGCGCGCAGTGCGACATCAACGTGATCGCGCTGATCGGCGAACGCGGGCGCGAAGTCCGCGAGTTCGTCGAGCTGATTCTCGGCCCGCACGGCATGGCGCGCTCGGTGGTGGTCTGCGCAACGTCCGACCGCTCGTCCATCGAGCGCGCGAAAGCCGCCTATGTCGCGACCGCGATCGCCGAGCATTTTCGCGACGAGGGCAAGCGCGTGTTGCTGATGATGGACTCGTTGACGCGGTTCGCGCGCGCCGGCCGCGAAATCGGTCTCGCCGCCGGCGAGCCGCCCGCGCGGCGCGGCTTTCCGCCGTCGATCTTCGCCGAGCTGCCGCGCCTGCTCGAACGCGCCGGCATGGGCGAAACCGGCTCGATCACCGCGCTGTACACGGTGCTCGCGGAAGACGAAACGGGCAGCGACCCGATCGCCGAGGAAGTGCGCGGCGTGCTCGACGGCCACCTGATCCTGTCGCGCGAAATCGCGGCGAAGAACCGCTATCCGGCCATCGACGTGCTGGGCAGCCTGTCGCGCGTGATGCCGCAAGTCGTCGCGCCCGGCTATCTCGCGGCGTCGACCCGGCTGCGCGAATTGATGGCCCGGTACCGCGACGTCGAGATGCTGTTGCAGGTCGGCGAATACCAGCCCGGCTCGAATCCGCTGTCCGACGAAGCCATTGCGAAGATCGACGCGATCCATGCGTTCCTGTCGCAGCCCACGGATCACTATGCGGACCCCGCCGATACGGAAATGGCGATGATGCAGCTCGCGCAGCCCCGCGCCGGCGGCGCGTACTGATGCGCACGATCTCGCGCCGGATCGCCGCGCTCAAGCGCGCGGGCGCGCGTCGCGAGCGCATGGAGCCCGAGCTGCGCGGCGCGCTCGACGCACACCGGCGCGAGCACGCGGAACTGCAGGCGTGCGTCGAGCGCACGATGGCCCGCCTCGCGGAACTCGACGCGATCGCCGCGCAGCAGCGCGCGCGGATCGCCGGCATGATGACCGGCACGGCGCCGTTCGCGATCGACGATTTCGACGGCTGCCGCCGCTACCTCGAAGTGATCGAAACGCAGGCGCGGGCCACGCAGGCGGAACTCGACACGCATCGCGACGCGATGGCCGCGAAGGACGAACAGGTCGCGCAGGCCCGCCGCGCGATCGCGCAGAACCGCGGCCGCATCGACCTGTGCCGCACGCGCACGACGCAGCTCGAACGGTCGCTCGACCGGATCGAGCTCGACGCCGAGGACGAAGCGGCGGAAGAACTGGCGCTGGCGCGCCGCGGCCGCGCATGAACGACCAGTTTCTGCAGATCGGCCCGCAACTGGTCCAGGACCTGACGGTGCTGGGCGTGTGTTCGATCCGTCTGCTCGTGATCCTGACGCTGTTTCCGCCGACCGCCGACGGCATCCTGCAGGGGCCGTTGCGCAACGGCGTCGCGCTGATCTTCAGCCTCTACATCGCCGTTGCGCAGCCGGCCGGGTTCGCCGGATCGCTCGCCGGTACGGGGCTGATCGTGGTCGCCGTGCGCGAAGCGCTGATCGGCACCGTGCTCGGGTTTGCCGCCGCGACGGTGTTCTGGGTCGCGGACGCCGCCGGCACCTATCTCGACAACCTCAGCGGCTACAACAACGCGCAGCTGACCAACCCGATGCGCTCGGAAAAATCGACGCCGTCGGGCACGCTGCTCAGTCAGGTCGCGATCGTTGCCTTCTGGTCGCTCGGCGGCATGGAATTCCTGTTGCAGGCGTTGTTCGAGTCGTACCGCTGGTGGCCGGTAGCCGCGCAGACGCCCGTCGACATGAATTTCCTCGAGATGTTCGCGATGCACCAGACGGATACGCTGATGCAGATGATCGCCAAGCTCGCCGCGCCGATGGTGTTCGTGATGGTGCTGATCGACCTGGGTGCCAACCTGGCATCCAAGTCCGCGCAAAAGCTCGAGCTCAGCGCGCTCAGCCAGCCAATCAAGGGCGCGGTCGCGGTGCTGATACTCGCGCTGTTCTGCGGCATTTTCGTCAACCAGATCCACGATCAGCTCGATCTGCGCCTGTTCGCCAGCCAGATGCGCGCCATCGCGCACGGAGCAGGCCAGGCTGCCCGCTAGATCCTCCGCAACGCACCGGAACTTCAACACTCCTCAAATCGGATCGCGGCGTTAGGTTTGTTGAATGTTCAACAAATCTTCCTCGTCTACATTACTTCCATGGCGCTGGCACGCTGCACGACGTCCCGCATGAACGGGCGCGCGCGGCACGCCGGCGGCGGGTGTCGATCATCGTTTCAGGTCGATGCTCACGATAAACCGATATGGAGTCCGATATGTTTTCAAGCCTCTATTTTCCGCTTGTTTCGGTGCTCGCCTGTCACGACGCGCAGCCCGACCATCTCGACATGCTGCTCGACGGCAGGATCGCGGAGACGATGTCGTACACGAGCCGCTGCGCCGAGCAATGCGATCACGACGAGAGCGGCGCATCGGGCTGCATGCAGATCCAGGCCGATCTGCAAACCATGCTCGGCATCGACGAGGATGCGGAGGATTCGTACCGGGAAGCGCAGAAGATGATCCGCTCGTCCCGCCGCGACCTGCGCATCGCATCGTGCCGCAATGCCGGCTGGCAGGCGTTTTTCCGTCACCGGCTCGGCACCGCGATGTCGTGCTTCATGTCCATCGTCGACGATCCGAGGCTCGAACCGCGCCAGTCGATGGAAGGGCGCTTCGGCGCACTGTGCGTGCTGCTCGAACTGGGGCAGTTGCACGAGGCCGAAGGGTTGCTCGTCGAACTCGAGGTCATGCTCGATGAGCAGACCGCGAGCGGTCAAGCCGCGTTGCCGCAGCTGCCGGTGTGGCGCGAGCTGATCGATACGCTGCGTTACGACCTCGGCGTGCAGAATGCGCTGCGCACGGCGGCGCAGCTTTCCGATCACGTGTTCTGGCAGTCGGGCCTGGCGGCGCGGCCGGCAGCCGGGAAGCGCACGCACGTGCCCGATGCCGGGCCGTTTTCAGCGCTCGCCGCTCGCGTGCGCTCGCCGTTGCTGCGCAGCCGGATCGATTACCTGGATCACCTGCAGCGTCTTGCCGCCGGGCAGCGCGAAGCGTCGCCGGCCGCGGTTGCGCATCTGAACTGGGCGATGGCGAACGGCCTCTATGCGTATCAGTACGCGGTGCGGATCGAGATCGCGTTCGCGAGCCTCGCCGGCGGTGCGCCGCAGCTCGCGGAAACCATGCTTGCGCCGCTCGCCGCCGACCGGCGCGCCGCGCAAGGCCGCTGGAAACTGGAGTCGCTGTACTGCCTCGCGAAGACGCGCGCCGCGCAGGGGCGCGACGCCGATGCCGCGCAGCTGTACAGCCGTTATGCCCTCGTCGCGATGCAGTGCCTGCGCGACGCGTCGGCGGTGCTCGCGCCGTTCGCGCATCGGGCGAAGCGCGTCGCCGAGCAGCTCGACGATGTCGGCGCGCGATTGCCGGCGAAGTACCGGCGCGCCTATCGCTACCTGATGGAAAACCTCGAACGTAGCGATCTGTCGGTGCGCGAGGTGGCGGCCGAGATCGGCGTGACCGAGCGTGCGTTGCAGAGCGCGTTCAAGAACAGCCTCGGCTCGACGCCGACCGAAATCATCCGTCAGAAGCGCATGGAGCGGATTCGCGCGGAACTCGAAAGCGACACCGTGCTCGGCACGCCGAGCGTACTGTTTGCCGCAGCGCGTTGGGGGGTGCAAAGCCGCTCGACGCTGGTCAACGGGTACCGGCGCCAGTTCGACGAAGCGCCGTCGGACACGCTCAAGCGCTGAATCCACCGAGGCCATGCCATCCGTGCGGGCCCGATCACCTTCAAATCAGACGGCAATCCACATGACAGTCACTTCGCGTCGCAATCCGTGGGGACGGCGCTTCGCCGCCAGCCTCAAGCTGTGCCTGGTCCTTTCGCTCGCCATCGGCGATGGCGCGCGCCCCGCGATGGCGGCCGACGTGCCGTTCCGCACGTCGGCCGTGCATATCCAGGTGGAAGGCAAGGACCTGAAAGACGTGCTGCGGGATTTCGCAGCGAGCCAGGGGGTCGTCGCGTCGGTGGCCGGCGACGTGCATGGCGCGGTATCGGGACGCTTCGACATGTCGCCGCGGCGCTTTCTCGACACGCTGGCATCGACGTTCGGCTTCGTCTGGTTCTATGACGGCAGCGTGCTGTCGATCAGCAGCGCCAGCGACGTGACGCGCCGCGTGATTCATCTCGACTTCGCCGGCACGCGGGAGCTGCGTTCGACGCTCGCGCAGATGGGGCTCGAGAACAAGCGTTTCCCGGTGGTCTACGACCCGTCGATGGGCGCGGCGCTGGTCACCGGCCCGAGCCAGTACGTCGCGCTGGTCGACAATCTCGCGTCGCGCCTCGATCAGAACGCGAACCGGCGGGTTGGCACCGAAGTGCGGATCTTCCCGCTGAAACACGGCTGGGCGGCCGACCACGACGTCGTGATCGACGGCAAGACCGTCACGGTGCCGGGCGTCGCGCGCGTGCTGGCCGACATGTATCACGCGGGCGGGGACGATGCGAACGGGAACCCGGGGCTCGGCGCGAGCGCGATGACGCCCGGCATGGAACGCCAGACGCCGATGACCGACGCGGCAGGCGGTACCGGCGGCGGCTCGCCGTTCAGCGGCGCCGGCGGCGGCGGGGTCAACCCGCCGTTGCCGGCCTTCTTCGGGCGCGGAGCGGGCAGTGCACCGCAGTTCGGCGCGCAGCCGCCGGCGCAGGGCCGCACGGCGGACGGCGGTTATGCGAACGCCGGCGGCGGCACGGGCGCGGTGCCGGCCGGCGCCGGCATGCTGCCGGTGATCAAGGCCGATCCGCGCACGAACTCCGTGTTGATCCGCGACCTGCCGCAGCGGATCGGCCAGTATCGGCCGCTGATCGATCAGCTCGACGTGCGGCGGCGGCTGGTCGAGATCGAAGCGCACATCATCGAGATCGACGATACGGCGCTGCGGCAGCTCGGTGTCGACTGGCGTGCGCACAACAGCCACATCGACATCCAGACCGGCACCGGCTCGACCTCGGCCAACAGCTATGCGAACGGGCAGTTGAACCCCGTCTTCACCGGCACCGATTCGAGTGGCGGCACGCTGCTGAACGCGACACCGGCCGGCCTGTCGCTGACCGCCGTGCTCGGCGACGCCGGGCGTTACCTGATGGCGCGCGTCAACGCGCTCGAGGACAGCAATCTCGCGAAGATCGATGCCAGCCCGAAGGTCGCGACGCTGGACAACGTCGAAGCCGTGATGGACAACAAGAAGCGCTTCTATGTCCGCGTGCAGGGGTATACGTCGGGCGACCTGTATGCGATCTCGACGGGCACGTCGCTGCGCGTGCTGCCGATGGTCGTCGACGAGGACGGGAAGACCCAGATCAAGCTGCAGGTCCACGTCGAGGACGGCATGACGACACCGCAGAAGGTCGACAACATTCCGGTCATCACGACCAGCACGATCAACACCGAGGCGGTCGTGTCGCAGGGAGAAAGCCTGCTGATCGCCGGCTATCGCGTGGACAATACGTCGAACGGCGAGAGCGGCATTCCGGTGCTGTCGAAGATCCCGCTGCTCGGCGGCCTGTTCCGCTATCGCGAGAACCAGCACAGTCACATGGAACGGCTGGTGCTGCTGTCGCCGCGGCTGATCGAGTTCTGACGGCCGGCGCCGGGCGGGGCGGCACGCGCTGCCGCCCCGCGATTGCGCGATCCGGGACATTCGCTCGCGTGCTGCCGCTTCGGCTTGCTCCCTGCATGATCCAATCCGGTATGCCAACCGCCGTGTTGATTCCCAGCCATGCCGACCTCTGTCGATTCGAAGTCTTCGCCGCCGATTCTCCCGTCACAGGTTGACGACGGGAGCGAGGCCGATCAGCGTGTGAAGTCCGGCGGCGCAACCCATGCGTCGCCGCACGGGCCGCTTGGCGGCCTGACCAGGTACAAGGCGAACCTTGCCGGTCTGCCGGCCGAGATCCACCAGGCGATTGCCGGCCAGTTGCCGATGGCGGACCTGTCCAGATTGTCGCGAACCGCGCGCACACTGCATGAGCGGTTGGGCGGCGCAGTCCGGGCATTCGCTTCGTTGCGGAAGGAGATTGACGACACGTCGGATCTTGCGGGCCTGCACCGGTTGACTTCGCGCGTCGCCGCGGAAGTGGTCGGGGAGGGGAAGCCGGCCATCCGTCAGTCGCACGCGGGCGAACGGCAGCCGCTGTTCTTCGTGATCGGCGAGCGAATGTACGTGGCCCTGAAGCACATCGTCGACATGCCGCCGGAACAACGCGCCGGCATGCCGCCGGAACAACTTGCGGCGCAATTCGGGCAATACATCGCGGGTTTCAGCCAGATGCGGCCGCCCGAGCTTGCAGAGGCTGGTGTGTACTACGCGGCAGCGTCCATCGTGAACGCTTTGCCGAGAGGCGCCCAGCAAGCCGTTTTCGAGCGCGCTCTCGCCGCGGCGCGCGCTTTCCCGCCGGAGCACCGGAGCCGCATCCTGATCGCGCTGACCGAGGCCACTTTCCGAAGTCCCGATCCGGTGAGCGCCGACTCGCTTCGCGATGCACGAACGAACACGATCACGCTCGCGAACAGTACCGACGGCATGGCGCCGGCCCAACTCAAGCCGATCGTCGAACGGCTCGCGAACCATTCGAAGCTCTTCCTGATGGCGTCGGAGGGCGGCGACTGGCAGTCTCCATTCAATGCGATCGTCGATGCATCGAGCCGGCTGGCGCCGGACGACCGGCAGGCGGTCGACACCCTGTTGAACGATTCGCTCGACAAGATCGAGTCGAACATCGACCCCGCCGGCATCGACGCCGCCCGCCAGCGTCTGGCCATGCTGACGCCGCCCGCCGCCTAGGTATTGCACGCGGCCTCGCTATCGCTCGTCAGCAGCCGGGACGGCGAGGCCGCGGGCGTACGGAGCAACCGCGCCTTGGCCGGCTCGACGACCTGTTCCATGACCCGCTCGACGACCCGCTCGATCCGGTAGCCGTGCGCGTACATCGTACGCAGGACGATGCCGCACGCGCCGTCGAGCAGCAGCTTCTTGCGCAGCTTGTAGATGTGCTGCTCGAGCGTGCGTCCGACGATTTCCTCGGAACTGCCCCACACGGTCGCGGCGATCGCGCGCCGTGTCACGTAGTTGCCCTGCTGCGAGAACAGCACCCACGCGATCGCAAATTCGCGGGTGGTCAGGCGTACGCCCTTGCCGTTCATTTCCACGCTGCCGTTGCGGCGGCTCAACCGGTAGATGCCCATGCCGATCTCGTCGCCGGCCGGTTGCGGCTTGCCGGATTCCGCGGGGCCGCCGGTGAATCGATGCACCGCGAGCAGGACGCGCAGGCGCAGCTCGCGCGGGTCGACCGGCTTCAGCACGATGTCGTCGGCGCCTGCGCTCAACGCGGCGATCGCCCGGTCGTGCGCGAAGAAATCGCCGATCGCGATCAGCGGCGCGCGCCGGTCGCCGAAACACGCACGCCGTGCCAGGACCGGATGGGACGCGTCCATGCCCGCAGACGCGTCGAACACGATCGCGCTGAACTCCTCCCGATGCAACGCACGCGCCAGATCGACGTCCTCGCGATAGCGCGTGCAGATCACGTTATCGCCGACCAGGCAGGTTTGAATCAGATGAAACAACGCCGAATCGTGGGTATAGATTGCCAGTTTCAATGGGCACCTCGCGAAGACATCTCTCTCTCTTTTACTTGGATGCCCGGGAGGGTACGACCGCGTCCGTCCCGGCCCACGAAAGGTAGGGGGAGGCCCTCGCTAGATGCGTAACATTTTGTTAAATAACCGCCAGAATGACGCGGCGAGGACGGAAGCCGTGCGTTTCTTGAAAAAATGATCGGAACAATTGGGTCGTATTGGGCGATATTGCGCGACGATTCCCGGTTTTTAGCAACACCCAATATTTGGTCAATTGCTCGATTGACGAACAAAATGTCAGACGAATCGGCCGTGCGGGCCTTGTGCCGCAAGGACTTCCGAGAAATCTTACAGGCCGTAAAGTCACGGGTGACTTTGATTGAGGATTGGTCAGTGGTCTGGAATCGGTACCGTCCCGTTTGCCGGTCCAGCGGGCGCATGCCACGGCGGCGGCATCGCGCCGATGCGACCGGATCGCGCCGGCGCATTCGATGTGGCGACGGCGGATGCGCTGTAGATCAGATAGGTCGCCCCATAGGGCACCAGCAGCGTGCTGCCTTCGCGATCGCACAGCGCATCCGACGGCAGGCCGCCGCGGGTGTCGACCTGCTGGATGATCGACGTACGCGTGAAGCGCCCGGTGCGCGTCGCGCTGCCCGGCCGGTGACGCGCGACGTAGCGTGTCCAGACGGGGGTGCCGGCCGTGACCTGCGCGACCGCGTCCGTGCGGACGACGACGTAGCTGCTGTCGTAGGCCGTGAAGTAGCCGCCCGGTGCGACGGTGCCGACGCTCTGGCGCTGCCGGTCGACCAGCGTCGCGAGATCGCCTTCACGCGCCCACAGGCGCACCGCGCCGTCGCGACGGCATTCATAAACGGTCTGGCCGCGTGCGGTCAACACCTGGTCGAGATGCTGGGCCGGGCCGGCCCGCAGCATGGCCGGCAGATCGTCATCGGCCGGCAGGACCGGGGCAGACGCGCAGGCCGCGAGCGTGACCAGCGCGATCGCCGACGCCAGCATGCGTGTTGCTCGCGATTCGATGAAGCGTGAGGACGGGGGCGGGAACATTCGGTTCGTGCCTGCCGTGAATCAGGCGGCCTGCACGCGGTTCGAGCTCAGCGCTTCCATCACCCGGGTGTACGCGTCGGTGCTCCGGTAGCCGGCCGGCTGATCGTCGCTCGCCGCTGCGAGAAAGCGGTCGACGATCGCGATCGCGGTCGGGTGGCCGTTCGCCAGCACCGCGCGGGCGCACCGCTGCCATTCGATATCGCCGAGCATGTACAGGCACCAGCTCTGCAATGCCCAGGAAATCGGCCCGCCGTCGCCGCGCTCGTCGATCTGCCGCAGCACTTGCGACGCTGCGAGCCAGTTCGACGAGCCGATCTCGAGCCGCGCTTCGCAGATGTCGCCGGTCGTGCCGTGCGGGTGCAGCACGCGCAACGCCGGCAGCATCTCCTCGAGCTCGGCACGCGAACCGCAGCGCACGCCCCAGGAAAACATCGTCAGCAGGATATTCGACACGATTTGCGGGTTCGACATGAGGTGTGCTCCGAAGACGTAGTGAGCGTCGCAGCCGGATCCGGCGGACGAACGGGGCGCGTCGATGCGCCGATCGCGCAGCCATGACGGCAACGGGATTGTCGGCGATGCCGCGGGCGCGCCCTCCGGCGTGCGCGAAGCGCTGAATGGGGCGACGAATGTTGCGCGGCGATGAACGGTTGCGCTGCGCGTCGCGACGGGGCGCCGGTCACGCAGCGCGCACGTCGATACGTCGTCGGGCGCCGCCGGGCGCGTCGCCGGAAGGCTGGCCGATTCGGTTCGCGTGACGCGGCTTCGCACCGCTCATCCGGTTCGCGGATGCCTGCCCATAGTCTGACGGTGGATCGGACCGTACGCGAGCGCGCGCCCGATCCGTCTTGGCGATCCACACTTTTCACCGGGAGCAAACACATGAACGACATTACTTCAGGTTGTCTGAGCTCACTCTTCGGCTGTTCATCGACCCAGTCGCCGCAAGGCATGTCCAATGGCGGGAACATGGGGGGTATCGGGCTCCTGCGGAAGCTGAAACAGGACATCGAGAAACTGATCACCGACATGCTCGGCATGAACGGCGGCGCAGACGGCAACACGGGCGGCGTCGACGACAGCATGGGCGGCAACTACGGGAACGGGATGCCGCAGCGTGACGGCGCCATGAACGGGAACAACTTCCAGACCGGTGGCGACTACGGGAGCGAGGTACCGGGCGACGACTTCGGGCAAAGCCAGGGGCAGGGGCTGCGCGACGTCAAATTCAACTCGCCGGCCGGCGGGGAGGCACTGCACCTCAAGATGGACCAGAACGGGAATCTGTTCAACGGCAGCGGCAATTCCGTCGGCCGTTACGATCCGCAGACCCGCCAGCTCTCGTTCAACTCCGGTGCGGGAAAGGAAATCGAACGGCTCATGACGGGCGGCCGAAACATGCTCGGCGTTCCCGACGAATTCGCCCCGAAGAAGGGCCCCGGCGGCAACGCGGTCTTCTCGCCGTCGCAGTTCACCATGAGCGTCGGCGACCTGAACCAGAAGGCCGATTTCTGACCGGACCCGCGGGGAAGCCAGTCGCACCGGCAACGCGCCTGCACACGTTCGCTTTGCCATACGCCGTTTCGGATCCGCGGGTGCCCGGCATGTCGCCGGGCCCTAGTCTTTTCATTGCGATCTGGCAGAGCGAGATACCGCCAGAGTTCGCATCAATCAGGCATCACACTGGAATCAGGAGAGTCACATGGGCGCAATTGCAGAAATCGGATCGAAAGTGATCGGAGCCATCGGCGGGATCGGTGGCCAGGAAGGAGGCGGCGGCTCGTCGCCGGTCGACGCGCTGATTCATAGCCTGCTGGGGGGCGGCCTGAAGGCGCTGGAACCTCAGCCTTCCGCCAGCAAGGATTCGTCTTCCTGAACGATTCAATTCCCTGAAAAGGACGCTCATGCAACCCGACCATGAAGAGGTGTCCCGGCTGGGACGTGCGTTGATCGACAGCATCATGGAGGATCGCTTCGACGAAGCCGAGAGTTTGCTGGAACGGCTGTGCGTCGCGCATCCCGCCGCCCGGTCCCAGGTGATATTTCCGGTCGCCATCGCGATCCGGCGCGGCCGCCCGCAGGATGCACTGCATCTCGTCAACGGGTTGCATGAGAACGACCGCCCGGATCTGAAGGCGCTTTGCCTGCATGCACTCGGCGATCCGCTGTGGCACGGCTATGCGCTCGAGCATCAGGACAGCGAGGATCCCGACATCCGCAAGACCATGCGCGGCCTGCTCGAGATCGAACGGCAGGCCCACGGCGTCTGAGCCGCGCGATGAAGCGATTCCGACTGGCAGACCGCGCGGACCTGGCGGTCTTTTACGAGGCCGATGCTGCCTGCTTTCGCGCCGCAGGCAGGGAGGACATGCTTCAGCTCGTCAGCAAGGACGTGTTCGTCTCTCACTACAGCGGGTGCCCGTCCATCGGTTTCGTCTGCGACGGCAACGCGATCGGCGGCATCATCCTCGATCGCGATCATGCGCACCTGGCCGTGCTGCCCGATTACCACGGGCGGTGGGCCATTCTCTGGAAGCCCGCGCTCGAATGGTTGTTCCGCATGACGCCGGAGGCATGGGGGATCGTGGAAGCCGACAATCGCGTCTGCCTTGAATTCATGACGCGCAACGGCTGGACCGGGGTGCCGGCCAGCGACGGCAGGATCGTCTTTCGCATCACGCCGCGCACGTCGCGGCGACCCTGACCGGCGCCTGCCTGATCGCACCGTTCACGGATTGCCGTGGCAATCCGGTGGTGCGATCAGATATTGTCGAGCACACTGAAGACCTTGTCCGCCGTCTGCTTCGCATCCTTTCCGAGGTTGCTGTTCTCGATCGCTGTCTTGGCTTCCGACACGCCCACGTTCTTGATGACCGTGAGGATTGCCGATACCGGATTGAGACGGCCTTTCGTGATGATGTCGATGACGCTCTTGCCGATGGCCTTGAAGAAGGCGCCGATATACTTGCCGGCCTGCTCGAGCCCCCACTGCAGATTGTCCTTGTTGGTGCCGTCGAGATTCACGTGGGAATCGTTCGTCTCGTCGAGCTTGTGCCCCGTCTTCTCGAGGTGGGCCCAGCCGCCTCCCGGATGCCCGCCGGCGCCGACCACGTCCTGCAACAGTCCCGCTTCCGTGCCGTGACGCGCGTCGCCGTCTTTCGTGAAGCCGTCGATCTTGCCGTTGCCGACCTGCGATGGATCGCGCGCGTCGCCGTTCCGGTTTGCCGAACTCTTGATGTTCGTGAGCAACGCGGCCGCCTTGAACGCCTGGTCGGGATCGTTGTACATGTTGCCGCCGACGAACTTGTTCAGGTTGTCCTTGATGCCCCCCTGGTTGCCCAGGTTTTTCAGCAGCGGGTTGTCGTCGATGATCTGCTGGGCCGTTCGGTTGTCGCCAGGCGGCCGCTTCGTCTGGTCGTTCGGCGCCTGTGTCGCGTAGGGCGCCATCCGGGGATCCGGAGACGCGGCACACGGCTTCTGGTTTTCGGCGGGCGCGGGTGAGGCGGCAGATGTCGTCGTGTCCGTCACGGTCTGCGTCTGCGCGAAATTGACGGGAAGGTCGACCGGCGTCGGCGATACCGACGCCTGCCGGTATTGGCCCTCGGGAATCGGCGGCGACGAGCCGCCCGACTCGGTGGCAAGCAGTGACTCGATGTCCTGCAGGATCGCCTTGATGACGGACGAAATGTCGGCGGGTTTGCCGGTCTCGCCGTTGCGAAACGTTGCGCCGATCGAAACCGGATCGGGGTACCGGGTCGAAATCATTACGCCTCCGTGAGCGAAGTCTGCGCACCGAACGCCGCCCCTCGCCGTTCGGTCGCCGGACGCGTCGATGCCGCGCTGCAGCGGCGTACCCGCCAGATGCAGCGCACGGTTCAAAGACTAGCCGGGCGCGACGCAGGCCGCGCGCGTCACGCGAACATCGGTGCGGAAATCCGAACGTCCAGCCGTGTCATGGCGCGAGCCTCGGCGCATTCGACAGTCATGCCGGTCAACGCAATCAAATCGGTTTCCTTAATAACTGGATGGTTCGACAGAATTCATGCCGGCGAGTCACGTCAGTTTCATGTCCGGTAGCGATAGTAGGCGTATCCCATTACGTGACCGCTCCAGCGAGATGTCGACTCCCGCGCTCAATCGATCGAACGGCATGCCGCCAGCACGGGCTGCCGATCACGCGGCCGATACGCCTGCCACCCCCTCACCGGGCCCGTCGACGCAAACGGATCCGGCGCCGGCGCCCGGCCAGGTCACCGGTGTGCTGGCCGGCCTGACGTCGAAACTGAAATCGCGCGCCAGGGCGGCGGGCCACGCGATCGCCCACCCGAAGCGGCCGAATCTCCCGATGGAGCTCACCGCGCTGTCGGTGCTCAAGGTCGGCACGAAGGGCCGGCCGGTTCTTCCGCATCAGACGAACGATCCCGCCCGCGACGTTGCCGTTCCGCCGCCCGCGTTGTCCGGCGCGACGCGTCCCGATTCGCTCGCCTATGTGCGGCCCGAAGGCGCGATGCGCAAACCGGCGCAATCGATGCAGCAGGCGCTCGGCGGCTTCAGCGCGCACGCGGCCGACACGACACCCGCTGGCGGCGACGACGGCATCGGCGATCCTGCCGCGGCCGCGCGCCGTTGTTTCGCCAGCCGCGACCCGGCCAGCATCGACCGTCTCGTCACGGATCTACGGCACGCGCTCGCATCCGCGCCGGGGCTGCCGCCGGCAGGCCGCGCGTGTCAGGCGGAACTGCTGATCGATGCGCTGGCCGACGTGTGCTACGGACAGCCCGATCTCGCCCGCGACGTGTTGCGTCGCCTGCAGCAAGGCCTGTCGATCCAGTCGCAACCGGCACGCGATGCCGGCTTCATCGACAACCATCTGACGGCGCTTGCGTGGCGAACGGCCCAGAAGCTCGCGGTTACGGCCAGCGGCTACGACTGCGTGCACGCGCTGGCCGGTCGCACCTGGCCGCCGGCGGACGGCGCGGCGCGATATGCGCCGCGCGTGTGGCTGCAGGCCGCCGATCGGCTGGTCGACACGACGCGCTGCGATGCCGATCCCGCGGGCGTCGAACGTCACGCGCGGGCACTGGCCGGCGATACGTCGGCCACGAAGCCCGCGCATGCCGCGTGGCTCGTGCGTGCGGCGTCGCGGCTGTGGCGCAGCCAGAACGCGGACGGGCTGAACGCGTCGGACAAGGGCGCGTTGCTCGCCGGCCGGCAGGGCTTTTTCAGCGATGGCCCCGGCACGCCGTTTGCCGCGACGAAGAACCGGCTCGCGCGTTTCCTGAACCACACGATTCCGCGCGCCACGTCGGACCACTTCGAGCCTGCGCAGGACGAACGCGACGAGGCGGTGCCGGTCGCGGCGCAACGCTCGGCGTTCGCGGCCGCGGTGCGGCCGTTCGGGTACCGGAAGAGCGCCGTCGCGGCGATGCAGGACGGTGTGCCGGGCGCGAGCCTCGGCGCATGGTCGAAGGACGAACAGGTGCTCGACGCCGCGCTTCGCGATGCCTTCGTCGCGATGGACGAACACCCCGCGGTGCGCGAACCTGCGGCTGGCCCCGCGAAGCTGAAGAAGGACAGCCGCGCGATTCACGAAACGGTTGGCGCGGCCGAACTCGCGGTGCTGGCCGAATTGTCGCGTACGCCCGGCGCCGGCCGGCAACCGGTCGGGTACGGGATGAAATTCGACGATGCCACGGTCGGCCTCATCGCCGCACGTGTCGTGCACACGCTCGACGACGCCGCCATCGACCGGCTCGCGCGCCGCGCCGTGCAACGGCCCGGTGCACGCGCAGCGCCCGTTTCCGTTCGGTCGACGCTGCGCGCAGCGCGCGTGCGGCGCATGCTCGCGGCATTCCGCGACACGCTGGCGGGCGCCGACCGAAGTCCACAGGCGCGAGCCGATGCGCTCGAACGCGTGCGCAAGCATCTGATCGGCGGCTCGGACGTGCTCGACGCGAAGAAAATCGGCCTGTGGCGCAAACACGTCGGCGACGACGTGCCGCCGGCCGTTGCCACCCGGTTCGACACGATCGACCGCATCGCGCTCGGGAAAGCGGTGAAGCCGCGCGGCACGACGACGGACGATTACCGCGACGCGGGCGATCGCATCATCGACGCGCTCGAAGGCAGCGGCAAGGCGATCGTCACGGAAGGCGGCGTGATCGGCGCGAGTACGCGCGGCGTCAGCGCGACCGCCGCATCGTTCCCGTGGATTGCACCGCGGCTCAACGTGCAGGCGTCGCACGGACGTCAGTCGGTACTCGAATTCAGCCGCAGCACGGCCGCCTACAAGATCGGCATCGGCACGCAGCGCCGGAACCGCTTCGAGGCCGGCGGCGGCCTTCAGGTGGGGCACAACTTCAGTATCGTGCGTGCGGCCGGCAACGTCGAGGTCGGGCATGAGTGGGACGACACCGAACAATGCACGGTCGACCTGTGCATCGCGCGGCGGCTGCATCCGGTCAACGACGCCTATGACGACTCGGCCGGCAGGCGGCAACTGAAGTCGGTCAACCGCTACCTGTTCGACAACGCCGGCAGGGGCAAGGGCGAACGGGCGCTCTGGAACGAACTCGGCAGCCGCTTCTTCGACAACGATGACTTCTCGGTTGCATGGAACAACCAGACCGCCAGTTTGCGGAAGGTCCAGGTGGCGACCGACCTGCGGGCCGGCGTGAAGATCGGCGCGGGCCAGTACTCGGCGCGCGCGACCGCGGCGCTCGGCGACACCTACCAGTGGGTGCACCGCGCCGAACTCGATTCGGTCGACGCGAGCGGCCAGACGAAGATCGAAGGCCATCGCGTCGGCAGCGGCCATCGGGCCGGCGTGGAGGCCGGCATCAACGTCAGCATCAGCGATCAGTTGCAGAACGCGCAGACGGGCAGCGCCGACCCCGCCGATGTCGCGACCGTGTCGATCTTCTCGCCGAAGCTGATCGGGGTCGAGGTACCGGTGCACGACTCGTTCCATCAGGCGAAGGCGACGCTCGTGCGTGAACGCGGCAGGCTGCAGGTGCGCGCGTCGAATGCCGACACCGAATTCGCGAACTTCACGCAGTACAAGAACGCGCTGCGCAACGATCCGGCCTGGCTGCTCGCGTTCGGCGCGACGCCCGGGCAGCCGCTGCCGGCCGCGGCGGCCGACTACGAGCGGGCGCTCGCGGCCGGCCGCGAACGCATCGAGCAGTACCTGTCGCAGATCGCCGAAAATCGCGTGCAGAACCTGCGCTTCGTGCTGCGGCGGCGCCTGCGCGATCATGCGGCCCGCGAAGCCGACGCGCTCGACGACCGGATTGCGTCACTGCGCGCCCGGCATCGCGGCGACCCGCCGGAGCACGACATCGACATGTTGCTCGACCGGCGCGATGCGCTGCTCCGGCGCGCCGACTCGTGGTTGCCGACCGAACTGCTGACCGTGCAGGCGACCGACCGGCAAATCACGGCAGGGCTGCGGCTGGGGCTGCAGATCGCGGTGCAGAAAGGCGCGCGCGGCGAGCATGAAGTGGCCGCGCTGAAGCTGTCGCCGCGCGAAGCCGACCGGCTGGACCGGAATTGGCCCCGGCAGCCCGAAGCGCGGGCGTGACGGGCAGCGTCGCCGCCCGGGTAGGCCGCTGCGTTTTGAGGGACGCGCATTCGCAATTGCGGGGACGCTGGCATGAAATGCGACGATCATGAAGTCGCGCAACGGCGATGCCCAGTCGTTGCGGCCCAGACGTATCACGCGGCGCGCCCGACAAGGACCAACACCGTCCGGAGAGCGACGTGGGCGTATGGGGCCGTGGCGTCAACGGGAACTGGCAGGACTGAATCTCCCGAATTCGTTTGAAACGAATGAATGAAGGCGGATTGTCTTTCCATAAGTTTATCCAGGGTCGCGCGCAATTTATTCTTGCTTGTCGTCTTGCGCCGAAATCGCGACATTAGCGGCTGTTCGATATCGACACTGACGAGGGAATTCGGCAATGAAGCCGTCAAGCATGACAACGTGGGTGACTGGCGCGGACCACGGACGTGTGGCTGCGATGCGCACGCTCGCGCGCGGCGCGTTGGCGTTCGCGACGTTCGCGTTCGCGCAGTCCGTACCGGCGGCCGGCAAGGCCCCCGACAGCAAGCCAACGGTCGTGCTGCAGCGTGTGCCCGTGCCGGACACCGGTCGCGAGATGGGGATGGGGCTTGCCGAATTCCCGCCCGATGCGCTCAAGCCGCGTCATGCGGCCACCGGGCCCGAGCTGTGTTACGTCCTTGAAGGCGAAGTCGTCGTGCAGGTGGACGGCAAGCCGCCGGCGACGTTTCACGCGGGCGAGACGTTCCGGTTGCCGGCCGGCGTCGCGCACGTGACGCGCGCCGGGCCGGCCGGTGCGAAAGTCGTGGCTGCGTGGGTGCGCACGCCGGGCCAACCCTTCAACGTCCCGGCGCGGCACTGATGCCCGTGTCGCCAGTCATCGCGTGGCCGGAATGCGCAATGCGCTGTCCCGATTGCACAATGACGACCGGTGGTTACGCAGGGGCGATTCGACTATTCCTTGGAATCGACTTGTGTCGTTATGTGCAGATCCGGAGAACAAGCACGTAATTCCGACTAAAATGCATTTCCGGATTCATTGCAATAAGCCAAGGGGTTGCCTGCGACATCGCGCCCGTTCAAAAAACGTGTCACTCAACCGGCATGCGCATGACATTCAATGCTTCGAGAGAAACGCGCGGATATGAATGCGCGATCCGCGATCACGGCGACATCGCGTCGCGCCCATTGTCGGGGTGACCGGCTCGACCGGTTGTCCGTCATGCCCACGCGCGGTGCGTGGCCGGCTCGCGACGAGCCCGGTCGCGGGGCGGCACGCGTGGCCGCCACGAAATAACCTGTCCGGACTGTCCCGGTTGACGGTTGCGTCCGGATTCCGCCGCGGCGGATGCGCGCGTCGGGCATTACCGGTGTGCGCCCAGGTGCATCCCTCATCCCCGCGAGCCCCGGATCGGCCTGGACGAACCGGCGGAGCGGGCGCAACGGTGGAGCAGGTTCCCGTCGACATGAAAACCCCGATTTCCTTCGCGCTGAGCGCCGCGCGCCCGAGGGCCGGCGCATGAAGAAACGCTCGTCGCCACCTGCTTCCGCCGCGCATGTCACGCTGTTCGGCCGTTTTGCGCTCGATCGCGACGCACGCGTGCTGTACGCGGAAGGCAGCGCGCTGCCGGTCAACGAGCGCGCGATGGCCGTGCTGATCACGCTGGTCGATGCCGCGGGCAAGATCGTTTCGATCGAGCAGTTTCAGCAACGCCTGCGGCCGGCGTCGTCCGTCATGGCCCATAGCGTGCATGCGCTCGTATCGCAGTTGCGCCGTGCACTGGGCGACGATCGCGGCATGATCGAAACCGTGCCGCGTCGCGGTTACCGTTTCGCCGCCGAGTGGTATGACATTCGCGACCGGCTGGGCACCGCCGACAACGAGCCTCCGGCGGCCGATGCCGATGCCGATGCCGATACGGAGCCGGACCGGCAACAGGCCGGCGATCGCGACGCGTGGCCCGACCGTGGCCCCGACCTCGAAGGGGCGCGAAAGCTGCTGATCGGACGCGATGCCGAACTCTCGGAATTGTCGATGCGCATTGCGCAACACCGGCTGGTCACGCTGATGGGCGCACACGGCAACGGCAAGACGCGGCTCGCGCACGAGACGGCATTGCGCGTCGCGGCATTGTTCCCGGACGGCATCGTCCGCGTCGAGCTGGCCGGGCTGACGCTGCCCGAAGGCGTGCCCGACGCGATCGCGGCGCAGCTTCCGCCACACCCGCACGTCAAACCGGCCGCGCAAGGGCTCGACGGGCTGATCGCGCGACTCGCCGGCCGCCGGATGCTGCTGATCGTGGACGATTGCGACCCGCTCTCGCATGAGGTCGGCGTGTTGATCGACGCATTGCTGACGGCCACCGACGTGTGCGTGATCGTGTGCGCGGAAGCGCCGTTGTTCATCGCCGGCGAATACGTGCTGCCGCTGGCGCCGTTGCGCTTTGCGCTTCGGCCGACGAACGACGTGACGCCGGTCATGCCGGACGCGCCGCCTTCGGATGCCTGTCAGCTGCTCGCCGCGCAGCTCGACGCATGCGGTGCCCGGTTCGCGAGCGACGCCGCCGGCACGGCGTCGAACGACACGCCGGCCGCGCACGTGCAGCGCCACCTGGAATCGATCTGCCGCGCGTTGAGCGGCAATCCGCTGGCCCTCGACCTGGCGGCGCGCCAGATTGCGGGTGCCTCGCGCGGCCGCACGACGCCGGCCGAAGCCGTCGCGGCGTGGGATGCGCGCTGGCGCCGCTACATCCTGCAGCGAACCGGCGGCCACGAGCTGGCCTTGCCACCTGCGGCACTGGTGCCGACCGTGGTCGCCCATGCGTATCACGCACTCGATGCCGGCGCGCAGCACGTCCTGCGTTGCGCAAGTCTTTTCGCGGCGTGGTTCGATGTCGCGGACGTTCACGCGGTATCGGCGGAGGGCGACGCCACCCGCGCCCCGGACGACGCATCCGCCATGCAGGCGATCGTGTCGACGCTGATCGATGCCGGCCTGCTGATCGAACACGCGTCGAGCGACGCGCGTCGCCTGTTTCAGGTCCCGGCCGCCGTCCGCCGCTTCACGCTCGGCGTGCCCGCGCACCGGCCCGACCAGGCACGCGCGGCCGCCCGCCATGCGCAACGGATCGCCGAACGGCTCGACGCGGCCGGCCATCGCGCCGGCGAACCCGCGTCTCGCGCGCCCGCACTCGCCGACGTGCGCCGGGCCGTCGGCTGGTCGATCGAGGCACGGCATTTCCACACCGCCGCGCGGTTGCTGCGTCATTCGGGATCGCTGTGGGCTGCCGCGCATCTCACCGGCGAGTGGACGGTCTGGACCGGCCGCGTTCTGGATCACGACCTGTCGCGCTCGATTCTGAAGGTGCGCGATCTCATGCAACTGCAACTGACACTGGCGCAGGCGATGCAGCAGGCGACGCCGGCGCCGTTGCCGGCCGACACGATCGCCGCGTGGTGGCGCGTCTACGAACTCGCCACCGCCTGTGCCGACGATGCCAGCCGGCTGCATGCGTTGTCGGTCCTGTTGCTGCGTACGCTCGAAGCCGGCTTCAGCGACGATTCACCCGAACTCCTGATGCGCGTGCGGGCACGGATCGCGCAGGAATGCGAAGTGTCGTCGTCGCATCGCAGCTTCGCGTTGCTGCGCGGCGCGCTGCTGACGCTGGACGGCCGCCACGACGAGGCGATTGCGCTGCTTTCGCCGCATGACGAACCGGTGCGGGAGGCGGATTGCGATGCCGACGAAGCCGCCGATGCCGTCGATGCCGTCGATGCCGCCGATGCCGCCGATGCCGCCGAAGCCGCCGAAGCCGGTGCGCCGGACACGTGCCGTCCCGACTACATCACGTCGGTTGCGGACAACGCGCTCACGATATCGCTGTGGCTCACCGGCGCGCAGGCGATCGCGCATCCGACCTTGTTGCATGCGTTGCAGGGCGCGCGGCAGCAGTCCGATCCGCTGTCGCGTTGCGCGGCCGCGATGATGGCCTGCGTGCTGTTCCTGCTCGAAGGCGACGCGCCGCGCGTCGCGCAACAGGCCCGGCTGCTCGTCGACGTCGCGCAGCGCAACGGGCTGCCGGGCTGGCGCAACATCGGCCGCCACTTCCTGATGTGGGTCGACGCGACCGACGAAACGCACGAAGAGACCGGGAAGCTGATCCAGCTTGCGCTGCGCAATCTCGCGCGCGGCCACGTGAGCATCATCGACCTGGCGATACTGGACCGGTTTGCCGGCGCGGTGCTGCAGCTGGCCGGCGGCCCGGCTTTGAACCGCCTGTTCGAGCAGACGACCGCGAATCTGCCGGCCAGCGGACGCCGCTGGCTGCTGCCGGAAGCGTTGCGCGTACACGCGGTCGTGCGCCACCGCGCCGGCGTGCCGGCGGACGACGTACGGGCGTTGCTCGACCAGGCAACGCACGAAGCCCGCCGGCAGCGCGCTTCGCTGCTCGAGCGGCGGATCTCGGCGACCGTCGAGCAGATCGTCCCGTCGCGGTAAGCGTCATGCACGAGCGGGCGGCGCCTGCCGCCTGCTTCAGTTCGACTGCATCCGCTGCACGATCAGCCGGACCTGGGCCGCATAGCGGTCGCGTTCCGCTGGTGTTTGCGAATGGTATGCGCCGACCGCCTTCCACGTATTGCCGTACTTGAGCATCATCTTGCGCAGGTGCCACGCGGCGATATAGACGCTCGCGCAAGGATCCATCAACGTGTGCGACGTGATGCCGTACGTCGACAGCGTCGTCAGATGGATCGAGTTGATCTGCATCAGGCCATAGTCGATCGACCCGTTGGTGTTGACGCGCTTCGCGTTGACGTTGTCGTGCGATTCCTGCCATGCGAGCGCGCGCAGAATCGTTTCGTTGACGTGCTGGTAGGCGGCGGCTTCGGCGAAGCATTCGGCATGGGCGACAGGCGTCAGGTACGGCAGCAGCGCCAGAAGCGCGATCGCTCGGATGGCCATGGGTTCGATCGTCGGAAGGATTCGGGAGGATGAGGCATCCATCATGCTCGTACGACTCGGACGGGTGAGGGGGGCGCACGCGAATCCACGGCGCGCGGTGCGAATTCATAGCGTCGTCGCACGTGATTTCGCATGCGCGCCGGACGGCCGGAGGCATGGTCGCGATCATCGACGTTTGTCCCGTGCCGAACACGCCTGATTCAGGGGAACGACGTCATGCCGAACATCACGCGATCTGCCGGCGGCCTCTCGAACGCGTCCCGCCGCTCGTCTTCGCCGGAGCCAGGCGAATCGGAGCCGGGGGCAGGCTCGGGGCCGGATGTCGATACCCGGTCCCGTGCCGCTGCAGGCATGCCCCCGCCGTTGCCCGGGCGACCGGTCTTTCTCAAGCGCATGCAATCGTCCTCCGTGCGTCGGCCAGACCGCCGTTACGCCACGGCGAGAGGTGCGATCGTCAGGCACATGAACGAAATTTTCGATACCGTCCCCGCCCAGGTGGCGCTGACGGCGCCACGCGCGGCGCCATCCCGCAAGCCTCGTCTTCGACACGCACGGCATGCCCGACGCGCAATGACACCGTCTACCCGCCGGGAGGCGGGCGGGCAACGCGATCGATCGTTCCGTCGATCGCGCTCGCGGCATGCCGCGTCGGGACGTGGGGCGTACCCGTACGCTACTTGGTCTCGGTTGCCTTCAGGATCCCCCCCGAACCGGCCTTGATTGCCTCGGCCTCGGCCTGCGTCAGACTCAGCTTCGACTGATACACCGCCAGTTGCATCTGCGATTCGGAATAGCGCTCCAGCGATGCAGGTTCGCTTTCACGAACCTGCGGCTTTCTCGCGTGTCGTTCCGCCGCAGGATCCATCCGCGGTTTGAGGTCGGCGAGTTTCCCGGCAACGGCGGGCCGGTTCGAAAATCGGGACGGTCTGCGCGTATCGGGCTCGTCCGTCGTTGATGGATGCTGAAGCGGGGCGACGTTCGCGCCGCCAACACGTGATGTCGACATGTCCGGACTCCGGCGTCTCGCATTAAAAGTCCGTTCTAACATGGCCTCGCCGGCGCACGGTCGACGCACGCGAATGATCGTCGCGCGATGCGAATCCCGCTTGATTCCCGCGCATCGACGCGTTGCGCCGAGAGGCCGGACTTCGTGGCTTCGTCGACGGTTTCGGCGGTGCGGCGACGCACGCACCGCCGGGCATCGAGCGTCGACACGCAGGCCTCCCACAGGACATCTGGCGCCGTACGCGCGACGGCCGCGGTAACGCAATCGGCGCCGCTCCGACCGCGGACCGATTCTTCCGCGCCCATCGACCGCTCTGCCGACGGGCCCCGGGAACCCGCCGGGTCGCTCGCCGCGAATGCGAGTAGCGCAATCCATCGAGATCGTCCCCATACCCCGACCGGCGGCCCCGCGCGGGTTCGCGCGCCGCCCGGCACACGCGTCCAATGCGAGTTGTCGAATGTGAGCCGCAGCTCATATTCTGAAGTCGTCGGGCGGCAAGGCATGGGGCCTCCGCCGATCACCGCATCAGAGAGTACGACCATGACCGAAACGACCCAAACGATGAAGCTCAACCACCTGAGCTTTCCCTCGGCCGACACGCTGGCGACGGCCCGGTTCTTCGAGCGATACCTCGGCTTCACGATTGCCGGAAGCTGGGACGAATCCTGGATTCTCAAACGTCCGGGCTTCGACGTCGTGATCGATCACGTCGGCGACGGCGTGCCCGCGTGGCCGACGAATTTCCACGTCGGCTTCGAACTGCCGAGCCTCGATGCCGTGCGCGCGCTGTTCGAGCGCTTCACGGCGGAGGGCGTCGCGATGGAGACGGACATCTTCAACAACGGGCGCGGTTCGCGCTTCTTCTGTCGCGCGCCGGGCGGCGTGATGTTCGAGCTGAACACGCGCGCGGATGCCGCACCGGAATATCAAGGCACCTTCGACGACTGACGTGGGGCGATTCGTACCGCGCTCAACCGCGACCGGCATTGCGTGCCAGCATGTCGATGAACGCGCGGGTGCGCGAAGGCTCGGTGATCTCCGTCCATTGCAGGTGCGCGTATTTCGGATCGTCGCGCAGGCCGGTGAACTTGACGCGGTTTTTCGCGAATGTCGTGCATGACCACAGCAGTACCGAGTCTCGCGAGCAGAACGCCATCCGCAGCGACTCCCGGTTGCCGTGAGACAGCTCGGTACGCATGAGCCCGCGGCTGATCGTGCGCCAGAGTACCCGCGAGAATACGGTCCAGCGCCCGAAGTTGAGCCAGACGACGTGCGTGGCTCTCGACCACAGCACGTCGCGCACCGCGCTGTAGTTCCCGTCGGCGACCCAGTGGTCCCCGGCGGTTGCGGCCAGCACGGCGCGCTCGAACTGCTCGGGCGGCACGGCGGCCCAGTTGCGACCCCAGTAGAGCCGGTCGAGTTCGATGTAAGGGCAGTCTGCCGCTGCTGCGAGCGCGCTGGAGAAGATGGATTTCCCCGATCCGCTTGTTCCGACGACGACGACGCGCATGTGTTTGACCGCGGGCAAAGGGCGAAGCCGCGTATTGTGCCCGATGCACGGGAACGGCGCCGCTTGGCCGGTCGACTCATCGCCGTTGGCCAACCGGTTCCGGCCGGCTGCCGATGATTCGGCGAGCCGGCCAAGGACCGAACACCGCTTACCGGAGCGACACCACCATGTTCTGCGTGTTGCCGACGGGAACGTAGTCGAACTTGAGGCGCTTGCTGTCCGATTGCGGTACGCCGTCGATGGCAACGACCCGCTTGTTCAGCATCGCGGACTGTTCGAACGCACTGCCGGCGCCGTAGAGCGTGAACTTGCCCGTGCTCCTGGACTGAGGGCTCGACTGAAAGTTGAACAGGCCTTCCGGGTACTGCCGGTTGCTCAGGAAGTCGAAGGGCTTTCCGCCGGAGTAGGTATCGAATTCCACATCGGCATGATCGGCGATGGAAAAAATGGCGGTCGATGCGCTGTCGTAAAACTCGACCGCGTCGGTGACGAACGTCGCCCGTGCGCTGTCCTGGGCCGCAACCCGCACGCTCTTGCGCAACGTGATCTTCTTGCTCTTCACCGCGCTCTTCGCGCTGTTTCCGAACGCGAAACGCGATTCGGCGATCTCCAGCTTGCCGCCGGTCGCTTCCAGGTTCAGCGAATGGTCGTCGCCCGGCGCCCGCGGCAACTCGGTCGGCAGGACGAAATACTCGCTGAACGTCAGCACGACCTCGTCGGCCCGGACCTTCACGGCCGATCGTCCCTTGACAAGCAGCCGCTTCGTGCTGGCGTACAGCCCGCAGTCGACCTGATAGCGGCTGGCGCCGGCCAGCTTCAAGTCGAGGAGGAGGTCGATGTACATGCCGAGCACCAGCGGATCCAGACCGCCTGCGTTCACCTTGTCGAAATGGCTGGCTTCGAACGACGCGTCGGTGAGCGTGAAGTTGACGAACGGATGTCCGATGAGCTTGTACGGATACGGCCCCATCGTGAAATCGACACCCTTCGGATCGCCGGACACACCGCGCAGGACGAGTGCGCCGCTGCGGAGATCGATTTCGGTCGGCGGAATCGCGTTGTCGAAATGTCCGCCCCATACCGACGACTGCCTGGAAAGCAGCATCAGCGTTCCCGCGGGGGGGATCATCGTGAAGGACTTGCCGGCTTCCTTGTCGAAGGAGGCGGCACTCAGTTCGTACGGCCCCGGAATGTCGTAGGTCTGGTTTTCGTCGGGATTCCAGATGAAGATTTTCGACATGATGCCCTCCTGATTGAGTTGATCGGAATGCGCAGGTGTATCGAATCGACCCGGGTCGCTATTGAATCCTGGCAAGCAATGGCTGATTTTTTATCGGCCTTGATGAAAATCCAGAGATCCGGGTTATGGAGAAAGAACGAAAACAATATAGAAGTGGTTATTTTAAAAGGCGATTACACTCGATTACACGGACTGTCGCGGCAGCACCGGCATCGGTAACCGTCCGTACGACGGCGGCACCGCCTCAGGCGCGGAGGGTGCCACGAGGCAAGCCATACCCCGGCCGGGGCTTTGTTTCGAGTTGTTCAATTCAGCCGGGCATTGTTGATTGCCGCGTAGCCGGTTTCGGAATATTCGAACCAGGCAGGGAGGCAAAGCTTCCTGAAAATGTTCAATTTTCTTTCGGCGAATTTTCAAGTGTGCGATCAAATTCAATTCAATCAAATTTGGTATTGAATTTGTCGAAATCCGGCCCTATACCTAATGACGCGCACGTGATTGGAATTCTGTCGTGCGGTGTGCGCGCAGGTTTTATGCATGGGCGGAGCAAGACCGTCTTAGTCGTTCCGGCGTGTTTTCCGAATCCTGATTTCGGGAGATCGATATGTTCGATTGTCTGATAGCGGAGGACGTACTATGAGCGCGGCCAAAGGCAGGCTGGTGGTGATCGGATCGGGCATCAAGGCGGTTGCGCACTTTACGCTGGAAGCGCAGGCGCATATCCAGCAGGCGGACATCGTGCTCTATGCGGCGGCCGACCCGGTCACCGACATGTGGATCGAGGCGCAGAACCCCAACGCGTTCGATCTCTACCAGTATTACGCGGACGACAAGGCGCGCGTGATCACGTACGTCCAGATGATCGAGCGGATCATGGCGGAGGTGCGTGCGGGCAAGTACGTGTGCGCGCTGTTCTACGGTCACCCCGGCGTATTCGTGACGCCGTCGCACAATGCGATCGCGATTGCCCGCAACGAAGGCTACGATGCCGTGATGCTGCCGGCGGTTTCGGCCGAGGACTGCCTGTACGCGGACCTGGGCGTGGACCCGAGCGTTCCGGGCATGCAGATCTACGAGGCGACCGATTTCCTGTTGCGGCGTCGCAAGGTGGATACCACCGCCAACTTCATCCTCTGGCAGGTCGGTTGCATCGGCGACCTGGGCTTCAAGTTCGGCGGCTACCGGAACGACAAGTTCGACGTGCTGCTCGACTATCTCGAGGAGATCTATGGCGCCGAGCATCCCGCCATCAACTATGTCGCCAACATGTTTGCCGGGCCGCCGCAGATCGACCGCCACGTGATCGGTGACTACCGCGACCCCGACGTGAAGGCGAAGGTCTCCGGCATCTCGACCTTCTTCATTCCGGCGAAGGACGGCATCCAGTCCGATGCCGGCATGCTCGCCAAGCTTGGCCTCGCCAGAATCAGCGAGGCGCGCCGCAACCCGTTGATCTGCGACCGCGAAGACTATCGCGTACTGGCCGAAATCGCCCGGCGCAACATCCACAATCACAAGGTACCGCCCGGCTACAAGTACAGCTTCGCATCGGAAGCGTTGTACCAGACGCTGCTCACGCTTGCGCTCGACCAGCGTGCCCAGGGCGAGTTCCAGACCAACCCGCGAGCCTACCTCGATTCGCGCGCGGGCCTGACGGCCGAGGAGCGGCGCAACCTGCTGCTCCAGCACACGGGCGTCACCCGGATGATGTTCAAGCGCGATCCGGACAAGGAGGCTGTCCGGTTCGTCGGCGCCGCGCTGCTCGATCCGGAACTGGCCCGCGAATACCGCGATCGTCAGGCCGCTGCCGCGCAAGCGGTTGCCGACCACGAGATTCCGCTCGGCGAGTACGAAGGCGTGGTCGCGTCCTGGTTGCGTCGGCAGGGTTTTGCCGCCACGCCCGCCGCCGTGACCCGGGCCATGGAAGCGGTCCATACCAGCAAGGACGACCTGAGCCTGGCCTGAGCGCCTGCACGCGCTGTCCCACCACCTGAAAAAGAGGAAAAGACCATGGCTTCCTTCGACGTGTCCGGCACCTATATGACCAGCTGGCTGCAGCCGGACGGAAAAACGTACATTCCCGGGCCGGTCGTGATCGATACCGGCAACCAGTCCGTCACGCTCAACGGCGCCGCGATCGCTTCTCCGTCGTTCACCGCAACCGGGGTGAGCTGGGCCGCGACCGGCGGCAATGCGACGTCTGCCAGGCTGACCTTCTACCAGAACGGCGGCGTCAACGGCTTCGTCGGCGTGTTCTCGCAGGGAAGCGACCCGTTGCCGACCGCCAACAACCTGTTCGGCAACGCCGGTGCCGCCACCCAGCAGTTGTCGACGTGGAACGGGACGTACAACCTGTTCAGCCTGACCGCGGACGGCAAGAGCACGCCGCTGAGCGACAAGCTGGTCATCAGCGCGCCGCAGGTCACGTACGGCGGGTCGATCGTGAACAAGCCCGTCTATACCGGCGAGAAGGGGCCGAAAGGCGAGATCGACCAGCTCGCGTGGTTCAGCGCGAACGGCAATCCGCAGAATGCGATCATCCAGTTCTCGAACGCGCAGGCGCCGACGTTGACGCTCTACGGGGAATTGTGGAACAGCGGTGCGCAGCCCACTTACGTCAATCTCTCGGGGACCACCAAATCCAGTTCCGCCCCGCCGAACATCACGGTGGTCGCCGCGCTGATCAGCAACACGTCGACCGAAGTGACGACGGAGGTGACGACCGAGGTCACGACGGAAGTGACGACGGAAGTCACCACCGAGGTGACGACGGAGGTGACCACCGAGGTCATGACGGAAGTCGCGGTGGCGGTGGTCGAGGTGCTGGCGGAGGACGACGACAAGCCGTCACCCGGTTCGACCAAGGCGTCCCTCCCCAAAGAGGATGCCGCGGCGGCGGAGAAACTGCTCGAAAAGGCCCTGGCGCTTGCGGCGTGAGCCGTGCGACGGGAGGCCCTTCATGGCATCCGATCGCGGCCCTGTCCGGTACCGCAGCGTGGAGACGGTCGAGGTGGCGGGGCGCGCCCTGCCGCTGTCGTCCGTCTTCGCCTACGATACCGCGCGGTGGGATTTGCGTGCGACCGTGGCGGAGTTTTTCGGCACCGACGCGCTCGAGACGCTGCACCTGGATCCTCGCTGGAACCCGCAGAAGACGGACCTCACGCTGCCGCATCACTTCGTGACCCGAAACAGCTGGGACGTCAGCAAGGCCTTGCACGCAGCGGTCGCCGAGCGCTCGATGGCGCTGATCCGGTCGCTCGTCTTCGATCATGTCGACGGATTCGCCGGCCCGATCCGGAGTTGCCAGCCGATTGCGATGATGCGGGTCAACTTCCACGGCTCGCGTGCGATCCTGCGCTTTCATCGTGATGCGGAATACGGGCAGCGGCCGAATCTGGTCAACATCTGGCTGCCGGTGACACGCACCTTCGACAGCAATTCGATGTACGTCGAATCCGCGCCGGGGTTGAGCGACTTCAAGCCCGTCGAGCTTGAATACGGCGAAGGATTCATGTTCTACGGCACCGAGATGATGCACGGCACGCTGGACAACCTGAGCGGGGCGACGCGCATCTCGTACGACTTCCGGTTCTCGATATAGCGCCGGGCGTTCAGGCCGCCATTTTGTCGCCGACACCTGCTTCAACGCCTCTTCGACCCACCGCACGTCGCCCGCCTCGCGGGGCGGGCCTGCTTGAACGGTGCCGAGGTGGCGCTGGCGCCCGAAGCGAGAAGCGAGAAGCGAGAAGCGAGAAGCGAGAAGCGAGAAGCGAGAAGCGAGAAGCGAGAAGCGAGAAGCGA
>NZ_CABVPX010000008.1 GCF_902499125.1 Burkholderia arboris
GGCACGCTGGCCGGCACGCCCGGCCGAGCCGGTCGACTGGCCGCGCTCGCGCCGCGTCGTCGCGGATCTCGGCGCGGCGACGCCGGCGCTTGGCGCCCGCATCGGCGCGCTGGCCGACGCGCTGTACGACGGCACGCTCGTGGTCGCCGGCATCGCGCTGGACATGCCCCCCGGCGCGCCTCACACCTTCATCACCGATGCGCTGGACCCGCTCGCGAATTTCGTCCGGATCCAGCGGATCGCCGCGGTGACCCGCCGCGCCCCGTCGCTGCGGAGCCGCCTGTGAGCGCGCGCCCGCAGGCAGGCCCGACGCGCATCGCGCTCGTCGGCATGCCCGGCGCCGGCAAGACGACCCTCGGCAGCGCACTGGCCCGCGCGCTCGCGTTGCCGTTCGTCGACGCCGACCGCGAACTCGAACGCCGCTTCGGCGCGCCCGTCGCGGCGCAATTCCATGCGGGCGACTTCCGCGCCCGTGAAGCCGACGTCATCGACATGCTGACGCGCGGGCCCGCGCTCGTGCTCGCGACCGGCGGCGGCGCCGTGCTGCGCGACGACACGCGCGCCCGGCTTGGCCAGCGCTGTTTCGTGATCCATCTCGCGAGCGATCTCGACACCCTGTGGCACCGCACGCGCGACGACGCCTCCCGCCCGCTGCTGAACGTCGCCGATCCGCGCGCGGCGCTCGCCACGCTGCACGACGCGCGCGAATCGCTGTACCGCGCATGCGCGCACTGCCGCATCGATACGTCGGGCCAGTCCGTCGCACAAACGCTCGCGGCAGCGCTCGACGCGCTTGCCGTCGCGTAATCCGCCCCCTCGATCCGCCCCCCTTTTCAACTGTTGCAACGACGCCGGCTGCTGCGGCGAACTGCCATTTCTGCCAGTTGCCGATCGTCGAATAATATCTAAAGATATATTTTTAGATATGAATCGTTCGCCATCGCACGACAGGAAACCGATCATGCCCTTCCTTATCGACCGAGCGCGCGGCTCGCGCCGCCTGGTTCCCGCGCTCGCCGCGCTCGCGATCGCCGGCTGCGCGCCGTTCGGTCCGCAACGCCCGGCGGCCCGCATCACCCCCGTCGAGCAACTCGATGCGGGCACCGCGATCCGTTCCGCCGGCGCCGGCTCGCCGGCGATCGCCGAACGCTGGTGGAGCGCGTTCGGCGATGCGCAGCTGGATCGCCTCGTCGACGACGCGCTGGCCGGCGCGCCGACGCTGCAAGCGCAGCGTGAACGCGTCGCGCAAGCGCTGGCCGACGCCGACGTCGAAAGCGCCGCGCTGCTGCCGCAACTCGGCGCGACCGTGAGCGCGGTGCCGACACGCCTGCCCGGCAGCTACCGGACGCCGCCGCCCGCGGCCGGACACTGGCAAGTCGACGCGCAGGCGCTCCTCGGCGCGTCGTGGAATCTCGACATCGCCGGCCGGCAGCACGCGCTGGCGCGCGCCGCCGCGCTGCGCGCGGACCAGCAGCGCGCGCTCGAACACGCGGCCACCGTGTCGCTGCAGGCGGCGATCGTCGAAACCTACCTGCAGCTCGCGCTCGAACAGCAACTGCTCGCGATCGCGCGCGATACGCTGCAGCAGCACAGCTATCTGCTGCGCCTCACGTCGCAACGCGCCGACGCCGGTCTCGACATGCAGGTCGCCGTGCTCAGGGCGAGCGAACCGATTCCGCATGCGCAGGCCGACATCAACACGCATGCGGCCGCCTCGGCCCGGCTGCGCCATCGGCTCGCCGCGCTCGTCGGCCGCGGCCCCGGTTACGCCGATGCGCTGACGCCCGCCGCGACGCCCGCGGCCGCACTGCCGATGCCGGCCGTCCTGCCCGCGGCGCTGATCGGCCGCCGTCCGGACGTGCTGGCCGCGCGCTACCAGGTCGAAGCCGAAGCAGCGAACATCGACGCGGCGCGCGCCGCGTTCTATCCGGACGTCAACCTGCTGGCCTTCGCCGGCGTGCAGAGCTTCGGCTTCCGCGCGCTGTTCCACGGCAACAGCGGCACGTTCGGCGCAGGCCCCGCGATCACGCTGCCGATTTTCGAGGGCGGCCGCCTGCGCGCCGGCCTGCGGGCGCAAACCGCTGCCTACAACGCCGCCGTCGCGGCGTACGACGACACCGTCGTCAACGCGCTCGCACAGGTCAGCGACACGCTCGTCCAGATCGACACGCTCGGCCGGCAGCGCGCGCTTCAGCGCGAGGCGCTGTCGCGCGCGCAACAGACCTACGCCGTCGAGACGCAGCGCTACCGCAAAGGCATTTCCGGCTACCTCGACGTCCTGCTCGCGGAAGGCCGGCTGCTCGAGGATCGCGCGTCGGTCGCCCGTGCGGACGCGTCGTTCGCGATCGAGCACGCCCGCCTGATCGCCGCGCTCGGCGGCACCTCTTCCACTGGAGTCACGCAATGAACCGTCCCGAATCTCCCGCCGCCGAGCCCTCGCTGCAACGCGCGCGCCGTCGCTACTTCCGCTGGTTCTTCATCGGACTCGCCGGCGTTGCCGGCATCGCCGCCGCCGCGTGGGCCACCACGCGCGGCACCGAAACGACCGACGATGCGTACGTGTCCGGCGACGTCGTGCAGATCTCGCCGCAGATCGGCGGCACCGTCGACGCCGTGCGCGTGCAGAACGCCGACTGGGTTCGTCCGGGCGACCTGCTCTTCAGCGTCGACAAGACCGATGCCCGGCTCGCGCTGGACGAAGCGGTCGCCCAGCTCGCCCACGCGGTGCGCGAATACCGCACCGCGCATGCCGACGCGACCCGCGAGGAAGCGCAGATCCGGCTGCGGCGCTCCGAATTGTCCAAGGCGAACGACGATCTGCAGCGCCGGCTGAGCCTCGCGCAGGACGGCGGCGTGTCGCGCGAGGATCTTCGCCATGCGCGGGATGCGATGGACGGCGCGGCGGCCGCGCTGAACGCGCAGCAGGCCGCCTACGACGCGACGCTCGCGCACACCGACGGCACGTCGATCGACACGAACCCGCTCGTGCGCGCGGCGGCGTCCAGGGTCCGCAGCGCGGCGCTCGCGTTGCGTCGCACCGAAGTACGCGCGCCGCTCGGCGGGCTCGTCACGCGCCGGAGCGTGCAGGTCGGCCAGCACGTCGCGCCCGGCACGCCGTCGCTGGCGCTCGTGCCGCTCGATCACGTGTGGGTCGAAGCCAACTTCAAGGAATCGCAACTGCGCGGCGTGCAAGCCGGGCAGCCGGTCGAGCTGTTCTCGGACCTGTACGGCAGCAACGTGGTGTTCCACGGGCGCGTCGTCGGGCTCGAAGCCGGCACCGGGGCCGCGTTCGCAGCCGTGCCCGCGCAGAACGCAACCGGCAACTGGATCAAGGTCGTCCAGCGCGTGCCGGTCCGGATCGCGCTCGATCCCGACGAGCTGCGCGCGCATCCGCTGCGCATCGGCCTGTCGATGACGGCATCGGTGCCGGTCGGTCAGGGCCGCGGCACCGCATCGGCGTCGACGCCGGCCCGCCCCCCCGAGGTGCGCCGGTCGATCGACGCCACGTCGATCTATCGTGACGACGACGAAGCGGGCGACGCGCTCGTCGCCGAGACGATCCGCGCGAACAGCGGCGCCCGCCCGCTCGCCCCGGGAGCCTGACGATGCGCTTTTTCGCCCGGAACGCGGCGCCGAAACTGCCGCTGGAGCCCCTCGCCGGCATGCCGCTGGCGCTCGTCGCGATCGCGGTCAGCGTCGCGAACTTCATGCAGACGCTCGACCTGACGATCGCGAACGTCGCCGTCCCGACCATCGCGGGTGATCTCGGCGTCGCGCCGGACATGGGCACCTGGATGCTGACCTCGTTCGCGACGCCGCTCGCGATCACTTTGCCGCTGACCGGCTGGCTCACGCAGCGCTTCGGCCAGGTGCGGCTGTTTCGCCTGTCGGTGCTGCTCTTCGTGCTCACGTCGATCCTGTGCGGGATGGCGCCGAACTTCGAGTCGCTGCTGCTGTTTCGCGCGCTTCAGGGCGCCGCGTCGGGCCCGATCACCGCGCTGTCCCAGGCGCTGCTGCTCGCGGTGTTCCCGTCGACGCGCCGCCACGTCGCGCTCGCCGTGTGGCAAACCACGACGTTCGTCGCGCCGGTGCTCGGACCGATCGCCGGCGGCTGGATCACCGACAACCTGAGCTGGCCGTACATCTTCTATGTGAACGTGCCGCCGGGCGTGCTCGTGCTGGGCGTGCTCGGGCGGCTGCTGGCGGGACGCGACAACGCGACGCGGCGCCTGCCGGTCGACTTCGTCGGGCTGCTGCTGCTCACCGCCGCGTTCGGTTCGTTCCAGCTGCTGCTCGATCGCGGCCAGAATCTCGACTGGTTCGCGTCCAACGAAATTCGCGTGCTGGCAGTCGTGGGCGCCGCGTCGTTCATCGCGCTGATCCTCTGGGAGCTGACCGACAGCCATCCGATCGTCGACCTGCGGCTGTTCGCGGACCGCAACTTCACGACGAGCACGCTCGCGATCACGGTCGGCTTCGGGCTCTACTTCGGCGCGCTGGTGCTCGTGCCGCTGTGGCTGCAAACCCAGCAGGGATACACGGCCACCTGGGCCGGCATCGCGACCGCGCCGCTCGGCGTCGCGGGGATCGTGATCGCGCCGCTGCTCGGCCGCTTCCAGGGCCGCACCGACCCGCGCCTGCTCGCGACCGTCGCGCTCGTCGGCTGGGGCGCCGCATCGTTCTGGCGCCTACACTTCAACAGCGACGTGACCCTCGGCGACATCGCCGCCAATTCGCTGCTGATGGGCGCCGCCACCGCGTTCTTCATCACGCCGCTCGTGTCGCTGTCGCTCGCCGGGCTGCCGCGCGAACGGCTACCGGCGGCATCCGGGCTGCAGAACGCGTTGCGCCGGATCGGCACCAGCGTCGCGACGTCGGTCGCGCCGACCTACTTCGAGCGCCGCTCCCGCGTGCACAACACCTATCTCGTCGACCACATCACGCCGTACGATTTCGCGGCCGGCGACTGGTTCGCGCGGCTCGATCACGCGGGTCTGTCGCAGTCCGGCGCGCTCGCGTCGGTTGCGCATGCGATCGACGTCGAAGCGCACATGCTCGCGCTGAACGACTTCTCGTTCGGCTGCCTGCTGCTGTTCGGCGCGACGCTGCTGACGGTCTGGTCGATCCGCTACCGCCATGCGTGACGCATGAGCCGCGGTGCGCGGCTCGCAGCCGCTGCGCGCACGGCTTGCGAGACGCGGCCAGCGCCGGCAGCGTCGCCCGACGGGCGCCGCAACCGCAACGCCGTCCGGTCGCGACGGCCCTTCGACTCGCTTCCCGGATGGCATGACACGCCCGCGCAGGTGCAGCCACTGCATGCGCCGGGCAACGGCATGGGCGAGATCGTGCGCGCGGAACTATCGGGCACCCGTCTCGCCCGGCAGGATCGACCGGCCGGGTAGCCGGCCCGCCGGCAGGCAGCGCGGGCATCCGCCGGCGCGTATCGCCCTCCGCCATTGCCGACGAATCGATGCCGCCGGCCTGACTGTTCTGCATCCCGAAATGAAAAAAGCTCCGCGCCGGTCAACCCGGCGCGGAGCCCCTTCACCTGTACCGCTTAACGCGGATCGCTGGCAACCGGCACGTAGCCGTCGGCGAGAATGCCGATCGTCCGCGCGGCCGGCTCGCGCAGCCGCTTCGCCGCCTGATAGCCGTCGGACTGATACCACTCGCGGGCGCGCTCCGCCGACTCGAATTCGAGCACGACGACGCGCTTCGGCGTCCAGTCCCCTTCCAGCGTCTCGACTTCGACGCCGCGCACCAGGAAGCGCCCGCCGTACGCGGCCACCGTCGGTGCACCCAGCCGGCGGTACGCCTGGTATGCGTCGGCGTCGTGCACGTCGATATCGAACACCACGTAAGCGCTCATGACCGCACCTCCGCCGGCGCCGCCGCATCGGCCTGCGCGAGTTGCACGAACACGCGGCCGTTCTCGATCTTCACCGGATAGGTGCGCACGCACGTCGTCAGCGGCGCGCACAGCGCGATGCCGGTCCGCACGCTGAAGCGCCCCTGATGCAGCGGGCATTCGATCTCGTCGTCGAGCAGGAAACCGTCGCTCAGCCGCGCTTCGCCATGCGTGCACTGATTCTCGGTCGCGAAGATCTCGTCGCCGACCGCATAGAGCGCGATGTCGCGCCCGCCCACCCAGACGCCGAGTATTCCGTCGGTGCGCACCGCTTCCGGCGCGACCGCGTCGATCCAGTTCGTAGTCACTGTCTGCCCCTCGTTCAGATCGGGAAAATCAGCGAGTTCGGAATCATCTCGCTGTCGTAGACGCAGATGCGCGATTCGAACCGCAGTCCCTGCGGCGTCCGCACGATCCGGTCGAGGTAGCGCCCGGTGTTGTAGACGTCGCTCATCTGCTCCGTCTTCGTGCGCAGCACCGCGTAGTTCGTCTCGGCCTCGATCACCGTGTCGTCGAGATACGTGACGAGCGGCAGTCCGATCACGTGGCGCTGGTAGTACGGATCGAAGAACAGCGTCTCCTTGATGCCGTAGACGCGGTCCTTCAGCATGCCCTTGCTCTCGAAATCCATCACCGCGAGCGGCAGGTTGCGCTCGTGGTTCTCGCGCGGCACCACCGTGTACCGGCATTGCTCGACGAAGAATTCCGGCCACGCGTCCCAGTCGCCGCCGTCGAGCACGGCCGCATAGCGCGCATTGAGCTGGACGAGCGCGTAGAAATCCTCGAAGCCCGCGTGCAGCCCGGCGGCCGGCCGGTCGGTTCGTGTCGTGATCGTGCTCATTCAGGCCTCCATCACTTGGCGCCAGTACTGGTACATGCCGCGCACCAGTGTTTCGCTAACCATATGATCGGTTTGATCGTCGACCTGCCGGCCGCCGAGTTCGTTGTAGACGTTGCCGCGCTGGATTTGCTCGAAGCTCTGCTGCACGCACTCGATGACCTCGCCGTCGTCCGCCGACACGAAGCCGGCCGGCCCGAACAGATTGGCCTGGCGCAGGCGGCGCCGCGTCATCTCCTCGGTGTCGGTCTCGAAGCCGAAATGGGTCCACACGTAGTCGAACACGCCCGGACTGACCGGCCGGATGCGGCGCGTCGACAGCGCATTGACCTGCTGCTGGATGATGACGCTCGGCATCAGCGTGAGCATCACGACGGTCGGATCGCCCCACCACGGTTCGTGCACGACATCGAGGAAGCGGTCGTCGTTCAGCGTCATGCGCTCCTTGAAGCTCGTCACGTTGTGCGTCACCTCGCCGCCGCCGCCGCCGCTGCGGATCGACACCATCGCGCCGTGCCGGTGATGCGCATCGGTCACGAGCTTGGCGGGATTGTCCGCCCGCCACAGGCCGAAGTTGACGAACCAGGTGTGCAGCAGCCCCGCGTGATACGGATCCTTGATGTTCTCGACCATCAGCTTCCAGTTGCTCGGCACGCGCTGGCGCGTGTAGCCGAGCACGGTCAGCTTCGGGCCGTGGAACAGGCGGTCGTAGTAAGGCAGGATGTTCGGGCCGAGGTAATCCTCGAACGATTCGACGTTCTCGTCGAACGACGCGAACACGGCGCCGCCGCGCGTCGACACGCGCAGGCGCCGCAATGCATGCTTGCCGGGCTCGAAATCCGCCGGCATGCCGCCGTTGATCTTGCCGCCCTGACGCACGCCGCGCCGGAACGGCACGCCGATCAGGTTGCCCTTCAGGTCGTAGTTCCACTGGTGATACGGGCAGTGGAAATCCTTCGCGTTACCGGCGCGCTCGCGGCAAAACTGCATGCCACGGTGCGCGCACGCGTTTTCGAAAACGACGATCTCGCCGTCCTCCGTGCGCGTCATCACGACGGATCGCTCGCCGACTTCCGTGCGCTGGAAATCGCCGGGAGACGGCACTTCGGCTTCGAGGCCGATGTAGCACCAGTGATTCGCGTAAAACAGGCGCTCGAGTTCGCGCTGATACAGCGCTTCACTCGTGTACGCCTCGTACGGCGTGCGGCTGGCGCCGTCGCCTTTCCAGTCAAGCGCGCGGGCGATGTCGATGGGTGAGTTCAAGAGAGCTCCTTTCAGTAAGAAACGGCCTGCATCGCGACGGCGGCGCCGTGCGCGATGAAGCCGGCTGGCGAACGCCGCCGCGCAACCACCGCGGCAGCCAACTGCTCGACGAGTTCGGCCGTGTGCTCCCAGCCGAGACATGCGTCGGTAATGCTTTGCCCGAACACCGGCGGCGTGCCCGGCACCACGTCCTGCCGCCCCTCGACGAGGAACGACTCGATCATCACGCCCACGATGGCGCGCTCACCGCGATGCAACTGCTCGGCGAGGTTGCCGCAGACGTCGATCTGCGCGCGCGTCTGCTTGCCGCTGTTGCCATGGCTCGCGTCGATCACGACATACGGGGGGAGATGCGCGTCGCGCAGCGCGGCGCAGGCCGCCGCGACGCTCGCGGCGTCGTAGTTCGGCGTCTTGCCGCCGCGCAGGACGACGTGCGTGTCGGGATTGCCGGGCGTGGTCGCGATTTCCACGCCGCCGGCCACGGACGGCCTCAGATAGCTGTGCGACGCACGCGACGCACGGATCGCGTCGATCGCGACCTTCACGTTGCCGTCGGTGCCGTTCTTGAAGCCGACCGGCAGGTCGAGCCCCGATGCCGCCTGGCGATGGATCTGCGATTCGGTCGTCCGGGCGCCGATCGCGCCCCAGGACACGAGATCGTCGAGATACGGCGCGGTCATCGGATCGAGAAACTCCGTCGCGGCCGGCAGGCCCAGCGCATTGATGCCGAGCAGCACCTGGCGCGCGACGCGCAGGCCGTCCTCGATCCGGAAACTGCCGTCGAGATACGGATCGTTCAACAGTCCTTTCCAACCGACCGTGGTGCGCGGCTTTTCGAAATAGACGCGCATCACGATCTCGAGCGCATCGGCGTACCGCTCGCGCAGCGGCGCGAGCCGGCGCGCGAACGCCAGCGCAGCCTCCGCGTCGTGGATCGAACACGGCCCGACGATCAACGCAAGCCGGTCGTCCTCGCCCGCGATGATCTGCGCCAATGCACGCCGCGCATCGGCGATCGAGCGCGCCAGGCCGGGATCGCATGGCAATTCGGCGCGCAACCGCTGCGCACTGATCACCGCCACGCCTTGCGTCAACGCTGCCTCAACGGATTTTTCCATTTAACACTCCACTCTCGCTGATCGGATGCCGATTTACGGAGGCAATTAGAGCGCGGTCAAATCCATGGTGATACTGTCATTTATCTCAGAGGCATTTCGCATAGTGAATATCTGTGATTTCCGACAGTATTCCGATATGCGGATCGCGTCTAACTTAACTCCTGAACAAACACGTTCACACCTGCTGTTCTGCCAAGGAGCCTGTAATGACAAGAAAATATTTCGAGACCCGAATCGACGTGAAGTATCGGGAGACGGACGCGATGGGCCATGTGAGCAGCCCGGTCTATTACGATTATCTGCAGCACGCCTACCTGACCTACATGCACGATCTGCTCGATCTGCCGTATTCGGAAAAGCTGCCGCACATCATGGTCAAGACCTCGTGTGAGTATCTGAAGCCCGCTCAGTACGGCGATACGATCACGGTGCGCAGCAGCGTCACGCGCTTCGGCTCGAAGAGCTTCGAACTGGAATACCTGATGGTGCGCGACGGGCAGACGGCCGACGAGGATTCGGCCGACGATCAGGCCGTGGTCGCGCGGGCCGTGTCCACCCACGTGATGTTCGACTACGGCAGCAAGACCACCGTGCCGGTGCCGGAAGAGTTCAGGACGCGCGTGCTGTCGTTTCAGGGCGCGATCTGATGGCGCAACCGGGGAGGCCGCGGACGGGCGCCCCGGTGCCGTTCATGCAAACACGATCAGACCCATCAACACGGCTTTCACGACCGCGTTGGTCTTGTTCGACGCATTGAGCTTCACGATCGATCTCGAAATATGGAAATTGATCGTCCGCTCGGTCAAGCCGAGAATGATGCCGATCTCATACGCGGTCTTCCCCTCCGCCGCCCAGCGCAACACTTCGCATTCACGCATGCTGAGGGTGACATCCTCGGGAGTCGCTATATTCGCCGCAAACTGAACCATTCGTTTCCCCATCCAAAATAAGACGCCAATATTTCAGATTCACGATTTCCAATGTTCACCTCAATTCACATACCCCTCGGATTGGATATTTATTATTTAAAGGCTCCACGAATGTTCGGCGAATTCAAAAGCAAAGGCTGCCCTACCTATTATCTCCGGTGTTGTTCGAACGGAATCGAGCATACCTAATCGATTTACGGTTCGGAAGATGCACGACACGCAATATATCAATGACGTTGACGCACGCCACCAGCATTGCACGACGCGTCACATCGAAGCGGCGCGCCGCTAGCGGGCGATCGTGTCGGCAACACGTGGCGCGCAGATATTGCGCACGCAATCGCGCAGCCATCGATGCGCGGGGTCGCGATCGAAACGCGGGTGCCAGATCTGCGAGACCGTCAGGTCCGCGATCGCCAGCGGCAACGTAAAGCTGTGCATGCCGGCGCGGGACCGCTCGGTTTGCCGCTCCGGCACGTTGGCAACGAAATCCGAGCTGCGCGCGAGCGACAGCGCGGTCGGGAAGCTCGACACGACGGTGGTCACCGAGCGCGCGACACCGAGCGATTCGAGCAGTGCGTCGATCGGGCCGTGGAATTGCCCGCGGCGCGACACGCTCACCTGCGGAAACGACGCGAAGCGCTCCGGCGTGACTTCGCCGGTCGCGAGCGGATGATCCATGCGGACCACGCCGATGAAACGGTCGCGAAACAGCGCCTGCACGCGCAACTCCGGTCCGGCCTGCCCGATCACGCCGACTTCGAGATCGATGTCGCCGTTGCGCAGCGCATCGACATGCTTGTTGGGTTTGGGTGCGAAGCGCAGCCGCACGTCGGGCGCCGTGCGCGACGCATGCTCGAGCAGCGCCGGCGCAAACGTTTCGACGAACGCCTCGTTCGCGCGGATCGAGAACGTGCGCTTGAGCGTGCTCATGTCGACCCGCTCGCACGGACACATGACCGAGTGCGCTTCCACGACGAGCGCATGCACCCGGTCGCGCAACTCGAGCGCACGCGGGGTCGGGACCAGATCGCGCCCTGCCCGCACCAGCAACGGATCGCCCGTCATCACCCGCAGCCGCGCGAGCGAGCGGCTGAGTGCGGACGGACTGAGGCCGAGCGCGTTGGCCGCGCCCACCACACTGTTCTCGGACAGCAATGCGTCCAGAACGACAAGAAGATTGAGGTCAATGGAAGTCGCCATGTTGCGCCCATGCTGTGCTGTCGGAACTGGCCGGCCGATGGGCCAACGGCATCGTGCCTCGGGCGTATGTGCTCCGTGATCGCGCTAGACCGGAAATCGGCAGTCGCGCCGCCGAGCTTGACGCACGACCGTGCGTCCGCCGAAGAGGCGTGCGGTGAATGGCGGGGAGGATTTGTGCCGCTGAGAAAATCCGCTGCGGATTTATTGCACTTGTGAACGATTGTGCACCGCGCTGCAATAAATCGCAACCCGATGCGATGCACATTCGATTTAAATGAAATGATGCGCACGAATGAACAATAAAACTAACCGATTCAATTGCGCCGACCCACGAATCCCTCGCGCAGGCCGGCCAAGCAAAGCCTGCGCCAGGCACGCCAGGCGCGGCCCGCCCGCGCCGATTCCGGGTGCGGTACCGCACATTCTGCGCATCGCGACCGAATGACAGAACTTTTAAACTCCTCTATTGACATTGACACCGGCATTCCGATTTATCACTCGCCCGTTTCACAAAACAAATCCCGATCGGGCAATTTGCGCGTGCGTCCCTGCGATCCGGGAAAATCCGTTTGATTGCCCGTCCAGCCCCCTTTTCGACTCGATCGCCATTGCGCGACAATACGGCCGGCGCGACGCATCCGCCCTGCCCGCGCGCGCCTGCGTGCGTCTATGCATGAACCCCGACACCGCTCCGCACGTTCGTGTTGCGCGCCGATCCGACGCACGGTAGCCGCTGCATCGCCCCGGCAACCGTTTCCCGCAACCGCGATCCTGCATTACCATCGTGCGTCCGCCGCGTTTGCCCGTTTACGGCAAGCGAGCCCGCCACCTTTCCCGTTGCGCACCGATGCTCGCTCTCGTCATCCTTGCCGGCCTCTGGGCCGGCCTGCAGAACACCCTCGCCGGCGGCGGCTCGTTCGTCACGCTGCCCGCGCTGATCGTGTCGGGCATGTCGCCGCTCGCGGCGAACATCACGTCGACGGTCGCGCTGTTTCCCGCGCAGGTCACGACGGGCTGGGCGAGCCGGAAAATGGTGCGCGGCGCGGGCAAGCTGTCGTTTCGCGCGCTGTTCGTGATCAGCGTGATCGGCGGTGCGCTGGGCGGCCTGCTGTTGCTGAAGACGCCGTCGTCGATCTTTTCGCGCCTCGTGCCGTGGCTCGTGCTGTTCGCGACGATCGTGTTCGCGTGGGGCAGCTTCTTCCGCAAGCCGCGCGAAGGCGCGGCGCACCTCGGCACCGTCCCCGCCGCGATCTCGCAGTTCATGATCGCGATCTACGGCGGCTACTTCGGCGGCGGGCTCGGTTTCCTGATGATGGCCGTGCTGACGATGGCCGGCCTGTCTCCGCGTCACGCGATGTCGACGAAGAACGCGCTCGCCGGCGTGATGAACGCATCGGCCGTCGTGCTGTTCGTGACCTCGCCGCACCTGCACTGGGGCTCGGCGCTCGCGCTCGGCGGCGGCGCGATCGTCGGCGGGCTGCTCGGCACGTGGGCGCTGCATCGCGTGAACGAACGCGTCCTGCGGATCGGGATCGTCTGCATCGGTGTCGTGCTGACCGTCGGGTTGTTCGTCAAGCCGATCTGACGCTGAAACGGCCGGCGCCGGCGCACCGGCATCCGCTCCGCCGCCATGGCTTCGCGAACATAGACGCGATATCCGATCCGTTATGAGGCCCGCCGCACAAGGGCCTCCCGAACGGCCTCGGCGATTCGCTCGATTGACGGTCGAAATATCGCTGCGTATACATCGGTGAACGATACCCCACGGCAGCCGGCATGTCCCGATACGTCATCGACGCACATCTTCTGAAGATTCTTCATACGCTCATCACCGAATCGAGCGTCTCGCGAACCGCGGTCCTGCTCGGGCAATCGCAACCGACCATCAGCGTCGCATTGCGACGGCTGCGCGCGATCACCGGCGATCCGCTGCTGGTACGCAGCGGCAGCCGGATGGTGCCGACCAGTCATGCGCTCACGCTCGTCGAGCCGCTCGACCAGGCGCTCGCCGGCATCGCGGCCGTGCTGAATCCCGCGAGCACGTTCGATCCTGCCACAACGCGCCGCACGTTCCGCATCGGCTCCCCCGACTATCTCGACGTGTTCTTCCTGCCCGCGATCGTCGATGCGTTCAAGCACGAGGCGCCGGGCGCGCGCATCGAGTTCCAGCACCTGATGACCGTGGACGGCGGATACGAACACGCGCTCGAAAGCGGCACGCTCGACCTGGCGGTCGGCAACTGGAGCACGCCACCGCAGCAACTGCATCTGCAGCCGCTGTGCCGCGACGATCTCGTGTGCGTGCTGCGGGACGATCACCCGATCCGGCCCGGCCGGCTCACTGCGGACGTCTACCGCGAAGCCGATCATCTCGGCGTGACCACCCATCATGCGACCGGGCTCGGTACGATCGACCGCGAACTCGCGCGCGGCGGCCTGTCGAGGAACGTCACGACGACGATGCCCTATTTCGGCATGGCGCCGTACGTGCTGATGCGCTCGAACCTGCTGTTCACGACGACGCGCACGCTCGCGATGCACTCCTGCAGCCTGCTGCCGCTGCGCATCGAGCCGATTCCGTGCGCGCCGCAGGCGTTGACCTACTACCAGCTCTGGCACGACCGCACGCATCGCAGCGCCGCCGCAGTCTGGTTGCGGCGCCTCGTGTCCGGCGTCGCGAAAAAGCTGGTGCCCGAAAGCGCCCGCCATCCGCATTGACAGACAAAAAAGCCGCGAGCAAACGCTCGCGGCGAACAACGAACGGATCCGCGCATCATCGTGCGGGTCGCGTCCGCGACAGGGGTCGGTCAGCGAAGAGGCTGCCTGTCGAAGGCGCATCTGGAGAAGCGCCCTGTCAGGTCCGGCGCGACGCGCGGGCTAGTTCGCCGCGTCGCCGGCCATCGTCTTCAGCAGCGCGGCTTTTTCCGCCGTGGCCGCGTCGAGCAGCGCAAAGCCCGTGATGCGCCCGGAATCCGGATCCGCACAAAGCGCACGCGTCGCGTGCGGCGCATCGCCGATCCCGACCTCCGTGGTCCAGCGGCCGCCACCGTCCGCCGCGACGACCACCGCCGGAATCGCCGGCGTCTTGACGACGATCGGCATCACCGGAAAGGCCACGCGCGTCGGCGTGCCGTGCAGGCACTGCGCGAGCGCGCGGGCCGCGTGCATGATCGGCAGCACATAGGGCCGGACACGCCCGTCGATCGCGGCGCAGTCGCCGAGCGCAAAAATGTCCGGTGCGCTGGTACGACACCATGCGTCGGTCACGATCCCGTCCGCGACGTCGAGCCCCGCGTCCCGCGCCAGCGCGATTCTCGGCGCGAGTCCGACCGCCGAGATCACGAGATCGGCTTCGACCTGCCCGCCGTCCGTCAGCGCAAGCCGGTACCCGCGTGCAAGACGCGCAATCGACTGCACGACCGTGCCGAGTCGCAACTGCACGCCCGCGTCGCTCAGCGCCTGCCCGAACACGCGCCCGGCCTCCGCCGGCAGCAGCCGCGACAGCGGCGCGTCCGCCGGGTCGATCACGGTGACCGTCAGCCCTGCCGCCACCAGGTCGTTCGCGAATTCGCAGCCGATGAGCCCCGCGCCGAGCATCGCGACCGAGCGGCAGTCGCGCAGCCCGCCGCGAAAACGCGCGTAGTCGGCCAGGTCGTTGATCGACAGGACATCGTCCGCACCCTCGCCTTCGCAGCGCACCCGCCGCGCGTCCGCGCCGGTTGCGAGAACGAGCGCGCGATAACGCTGCACGTCCCCGTCGTCGAGCACGATCTCGTGCTTCGTCGAATCGATCCGCCGCACGGCGCATTGCGTCCGGATCGTGGCGCGCAACTGGTCCGCCATCGTCCGCGCATCGGCCATCGCCAGCTGGTCGGGCGTCTTGCGTTGCGCAAGCGCGTTCGACAGCGCCGGTTTCGAATAGAAACGCCCGTCGTCGCGGCTGATCATCACGAGCGGCGTGTCGCCGTCGAGCTTGCGCCACTCGCGCGCCACCGTATAGCCGGCGAGGCCCGTGCCGACGATGACGACCGGGTCGCGCGGGTTCCCTGAGGTTGCGTTTGCATTCATGCCGGCACCACCTGCATATCGAAATCGTGCTTGCCGGTTGCGCAGTCCGGACACATCCAGTCGTCCGGCACGTCTTCCCAGCGCGTACCGGGCGCGATTCCGTGCTGCGGCAAGCCTTCCGCCTCGTCGTATCGAAACCCGCAAATCACGCATTCCCAGATCTTCATCGTCTCTCCCGTGGGCGGTTCAGCGCGCATAAGCCTGGCCGAGCCCGAGTTCGCCGAGCGCGCGCCGATACGCGCCCGACGACCGATCGGCGGGGATCGGCGCTTCGTGCGCGCGGTCGATCGGCAGATCTTCCGGGCACTGTTGCTCGACGATCTCGCGATCTTCCTCGAAGACCTGGCGATTGAACGCATAGACGTCATCGAGCGGCAGGTCGTGATCGAAATTGCGCGCGATCGGCACGAACAGGCGCGTGAGACGCGCGGAAACGGGGCTGGCCGCATTCAGGATCGCGAGCCGGCCGCCTTCCGGAAAATGCACGGTGAGGCGCGCGAAGAACGGCACGTCGACCTCGAACACGCGCCGCCACAGAAAACCGTCGGGCGCGCGATGCTGCATCGACTTCGGGAAGTTGCTGACCGTGCTGACGTATTCGGCGTGCAGGCCGTTGTCGCGCCGTTCCACCGAGTACTGCGGCACGACCGGATTGCGGCGGTCGGCAAAGCTCTCGTGGTGAATCCACGCGAAATGCGCGACGTCGATGAAGCCTTCGGTCTGCCGGCCGGCCGATGCCTGGATATCGATCGACGGCGGCAGGATCTGCTGGAAGCCCGCCGTGTCCCACGCGGGAAAATCCGGCAGCGGCAGTTCGCCGCCGCCCAGCGACACCCACACCAGTCCGTACGCCTGCCGCGCGGCGTAGGTCGTCAAGCACAGACGCTCCGGAATCGGGCCGTCGGGCTGCGACGGAATGCGCACGCACTTGCCGTCCGCCGCGTATTCGAGGCCGTGATACGGGCACACGAGCCGGTCGTCGACCACCCAGCCGCGGCTCAGCGGCGCGCCGCGGTGCGGGCATACGTCGCGTGCGGCGACGATCGCGCCGCCGGAACGGAACAGCACGACGCGCTCGTCGAGCAGCGTCACGGCGAGCGGACGGTCGGTCACGTCGTTCGCGAATGCGACCGGATGCCAGTAGCGGCTCAGGATTTCCCAATCGCGCACGTCGAACGTGCAATGGCGGGGCGGAACCGGCGCGCGTGACCGCGTCAGCGGCACGACCTGGGTAGGCGTCATACGTGTCTCCATCGATGCGTTGTCGTCGACGCGGCCACCGCCGAACCTGCCGACGTCACCGCGTGAATGCAACGATATCCAGAGACCGCCGCTGCTCCCATCGCCGCGCCTTCATGTAGTTCATGTCGACGCGGGCATGGACGAACCGGCAATTGATGAGCAAACCGCAAGACGTCTTTCGCATATCTCGTTTGCCGTCGCGGCGGTGTCCGCCCACAATCCGGTGTTGCCGTCGTCATCGCCCTCTCGCGGGCACCGACCGGCGCACCGTGGCCGTCATTCCGATTCACCGCCGGCGGCCGCGCACATCGCGTCACACACGCTCCCCCGACATCGGCGCCCCTGCGGCGGCAGAACGTTGCCGCCGCGCCGTCCGATGCGTTCCCGGCCAACAATAACTAGAGGTAGGAGATGCAGGACAATTCTTTGAGGCAAAGCCTCAAGCAACGGCACATCACGATGATCGCGCTTGGCGGCGTGATCGGCGCGGGCCTGTTCGTCGGCTCCGGCGCCATCATCGCAACGGCCGGCCCCGCGGCGATCCTGTCATACCTGATCGGCGGCGTGATCGTCACGCTGGTCATGTTCATGCTCGGCGAAATGGCCTCGCGCAATCCCGACAGCGGATCGTTCTCCACCTATGCGAGCAGCTATCTCGGTGAATGGGCCGGCTTCGCAGTCGGCTGGCTGTACTGGTTCAAGTCGATGATGACGATCACCGTCGAGGCGATCCTGCTCGGCGCGATCCTCCACGATTTCCTGCCGTGGCTGCCGATCTGGGGCGGCGCGCTGTTCATGCTCGTCACGCTGATCGCGAGCAACGCGTACTCGGTGCGCTCGTTCGGTGAGGCCGAATACTGGCTGTCGTTCGCGAAGGTCGCGACGATCATCGTGTTCATGGCGCTCGGCGCATCGATCCTGCTCGGCTTCCAGCCGCGCATTCCCGCGCCGGGGCTCCTGAACCTGACGGATCACGGCGGCTTCATGCCGAACGGCATCTCGCCCGTGCTCGCCGGCGTGATGGTCGTGATCTTCTCGCTCGGCGGCAGCGAGATCGCGGCCGTGGCCGCGGGCGAATCGGAAAATCCAAGCAAGAACGTGATCCGCGCGATCAAGAGCGTGATCGTGCGCGTGATGGTGTTCTACGTCGGCTCGGTGTCGATCCTGATCCTGTGCATGCCGTGGACCGACAAGGCCAACCTGAAATCGCCCTACGTGTCGCTGTTCAGCATGGCGGGCTTCACGGGCGCGGCCGTCGCGATGAAGATCGTGCTGTTCGTGTCGTTCATGTCGGTGATGAACTCGTTCCTGTTCTCGAACTCGCGCATGCTGTTCTCGCTGAGCCAGCGTGGTCACGCACCGGCGATGTTCGGCCGCACCAACGCGAAAGGCGTGCCGATGAACGCGCTCGTGCTGTGCCTCGCGATCTGCGTGTCGATCCTCGGGATTCACTTCGTGAGCGGCGGCGACCTGTTCCTGATGCTCGCGAAGAGCAGCGGCGCGTTCGTGATGATCGTGTGGATCTTCATCATCGTCGCGCACTTCGCGATGCGCCGGCAGATGAAACACGAGCAACGTGACCCGACCGCGTTCCGCGCGTGGTTCTATCCGGTGTCGAACTGGGTCGCGCTGCTGGCGCTCGTCGCCGTGCTCGGGTCGCAGGCGTTCAACCCGGATTCGCGCTTCCAGTTCTGGTTCACGGTGTCGACGGCGCTCGCGATCGTCGCGGCGTACTTTCTGCGGCGCAGGCAGCCGTCGTTCGGGCAGGCGCCCGGCGCAAAGGTGCGTTGACCGGCGGCCGGCTGCCCGGCGTGCGCGTTCAGCCGAACGGCCGCACGCCGATCAGCGGGCCATGCAGGAACAGCGCGAACACGGCCCAGACGACGAGCCCGCCCAGCACCGCGACGATGTCGCCCGACAGCCCGCCGGCCGGGTAGCGGACGCCGTCGCGGCGATCGCGCGCGCGCGACACGACGAAATCGACGATCGACCACACGAAGAATGCGCCGAACAGCACGACCGCGTGCACGGTGCCGTTCACGAGCAGGTGCGCAACGGCCCAGACCATCACGCCGGCGAGCATCGGGTGTCCGACGAGCGTCTTGATCCGGTTGCGCGGCACGTACGACGCGGCGATCAGCACGAACGCGACCGCGGTCAACATGCCCGTCAGATGGCGCACGCCGACCGGCGACACCCACAGCAGCGTCGCGCCTGCACGGGCCATCCCGTATCCCCAGATGATCAGCGCGAAGCCGACGATCGACGCGATCGCATAACCGCCCTTCCAGCCCTTCTCGCCGATCCGTTCGATCGTCGCGGACCGCCAGCCGTCGGCGACGATCCGGATCGAGTGCACACCGAGGAAGATCGCTAAACCGAGAATCAGGACGAGCATCGACTGTCTCCGTCTGGAATGATGAGTGGGGAACGTCTCCCGCGCGGCGTACGATGCGCCGTTCGCGGTGCCGGCGGCGAGGCCGGCGGGTCACGCCAGGCACGGGCGCAACCCGCGCGATCATAAACGCCGGGGCCGCCGTTGTGAAGCATGCAGGATGTGCAGCGCGTCAAGCCTGACGCGTTCGTACGCGTGATCGTAAGGGCGCGCAGCCATACAGCACACCGATCGCCCGATGATGGGCACGCCTGAAAGAAAGGAAAACGAAAATCGCGAGGCTGTCGCGTCGTGCGACCGGGACTACGTCTGCTTGCGCTTCGCCGGGGGGGTGGACGCCGGTACAGGCGACGATTTCGATGCCGGTTTCGCTTTCGGCACGGAGGCCGGTTTCGGCGTGGATTTCGCCGCCGCTCTGGATGCAGGCTTCGGCTCGGGCTTCGGCGACGGTTTCGGCGCGGGTTTGGGCGCGGGTTTGGGCGCGGATTTGGGCGCGGATTTGGGCGCGGATTTGGGCGCGGGTTTGGCCGCGGGTTTGGCCGCAGGTTTGGGCGCGGATTTCGGTGCTGCCTTCGGTACTGCCTTCGGTGCAGCTTTCGACGCGGATTTCGGTGTCGTCCCCGCACCCGCCTTCGACGCCGGTTTCGGCACGACCCTCGCCTTGCGCTTCGGCGGCCCCGCCAGCAAAGCCGCGCGATACGCGCTGCGGCACCAGTCGAACAACGCGCCCGCATCCTCGAGCACGTCGGCCGGCGTTTCGTAGTAGCCCTCGAGCGCGACGGTACGCGTGGGCCGCGCATACGAGAACGGCCCCATCCCCGCCGCGACGAACGCCGGGCGGTTCACGTCGTCGACGCGCAGGAACAGCGACCCGCGCGACATGAAGCCGAACATCACGCCGTCGAGCCGCATCGCCGCGCCGCTGAAGAACCGCGCGACCGTCACCGCGCCGAGCGGCGCAAGCTGATATGCGATCTCTTCGCCGTGCGCCTTCTCCGACTGCCAGCTCATGCGGATGCCTCGCAGCGCTGCGTCCACGCGTCAAGCTCGGCGCCGTCGAATCCGACGGCCGCAGCGCTCTCGCGAATCTGCCGCCACGTCGCACGGTCGACCGGAATGCCGGCGGCCCCGCGGGCGGCGCGGCTCGCTTCCTCCGGCTCGCCGGGCACCAGTACCGGCGCATCGCCGGCCTGCGGCGACGCCTTCGCCCATGCGACGAACGCATCGGCTTCGCGCTCGGCATCAGCCGCGTCGAACGCGCTCGGGTCGATCAGCACCGACAGCATCCCGTTGACGATCGCACTCGTCTTCTGCAGCGTATCGCCGTACGTCGTATGCCCGCCCACGAGCGCGCCGCCGAAGATCTCGCACATCGCCGCGAGCGCATACCCCTTGTGCAACCCGAACGGCAGCAGCGCGCCGAACGGCTGCTCGTGCATCACGGCCGGATCGTCGGTCGGCTGGCCGCGATGGTCGATCAGCGACCCGGCCGGCACGCGCTTGCCCTGGTTGTAGGCGACGCGCGTCTTGCCGTACGCGATCGCGCTCGTCGCGAAATCGAGCAGCAGCGGCGGCTTGCCCGCCCGCGGATACGCGGCGCAGAACGGATTCGTGCCGAAACGCGGATCGGTACCGTGCAGCGGCGCGACCAGCAGGTCGCCCGGCACGTTGACGAAATGGAACGACACGAGCCCCGAGCGCGCGCACTGCTCCGCCCAATGCCCGATACGGCCGAGGTGGTGGACGTCGCGCAGCCCGACCGCGCAGATACCCATGCGCCGCGCGCGCTCGATCCCTTCGACCATCGCCTCGAACGCGATCACCTGGCCGAAACCGCGCCCGCCGTCGATCGACAGCACCGCGCCGCCGTCGCGGACGATCGACGCGTGCCCGTTCAGTTGCAATTGCCCTTCCCGCCACGACGCGACGTAGTTCGGGATCATCCCGATGCCATGCGAATCGTGGCCCGCGAGATTCGCGCCGACCAGATGATCGGCGACGAGCCGTGCCTCACGCTCGCTACTGCCGGCCCGTTCCCAGAGCGCCGCGACGAATGCATGCAGCGGTTCGGCGCGCATGCGCGGCGGATCGGTATCGGGCGTCGGCAGTGCGGTCATCGGCAACACTCCATCAAGTCGGATCGGGTCGGGAAATCGGCACGTCGGGCGATGCGACGGTCAGCGCGCGGTCGCGATCACGTCCGCAACGGCCGCGGTAAGCTTCTTCGCGTACGGCACATGCAGGAACTCGTTCGGGCCGTGCGCGTTCGACTTCGGCCCGAGCACGCCGCACACCATGAACTGCGCGGACGGGAAGCCTTCCTGCAGCACGTTCATCAGCGGGATCGTGCCGCCGAGGCCCATGTACGCGCAATCGGCGCCAAAGTGGCGGCGCGACGCGGCGTCGAGCGACGACGCGAGCCACGGCGCGAGATCCGGCGCGCTCCAGCCCGTCGCGGCGCCCGCGTCCGGCTTGAACGTAACCTTCGCGTTGTACGGCGGATCGAGTTCGAGCAGGTCCTTCAGCTGCTGCACGGCCTGCGCGGCGTCGACGAGCGGCGGCAGGCGCAGCGACAGCTTGAACGCGGTACGCGGACGCAGCACGTTGCCCGCATCGGCGAGCGCCGGCATGCCGGCCGCGCCCGTCACAGACAGCGACGGACGCCACGTCGAATTCAGCAGCGCCTCGCGCGGATCGGTCGTGGTCGGCAGCACCGGCTTGCCGTCCGCGCCGCACGCCCACGGCAGCCCCTTCCACACCATGTCGCCGAGAATCGCGGCAGCCGCTTCGGCTTCGCGCACGCGGCTCGACGGAATCTCGCAATGGAACACGCCCGGCAGCAGGTTGCCGTTCTTCGCATCTTCGAGACGCTCGAACAGCTGGCGCATCACGCGGAAGCTCGACGGCGCGATGCCGCCGTACACACCCGAGTGAATGCCTTCTTCCAGCACCTCGACCTGCAGGTCGCCGGACACGAGCCCGCGCAGCGACGTGGTGAGCCACATCTGGTCGTAGTTGCCGGCGCCCGAATCGAGGCAGACGACGAGCGACACCTGGCCAAGCCGGTCGCGCAATGCGTCGACGTACGGCAGCAGATCGTAGCTGCCCGACTCTTCGCAGGTCTCGATCAGGCCGACGCAGCGCGGCCGCTCGATGCCCTGCTCGTCGAGCGCGCCGAGCGCCGCGAGGCTCGCGTAGATCGCATAGCCGTCGTCCGCGCCGCCGCGGCCGTACAGCTTGCCGTTCTCGAACTTGGGCGTCCACGGGCCGAGGTCCGCGCGCCAGCCGTCGAATTCGGGCTGCTTGTCGAGGTGGCCGTACAGCAGGATCGTGTCGGTGCTGCCCGAGCGCGTGGCCGGCGATTCGAAGAAGATCACCGGCGTGCGGCCCGGCAGGCGCACGATCTCGAGCTTCAGGCCCTTCACGGGCTGCCGCTCGGCCCACTGCGCGGCATCGGTGACGACGCGCTCGAGATAGCCGCGCTTCGCCCAGTCGGGGTCGAATGCAGGACTCTTCGCGGGGATCGCGATGTAGTCAGTCAGCGCATGGAGGATTTCATCGTTCCACTTGCGCTCGATGAAGGTAACGAGCTTGTCATGGTCGAGGACGGGGGTAGTGTCGACGGAAGTCATGGTGGGGGTGCCTGGATCGGGCTGACGAAAACCCAGATCATACGCCGATGCTCCCCCGCCGGCGCCCCCTCCTGGCCGTTCAGACGACCTTCGGGAACGCGTCGCGCAGCCCTGCGGCGCAGGCCAGCGCATCGTCCCACAACCGCCGCGTCAGTTCGCCGGCATCCGCTTCGCGCGCGAGCGCCGCGGCCTCGCCCGACCACAGCAGCGAGAAATCGTCACGCCCCTGCCGCTCGAACGCGCCGCGCAGCGGATCGACCGCGGCCGTCGCGAGCGGGAACGCAGGCGCGAGCGCACTCATCGGTCCCTGCTCGCGCATGAAACGCGTCAGCAGCCCGCGCGCGGGACGGCCCGTGTACAGGTTGGTCATCCGCGTGCCGTCGTCGCGTGCGGCGCGCACGGCCGCACGATGCTGCGCCGAGCGGCCGGCCTGCGGCGTCAGCAGGTAGCCGGTGCCGATCTGCACCGCGCGCGCACCGAGCGCGAACGCGGCCGCGATGCCGCGCCCGTCGGCGATCGCACCGGCTGCGATCACCGGCACGCGCACCGCATCGACGATCTGCGGCAGCAACGCGAACAGGCCGGGTTGCGCGTGGATATCGTCGGTCAGGAACATGCCGCGATGGCCGCCCGCCTCCGCGCCCTGCGCAACGATCGCGTCGACGCCGCGCGCATCGAGCCAGCGCGCTTCCTCGACGGTTGTTGCAGACGAAACCACGCAGGCCCCCGTGCGGCGCACGCGATCGAGCAGCGTGTCATCCGGCAACCCGAAATGGAATCTCACGACGGCCGGGCGCAATTCCTCGACGACCGCGCACATCGCATCGTCGAACGGCGCGCGGCCGGGGCCGCCCTTCACGCCGGCCGGATCAACTCCCGCTTCCGCGTAGTAGCCGGCGAGCGCTGCGCGCCAGCGTGCGTCGACCTCCGCATCGGGCGCGGGCGGTGTGTGGCAGAAGAAGTTCACGTTGAACGGCGCGGGTGTGCGCGCGCGGATCGCCGCGATCTCGTCGCGCAACTGCTGCGGGCCGAGCGCCGCACAGGCGAGCGAGCCGAGCCCGCCGGCTTCGCACACGGCAATCGCGAGCGGGCTCAGCGAGCCGACCATCGGAGCCTGGATCAGCGGCAAACGGGAAGGCAGTGTGGTCATCGGAATCCCTGTTCGGAATGCGTGGCCATCGCCACGTTGGTTGTCCTTGCCGTCGTCGCGCACCAACCGCTCCGTCCGGTGCGCTCTAGCTTCCGCCGCGATCCATCCCGCGCCGGTATGCGGCCGGGCTGGTCGCCGCGATACGCCGGAAATGCCGGCGCAACGATTCCTCCGAGCCGAACCCCGCGCGCGCCGCGACCTGAGCGAGCGGCAGCGCGGGCTGCGCCTCGAGCATGTCCTTCGCGACGTTCACGCGCTCGCGGATCAGCCACGTGAGCGGCGACATCCCCGTCGCATCCGCGAACTGCCGCTGTAGCGTGCGCGTGCTCATCGCCGCCCGCGCGGCGAGCGACGCCAGCGTGTGCGGCTCGGCCGCATGCGCGCGCATCCAGTCGATCAGCTTCGCGAGCCGGTCGGTGCCGCCCGGTGCGACCGGGCGCGGCACGAATTGCGCCTGGCCGCCGTCGCGATGCGGCGGCAGCACGAGGCGCTGCGCGACACGGTTCGCGATCGCGCCGCCGTGGTCGCGGCGCACCAGATGCAGCAGCATGTCGAGCCCCGCCGCCGAGCCGGCCGACGTAATGATCTGCCCTTCGTCGACGTAAAGCGCATCGGGATTCACGCGCAGCGCCGGATAGCGCGCCTGCAGGCGTTCCGCGTAACGCCAGTGGGTCGTCACGGTGAGGCCGTCGAGCACGCCGGCCGCCGCGAGCACGAACACGCCCGAACAGATCGAGCAGAGCCGCGCGCCGCGCCGATGCGCGGTCCGCAGTTTCTTCAGCAACGGTTCGGGTGGCAGTTCGTCCGGATCGCGCCAGCCGGGAATCACGATGGTGTCCGCGCGATCGAGCGTCGCGAGCCGATACGGCGCGGCGACCGTGATACCGCCCGCCGCGCGCACCGGCCCCGGCTCGCTCGCGCATACCGCGAAGCGATACCAGTCGACGCCGAGTTCCGGGCGCTCGAGCGCGAACAATTCGACCACGCAGCCGAATTCGAACGTGCAGAGGCGATCGTAGGCGAGCGCGACGACGAGATGATTGTGCATGGCGCAATGTTACCGGAACTTGTCGATCACGCCACTGCCGCGAAACGGGCCGAACCGCGATACTGCCCTTCATCCCGGCGCGTTCCGCGCCCCTTCGACCCGGAGAACCTGCCCATGTCCTACGTCACCGACGTGCCCGCCGCCGACAGCCCCGCCGCCCTCGCGCATTTCGAGGCTTCGCTGCGCTTCGAGACCGATTGCTGGGACGTGCACGATGCGCTCGCATCGGGCGCACCCGATTTCGTGCTGCTCGACGTGCGCGGCCCCGAGCCGTTCGCCGCCGGCCACGTGCCCGGCGCACGCAACCTGCCGCGCCGCAAGATCATCGAGAGCAAGCTCGCCGGTTACCCGGCCGGCACGCTGTTCGTCGTGTACTGCGCGGGCCCGCACTGCAACGGCGCCGCGCGCGCGGCGATCCAGCTCGCGCGCCTCGGCCGCCCGGTCAAGCTGATGATCGGCGGCGTGACGGGCTGGCTCGACGAAGGTTTCGCGCTGAGCAACGAAGTCCAGCCGGCAGACGCCGAAGCCGGCTGATCGTCTTTAAAAACGCAACAATCAATTGCCAGCACACGAACGGAAAAAGCGCGACAATCAGCCTCATTGCAGTTCGGACGGAGCAGCACCATGCATGATGAAGTCCTGATTCAAGTGGCCGGTTCAGTCGCCGCGATCGCGATCTATTTTCTGCCGGCCGTCATTGCCGACAGGCGCGGCCGGCACGACAAGCTGACGATCGCGATGTTCAACGCGTTGTTCGCATGGACCGGCATCGGCTGGCTGATGACGCTGTACTGGGCGTGCCAGCCGAACCCGCGCACCGACGTCGCGCAGACGATCCTCGCCAAGCGCCGCGGCATCAGCATGCGGACCTTCTCGACTGGCCTCGTCGAACGCGTGCAACGCCGCGTCGCCGCCCAGGAGCAATGGGCGGAAAAGCAAGGCTGCCGTTAAGCCCCTCTTTTCCCTTTACCGTGCTGCGCCGAACTTCGGCATCCTGACGTTGGTCGACGCGCGGTAATTCCAGTCGAGTCGGTCGCGCGGCGGCCAGCCGCCCGCACGCAACCACGCCCCGAACGCCCCCGCCGTCACCGCCTGCGCGATCCGCTCGCCCGGGCAGCCATGCGGCCCCGTGCCGAAGCCGAAATTCGGCCCCGCCGTGCGGCCGGGCATCAGCCGGTGCGGGTCGCGATACACAGCCGGGTCGCGGTTCGCCGCGGCGAGCACGACGAGGATCGCGTCGCCGGCTTCGACACGCACGCCTTCGATCGTCGTGTGGGCCGCGACGAAGCGGCGCGTGTTCTGCACCGGCGAATCGAAACGCCCGACTTCGGCAACGAACGCGTCGAGCGCGGCGGCGTCCTGCGCCATGCCCGCTTCCCCGTGCCAGGCGACCAGCGCATTGCCGAGCCATGCGGCCGTCGCCTCGCACGTCTGCGACAGCAAACCGACCAGATTCGCGACCAGCGCGCCGCTCGCCTGCCAGCCCGACGCGCGCGCTGCCTGTTGCACCGCAGCGACCAGCGTGCCGTCATGGGCGTGCGACTGCGCAACGCGCGCCGTCATCCGGTCGAGCAGTTGCCGCGCACCGTCGCTCGCGCGGGCCAGCGCCGCGGCATCCGACAACGGTGACAGCGCGGCGACGAAGTCGACCACCTGCGCCGCGATCTCGTCGAGCTGCGTTTCGTCGAAGCCGAGCAGATCGGCGACCGCGCACACCGGCACCGTCATGCACCACCCGTTCAGCGCGTCGGCGTCGCCCGCCGCCGGCAACCGCCGCGCGGCAAGCTGCCCGGCGCGATCGCGCAGCGCCTCCGTGTCGACCGGCGCGAACGCCGCGCGCAACGCCTGCTTCGGCACGTCGTGCCGCGACGCGCCATCGTTCATGCGCACCAGCTCGCCGAACAGCGCGCCGGCCGTCGTGCCACGCAACGCGGGCGGCACCGGCGCGTCCAGCGGGCGCACCCGGCAGGCCGGATGGCTGAGCACGGCCGTCACGGCCGCCGCGCGGCTCGCGACCCACAGGCCGAGCGTGGCATCGAATGCGAGCGGCGGCCCGTCGACGAGCGTCGCATAGTAGGGATAGGGATCGCGGTGCGTGACCGCGGCAATGGGATCGGTCGGGTTCATGCGTTCAGTATCGGCGCAGTGCGCCGCCGCATGTTTCGGGGTTGCATGAAATGTCGTTGCACGGGCGCCGCCCGTCGCGGCATCGCAACGACAGCCCGATGTCAGGCAGCCGAGCGGTAGCGGTGCGACTGCATGCGCAGCCGGACGCGCCCGGCCGAAATCGCACGCGGTTCGGGCACCACCGTGTCGTGATGGAACATTTCCTGCCGGAACTCGCCGCTTTCGTCGAACCACTGGCAGATCAACCAGTCGCCGTCGTCGAACACGACCGGCCCCGCATAGGTGACGGTCATGCGGGGCCCGCCGGTTTTCAGCGTTACGACATCGCCGACGCGAAACCCGACGCGGTGATTTTCTCGAATCGTCATCGCTCTCTCAGCTTTTTATATATTGATATTCCCGGCAGTCCATCGACCGGTCATTACAACGTGCCGCAGATTATCAATCAAAAAAACAGCCGGCAACTCCCGCGTACATAAATGCTTTTAACGGAAACTGGCAACAATGCGCCGGATTGGCACGCATCGCGTCCCGCCGGCCGCCAGATCCGGCGCGGGTTACGTGCCGGCAGCGGTCGAGCGGGCGGAATGCGGAGAATAAACGATGATTTTCACGCCGTCATCGACGATTAATTCGGACGTGAAATCGGTTGATTATTGTCAATCAACGTTTCGACTGGAAACGATCCCACTTTTTATTAGGGATCATTCGCCGAACAAAACCGGCGAATTATCGGGGGCGGCAAACCAGCGGTTGATATCGCGCCCCGGCACGGCCGCCTGCGTAAATGTAAACGTGCCGTCGCGCATCATCTCCGTCGCAGCGCGCAGGAACGCCCCGAGTGCGGCCCGCGCCAGTGCACCGCCGACGCTGACGCGCTTCACGCCGAGCGCCGCCAGTTCATCGAGGCTCAGCAACCCGCCCTGCAAGCCCATGACGACATTGACGGGCGCGCCGACCGCCCGCGTCACCGCCGCGATTTCGGCGGCGTCGGTGATGCCCGGCGCATACAGCACGTCGGCGCCGGCGTCGCGATAGGCGACGAGCCGCGCGATCGTGTCGTCGAGGTCGCGGCGGCCGTGCAGGTAGTTTTCGCAGCGCGCGGTCAGCGTGAACGGAAACGGCAGCGCACGCGCCGCTTCGACGGCCGCCGCGATGCGCTCGACCGACGCGTCGCGCGCATAGATCGGCGTATCGGCACGGCCCGTCGCATCCTCGATCGAGCCGCCGACCGCGCCGGCCTCGGCCGCCAGCCGGATCGTTTCGGCCACCGTGCCGGGCGCATCGCCGAAACCGTTCTCGAGATCGGCGCTCACGGGCAGGCCGCCCGCGGCGACGAGATCGGCGATGTGGTCGAGCATCGCGTCGCGGTCGATCGCGTTGTCAGGCTGCCCTTTCGAAAATGCATAGCCGGCGCTCGTGGTGGCGAGCGCCTCGAAGCCGGCCATCGCCAGCAGGCGCGCGGTGCCGGCGTCCCACGGGTTCGGGATGATGAAGGCGCCGGGGCGCGTGTGCAGCGCGCGGAAAGCTTCGGCGTGGCGGGCTTGCTGGTCAAAACGGGTCATCGCGGACTCCCGGAAGGTGTTGACGGGTGAGCTTACGCCGGTCGTGCGCGCGACGTTTCAGCGACCGCCGAAATGTCGTCGCACGACACGAAAAACCGGTGACGGTACGGGCGAGCGGACCGGCGCCGGGTTCGCCCAAGGCCCGCCCGCTTTCAGGTCAAGGCAGGCTGCGTGCCGTCGATGCCGAGCAGCACGTCGGTGACGGCCTCCGAGAACCGCATCGCGCGGCCGTCGATCAGCACGCCATCCGGATTCGACAGGTCGCGCGCCGCTTGCGGCACGCCGTGCGCGATCAGCACGCGCGCGCACGCTTCCCAGTCGGGATCGCCGACGCCCTCCGGTTCGTTGACGGACGCCCAGGACAACGTGCCGAGCGCGTCGCTGCCGAACCCGTGCATGTCGCGCCAGTTGGCACCGTGCGCGAGCAGGAACGCCAGCAGTTCGGCATCGCCGCGGAACACCGCGTGATTCAGCGCGCTCGCGTCCCAGTCGCCGCCACGCGCAGCGACCGGCCAGCCCAGCTCGACCATGACCTTCACCGCGTCGCGCGAGCCCCATGCGGCGGCGTCGGGCAACTGGCGCAACCGGTCTTCGGTCAGCGCGCCAGGCAGTTCGGGATGCTGCGCCTGGATGCGCCGCGCGCCGGACGCGTCGGCACGCGCGCAGGCCGCCACGAACGCATCGTCCGCGCCGAGCACCTCTTGCGCGCCGGCCGCGCGCAACAGCGCCGCGACCTCCGACAATCCGGCCTGCATCGCAAGCCGGTACGCACTGACGCCGGCCGCGGTCCGCGCAGCGGGATCAGCGCCGGCCGCCAGCAGCGCGGCGACATGGCGTGCCGGGCAACGCACGGCGATCGCGCGCAACAAAGGCGCGCCCCACATCTTCGTCGGCCCTTCTCCGGCCGGCTCGTTCGGGTCGCCGCCATGCGCGAGCAGCAGTTCGAGCGCGGCGGCGTCCGGCACGTCGAGTGCCCGCCGCAGCGCATTCGTTCCGTCCACCCGTGCGCCGTGCTCGAGCAGCACGCGCGTACACGCCGGATTCTCCACCGAGTGATACAGCGATTCGCCGTCGTTCGGATCGGCGCCAGCCGCCAGCAGCATCGCGGTGAGCGCCGGATCGCGATTGACGCCGGCCGCGCCATACAGCGCCGACAGCGGCCCCGACTCGTCGGGCTCGGCAAGCGAGGCGGGCGGAAAACGGTTGCCGATCCGCTGGTTCGGATCGGCGCCGGCATCGAGCAGATGACGCGCGCATGCGCGCAGCCTGACGGCGAACGCGGGAATCTGCCCGAGCCGCGAATGCGTGACGGCGACGAGCGGCGGCAGCTTCAGCGGACCGCCGGCACGCGCGATCCAGCCGGGATCGGCGGCCTGTGCCGCCCTCATCGCGTCGAGATCGCCCGCCGCGCACGCGATGGCCGGGTCGGCCGAAACGAGATCGGGATGATCGATTAGCCATTGCGCGGCGACGTGCGGCCGGGGGGCGTCGAAGCCGCCGGTCACGTCGGCACCGTAGGCGAGGTCGAGCCAGCGCCGGATCAGCAGCGACCGCGGTTGCCGCGCGAGCGACTGCATTTCGACGAACGCGCCGAGATCGGCCCACGACGCAAAGCCGTACTCGCGCGCGATGCAGGACTGCGCGTCGTGCAGGCGGAGCCCGAGCGCCCGCGTTTCATCGTGCGTGCGGTTCGCGGCGGCGGGGAGAGACTGGACAAAACGCGCGACGGCACCGGCGTCGCCCTGCCGGTACAGGCGCAACAATGCCTTGGCCTGCTTTTTCAGATGATCGGGATGGGCCCCGGGAGGCAGCTTTTTCATGCGGATCCTCGTGCATGGATGGCCGAAGGTCCGCAATACCGCCAGCACAAAGGATGGGGAAAGACTGGATTTGCTGCGACAGGTGGGTTCAACCCTTTCCGCGGACCCGGAAGCGACCTGCATCGCTGCCCGGTATCGTAGGCGACGGCCGGTTGCATCGTCAACCGCGCCGCCGGCGCCGCCGCTCAACCCGCGAGTTTCTTCGTCAGGAAAATGCGTGTGTGCCCGACCGGATAATCCGGCAGCTCGCCGAAACGGACGTAGCCGCGTTTCTCATAGAACGGCCGCGCCTGGAAGTCGAACGTGTCGAGCCACGCGCTGTGGCAACCGCGCGCGACGGCCTCCGCCTCGGCGAGATCCATGATGCGCGTGCCGGCGCCCTGGCCGCGCGCGGCTTCGGGCACCACGAGCAGGTCGACATGCAGCCAGCCGAACGTCGTGCCGCCCCACAGGCCGCCGACCACCGCGCCCGACTCGTCGGTCACGACCACGGCCAGCGGCCGGAACTCGGCCGGGCCGGCCTGGCTTTCGTTGAATCGGACGAGCGGCGCGACGATCTGCTTGCGCACGTCCGCGGCGCCCGCATCGGTCACTTCGTAGATGAACGTCATCGGTCGGGTCGGGTTGAATCGTGAACAGGCGTGACGTGCCGCGCACGTCAAACGACGTACGCGCCCTTCGCGTGCAGCTCCGCTTCGGTACGCTCGAGCGCCGCGATCGCGTCGCTGCCTTCGAGCGCCAGCAACTGCGCGACCAGCGCCTCGGCCATCGCATGCGCGGCCACCAGCGACGGGAAGAACGACGGGCTGTCGTGCGTGAAGATCAGTTGCGCGTCCGCGTGCAACGCGATCGGCGACACGGCGCTGTCGGTGATCGCGACGATCTTGCTTCCCTGCGCCTTCGCGGCCTGCGCGACGCGCGTCGCTTCGGCCGAATACGGCGCGAAACTGACGATCACGGTCACGCTCTGCTTCGCGATCGTCCGCAGCTCCATTTCGAGCGAACCGGCGACGCCGTTGAGCAGCGACACGGTCGGTCGGAACAGCCGGTAGCCGTAGACGAAACCGAACGCGACCGGATAGCACGAGCGAAACCCCGCCACGTGCACATGCGATGCCTTGCGGATCAGTTTGGCCGCATCCGCGAGCGCGTGCTCGTTCTGCGCGGCGGTCGCCGACAGGTTGTGCTGCTGCGCGGCGAGCAGGTCGTGTGCGAGCGATGCCTTCGCATCGGGCCGCACGAGCGAGCGCGCACGCTGCGTGAGCGGCTCGGGACGCGTGCGCACGCGCGCGACGCACAGGTCGCGCAGCTCGTTCCAGCCGGGGAAGCCGAATTGCTGCGCGAGCCGCACGAGCGATGCAGGCTGCACCTGCGCGCGCTGCGCGACCTTGCGCATCGACGATGTAGCGACTTCGTCGGGATGATCGAGCAGGAAAGCGGCGCCCGCCTGGAACTGCGGGCTCAGCTCTGAAAATTGCGTCCGGATCCGGGACGCGAGTTCGTCGAAATTGGCGGCCATCTTGGTGGGAACGGAAACCGGTCGTTCATGGTATCACCGGCCCCGCACGCACCGGTCAGCGCAGCACTTCGACGTGGTCGGCGTCGACCTTCACCCGGCCCGACCATTTCCGCTCGAATTCGCCGGTCACCTTCACTTCGTTCTTGTCGCTGACAGGCTGGCCGGCCGCCCACAGCTTGGCGTCGATCTCGACGCGGATCGTGCCGGTGGCGTCGGCGAACTCGAAATCCTCGCCGCCGATGTGCTTGACGATGCGCCCCTGCAGCTGCACGTGCTGGTCGTCCTTGCCGTTGGCGAGCAGCTCCTTGACGGTCGTCGTGGTCAGCGCGGACGGCCCCGTGTATTGCGCGTAGACAGCGGCGGGCAGCGTGGCAAGCGCGACCGCCAGGATTCTGGCCAGGTGTTTCATGATGTCGGTCCTCTTCTTCGATGTGACGCCGCGCCCCGTTGGACGCGACGACGCCAGATTACGGACCGTAAGATTAAGCAAACCTGAAGGGTGCGCCGAGGCGACACGGTGCCGCATTGGACGAGTACTAAAGCCAGCCACGCGCCGCGCGCATTTAAGCTCGGCCTAAGACACGTGCGCTTATCATGGGGACTCCGGGCGCCGCGGCGCCCCGTTGAAGAGACACGAATTCATGCGCGTACTGCTCGTCGAGGACGATCCGCTGATCGGCAGCGGGCTCGAACAGGGCCTCAAACAGGAAGGCTTCGCGGTCGACTGGGTGAAGGACGGCGATGCCGCGTCGCTCGCGCTGCGCTCGACCGGCTACGGCCTGCTGCTGCTCGATCTCGGGCTGCCGAACCGCGACGGCCTGTCGGTGCTCGCCGCGCTGCGCCGCCGCGACGAAACCCTGCCCGCGATCATCATCACCGCGCGCGACGGCGTGCCCGACCGCATCGCAGGCCTCGACAGCGGCGCGGACGACTATCTCGTCAAGCCGTTCGAGCTCGACGAACTGCTCGCCCGCATCCGCGCGGTCAACCGCCGCCATGCGGGCCGCGCGCAGACGACGCTCGCGATCGGCCCGCTGCGGCTCGACCCCGTCAAACACCTCGTCTGGCTCGACGATGACGAAGTGCCGCTGTCGCCGAAGGAATTCGTGCTGCTGCACGAGCTGATGCGCGAGCCCGGCGCGGTGATTTCGCGCGAGCAATTCGAGGAACGGCTGTACAGCTGGGGCGAGGAAATCGAGAGCAACGCGGTGCAGGTGCATATCCACAACCTGCGCAAGAAACTCGGCCACGACATGATCCGCACGGTGCGCGGCGTCGGCTACCGGATCGGTGACGGCACGTGACCCGCATGCAACGCGCGATCGCGCGCTGGCGCAACGCGTCGCTGCGGCGGCGCCTGCTGACGTGGCTGCTGCCGGCCGCGTGCGTGATCGGCCTGGTCGCGAGCGCGGGCACGTACTGGGGCGCACTGCGCGAACTCGACGACCTGCTCGACGACCAGATGCGCAGCATGTCGAAGCAAATCGTCGTCGGCCCGAACGGCGAGCTGTCGTTCAGCGACCATGCCAACGGCAAGCACGGTTTCGAAGCGAGCGACCCCGATGCCGTGCTGCTGCAGGTCTGGCGCAACGGCACGCTGGTGTATTCGACCGACCGCGACTCGAAGCTGCCGCCGCCCGAACAGAAAGGCATCGCGAGCGTCGACGTCGGCGGCCAGCCGTGGCGCACCTATGTGACCGAACGCGGCGGCACGACGATCCGGCTCGCGCAGGCGCGGCATGCTCGGTGGGAAGCCATCGCGGGCATCGCCGTCCACCTGCTGTGGCCGGTGTTCTCGATGCTGCCGCTGCTCGCGATCGGCCTGTGGTTCGGCATCGGCGCGGGGCTGCGGCCGCTGCGCACGATCGCGTCCGGCTTGAAGCGCAGGAATGCGAACAACCTCGAACCGGTCGACGTCGCGTCGATGCCGAACGAGGTCCGCCCGCTCGCGGAAGCGATCAACGACCTGCTCACGCGCCTCGACCGCTCGTTCACGCTGCAACGTCACTTCATCGCCGATGCCGCACACGAGCTGCGCACGCCAATCATGGGATTGTCGATCCAGTCGCAACTGCTGCGGCGCGCGGCGACGGCCGACGAGCGCGAGCACATCCTCGCGCAGATCCATGCCGGTACGACGCGCCTCGGCCACCTCGCCGAACAGTTGCTGACCCTCGCGCGCCTCGAACCCGATGCGCAGGCGGCCGCCTCCGCATCGGCGCCCGTCGATCTCGCGGCGCTGTGCCGGTCGGTGGTGTCGGACCGCGCGCGCGTCGCCGACGCGCACCGGATCGATCTCGGCGCGATCGTCGCCGCGCCCGTGATGGCTGCGGGCAATGCCGATACGCTGCGCGTGCTGCTGAACAACCTCGTCGACAACGCGATCCGCTATGCGGGCGAAGGCGCGCGCATCGACGTGTCCGCGCGTCTCGACGGCACGACACCCGTGCTCGAAGTCGCCGACGACGGCCCCGGCATTCCGGAGGCGGAACGCACGGACGTGTGGGAGCGCTTCTATCGCGGCGAGGGCGCGCAGGCCGTCACGTCGTCGGGCAGCGGGCTCGGATTGTCGATCGTCAAGCGGATCGCCGAACAGCATCGCGCGACGGTCGCCCTCGGCACGACCCACGGCGGGCACGGGCTGACCGTCACGGTGCGGTTTCCGCTACCGGCCTGATGCGCGCGACAGGCGGCTTTTCCACAGATTATGTTGGCAAGCTTGTGGACAACCGTCCGTTAACGGCACCAAGCCCTTGATCGGAAAGGGTTTGTCGGGCATGCGCGGCAAATGCGCCGGACGGGCGCAGACCGGTACGCGATGCACCGCGGCCGGTCAGCCGCGCGCCCCGCTCAATTGTCGTCAACGATCCGCTCGACCCGCAGGCCGGTCGAGGTTTCGAGAATGCTGGCGTGATGCCGCACCCGGCAATACAGACGTCCTTTCGGATAGTCGTCCGGCATCGGGCGCGTGCGATCCTCGACATGAACCACGACGGTCCCGCCGCCCGGAAAGGCACCGACATGTTCGTCCATGTAATAGAGCTGACCGTTCAACTGGTAATAGCCCTGCCCGAGATACCAGAACGAATCCTTCCCGGTGGCGATCGGCTTGTTGCCGAGATAGATCGCGTCGCCCTTCCTGACGATCGGGAAATACAGCAGGCCGATTTGCGGTTCGATGATCGTGTAGTGATGGGCGCGGATGTCGTCGAGCACCTTGCCGCGGAGTTCGTCACTCATGTAGGTGCTGTCGCCGAAATACTCGGTGTGATGGTAGGGCGGCTGACAGGCATGCGCCATCGTGCCGCACGCCGCCAGCAACGGCACGGCGATCCTCTTCCAGATCGTTCTCACGAATTTCTCTCCAGGTTCCTTATTGTCGGCCAGCGACCGGCTGCAGCCGGTGCCATCGGCGCCGGACCGCGTTGCCAGTGTACCGACCCGCCATCGTTCGTCGACACTCACTCCTCAACTTGACAACCAGTTGTCCATTACGTAAAGTAGTTGTCAATTCATGGCGCGAGTTCGATATGACGAAATCCGAGAAGTTGACCGCCGTCGCGCTGTCCGTATTCCGGTTGAACGGATTGCTGATCGAATGGGGCAACGCCTTTTCCGGGCCGCACGGCCTGACCAGTGCGCGCTGGCAGGTGCTGGGCGCGATCTCGTTGGCATCGGAAGCCCCGAACATCCCGCAGATTGCCGATGCGATGGGCATCACGCGGCAAGCGGTGCTGAAGCAGATCAACGTCCTGACCGAAGAAGGGCTGGTGCTGTCGTTACCCAACCCGGCGCACAAGCGCTCCCCTTTGTATGCGCTGACGCCGCGCGGCGATGCGGCCTATCAGGCCGTGGTCGGGCAGTGGCAACAGCATGTCCGCGACATCGCCGGCGACTTCAGCTCGGCCGACCTCGATGCGGCGATTCGCGTGCTGTCGGCGATGTCCAGCGCGCATGACCAGGACGGCCACGCGTAACCACCCGCCAGCCCCCTCTACCCCACCCGGAGTTCCCATGCCCCACTTCAAGCCGATGGATCCGGCCTTTCCGATCCAGCAACAGATCTCGATCGCTGCGGAGCCGGTCGTTCTCGTCAACCTGTTCACGCTGTCGCCCGCCGATGAAGCCGACTTCCTCGCCGTATGGAAAGACGACGCGGAATTCATGAAGCAGCAGCCGGGATTCATCTCGACGCAGCTTCATCGCGCGCTCGGCGACAGCCCGACTTACCTGAACTACGCGATCTGGGAATCGACGGAAGCTTTTCGCGCGGCCTTCACGCACCCGGAGTTCGTCGCCAAGCTGTCGGCCTATCCGTCGTCCGCGGTCGCCAGCCCGCATCTGTTCCAGAAAGTCGGCGTCCCCGGAATCTGCACGGCCTGAGTGCGCATGCGACGCGTGGCAGCGCGTGGCATCGGCCGATCGCGAACCCGGACTTCTCCACAGAAAATGTTGGCAAGCTTGTGGATATCCTGCGCACCGCAACGCTAAACCCTTGATCCGATGGACTTTGGCACGCGTGATGCAGACGATGCCCTGGGCATGGCCGTCGCACACACCGCTTCGCCGCACATCGCATCACGACGCCACGACGATGCACGCCCGATGCACGCCGCACCCGTCGCACATGGGCCGGCCTCGCATTGCGCGACTTACCCACAGATTGTGTTGGCAAGCTTGTGGATATCCTGCGCAAGCATGCGCTAAGCCGTTGATCGGCCTACGGTTCATGCCGCGCGTCACCATTTCGGCAATGCGCGGTGGGCCGGTGCGCGGACACGGACGATCCGGTGCAATCGCAACGCACTGCCGATGCCTTGACGCCCGTGCACGTCACGCAGCAAGATCATGCGAGCCGCACGCGGCCGCGCATCGCCGGCTTCGCGCGTCGGCGCCACGGGCCGGCCGTTCCGCCGGCACCGCATTACGACACTCACTCCGAGGAAGGCCATGGAACACTTCACCGCGTGGCAGTTGCTCGTCTCGCTCGTGCTCGTCGCCATCGTCGTCTATCCGTACGTCCGCATCGTCCGGCGCACCGGGCATTCGGGCTGGTGGATCCTGGCGATGTTCGTCCCGGTCCTGAACTTCGTGATGTTGTGGGTGTTCGCGTTCGCGCGCTGGCCTGCCGTCGACGATCGGCAGCCCTGAGCGCTACCGTTGCGGCGGCACCCAGGCTTGTCCACAGATTGTGTTGGCAAGCATGTGGATAGCCTGCGCATACCGCGACCAAGCGCTTGATCCGAAAGGCTTTGTCCGTGCTGCTTCGAATGCGGCACGCGGCCGGCAAAGCGCCGGTTGCATGCCGCTCCGTCGCGTGACGCGGCGATCTCCGCGACGGTTCGCCCGCTTGTCCACAGATTGTGTTGGCAAGCATGTGGATAGCCTGCGCATACCGCGGCCAAGCGCTTGATCCGAAAGACTTTGCCCGTGCTGCTTCAAATGCGGCACGACGGTGCGCGCCGCGCCGGACGCGGCCGCTCGCAGGCTTGTCCACAATTTTTGTTGGCAAGCATGTGGATATCCTGAGCATGCGTGACCTAAGTCGTTGATCGCACAACGTTTGATCACGCGGATCACGACTGCGGCACGGCGTGCCTGCGGCGCCCGCCGCGCCGCCATGCTCAACCGAACGTCTGCGCCACGATGCGCGCGACCGACGCGATCACGTCGTCCTTCGCACGCGCATCGGCTTGCGACTGCGTGTAGTACACGACCAGCACGATCGGCGCGCGCAACGCCGGCCAGATGACGCCCGCATCGTTCGTCGTCCCGTAGTCGCCGGTACCGGTCTTGTCGCCCACCGCCCACCCGGCCGGCACACCTGCGCGAATCCGCTTGTCGCCGACCTTGTTGCCGCGCAGCCATGTGACGAGTTGCGCACGCTGCGCGGCCGGTAGCGCCTCGCCGAGCGTCAGCATGCGCATGCTCGCGGCCATCGCGGCGGGCGTCGTCGTGTCGCGCGGGTCGCCCGGCAACGCGGTGTTCAGTTCGGTCTCCCATCGATCGAGGCGGAACGTGTCGTCGCCGATCGAGCGCGCGTACGCGGTCACCGCCGACGGGCCGCCGATCAGCTTCATCAGCAGGTTCGCGGCCGAGTTGTCGCTGTACTGGATCGTCGCCTCGCACAGCGCGGCGACCGTCATGCCCGCGCCGACATGCTTCTCCGACACCGGCGAATAGTTGACGAGGTCGGCCCTGGTGTACGTGACGCGCTGTTGCAGCAGCCCCGGGCGATCGACGCTCTGCGCGAGCACCGCCGCGCTCAGCATCGCCTTGAACGTGCTGCAGAACGGGAAGCGCTCGCCCGAACGATGTTCGATGCGGCGGCCGCCCGCGGTATCGATCGCACAGACGCCGAGGCGGCCGCCCGCGTTGCGTTCGAGATCGGCAAACGCCGCCACGGCGGCAGCCGCATCCGCCGCTGCCGGATGGGCCGCACCCGGCGCCGCGCCCTGCGGCGACACGCAAGCGGTGACGGTAAGGACGAGCGGCGCCGTCGCGGCGGCCAGCAACAGGGTTCGACGTTTCGATGAGTAGGTCATGTCGGTTGTCTCGTGGTGGAATGGAGGCGAATCGATGTTGAAAACGGCCGGCCGCCGAGACAGCACTATCGTGACTTTACGGTTGCCTGACAAGCAACGATAATTGAGCGCTGACGAAAGAAAATCTTATGACGAAGCTCCGCCCTCATCTTCCGCTCAATGCCCTGCGCGCCTTCGAATCGTCGGCGCGCCACCTGAACTTCACGCGCGCCGGCCTCGAACTCAGCGTGACCCAGGCCGCGGTCAGCCAGCAGGTGCGCTCGCTCGAGGAACGGCTCGGCTGTACGCTGTTCACCCGGCTGCCGCGCGGTCTCGGGCTCACCGACGAGGGGCGCGCGCTGCTGCCGGTGCTGAGCGATGCGTTCAGCCGCATCGAGACGGTGCTCAAGCAGTTCGACGGCGGGCGCTTCCGCGAGGTGCTGACGCTGGGAGTCGTCGGCACCTTTGCCATAGGCTGGCTAATGCCGCGGCTGAAGCAGTTCGGCGACACGCACCCGTTCGTCGAGCTTCGGCTGCGGACCAACAACAACGTCGTCGACCTCGCGGCCGAAGGCCTCGACTTCGCGATCCGCTTCGGCGAAGGCAATTGGCCGGCGACGCGCAACGAACGGTTGCTCGATGCACCGCTCACCGCGCTGTGCGCGCCGGAGATCGCGCGGCGCCTCGCACATCCGGCCGATCTCGCGAACGAAACGCTGCTGCGCTCGTACCGCACTGACGAATGGCTCGGCTGGTTCGACGCCGCGCAACTCGAGCCGTGGGCGGTCAACGGGCCGGTATTCGATTCGTCCCGGCTGATGGTCGAGGCCGCGATGCAGGGCGCGGGTGTCGCGCTCGCGCCGGCCTGCATGTTCGCGCGCGAACTGCAGCTCGGCCTGCTCGCGCGTCCGCTCGACATCGACGTGCGCACCGGCGGCTACTGGCTCACGTCGCTGAAATCGAAACCGCTGACGCCCGCGATGGCACTCTTTCGCGACTGGATCGTGACCGAAGCGGCCGGCGCAGCGCCGATCGAGTAACGCGATCGCGCTTGTCCACAGAAAGTGTTGGCAAGGATGTGGATATCCTGGGTACCCGGGACCTAAGCCCTTGATCGCGCACGAATTAGCGCGCCGATCCAGACATCGGGCAGCCTTGGTGCACGGGCTTCGCGCGCCGGCCCCATTCAGGCCCGATCCTCAACCAATGCGACGCAATCGATTGCGAGTTGTCCACAGATTTTGTTGGCAAGCCTGTGGATATCCTTCAGATCGGACGCGTAACATCTTGATACACAAGGGGATTCGGTATACGGACTTTGACCGGTCAACGGTGTGGCACCCGAACGGCTTTCAAACCGTGCAGCGGGCCCCCACCGCACGCTGACCGAAGGCCGGCAGGTTCTCCACAGATTGTGTTGGCAAGCTTGTGGATATCCTGCGCACCAGCCGCCTAACTCATTGAGCGCACGGGGTTTTGTGCTTCATCTGCAGAATCGGGCAGCGCCGGTGCGGCCCGTGCGGCCGACACCGGCGCCAGCCGGACATCAATGCCGGTCGAGCCCGCCGCGCAATTCGCTCGCCTTGTCGCGCAGCGCTTCGTATCCCGAACGCGCATGCTCGGGCAGGTCGGGATCGCCGATCAGTGCGCCGAGCGTTTCGATCAGGCTGAACAGGATGCCCTTCGCCGCGCCGACCGCAATGCTCTGCGATTCGATCGACTTGTGCAGGTGGTCGACCGCCGCTTCCAGATTCTCGAGCTTCTGCTCGCCGTCGTCGGGCCGGTTGTCGGTCGTCATCGTCTACCTCCGCCATCGTTCAAGGGTCATGTCACGATTCTATGCCGCTGCGCGCGAACGTGGCGCGACATCGCGCAACGTTCGCGCAGCACGGCGCTACAGCACCGCGACCACCTTCACGCGGCCCGGCTGCTCCGCCGCCGCGACGACCTGGCCGTCGACGCGGCGGAACGTCAGCGACACGGTTTCGTCGCCAACGCGCAGCGCATCGATCCGCAGCCAGTCGACGCCTTCCGGCAACGCCGGACGCTCGACGCGCACCTCGTGGCGCGACGCGTCGATGCTCACGCCGAGACACGCCTGCAACATCATGAACGGCGCGCCGGCCGCCCACGCCTGCGGCAGGCAGGCCACCGGGTAAGCGGTCGGCGGTTCGCCGCGCCGGCGCGGGAACCCGCAGAACAGTTCCGGCAAACGCATCTCGAAGCTCACCGCCGCCTCGAACAGCGCCCGCAGCAGGTTCACCGCGGCCGTCTTGTCGCCGTAGCGCGCCAGGCCGCGCGCGATGAGCGCATTGTCGTGCGGCCACACCGAGCCGTTGTGATAGGCCATCGGGTTGAAGCGCGGCTGGCCGGCCGCAAGCGTGCGGATACCCCACCCCGTCTGGAACAGCGCGGAGCCCAGCACGCCGGCGACGGCCGCGCCGCGTTCGGCGTCGGGCAGCCCGAACGCGAGCAGGTGGCCCGCGTTCGACGCGAACACGCGGCACAGGTCGCCATGCCCGTCGAGCGCGATCCCGTAGAAATCGCCTTCCGGCATCCAGAACAGCGCGTCGACCTGGTCGCGCAGCGTCTTCGCACGCAGCGCGTAGCGCGTCGCGTCGGCTGCGTGGCCGCGCCGGTGCGAACATACCGACATCGCGTCGAGCGCCGCGCACGCATAGGCCTGCACTTCGACGAGCGCGATCGGCCCGTCGGGGAAACGGCCGTCCGCATGGAACACCGAATCGTGGCTGTCCTTCCAGCCCTGGTTCGCAAGGCCGCGCTCCGACGTGCGCTGGTAATCGAGCAGTCCGTACGGATTGCGGTCGCACTTGTCGATCACCCATTGCGCGGCGCGCTCGAGCGCGGGCCACAGCTCGTCGATCAGCGCATCGTCGCCGGTGCGTTCGACATAGGCGCCCGCGAGCACGATGAACAGCGGAGTCGTATCGACGCCGCCGTAGTACAGCGCGAACGGCACCTCGCCCGTCGCGGCCATCTCGCTGCGGCGGAACTCGTGCATGATCTTGCCGGGCTCCGCATCGCGGAACGCGGAGGTTTCGCGCGCCTGGTGCTCGGCAAGAAAACGCAGCACGCCGCGCGCAAGCGACGGCTGCAGCCACAGCATCTGCAACGACGTGATCACCGCATCGCGGCCGAATGGCGTCGAGAACCACGGAATGCCCGCATACGGGTATGGCCCCGTGTCGAGCTGCGTCGTGAGCAGCCCGAGATCCGCGAGCGAACGGTCGAGCCATGCGTCGAACAGCGGGTTGCCGGTGTTCACGCGCGCCATCGACTCGCGCCGCGCACGCATCTCGCGATGCACGCCGACGAGCGCGGTGCGCAGCACGACGCGGCCGCATCCGGGCCCGGGCCCTTCGCCGTGCGCCGGGCCGAGCGTCGCGTCGACGGTCAGGTAGATCGACACGCACGCCTGCGCGGCGATCGTCAGCGTGTAGTCGGCACGATCGGCCGACAGCGCATCGGGCGCCGGCGAGAAATGCACGGTCAAGTTGCGCTCGACACTGTCGAGGCCGTCGTAACGCAGCCGCACCGCACCTGCATCGACGCGCGGAGCAACGACCGTGCCGCGCGTCGGGCGCTGCGTGCCGCGCACCTCGAACATGTCCTTGAAATCGGCCGCGAACGACAGCGACAGCGGCACCTCGGCTTCGCTCGCCCCGTAGTTCGTCAGCGTCAGCGCTTCGTACAGCACGTCGCCCGCGAGCACGCGCATCCGCTCGATATGGATCACGCCCTCGGGCGTCTCGTGGCCGCCGAGCGGCGGCAGCGGACGGTTCGTCAGGTGTGCGGTGAACGACGCGTTGTCGGCGCTCGTCGCGCCCGACAGCAGGGACGGCGCACGGCCGCCGAACGTCAGGCGCCACTTCGACAGCACGCGCATGTCGTCGACGAACAGGCCGTCGTCATGACCGCCGATGTCGCCGAGGGCATCGCTGACCACGAACGCATCGCCGGATTTCAGCACGTACTGGTTGTTGCGCGCGAGGATCTGCGGATCGGCTTCTGGCGCGATGAAGGCGGGGCCCGACGCGGCGGTCGGGGCAGCAGGCGCGACTTGCGGCGCCTGCGTCGTGGCGGCTTCGGCGTGATTCGGCATCGATGCTCCTGTGTCGAGGCGCAACGCGCGGCGCGCGTCGCGTATTTCGCACAGGATAGGCCAGAACGGGGGACGTGCGCAGCGACGAAAAAGACGCGACGCCCTGCGACGTTACCGTCGCAGCCAGGCGTCGCGCACAGGCACGTCAGGTGCAGCTCAGAACTTCCACAGGATGTTGCCGAGAATCGCGTTGTCACGCACGCCGCTGCCGTACTGGCCGCTGTACGTGAGGCCGAGCGTCAGGCGCTTCGTGATGTTCGCGTCGATACCGGCTTCGAGCACCGCGCTGTCGCGCGCAATCGGCACGCCCGACACCTGGAACGACGTGCCGCCGTTCGCGAACGTGAATGACGACGACGGCCGCACGTTGCCGAATGCGTGGCGCCAGCCGACCGTCCCGCGCGCGGTGAACGTACCGCTCCCGATCGAGCCGAGTTGCGACGCCGCGCGCAGGCCGAGCGTGGAGAAGCCGACGTGGGTCGTCTCGCCGCCGGCGCGCAGTGCCGCCGCGCCGCCGTTTTCCGTATAGCCGTCGGTATGCACGTTCACATACGCGAGGCCCGCGAACGGTTCGATCGCGACCGGCCCGACCGGCAGCGCATAGCCGACTTCGCCGAACACCTGCGCCGAATTCGCGTTGTAGCCGGCCGAGTCATGATCGGAGAAGCCCGCGAAACCCGGATACCGGTCGCTGTTGATCCGGTACCACGTGTACGACGCGCCGCCGCGCACGCCGAGCGCGCCGTACTGCGCGCCGCCGTACAGCGACAGGTAGTAGCTGTTCACCGCCGCCGACGAGCTCTGGTCGTTGTCGAGCGAGCTGTGCGTGACGCCTGCCGCCAGACCCGCACGCCACTTGTCGTTGAGCGCCATGTCGGCACCGGCGATGAAGCCCGTCATGCTGCGGTTGATCGACGATGCGTTGCCGTCGCCGGCGAGCCGGCTGCGGCCGCCGAACGCCTGGCCCCAGACCACCGGTTGATACGGCGTGCCGCCGTAGCACCCTTCGCGCGAACCGATCCGGCGTTCCGGCGGCAGCGTCGGATCGACCGCGCCGGCCGTGTTGTCGCCGCACAGCGCGGCGCCGCCCGACGACAGCGCCGCGAGCGGGCCCGATCCGGGCGCGAGGCCCTGGCGGACACGATCGGTCACCGCTTCACGCACGTAACGGCTGTCGAGCAGCAGCATGCTCTTCAGGCTCGCCTGCAGTTCGCCGTCGAGCAGCCCGTAGGCGCGGCGCGCGGTGGGCGCATCGGTCGTCAGCACCGCGTCGTACAGCGGGTTGCCGGCGCCGAGCCCGCCGAGTGCGGTCGCGACCGAGCGCTGATTCGGCGTCGTCGCGACGTCGGGCAGCGACGTGCCGTTCGCGACGAGCCGCAGGTACACGTGATCCGGATCGTAGCTGAGCGTCGGCGTCAGGAACGCGTAGTTCGCGTTCACCTGGGTGAACGCGCCCTGCACGCCCGACGACGCGGTGAGGATCGTATACGTCGTGCTCGGCTGGTAGCTGCTCTGGTTCGCGAGCACTTGCACGGTGCCCCCGTTCAGCGTCGCCGTGCCGCTCGCGGCGAGGCTGCCGCTCTGCTGCGGCGTCGCCGCGACCTGGAACGTCGAACCCGGCTGGAACGTGACGTTGCCCCCCACGTTCAGCGCCGCGCCCGGCTGCGCGGCAGCCGCCGTCGCGCCGCCCAGTACCACGAGGCCGCCGACCGTGCCGGTACCCGTCAGCGTCGCGCCGCTCTGCACGGTGACGGTCGACTGGCCGAGCGAACCGTTGACGGCGAGCGTACCCGCGCCGACCGTGGTCGGGCCGCTCAGCGTGTTCGTGCCCGTCAGCGTCAGTTGTCCGGTGCCGGCCTGGGTCAGCGAGCCGGTGCCGGACAGCACGCTCGCGATCGTCACGTTGCCGGATTGATTGACGACCAGTGCGCCGTTGTCGACGACATTGCCGGCCACGCTGCCCGACGTGCCGCCGTTGCCGAGCTGCAGCGTGCCGCCGGTCGCGATCGTGGTCCCGCCGGTGTACGTGTTGCCGCCGGTCAGCACCTGCGTGCCGCTTGCCACCGTCACGCCGCCGGAACCGCCGATCGTGCCGCCGAACGTGCTGCCGCCGTTGCCGTTCAGCGTCAGCGCGTTGCTGCCGAGGTTGACGTTCGTACCGGCCGCACCGGACAGCGCGCCGACCGTTTGCGTGCCGGTCGCACCGCTCACGTCGAACGTCGCACCCGTACCGGCGAGGTTCACTGCCCCCGTCGACGCGAGGCTACCGCCCGCGCCGAGTGCGAGCGTGCTGCCGCCGTTGACCGTCGTGCCGCCGGTGTACGTATTCGCGCCCGTCAGCGTCTGCGTGCCGGTGCCCGCGACCGTCACCCCGCCCGCACCGCCGATGGTCCCGCCGAACGTGCCGGCCCCGCTGCCGTTCAGCGTCAGCGCATTCGTGCCGAGGTTCACGTTCGTGCCGGCCGCGCCGGTCAGCGTGCCGATCGTCTGCGCGCCCGTTGCGCCGCTCAGATTGAACGTCGCACCTGCACCCGCGAGGTTCACCGCGCCGGTCGACGCGAGACTGCCACCTGCAACGAGTGCGAGCGTGCTGCCTCCGTTAATCGTCGTGCCGCCCGTGTACGTATTCGCGCCCGTCAGCGTCTGCGTGCCGGTGCCCGCGAGCGTCACGCCGCCCGTGCCGCCAATCGCGCCGCCGAACGTGTTGTTGCCGCTGCCGTTCAGCGTCAGCGCGTTCGCCCCCAGGCTCACGTTCGAGCCGGCCGCGCCGGTCAGCGCGCCGATCGTCTGCGTGCCCGTCGCACCGCTCACGTCAAACGTCGCCCCCGTGCCCGCGAGATTCACCGTGCTGCCCGACGCGAGGCTGCCGCCCGCGCCGAGTGCGAGCGTGCTGCCGCCGTTGATCGTCGTGCCACCGGTGTACGTGTTCGCGCCCGTCAGCGTCTGCGTGCCCGTACCCGCAACCGTCACGGCACCCGTACCGCCGATCGTCCCGCCGAATGCACCGGCACCGCTGCCGCTCAACGTCAGCGCATTCGCGCCGAGGGTCACGTTCGTACCGCTCGCGCCCGTCAGCGTGCCGATCGTCTGCGCGGCCGTCGCACCGCTCAGGTTGAACGTCGCGCCTGCGCCGGTCAGATTCACCGAGCCGGCCGATGCGAGGCTGCCGCCCGCGCCGAGCGCGAGCGTGCCGCCGCCGCTGATCGTTGTGCCGCCCGTATAGGTGTTTGCGCCCGTCAGGGTCTGCGTACCCGTACCGGCCAGCGTCACGCCACCCGTGCCGCCGATCGCGCCACCGAACGTGCTGTTGCCGTTGCTGCTCAGCGTCAGCGTGTTGCTGCCGAGATTCACGTTCGTGCCGGCTGCACCGGCCAGCGAGCCGATCGTCTGGGCGCCCGTCGCACCGCTCAGGTTGAACGTCGCACCCGTGCCGGCGAGGTTCACCGCGCCCGTCGATGCGAGGCTGCCACCTGCAACGAGTGCGAGCGTGCTGCCTCCGTTGATCGTCGTGCCGCCCGTGTACGTATTCGCGCCCGTCAGCGTCTGCGTGCCGGTACCCGCCAGTGTCACGCCGCCCGTGCCGCCAATCACGCCGCCGAACGTACCGTTGCCGCTGCCGTTCAGCGTCAACGTGTTCGCGCCGAGGCTCACGTTCGTACCGCTCGCGCCCGTCAGCGTGCCGAGCGTTTGCGCGCCCGATGCGCCGCTCAGGTTGAACGTCGCGCCCGCGCCCGCAAGATTGACCGCACTGCCCGACGCGAGACTGCCGCCCGCGCCGAGCGCAAGCGTGCTGCCGCTGTCGATCGTCGTGCCGCCCGTATACGTGTTCGCACCCGTCAGCGTCTGCGTGCCGGTACCGGCGAACGTCACATTGCCCGTCCCGCCGATCGTGCCGCCGAACGTGTTGTTGCCGCTACCGTTCAGCGTCAACGCATTCGCGCCGAGGCTCACGACGGACCCGGCCACACCGGTGAGCGCGCCGACCGTCTGCGCGCCCGTCGCGCCGCTCACGTCGAACGTCGCAGCCGCGCCCGCGAGATTCACCGCGCCCGTCGATGCGAGGCTGCCACCTGCAACGAGTGCGAGCGTGCTGCCTCCGTTAATCGTCGTGCCGCCCGTGTACGTATTCGCGCCCGTCAGCGTCTGCGTGCCGGTGCCCGCGAGCGTCACGCCGCCCGTGCCGCCAATCGCGCCGCCGAACGTGTTGTTGCCGCTGCCGTTCAGCGTCAGCGTGTTCGCCCCCAGGCTCACGTTCGTGCCGGCCGCGCCGGTCAGCGCGCCGAGCGTTTGCGCGCCCGTTGCGCCACTCACGTCGAACGTCGCACCCGTGCCCGCGAGATTCACCGCGCTGCCCGATGCGAGGCTGCCGCCCGCACCCAGCGCGAGCGTGCTGCCGCCGTCGATCGTCGTGCCGCCGGTGTAGGTGTTCGCACCCGTCAGCGTTTGCGTGCCCGTGCCGGCAAACGTCACCCCGGCCGTCCCGCCAATCGCACCGCCGAACGTGTTGTTGCCGCTGCCGTTCAGCATCAGCCCGTTCGCGCCGAGGATCACGTTCGTGCCGATCGCGCCTGTCAGCGCACCGATCGTCTGCGCGCCCGAGGCCCCGCTCAGGTTGAACGTCGCACCGGCGCTCGCGAGGTTCACGGCACCCGTCGCCGCGAGGCTGCCGCCCGCGCCGAGCGCAAGCGTGCTGCCGCCGCCGATCGTCGTGCCGCCGGTGTACGTGTTCGCGCCCGTCAGCGTTTGCGTGCCCGCGCCAGCCACCGTCAGACCACCGGTGCCGCCGATCACCCCGCCGAACGCGTGGTTGCCGGCGGCGCTCAGCGTCAGCCCGTTGCCGCCCAGATTCACGTTGGTGCCGGCCGCGCCGGTCAGTGCGCCGATCGTCTGCGCGCCCGAGGCCCCGCCCAGGTTGAACGTCGCACCGGCGGCCGCCAGATTCACCGTGCCGGTCGACGCAAGACTGCCGCCCGCGCCCAGCGCCAGCGTGCTGCCGCCGCCGATCGTCGTGCCGCCCGTATAGGTGTTCGCGCCGGACAACGTCTGCGTACCGGTGCCCGACAGCGTCAGGCTGCCCGTGCCGCCGATCGCGCCGCTGAACGTGCCGCTGGCCGTGCCGCCCAGCGTCAGCGCGTTGCCGCCGAGACTCACGTTCGTGCCGGCCACCCCGGACAGCGCGCCGAGCGTTTGCGCGCCGGTCGCAGCGCTCAGATCGAGTGTCGCGCCGGCACCCGCGAGATTCATCGCGCCGGTCGAGGCGAGGCTACCGCCCGCGCCCACCGCCAGCGTGCCGGCGTTGATCGTCGTGCCGCCCGTGTAAGTGTTCGCGCCGGTCAGGGTGGTCGTCGCCGCACCGTTCTTCACGAGCGCACCCGCGCCGGAAATCGCCCCCCCCAGCCCGAGCGCGTTGCTGCCGCCCAGCGTCAGCGTTGCGCCCGTGCCGACCGTCACCGCGTTGCCGACCGTCAGGCTCGTATTCGTATCGAGCGTCGCCGAACCGCCGACGTTCAGTGCGCCGGTACCGAGCGCCCCGTTGTTGCCGAGCACGAGGCCGCCGCTGTTGAGGTTCGTGCCGCCCGTATAGGTGCTCGCGCCGTTCAGCGTCTGCGTGCCGGTGCCGGCGAGCGTCAGGCTGCCGGTGCCGCCGATCGCGCCGCTGAAGGTGCCGCTGGCGGTGCCGCCCAGCGTCAGTGCGTTGCCGCCCAGATTGATGTTCGTTCCCGTGACACCCGACAGGGCGCCGAGTGTTTGCCCGCCCGTCGCAGCGCTCAGGTCCAGTGTCGCGCCGGCACCCGCGAGGTTCATCGCGCCGGTCGAGGCGAGGCTGCCGCCCGCGCCCACCGCCAGCGTGCCGGCGTTGATCGTCGTGCCGCCCGTGTAGGTATTCGTGCCGGTCAGCGTCGTGGTCGCCGCGCCGTTCTTCACGAGACTGCCCGCGCCGGAAATCGCGCCGCCCAGCGCGAGGTTGTTGCTGCCGCCCAGCGTCAGTGCAGCGCCCGTGCCGAGGTTGACCGCGTTGCCGACCGACAGGCTCGTATTCGTATCGAGTGTCGCCGCGCCGCCGACGTTCAGTGCGCCGCTACCGAGCGCCCCGTTGTTGCCGAGCACAAGGCTGCCGCTGTTCAGGTTCGTGCCGCCGGTATAGGCGTTTGCGCCGTTCAGCGTCTGCGTACCGGTGCCCGCCAGCGTCAGGCTGCCCGTGCCGCCGATCGTCCCGCTGAACGTGCCGCTGGCGGTGCCGCCCAGCGTCAGTGCGCCGGCGCCGAGACTCACGCTCGTGCCGGCGGCGCCCGACAGCGCGCCGATCGACTGCGCACCGCCGGCGCTGATGTCGAGCGTGGCACCCGGATTGACCAGGTTCACCGTGCCCGTGGACGACAGGCTGCCGCCCGCGCCGATCGCCAGCGTGCCGGCATTGATCGTCGTGCCGCCCGTGTACGTGTTCGCACCCGTCAGCGTCGTGGTCGCCGCGCCATTCTTCACGAGGCTGCCCGCGCCGGAAATCGCGCCGCTCAACCCGAGGCTGTTGCTGCCGCCCAGCGTCAGCGCGGCGCCCGTGCCGAGAGTGATCGCATTGCCGACCGTCAGGTTCGCGTTCGTGTCGAGCGTCGCCGCGCCGCCGACGGTCAGCGCGCCGGTGCCGAGCGCCGACGCGTTGCCGAGCACCAGGCCGCCGGCATTCAGCGTCGTACCGCCCGTGTAGTTGTTCGCGCCGGACAGCGTGACCGCCGCCGCGCCGTTCTTCACGAGACCGCCGCCGCCGGAGATCTGGCCGCTCAGGCCGAGACCGGTGCTGCCGCCGAGCGTCAACGTGGTCCCGGTCGCGATGTTGACGCCGTTCGCGAGCGACACGCTGGTGGTTGCATCGAGCGACGACGAGCCGTTCACGTTCACCGCGCCGGTGCCGAGCGCCGCATTGCTGCCGACGACGACGTTGCCGCCGTTCAGGTTGGTGCCGCCCGAGTACGTGTTCGTGCCCGTCAGCGCCTGCGTGCCGCTGCCCGACAGCGTCACGCCGCCAGCCCCGCCGATCGTGCCGGCATAGGTTGCATTGCCGCTGCCGTTGAGGGTCAGCGAATTGCCGCCGAGGTTCACGCTCGTGCCGGCCGCCCCCGCCAGCGAGCCGATCGTCCGCGCGCCCGAGGCTCCGCTCACGTCGAGCGCCGCGCCTGCAGCGGCCAGATTGACCGTGCCGGTCGACGCCAGACTGCCGGCGCCGCTCAGCGCAAGCGTGCCGCCGTTGATGGTCGTATCGCCGGTATATGTGTTCGCGCCGCTCAGCGTCGTGGTCGCGGCGCCGTTCTTCACGAGGCCGCCGTTTCCGGTGATCGCGCCCGTCAGCCCGAGATTGTTGCTGCCGCCGATCGTCAGCGCCGTACCGGTGGCGAGATTGACCGCATTGTTGAGCGTCACGTTCGTGCTCGTGTCGAGCGACGCCGACGCGTTGACATTCAGCGCACCACTGCCGAGCGCCGCATTGTTGCCGACCACCACGCCGCCGGCGTTCAGGTTCGTGCCGCCCGTGTACGTGTTCGCGCCGGTCAGCGTCAGCGTGCCGCCATCGTTCTTCGTCAGCGCGCCGCCACCCGACACCGTGCCCGACAGCGCGAGCCCGGTTGCGCCCTGCACCGTCAGCCCACCCACGCCCAGCGTCACGCTGTTGGAAACGTTGAGCCCCGCCGTGCCCGCCTGCAGCGCGCCGCCGTTGCCCGTGACGTTGCCCGTGCCGAGCGACCCGTTGTTGTTGATGATCGCCACGCCACCGCTCAGCGTCGCGTCCTGCGCGGTCGACGCGCCGTTGATCGTCCAGTTGCCGTTCTGGACGTTCAGGTGATTGAAGTTGATGTAATTGTTGGCCGCGATCGTGCCGTTCGCGGTGCCGCCCTGCTTCAGGTTGAGGGTGTTGTCGCCGCCCGCGCCGCCATCCACGACGCCCGTCGCCGCGACGCCGATCGTGACCGGGCCGACCGTGATGTTGAACGCGCCGCCGGTGCCGCCTGCCGCGTTGACCGACGAGCCCGTCACGGCGTTGAACGTGTTGTTGCTGTTCGCGCCCATCGACACGCTGCCGTTGATCGTGCCCGAGTTGGTCAACGTATTGCCCTGCCCGGGCGTGCCGTTCGAGCCGAACGACACGCGGCCGGTGATCGTCCCGCTGTTCGACATGTTGACCTGGCCGCCGCCGTATGCGGCCACCACGGGCGCATCCGCGCCGACGAGGGTCGCGCCGACCAGCGGGTTCGAGCCGATCGAACCGGTGTTCGTGATGTTCGACGTGCCGCCCGTGCCGTTCTGGACCGACAGCGCCATGCCCGTCACGCCGCTGATCGCCACGCCGGTCGAGCCGTTCATCGTGCCGTTGTTGACGACGGTGGTGTTCGCGCTCGCCGATGCATTGCCGACGACCGTGCCGCTCGACAGCACGCCGAGCCCGGTGCCGAGCGCTGACGGGTCGATCGTGCCGTTGTTGGTCAGCTGGACATTGTTGCCGGTCAGCGACATCGCGGTGCCGCCCACGCCGAGCAACACGCCAACGCTCGCACCGGGATTGACGGTGGCGTTGATGTTGTTCGCGCTGTTCGCATAGCTCGGCTGCAACGGGTTCGCGATCCCGGAGCAGGTCACCGTCGTGCCTGCCGTGCTGCAGGTCGCTTGAGCAGGCACGATACCCGCGCCGGACAGCGCCAGGAAAACGCCCGTGGGCAACAGCAGTCTCGGAAACGGCTCACCGGCTTTTTTCGAACGCGCAAGGTTCATGCTTTCCCTCGTTTTTGGTTTCGGCTTTGGTATTGGCATTGCGACCGCCACGCACGGCACGCAGCAGAAAATCACGGACAAAAGCATCCGCCCCGGCGGTCGCAGTGCGACGTCGGTTAATTCATGAATGAACTCTTAATCACCCCGGAATCGGGATTTCAGACGCAAGGCTAGTCAAGTGACATGATGGCGGCCCCTGTTCTTCTGCAGCGACTTTCTGGTTGATTTGATTACCGTTCCGCTTTTATCAGACAAGGCTATATCAAACTCAAACCGTTTTCCAGTCGATATTCACTCATCGGATCAAGGGCCGACGGGTATGTATTTTTTACCCGACACGGAATTCTTGAAAACGGCATGCCGCATGTTTTTCGCCTGCTTATTTTGATTTTTGGCAAAAATATCGAACACGCCGCATCCGTGAAAACGCCGATATACGATTTCGATTCAACGTATATGGCCCCTGCGGCACGGGCATTTACTGCCGCGAATCGTCAATACGAATAATCAGCGCCTGCTTAATAGCCGAACGAGTTCGAATTCTTGAACAATCCGGGAAATTGATTCTATTTTCGCTTCGCATCGGATCGAAAATGCGAAACGTTGTCGTTTGGACTGCGCCGATGACATTCGGACAGGCTGCGCCGGACGGCAGGACACCGGCAGGAGGAGGCAATCCGCGCACCCCGGGGGCGTTCGCCCCCGGCGCACCGCATTACGAAAACAGGCTCATCAAATACAGCATCGGCCGGAACGAAACGGGCCGCGCATCGGGATTCATCCACAGACGGACCGCATACACCGCATAGGCCGGCACTTCGCGGCAGCTCGAATAGACGTCGCGCCACTGGAAGCGGCGCGGATAGGCGGCGGAGATGCTCGCCCGCGCGATGCCGACGCGTTCGAATGCAAGGCGTGCCCGCGCGAGGTGGTAATACTGGCTGACGATCAGCACGCGCGACAGGCCGTGTGCCTGCAGATAGGCGAGCGTGTGCTGCGCGGTCGCGAGCGTGTTGTCGCCCTGGTCGTCGACGGCGATCCGCTCGGCCGGCACGCCGCGCGCCACGAGATAGTCGCGCATGGCCGTCGCCTCGTTCAACCCCGGGCCGTCGATCGCGCCGCTGACGAGGAACGCCGGGCACTGCCCCGTGCGGTAGCAGCGCACGCCGACATCGAGCCGGGCGGCGAGCACGGGCTTCGGTGCGCCGGTGTCGTCCAGCGCGTTGCCGAAGATCACGGCAACGTCGGCCGGCTCGTTCGGCATCCGCATCCCGTACGCGACGAGCGCAACGGCTGCAACGATCCAGAGGCAGGCAACGGCGGCCAGCAGGCGGCCCGTTCGGGCAAACAAGCCCCGTTTGGCGTGGTTTTTCAAGGATGTCATCTCTCAGGTCGTCGGGCGCATCGGCTTGCCCGGCCTCGTACGGGCGCGTAACGCTAGCACGGTGCGCGTTCGGGTGTCCACGCGACTAACCGATGCCGGACGGCGCCGGCCTTGCGGCCAGTCGACCGGAGCAGCGTGCCCGCGGCGACGCGGGCAGGCAATATGGAGTGCAACGGGGATCGAAAGAATGTGAATGGCCGCGCCGCGATGCACGGCCCGGTTCGTGCCCGAATCAGTCGACCGGGCACATCGCGAGCCGCCCCATCGCCTCGCCGGCGCCGCGCACCGCGCAGGTGGACGGCTCGTCGGCGACCCGCGCGACCAGCCCCGTCTCGTCGTACAGCAGGCGCTCGAGATCGGCGAGCAGCGCGCCGCCGCCCGTCAGCACCACGCCGCGATGCGCGATGTCGGTCACGAGTTCGGCCGGCGCGTTCTCGAGCACCGACTTCACCGCGCCGATCACCTGCTTGAGCGGCGCGGCCAGCGCATCCGCCACGTCGTGGTTGGACAGTTCCACCGAGCGCGGCAGCCCGTCGCCGATGCCTCGGCCGACCGCGCGCGTCGACCTGCGCGGCACCGCGCTGGTGGCCGAGCCGATCGCCTGCTTGACGTGCTCGGCCGTCTGTTCGCCGAGCAGCACGCCGTACAGGTTGCGGACATGGTTGACGATCGCCGCGTCGAACTGGCTGCCGCCGACGCGGATCGCCTCGCGGTAGACGATGCCGCCGAGCGCGATGACCGCGACTTCGGTCGTCCCGCCGCCGATGTCGATGACCATCGAGCCGACCGGCTCGGTCACCGGCAAACCCGCGCCGAGCCCGGCTGCCAGCGACTCCTCGATCAGTTCGACCTCCGATACGCCGGCTGCGAACGCGGCCTCGCGGAGCGCGCGGCGTTCGACGGCGGTCGCATCGGACGGCACGCACAGCGTGACCTCGACGCGGCGTCCGAAGCGCGAGCGCGTGCGCGACATGTCGATGAAGCTGCGGATCATCTGCTCGGCCGCGTGCGCGTCCGCGATCACGCCGTGCCGCATGGGCCGCACGGCTTCGAGATGCCCCGGTTCGCGGCCGAGCAGCGCCTTCGCGAGCTCGCCGACGGCCTCGAGCGTCGGCCGCGCGTCGGTCGCGCCGGCCTTGCGGAAGCAGACGACCGACGGCTGGTTCAGCACCACGCCGCGTTCGTGCGTATAAATCCGCGTACTCGCCGTTCCAGGGTCGATCGCAACGGGTTGCGCAAACAACTTTCCGAACAGCGGTGTCGACATATCAAACCTTTGTGAACGAACAGGCCGGGACGGCCACGCCGGATTTTCGCGGCGCGGCCATGCCGCCCCATCACAAGCTTAGCGGCAAATCGTTCCGATACTTTAGATAATTCCGATGATTTTTTCGCGACGAAATTGCCGAAAATACCGTGCCGGATGCTTCGGGCTACGCAACGGCCTCTCGCATTGCGCCTGTAAAACACGGTAATCTCTCGGTCTTGCCTGCTCCCGGCAGGCCTCAGACGCCCGATCACGCCAGGTATTTCCACCATGACAGCGACCGTTTCCTTCCGCTGGGCGCGGGTGCGCCCGCTCTGCACGACGCTCGTCGCCTTCTGGTGCTGCACGGTCGCCGCGCAGCCGCTGCCGGCCGCCGAATCCGCCGCCCAGGCCGTGACCGCTGCCGCCGGCGCGCCCGCGGCCACGCCTGCCGCCCCCGCCGCGCCTGCGCATGACTGCACGGCCGACGGCGGTCCGGCCGGCCGCCCGTCGATCGGCCTCGTGCTGTCCGGCGGCGGCGCGCGCGGTTACGCACACCTCGGTGTCCTGAAGGTACTGGAAGACAACCGGATCCCGATCGACTGCGTCGCGGGCACCAGCATGGGCGCGGTGGTCGGCGGCCTGTACGCGAGCGGGATGGCGGCCGACGAGATGCAGAAACGGCTGTCGGAGGTCAACCTCGCGGATATCGCGTTCGACGTGACGGACCGCGCGGACCTGCCGCAAAGCAGCCGGGAAGACGAACGCCTGTACATCAACGGGCTGACGCTCGGCTTCGGCAAGAAAGGCGTGAAGGCGCCGGTCGGCCTCGTGCAGGGCAACCGGCTGCAGGCGCTGCTGGCGAACTGGACGGCCGCCGTGCCGACCAACCAGCCGTTCGACCGCCTGCCGATCCCGTACCGCGCGGTCGCGACCGACCTGCAGACGGGCCAGATGGTCGTGCTCGACCACGGCTCGCTGCCGCTCGCGATCCGCGCGAGCATGGCGATGCCGGGCCTGTTCGCGCCGGCCGAGATCAACGGGCGCGCGCTCGTGGACGGCGGGCTCGTCAGCAACCTGCCCGTCGACACCGCGCGGCAGATGGGCGCGAACGTCGTGATCGCCGTCGACATCGGCTCGCAACTGCGCCCGCTCGACGCGCTCGCGTCGCCCGCCGACGTGATGCAGCAGATGGTCGGCATCCTGATCCGCCAGAACGTGACCGCGCAGCGCAAGCAGCTGGACGCGCAGGACGTACTGCTCACGCCGGACCTCGGCTCGCTCGCGTTCACCGACTTCCAGAACGCGAAGCAGGCGATCGCCGCCGGCGCGGCCGCGGCGACCGCGGCGCTGCCGAAGCTGCGCCGTTTCGCGCTCACGCCGGAACAGTACGCGGCCTACCGGTCCGCGCACGCGCAGCCGCTGCCACCGCCGATCCGGATCACGCGCATCGACATCAAGACCAGCGGCGGCGTGCCGAAGCGGGTCGTCAGCAACGCGCTGCACGTGAAGCCCGGCGACACCTACGATCCGCAGACCGTCAGCCAGGATCTGCTCGGACTCACGACGGGCGGCAATTTCGAGAGCGTCACGCAGCAGATCGTGAGCCACGGCGACGACAACGTGCTCGAGATCAACGCGCGCGAGAAGTACTGGGGGCCGAATTTCCTGCTGTTCGGGCTCGGCATGTCGAGCAGTTCGACCGACGAGGGCGGCTTCCGCCTGCACGTCGGCTACCGGCGGCCGTGGCTCACCGAATCGGGGCTCGAGTTCCGCGCGGACACGACGATCGGCAGCGACCTGCAGTCGGCGCGCGTCGAATTCCGCCAGCCGCTGTCGATGGCCTACGGCGTCTACCTGTCGCCGTATGCGGAATACCAGCGCCGCTACGCGAACCTGTACGACGACACCGGTAACGTGAAGATCACGCAGTACCTGATGCAGACGGCGCGCGCCGGGATCGACTTCGGCCTGCCGATCGCTCGGCTCGGCGATTTCCGGGTCGGTATCGGATACGTGACCGGGCACGGCTCGCCGACCTACAACCTGCCGTTCGACGACGGCAGCGGCCAGAACCTGCTGTGGCCGAGCTTCACGTCCCAGGCGCTGACCGCGCGCGCGCGGCTCGTCATCGACCAGCTCGACGATCCGATGTTCCCGCGCAAGGGCTACTTCGGCGAATTGCGTGTCGAGCGCTCGCTGGTGTCGCGCAACGGCGGCTCGGCACAGGAATTCGACGACGGGATCAACAACGCGCCTTACACCGAGATCTACGGCAAGGCGATGGTTGCGCAGCAGTTCGGCCGGCACAGCATCAGCGCGACGATCGAAGGCGGCAAGAGCATCGGCGGCACCAACCTGATCAACGCGTTCAACTTCACGCTCGGCGGCTTCCAGCATCTGTCCGCGTATGCGGCCGACCAGCTGAACGGCAACGAGCTCGCGTACGGTCAGATCACCTACATGAACCAGCTGATGACGTTCAACGCGTCGCCGATCAAGGCGCTGTCGGTGGGCGCCAGCGCGGAAGTCGGCAACGTGTGGTCGAGCGGGCAGCAGATCGGCGGCGGCGCGCTCAAGCAGAGCTATACGTTCTTCACGAGCCTGTCGACCGCGTTCGGGCCCGTCTATATCGGCGTGGCGCTCGCGCCGGGCGGCCGCCGCAACTTCTACCTGCAGCTCGGCCGCACCTACTGAGCATGCGCGGATGCCGCTTCGGCGGCATCCGCGCCGCCGTCGCGCCGCCGTACTCCCCGATCAGAAATCCGCAGCCATCGCGATCGCCCGCGCTTGCGCCCGTTCGATGCTGTCGTGCGCCTTCGCATTCCACGTGTGTTCGACGGTCAGGCTCCTGACCTCGTTCACGCCGATGAACTTCAGCCAGAATTCGATGTAATCGGCCTGATGCCCGAACCCGGGGGTGTCGAGACGTCCCGCCCCGGTTTCCCCGCTCTGCCCGCGCACATGGACAACCAGCGCGCGCGGAATCGTCAGCAGCGGGCCGTAGGCGGCGCCATCGAACGTGAACAGCATGTTCCGCTGGCTGACGAGATCGATCAGTTGCTTGAGCTTGTACGGATACCCGAAATTCCACATCGGCACGCCGACGACGATCCGGTCCGCCTGCTGAAACCGCTTCACGAGCGACTGGATCCGCAGCCAGACCGACTGCTCGGCGGCATTCATCGGTTCGTTCGCGACGCCTTTGTACTTTGCGCCGATCGCGTCGCCATCGAAGTCCGGCAGGTCCTCTTCCCAGACATTCAGCGTATCGACGTCGACCGACGCCTCCGCATTGCAGTACGCGTCGACGAACGCATTCGCAACCGCGATCGACGCCGACCTGGCGCCACGGGGAGAAGACACGATATTCAGTAGCCGCATGAGGCGTGACCCGGACAGGAATGCATGAACGAAGGGCGGCAGGCAGGGCCGCCCCGGCTTCGCTACTGCGTCGCAGGCCGCCTGCTTGCGCTGCTGCAGACCGCCGGCCTAAGTAGTTGCAATTGCAATCGTAATGCACGGCGCGTATGCGCTGCAAACGAATCTTCATGCGATTGCAATACGGAGAGGCGACGGGGAAGGACGGCGGGGAATGCCGGCAACGCGCACGCAACCGGCGCGCGTCGCCATCGTGGCTGCCGAGGGCGGGACCTCGCGCGGCGTCTCGCTAGACCGGCCAGCTGATCTCGAACCGCGCGCCGCCGAGTGCGACCGGATCGACGACCGCGATCCGGCCATTGTGCGCATGGAGCACCTGCCGCGTGATCGACAGGCCGAGCCCGTAACCGCCGGTGCGGCGGTCGAGGCGCACGAACGCGTCGAAGATCCGTTCGCGCTCGCTCTCGGGCACGCCGGGGCCGTCGTCCTCGACGAAGATCCCGATGTTGCCGTGCACGAGCGAGATGCCGACGACGATCTGCGATTTCGCGTACTTGCTCGCGTTGCGCAGCAGATTGCGCATCGCGTACGACATCAGCCGGCGGTCCATCTTCACGCGCAGATCCGATGCGATCGCGATGCGCGCCTCGATCGCACGCTCCGGATACAGCAGTTGCGCGTCGTTCACCTGGTGCTCGAACCACGCGACGGGCGCGGTCATCTCGAGGTTCGACTGCAGCGAGCTGTATTCGAGCCGCGCATACGTGAGGCTCATGTCGATCAACTCTTCGAGCTCGGTCACGTCCTGCGCGATGCTCTCGAGCGCGCCCTGGTACTCGGCCGCGGAACCCGGTTCGCGCAGCATTTCGAGCGCGAAGCGCACGCGCGCGAGCGGTGTGCGCAGTTCGTGCGAAATGCCGTTCGTCAGATCGCGCTGCGCGGCGATCAGCCGCTCCATGCGCATCGCGAGCGCGTTCAGCGTGCGGGCGAGCGGCCCGATGATCACGCTGTGCGATTCGCGGGCGCGCGTGTTGAAGCGCCCGCCCGTGAAGTCGATCGCGCGTTCACGCACCATCACGAGATCCGACCAGACCGGCCGCATCCACCGGTACGCGGCGAGTGCGGGCGCGGCGAACACGAACGCGAGCACGATCCAGATATCGCCCGGCAGCGAATCGAATGCATGCCACACGACCTGCGGCGACAATTCGACGCATAGCGCGAGCGCCGGCACGAGCGCGGTCAGCAACACGAGGCCGAGCAGATGCAGGTAGGTGCGCACGTACAGGCGCGACCAGCTCGGAATGCGGTCGGCGCGCGTGTCGGTCCACGCGCGGCGGAAATGCAGCCAGCGCCACTTGACGTAGCGCAGCGTCGGCAACGGCGGCGCATCGGGGTGCGAACGGGTTCGTCGGATCATCGCGGCTCCCGGCCGGCGGGTGGAATGCCCGCGCGGAACGTGACGGCGTCGCGCGCAGGCGGCGTCATTCCCACGCGTGCTTGCTGAATTGATAACCCTTGCTGCGGATCGTCTTGATCCGCTGCGGGTTGCTTGCGTCGTCGCGCAGCTTGCGGCGCAGCTTCGAGATGCGTCCGTCGATCGTGCGGTCGAGGCCGTCGAATTCGACGCCGCGCAGCTGCAGCATCAGGTCGTCGCGACTGACGACCTCGCCCGCATGGCATACGAGCGCCCACAGCAGGTCGAATTCGGCCGACGTCAGGTCGGGCGTGCTGCCGTCGGGCAGCACGACGGTACGGTCGGTACGGTCGATCGAAAACTTGCCGAACGCGTAGCGCTCGGGCTGCGGCGCGGTGCTCTCGGTCACGCGTGCGGGCGCGCGGCGCAGCTGGGCCTTGATCCGCGCGAGCAGGATGCGCGGCTCGACCGGCTTGTGCACGTAGTCGTCCGCGCCGAATTCGAGGCCGAGCAGTTCGTCGAACGGCTCGTCGCGCGCCGTCACCATGATGATCACGCCGTCGTACTGCTTGCGCGCCTCGCGGCAGATTTCGAAACCGTCCTTGCCCGGCAGGTTCACGTCGAGGATGACGAGATCGGGACGAATGGACAGGATCGCCGGCACCGCGGCGTCGCCATGCAGCACAGTGTCGACTTCATAGTCGTTCTTGCGCAGGTAGCCGGCGATCAGCGTGGACAGGCGGGTGTCGTCTTCGACGAGCAGGATGCGGAAAGACATGGGCAGCGGTCGGATCATCGAGGGGGCCGCGGCGACGCCGGCAGGTGCCGGACGCCGGCCATCGGCCGAAACGTACCGCATGATACTGCGACCGCCGCCTGCCCGTTTGACGGTCTTGAAAATCAGGGTTCGATGCTGGCCATGCTTGACGAATCGGCGCCGGGACGGTTCCATACGGGCTCGCCGGAATCCGGGCCGCTCACCTACCCGCCTGACGTGATGAATTACCAGACGATCCTCGAACGCATCCACACCGAACTCGCCCCCTGGATAGGCCAGGGACGGGTTGCCGACTACATTCCCGAACTCGCGAAAGTGCCCGCCGACAAGTTCGGGATGGCCGTCGTGACGCTCGACGGTAACGTTTACACGGTCGGCGATGCACACGAGCGCTTCTCGATCCAGAGTATCTCGAAGCTGTTCGCGTGCACGCTCGCATTCCAGCTGCTGGGCGACGAACTGTGGGAACGGGTCGGTCGCGAACCGTCCGGCAACGCGTTCAATTCGCTGGTCCAGCTCGAAAGCGAGCGCGGCAAGCCGCGCAATCCGTTCATCAACGCAGGCGCGCTGGTCGTCACCGACGTGCTGTGCCGCCGCTTCGTCAAGGCCGAGACGGCGCTGGTCGAATTCGTGCGGCGGATGATCGGCACGAACGACATCGACTACGATTCGCGCGTCGCGCAGTCGGAGCTGCAGCATGCGGAGCGCAACCGCGCGATGGCGCACTTCATGGCGAGCTTCGGCAACATGCAGATGCCGCCCGACACGGTGATCGATGCGTATTGCCGGCAGTGCGCGATCACGATGAATTGCGTCGAGCTCGCGAGCGCCGCGCTGTTCCTCGCGAACGGCGGCGTCGCACCGGCGACCGGCGAGCGGATCGTCGATTCGAGTTCGGCGAAGCGGCTGTCGGCGCTGATGCTGACCTGCGGCACCTACGATGCAGCCGGGGATTTCGTGTATCGCGTCGGGCTGCCGGCGAAGAGCGGCGTGGGCGGCGGGATTGTTGCGGTGCTGCCGGGGGATATGGCCGTGTGCGTGTGGGCGCCGGGGCTCGATGCGAACGGGAACTCGCTGGCGGGGACCCTGGCGCTGGAGTGGTTGACGACTTATACGGGAAGGTCGATTTTTTGAGGGGGCGAAGCCGGGCGTGCGCCACCCGGCGCGACTGCGGCAGGTGACGATCGGCACACTCAACATAAAACCCGTCATTCGGCGGCAATCGCCCCTAAAGAGACATTCACCGGCTTTTACAATAAATCAAAAAAATGAAAAAAATCCTCATCGCCTCGTTAGGAATTTCATTGCTTGCCCCAACATCACCAACCTTCGCGGATAGTGATAACGGGAAAAAGATCTTCCTGGCGAGATGCGCGATGTGCCACGGAGCAGATGCCAGAGGAACAGGGCCGCTGGCCAATAAAAGCAGCCCACCCACACCCGACCTTACGACACCCGCGTTCAAAAAACGACTCAAAGACTATCCGGGCGTTATTGTCTCGTCAGTCATACTTCGCCCAAACGGAGACCTGATTTCAAAAACGTTGCGAGAAAACGGCGTAAAACTAGCGCCCCACCCGTGGACGGTTAAGGATTTTCGCGATTTGAATCAATACATGAGCAGCCTGATTTTAAGAAATTGAATTCTTGCTTGTTGCCCGCCACACTCACGGATATCCTCACGATGCATTCGAATTTGCTGACGCTGACGCGTGGTGTTCAAGCCGGCGTGCAGATCCGGCCGCGCTGGCCCGCACGATACGTGCGCGTGGAGGCGCAAGTGCTGGGGAAGCTGCAGGCGATCCAGGCCGAGTTGCCCGCGGAGATCGACCTGATCCTGACGCGAGGCTATGAGCCGCGAGCATCCGGTCTGGGTGTTGCGCGTCGCGGGTTTCGCGCACTGGGAATGGGCCTGTTCCGCTTGCTCTACCCCACCCGAGGCAACGAGCTTGTCGATATTTTCGGAAGCAACGGACACGACGTCGATGGAACACATATCGACGTTTCGTTCGGGTTGAAGGGTCGTCGCGTGCGGTTATTGCCGCTGGGCGTATTCACGCCGCCATTCTGGCAGCGGCATCGCATGCGGCGATGCGATTCCAGCCTGGCGCAGATCCAGTCCGCACTGGTACGGCAAGGGTTTCAGATTCACCGCAACGCCACGGAAAGGCTGCAGATTCATTGCGATCTCGTGCATTAGCGGAGATTCGCCTTCGTCCAATGTCGAGCCAACCCGGCCGGCGAAGGCGCCATGGTTGACGACGTACGCGAACGACCGATTTTCCGACACCCCGCAGCGGTTACTGGAGAACATCACGCATGCATCCGGACAACGCATCAGAAGTCGCAACGACAGCCCACACGAACGCCAGCGACGGCGCCTGCGCGCCGATTCCCGCCATCGCGCCATCAAAAACCGCGCTGGTCGTCATGCATTACCAGACCGACATCCTCGACCTCTTCCCGTCGGTCGCACCCGAACTGCTCGCCAATACGCGCCGTCTCTGCGATGCGGCACGTGCCGCAGGCGTCGGCGTCTGGTTCGCGAATCTCCGCTTCAGCCCCGGCTACTCGGAAGTCAGCCCGCTCAACAAGAACGGCCAGGGCATCAAACGGCTAGGCCTGTTCATCAACGACGGCCCGTCGCCTGAGCTGGGCAAGCAGCCCGACGAGCCGCTGATCGTCGCGCACCGCGCGAGCGTGTTCTTCGGCACCGATCTGCAGGCCAGGCTGGTCGCGCAAGGCGTCGATTCGCTGATCATGGTCGGTATCGCGTCGACGGGCGTGATGTTTTCGTCGATCGCCCACGCAAGCGATGCGGATTTCCGTCTCTATACGGTCAAGGATTGCTGTTACGACCCGGACCCGGTGGTCCACGAGCATCTGTTCGCCACCGCGTTCGAATCGCGCACGACGGTGCTGTCGCTCGCGGAGGCGCTGCAACTGCTCGCCTGACGAGTCGACCCGCCGTACGACGGCTTATCGAGCCGTTCCGATCCCCGCCAGAATGAGGTCGATGCCGGCCAGGAACTGCGCGCGCTCGTCGTGCGTGGCCAGTTGCGCCGCCACCTTGCGCACGAACGGATACTGCGCCGGCTCGAGTTGCGCCCACCGCTCCGCCACGGTCGCGACGATCTCCGCTTGCCCCGTCTCGCGCGAATGAAGCCGCGCGCCGGCCGCATACTGGCCGGCCAGCCCGAAGAGGTAGTGCATCAGCGCCGACGCCGCGTTGAATTGCTCCGGTTCGGGCACGCCCAGCGCCTGAAGCTGCCCGCCGACGCGCTCCAGGATGCGCAGCACCGCGTGCTGCCACGGTTCCCGGAACAACTGCGCCCCCACCCACGGATGCGCGCTGAACGCGTCGAACAAACGCAGCGCGACGCGCCGGAGCGCTTCCGCCGCATCGCCGTCGTCCGCGCCCGGCACGTCCGCCATCGCGCCCGCGATCACCTGGTCCGCAGCCGCCGCAAGCAGGTCGTGCTTGTCGGCGACGTGCCAGTAAATCGCCCCGCTTCCCGTCGCCAGGTACGCAGCGAGCGCGCGAAACGTCAGCGCGCGCTCGCCGTCCTTGTCGAGTATCTCGATCGCGGCCTCGACGATCCGCTCTTTCGACAGCGCATCCGCGCGCCGTTCGGTCCGGTTGCTGGTTTTCATGCGCGCTAGCTTGACACACATGGAACAACGTTCCAATATCTCGCCATTGGAACAACGTTCCATTGTCAACTCAAACGGGGCGCGATGCCGGTCAGGTATCGCGCCATCGACCGCCCACGGCCTGCCCCGGCCTGACACCGAGCCACCCGATGAATCTTCCCGTCACCCATGATGTCGTGATTGCCGGAGCCGGCCCGGTCGGCCTGTTCCTCGCGTGCGAGCTTCGCCTAGTCGGCCTGTCCGTGCTGGTGGTCGAGCAGGCGAACGATCCGGATTCCCCGCTGAAGCGTCTTCCGTTCGGCATGCGCGGCCTGTCGGCGCCCACCATCGACGCGTTCGACCGTCGCGGCCTGCTCGACGACATCGCACTGCCGCCCCGCGCGAACGACACCGCACACTGGATGCAGCAATCGCGCCGTCCGGGCGGCCATTTCGCCGGCATCCCGTTCTTCCACGACAACATCGATGCGTCGCAGTGGCCGTACCACCTGCCCGGCCCGGCCGGCACGCACATGGCGACCGACATGGCGCGCGTCGAATCCGCGCTGGCCGCTCGTGCGCAAGCAACGGGCGTCGAGATCCGGCGCGGTATCCGCGTCGAGGGCTTCGAACAGTCGGACGCGGACGACACGGTGACTCTGCACGCGGGCGGCAACACGTTCCGCGCCCGCTGGCTCGTCGGCTGCGACGGTGGCCGCAGCACGGTCCGCAAGGCCGGCGACTTCGCGTTCGCCGGCACCGATCCCGAATTCACCGGCTACTCGATCGAAGCCGAATTCGCCGATCCGGGCGCGCTGCTGCCGGGCCGTCATTACACGACGGGCGGCATGTACACGTACACGCCGCCCGGAACCATCGCGCTGGTCGAGTTCGACGGCGGCGCGTTCCACCGGAGCGGGCCCGTCACGCTCGAGCATGCGCAAGCCGTATTGCGCCGCGTGTCCGGCACCGGCGTCACGCTGACGGCCCTCCGGCTCGCCACCACGTGGACCGACCGCGCGTACCAGGCCGCGACCTACCGCAACGGACGCGTGCTGCTCGCGGGCGATGCCGCGCACATCCACTCGCCGCTCGGCGGCCAGGGGCTCAATCTCGGGCTCGGCGACGCGATGAATCTCGGCTGGAAGCTGGCCGCGACGATCCGCGGCGACGCGCCGGACGGGCTGCTCGACAGTTACACGGCCGAGCGGCATCCGGTAGGCGCACGGGTGCTCGACTGGTCGCGCGCGCAGGTCGCGCTGATGCGGCCGTCTCCGAGTTCGCGCGCGCTCGAAGCGATCATGCGCGATCTCGTCGACACGCGCGACGGCGCGACGTACTTCGCCGAGCGCGTGTGGGGCGTGTCCGTTGCGTACGATCTCGGCGGCCATCACCCGCTCGTCGGCCGCAGCGCTCCGGATTTCGAACTGGCCGACGGCACACGGCTCGGCGAGCGCGTCCGGCACGGCAAGGGCGTGCTGCTGGACTTCGATGCAGCCCGGCCGCTTCAGGCACTGGCAAGCCGCTGGCGCGACCGGATCGCGTACATCGCGAGCGATGCAAAAGACCGGCTCGGAGTGCGCGCGGTGCTCGTGCGTCCCGACGGGATCGTCGCATGGGCCGGTCACGACGATGCGGATGCCGACGCAGCGGCGCACGCGGCAGCGCGATGGTTCGGCGCGCCCTGCGCCGCGCATTGATCGCGGCCGCCGGGCGCCGGAAACCGGTGTATATTGCCCAGCGACAAAACCTGCACACGCGCCGTCGACGGCGCGCCCGACACCGCCGAATGCCCACGCCCGCCACGCTGCCGACACCCGCCGAACTGAACCGCACGCTGCCGTTCGTGGCCGGCGCGCGGCCGTGGCGGCTCGTGCGCTATGCGTGCGTCGACTGGTTCGGCATCCTGCTGTGCTGGGCCGCGATCCGCTTCGTGCCGAATCCGATCGTCCATGTCGCGGCCGTGTTGCTGATTGCGGGGCGGCTGCAGGCGTTCGGCGTGATCCTGCACGACGCATGCCATCTTCCCGTGCGACGCATGACGCTGCCGCTCGCGCTCGTCGACGCGCTCGCCGGCTGGACTATCGGCTCGTCCATCGCGGCGATGCGCTATCACCACCTGCGCCATCATCGCGCGGTCGGCACCGCCCAGGATCCGTACCTGCACCGGCTCGCCGCACGCGGCGGCTGGGTGCGGCGCGCGATGATGCTGCGCGGCGCGCTGCTGCCGGTCTGGTGGCCGTTACGCGCGCTGATGGCGCCGCTCGCGCTCGCCTGGCCCGCGTTCCGGCCGTGGTACGCACGCGGCTTCATGCAGGACCGTTCGGGCCAGGACCTGCGCCGTCACCCCGAAGTCATTGCGTGTGCGCGCGCCGACCTGCCGCATTGCGCGGGCTATCTGCTCGCGATCGCGGCCGTCGTGCACTGGGATCTGCCGTTCTTCACTTACTACGGACTGCCGTGGATCATCGGCGGCATCATGAATGCGAACCGCGTGCTGCTCGAACACGATCACGTGGAGATGGGCGAACGCTCGCCGGAATCGATCTGGAAGATGACGCGCACGATGACGTTCGGCTGGATCGGCAAGCTCGTGCTGTATCCGCGCAACATCGGCTATCACCAGGTGCATCACGCGTATCCGGCGCTCGCGCTCGAGCATCTGCCGGCCGTGCACCGCTACCTGACGGACGGCGTCGCGCTCGCGTCCGGCCAGACCGGCCCCACGCGCTAAACGCGCGTCCCCGCGCAGCGCCGCACGCCGCGCCTACAGCTCGAACCGCATCACCTTCTCGCCGCACTGCCCGGCCGGCAGCGGTTCGCCGCGTTTCACCGCGTCGAGCAGCCGGTCGATCGCGACATGCACGATGTCGGCGCGCACGTTGTGCGGCCGGAAGCCCGGTGCGTTGTCGAGCCCTTGCCGGTGCGCGCGCATGATCCGCACGTCCTGCTGGATCACGAGGTGCGTGTACAGGTTCAGCAACGGCCGCAGCGCGCGCAGCACCCAGCGCGGCAGCCGGAAGCGATACGCGATGTACGTGTAGACGCGCGAACGGCGCGCATCGATCGGCGTGATCTGGCTGACGATCAGGAACCCGGAACGCTCGCCCCACAGGTAGTCGCACCGCGTCACATTCGGCGCGATGAAGCGGTCGACGTGCGCAAGCGGCACGCGATCGGGATTCGTGAGCCAGTCGAGGCAGAAGCCGATCTTGTCGTCGCCGTCGTGATAAGTGACGGCGACGCTGTCCGGCGTCGCCGCGACCGTGGCCTCCATCGCCTGGCCACGGCTGCTGCGGAAGATCCCGTCGTGGACGAACACCGTGTGCGGCACGTCCATGAAGTTCTGCGCGAGCATCGCGATGTCGCCGTCGAACGTGTTGACCATGTAGTACGACTGCCATGCAGCGACGTCGCGGAACGGCATCCGGAAAATCGTGCGCGCGGACGGATCGCCGGTGCCGGGATACACCCACACGAGCCCGTCGAGCAGTTGTACGGGCAGTGTGCGCTGCCGGAACGGATAGCGGCCGGGCGCGCCCGTCGGCCGCGTGCCGTCGATGCTCGGCACATGAACGACCTGCCCCTCGCCGTCGTAACGCCAGCCGTGATACGGACAGACGAGCGTGTCGCTGTCGACCTTGCCGGCCGACAGTCGCGTACCGCGATGCACGCACTGGTCGACCAGCGCGGCGATCCGGCCATCGCGCTGGCGAAACAGCACGATGCCGGTGTCGAGAATGCGCACGCCGAGCGGCTTGTCGTGCGGGAGTTCGCGTTCGGTGCACGCAACGAACCATTGCTCGTGCAGGCCGTCGATCTGCGGTGCGGATGCTTGCGCGTGCGCCGCTTCGCGCGACGAGCACTCGTGCCCGCATCCGCGTGGTTCGTTCATGTCGTTCATGGCATCACTCATCCGTCATCGCGAGCAGCGCCTCGGCCATCGGCAGCCGCGTCACGAGCAGGCACGGCTTCACGTCGCCCGCGCGCATGCCGGCCCGATCGGCCGCGTGCTGCAGCCAATCGCCGAGCCGCGCCGGCGATCGGCCCAGCCAGCGCATCTGCAGCGGGCCGAGCTGGCCGAGGCGGCGTGCGTGCGCGTAATGAAATGCCTGCGCCAGCCCGGTTTCGACGGCTGCGCGCATCGTATCGGCCGCGTCTGCGCCGAGGTCGCCGGCGACGCACAGCACGTAGTGCGGCAGCCCTTCTCGCGCCGCGCACGGCACGATGCACGCACCGACTTCCCCGTGTTGCCCGAGCGCAGGATTCAGCGCATCGGCCACGATGCGTTCGTCGAGCTTCTCGCCGACGAGATCGACGCTCGCCGCCGCACGGCCGACGAACGCAATGCGCGGCGTGCGTCCGGTCATGCCGATCACGCGCACGCGATCGCCGAGCGCATAGCGATACAGCCCGCCGCCGGTCGTCAGCAACACCTGTGCGTCGTCACCCGGTTGCAGCGCGTCGACATCGCACACGCTGCCGTCGTCGCGCACGAATTCGAGGTAGTGGCTGCCGATCGCGAGCGGGCAGCCGTCGCCCGCGCCGAAGGGAATGCTGGCAACGCCTTCGGTCGCGAACAGCCCCTTCGGCAGCCATTGCACATCCGGGAACCGCACGCGCAACGCGTCGGCGTAATACCGGCTCGGGCCGTCCAGCCAGCAGCTCACGGCCGCCAGGCGCGGCCACAGTGCATGGCAGTCGCCGTTCGCGCTCGCACGACGCAACGCAGCGCGACGATCGGCCGGCAGCGACGCTTCGACCCATGCGAGATCGCGCACGCCATCGGCATCGTTGCGATCGAACAGCGGACGCAGCACGCTCGTCAGGAACGTCGGGCTCCACACGCTGATAAACGCGAGCGATGCGTCGGCGACGAGCGCGCGCAGGGTCTCGCGCCGCCACGTCGCCGCGTCGCCGGTCAGCGGCGGCACGAGCAGCGTCGGCACAAGTGCGGCGGCGCTGCTGTCTCCCAGATAATCGAGATCGCTCGCCGAGCCGACCGGAATTCCGCTCGGCGCAACGCCGGGCGCCTGCAGCGGCGGCGACATCGACCAGTACGCATGCCCTTCGCCGAGTGCCGGACAGGCGCGATGCATGTCGGCCAGCCACACGATCATCGCGGCCTGCAGTTCGCGCAGGAACGCGGGCGTGTACGGAATCAGCTTCCGGCGCGCCGTGCTGCCGCTCGTACGTTCGAGGAACAGCGGGCGTTCGGCGGTCAGCACCGGTTCCGTCTCGTTCGACACGCGCTCGAGCCACGGCAGGAAATCGGCGGCCGCGTGCACGGGCACGCGCTCGCGGAACCGTGCGGGGCTGTCGATCCGGTCGAAGCCGAAGCGGCGGCCAAACGCCGTGTCGCGGTTGGCGGCGAGCAGCGCCATCAACCGCTGCGCCTGCACGTCGCCCGGCGCGTCGAAGCCGGCCTGCCAGCGATCGACGTCCGGCTGCGCGGCGCGTGCGAATGCACGCCAAGCGTCGGCGGGACTGCGGGCGGAAGCGTCCATCAGAAATAGGTCTTGTCGAGTTGCGCGAGATCGTCGGGCAGCCGGCGCGGCGGCGCGAAGATCGTGAGCCAGCCGTACCACAGCGGCCGCGTCTCGCGCAGGTCCGACGCCGCGTGCATGTCCTGCCAGCGCAGCGCCGGGCGGCGATGATGCGTCAGGTTGTAGTTGAAGTTCAGCAGCAACCAGCGCACCGGGGCCGGCGCGCGCATGTTGTACGTGCCTTCGACGACGTCGAGCGGCGTGCGCATGTGGTACACCCATTGCAGCGACGACCACGAGAACGCGAACGCGACATACGCGATCAATACGGCCGGCACCGACCAGTCGAGCAGCCAGCCGGCCAGCAGCCATGCACCGACGGCGGCGAGCGTTTCGTAGCGGATGCGGCGGAAGTCGGCCGTCGTGAATTCCTTGAAGGCGGCCGCGTAGGTGTTGTCGTCGCCGCGTGCGGCGAGCCGCTGCATCGTGCGGCCGGGCACCAGCGCGAGCACGAAGCTGCCGACGAAACCGCCGAGCCAGATGCCGCCGAGGATCGCCGCGTAGTACTCGATGCGCTTGCGCAGCAGCGATTCGTTCGCGGTCGCGAAATCCGCGCGCTCGGCAGGCGTGCGGTTGCGCACGTGATGGCCGAGATGGTTGACGTGAATGAGCGTCGCGGCCGCGCCGAACATCGTGGACGCCCACCACATCATCATATAATTCGCGGTCGGCCGGCGATGTCCGAACCCGTGGAAGGTTTCGTGCATCATCGAGAACACGCCTTGCATCACGAGGCAGAACGGCACGAGCACGAGCCACTTGATCGCGCCGGCATCCGTATGCGAAAGCCAGGTGAGCGTGCCGGCCCACACGAGGCTCTGCAGCGCGAGCACCAGCAGGTTGACGCGATCGTAACGTCGGGCTTGCGCGCTCGGTCGGTTCATGGCTCGGCAGGCTCGGAATGGCGGTTGTTTGCACGGGAGGATACAACAGATGCGTCAACTGCCGGTAACGGCTCGCGCCCCGTCCGCGAAGGGGGCGCGCTAGCATGCGGCCATTTCGCCGCCCGCCCGCCGCCAGCACCGCGTCGCGCATGCCGCCGCGCGACGTGCGCTTCACGATCGACGAGCGCATTCCGCGCTTCTGGTATCGCGGCACCTGCCATGTGACGCGTTTCTTCGACGCGTTTTCCGTGATGTTTCCGCTCGGCGAGCGCTTCTTCGTCGAAAGCGTGCGGCCGTTTCGCGACCGCGTCGGCGGCGATGCATCGCTCGCGACCGATGTCGATGCGTTCGTGCGGCAGGAAGCGTCGCATATCCGCGTACACCGGCTCTACAACGCGCGTCTCGCGTCGCAGCATGTGCCGGTCGACGCGCTCGAAGCGCTGCTCGAAAAACGCCAGCGCAACGCGGCACGACAGGTGTCGCCGGTCATCCGGCTTGCGCTGACGGCCTGCCTCGAACACTACACGACGATCCTGTCGCACCGCCTGCTGAGCGACCCGGCGATCCTCGACGGCGCCGAGCCGACGATGGCGGCCGTGTGGCGCTGGCACGCGATCGAGGAAACCGAACACAAGACCGTCGCGTTCGACGTGCTCGCGGCCGCCATGCCGGGCGCGGTGCGGCGCTATGCCGTGCGCTGCGCGGCGATGCTCGGGATCTCCGTCTACTTCGTGATCGACCTGATCTATTTCGTGCACCGCCTCGTCGCGGTCGACGGGCAGACACGGAACGTGCGCGGCTGGCTGCAACTGCTGCGCTGGCTGTTCGTCGCGCCGGGGATCTTCACGCACGTGATACCGATGTGGCTGTGCTGGTTTTCGCCGCGTTTCCATCCCGATCGCCTCGACAGCGACGCGGCGCTGCGCGCGGCGCGCGCCGCGCTCGAACCGTATCTGGCGACGGCCGAACGCAAGCCGGAGCCGCACGCATGACGCGCGCACCGTGGACACCGGACGGGTTCGATGACTGGCGCCGCCGCTATCCGGCGACACCGTTCGCACGGGTCGCGGCGAACCTCGACCGGACCGGTGCGTTCATCGACAGCTGGACAGCGCGCACGGCCCGCCTGCCGCTGACGACAACGGTCGTGCTCATCGCGGGGCTCTACTCCGAATGGCTGCCGGGCTGCAATCGCGGCGCGCGGCAAACGCTCGGCGCGGCCGGCTATCGCGTACTGACGGTGCCCGTGCGCTCCGCGCGCGGCGTGTTCGACCAGGGCGCACATATCGGCCGACACCTGCGTGCGCACGTGCCGGCCGGCAGCGAATTCGTCGTGCTCGCACACAGCAAGGGCGGCATCGATACGCTCGCGGCGCTCGTCGGCGACCCGGTGCTGTCAGCGCGTTGCGCGGGCATCGCGCTCGTGCAGCCACCGGTCGGCCCGTCCGCGATCGTCGACACGATCTTCCGTCACGGCATGCCGCCGCACGTGGCCGCGCCGTGGCCCGACCGCATTGCCCGCCGCATGCTGCGCACGCGCTGGACGGACGCCGGCACGCGCGACATCAGCAGCCGGCGCGATCCCGGTGTCGGCGCGATGCTCGCAGCGCTGCCGCGCGACCTGCATCTCGTGCATGGGGTGAGCTGGTCGGTCGAAGCGTCCACGCGCTTCGATTCGCATCATGCGCGGTTGAACGGTCTTCGCCCGGGCTGCGCGCACGACGGGCAGTTTTATCTCGATCACCAGGTGTTGCCCGGCGTCCCGCAAATCTGCCTGCCGCGTCTCGATCACGGCCAGCCCGTGCTCGGCGGGCTCGGCTTCGACGCCGGCCGCTTCTGGCTCGCGCTCGCCGACCTGCTGCACGTCACGCGCGGTCAGACCAGGTAAATCTCGAACCCCGGCACGCGGCCGGCCAGCAGGCCGTCGATCGGCTCGGACGGCTCGCCGGTCGGCAGCGTATAGAGATCCATCGGCGTTCGCGCCGCGTAATACCGCGCGAGCGCGGGCCAGAGCGGATCGCCGTCGTACAGGCACAGCTGCATCAGCGCATAGCGGTTGCGCGTGCGCAGCCATGCGGCGTCGAGCAGCGCCGCAAACACGGCAGGATCGCGATCGCGCACCTGCAGGTGCGTCAGGTAGACGTCGCGCAGCGGCTCGCCGGGCGCCGCGATACGCGGGCGGCGCAACGCGGGCGCGAGCGTGTTGAATGCGACGCGGATCGCCTGCAGCGGCAGCGGCAATCGTTCGAGCACGATCCGCTTGATGTCGCCGGCGTCCCACGGCGCGACGCAACCTCGCAGGTTGCCGTGCGCGTCGAGCGCCAGCAGGAATGCATCGAGGCCGAACGCCGGCCACGTATCGAGCCGGCGCGCGAACTCCCCCGCGGAAAACACGCCGCCGAACGGCTGGCGGCGCGACTCGGCATCGAGAAACGCGCGCAGTGCGTCCGCGTGATGCGGCTGCGCTCCGACGATCCGGATGCCGGGCACACTGCGCGGTGCCGACGACAGCCCGCGCTGCGCGTAGATCGACACGTTCTCGTAGCCATGCCAGTGCGAGAAGCGCAGCCGGTTCGCGCGCCGCGACCGCGCCAGCGACTGCACCGCGAGCCGGTTGTCGCGGATCATGCAGCAGTAGGCGTACTGCACGCCTGCGTCGGCGCGCAGCGCCGCGAAGCGTTCGCGCACCGAGTCGGTCCATTCGCGCGACAGACGCCGGTCGGGCATCAGGCGCAGGTCGCCGAGATAGGCGACCGGCTGCACGCGTTCGCCGAGATAGCCGTCGCGCACGACGAGGCTCGCCAGCCCCTTCAGCGAAGCGGGCTTGCCCTCTGCGAGCCACACCTCGTGATGCGGCGCGTGGCAGCGATGCAGGGCGAAGTAGTCGGGCGCGCGGTCGAAGCGCAGCGGCAGGCTGCCCTGCATCGCATGGCGGGCCTGGAATTCGAGGATGTGCGCGTTGTCGGCCGGTTGCGCGAGACGGATCCGCATGGGCGCGGCTCACGTGCCGTCGAACAACCGGCGCGCGAGCGGCCGCAGGTTCGACGCCGACAGTTCGCACAGGCACACGAGTTCGTCGCCGCGTGCATAGCCGGGATTGCGTGCGAGGAAGTAGTCGACGTCGGCCAGCCGCCGGTGCGCGGCCGGCACCTCGGCGAGCGTGGGCGCGAGCCGGCCCATCGGCGTGTCGAACGACAGGATGCCGGTGGCCGGATCGTATGCGTGCCCGTAACGGCTGGCGGCCAGGTAATCCATCAGGTCCTGCGTCGCCGGTGAAGTCAGGTTGCCGGCACGCGGCGCGTAGTCGCGCGCGAACGCGCGCAGGTAGCGATAGGTGCGATGCCCCTTGCAGATCAGGAACCAGTACAGCGGCACGGCCGGCGCCTGCCGCCATACGTCGCCCGCATGGCGGATCCACGCAAACGCGAGATGCTGCGTGCCCCAGTGCGCAGGATCGATGATGGTGTCACCGGAAAAGATCACGCGGATCGGCGCGTCGCGCCAGTGCGCGTCGTACTGCTTGAGCGTCGAGAAGCCCTGGATCGCGCCGCCGGCGTCGCGCAGCACGATGCAGTGCGTCTTGTCGCCGAGGTCGTGGTCGAACCGTGCGCGCCCCGTATCGCAATACGACGCCGCATACAACGAGAACATCCGCTCGATGTCGCCGGGGCCCAGGGCCGCACGTTCGACGGCGGTGGCGCGCAACTCCATCGGGTACTCCTGCAAGGCTGAACAGCTTGCTATGATAGCCCGTTACCCGCCCGCTCAAGCCATGTCCCAGGTCCTTTCCCGCCAGGATGCGAACGACACGCCGATCGCCCGGCCATGGCTGCTGCTCGTCGCCTATCTCGTCGTGACGGGTGCACTCTACTGCTTCGTCACGCACGTGCCACTCGGCCCCGTCACCGCGATTCCGGCGAGCGCGCTCGATCGCGCGATTCCGGTGCTGCCCGGCACCGTGCCGCTTTACCTCAGCTACCTGTGCGCGATGCCCGCGCTCGTCTGGCTCGGGCGCGGCCGCGCCTGGCTGCTGCCGGCGTTCTTCGCCGGCGCGCTCGCGGCCGGCCTTTGCCTGGCCGCTCATCTGCTGCATCCGACCGCGGTGGCGTGGCCGCCTGCCGGGCGCGGCTGGATCGCATGGCTGCAGCGGATCGACCCGCCGCTCGCCGCATCACCGAGCGGGCACGTCGCGCTGCCGATCGCCATCGCGATCGTGCTGCTGGCGCTGCGGCAGCGGCCGGCCGTGCTGTTCGTCGCGTGGAGCGCGCTGCTGATGGCGACGGTGCTGACCACCGGCCAGCATCGTGCCGCAGATGCCGCATGGGGCGGCGTGACGGGCATCGTTGCCAGCATGGTCACGCTCGCGCTGCTGCGTGCACGGGTCGACCTGCGCACGATCGCAGCCGCACTGTTCGAATGGGCGTGCATCATCGTGGCGATCCGCGTCGCCGTTGCGCTCGGCGCGTGGTACCTGCATGCGCTCGCCGTGGTCGTCGTCGCGACGCGCCAGCATGCGCTGTTCATCCTGTATCACGATGCGGCCCACTATCACGTCACGCGCCGGCGCGGCCTCAACGACTTCCTGATCAACGTGGCGATCGGCGTGCCGGGTCTCGTGCCCGTCGAGTTCTATCGGCCACTGCACCTCGCGCATCATCGCCATCTCGGCACCGCGCAGGATCCCGAGCGCCAGTTCCTCTATCACGACCAGCCGTGGCGGTTCCGTCCGCTCGATGCGTGGCCGCTCGCGCGGCAATGCCTCGGTGACCTGTTCGTGCTGAACATGGTGCGCAACATGGCGGCATTCCGGCGCGCGGGCGGGCAGAACACGCGACTCGGCCGGCCGTTCCAGGCGGCTGTGGCGGTATGGATGACGATCGTCGCGCTGCTCGTGTGGACCGGTTCCGCGCACACGCTCGTGCGGGTCGCGGCGCTCTGGTTCGTGCCGCTGCTCACGCTGTCGGTGCTGCTACAGAAGATCCGCAGCATGGCCGAGCACAGTGGCGGGCCGGATGCGACGCCGGGCTGGGCCGACTGGACGTATTCGTGGCGAACCGGCTGGATCGGCCGCGTGTTCGTGTGGCCGTATCACATCAATCTGCATCTGCAGCATCATCGCAATCCGGCGGTGCCGTGGCATGCGTTGCCCGGCACGGTCGAGCGTGACGAGCACCAGCTCGGCGGGCCGGAACTGGCCGGGCTGCTGTGGTCAGGCGTCCCGCCGAAGTCATGACGGGCGACGACGTGCGCGATGTCGCACACGTCGCGCCCTGCCCCGTTACTTCGCGATATACACGCCCGACGTCGGGCACGTGCCCTGCGTGTTGCCGTCCGTCACGAGCGACGCCGCGCTCGGGAACTGCGCAGCCGCATTCGTCTTCACCGCGATCCAGGCTTCGGTGAAGTAGCTCACGCCATTCGTCTTCGTGCACTTCAGCGACACCGCGCTGCGCGTGTTGCTGCCGAACGCGCCTTCGAACGCCGACAGCAACTGGTTACGCGTGACCGTCTTGCCCGCGTTCGCCTGCAGGAATGTGTTGAACGACGTGTTGCCGAGCCGGCTGATCATGCCCGACGCCTGGTTCCAGTACGCATCGGGCGTCGCCGAGTTCGAGCAGGTGCCGTGCTTGAACCACTCGTGCTTGTCGAGGCACGACGCAACGCCCGGCATGTATGTCGACAGCGTGTTGCGCGTCGCGCTGCTGATCGGGTACGCGTCCATGCTGCACCACTGGTGCGCGTTGTCGAGGTCGATGTCGTTCTGCGGCACGCCGCAATAGAACGGCTGGTTGCCGTCATAGCGGTTCGGCCACAGGCCATGCAGCGACAGGCTCGTCGCCGCATACGAGCCGGCGAGGTTCGTGCATTCCGGCGTATCGTGCGACGCGCAGAAGCCGGGCTCCCACGATGCGGCGAGCAACAGGTAGTCGTAGCTGGTCTGCGCGGTGGCGTGCAGTGAAGCGGAAGCGACAGCGAGTGCGGCAGCGGCGCGGGCGAGCGTCTTGAGCATGGCGTGTTTCCTCGGAAAAGGCTTGCGGTCGCGGGATGCGCCGCAAGGTTGTCGAATGTCTGCCCGCGATTGTTGCTGTCGCAACGTGGCACGAATGTGAAGGTGGACGAAAGAATTCGCGCGCGCCGCCGAAGCGGTTACAAGCGGTACCGGTACCAACCGTTGCCTTCCCCCGCACGCGACGCCGGCGTACCGTGCCGGCATCCTCATCCTGCAACGGAGCATCCCCATGGTGACGGCCGCACGGCTGGGCAAGCCCTATTGCGTCGAGATCGGCAACGGGCGCAGCGTCGTGCGCGCGGACACGCACAAGGCAGGCAAAGGCGGCGACGCAGGCATGCGGCCGCACGAACTGCTCGAAAGCGCGCTCGCGGCCTGCGTCTGCATGTCGATCGACCTCGCCGCAGAGCGCGCGGGCGTGACGCTGCCCGCCTGTACGGCGGAGGTGGCCATCGACCGCCTCGAGCACGAAACCGGTTTCGATATCGCGCTGCGCTTCGCGGCGCCGCTGTCGCACACGCAGCAAGCACTCGTGCGCAACGCCGTACGGGCGTCTCCGGTCGCCCGCACGCTGGGCCGGCCGGTACGGATCAGGCCGGCGACGATCGTGCACCGCTGACCCGTTCGTCGCGGGCGCCGCGCTGCCGGCGCACCGACGGTCGATCGGCCTGCGCTTGCGGCACGCGCGCGCTCACGACCCGCTGCCGAGCTGCGTGCACGCGCGCGCAGACGCTTCGGGGCCTTCGAGCGCGAGAATCTGCCACACGCCGATACTGACGCGCTGGCGCGCCACCGTCGACGCATCGGCCAGCAACGCCTCGACGCGCGGCGCGGCATCGGGCGCCTTCTGTTGCAGCGCCGCGTGATGCCGCGCGCGCGACGCCGGCTCGGATTCGTACACGTCGCACAGACGCACCATGCCGGCGAGGCCGGCCAGGTCGTCGTCCTTGTCGATCGCGCCCGGCTCGACGGGGGCGAGCCCCTTGCGCTCCGCCGGCGGCAGCTTGTTGCGCGCGCCTTCGTCGATCGCCGTGGCGGAGGCCGGCGGCAGGCCGCCGATCGCCGCGACGATCCGGCTGCCCGCGGCGATCATGTCGCCCTGGCACTCGATCTTCTCGGCGGCCGCGACGTTCGAGCAGAACGATACCGACGTCCGGTACACGTCGTTGCTCATGCGCGGCACTTCGTCGGTGCCCGCCTGCGCAAGGCCGGCGCTGGCCAGCGCGAGCGCAGCGGGAATCAGGAAACGGAAATCTCTCGTCTTGTTCATTGTTGTCGTCTGTGGGGTGTGATGGCGGGCAAACTCGACGGGCCGCGCGGCGGCGCGCCCTGCGATGCCGGGCCCTCGTCCGGCATCGCGCGATCACTTCATCGACGCAGCCTCCGATCCGCCGGGCGACAGCGCCGCGTTGTCCTGCTCGCGCCATGCGCGGCGCGATGCCATGATCGCGCTCACCGCCGCGCGCGCGACCTTCCACCATGCGAACGGGCGCGGATCGGCGAGCATGCTGAGCGCGCGCGCATAGTCGAGCGTGAGCCCGGGCGTCCACGCCATCGTCACCGCGCGCTTGCGGATCTGCGCGGCCACCCACAGCTCGGGCGTGAGCAGCAGCCGCACGAACGCGCCCCACCCGGCCCGCGCGCCCTTCAGCCGCCACACCGCGCCGTCGAGCGCGGCTTCGAGCGCCTGCGACACGGTGCTCGAGCAGTTGCGGTGCGTGAGGTTGTAGGTCACGTTCTGCCGGTACGACAACCAGAACGCGTCGAGCTTGGCCGGATCGTAGTTGCGGATACGCACGCGCACCGTCGACGGGCACCACGCCTTCGACTCGGTCGCATAGTCGGGCTGGAACAGGCCCGGCACGTCGTTCTCGCGCGTCGCACGCAGGATGCGCGTGAATTCGTCCGGAGAACGATCGATTTCGACACCCGGATACAGGCTGATGTAGATGCCCTCCGGCGATTCCAGCGCCGCATGCCCGGTCGAGATCACGCCGTTGACGTCCACCGCCGCGATATAGCGGTCGATCACCGGATAGCGCTGCGCTTCGGCCTTCGACGTGCCGGTCGGCGTCCACACATGCACGGTGAGCGCATGCTCGCCATCGGCCGGCGGGCCGTCCCATTCGGATTGCGCGAACCGCGGCCGGTCGCGCGCCTCGTCGAGGTCGGGTACGAACGCCGGCGCGGGCGACGTCGCGAACGCGGGATTGCGCGTCAGCCGCCGCACGCGCGCGGCAAGGCTCAGCATGTGCATCCCGCCGAACATCAGCAACAGGCCGAGGCAGTACGGTACGGTGCCGACATAGTGGGTCGGGTACGGCTGGAAGAAGAAGATCGCGAGCAGGATCTCGACGACGCCCCAGGCGAACGCCACGTTCCAGCGGCGGTAGCGCACCATCCACGCGGACGTGCACTGCAGCAGCCCGTCGACGAGGAACAGCGTGCCGAAGATCATCGACAGCAGGAAGTGGCCGTGGTGATGGCCGGCAAACACGAGCCCCGCGGCGACCACGACGACGATGCCCTTCACGTAGCGCAGGATGCGCTGCCCGCCGACACCGCTGCCGGCCACCGCGAGCGTCGCGAGCCCCTCGATCAGGAACAGCCACGCGAACAGCTCGATCGGGAAATGCAGCGCGCCGTCGAGCGCGTCGACGAAGATGCCGACGCCCGCGGCCACCCACAGCCAGCCCAGCACGGTCAGCCCGCGCCAGCGGGTTCGCAGATATTCGATGCCCAGCAGCAGCAACACCAGTCGTACCATCGCGCCCTCGTGTCATTTTTCGGGATACGCGCGGCCTCGCGTTCCCTGTCATTTCGACCACGCGTCGTGCGACGCGCCGGCCGGAAGGCGGTAATCGTTGCCGGCGCGTCATGCCTTCGGCATGATCGATGGCGGCCGGCACGCACCGCTCTGGCCGAATAATAAGATATGGCGGAGTGGGTTGAAAGCCTGACGAAAACGTTTTCGGCGGGGCGCGAGCCGGTCCTGCCGGCCGCTGCCCTGGCAGATTTCCCGTTCGACAACATGCGGCTGATACGCGAGAATCCGGCTTCCGAGGGCGAAAGCCACTGAACTGAACCGAACCGCACAGACGGGACAACAAGAAATGAGCACATCGATCACGCGCCGGCGCCTGCTGGCCGCAGGCATGGCCGCCAGCAGCCTCGCGCTGTCGGGTTGTTTTACGCCGGCGCTCTACGAAAACCACGACGAAACCTACATCGAGCACGTTTCCGCCTTCCTGATCACGAAAGACGGCAAAAAACTGGTGGTGCTGGGCGAGCGCTATCACTACATCTTCGATCTGCCGGAGAAGCTGCGCCCGGTGCTGGCGGCGAGCTACCGCAAATCGCTGCATACGTCGTTCAGCAGCTTCCATGCCGACGGCAGCGACGTGACCGGCAACTACGACACCGTTCTGTCGAAGGACGCGTCGGCCGACGAGCGCCTGGCGGCAGCCGCCGATGGCTTCAGCGCCCGGCGCAACCAGCTCGAACTCGACGGCAACATCGTCGGCAAGCGCTACTCCACCGAGGGCTTCACGCTGAAGCCGGACGGCGCCGCGCAGGCGTTCAACGAACGCTATACGGTCGGCATCGACGAATCGCCGTCGGCCTTTGCGAAGGGACTCCGGATCCTGGCCACGCCTGTCACCGTGGCGGCCGACGGCGTGCTCGTGCTGGGCGGCATCCTGCTGCTGCCGGTCGCGATTTTTTCACTCAGGGACCGGCCGCTCGCCGGGTTCTAGCGCGACCGCCCCGGCAACGCGCCCGGCCGACGCCTGAAAGAGGAGCATCGACATGCGTGACCCTTCGCCACATCCGTCCTCGCTCGGCCCGCAGCTCAGGCGCTGGCGCGCGCTGCGCCGCATCAAGCAAAGCCACGCGGCCGAACTGTTCGGCGTCGCGCAATCGACGATCTCGCGCTGGGAGGCCGGCCTCCAGCAGATGTCGCCCGACGAGCGCGCGACGGCCGAGCAGTTGCTCGCCGCGCGCCTCGATTCCGCGGGCGACCACGCGCTCGCGCGGCTCGTCGCGGGCAGCGCGGGCCGCATGCATCTCGTGTGCGATCTCACGCACCGCCTGCTCGCCAGCTCGCCGGCGCGTGCGGCCGAATTCTCGCAACCGCTGTCGACACTGCTCGGCGCGTCGCTGTGGCGCTACGCGACGCCGGAAATCGCCCGCATGGAAGCCGCGCTCGACCCGCTCGGCTGGCACGACCGCGCGGGGCCGCCGAGCGTCGAATTCGACACCGGCGCGAATGCGTCGCGCGTCGTGCCGATTCGCGGCAGCCGGTGCCGGTGGACACGGATGACGCTGTCGGACGGCTCGGCCGCGCGCCTCGTGGAAACGCTGCACGATGCGTAAGCGCGGCATTGCAACGCGCTGCGCGCGTCGGCGCAGTCGCACGCAACGCACAGGAATTCATCTTGACTGACGGCGCGGCCCGGAGGATTGCCCTATGTCGATGTTCGCCGTACGCGCGCTCGTGATCGTCGCGTTCATGCTCTATACGGGCATCGCGATACTGGGCGCGCTTCGCTCCGGCGTCGCCAACGCCGGCGGCCAGCGCGTGGCGCGCCGCAGCCATCCCTACGCATTCGGCTTCGTCGTCCTGATCCAGACCGGCTTCTTCGCGCTGTTCTGCTGGGCCGGCTTTTCGCTGATCTAGGCGCATCCGTCGGCGGGGCCGGCCCGTCACGCCCGATCCCGCCTCCGCCACGCATATTTCATGCGTGGACCAACCGCGCGCGGCCGGCGTACGCTTGACGGCTCATCGCAAGGACGCCGACCATGAATCCCGATACGATCCGCGCGCGGCTCGATTTCCTGCGCGAAGCCGAACGCCTGAAGGACGTGCTGCGCAGCGGCTACACGTCGGCCGGCCGCCCGGAAAGCACGGCCGAGCACAGCTGGCGGCTGTGCCTGATGGCGCTCGTGTTCGCCGATGCGCTGCCCGGCATCGACACGCTGAAACTGCTGAAGCTGTGCGTCGTCCACGATCTCGGCGAGGCGCTGCACGGCGACATCCCCGCGATCGAGCAGGCCGCGCACCCCGACAAGAGCGCGCACGAACGCGACGACCTGCTGACGCTGACCGCCTCGCTCGACCGCACGCTGCGCGACGAAATCGTCACGCTGTGGGACGAATACGAGGCCGCCGCGTCGCCGGAGGCGCGCGCGGCGAAGGCGCTCGACAAGCTCGAAACGATCCTGCAGCACAACCAGGGCAGCAACCCGCCCGATTTCGACTACGCATTCAATCTCGGCTATGGGCGGCGCTATACCGACGCCGCGCCGCTGTTCAGCGCGATCCGCGAGATCGTCGATGCCGATACACGGCGCAGGATCGACGCGGGCGGGCAGCACGCGTAAGCTCGCGGGATCGGGCGCGCCGCACCGCGTGCCCCGCTCGCACGAGGCCCGACGCATGACGCAGAACATTTACGACGACCCGGCCTTCTTCGAAGGCTACAGCCGCCTGAGCCGCTCGGTTCACGGGCTCGACGGCGCGCCCGAATGGCCCGCGCTGCGGGCGCTGCTGCCGGATCTGCGAGGCCGCCACGTGCTCGACCTCGGCTGCGGCTACGGCTGGTTCAGCCGCTGGGCGGCCGATCAGGGGGCAGCCAGCGTGCTCGGCGTCGACGTGTCCGAACGCATGCTCGCACGCGCGGCATCGACCGCCGCGCATCCGGCGATCACGTACCGCCGCGCCGACCTCGAAACGCTCGCGCTGCCGGATGCCGCGTTCGATCTCGCATACAGCTCGCTCGCGTTCCACTACATCGCGCATCTCGACACGCTGCTGCGGTCGATCCACCGCGCGCTCGCGCCGGGCGGGCGGCTCGTGTTCTCGATCGAGCATCCGGTCTATACGGCGCCACGCCGGCCCGGCTTCGTCGTCGATGCGCAGGGCAACCGTTCGTGGCCACTCGACGGCTACCAGCGCGAAGGCGAACGCGTGACCGACTGGCTCGCGCCGGGTGTCGTCAAGCAGCACCGCACGCTCGGCACGCTCGTGAACCTGCTGATCGGCAGCGGCTTCACGCTCACGCACCTGGACGAATGGGGGCCGACGCCCGAGCAGGTCGACGCGATGCCCGCGCTCGACGAGGAGCGCGACCGGCCGATGCTCGCGATCGTCGCCGCGCAGCGGTAGCGCGGGCGGCCGCCCATTCACGGATCGCCACAATCGCGCCGCCCGCCCGCCGCTGCGGCACGGCTCTCGCACAATTCAGCACAATTTCCACACGATTTGGCGCGAATTCCTCGCTTACCATGAGCGTCTGATTCGATTCGGCACGCCCGCGCGATGCGTACGCGGATTCCGTCGCGGGCAACACGCCCGGCATGCGACACCAACCGGATCGCCCTGCTCGGCCGCACGCATCGCCGGCGCCCGCTTCATCCTCGCTGCGCTCTCATGACCCAGAAGACCCATCGCCGCCGGCGCATCGTGCTGGCTACCCTTGCCGTCGTCGCGATCGCGGCCGGCGTCACGCTGAAGGCCTGCGCGCCCGACAAGCATCCGCAGTACCTGTCCGCGCCCGTCACGCGCGGCGATCTCGAGAACGCGGTACTCGCGACCGGCGCGCTGCAGGCATTCAGGCAGGTCGACGTCGGTGCGCAGGTGTCGGGGCAATTGAAGACGCTGAAGGTCAAGCTCGGCGACAAGGTCACGAAGGGCCAGTGGCTCGCCGAGATCGACCCCGTGATTTCGGAAAACACGCTGCGCCAGGCGCGCGCGAGCGAAGAAAGCCTGCGTGCACAACATCAGTCGACCGCCGCGCAACTGACGCAGGCCGAACTCGCGTTCCGGCGCCAGCAGGCGATGCTGCCCGACGATGCGACGTCGCGCGAATCGTTCGAGGCCGCGCGCGCGACGCTCGACGTGCAGCGCGCGACACTCGCGTCGCTCGCCGCGCAGATCCGTTCGGCCCGCATCCAGATCGAGACCGCGCAGGCCAACCTCGGCTATACGCGCATCGTCGCGCCGATCGACGGCGAGGTCGTCGCGATCGTCACGCAGGAAGGCCAGACCGTGATCGCGCAGCAGCAGGCGCCGGTGATCCTGAAGCTCGCGAATCTCGACACGATGACCGTGAAGGCACAGGTGTCGGAAGCCGACGTGATCCGCGTGAGCGCCGGCCAGACCGCGTATTTCACGATCCTCGGCGAGCCGGACAAGCGTCACTACGGCAAGCTGCGCGCGATCGAGCCGGCGCCGCAGAACTACGCCGACGCGCAAAGCGCGCTCGGCGGCGGCGCGGGCGGCAGCGCGAAACCGAACGCCGCGGTGTTCTACAACGCGCTGTTCGACGTGCCGAATCCCGAGCACCGGCTGCGCATCTCGATGACCGCGCAAGTCAGCATCGTGCTCGGCAACGCACGCAACGCGCTCAGCATTCCGGCCGCGGCGCTCGGCGAGAAACGCAAGGACGGCACCTATGCGGTGCGCGTGCTGCGCGCCGACGGCAGCACGGAAACGCGCAACATCCGCATCGGCATCAACAACAACGTGCGCGTCGAAGTGCTGGCCGGCCTGAAGGACGGCGAGCGCGTCGTGATCGGCGAAGCCTCGGCGGACGAGCACGCGCCGCTATCGGACGTGGTGTGACGATGAGCCAGCCCCTGCTGAAACTCGCGGCCGTCACGCGACGCTTTCCGGCCGGCGACAAGGACGTCGTCGTCCTGAACAACGTGAACCTGTCGATCGATGCGGGCGAGATCGTCGCGATCGTCGGCGCGTCGGGCTCCGGCAAGTCGACACTGATGAACATCCTCGGCTGCCTCGATCACCCGAGCGAAGGCATCTACACGGTCGGCGGACGCGATACGCACATGCTCGACAGCGACGAGCTGGCGCAGCTGCGTCGCGAGCACTTCGGCTTCGTGTTCCAGCGCTATCACCTGCTGCCGCACGTCGACGCGGTCGCGAACCTCGAAATGCCGGCGATCTACGCGGGCACCACGCGAGCGGCGCGGCACGCACGCGCACGCGAACTGCTCGCGCGCCTCGGGCTCGCGGATCGCGCGCATCATCGGCCCGGGCAACTGTCCGGCGGCCAGCAGCAGCGCGTGAGCATCGCGCGTGCGCTGATGAACGGCGGCCAGGTGATCCTCGCCGACGAACCGACCGGCGCGCTCGACACGAAAAGCGGCCAGGACGTGATCCGGATCCTGCACGAGCTGAACGCGCTCGGCCATACGATCGTCATCGTCACGCACGACAAGGCCGTCGCGCGCCATGCGCGACGCATCATCGAAATCAGCGATGGCGAGATCGTCGCCGACCGGCCGAACCGCCACTACGCGGAAGCGCTTGCGGAAGCCGGCATCGCTGCCGCCGCAGCGTCCGGCCCGGCAACGGACGCGCCCTCCGCACCCGCCGCTCACGATGCGCCGCCGCCCTCTGACGCCGAACCCGGCCCGCGCGCGCGCCGCTTCGCGGCCGGCACCGGCCGCTTCGCCGAGGCATGCCGGATGGCGTGGATCGCGCTCGTGTCGCACCGGCTGCGCACGCTGCTGACGATGCTCGGCATCATCATCGGCATCACGTCGGTCGTGTCGATCGTCGCGGTCGGCGAAGGCGCGAAGCGCTACATGCTCGACGAGATCGGCAGCATCGGCACCAACACGATCAACGTCTATCCGGGCACCGACTGGGGCGACAGCCGCGCCGACACGATCCAGACGCTCGTGCCGGCCGACGTCGCCGCGCTCGCCGAGCAGCCGTACGTCGACAGCGCGACACCCGAAACGTCGCGCACGCTGCTGCTGCGCTACCGCAACGTCGACGTCAACGCGCTCGTGAGCGGCGTCGGCGACCGCTACTTCCAGGCACGCGGGATGCGCTTCGCGCTCGGCGCCGGGTTCGACGACGACGCGGTGCGCCGCCAGGCGCAGGTGGCCGTGATCGACCAGAACACGCGCCGCAAGCTGTTCGGCGCGACGCGCAACCCGGTCGGCGACGTGATCCTGGTCGACAACGTGCCGTGCGTCGTGATCGGCGTGACGGCCGACAAGAAGAGCGCGTTCGGCAGCGTGAAAAGCCTGAACGTGTGGGTGCCGTACACCACCGCGAGCGGGCACCTGTTCGGCCAGCGCTATCTCGACAGCATCACCGTGCGCGTGCGCGACGGGCAGCCGAGCATCGCTGCCGAGAAAAGCCTCGAGAAGCTGATGATCCAGCGCCACGGCCGCAAGGATTTCTTCACGTACAACATGGACAGCGTGGTCAAGACCGTCGAGAAGACCGGCCAGTCGCTGACGCTGCTGCTGTCGCTGATCGCCGTGATCTCGCTCGTCGTCGGCGGGATCGGCGTGATGAACATCATGCTGGTGTCGGTCACCGAGCGCACGCGCGAGATCGGTATCCGGATGGCCGTCGGCGCGCGCCAGTCCGACATCCTGCAGCAGTTCCTCGTCGAGGCCGTGCTCGTCTGCCTGCTCGGCGGCACGATCGGCATCGCGCTGTCGTTCGGGCTCGGCGCACTGTTCTCGATGTTCGTCGCGCAGTGGAAGATGGTGTTCTCCGCCGGTGCGATCGTGACGGCGTTCGTGTGCTCGACGCTCACCGGTGTGATATTCGGTTTCATGCCCGCGCGCAACGCGTCGCGGCTCGATCCGATCGATGCGCTCGCGCGCGACTGACGAAAGACCTGCCATGACGCATTCCTCACCGCTTCACCGCTTCGGCGCAATCGCGTGCGCGGCCGCGCTGCTCGCCGGCTGCGCGGGCGCGCGCCACGACCCGCTGCCGGCGGTCGCGATGCCCGCGAACTGGGCCGCCCCCATCGCGGCCGACGCGCCGGCCACCGCGCACGACTGGTGGCGCAGCTTCGGCGATCCGCAACTCGACGCGCTGATCGACGACGCGCTGCGCACCAACAACGACCTCGCGATCGCGGCGATCCGCGTGTATCGCGCGCAACTGCAGGCCGGGCTCGCCGATACGAACCTGACGCCCAACGTGACGGCCGGCGGGAACGGCGCCGTGTCGCGCACGCTCGATACGCACCGGACGAGCCGGTCGAGCGGCATCAACGGTTCGCTCAGCTACGAAATCGACCTGTGGGGCCGGCTGGCCGCGCTGCGCGATGCCGCGCACTGGGAAGCCGATGCAACGGCCGCCGATCTCGAAGCCGCCCGGCTGTCGCTGATCGGCACGACCGCGTCGCTGTACTGGCAGATCGGTTATCTGAACCGGCAGATCGCGCTCGGCGACGCGAACATCGCGTATGCGGTGCGCACGCTCGCGGTCGTCCGGTCGCGGCACACGGCCGGCGCCGTGTCGGGGCTCGACCTCGCGCAGGCCGAACAGAGCCTCGCCGCGCAACGCGCCACGCAGACGCAGCTGATCCAGCAGCGCACCGAGAACCGCCACGCGCTCGCCATCCTGTTCGACCGGCCGCCGCAGGAGCGCGCGGCCGAACCGTCGGCGCTGCCCGCCGCAGCGCCACCGGAAGTGGCAGCCGGCCTGCCCGCGAGCCTGCTCGGCCGGCGCCCCGACCTGCGTGCGGCGGAATTCCGGCTGCGCGAGTCGCTCGCGCAGGTCGACGCGACGCGCACGAGCTTCTACCCGACCTTCACGCTGACCGGCAGCGCCGGCACCACGAGCACGAGCCTCGAGCGCGTGCTGATGAATCCGGTCGGCACGCTCGGGCTCGGCCTCGCACTGCCGTTCATCCAGTGGAACACGATGCAGCTGCAGATCAAGGTGTCGAAGTCGCAGTACGAGGAAGCGGTGGTCGGATTCCGCCAGCGCCTCCATACGGCGCTCGCGGAAGTCGAGAATGCGTTGTCGGCACGCGTGCAGCTCGAACGCGAGGCCGAACAGCGCGCGTTGTCGCTGGCCCAGGCGCAGCGTGCCGAGCGGCTGGCCGCCGCGCGCTTCGCGGCCGGCGCAACCGCCGTGCAACCGTGGCTCGACCAGCAGCAGGTACTGAGGAGCGCGCAAAGCGCCGACGAGCTGACGCGCCTGAACCGGCTCAACAACCAGATGAAGCTCTACCGCGCGCTCGGCGGCGGCACGTCCTGACCGGCAGGCCGGCGCGACGCGCGGGCCGCGTCATTCGCACACGGCCGCCCCGCGCCGTGCAGGCGCGAACGCCACCGCGCTTGCCGTTGCGAGCACGGCCACGCCGGCCGCGCCGTACACCATCACCCAGCCGAAGCCGTGCACGAGCGCCGCATGCAGCGCCGCGCCGGTCGGGTCGGCCTGCGCGAGCGCCGGCGCGATCGCGTGCAGCCCGTCGGTGCGGCCCGACGCGATCTCCTGCGCGAGCCGGCGCAACGCGGCAGCGCCGATCGCGCCCGCCGCCCCGCCCTTCAGGCTCGCAACGATCCCCGCGACCAGCACGAAGCCCATCGCCGCGATGTTCAGCGCGAGCGAGATCATCCGCGCGCTCATGTCGATCCCCGACGCCATCCCGGCCCGCGAACTCGGTACCGCGCCCGTCGTCGTGTTGGTAACGGGCGTGTTCGTCAACCCGAGCCCGATGCCGGCGATCACGCAGCCGGGCAGCATCGTCAGCCAGCTCGCATGCTCGGCCGCGCTGCCGAGCCGCATCAGCGCGAAGCCGGCCGCGATCGTGAACAGGCCGCCCGGAATCACGACGCCCGGCCCGTAGCGCAACGCGAGCCGCTCGCCGAACGGCGGTGCGACCAGCGTCGGCAGCGTGTACGCGAGCAATGCGAGGCCGGCCGTCACGCTGTCGTAGCCGAGCGCGACCTGGAACCAGATCGGCAGGTAGATCATGAACGGCCAGAAGCTGAAGTTCATCCCCATCGAGCCGAAGATCGCGCCGGTGAACGCGCGGATCCGGAACACCGAGAAGTCGAACATCGGCCGCGCGCTGGCGCGCTCCGCGATGACGAAGCCGATCACCGCGAGCACGGTTGCGCCGAGCACGCCGAGGCCCGCCGCGCTCGTCAGCCCCAGCTCGGCGCTTTGCGTGATGTAGAACGCGAGACCGAGCACCGCGAGCGACAGCGTGACGATGCCCGCGACGTCGAGCGTACCCGCATGCGGATCGCGCGATTCCTGCACCGCGCCGCCGATCAGCACGAGCGCGACGGCCGCGAGCGGCGCATGGACGAGGAACACCCACGGCCAGCTCGCCAGCGCGACGATCGCGCCGCCGGCGATCGGCCCGAAGCCGAGCCCGATGCCGAACACGATTCCCCAGATCCCGAAGGCGCGGCCGCGTTCGCGGCCCTCGCGGAACTGGTGCGACAGCACCGCAATCTGGCAGATCAGCATCGCGCCGCCGCTCGCGCCCTGCAGCAGCCGGCCCGCGACGAGCACCGGCACGTTCGGCGCGAGCCCGCACAGCAGCGACGTCGCGCCGAACAGCACGGTGCCGATCACGTACACGCGCTTGCGGCCGAACCGGTCGGCGAGCGTGCCGGCCGCCATCAACACCGTCGTGCACGCGATCGTGTACGCATTCATGATCCACTGCATGCCGTTGAAATCGCCATGCAGCACGCGTTCGAGCGTCGGCAGGATCACCGGCACGCTCGAGATTTCGAGGCCGAACATCAGCGACGTGAGACAGACGGCCGCGAGTGCGACCGCATTCCTGCGGGAATCGGATAGCGTCATGCGTATTGCGCGGCGGCCCGGCGACAGGCCGCGCGCCTCCAGGTGAGTAGGATTCGCCGCGTGCGGCCGGCGACGCACGCTGGACGGGAATCGGTACTATAGTGAGAATTCCCTTCCCCATTGACGCGTATATTTCCACGAACTGGGGAATCTCAGGACTCAATCACGGCAACTCGCGATGACCGACAGACTCGACGGCGTGACGACCTTCGTCCAGGTAGTGGAATCGGGCAGCTTCGCGCTCGCCGCCGAGCGGCTCGACATGACGCGCTCGGCGGTCGGCAAGGCGATCGCGCGGCTCGAGAAGCGGCTCGGCGCGCGGCTGCTGCAACGCACGACGCGCAGCCAGAGCCTGACCGACGACGGCCAGGCGTACTACGACCGCTGCGTGCGCGCGCTGTCGGAGCTGGAAGCGGCGGAAGCCGATCTCGATTGCGGCCGCAACGAGGCGCGCGGCAAACTGCGGCTGAGCGTGCCGCTCGCGTTCGGGCACCACTGCGTGACGCCGATCGTGCTGGACCTTGCGCGCAACTATCCGCATCTGCGGATCGATGTGTCGATCACCGACCGTTTCGTCGATCTCGTCGAGGAAGGCATCGACCTCGCCGTGCGGATCGGCACGCTCGCGGACAGCACGAGCCTCGCGGTGCGGCGGCTCGGCACGCAATACGGCAGCCTCGGCGCCGCGCCGTCGTATCTCGCGCGCTACGGAATGCCGAAGACGCTCGACGACCTGAAGCACCACCGGACGATCGCGTATTCACGCTCGGGCGTCATTCAACCGTGGGACTTGCGCGCGCCGGACGGCTCGACGGTGCGGATCGACATGCCGCATCAACTGAGTTTCGACGACGTGCAGGCGATCGCGGCGGCCGGCGCGTCGGGGTTCGGGATCGCGTGGGTGCCGAGCTGGCTGCTCGACCATTACGTGAAGCGCGGCGAGATGGTGGTCGTGCTGGATCGCTGCTTCGTGTGCGAAGGCGACATCCACGCGATCTGGCCGAAGACGCGCTACCTGCCGCGCAAGACGCGCTGCGTGATCGACGCGCTCGCGCAGGCGATTCCGCCGATGATCGAGCGTCCCGCCGACGCGCGATGAGATGGGTTGAAACCGACGCACCGCCGCGCGGCGCGTCGGGAGATCACGCCGCGCCGAGATCGGCGAGCGGATGTGCGAACAGCTTCCACGGCGACGTCAGGAAATGCCGCACGCGTTCGGCGCGCACTTCGACCAGCGACGCGGGCGCCCAGCGCGGCTTGCGATCCTTGTCGACGAGATGCGCGCGCACGCCTTCGCAGAAGTCGCCTTCCTCGATCGCACGCGCGACGATGCCGAGCTCCATCCGGAACGATTCGGCGAGCGTCATCTGCCGGCCGCGCAACAGCGCCTCGCGCGTCACCGAGAGCATCGTCGGCGAATGGCTCGCGAGCGCATCGAGCGTCGCCTGCAACCATTGACGGTGCTCGCGCGACAGCTCTTCACGCGCGAGATCCTGCGTAAGCGTCGCGACGATCCGCTCGACGGTCGAGCGTTTGTCGAAGTGGCGGACGATCCACGGCATCTGGCTGTCGAGCGCCGCATGCGGCACCACGTTGCACGGCGGCTCGAACACCTTGCGCAGCAGCGGCAGCGCATCGCCTTCCCACCTGACGCTTTCGATGCGCGTCTCGAACGTGTCGAGCCACGCGGACGGCACGCACAGATCCGCAAGCTTCGCGCTCAGCGCGTCGGCGCCCGACAGCATCGCGCCCGTCAGCCCCGTGTACAGCTCGAGTTCGACCGGCATGCGCGACAGGAAATGCGTCGCGCCGACATCGGGCACGAGGCCGATGCGCGTTTCCGGCATCGCGATCTTGCTGCGCTCGGTCGCGACGCGCAGCGCCGCGCCTTGCGCAAGCCCCATGCCGCCGCCCATCGTCACGCCGTCCATCAGCGCGACCACCGGCTTCGGGAACGTGTGGATCGCGTAGTCGAGCCGGTATTCGTCGACGAAGAACGGCAGCCAGGTTTCGCGCTGCGCGACCATCCGGTGCAGCGCGCGCACGTCGCCGCCCGCGCAGAAGCCCTTCTCGCCCGCGCCGCGCAGCACGACCGCGACAATCTGTTCGTCGGTGCGGCAGCGTTCGAACAGCGCGGCCAGCTCGCCGATCATCGCGTACGACAGCGCGTTGAGCGCGGCCGGCCGGTTCAGCGTGATCAGCGCCACGCGGTTCACCACGCGGAACAGCACCTCGGGCGCGTGCTCCGCGAACGCGTCGTGTTTCGTCACCGGCGTGCTCATCGTTGCGGCTCTCCATCGGTGTGCCATTGCGGCGCGCGCTTGCCGAGGAACGCGGCCACGCCTTCGCGCGGATCGTTCGTGTCGAACAGGTCGACGAAACGTTCGCGCTCGACCGCGAGCGCCGCACTGCGCGGCACGCCGCGGCGCGCGAGGCCGATCAGTTCCTTGCTGTACGCGACCGCATGCGGGCTCTGCCGCGCGACGTTGCGCGCGAGCGCCAGCGCCGCATCGCGCGCGGCCCCGCTTTCCACCACGTCCTCGACGAGGCCGATCCGCAGCGCCGTCGCCGCATCGACGCGCGCGCCGGTCAGGATGATCTTCTTCGCCCAGCCCTCGCCGACGAGCCAGGGCAGCGTCTGCGTGCCGAGGCCGCACGGCAGCAGGCCGACCGACGGCTCCGGCAGCGCCATCTGCGCATGCGTCTCGGCGATCCGCAGGTCGCACGCGAGCGCGCATTCGAGCCCGCCGCCCATCGCATAGCCGTTGATCGCCGCGATCGTCACGACGCGTGCGTCATGCAGCGCCTCGAACGCCGCGCCGAAGCGCGACGCCATCGAGCGCGCGACCGCACGGTCGCCGTCGGCGAACGTGTTGAGGTCGGCGCCCGCGCTGAAGAACTTCGGGCCGTCGCCGGTGATCACGAGTGCCCGCACGCGCGGGTTGGCGTTCAGTTCGGCGACGGTCGCCTGCAGTTCCTGCAGCCCGTCGGCGGTAAAGGCGTTCGCGGGCGGACGCTTGAGCGTCGCGCACGCGATTGCGCCGTCGTCGACGTAGTCCAGTTCGATCATCACGCGTCCTTCTTCGTTGCCGGTTGGTACAGGCGGATCACCGCCGAGAAATCGAGCTGGCCGTCGCCGCGGCTGCTCATCGTCTGGTACAGCTGCTGCGCGAGCGCGCCGAGATAGACGGGCTGGCGTGCCTGCTTCGCCGCGTCGTTCGCGAGGCCGAGATCCTTCAGCATCAGGTCGGTGCCGAAGCCGCCCGAGTAGCCGCGCGACGACGGCGCGGTCTCGATCACGCCCGGATACGGGTTGTAGGTATCCGAGCTCCAGCAACGGCCCGTCGACGTGTTGACGATGCCGGCCAGCACCTTCGGGTCGATGCCGAGCGCGACGCCGAGCGACATCGCCTCCGACACGGCCGCCATCGAGATGCCGAGCACGAGGTTGTTGCAGACCTTCGCGACCTGCCCCATGCCCGTCGCGCCGCAGTGGACGATGTTCTTGCCCATGCCCGCGAGCACCGGCTTCACGCGCTCGAAATCCGCGTCGCTGCCGCCGACCATGAAGGTCAGCGTGCCGGCCGCCGCGCCGCCGGTGCCGCCCGACACCGGCGCATCGACGAACGCGCCGCCGTGCTCGCGCACCAGCGCGCCGAATGCCTGTGCGCTCGCCGGGTCGATCGTGCTCGAATCGATCACGGTCGCGCCCGCGCCGAGGCCGGCCAGCACGCCGTTCTCGCCGGACAGCACCGAGCGCACGTGCGGCGCGGCCGGCAGCATCGTGATCACGAACGTCGCGCCCGACGCCGCATCGCGCGGCGACGCGGCCACCTGCGCGCCGGCGTCCTGCAGCGCGCGCAACGCGTCGGCGCTCAGGTCGAACGCGTGCACTTCATGGCCGGCTTTCAGCAGGTTCAGCGCCATCGGCGCGCCCATGTGGCCGAGGCCGATAAATCCGATTTTCATGGTGGTCTCCTCCGCCGCTCAATGCAGCCGGATCGTCGTGTTCACCGGGCCGGCCGTCGTGTCGTCGTCGAACCAGCGGGCGGTGACCGTCTTGGTCTGCGTGTAGAACTGCACGACCTGCTTGCCGTACGGGCCGAGATCGCCGAGCTTCGAGCCGCGCGAACCGGTGAAGCTGAAGAACGGCACGGGCACCGGGATCGGGATGTTGATGCCGACCTGGCCGATGTCGATCTCGCTCTGGAACTTGCGCGCGGCCGCGCCGCTCTGCGTGAACAGGCCGACGCCGTTGCCGAACGGGTTCGCGTTGACGAGCGCGATCGCTTCGTCGAGCGTGTCGACTTCCATGACGACCAGCACCGGGCCGAAGATTTCATGCGTGTAGACCGACATGCCGGTCGTCACGCCCGAGAAGATCGTCGGGCCGATGAAGTTGCCGTGCTCGTAGCCGTCCACCTTCACGCCGCGGCCGTCGAGTTCGAGCTTCGCGCCTTCCTTCACGCCCGCGTCGACCAGCGACAGGATGCGTTCCTTCGCGGTCTTCGACACGACCGGCCCGACGTCCGTGCCGGCTTCCGCGCCCGCATTGACTTTCAGTGCCTTCGCCTTCGCGACGAGATCCGGCAGCCAGTCGCGCGCCTTGCCGACGAGCACCGCGACCGACGTCGCCATGCAGCGCTGGCCGGCGGCGCCGAAACCCGCGCCGACGAGTGCGTTGATCGCCTGCTCGCGGTTCGCGTCGGGCAGGACGATCGCGTGGTTCTTCGCGCCCATCATCGACTGCACGCGCTTGCCGTGCGCGCTGCCGAGGTTGTACACGTGCGTGCCGACCGCCGTCGAGCCGACGAACGAGATCGCCTTCACGAGCGGATGCGTGCAGATCGCATCGACGACTTCCTTGCCGCCGTGCACGACGTTCAGTACGCCTTTCGGTACACCGGCTTCGACCGCGAGCTCGACGAGTTCCATCGTCGACATCGGATCCTGCTCGGACGGCTTCAGCACGAACGTGTTGCCGCACACGATCGCCATCGGGAACATCCACAGCGGAATCATCGCGGGGAAGTTGAACGGCGTGATCCCCGCGCATACACCGAGCGGCTGGCGCAGCGTGTAGGTATCGACGCCGCCCGCGACGTTCTCCGCGAATTCGCCGAGCTGCAGCGTGCCGATCGAACACGCGTGCTCGACCACTTCGAGGCCGCGGAAGATGTCGCCTTCGGCGTCGGGAATCGTCTTGCCCTGCTCGGCCGTCAGCGTCTTCGCGATGCGTTGCAGGTTCGTGCGCACGAGATCCTGGAACTTCAGCATGATGCGCATGCGCGCGGCGATCGGCGTGTTCTTCCACGTCGCGTACGCGGCGTGCGCGGCCTGCACGGCCGCGTCGACTTCGGCGACGGTCGCGAACGGCACGCGCGCGAGCACCTGCTGCGTCGCCGGGTTGACGATGTCGCGCCACTCATGGGTGGCGGACTCGACGAAGGCGCCGTCGATCAGCAGCTTGACCGTCGGCACGTCTTGCCCGGTACGGGGCGTCGGATTCGCGTTCATCGATGCATTCTCCTTGCAGTGGGCCGCGTAGCGTCATGCATCGCGCGGCCGGTTCGGTTCGGCTGCGGGCGGCGGCCGCGACATGCGGCGCGCGCGGCCCGCGGTCACGTCATTTCAATTCAGCAGCAAAATCTTCTTCCCAGTATTCGCCTGGCATCCGCGCGCTCGCGTCGTCGCCGCGCTCGATCTCGCGACGACGCAGCTCGACACGGCGGATCTTCCCCGAGATCGTCTTCGGCAGCTCCGCGAACTGCAGGCGGCGGATCCGCTTGTACGGCGCGAGCTTCTCGCGCGAGAAGCGGAAGATCTCCAGCGCGAGTTCGGGGCTTTCCTCGTAGCCCTGCCGCAGCGTGATGAAAGTCTTCGGCACCGATAGCCGCACGGGATCGGGGCTCGGTACGACGGCCGCCTCGGCGATCGCCGGATGCTCGATCAGCACGCTCTCGAGTTCGAACGGGCTCAACCGGTAGTCGGACGACTTGAACACGTCGTCCGCGCGGCCGATGTACACGTAGTAGCCGTCGTCGCCGCGCATCGCGATGTCCGACGTACGGTAGTGACCGTCGCGCATCGCATGGGCCGTCGCGTCCGGGTTGTTCGCATAGCCTTTCATCAGCCCGACCGGGCGCGTGACGTCGGCGCCGATCGGCAGCGCGACCTCGCCTTCGGTCACCGGCACGCCGTCCGGGTCGAGCAGCGCGATCCGGTAGCCGGGCAGCGGCCGGCCCATCGAGCCCGCGACGACCGGCTGGCCCGGCGAGTTGCCGATCAGGCAGGTCGTCTCGGTCTGGCCGTAGCCGTCGCGGATCGAGATGTTCCACGCCTTCTTCACGCGCTCGATGATCTCGGGGTTCAGCGGCTCGCCCGCGCCGACGATCTCGCGCAGCTTCACGTCGAACGACGCGAGCGGCTGCTGGACCAGCATGCGCCACACGGTCGGCGGTGCGCACAGCGTCGTCACCTGGTATTTGACGAGCGCATCGAGCACGACCTTCGGCTCGAAACGCGCGTAGTTGAATGCGAACACGCAGGCCTGCGCATTCCACGGCGCGAAGAAGCAGCTCCACGCGTGCTTCGCCCAGCCCGGCGAGCTGATGTTCCAGTGGATGTCGCCCGGCTGCAGGCCGACCCAGTACATCGTCGACAGATGGCCGACCGGATAGGTGCGGTGCGTATGCTCGACGAGCTTCGGCTTCGACGTCGTGCCCGACGTGAAGTACAGCAGCATCGGATCGTTCGCGTGCGTGACGGCGCCCGGCTCGAATTCGGCGCTCGCCGCATAGCCGTCGTTCATCGCGAGCCAGCCCGCGCGCGACGCGCCGGCAACGATCTTCCGCGCGAGGCCGAGATCGGCCTGTTCGAATTTGGCGGTTTCGTTCTCGTCGACGATCGCGTATTTCGCGCCGCCGATCTGCACGCGGTCGCGCACGTCGTCGGGCGACAGTTGCGTGGTGGCAGGCAGCACGATCGCGCCGAGCTTCATCGCGGCGAGCATCGCGTCCCACAGCTCGACACGGTTCGGCAGCATCAGCAGGATGCGATCGCCGCGCACGACGCCGATCGAGCGCAGCCAGTTCGCGATCCGCGACGAACGCTCGGACATCTGCGCGAACGAATACGGATCGCCCGTACCGGTTGCCGCGTCGACGATCCACAGCGCGGGCTGGTCGTTGCCGCGCGCCATCGGGTCGAAATAGTCGAGCGCCCAGTTGAATGCATCGAGCACCGGCCATTCGAAATCGCGGTACGCGGTTTCGTAGTCGGTGCGATGGCGCAGCAGAAAGTCGCGTGCGTTCAGGAATGCCTGTACCGTCATCGTTTCCTCCAGTCTCCATGTCTCGCGGTCAAGCGGCGCACGTGCTGCAGCGCGTGCCCGCCTGCCTCTGTTGCGGCGCACGGTCACGTCGTTGCGTGCCGCGTTCACCGCGCTGCCCTCGTGCCCTGCGTGATGTTTCGACCGGTGCAACCGCCGCGGCTCAAAGCTGCCGTGCGATCACCATCCGCTGCACTTCGCTGGTGCCTTCGTAAATCTGCGTGATGCGCGCGTCGCGATAGTGACGCTCGACTTCGTAATCGACCAGGTAGCCGTAGCCGCCGTGGATCTGGATCGCATCCGAACACACGCGCTCGGCCATCTCGGACGCGAACAGCTTCGCCTGCGACGCTTCCGACAGGCACGGCAAACCGGCCGTGCGCAGCTTCGCCGCGTGATGCACGAGCAGGCGCGCGGCGTTGATCTGTACGGCCATGTCGGCGAGCTTCTGCTGGATCGCCTGATGCTCGGCGATCGGCTTGCCGAACTGCACGCGCTCGCCCGCATAGCGGCGCGCCTTGTCGAACGCGGCGCGCGCGATGCCGAGCGCCTGCGCGGCGATGCCGATGCGGCCGCCCTCGAGGTTCGACAAGGCGATCTTCAGCCCTTCGCCGCGATTGCCGAGCAGGTTCTCTTCCGGAATCGCGCAATTCTCGAACGTGATCGGGCACGTATCCGACGCGCGGATGCCCATCTTCTTCTCGGGCTTGCCGACGATGAAGCCCGGCGTATCGGCCGGCACCAGGAACGCGGAAATGCCGCGCTTGCCGGCTTCCGGGTCGGTCATGGCAAAAACGATCGCCACACCGGCGCGCTGGCCGTTGGTCACGAACTGCTTCGCGCCGTTCAGCACCCATTTACCGTCGCGCAGCTCCGCACGCGTGCGCAGGTTGTTGGCCTCGGAACCGGCATGCGGCTCGGTCAGGCAGAACGCGCCGATCACGCGGCCCGCCGCCATGTCGGCCAGCCAGCGGTCCTTCTGCGCCGGCGTGCCGAAGCCGAGGATCGGCCCGCAGCCGACCGAGTTGTGCACGCTCATCATCGTCGCGCACGCGGCGTCGCCGGCCGCGATCTCTTCCATCGCCAGCGCGTAGGCCACGTAGTCCGTATACGCGCCGCCCAGCTCCTGCGGCACGATCATCCCGAGCAGGCCGAGTTCGCCGAGCTGCGCGACGATCGCGTCCGGCAGGTGCGCGTCGTGGTCCCACTGCGCCGCGTTCGGCGCCAGCATCTCGGTCGCAAAGGCGCGCGCGGCATCGCGGATCATCCGCTGGTCTTCGGTGTAAAGCTCGTCCATGGTGCTGCTGTCTCCCGCGGCCGCCGGGCGCGACCGTCCTTGCGTTTCGATGCAACAAGTGTAGGCAAGCACACGCGACTGTTCGATGCTCGCGTCGCTCATTTACACTGAGCGTTTTTGCCACACCGGCGACACCGATGAAGCAGGAAGACAAGGGAACCGTCGCGATCAGCCTCGTCGCTTACAGCGTCGCGCTCGCCACGCGGCGCGGCGTCGCGGCCGAGCCGCTGCTCGCGCAGGCCGGCATCGCGCCCGCGCTGCTCGCACAGCCGCGCGCACGCGTGTCCGCGCAGCAGTACGGCGCGCTGTGGAACGCGATCGCACGCACGATGGACGACGAGTTTTTCGGGCAGGATCGCCACCCGATGCGCAGCGGCAGCTTCATCGCGATGAGCCAGTCCGCGCTGTCCGCGCGTGACGGGCTGCACGCGATGGCGCGCGCGGTGAATTTCATGCACTGCGTGCTCGACGACCTGCACGCGGAGCTCGACGCGAACCCGCAGCGCGTGCGGCTGCGTTTCGTGCACCGCAACAATGGCGCGACGCCCGCGATGTTCACGTACGCGACCTATTTCATCATCGTGTACGGGCTGACCTGCTGGCTGATCGGGCGCCGCATTCCGCTGCTGCATGCGAGCTTCCGCTGCGACACGCCGCCTGCCGACCACGAGTATCCGTCGATGTTCTGCGACGACATGCGGTTCAACGAACCCGATTCGTATGTCGATTTCGATCCCGAATTCGCGACGCTGCCGGTCGTGCAGAACGCGAAGACGCTGAAAACCTTCCTGCGCAACGCGCCGGCCAGCTTCATCGTCAAGTATCGCAACCCGAATGCGCTCGCGCAGCGCGTGCGCGCGGTGCTGCGCGGGATGCCGCCCGCCGCGTGGCCCGGCGCGGGCGGGATGGCCGCGCGGCTGCACGTGGCCGAGGCCACGCTGCGCCGCAAGCTGCACCAGGAAGGCCAGGCGTACCAGTCGATCAAGGACACGCTGCGGCGCGATCTCGCGTTCGAGGCGCTGGCCGACCCCGCACGCACGATCGCCGACGTCGCTGCCGCCACCGGTTTCGCCGAACCGAGCGCGTTCTACCGCGCGTTCCGCAAATGGAGCGGGCGCAGCCCGGCCGACTATCGCGACGAAGTGCTCGCGCGCGGCGGCGGCGCGGTCTGAATCCGCGCTACGCGGCCGCGGCTTCGCGCTTTCCGCCGAAACCGCCTAATCTTTAAGCATCGGGCCCACGCCCTTTCCGCAAGCCGGACGGCACGCGGCCGCGCGCCGCCCGGACGTCCCGATGCACGTTCACCGTCATGAGCCGCCGCCGGCGCCTGCCGCGCCCGACGGCCGCCCCCGTCACCCGCTGTCCGCGCGGGTCGCGCGCGCCGCGCTGTTCGCGGCGCTGCTCGTCGTGTGCGCTGCCGTCGCCGCGCCACCATCCGTCGACTCGCCCGCGGCACGCCCGGTCGTCGTGATCCCCGTCAACGGCGCGATCGGCCCGGCCAGCGCCGATTTCATCGTGCGTTCGCTCGACCGTGCCGCCCGCGAGCGCGCGCCGCTCGCGATCCTGCAGCTCGACACGCCCGGCGGCCTCGATACGTCGATGCGGCAGATCATCAAGGCGATCCTCGGCTCGCCGGTGCCGGTCGCCGCGTTCGTCGCACCGGGCGGCGCACGGGCCGCGAGCGCGGGCACCTACATCGTCTATGCAAGCCACTTCGCGGCGATGGCGCCCGGCACCAATCTCGGCGCGGCGTCGCCCGTGCAGTTCGGCATCGGCGGCGCCGCGCCGCCGGGCGGAAACCCGGCGGCACCGCGTCCGACCGGTGCGGCGGGCGCATCCGGCGCATCGGATGCATCCGCCACGGCCGCGCTGCCGACCGATACGCAGTCGACCGAGATCCGCAAGGCGATGCAGGACGCCTCCGCGTATATCCGCGGCCTCGCGCAATTGCGCGGGCGCAACGCCGAATGGGCCGAGCGCGCGGTGCGCGAGGCTGTGAGCCTGTCGGCGAACGAGGCGCGCGCGCAGCATGTGGTCGACCTGATCGCGCTGGATCCTGCCGACCTCGCACGCCAGCTCGACGGCCATAGCGCGACGACCACGGCCGGCACGGTGCGGCTCGCGACCGCGCACGCGCCGCTCGTCGTCGTCGAACCCGACTGGCGCAGCCGTTTTCTCGCGATCATCGCCGATCCGAACGTCGCGCTGATCCTGCTGACGATCGGCATCTACGGCCTGTTCTTCGAGTTCGCGAACCCGGGCTTCGTGCTGCCGGGTGTCGTCGGCACGATCTGCCTGCTGGTCGGGCTGTTCGCGATGCAGTTGCTGCCGATCAGCTATGCGGGCCTTGGCCTCGTGCTGCTCGGGCTCGGCTGCCTTGTCGCCGAGGCGTTCCTGCCGACCTTCGGCGTGCTCGGGTTCGGCGGGATCGTGTCGTTCACGATCGGCGCGCTGATGCTGATCGACACCGACGTGCCCGGTTACGGGATTCCGTGGCCCGTGATCGCGAGCCTTGCGCTCGGCGGCGGGCTGCTCGTCGCGGGCGTGTCGAGCGTCGCGCTGCGCGCGCGGCGCCGGCCGGTCGTGACGGGCGCCGAGGCGATGCTCGGCAGCATCGGCGAAGTGCTCGACGACGGCCTCCATCCGGACCAGCCGCACGGTGCGGCCGGCGCCGCGCCGTCGGCCGCCGGCTGGGCGCTCGTGCACGGCGAGCGCTGGCGCGTGGCGAGCAGCGCACCGCTGGCCGCCGGCTGCCGCGTGCGCGTCACCGGCCGCCACGGCCTGCTGCTCACCGTCGCACCGCTCTACGACGCGCCCGCGCCACAACAACAACACCAGGGAGCATCAACATGATTGGCTACACCTTCGGCTTCAGCAGCGTCCTGATCGTCTTCGTCGTGGTGCTCGTCGCGTCGTCGATCCGTATCTTCCGCGAGTACGAGCGCGGCGTCGTGTTCATGCTCGGCCGGTTCTGGAAAGTGAAGGGCCCGGGGCTCGTGCTGATCATCCCGATCGTCCAGCAGGTCGTGCGGATCGACCTGCGCACCGTCGTGTTCGACGTGCCGCCGCAGGACGTGATCACGCGCGACAACGTGTCGGTGAAGGTCAATGCGGTCGTGTATTTCCGCGTCGTCGATCCGGAGAAGGCGGTGATCCAGGTCGCGCGCTTCTTCGACGCGACGAGCCAGCTGTCGCAGACGACGCTGCGGTCGGTACTCGGCAAGCACGAGCTCGATGCGCTGCTGGCCGAGCGCGAACAGCTGAACGCCGACATCCAGAAGACGCTCGACGCGCAGACCGACGCATGGGGGATCAAGGTGTCGACGGTCGAGATCAAGCACGTCGACCTGAATGAAACGATGGTGCGCGCGATCGCGCGGCAGGCCGAGGCCGAGCGCGAACGGCGCGCGAAGGTGATTCATGCGGAAGGCGAGCTGCAGGCGTCCGAGAAGCTGCTGCAGGCCGCGCAACGGCTCGCGCAGGAGCCGCAGGCGATGCAGCTGCGCTACCTGCAGACGCTGACGACGATCGCGGCGGACAAGAATTCGACGATCGTGTTTCCGCTGCCGATCGATCTGCTGGGGGCGTTGCTGGACCGGCTGGGCGGGAAGCGCGAGGCGTAACGGCAGCGGCTCGAACCGGTGCCGGGGACGGTCGCGTCACGCCGGAGCCGACCGGCGCGCGGCCTGATTGACCCGCGCCGGGATCGACTCAATCGGTTCGCGCCCCCTTCAACATCGTGTCAGCACTGCGATGTCAGCCGTTGGTCGCGGGCGTCAGCCGTTTGCGCACGCCCGTGAGCGCAAATCGTCCGAACGCCGAACGCTCGACGCCCGACAGTTCGGCCTCCCGGATACCGAGCGCTTCGGACAGCCGATGGATCGTGGCCTGCATATCGACGATCCGGCGCTCGTCAGCCAGCCGTTCGTCGACGTGCCGGGCCGTCTCGAGCGCATGCCGCGCGACTTCGGCCTCGTACCGCGCCACGGCGACATCGCGTTGCGAAGCCGTGACGGCGACGGTCTCCGTCAACTGCGCGATACGCGCATCCAGGGTATCCACGGCGTGCTGCAATGCGACGCGTTGCCCCTCTGCGGCAGACGCCGCGGCGCGCCACTCCGCGACTTCGCGCGCGTTGGCGAGCCTCGTCTCGCCGAGCGCGGCCTCGTTGTCGAGCAGCGTCCTGCGAAGCGCGGCCTCCGTCTCCGTCAGCGTCGTGCGGAGGACCGCTTCCCTTTCCGCGACACGCGACGCCTGAGCGCTGAATTCGGCACGGATTTCGCCCGACAATGCGCCGATGGCATCGGCCTGCCGGTCGCGCAATGCAGCCAGTTCATCGGCAAGACTCCGTACCGCGTGCTCGACATCCGACGCTCCCGATCGACCTTCGAGCCCCTGTTTGAGCTCGGCCACTTTCGCATCGACGAGGCGCGTTTCGGCGACCGACCAGCTCACGTAATTTTCGAGCTGTGTCTTGACGGCCTCCACCACACCCGCGACCTGGCTCTGTACCTGCTCGGACAGGCGGGCGCTTTCCGCCAGGCTGGCATCCCGCGCACAGATATCCCGGACCAGTTGGCGCTCCCGGTTTTCGCGGGACCGGTATCCCAGCAGCAGCGGCGCGAGCGACGTCAGACGGGTTCGCAGCCGCGTGAACAACGCCGTGACGTCATCGTCGTCGAGCGCGATCTCGTCGCAGGCGACCCGTCGCAGCATCGCATAAGCCTGAACGACCTCGGGCAACATCGACGCATGCCGGTCGAGATCGTCGACGGTGAATTCGGCGTGCCTCAGGCTGTTGTCCAGGAACTCGCCTGCGTAGTCCTCGTACAGCGCGTCGCCCGGTTGCGGTGCGGGCAAGCCGACGCCCGTTGCCATGCGGCCGAGCTGCGTCAGCGGATCCGTCATCAGCACGTCGAAATCGATCAGGACGCGCCGGCAACCGCGGCTGTCCAGCACGGCATCCACCATGTATTCGAGCCACAGGACGTGCGCCTTCTCCTGCGGCATCTGCACGGCGCGCGCCATCGAGAACGCCACGCTCAACGGATTGCGCAACGCGATCACATACCGGACGTCCGCATCGATTTGCTCGAACACGGGTTGCCAGAACGGCAGCACACGCGTCGTGCGCGGATCCTTGAAGCCGAACGGCATGCCGCCCGCGAGGCGTTCGCGCAACAGCACGACCGCACGGGCATGGAGTTCGTCGCGCTTGCCCTGAGCGACTTCGTTCACGCGCATCGGGCCGAGCGTGTCCCAATCGCCGCCGACTTCGCGCTCGAGCTCGAGATTGACCGCATGCAGATCGACGTCTTCCCAGTAACCTTTGGCATTGACGTGGGCATTGGCCTCCATCAGGCGCTCGCCCAACTCGACGCCGAGCGCCTTCAGGCCCCGCGTTGTCGCACTCGTGCCGCTACGCGGCGATCCCAGCACCACAATCAACTTTCGACGGCTTTCCATACACTCCTTTTTCCTTTGCGAAGCAGCCGGGTATTGCCGAGTCAATGAGCACACCATCCCGTTGCCTCTCGCAATCTCGCGACAGACTTCGATCGCGTCAAAGTCGTTGCGATACCACCGGCGAATATTGTCTTCGCCTTGCGTGCACAGCGTCTTGTCGACGTGCGCGGGATTGCGGTGCGCGTCCACATCGTCATCGGGCAAATGCAATGGCCCCAGCCCAAGAATCTCCGACAGCACCGATGCGTCGTCGGTCAGCCATTCCTGCTGCGCGATGAACGCGATGTCCGCCGCGCGCGAACGCAGGTACGCCGGCGAAATCAACCAGTCCCAAACCGACGTCTTGACGTGATCGATTTGCCGCATGGCGTGATGCGCCGCGGCAGAAACCGCCTGATCCTGCGAGACAATGGCACGCGCAAGCGCATCGGCCGTCTCGAACCGGGCGAAAGCCGCCGCTTCGCCTTCCGTCCACTCGCCCTGATAACGCGGTCGGCCCTTTCTCAAGCGACTGTAGAACCCGCTCACGTATCGTGTGATCGGGTTGCGCAAGCAAAAGAAGACTTTTTCACCGACAGGAATATCCGGCAGTCGTACCGCGTGTCCATGGAGATGGACATCGCGGATGTCACGACCGTTCGCCCCGAGGGACTTGATCGCGTGAACGAGCGCCGTGCCACCGGTTTTTCCGATGTGCAGGAAATGGATGCGGGATTCGTCTGTCGAATGCGTCATGACGTCCGGGATCGTTTGTGATGACGGCCTACACCGCAACCGCAGCGCCGTTCATGGCATGCGAGATCGGGTTCCGGCATATCGCCTGCCCGCATCGATTTGTCGAAACACTGGATCTTTCCGCGCTCTTCGGCGTTCGGCACCGGCGACGTGTTGGCGCGGCACCGCACACTGATGCAATAGCCAAGGACGTCGCGAGTAATACCGGAGTAAGGCTCGCGCCCGGTATCGAGCCGGCAGGCCGTACCGTCGACGGGATTCACGAGCAGCAGCGATTGACGGGGGGTGACGAGGAGATGCGCGGGTAATGACATGAAGTCGAGGGAAGTCTCGTATATGCTTTTCGTCGCCGGTTCCGGCGATCCCGCTTCCGGCTCGCTACCGGACTCTCATCACCACCCCCGATGTCGGACAACGCAATCTGCAACGTACGTCTCGGTCCGGCACACAGCATCGAACGACAGCCTGGCGCGCCCTCCCCGGGTTTCGCCGGGGCGTAGTCGTTCGAGCCATTGCGCCGGGCTCAAAGCGCCGCCCCGTTTCCGGGAGAGCGAAATCGCGCGTATCTTATCAAAAAATACTCCGCTCCACCGGATTCGCGCAGGCTATCCGGCAACCGGTTTCGGTACGCCATGCCACCGGCACTCGCGTGTCGGGAAAGGCTTCGCGCGAATCACGCCTGGCGCTCGGCGGGGGGAGGGGCCGAACGCGAGCGGCGCGCGAAGGTGATTCATGCGAAAGGCAAAGCAGGCGTCGGAGAAGCTGCTGCAGGCCGCGCAACGGCGCGCGCTGCAGCCGCAGGCGATGCAGCTGCGCTACCTGCAGACGCTGACGACGATCGCCGCGGACAAGAATTCGACGATCGTGTTTCCGCTGCCGGTCGATCTGCTGGGGGCGTTGCTGGAGCGGTTGGGCATGCCGCGCGAGCGCTGAGACGCGCGTGTTCCGGCCCGCGCAACACCGCCGTCGCGCCCGCCGGACGCCGGGCCGCAGCGGCCCGGCACCCGCCGCACGTCAAGCGAGCAGCTTGCGCTCGGTCTTGCCGTACTTGATTGACTTCTCGTCCGGGATCATCAGGCCCGTGTGCTCGTCGCGGCCCTGCAGCAGGAAACGCGCGTCCGGCTTGCCGACCTGCTCGGCCGCGAGCTTGCTGTCCGCGCCGATCTCGCCCTTCTTCATCCGGTTGACGATCACGCCGGCCGCGGTGTCCTTGAAGTCGCGCAGCATCCACGCGTCGCCGTCGCTGTCGCCGAACACCAGCAGCGGGCCGTAGCCCTTCTTCGATTCGAGCACGTTGCGGATGCCCACCGTCTTGCCGGGTCCCCAGTTGAAATGCCAGCCGGCCGGATAGGTGCTCGTGTACTTGCCGTCCTGCATGTCGAGGCGCAGGCCGATCACGTTCTCCGGCGGCACGCCGTAGCCGTAGTTCGGATTGCCGGCGAACACGCGCACGACATCGTCGAGCGACGCGGTGCTCACGTACACGTCGATGCCGTTCGCGCGCAGCGTGTGCATCACCGCGCGGATTTCCTCATGGATGCGAATGCCGTGGAAATGCGTGTCGGCCACCACACCGGCCTTGCCCGGCAGCGTCTTCGGGCTTTCGTAGCGGACCTTGCGCAGCGCGTCGCCGATCCCGTAGTTATCCGACGCTTCCGCCATCGCCTGCAGCTCGGCGGTCGTCATGTTCTTGTAGAAGTAGATGATCCACTTGTAGCCGACTTCGAGCGGGTGCGTGTCGCAGATCGCGTCGTACATGAAGTACAGCTTCGCGCGGAAATCCTTGAACTGGTCGGTCTCGCGAATCTCGTCGAGGCTCTTGCCGCCGCCGAAACCCTGGTAGTTCGCGTAGAGCCAGCGGTAGTCGGATTCAACGTCGGCGGCGAGATCCTCCATCGTCACCGGCTTGCCGTCGACGGTCGTGTAGTCCTTCATGAACGCGCCCTTCGGCACGTCCTTCCACATCACGCCGACGAATTCGTCCGGCGTCAGCTTGTACTGAAGATGGTTGATCTGGTACATCAGCAACGCCTCTTCGCAGTCGTTCATGATGCACGTGTTGTCCCAGTCGAACACCGCGTACGGGCGGCGCTTTTCATCGTAGCGCGCGCTCGCGACGCCATGCTGGTCGAGCACCGCCTGCAGGCGCGCAGCGTTGAACGGCGACCAGCGGCCCGGGTCCAGCGCATCCGGCGCGATTGCGCTCTTCGCGTCGGCGGTGCCGGCCTTGAGCATCAGCGACGTCGCAGCGGTCGCCGCGGCAAGGGTGTTCATGAACTGGCGGCGTTGCATGGTCTCTCTCCGTGGAAATGTCGAATCGGTTTCGGTCACTACCCCGTGCGGCGCACTGGCGGCTCATCACCGCTGCGAAGCCGGGGCGGCCTCGAATTGGGGGCGAATAATGTGACGAAATTATTTCGGCAATTTGACAGCGTCACGCCGCGACGCGACGCCAAGTTGATCCGGCGCGACATGCCGGGCGCCGCAAGATGGCCGGACACGGCGATCCGGCCCGGCAACGGGCCCGCGCCCGACATCGTCCCGAAACCTAGAGGCTCCCCTCCATTCCCCCCTTCCATTGGGACAAATCCTCACTTCCCGGCGCGCAGAACCGTCTATGATCATTACATCGCTCAATGACACATTAAATGCTGACTGAATAACCCGCGACGGTGACGCCGACGGGCGCGTTCCGGATCAGCGCCCCCAACGGAGACGCACCATGGCCGATCACCACCCGCTGCCGGAAGTCCACCTCGACGAGCTGCCGCAATTCCGCGCGGTCCAGCAGCTGGCGTACCGCTGCGTCGAAACCGTCGGCGCGATGCTCTACCCCGGCATCACCGAAAAGGAGGCCGCGCGGCTGCTGACCGAATGGCTGCAGGACAACGGCGTGCACGACTGGCTGCACAAGCCGTTCGCGTGGTTCGGCGACCGCACCGCGTTCGAAGGCTTCTCGGGGCTCAAGCACATGGGCGGCTTCAATCTCGCGTTCTTCCCGAGCAACCGCCAGCTCGAAACCGACATGCCGGTGATCCTCGACGTCGCGCCGGTGCTCGACGGCATCGTGGCCGACGTCGGCTACGCACACTGCCTCGGCCACAACCCGATCCTCGAGCAATTGCAGGACGACCTGATGGACCATCGCGACATGATCGTGCGGCTCGTGAAGGAGCGCCGGTCGATGGCCGAGGTCGCGCAGGAAGTCGACGCACTGTGCCGCCGCCAGGGCGTCGAGCCGCGTCACAAGGCCTATCCGTTCAAGGTGCTCGCGCATCGCGTCGCGAAGATCCATAAGCTGTCGAAACCGCGCTTCGTCGCGCGCTTCGGGCTGAACGCGACGCGCAACCTGCTGCTCGACCAGGGTCGCGCGGCGAAGCAGCAGGGCTGGTCGCCGCTGTGGTCGATCGACCGGCGCTCCGAGCATGCGCCCGTGCCGGGCCTGTGGGCCGTCGAGCCGCATCTCGGCTTCGCCGGCGTCGGCGCGAAATTCGAGGAGCTGCTCGTGATCACCGACGACGACGCGTACTGGCTCGACGAAGACCTGCCGCACGTGCGCCGCTGGCAGCGCCGCCAGGCCGAACGCACGCAGGCCGTCGCGACCGTGCAAGCCGCGGCCTGACGCATCCGCGCCTTCCCCCGACTCCCTGAACGACGGACTCACGATGCAGCCTCTTTCCGACGAAGCGCCGCTGGCCCTGTTCGAATCGGTTCACAGCGAAACGGCGGTCACCTCCGGCGACCTGACGCTCGCGGTCAAGACCTGGGGCGACCCGGCCCGCTCGCCGGTCGTGCTCGTGCACGGCTATCCCGACGACAGCAGCGTCTGGCAGCACGTCGCGCCGCTGCTCGCGCGCAAGCACTACGTGATCGCGTACGACGTGCGCGGCGCGGGCCTGTCCGGCGTGCCGAAACGCACGGCCGACTATCACCTGGCGAAACTCACCGACGACTTCGTCGCGGTGATCGACGCGCTCTGCCCCGGCCGCGCGGTCCATCTGATCGCGCACGACTGGGGCTCGATCCAGGGCTGGGAATTCGTCACCGATCCGCGCCTCGCCGGCCGCATCGCGTCGTACACGTCGTGCTCGGGGCCGTGCCTCGACCACGTCGGCTTCTGGCTGCGCGAACGCGTGCTGCGCCCGACGCCCGCATCGCTCGCCAAGCTCGGCGGCCAGCTCGTGCGCTCGTGGTACGTGTACCTGTTCCACCTGCCGTTCATTCCCGAGCTCGGCTGGCGGCTGTGGCTCGGCCGTGCGTGGCCGCGCCTGCTGCGCCGGCTCGAGAAGACGCCCGCCACACCGCGCCCGACGCAGGCCGACGACGGCGCGCGCGGCGTGCGCCTGTATCGCGCGAACTTCATCCGCTGCCTGTTCGCGCCGCGCGAACGCTACGCGCACGCACCGGTGCAGACGATCGTGCCGCTCGGCGACAAGTACGTGAGCCCCGCGCTGTCCGAGAACCTGTCGCGCTGGGTGCCGCAGTACTACCGTCGCGAAGTCGCGGCCGGCCACTGGCTGCCGCTCGCCGATCCCTCGCGCTTCGCCGATCTCGCCGGACAACTGATCGACGCGATCGAGTCGGGCAACGAACCGCCCGCGCTCGCGAACGCGCGCCGCCGCGCCACGAGCGGCCGCTTCAGCGGCAAGGTCGCGGTCGTCACCGGCGCGGGCAGCGGCATCGGCCGCAGCGCGGCGCTCGCGTTTGCCCGCGAAGGCGCGACGGTCGTCGCCTGCGACATCGATCTCGCTAGCGCCGAACGCACCGCGCTGCTGCTCGGGCTGACCGGCGCGCAGGCGCATGCGAAACGCGTCGACGTCGGGTCCGCCGACGAGATGGAAGCGCTCGCGACGTGGGTCGGCAGCGAACTCGGCGGCGCGGACATCGTGGTCAACAACGCGGGCATCGGCATGGCCGGCGGCATCCTCGACACGAGCGCGCGGCACTGGGAGCGCATCCTGCACGTGAACCTGTGGGGCGTGATCCACGGCTCGCGGCTGTTCGCGCAGCAGATGGCCGCGCGCGGCACCGGCGGGCACATCGTCAACACGGCATCGGCCGCCGCGTTCGGGCCGTCGCGCGACCTGCCCGCCTACGCGACGACGAAGGCCGCCGTGCTGATGCTCAGCGAATGCATGCGCGCGGAGCTCGCGGAGAAAGGCATCGGCGTGACGGCCGTGTGCCCGGGTTTCGCGGAGACCGGAATCATGGCGTCGACGCAATACGCAGGCGCCAACGCGCAGGACGAAGCGCGGCTGCGCAAGCGCGCGACCAAGCTGTACCAGATGCGCGGCCTGAAGCCGGAAACCGTCGCGCAGGCGATGGTCGACGGCGTGCTGCGCAACCGCCCCGTCGTCGCGGTCGGCGGCGAGGCGCACGCGATGCGCTTCGTCGGCCGCTTCATGCCGTGGCTCGGCCGGATGATTGCCCGCGTCAGCATGGCATCGCATTGACGGCGCATGACGCCGCACAGGGAGACAACATGACCGATACCGCCGACTATCACAAGATCAAGGCCCGGCACGTGAAGTTCGACTTCAGCGACACGCCGATCACGTGGGTGCCGAACGATCCGGGCAGCACGCACATCATCAACACGCTGAACCTGCTGTTCCCGGAAGGCGAGCTGTGGTTCTGCCGCGTGTACAACAAGGCGCTGCCGCTGATCACCGATGCGCGCCTGCGCGACGAGGCCGAAGGCTTCCTGCGCCAGGAAGCCGTGCACTCGCGCTCGCACGGCGGCGTACTGAAGCACTACTACGACCGGCACGGGATCGACACGAAGCCGTTCACGCAGAAGCTCAACCGGCTGTTCACGCGCGTGCTCGGCGAACAGCCGTTCGGGCTGAAGATCGGCCATACGCGCTTCTGGCTGCGGCAGCAGCTGGCCGTGATCGCATCGCTCGAGCATTTCTTCGGCTATCTCGGCAACTGGGTGCTCAACGCGCACGGGCTCGACGAAGGCCGTGCCGACCCGACGATGGTCGACCTGCTGCGCTGGCACGGCGCCGAGGAAGTCGAGCACCGCACCGTCGCGTTCGACATCTACCGGCACCTGGGCGGCAGCTATCCGGAGCGCTGCGTGCACATGGCGTTCGTGATCCTGCTGCTGCTCTACTACATCACGACCGGCGCGAAGTTCATGTACCAGCGCGACCCGGACGCCGGCCGCTACCCGGGCTTCGTGCTCGCGTGGTGGCAAGGTTCGCGGCGCGGTCACCTGCCGTCGTTCTGGAAGGTGATCGGCGCGGCGCTGCGTTATTTCAAGCCGAGCTACACGCCGCACCACGAAGGCTCGACCGAGCAGGCGCTCGCCTACCTCGCGCGCTCGCCGGCCGCGCAGGCCGCCGCGCACGGCGGCAACTGGGGCACGACGAAGGGCGCCTGACCGCGTTTCCGGCCGGTTCGGCGGGCGGCGCCCGCCGAAATGCGTACAATCGCGGCTTCAATTTCCCGGAGGTGCCGCGATGGCCATGAAGAAAACCGATCTCGAAAAGAACAAGGCGCTCAAACTGACGCACTCGATGAAGCAGTCGAGCTCCGCACGTTTCGGCAAGGGCGCCGACGAAGCCGCCAAGCTCGACCGCCGCGCGCAGCGCAAGCTCGACCAGGAACAGGGCCTCGTGCCGTTCGCGTGCAAGCTCAACGCCGAACTCGTCGAACAGCTGAAGGCACGTGCGGCCACGCACCCGGAGGGGATGACGGGCCTGCTGTCCGAGCTGCTCGTGAACGGGCTCGCGCAACGCGACGCGTAACCGCCACGTATCTCGAAATTTCCGTTGACATTGCTGCACTGCCACGACACACTCGTTCGCATGCCTATGCTCAAGCCCAACGCCATCGCGCATAAAACACCAGTGAACGCCCGTACGCGGCGATCACCGGGGGCGCTTGTGCGTTAGCATCGAGATTCAGTTACGCATGTCACAAGGCCTCGCCGGAAACGGATGAGGCCTTTTTGTTTTGGTGCGCGTCATCCCGCCCGGCTCAACGGATGGAGATGACGATGGACCAAGCAAGCCGGCTGGTTGTTTGTCGCGATCGGTGCCGCACCGACGCAATCGCCTTACCGAGAGTCGAACTGCATTTCACGGTCGCGCCGCACAAGACGCTGACGTGGCGCGCGCAGCACGACGCCGAGATCCGCGTGCACGATGCGACGCTGTGGATCACGCGGCTGGGCAGCGTCGACGATTACTGGATCCGGACCGGCGACGTGCTGCGCGTGCCGCGCGGCGATCGCATCTGGATCAGCACCGACGACGACGCGCCCGCCGAAGCGTCGATCACGACCGTGTACGTGATGCAACGCGACGCGTGGCTTGCGCGTGCGCTCGCAGGGATGCGCGCCATGCTGGGCGGGCGATGTCGAAGAAGTCGCGCGTGACGCATCATGCATCGCTGCGCGCTCGAGCCGCGTGCGCAGCGGCCTCGTGAAACGCAGCACGCGCGCGGCAACGGATCGCCCGCGCATATCCCGAAAATAGTCGTTGACAACACCGCAGCCCGACAACAAAATCGTTCGCATGCCTACGTTCAAGCTCATCGCCGTCGCGATTCATCGCCCGATGAACATTCGAAAGAATGATTCACGGGAGGCGCTTGTGCGTTAGCAATCGAGCAGTACCGCATGTCACACAAGGCCTCACCGGAAACGGATGAGGCCTTTTTGTTCTGGTGCGCGTCATCCGTCCGGCTCACTGAATGGAGAAGACGATGGACCAGGCAAGCCAGTTGTTTGACCGCCCCGATCGGCGCCACGCCGGCACGATCGCGTTACCGACTGTCGTGATCCGTTTCGCGGTCGCGCCGCGCACGACGATGACCTGGCGCGCGCAGCAGGACGCGGAGCTTCGCACGCATGGCGCGGCGCTGTGGGTCACGCGCCCGCCGTGCGTCGACGATTACTGGGTGCGGCCCGGCGACGTGCTGCGCATCGCACGCGGCGAGCGCATCTGGCTCGGCACCGATGCCGACCGGTCGGCCGAAGCGACGATCACGACCGCATACGTGCGGCGCGGCGAGCGCTTCAGGCGCATGCTCGCGCACGTGCAACGTTTGCTCGGCGGGGTAGGGAGAAGAAGCGGATGAGCGACGTGCGGTCACGCACGCGCGACGCGGAACGGCCGCGACCGGAAACGGACGCACCTGCGGCGCAACGCGCCGCAGGTGCGCATCGAATGACGCGGCACGCCAGTGCGTGCCGCGAGCGATCGCGCGCCGTGCGCAGCAACCGGATGCAGCACGTGCATCAGGTACTGGCGGCGAGACGCGGGCCCGTGCTCCGGGGAGTGGACTCGAGGTCGGGACGTTGCGCTGCCTGCGAGGTCACCCACGGATCGATGCCCTGCTTCTGCACCTCTTCGAGGAATGACACACGTGTACGCCAGTAATCGGCCTGTAATTTCGCATCGATGACGCGCTGTTCGGCTGCGAACAGTTCCATGCGCGCCGTCACGAGCATCGACGCAGCGGTTTTTTCCGGCGTGGGGGCGTGTCGCATCGCCCAACGGCTGATCCAGTTCAACATGCTGACCTCCGTGATTACGGACGAACCCGCATCGGGCAATCGCAATCGGCCGTGCCTGCCCGAACACGCAACGGCCTTGACCGCCATTCACCGCCTGGCCTGCACGGACTGCGACTCCCCCGCGTCGTCAATTACCGGCCGGCGTGTGCATGCGCGGTGTATCTATCCTAGAAAGACTTGCCGGTTTATGCGATGGGGTCTTGCAATCTTTTACACAGAAACCACAGTCGCCCCCGCATCGCGAAATGACAGTTGCGGACGGGATGGCTTCGGCGCAGGATAGCCCGATATCTGCCACCGCCTGGACTGACGAATGGCCGCTGCACGCCGCTGCCGCGCATCCGCACCGGCCGCGCACGTGTTCGTGCCCGCACGCGCCGCCTGCACCGCGCTCGTGCAGCATGCGGGCGCTCCGTTTCAGTCGCATGTCATCGCGCACCCGCCATGCGCGGCGCAGCCGGCATGCCGTTGCGCGCGCATCGGCCGGTTTCGCCCGCCGTTCCTCCCCGTTCCGCCGTTTCAGCCATTTCTGCCGGTCCGTGCCGCGCGAACCGGTAAAATGCGCGCCTTCGTCGCGCGGCCGGGCTGCCAGACCGTCCGCGCGCAGGCAACCGATCGTGCCCTCCAACTATATCGTCCGAGCTATCCGCGCTATTACAATCCGCCGATAGCCGGGCAATAGTGGCTGGTTACAGTAAGCCGGCCGCGCGCTGCCTTTACAACAATTCGGCACAACAATCAACACGACAACCCGACCGGAGAAACGCCTTCATGGAATCCATCAAGCGGTATTTCGGCTTCGCTGAAGCCGGCACCGACTTCCGCACTGAAATACTCGCGGGCGTCACCACGTTCCTGACGATGGCCTACATCATCTTCGTCAACCCCGCGATCCTCGGCGACGCCGGCATGCCGAAGGAATCCGTGTTCGTCGCGACCTGCCTCGTCGCGGCGCTGGCGTCGATCATCATGGGGCTGTACGCGAACTACCCGATCGCATGCGCGCCCGGCATGGGCCTGAACGCGTATTTCGCGTACACGGTCGTCAAGGGGATGGGCTTCACGTGGCAGGCCGCGCTCGGCGCGGTGTTCATCTCCGGCTGCCTGTTCCTGCTGGTCACGCTGTTCCGCGTGCGCGAGGCGATCGTCAACGGCATTCCGAAATCGCTGCGGATCTCGATCACGGCCGGTATCGGCCTGTTCCTCGGCATCATCTCGCTGAAGACGTCGGGCGTGATCGTCGGCAACCCGGCCACGCTCGTGACGCTCGGCGATCTGCACAAGCACGACACCATCCTCGCGATCGTCGGCTTCTTCACGATCGTCACGCTCGACCACCTGCGCGTGCGCGGCGCGATCCTGATCGGCATCATCGGCGTCACGATCCTGTCGTTCTTCTTCGGCGACAACCAGTTCCACGGCGTGTTCTCCGCGCCGCCGTCGATCGATGCGACGCTGTTCAAGCTCGACATCCGCGCCGCGCTGTCGACCGGCATCATCAACGTGATCCTCGTGTTCTTCCTCGTCGAGCTGTTCGACGCGACGGGCACGCTGATGGGCGTCGCGAACCGCGCGGGCCTGCTCGTCGAAGGCAAGATGAACCGCCTGAACAAGGCGCTGCTCGCCGACAGCACGGCGATCGTCGCGGGCTCGGTGCTCGGCACGTCGTCGACCACCGCGTATATCGAAAGCGCCTCGGGCGTGCAGGCCGGCGGCCGCACCGGCGTGACGGCCATCACCGTCGCGGTGCTGTTCCTCGCGTGCCTGTTCATCGCGCCGCTCGCCGGCGTCGTGCCGGCCTACGCAACGGCGCCCGCGCTGCTGTACGTGTCGTGCCTGATGCTGCGCGAGATGGTCGACGTGCCCTGGGACGATGCGACGGAAGCCGTGCCGGCCGCGCTGACCGCGCTGCTGATGCCGTTCACGTACTCGATCGCGAACGGCGTCGCATTCGGCTTCATCGCGTACGGCGGCCTCAAGCTGCTGACGGGCCAGGCGCGCACGGTCAAGCCGATCGTGTGGATCATCGCGGCCGTGTTCCTGTTCCGCTTCTTCTATCTCGGCAGCGAGTAAGCGCAGCACTGCACGATGAAATGAAAAAACGCCACCTTCGGGTGGCGTTTCTGTTTTCGCGCGATTCTTCTGCGATCCTGACGAATCGACGCGCACGGCCAGGCCGGCGCTCGGGCAACCCGGCGCGGCCCGCATACGAAAATGCCGCCCGGCCCGCCGAACGGCATTGCGCGAAAGGCACGGTCTTCGCGTGCGCCGCGCTCAGGCGCGCGCGCCGCAAGACGAGCGTCGTGTTGTCAGCGCCAGTTGGCCTCGTAAAAGCGCACGTAGCCGCTGCGCAGCGTCACGCACTGCGCACGCGTCTCCGACAGCAGGCGCCGCGCAGCCGCTTCGATGCGGTCGCGATGCTGGTCGAATGCGCCGACCATGTCCTCGAAGCGCGGCGATGCCGCGCCGAAGTGATCTTCCAGCGCCTCGGCGGTAATCTGACATTGAACACGCTCGCCATTGACCAGTGCCGTGAACGCAAGCATCAGGTCACGCCCCGAATACTCAGGCTTCTCGTTCGTGAAATGGATCTGCATGAGAGCCGCCTCGACCGGTAGAAAACGAATGACCGCGTCCGTCGTCCGCTACCGGCCGGGCGAAATGTACGCGGGCTCGCCGGCGGAGGCCCTGACCACGGGGTTTGGCGCGGTCAATGCATGCCGGTTGATTTCCACTTTAGACGGTTTCGCGCAGGAGACAAATTTTCCGGTGTGCGTCGTTCCGACGCGCATTTCGTCTGATCTGCGCGGGGCATCCGGCACCGTTTCGGCAACGGGCGTCAGTGAGGATCGGTAGGCCAGATGTTGAGCGCGATCGCGGCGGTCGTGACGCCCACCGCAATCGCGGCCGCTCCGTACTTCACCGCATCGGTCAGATCGAACAGCAATCCGTGGATCGCCACGGCAATGCCGCCCAGCATGATGAACGTGGCGATGGCCGCCAGCACGACTCTCAGTTCCGTCCGAACCATGATGCGTCTCCCGAACGGATGCATGTCGCGTCGCATGCATGTTGCAATGCGGAACACGGCGCGTGCGTGCTCCATTTCCATCATTGCAGGCGGGCGCTTAAAAGCAAGGGGATTTTGTTCGCGGTCGCACATCGCACGTGGCGCTTGTATGATGATGCGTACCCGGACGGTCGGCTGTCGCGCCGGATGGTGCACCGCGAGCGGAGATGCACTCCGCCGCCGATTCCGGTTCGGTCGGCCCAGGCGGCCCCGGGAACAGGAGACAAGTCATGCCGCAACCCTTCGTGCTGCCCGCCGCAGCGGTTCGCACCGACCTGCTCGCGCAGGCGCATGCGCGCTCGACCGCGGTCGGCCTGCGCGCGCACGAACGCCCCGATTTTTCGCCGCTGTCGCACCTCGCGCTGCGCGAACTGCTCGACACGAATCACGCGCTGTTCTCGCACGCGCGCCCGGTGATGGAGGATCTCCACGCGCAGATCGCCGATACGCAAAGCCTCGTGCTGCTGACCGACGCCGACGGCGTGATCCTGCACAGCATCGGCGACGCGGATTTCATCGAGAAAGCCAACCGCGTCGCGCTATGCAACGGCGTGTCGTGGGCCGAAGGCGCACGCGGCACCAATGCGATCGGCACCGCGCTCGCGTCGGGCCAGGCCGTCGTGGTGCACGGTTCCGAACACTTCCTGCGCGCGAACCACATCCTCACGTGCTCGTGCGCCCCGATCGCCGATCCGTTCGGCCGCATGCTCGGCGCGCTCGACGTCAGCGGCGACCCGCGCGGCTCCAGCCCGCATACGCTCGCGCTCGTGCGGATGTCCGCGCAGCTGATCGAGAACCACCTGTTCGCGAACCAGTGTGGCGAAGCGCTGCGGCTGCGTTTTCATGCGCACGAGGATTGCGTCGATTCGCTGTTCGCCGGGCTCGTCGCATTCGGCCCCGATGGCGGGCTGATCGCCGCGAACCGCAGCGCGCAATTCCAGCTCGGCGCGTCGTTCGACGCACTGCAGCATCAGGCCAGCGATGCGTTGTTCGGCATGCGCTTCGGCCAGCTCACGCAGCAGGCCGCCCGCGCGCCGGGCGCCACGTTCCGGCTCACGCTGTCGACCGGCGTACGCGTGCTCGCCCGCTGCGAATTCCCGGAAGCGCAGAAAACGGCCATTGCCGTCACGCCACCCGCGCCGGCCGTGCGGGTACGCGCGCCGGACCCCGACGCGATCACGTTCGCGACGCTCGACACCGGCGATGCACGCATGGCCGCCGTGCTCGAGCGTGTCGCGAAGATCCGCGGGCGCGACCTGCCGCTGCTGATCCTCGGCCAGACCGGCACCGGCAAGGAATGGCTCGCCCGCGCGCTGCACCAGGCGTCGCCGCGCGCCGACGGCCCGTTCGTCGCGGTCAACTGCGCGGCGCTGCCCGATTCGCTGATCGAGGCCGAGTTGTTCGGCTATGAGGACGGCGCGTTCACGGGCGCGCGCAAGCGCGGCAGCCCCGGCAAGATCGCGCAGGCCGACGGCGGCACGCTGTTTCTCGACGAGATCGGCGACATGCCGCTCGCGCAGCAGGTCCGGTTGATGCGCGTGCTGCAGGAGCGCGCGGTGATGCCGCTCGGCGGCGCACGCGCGGTGCCGGTCGACGTGCGGGTGGTCTGCGCGACCCATCGCGACCTGCGCGCGATGATCGCGGACGGCACGTTCCGCGAAGACCTGTTCTACCGGATCAACGGGCTCGCGGTCACGCTGCCGGCGCTCGCCGCGCGCACCGACCTGCACGCGCTCGTCGACCGGATTCTCGCGCGGCTCGCGCGCAGCGAGCCGATGCCGCGCCGTCTCGCGGCCGATGTGCTCGACGCGTTCGCGCGCCACCGCTGGCCCGGCAACCTGCGGCAGATGACCAACGTGCTGCGCACCGCCGGCATGCTCGCCGAAGACGAAGCCGAAATCACGCTCGCGCATCTGCCCGACGATTTCTGGCTCGACTGCGACGACCCACCGGCTGCAGCGGCGGCAGCCACGCCGCCCGCACCGGCCGGCATGCGCGAAGGCACGACGCTGCACAGCCATCAGGCCGCGGTGATCGACGCCGTGCTCGCGCGGCACGGCGGCAACGTATCGGCGGCCGCGCGCGAACTCGGTCTCGCGCGCAACACCGTGTACCGGTACCTGCGGCGGCACTGACCCGATGACCGGCGGCCCGCGGCCGCCGGCCGGTTCGGGTATGCTTGGCGCGTTGCCGCCGAACCGCCGCCCGCTTCAGTCATGACCGATCCAGACCACTCGCCCCTCGTGCGCATCGAGCCGCTCGGCGTGACCTTCGACGCACCCGATTCGCTGACGCTGCTCGAAGCCGCCGCGTTCGCACGCGTGTCGCTGCCGCGCTCGTGCCGCAACGGCACGTGCCGAAGCTGCCTTTGCCGAATCGTCAGCGGCAGCGTACGCTACACGATCGAATGGCCGGGGCTGAGCCGCGAGGAAAAGTCAGACGGCTATACGCTGCCGTGCGTGGCCGTCGCGACGTCGGACCTCGTGCTCGATGTGCCCGACGCGGTCATGCTCGACTAGACGCGGCGCGCGGTCGCGCGTCGTCCTGCAATGCTCGATCCCGCATGGAGAACGTGATGACCCAGCCAACCGATCGCATCGAACAACAGACCCAGCTCGCGGCATCGCCCGACCGCGTCTGGGAAGCCGTCAGCAATTCCGGCGAATTCGGCCACTGGTTCGGCGTCACGTTCGACGGGCCGTTCGCGGCCGACCAGCCGCTGTTCGGCCGCATCACGCCGACACGCGTCGACGACGATGTCGCCAAGGCGCAGGAGCCCTATGCCGGCACTGTGTTCGAAATCGTCGTCGATCGCATCGAACCGAAGCAACTGTTCTCGTTTCGCTGGCATCCGTTCGCGATCGACCCGAATTTCGATTACACGTCCGAGCCGATGACGCTCGTCACGTTCACGCTCGCAGCCCAGGCCGGCGGCACGCTGCTGACGGTCACCGAAACGGGTTTCGATCAGTTGATCGAAGCGCGCCGCGCGAAGGCCCGCGAGATGAACGATCACGGCTGGGCCGCGCAGATGACGCTGATCACGAAGTACCTGGCGAAGCACGCGTAGCGCGCCGCTACGCCGCACGTGCCTACCGACCTGCGAACCGACGTGCGTGGCATAATCCGCTCCATCGTCGCCCACCCGCCGCCGCGCATCGCATGCTGAGTCGTCGCCTCCGGAAGATCGGCAGTCTGATCGGGATGCTCGCCATCCTGATGACGGCGCTCGCGCCGACGATCTCGCAGGCCCTGACCACGCAAGGGCGCGTCGATGCACTGCTGGCCGGCTACTGTTCGGCCGCGCCCGCCACCGGCGACCGCGCCGCCGATGCGTCGACGAAGCGCCTGCAGGCCCATCTCCAGGCATGCGGCTACTGCAGCCTGCTTGCCCATACCCCCGCGCTGCCCGCCCCCGAACTGACGTTCGCGGCCAACGTGCACGTGATCCAGCACCGCGCGGCCACCCGCTTCGAAAGCCTGCGCCGCGCGCTGCCGCTCACGGCCGCGCAACCGCGCGCCCCGCCGTTCGCGTCCTGATCCGTCGTCATTGCGCGTGATGCCGTAGCGCATCGCGCAGTCCGCGCACGCCGCCCGCGTGCGCGACGTGTCACGTTTCGAAGGACGCTCATGTCTCACCATGCTGCGCGCGGCCTCGTGCCGTGCGCACGGCTGGCCGCTTCCGGCTCGCACCGCCATTGCCGCGCCGCCATTCGCCCGCATGCGAATGCCCGGCCGCGCACGTCCGTGCCGACCGCCGCCGGCATCGATGCCGCTCGCGCATCCGTCCGTCGAATCCGTCTTTCACATCCGATTCGCCACTCGTTCATCCAGCCATGAAAACCCTCCATTTCGTTCGCGGCGCACTCGCCGCACTCGGCTTCGCCGCCATCCAGGCCGCGCATGCGCACGCCATTCCGAAGACGCAGGACCCGGCCGCCGACGCCACGCTGTCGGCCGCGCCGCACGCGGTCACGATCGGCTTCAGCGAAGCGCTCGAACCGGCGTTCAGCTCGATCGCCGTCACCGACAGCCACGGGCAATCGGTCACCGCCGGGAAATCGGCCGTCGACGCCGGCAACCGGAAGCGGATGCACGTCGCGCTGGCCAGCCTGACGGCCGGCACGTACACGGTCGCGTGGGTCGCGGTGGCCAGCGACGGCCATCGCACGCAAGGCCACTACGCATTCACGCTGAAATAACACCGCACTGCCCACCGCCTCCACCCGATAAGGAGAACCCACGATGAAACGCTCGATTCCGACCGGCCTGCTCTTCGCGCTGCTGGCGCTGCACGCTTCCACCACGTTCGCCGCGCCGGCCGTGCAGGCCGATGCATGCTGGATCCGCGCGATGCCCGCGACGGTGCCGTCGTCCGGCTACTTCACGCTGAAGAACGACGGCGACGCGCCCGCGACGCTGACGGGCATCGACACCCCCGCATACGGGATGGCGATGGTGCATGAAACGCAGACGAACGGCAGCACCGCGAAGATGGTTCACGTCGACTCGGTCGTCGTCCCCGCGCACGGCACGGTGACGTTCAAGCCGAAGAGCTATCACGTGATGCTGGAGGAACCGCGCCAGGCCGTCGCGCCCGGCGCGAAGGTGCCGTTCCGGCTGCACTTCGCAGACGGCTCGACGGTGTCCGTGACCTGCGACGCGAAGCCGCCGACCTACGCCGGCCAGTAACGCACCCCGTACCCCGATCGAAGGAGACGCACATGAAAGACCGCCTGCCGCTGGCCGACCTGATCGTCCGCTACCGGACGCCGCTGAATGTTGCCGTACTGATCGTCTGCGGGTTATGGGCAGCGTGGATCGCGTGGATGACGCGGCCTGCCGCCATCGACACGCCGCCGTCGATTCCCGCGTACTGCATGCGCGACGCGCGCTGACGCGCCCGCACGGTTCCGGCGGCGGCGCGTGCCATTATTGGCGTGGCATCATCGATGCATCCCGACCGCCGGAACCGCCTCTCGGAGCAACGCATGGCCCTTCAGACCTGGATGCTGTTCGCCGCGGCCTATCTCGCCACGACGCTGTCGCCGGGGCCCAACGTGCTGCTCGTGATCCGCAATACGGTGCGCTACGGCACGCGCGGCACCGCCGCGACGATCGCGGGCAACCTCGTCGCGCAGGGCGTGGTCGTGGTGCTCGTCGCGCTCGGCGTCGGCGCGGTACTGGCCGCGATGCCGCCGTTGTTCGTCGCGATGAAGGTGGTCGGCGCCGCTTACCTGATGTTCCTGGGCGTCCGGCAGTTGCGCGGCGACCGCAAGGCCGCCGCGTCGGGCGGCGCCGCGGAGATCGCCGTGCCCGACCGCCGCAAGCTGTTCCGCGAAGCGCTGTTCGTGTCGGGCAGCAATCCGAAGACGATGATCTTCCTGTCGGCGTTCATGCCGCAGTTCGTCGTGCACGACCGCCCGCTCGCGCTGCAGTTCGTCGTGATGTACGCGACGATCGCCTGCACGGTCGTGATCGTTCACAGCGTCTATTCGGCCGGCGTGCGCCGGTTTCATCGCGGCTTCGGCATGAGCCGCGCGGTGCGCGCGCTCAAGCGCGCCAGCGGGCTGCTGTTCGTCGGGCTCGGAATCAAGCTGCTGACTGCGCGGCAGGCCTAAGCCGGCGCAATCCCGTCAGCCCAGGTGCGCGGCCAGCGCGGCCGTGATTGCGTCGAACGACGGACGCGCATCGACGTCCTCGTTCAGGCACGCCGCCGCCAGCGCATCGAGCGCGCCGGCGTGCGGTTCGCATCGCGCGAGCAATTCGCCGAGCAGATGGCCGAATGCCCGCACCTCGAGCCGTTCGAACCGGGCGCCGCGTGTACGGTCGTTCACGTCGTAAAGCGACGCCGCGCCGAAATCGCCGAGCAACGCACCGCCCTCCCCGTCGTGCAGGATGTTGTGCGCATACAGGTCGCCATGCATGATGCCGCGCGCATGCAGATGGCCGGCGACCGACGCGATGCCGTGCGCGATCCGCACCGCTTCCGCCGGATCGAATTGCGTGCCGGCCGCATAGACGTCGCGCGTGCAGGACGCGAAGCTCGGCGGCCCGGCGAGATTCGTGAGCGCGGAATCGACCCGCTCCATCACGAGGCCGTGCGCGCCGTCGGGATGTCCGTACACCTTGCCGATCACCGGGATCACGTTCGGATGACGGCCGGCATGCAGGCACGCGGCCATTTCGCAATCGGGCAGGCCGTCGCTCGTTACCGCCCCCTTGAAGAGCTTGACCGCGACCGTCCGCGGCGGCTGGCCGTCCGCCCGCCACTGCGCGCGATAAATGACGCCCGATGCGCCCTCGCCCAGCTTCTGTTCACATGCAAGCGACGCCCAGTCGATCGCGACGACGTCCGGCCCGGCCGACGCCGCGGCCTCCGGCACCGCGCCGAACGGATTGCCGGCAACGGCAAGCCACGCGAGACGCGGCAGGTGCAGCAGCCAGTCGGGCAACGCATCCAGCCGGTTCGCCGACAGCCGCACCAGTTCCAGCGCGCGGCAGGCAGCCATTTCAGCCGGCAGCGCCCGCAGCCGGTTGCCGGCGAGCATGAGTTTCTGCAACCGCGAACAGTCGCCGATGTCGGCAGGCAGTTCGCCGATGTCGTTGTCGGTCAGGATCAGCCAGCGCAGCGCACGCGGCAGCGCGCCGCGCGGCACCGCGCCGATCCGGTTAGCCTTGAAGCCGATCATGTCGAGTTGCCCGCACGCGCCGAGTACGTCGGGAAAGGCGGTGAAGCGATTGCCCGACGCGAACAGGATGCGCAGGCGATGCAGCCGCGGCAGGTCGTCCGGCAGCGCGGACAGCGCATTGCCGGTCAGGTCGAGCACTTCGAGCGTGTCGGCAAGATCGAAGATCTCGCGCGGAAATTCTGTCAACCCGCATGCGAGCTTGAGTTGCCGTGTGCCCGACAGTTGTCCGGCCTGCAGTTGTTCGAGGGTGTGGGTCACGGTGAGAAAACGGGTGGCGGTTGCGATGATCGTTGGACCGATCGGACGAATTCTACCGGGATCGCTTTCGTGTACCTGCACGACCTTGTCACACCCCCTTCACAAATGCGCAATGTGACGTTAGAATTGCGGCCCTTGCAGTGCCGACGTGGTGAAATTGGTAGACACGCTATCTTGAGGGGGTAGTGGCGAAAGCTGTGCGAGTTCGAGTCTCGCCGTCGGCACCAGGTTAATGCAATGCGCTGCTTGCCAGCGCCACGCCCACGGGTCGCCCGCACCCGATTCCTCCGCAGCAATCTGCTCCGCCCCCCGGTTCGCCCGCCTTGCGGCAGCCCATCCGCATCAAGACCGCGCGCAGCGGACGTAACGATCGTTCGCCACGGAAGCAGACTTGCGCAGAAGCACTCACCGCCTTCACGCGATGACATCGATCGTCACGTACATCGCTCCGCCCGCCGTCTTCACCTACTGCACGTACTGCTCGTTCCCCATCAGCCCGATCTTCGTCGCGCCCACCCGTTGCGCCGACGCCAGCACCGCGGCGACATCACGATACGGCGCCTGCCGATCCGGCCGGAGCCTGAGTTCGGCCTGCACCGGTTCGGCCGCGACCTGCGCCAGCTTCGCCTCGAGCGCCGCGCGATCGGGCAAGCGCGTGCCGTTCCATGCCGTCGCGCCGTCGGCCGCGACGTCGATCTGCACGACCTCCGGTTCCGCGGCCGGCGGCGCGGCGCCCACCGGCAGGTTCATCCGGACCGCATGCATCTGGATCGGAATGGTGATGATCAACATGATCAGCAGGACCAGCATCACGTCGATCAGCGGCGTCGTGTTGATGTCCACCATCACGTCCGGTTCGCTGCCCGACGATACGTTCATGCCCATGACTGCCTCCTAGCTGCCGCGCGCGGGCGGCTCCGTGATGAACGACACCTTCTCGATGCCCGCCCGTTCGCATGCCGCGATCACGCGACCGACGAACTCGTAACGCGTGCTCTCGTCGCCGCGCACGTGGACGTCCGGTTGCGGCGACTGCACTGCGACGCCCTTCAGGCGCGCGAGCAGCGTCGGCGCGTCGACCGGCGCCGCGTTCCAGAAGAATTCACCCTGACGATCGACCGCGATTTCGACACTCTCCGGCCGGCTCTGCAACGGCTGCACGGTTTCCTTCGGCAATTCCACCGGAATCGTGTGCGTCACCACCGGAATCGTGATCAGAAAAATGATGAGCAGTACCAACATCACGTCGACGAGCGGCGTTGTGTTGATCTGTGCGATGACCTCGTCGTCATCGTCCTGACGGATACTCATGCCCATGACCGGCTCCGTTCAGTCGATCAGCGCAGGCGTGCGCGCGTCGTCGCGCACGGGCCGTTTCCCGCTCGCCAGCACCACGACGTGAAGCTGCGCGCCGAATGCACGCACGCGTTCCATCACCGCCTTGTTGCGGCGCACGAGGAAGTTGTAGCCGAGCACGGCGGGCACCGCCACCGCCAGGCCGATCGCGGTCATGATGAGCGCCTCGCCCACCGGCCCCGCGACCTTGTCGATCGACGCCTGGCCCGCGACGCCGATCGCGGTCAGCGCGTGATAGATGCCCCACACCGTGCCGAACAGGCCGACGAACGGCGCGGTCGACCCCACCGTACCGAGAAACGCAAGGCCGTCCTGCAAACGGTTCGACACGCTGGCCATCGCCCGCTCGACCGACGTGTCGACCCACGTATTGCGGTCGACGGCTTCGAGCAACACCTCGTCGTGATGCTCGCCGGCCTCGATCGCCGTCTCCGCAATGAAACGAAACGGCGACGCCGGGTCGAGCAACTGCACGCCTTCCGCGAGCGACGGCGCAGCCCACAGCTGCGCGTCGGCCCGTTTCGCGCGGCGGTTTGCACGGGTCTGCTCGAAGAACTTCGTGACCATGATGTACCAGCTGCCCATCGACATCACGACCAGCAGGATCAGTACGAAACGCGCGACGAAGTCGCCGCCGCGCCACAACGCGTCGAGTCCGTACGGATTGGCCGCAGCGGCCGGAACGGCAGGCGCTGCCTGCGGCGCGGGACCGGCGACGGCCGGAACGGCCGGCAGCGCGGCGACGGTGGCGGAGGCCGGTGCCGCCGCGGCACGCGTCTCGGCCCGCGCATCATGCGGCGCGACGAGCACGCCTGCCATACCACCGGCAATCATCAGGCTGGCCGCGAAAGCGGCAATCAATTGCTTCTTCATGTCTGCTCCATTGATCGATCTGAATATGCATCCGGCACCCAGGCTGCCGGTTTTCGCGAAACGCACCGGTCAGTTCAGGTTGAACGAGAACGGCACCTGCACACGTATCGCCTGCCCTTGCGCGATACAGCTGAAGCGCCTCACCGCCGCCAGCGCCGCCCGATCGAGGATCGGGTCGGCGGACTGCGCGACGCGCTCGCCGGACACGCGGCCGTCCGCATCGACGACAAACTCCACCAGCACGTTGCCGGTGATGTTGTTTTCCAGCGCTTCTCGCGGATAGCGCAGCGATGCGCGCACCTGCTCCGAATTCGGGCACACGACGCCCACTTCGTGGCTCGGCGCAACGGGTGCCGCGGGGGCAGCCGGCAGCGCGGGGGCGGAGACCACGGGGGTCGCCGTGTGCGCCAGCGTCGACTGCGCTTGCGCGTGGACCGGCACCTCGGGCGGCGGCACGAACATTCGCGGCGGGGGCACCACCTTTGACGGCTGCGCCTTCACGACCGGTTTCGGCGGCGGGGGCGGCGGAGGCGGTTTGACCGGCTCGATGATCCGTACGTCGACCGGGTGCTGGACGATCTCCGTCACGCGATTGGCGAGACCGTTCAGCAACGCATAGATCAGCGCCGCGTGCAGCAGCAGGACAGCCGCGATGCCGCCGTAGCGGCGCACGGGATGGCCGCTCGCCTGCCCGTACGGGCGCGGTTGTCCGGCGGGCCGGCGGGCCGGGGCGGGTTGCGCAAACATGGAACCTCCTCGAATCGTCTGCGCGTCAGAACGGCGCGCTCAGTTGCACGCCGATCGTGCGCGGCTGGATCATCGACGCCCACACGTTGCCGCCGAGCGGCACATAACTCGTGTTGGCGGACAGCAGGCCCTCGCGATTGAACAGGTTCCTGACGAAGAACGACAGGCTCGCGTAGCGCAGGTCGACGCCCAGTTGCAGATCCGTGACCGCATAGGCGGGCAGCACGAAATCGGGCGAGCCCGTGGCGCCCGCGAAGCTCGCATGGCGCTCGCCCACGAAGCGTTCGGTCGCACCGGCGACAGCCGACCACGGGCCGAGCGGAAAGCGGTAGCTCGCACCCAGCGATGCCGCGAACTTCGCGGTGTTCGGCAGACGGTCGCCCGTGCGCGCGCCGACGCTCGGCGACCCCTTGGTCAGGTACGCGTCGATTGCGGCGAGCGACGCGTTGAACGACAGGGCCGACGTCGGCCGCACCACGCCCGATGCCTCCAGCCCCTTGATCCGCGCATTGCCCGCGTTGACGAGCTGCGCGACGCCGTCCACCGCCCCGTACTGCTGGATGTCGTGCCACTCGATGTCATAGGCCGACAGCGCGACCGACACGCGGTTGTCGAGCAGGTCCGCCTTGTAACCGACTTCGTAGTTCCACAGCGTGTCGGGCCTGTAGGTCGGATTGCCGGCGATCAGTTGCCCCGTCACCGCACTGACCGCCATGCTGTTGGGGCCACCCGGGCGATAGCCGCTCGCGACGCGCGCATAGACGTTGCTGGTCGGCGTGAGCTTGTAGCTGGCCGTGAACATGTACGTCTTGCTCGTATCCGATGACGCGCCCGGCGCGGACAACGGCGTCGGCACGAGCATGCCGGACGTCTCCTGCCGGTAGTCCTGACTGTTGTGGGCAATGCGCATGCCGGCCGTCAGCGCGATGCGCGACGTGGCGTTGTAGGTGACGTCGCCGTAGGCCGCGAATTCCTGGTAGCTGCCGGAATAGCCGAGCTTCTCCAGATCGCCGAGCGGTTGGCCGCCCGCGGTCGCACGATAGGCTTGCACGGTGGTGCTGTGCTCATGATCGTAATAAAGCCCCGCGACCCACTCGAGCGTCCGGTTGCCGGGCGAGGTCAGCCGCAGTTCCTGCGTCACCTTGTTGGTGTCGACCGTGGAACTGGGTGTGACGGTGCTGACGTCGAGTCCGCCCGCCGCGAGGATCGGCGCATAGAACGGCGTGAAGTCGAGCGTCGTCGACGTACGCAGCGACTGGTACGCGGAAATTGCATTGAGGCGCGCCCAGCCGAAATCGTATTCGGCATTCGCGGTGTAGAACTGGTTGCTCTGGTGATACGGCTCGGGTGCATCCTGCAGTTTGGTCAACGCGCCGTACGCGGGCCGGCCGTCCATCCCGTAGTCGACGTAGTTCTGCCCGCTGCTGTTGATGTTCTGGATCGTGGCCGTGAATCGGAACGTGAGCTTGCGCGTCGGCGTCACGAGCAGCGACGCACGCATACCGGTGGTGTCGCTCCGGTTGATGCGCGTGCCGGCTGCCGCGCCCGTCGCGTCGACGTAACCGCCGTCGTGATTGTTGAACGCGGCGATGCGCAGCGCGGCGACGTCCTGTTTCAGCGGCAGGTTCAGTACCACGTTGGTCGTGTTGTTGAGACCGCCGTGCCAGGTCGACGAGAACGTCGTCCCGACCGTGCCGAAGAAGTTCTCGGTATCGGGCTGGTTGGTGACGTATTTCAACAGGCCGCCCATCGCGCCCGCGCCGTACAGCGTTCCTTGCGGCCCGAACAGGATCTCGATGTGGTTCAGGTCGAGCAGCCCCATGTCGAGGGCCAGCGCGGCCCCGCCGCCCGACACGGTATTCGAGCCGAGCGGCGTATCGTCGACGTATACACCCACGGTCGGTCCGACGTCCTTGCCGGCCGTCACACCGCGCATCGAGATCGTTCCCTGGCCGGGGCCGCCCCCGCTGTTGAAACCGACGCCCGGCTGCGTCGACAGGTAGTCGCTCAGCTTCGTGGCGCCCGACTTCTGCAGCGCGTCGCTCGACAGCGTGTCGATCTTCATCGGCACTTCGCGCGCGGGCTCACGGCGCCGGTTGGCCGTCACCTCGACGGAATTGAGCGTGATTGCCGCGCTGCCGGCGCTGCCCCTGGCGCTGCCGTGCGCATCGCGGCTCGCGGCGGGCGCCGCGTTCTGCGTGGCAGCCGACGCGGGCGGCTGCGTGCCGGTCTGCGCGGGTTCGGTCTGTGCGCACGCGCCCGATGCGGCAAGAAACATCTGCATGACGGAAACGGCAACCAGCGTACGCCTGAATATCGTCGACTCCACTGCGCCCCCGCCCTTCTTGCTTGCCATCTGCATCTCCTCCTGTCTGTCTGAACGTAAGCGGACGTGTCCGACTTCCCGAGCCGTCCGGCGTGCGGACCGCCCGTCCGAATGACTCCAAGGTAAGCAGCCAAATCGGCCGCTGCTTTTGCGCAACGCCGAAAAACATTGGCTACCGTCCTCGGCCGATCGCGTCCTGCCGATCGCGCAAAAAGCACGCACGCAAGCGGACGCGGCGTGCCGTGCGGCAATCGGGCAACCGGGGTGGAATGCGGGAAAGGAAGAAGATGAAGCGTGCCTTTCGCGCGCAGGCGCGCACGAAAGACACATCACGCACGGCAGGCCCGCGTGCGGCGATGCGGCGGCCGGACGGCCGCGCGGATGACGACGTTAAAGCGCCTGCGCGCCGACTTCGCAGCGCGGTTCGAAACGGGTACGGAAGGCACGCAACACGAGACCCAGCAGGATCACGCTGCCGACGGCGGCCGGCACGCCGAGCCACGCGATGCCCTTGAGCAACGCGTACGGTGCGCCGTTCAGTGCATCGGAGATCGCTCCCACCGATGGCACGGACACCGCCTGGAACGCATAGGTGACGAGCGACGACGTACCGACGACGCGCCCGCGCAAATGCGGCGGCGCGATGTCCTGCAACAGCGTCGGTGTCAGCGCGGCCCCGCAGATATAGACAGCAATGATGCCTATCATGCACGCGAGCAGCATTGGCGCGCTCGTCGCGAACGACAGGCTCAACAGCAGCAGTGCGGCGAGCAGCGCCATCGCGCAACCGATCACGACCGGCAACAGCCGGCCCCAGCGCGCCCGCAGACATCGCACGGCCAGCACGCTCGCCAGCAGGCCGAGCGCCGACCCGCCGCCCACCGCGATGCCGCTGTACAGCCCCGACTGCGCGACGTCGACGTGAAAGTCGCGAATCAGTGCAACCGGCGCCCAGCCCAGGATCGCGCCGACATAGAATGCCGCCATCGCATAGCCGACGATCAGGCACGTCAGCATCGTGCCCGAGCGCCGCCAATAGTGCACGAGCGTCTCCTGCACGCGTTCGCGCACGCCGGCCGTGCCGCCGCGCGGCGGATGGCCGACCAGCGCGAACAGGCACGCGACGACGGGCCCCGGTATCGAGACGAGCAGGAACGCCAGCCGCCACGGTTCGATCGACAGCGCATGCGCGAGCGGCGCGGCCAGGCTGAAGATCGCACCGGCACCGGCGATGCCGAGCCCGGCGCCGAACAGCGCGACCGCGAAAAAGATCGTGTTCGCCGCCGTGCGCAGCGCGGGCGGAAACAGGTCGGGCAACAAGCTGTAGACGACCGGCCCGAGCCCCGCCTCGCCCACCGCGAGTGTCAGCGTGCAGAGGAACAGCATCCAGCCTTGCGTCACGAGGCCGCAAAGCGCCGTGCCTGCACTCCACACGAGCACGCAGCCGACCAGCAGCCAGCGCCGGTCGACCCGGTCCGTGAGCCAGCCGAGCAGCGGCGAGGCCAGCGCGCCAAACAGGATGGGGCCGAAGCCGACGATCGCCCCCAGGCTGGTGTCGCTGAGCTGCAGGTCGCGCTTGAGCGGCTCGACGGCGAGCGTCAGCATCTGACGGTCGGTAATGCCCAGTATCGCGGCCAGCGCGAGCACGGCCAGCGCAAACCATGCGCGCGACAATGACGGCGATCGACCGGTTGTTTCGTTTAACACGCTGCGTCTCCTCCGCTGACGATCCTGCCCATAGACAATAGCCGCTTGACTGCGGCAAAACTTTCGCGAACGGCCGGCAGTGTTTTGCCGGCGTCCGCGGGACCTCGACTGCCTGACGGTCAGGGTAGGGTCATGCCGTGATTTCGTCGAAAGGCCACATCGGGCGCGCCAGGCGTGCGTAGTCGTCGGCCCTGAAGTCGAGACTCAGCGATCCCGGCGTATCGCAGTAGTAGATGGCACGTGCCAGCGGGCCAAACAGTGCCTGGAAATGCTGCGTCGACTTCACCACGACGATGCGGCAACGCCGCAGGTCGATGCCGAGATCGAAAAAGCAGCTCGGACTGTAGGTTTGCTGCCGCACGGAGTTGACCACCACGCGCACGCCGTCGATGTCCAGTACCGCGGAAAGGCCGAGGCCGGGCCCCGGAAACTTGAACGTCTCGTCGCGTTGCGCCAACCCCGCATCGACGGCCAGGACCCGGGCGACCACGTCGAGCGGGCGCCCCGCGCGCGGACCGCTCTTGCCGCCGAGGCGCAGCGCGATCGTCGCGCCCACGCCGGCGTCGCGCGCGAACACCGCCGCGACGGGATCCCAGATCATGCCGATCGCCACGTTGCGCAGACCGCGCTCGAGGATGGCTTCGAGGATGAACGTGGAGTCGGAGCCGGCGCCGCCGCCCGGATTGTCGGCCGTGTCGGCAATCACGAACGGCCGGCCGGGCGCGTCGGGCGGTGCGGCTTCGATCTCGTCGAGAATGCGCTCGATCGGCAGGCGCAGCGCGTGCGTCTCGTCACGCACGGCCACGAATCCGTGCGCCAGTTCGCGTGCCAGCGTGCGGCCCTGTGCGCTTGCCGCAGCGCGATTGCCGTCGCTCACCACCAGCACGCCGGCGCCCGTATCCGGGAAATCGGACCACGGGAATCCATGAATCAGCGACACCGACAGGATGCCGTCGCGCCCCTCCCGGTCCGCCGCGTCCTGGTTCAGTCTCGCCATGCGCGGCTCGGTCGTGAAGAACATGCCGAGCATCGGCACGCGTTCGAAGTGCATCGTCGGCCGGATCTCGCCGCGCGCGGCTCGTTCGGCGAGGTTGATCAGGTCGACCGCCCGTTCGTCGAAGTCGGTATGCGGATAGTGCTTGCACGCGAGCAGGATGTCGCAATGGTCGAGCATCGCCGCCGTGACGTTGGCATGCAGGTCCAGCTCGACGCCGATCACGACGTCGGGGCCGACGAGCGCGCGCGTCTTCGCCAGCAGGTCCCCCTCGCAATCGTCGTACCCCTGCGCCATCTGCGCGCCGTGCAGCAGATACAGCACGATGTCGACCGGCTGCGCGCCGCGCAGCCCGTCCAGGATCTCGTCGCGCAGCGTTTCGTAATCCTGCTGCGAGCACGGTGCGCCGGGTTCGGCGAACGCGAAAATCGACGCGCTCACCTCATGGCCGCGCGCACGCGCCTCGCGCACGAATGTGCCGTAGCCGACGAGTTCGTCCGCCCGCTCGTCGGGCACGCCGCCGGCCGGCCGGTACAGCGTGCGCTCCTCGAACGAGTGCAGGCTGGTCGGAATCGGGGAAAATGAATTGGTCTCGTGCGCTAGCGCGGCAACGAAGATACGCATGGTCACTCCTGCTCGGTGTTGAGTATCGGTCGGTGAAACTCGGCCAGGCGGTCATGCAGACGTCATGATCTGCATCGGCATCACGAATCCGTGCCTTCCCTAATAATCTGCATGACGAAATAATTTCGACTGCCGTCCGGCCTGGCGACATCCATCGGATGCAGCGGACAGGCGCCCGCCCGGGGCGCGTCAGTCCTCGCGTTTCAGATAGCGCAAGCGTGTATGCACGCCCAGCGGCCGGTCGCCGTCGCCGCGGAAGGACACCAGCGCCAGCCGCCCGTTGATCCCGCAGAGCTGCGCATCGGACGTCCCCGGCGGCGCGAACAGGTCATCGGCCAGCTGAGCCAGTTCGAGAACGTAAGTCGAGCCGCCGTCGAACGCGAAGCGCGTCTCGCCATCACCCGCTTCCACGCCACTGCTCGGCCACTGCGTGGCCCGGCGGCTGTCGGCATCCATCTCGGTCCAGTACGCTTCGACCGACAGCCGCTCGCTTCCCGCCACCGACGCGAGGCGCATCGGGTAATGCCGGTATCGGCCCGCGTAACGGGACAGCGCACGGGTCGATGCGCGCCGCTCGAACGGCATCACGGCGTCGTGCCCGAGATGCGCGAGCGTCGCGAGCAGCACCTGGTCGTGCAGCGGGCTGGCGCCGGGGCCCGTCCCGGCGGTGAACACCACGAGATCCAGCTCGGGACAGATCGCGAAGCTCGACGTGGTGCCGTACGTCGTGCCGCCGTGCCAGTACACGGTCACGCCGCTCACCGGTACCTTCCACCACCCGAGGCAGATCGGCGGCACGCACGGGCGCCCCGAATCGAAGGTCACGGCCTGCATGGCCGCGATCGTCTCCGGCGCGAGGATCCGCGTGCCGTCGATCGAACCGCCGGCCAGATGCATGCGCCCGTAGGCGAGCATGTCCCGCACCGTTGAAATGGGCGTCGAACCGGCACCTGCCAGCGACGGCGGCAACAGGTACGCATGCGTGGCCTGCAACGCGCCGCTCGTCGCGTTTGCAAACACGCCCACCGCATGCCGATGGAGGATCGCCTGCTCGGCCGACGTGCACGATTCGTTCATCCCGCACGGACGGAACAGCGCTTCTTCGAGCACCTGGTTGTACGGCTTGCCGGACAACACCTCGATCAGCCGCGCGGCCACCACGAAGCCGGGGTTCGAATAGTGGATCGTCTCGCCCGGCTCGAACAGCGTGCCGAAGCCGGACAGGCGATCCACGAAGTCGCGCGTCGCGCCCGCGCCGGTTTCGGCCATCGGGCTGAAGCCGTCGGCATCGATGCCGTTCGTGTGATTGAGCAGATGCCGGATACACAGACCTTGCGCGCGCGCCGGCTCGGCCAGCGCGAACGACGGCAGGTACGCGACGACCGGATCATCGAGGCCGATCCGGCCCGACTCGACGTAACGCATCAACAGGTGCGTCGTCATCACTTTGGTAACCGAACCGATCTGGAAGCGCGTATCGACGGTCATCTCCGCGCCGGTGTTCAGGTTCGCGACGCCGTGCGCCAGTTCGATCTGTTCGCCCCGGTGCCAGACGCCGGCGACATAACCGGCCGTGGCCCGACCGGTCACGGCGTTCGCAAGCAGGTCGTCAAGCTGGTGCCTCAGGATTTGCATAGCCGGATTCCATGGTAAGAAAATGTGCGTCGCCCCGCGCCGCGACATCGATCGTGGCAGGCACGCATGTCGCCAATGTAAGGGCGTTCCGCACCGCGTCCTTTTGCCAGCGGCCGGAATGCTTTTGCGCGCGACTGCCGCGGGCAGGGCCGGCAAGCATCACCCCGGCACGCGCAGGCAGATGGACGCACCCGACAATTCCGTGGCGGACAGCGAAAGCGCGCGACCGATGCGTCGGTTATGGTGTGAGGTCCACGGGCAGGCATGCGATCGCTCGCCGCCGCCCCTTCAAGTTCTTGCGGAATCGGGGAATTCCAATGCGCACATGGCTTCCGGCCTTCCTGAGTCGCGACTGGGCGGGCCTGCCCATCGCGTTCGCCATCGGCAGCGCGGGCGGCGTGCTCGCGTGCGCCGGCCTGCGCGTGACGGGCGGCATCGTACTCGTCGTCGGCATCGCGCTCGCGGCCGGCGCGCTCCATCACCTCGCGTTCCTGGCGCGCTTGCGCAAGACCTGCCCGCCTCCCGGAAAACTCGTGGATGCCGGCGGCCATCGCATCCACGTCCTTGCGGAAGGCCGCGCGAACGATCTGCCGCCGATCGTGTGGATGTCGGGTGCCCACATGGGCGGCCTCGTGCTGCATCATCTGCATCTGGCGTTTCGCGACACGACGCGCTCGATCCTGATCGACCGGCCCGGCAGCGGCTGGAGCGAAGCCGGCCCGTATCCTCGTTCGACCGCACGCGAGGTCGAAGAAGTGGTAGAGGCGCTGCAGCGCGCGGGCGAACACGGGCCGTTCGTGTTCGTCGGCCATTCGTTCGGCGGCCTGCTCGTCGCCAACCTCGCGCGCCGCCATCCGAATCTCGTCCGCGGCCTCGTGCTGCTCGATGCGACGCATCCCGACTTCTTCAACTATGCGCCGCCGTGCCTGCGCCCCACCGCGATGGTGCTGGGCGGCAACCTCGGCGGGCTGCTGCACCTGTTTGGCATCCACCTCGACCTGTTCGACGTGCTGGGCCGGCGCCAGCCCGCCGTCAGGCGGTTGCTCGACCTCGTCAGGACCTGCCTTGCGGACGCGATGGCGCTCGGCGCCGCGCGCATCGAGATGCATGCGCGCGCCGGTTTCAGCGCCGCATCCGCGCTGTCGGAGCTGAGCATCGCGGGCAGCGCGCGGGCAGGCTTCGACACGCTGGTTCACGATGGCGAGCTCGGCGATCTGCCGGTGTTCGTCGTCACCCCGCGCGACGCGTTGGAGATGCGGCCGGAGAACGCCGCCGACAGGCACAAGCTGTATCGCCGCATGGGTGTCGACGAAGCCGGCTTCGCGCGCTATCTCGCGCTGATGACCGCATTGCGCGGCCGCTATCTGTCAACGTCGTCGCACAGCGAGCTGATCCACGCGCCGGCCGGCAACGGTCACAATTTCCCGTACGAATCGCCGGCGTTCGTGGTGCAGGTGGTCGACCGCATGCTGCGCATGCACGCGTGCGTCGCCTGACGCACGCGCCCTGCCGCTCAATCGAAGGTTGACGGGCGTTCGGCCGCCACCGAACCGCCGCGCGCGCGCAACTCGCGCGGCGACATGCCGAACCGCTTCTGGATCGCGACGGAGAAGCTGCTCGGATGGTTGTAGCCTACCGCGTATGCAACATCGGTGACCGGCACGCCGGGCTCGCGCAGGAGCCGCAGCGCCTGCTGCATGCGCAGTTCGTGCGCATATTCGTGCACGCTCTTGCCAAGCAGCGTGCGAAACCCGGCACACAGGCTGCTGCGGCTCAGCCCGACCTGACGCGACAGCGCGTCGAGCGAAGGCGGTGCAGCGAAATGCTCCTGCAACACCAGTTGCGCCTTCGATACCGCGCGCCGCGTCATGCGGGTCACCTCGCCGCGCCCGGCGTCGTCATCGGCATGCTGCACGGCGTCGGAGACCGAATCAATCGCATGCGCGACGATCTCGAGGCTGCGCCCATGCAGGTAGATCGACCGGCTGCGGCCGTCGAGCGGGCAGTCGCCAATGCTCTGCAAGCAGTCGAACAGCACCGGTGAAATCGGCGCCGCGTGCATGAACGACTCCCTCAGCGTACCTTCGACGAAATGCCGCAGCGGGGTCGGCAACGCGTCCTCCGCACCGGCGTAGAGCGCGCTCAGCGCACTGCGGTGCAGGTAGATGCTCGTCACCTGATGGTGGCCACGCTCGATCACGTCGCCCGCCGGCATGCCGTCGGGTTCCGCGACCAGCATCATCGAAGGACCGTCGAGGTCGATCTCGCGCCCGGCCACCGAATACGACCCGGTTCCGCAGCGAGCGATGCGGATGCGCAGCGTGTTCTGTCCACGCGTGCGCCGCCGCACGACGCCCGCGAAGCTGACGTCGACGGACGTCATCCAGAATGCCGGCGATTGTGCGTGAAATTCGGTCCGGCCTTCCGCGTACGCGTTCGCATAGTCGACGCGATAGTGATGTCCGTTGCCGATCTGCCGGATCTCCGTCGACGGAAAATCCGGCACCGACAGGTTCGTGGCCGGCACGGCCAGATCGCGACTCAGCGAATCGTAGTCAAGGTACGGGGAATACAGGTTCTGCAACATCGGCGCGGGACTCCGGTGGCCGCCCCGCGTCCTGCCGGAAGCGAGGCGCGATTCTTGCGATCGCGGCAACGCTTCTTTATATCAAGCCGGAAATACGACGCAAAGAACATGTTTACCCCCGAATCGGCCCGCTACCGGCAAGCAGCAACGGTCCCGACCGGCCACCTCACGCTCCATGCCCCCGCCCTGCCGCAACCCGTCCGGCGCGGCGCGACACCGGCCGCGCCGCGCCCGTCACGACACCAGCACGTCGTCCCCCTTCACCGCATACGCGGCCTCCCGCCGCCGCAGCTTCATTGCGATCAACGCCGCCAGCACCGCCAGCCCGGCGCCCGTGAGAAACCCGCCCGTGTAACCGACCTTCGCGGTCAGCGACAGGATCGTCGACGATGCGATCAGCTCGCCGAGATCGCGGGTGCTCTGCACGGCCGTCACGTCGGTGCCGGCCTGATCGCTGCCGCCCGCGAAGCGCATGCCGGCCGTCATGATCGATACGGACGTGATCCCCGTCGCCAGCGAGCCGAGCACCGTGCACAGCCACGCCCACGACGCGGACACCGGCAGCCATCCGCTCGCCTGCGCGAACCACAGCAATGCCGCGGCCCCCGCACAGCTCACGCCGGCCGTAAACGCCCGCCACAAACCGAGCCCCCGCACGAGCCACGCGCCGCCGCCGCAACCGAGCACGACCGTCACGACGCCACCGGCCATCCCGAGTTTCCCGATCGCGTCGAGCGTCCAGCCCGCATCGTTGAGGAACAGCTTCGACAGGCCGAAGCCCGATACGGCCGTCATCGCCGACAGCAGCGCGAGCGACAGCAGCGACCACGAACGCGGCCGCTTCGCGAAGCGCACGAGGCTCGCAGTGTGCTCGGACCGGGCGCGCGCACGATCCGCGTCGCGCGGCAATACCCACAGCACGCAGACCAGGCTAGCGAGCGGGACGGCCGCCAGCGCGAGAAACGCGGCTTGCTGGCCGAACAGGCCGATCAGCGTCAACGTGCCGGCGCCGCCGCCGAAGAAGCCGATCATGACGCCCGCGATCTGGATCGCGTTGATCTTCGCGAGTGTGTCGCCGCTGAAGTGCTCGGCGGCCATTCCGTCGTTCGCGATGTCCTGCGTCGCGCTCGCGAGCGACGCGATGGCCAGCAGACCGACCGCCCACCCGGCCGTCGCGACCGTCATGCCGATCTGCGCGAGGCTGGCGAGGCACAGCACGACCACGGCCTGCATCGGCAGCATCCAGCTGCGCCGCCGGCCGATGCGTGGCGACCAGCGGTTGTCGACGACGGGCGCCCACAGGAATTTCACGATCCACGGCAGCCCGACGAGCGGCAAGAACGCAAGTGCGTGAAGCGGCGCGCCGTCGTGGCGCAGCAGTGTCGGCATCGCGTCCATCGCAATACCGATTGGAATTCCCTGTGACAGGTAAAGCAGCGTGATCGTGATGACCAGGCGGCGATGTTCGAGCAGATCGCGCATCGAAGTCTCCAGTTGCATGAGGTTAAAAAGAATCGGCGCCGGCCGGCATGCGCGCGGCCTGCATGGCATCGCGCCGCGGACGGCGAGCCGACCGCAGCAGCAATGCGCCGAATGCGACGAGTGCCGCGTCGATCGGCCAGTAAACCGGGTGGGCGGCACCAAGCAGCGCAATCGCGCAATGCGTCGCGCCGGCCAGCCCGTATGCCGCGCCGGCCGCCCGCATCAGGACGCGCAGCCATGCCGCGCGCTCGGCCACACAGGCCGCGAGCGCAATCGCGCCGCCCCACACGGCCCAGAACAGCATCGCGAGCGCATGATCGACATGCACGCCGTCGGGCAATGCGCGCCCGGCAAACAGCAGCACGCCGCCCGCCAGCACGAGGCCGCCGCATGCGCCGACCGCAACGGCGGCCAGCGCGTCGGCCGAACGATCGCGCTGTGCACGCCGCCGCTCGATCCACAGATGCAGCCCCGTTGCGCACAGCGCGCATGCGGCGAGTCCCATCAGGAAATGCAGCACGCGCAACACGCCGCCCGTCGCGCCGACCCAGCCGTATTGCGCGAAATGAAGCGGCTGCACCGCGATAAACGCGCGCAGCCAGAAGCCGCGGCCGCGCGACGTGGCGTCCGCGAGCCATTGCCCGTCCGCCGCGCGATACAGGTGACGCTCGAACACGGCCGTGCTCGGCAGGCCCGCAGTCGTACCCGCAATCTCGATGCGCGCGTTCGCGTCGCCCCAGCGATGCAGCACGACGGCCTCTTGCCGGAACCCGGGCACGCGCGTCGCATCGCGCCGCAGCAGCGCGTCGAGCTCGGGCGCGTGCCGCCACGGGCCACCCGCCTCGACGGGCGGCGGCCCGCCGAGCAGTGCGGCGAATGCGCGCTGCGGCTGCCCCGGATACGCAACACCTGCCAGCGACACCGTGCCGAGCGCGCCGAGCCCCGACAACGCGCCGGTGAACGCGAACAACACGAGCCACGGCGTCCCCCACAGGCCGATCCACGCGTGCAGGTCGAACAGCGCGACACGCAACCCGCGGCCGCGCCGGATGCGCGCCGCGTCGGGCCAGCGCCGGTGATGGACGACCAGGCCCGCGACGATGAGCACGAGCAACACGATGCCCCACAGGCTGACGAAGATGCGGCCGGGAAACCCGGCGAACAGCGTCTTGTGCAGCGTGACGATCAATGCCCCTCGTCCCGCGTCGGGCAGCGGCTCGCCCGTGGCCGGATCGAGCGCGAGCGTGCATGCCTGGCGTGCGTCGCAGAAACGGATGGCCGGATCGGCCGGCTGCGGCAGCACGATGCGCGCATCGCGCAACGCGACCCCGAGCGCCGCCGCGCGCGCGACGAGTGCATCGAGCGGCAGCGTCGGCCGCGCGACGGCGACCGGTGGCGGCCGCCACCAGCCCTGCATCGAATCGGAGGCGAGACTCCAGGTGCCGCTGAACAGCACGACGAACAGCACCACGCCGAACAGCGCACCGGCGCCGCGATGCAGCGCGCGCCAGCGCGAACGCGACGAAGCGTCCATGTCAGTGCCCTCCCCAGCACACCGCGCACGGCACGAGCACCGCGAGCCACGCGCCCGCGCGCCAGGCGGCCTGCCGCGCTCCGGGTGCGACGAGCACCCACAGCAGCGCGGCGACGCTCGCGACGAGCGTCAGCAGCACGGCCGCGTAGAGCCGGTTCAGGCCGTCGGCCGGGTAATGACGGGCCAGCGTGACCGCGAGCGCAACCGCGCCCGGCAGCACGCCACCGATCGCGATTGCCGCCCGCGCGCCCCAGCCGAGCGCCATCAGAATTGCCCGCGCACGGTCAGCATCACGTTGCGCGGTTCCCCGTAACGGTTGTTCCAGCCCGGCTGGCTCAGGCTCAGGTAGTAGTTGCGGTCGAACAGGTTATTGACGTTGAGCGCGGCGCTCCAGTGCTTGTCGTAGCGGTAGCCGAGCCGCACGCTCGCGAGCGCGTAGCCGCCCTGGGTCATCGTCACGCCGTTCGACTGCGCCGAGTAGTTGCTCTGCACCTGCACGCCGCCGCCGATGCTCCAGCGCCGCTCCTGCCACGGCAGGTCGTAGTTGGTCCACAGCCGGAACAGGTGGCGCGGGTTCAGCAGCGGCGAAAACGACGCCCCCGCGTTCGCGAGATTGTTCGCGTAACGCATCGTGTCGTACGTGTAGCTCGCCCACACGCTCCACCACGGGGTGATGCGGCCGTTCGCCTCGAACTCGAAGCCCTGGCTGCGCACGCTGCCGCCGTTCACGTAGTAGCAGCTCGGCCCCGCGCACGGATGCGCGTTGTCGACCTGCGGGTTGTTGTCGAGATCGATGCGGAACGCCGCGAGCGACACGTTGAGCTTGCCGCCCGCCAGTTCGCCCTTCACCCCCGTCTCGTAGGTGCGCCCCTTCACCGGCGTCAGGATGCCGCCGCCCCACATCGACTTGGTCTGCGGCTGGAACACTTCCGCATAGCTCGCGTACCACGACCAGTCGCGCGCGAAATCCCAGATCAGCCCGCCGTACGGCGTGAACTGGTGGCCGGTGTTGTAGTGCGCGCCGAGGCTGTCCTGGTTCCACCAGCTCATCCGGCCGCCGAGCACGAGCGTGACGGGCTCCGCAAGCTTGATGCGGCCGAGCCCGTACACGCCCTTCTGCGAAATGTCGTTCTGCTGCGACTGCTGGTACGGCCCGATGCCAGGCTCGGGCACGCTGCTCGGGTTCCAGCGGTACACGTTCACCGGCGTGCCGGACACGTCGCCGAGCAGCGGCGCCGTCATCTGCCCGCTGCTGCTGTTCGCGTAGGTGAGCCCGAACAGCAGGTCGTGCGTGAGCCCGAACGCATGCACGGGGCCCTGCACGTTCGCATCGAGGCTGCGGCTGTAGCTGCTGAACTGGTACGCCGCACCGGTCAGCCGGCCGCCGTTGCCGGTCGCCGGATCGATCGCGCCGAACGAACCCGCGTACTTCAGGTCCGAGCGCACGCTCTGGTATTCGCCGCTCACTTTCGCCTTCCAGCCGGCACCGAGCTTCTGCTCCACCGACGCGAACGCGCGCGTCGTGTCCCAGTTGAAACGGCCCCACGCGGTATCGAGGAACGTCGAGCGCGACAGGCCGAGGCTCGACCCGTCGCGCGCCATCGGCACGCCGGACATGTCAGGCACCGACGACGTCGTCTGGTACTGCGCACCGAACGTGAGCAACGTGTCGCGCGTCACGTCGACTTCCGTGACGCCGTAGATGGAGCGCGTGTCCTGCTTCGCGTGGTCGTAGAAGAAATGGCGATCCTCGTACGCGGCGACGAGCCGGCTGCGCACGGTGCCGGCCGCGTTGAGCGGCCCGCCGATGTCGGCTTCCGCGCGATAGCGGTCCCAGCTGCCGACGCTCACGCTCGCGTGCGCGGAGAACTGGTATTGCGGGCGCTTGCGCACCAGGTTGACCGTCGCGGCCGGATTGCCCGAGCCGTGCAGCAGCCCGTTCGCGCCGCGCAGGATTTCCACGCGTTCGTACACCGAGATGTCCTGCGGCGCGCTCGCCATGTCGCCGATCACGACCGGCACGCCGTCGAATTCGAATGAATCGACCTTGAAGCCGCGCACGAAGTACGCGGTGGTGAGCAGCACGTACGGCTGAACGGTCACGCCGGCCGACTGCTGCATCACCTCGTCGAGCGAGAACAGATTCTGCTGGTCGATCCGCTCGCGCGTCGTCACGCTGACCGACTGCGGAATCTCCCGCAACGCGAGCGGCATCTTGCCGACCGTCGCCACCGACGGATCGTCGGCCACGCCGCGCGAGGCGTTCACCGCAATCGCCTTCAGCTCGCCCGCGGCGGGCGCCGCGGCCGCCGCTTCCTGCTTGACCTCCGCGCCGGCTGCCGGCGCCGCAGCGGCGAATGCCGCCGCCGGATGCGCGGCGATCAGCAGGCCGAGATACAGCGACGGGCGCCAGCGCCCGAAACGGGCGGCTCGTGCGCCCTTCATCATCGATCTCCCAGGTTCCCGTACCTCGTACCGCATTCACGCCCCCGTATTTGATAATCATTCTCATTATCAATTAGAACCGGCGGGCGATTTTTCGATCGAGGGGCTTTTCCTATCGATTCCGGGCACGCCGGCCCGCATTGTTCACGTCAGTGTTCGGATTCGGCCGGGCGGGTTGCTTCGTCCGCACCGGCGCCAGCCGGTGACGCCGCGTCATGCGGGTGTCCCGCGCGGGCGAAGGCCGCGTACCACCCATCCGCTTCCACGAGCTGCGCATGCGTGCCGGTCGCCCGCACGCGGCCCCCATCGAGCACGACGATCGTGTCGGCCGCCGCCGCGAGCGCCGGCTGGTGCGTGACGACGATGCGCGTGCGCTGCCCGCGCAACGCGACGAGACTGTCGCGCACACGCCGCGCGCTCAGTTCGTCGAGGCTCGCGGTCGGCTCGTCGAACATCAGCACCGGCGCCCGCGCCAGCAGCGCACGCGCGAGGCAGGCCCGCTGCCGCTGCCCGCCCGACAGCAACTGGCCGCCCGGCCCCACGTCGGTGTCGAGGCCGTCCGGCAGCCGCTCGGCGTCGCGCAGCAGGCCGACCGCGTCCAGCACAGCACGCAGCTCGGCATCGGTTGCGTCCGGCCGCCCCATCCGCACGTTCCACGCCAGGCTGCCGCGAAACAGCCCGTTGTCCTGGAACACGAGGTTGCGCGTCGCGGCGAGCGTCGCTTCGCTCAGGTGCCGCACGTCGGAGCGGCCGAGCAGCACGCGCCCGGTACTCGGATCGTCGAGCCGCGCGAGCAGGCCGAGCAGTGTGCTCTTGCCCGCCCCCGTGGGGCCGACGATCGCGACGAAGCCGCCCGCCGGGCAGTGCAGGTCGATCCCGTCGAGCAGCGTCGTTCCGCCGGCCGAGCGATAGCCGACGCGCACCGCGTCGACGCTCGCATCGTGCACCGGCGTGCCGCGCTCGGGGCTGTCGAAGCGCGGCGCGTGCAGCACCGCGAGCACCGTGTCGAGCGCGCGCCAGCCGCCGCGCAGCGCCTGGTCGAGCTGCGTGAGCTGGGCGAGCGGCTCGATGAAGCGCACGAGCAGCACGAGCACCGCAACGGCCGTCGCCGCATCGAGCCGGCCGGCCGCGACGGCCCACGTGCCGCCGGCCAGCATCGCGACGAACACAGCTTGCACCGCGCCCGCGAAACCCAGCTCGATCGGCAGCGAGCGCCGCATCAGCGCACGCGTGCGGCGATGCTGTTCGTCGAACGCGCGCTGCAGCGCCGCGCGCGCGTCGCCTTCCCGGCCCGCGAAGCGCAGCAGCCCCTGATGCGCGGCGAACGTCTGAAGCTGCACGGCCATGTCGCGATCGCCGGCCGCACGCGCCTGTTCGGACGCGAGCGTGCGCGCGCCGCCGCGCTCCAGCAGCGCAAACAGCAGCACGGCTGCGGCCGCGAGGCACAGCGCGATGCGCCAGTCGAGCCACGCGAGCCCCGCGACGACCGCGAGCGGCGTCACCACCGCGCCGATCAGCGGCCCGAGCAGGTGGGCGGGAATGCCCATCGCCTGCATGACGGGCCCGCGCAGCAGCCCGGCCGGATGACTGTCGCGCACGGTCTGCCACGACGCGAGGCGCGGCAGGTGCCGCACGAGGCGATCGACGAGACCGGTCGCCAGTGCGCCGCCCGCGCGATAGCCGCCGCGTTGCGCGACGTACAGCACGACCGCGTGGCACGGCGTCAGCGCGCCGAGCGCGACGGTCCAGTGCAACGCGGCCGCGTGCGCGCCGGCGAACCATGCGCGGATCAGCGGCACGAGCAGCAACCCGCAGGCGCCGTCGAGCAACGCAGCGGCCACTGCCCAGCCGGCACCGCGCCACAGCGCGCGGCGCGTGTCGCGCGGCAGGCATTGCAAACGTTTGAGCGATTTCGTCATCATGCGGCCTCCCCGCCTGCGGCACCGCGTTCGCGCCATAGCCGCGCATACAGCCCGCGTGCGGCCAGCAGCGCCGCATGCGTGCCGCGCTCGACGATCCGGCCGCGCTCCATCACGAGAATCTGGTCGGCGTGCCGGATCGCGTCGAGCTCGTGGCTGACGATCACGCGCGTGCGCGCGTCGCTGCGCAGCGCGTGGCGCAATGCCCGCCCGGTTTGCGGATCGAGCGCCGATGCCGGTTCGTCGAGCAGCAGCAACGGTGCAGGCGACAGCAGCGCGCGAGCAATCGACAGCCGCTGCAGTTCTCCGCCGGACAGGCGCACGTCGCGCCCGCATAGGCAGTCGTAGCCGCCCGGCAACGCGTCGATGCGTTCGTCGAGGCAGGCCGCGCGCGCAGCGGCGCGAATCGCATCGCGATCGGCATCGGGCCGGTAAAGCGCGATGTTCGCCGCGATCGACACGTCGAGTGCGGTGGCTTGCTGGAATACCATCGCGACCTGTTCACGCCGCCGCTCCGCCGCGAGCAGCCGCAGATCGGCGCCGCCGATCCGCACCGTGCCGCGGTCCGGATCCATGAAGCGCGCGAGCAGCATCAGCAGCGTGCTCTTGCCCGCGCCCGACGGTCCGACGATCGCGGTGGTCGAGCCGGCCGCGATCGTCGCGTCGATGTCGTGCAGGATCGGCGTGCCGTCGATGTCGACATGCACGCCGCGCAGCTCGACCGACGCATCGCGCGGCACCTGTGCCGCGCCTTCGACAGGCTCGGGCAGGCCCGGCTGCGCGAGCAACGCATCGAGGCGTGCAGCAGCGGCGCGTGCCTCGCGCAACGCATCGGCACCGTGGCCGAGCGCGCGCACCGGCGCCGCGACCGCCCAGATCAGCAGTGCAAACGCGCACAGTTCGCCGACCGGCAACTGCCCGGCCGTGAGCCACGTCGCGCCGAACACGACCCACGCGAGCAGGAACGGCGTGCCGAGCAGCACTTGCGTGCATGCGCCGGGGCCGCCGACGCGGCCGACCCACGCCGAAAACGCCTGTTCGAAGCGCCCGGTCGACGCCAGCGCGGCCGCCTCGATGCCCGCGCCCGGATACTGCCGCACGAGCGCCGGGTTCTGCGCGAGCTGCGCGTAGTCGCCCATCAATTGTTCGAGCGCTGCGTTGCGTGACGCGACGGCCGGCGCGAACCGCGCCGAGCGCATCCAGCGGAACAGCGCGGCGCCGCCGGCGAGCGGCACGAGCGCGAACGCGAGCAGCGCGGGATTCAGGTCAAGCAGGCACGCCAGCGCCGCGCACGGCACGACGACGAGCTGCGTGATATCGGCCGGCGCATGCGCGACGAGCTGGTGCAGCGCGCGCACGTCCTGGTCGACATGACGTGCGATGCGGTCGCCGCCCGCGCGGGCGAACCAGCCGAGCGGCAAACGCTGCAGATGATCGGCGAGGCGCTTGCGCAGGCGATCGCAGAGATCGGCGTCGACGCGGTGCGTCAGGTGCAGCGCGGCCGTCTGGCCGCCCAGCCAGCACACGCCGGCCGCCACGGCCGCGATGAGCCAGCCGAGCGACGCTGCGTCGAGCCGAGGCGACACGCGCCATGCATCGGCGAGCCGAGCAAGCGCGAGCCACGGCACGAGCGACGCGATGCCGGCCAGCGCCTGCAGCACCACCGCCGTGGCGAGCAGACCCGCGAACGGCCGCAACATCGAAAGCAACGGTCCTTTCATGCGGCACGCTCCAGCAGCATGCCGAGCGTCGCGGCGCACGCGTCGCCCGGCGGCTGTGCCGGAAAACCGAGTTGCGCGGTCAGCTGCTGCCAGACGCGCGTCACGTCGATGCTGCGCTGGTTGCTCGCGTGCAGCCCCTCGCCGGACACGAGCCGGTCGACCGCGCGCACGGCCGCCTGCGGCCAGCAGCGCGCATGAATCTCGCCCCACGTGTCCTGTGCGTCGTCGCAGATCTGGATGCTCGGCAGGTCGTCGCCTGCCGGATTGCCGAAAATCGGGAACAGCCCGTCCTCGTCCGTCGCCGGCTCGCGTAGCGCGGGCGCCCACCATAGCGGACCGTGCGGCGACGCGAGCGTCCACGTACCGGCGTCCGTCGTCAGCGTGATGCCGAACAGCACGCTCATCCGGCCGTCGTCGGCCGCCGCCATCTCGTTGTGCACGCGCAGCGACACCGGCGTTTCGGCCAGCACCATCGCGCATTCGCGCATCGACGACAGCGCCGGCCCGACCGGCTCGACCGACCACGGCCCGACGCCCTGCAAGGCCGCCGCGAGCACGTCGAGCGCTGCGTAGCTCGCCTGCACCGAGCACACGACATCCGCATGCACGGGCGCGCTCGTCTCGCACAACCGGCGTGCGACCGCGATGAAGCGCGCGACGACCGGCAGGTTCGGGTAGAAGCTGTTCAGCAGGCAACGGCGGCCGTGACGCGATGCGGTGCGCAGCACGGAGTCCCATTCGTCGGGCAGCAACGGATGCTCGATCACGACGTCGATCCCGCGTTCGAGCAGCCGGCACGCGAGCGCAGCGCCTTCCGCCCCGCGCGCCGCGCCGCCGACTGCAACGCATGCCACGCGCACGTCGTCCGGCAACGCATCGACGCGCTCGAATACGGGCGCACCGACACGCGCCGCCAATGCGGCCGTGCGCGCGCTGCCCCGACCGAGAATGCCGGCGACGTGATATGAACCGGACGCCGCGAGGCCCGCCGCATAGAACTGACCGAAACGGGAACCGGCCACGACGACCGGCAGCGGATGGACCTTCATCGTGCCTCCTTCAGGCGGGTGTCGACAAACGCGGCGTTCAGGCAGTCGAAATGACCGCCGGGGATATCGACGGCCGTGATGCCGCCGAGCGCCTGCGCCGCCCAGTACTCGGTGAGCGCCGCGCGCTGCTGCGGAATCAGCGGATTGCAACGCTCCGGCACGAACAGCCGCAGCGCGCCCGCATACGGCGCATCGCCGGCCCAATGACATGCCTGCACCGAATGCATGAAGAGCCGGTACAGCCGTTCGCGCTCGTCGAGCAGCGGATGCGCGACCTCGTCCTGCATCGACAGGCCGGCCGCGGCGCGCAACACGCGGCGGCGCAGCCCGTCAAGCGGTTCGCAGCGATCGCCGAAGATTTCCAGCTGCGCCTGCAGGCTGCCGGGCGCGAGCCGCGCGGAATCGGCCTTCAGTGCATCGGCAAGCGCGTCGGCCAGCACATACGTTTCCGGAAAACCGAGCGCGTCGAGCGGCAACCCGAGCGTCGCCGCGAAGTTGAACAGCACGAGCCGTTCATCCTCGATCAGGTAGGGAATCCGGTAGCTCGATACGATGTCGAGCGTGCGCACCGCGACGCCGAGCTGCACCAGCGACTTCGCCATTTCCAGCGCGACCAGCCCGCCCGAGCAGTAGCCGAGCACGTCGACCTCGCGCACGCCGCTGCGCCACAGCGCATCCGCGTAGCGCCGGCCAAGCGTCGCGTTCAGGTGGCGCGCCGGCAGGTCGAGATAGTCCTGCGCATCGCGCACCGCGAAGCCGAGCACCGGGCCGAGACGCGCAAGCGCGGGCATCACCGGACGATAGGCATGCACGGTGCCGAGCCCTTCGTGCACGATCACGCGCGGCACGCCGGCGCCCGGCGCGAGCGGAATCGGCCGCACGTCGGCGCGCACGCGCGGCGCCGGCGCATGGACGACCGTCGATGCATGCATCGCGCGCGGCGTGGCAGGTGCGGCCGCCGACGTCGCGCCCAGCGGCGGTTCGCCCGCATCGCGCAGGCACTGCGCGAACGCGGCCGGCGTCGGCTGCGCGAGCACCCAGCGCAGCAGCCGGTCGAACGGATGCGCCTGTGCGAGCGGCTCCTCGCCGCGCAGCCGCGACACGAGCTGTGCGATCAGCAGCGAATCGCCGCCCGCGGCGAAGAAGTCCTGATCCGGCGTGACGTTGCGCGTATCGAGCACGGTTTCCCACAATCCGGTCAGACGTGCCAGCAGCGGATCGGCAGCCTGTGTCGGCACCGGCCGGGCCACCGCCGGCTCCGGTTCGCGGATATCGGCGATGCCGGCCAGCGTACGGCGGTCGATCTTGCCGTTCGCGGTCACGGGCAGGCGTTCGAGCACGCGCAGTTGCGTCGGCACCATGTAGCCCGGCACGCGCTCGGCCACGAACGACAGCAGCGTATCGGGCGCGATGCGTGCCGCGCCGCGCTTCACGTGCGCGAGCAGGATGTCGTAGCCGAGCGCGGCGAGCGGCGTGCCGGGCGCGACGCAGCCGAGCGCCAGATCGCCCGCCTCCGCCTGCAGCCATTCGAGCCATTGCGCGTGCGGCACGAACAGTCGCGCCGCCGTGGCCCGCGCGTCGTCCGGCGTCTCCATCATCAGCCCCTGGCTGATGCTGATCTCCGGATGCTCGGCCGTCAGCTCCTGGATCACCCACCACGCATCGGCCGCCGAGAGCGCACGCATGCCGGCGATCAGCGCGACCGTGTCGCGCGCGTTGTTCAGCGCGCCGGAGCTGATCGCCATGTCGACCGAATGCGGCGCAATGCCCTGCGCGTCGAACGGCGCATTCATGTCGAAGCGCACGAACCGCATCCACGGATACCCGGCAAAGCGTTCACGCGCAGCCGCGAGGAAGTAGCTCGACACGTCGCTGAACAGATAGTCGATGCGCGTACCGGCTTCGACCAGCGGCGCGAGCGCAGCGACGATCGCACGCGTCGCGGCGGCGGTTCCCGCGCCGATTTCGAGGATGCGCCACGTACGCTGCGGCTCGCGCGCGACGACTGCACGTACGGCCTGCGCCATCCCGCGATGCAGCGCGCGGGCGTGTTCGCCGTCGCTGTACATCGCTTCGGCGATATGCGACGCGCCTTCCGGGAACATCAGGCCGGCCGGCGATACGCTGCCGTCCACCTGCGCCTCGAGGCATCCCGCGCTGTCGCGGAAATAATCGACGAGCACGGCCGGCCACAGATCGGGTGACGCATGCTGCGCGAATGCGTCCCAGCATGCGGACGCGTCGGCGAGGCTGGCGTCAGGCCGCATGCGCCAGCCGCCTTCGGCGTCCGCGTTCAGCACGCCGTGCGCATCGAGCATCGCAAGCCAGTGGCGCAGCAGATGCTGGCGGGCGGGCGGCACACGCAGCCGCTCGCACAGCGTCGCGAAACCGGTCGCGTCGTCGGCCGTCAAGCCGCCCGCCGGCACGATCCACGCGGCCAACGATGCAACGCAGGCCGTTTCGAGCTGCGCGACCGAGCGCGACACGTCCGCCTGTGCGGGCCAGCGCACGGCGTCGAACCCGGCACGCACGTGCGTCGTGACTTCGTGCAGCGCATCGTCCTGCGCGGACACAGCCGGCTCACCGCCGTGCAGCGCCACGAAGCTCGCGAGACGGCGCTCTGCGCCTTCGCCGAGCACGATCGTCGCGGCCGCGCCGACGAGCGGATGCGCGGTCAGCGCCGCATCGATCTCGGCCAGCTCGATCCGGTAGCCGCGGATCTTCACCTGATCGTCCTGCCGCCCGAGGAATTCGAGCGCGCCGTCGGACCGCACGCGCCCCAGATCGCCGGTGCGGTACAGCCGCCGTCCGTCTGCATGACGAATGAAGCGTTCGGCCGTTCGCGCGGGATCGTTCGCGTAGCCCGTCGCGAGCCCGACGCCGCCGATATGGATCTCGCCGCGCACGCCGGGCGGGCACGGCCGGCCGAGTGCGTCGAGCACTTCCATCGTCTGCCCGGTCAGCGCGCGGCCGTACGGAATGCTCGCGAGCCGTGTGTCCTCCACCCGGATCGGATGCTCGATCGACCAGATCGACGCCTCGGTCGCGCCACCGAGGCTGAACAGCGCGCAGTCGGGCCAGCGGCGCCACCAGCGGGCCGGCAGCGTCACCGGAATCCAGTCGCCCGACCACAGCACGCGGCGCGGGGCCGGCACGTCGAGCGCCGGTTCGCCTTCGAGGTAGTCGATCAGCATTTGCCCCTGTGCGGGCACCGAGTTCCACAGCGTCACGACATGGCGCACCATCAGCTCGGCCCAGTGCGACGGATCGTTGCCGCGCGCCGGATCGGGCAGCACGATGCATGCGCCGCGCGCGGTCGCGCCGAAGAAATCGTAGACCGACAGGTCGAAGCTCAGCTCGGCAAGGCCCAGCACCACGTCGCCCGCGCCGACCGCATGACGCGCGCTGATGTCGGCGAGCGTGTTGCACACGGCCGCGTGGCTCAGCATCACGCCCTTCGGTTCGCCGGTGGAGCCCGACGTGTAGATCACGTAAGCCAGCGCGTCGCCGTCGATATCGCGCGCGGCGCGCGGCGGCCATTGCGGATCGGGCGGCAACGCATCGATATCGATGCGTGCGCACCCTTCATGTTCGAAGTCCAGCGCCTGGACGCTCACGACCGCACGCACCCGCGCATTGCGCAGGATCGCGTGTTGCCGCAGCGCCGGCTGGCGGCTGTCGACCGGCACGTAGGCGGCGCCCGCCTGGACGATCGCGAGCACGGCCGCGAGCTGGTGCGCGCACTTCGGCATCAGCACCGCAACCGTATCGCCCACGCCGACGCCGGCCAGTTCGAGTGCGGTACGCAGCGCCGCCGCGTGTTGCGCGACATCCCGGAACGTGCGTGCGCCCTGCGCATCGATCACGACCGGCGCATCGGGCGTACGCAACGCCTGCGCGGCAAACCCGGCCGCGATATGCGTGTCCGCTTCGGGATGCACGCCGGCGGCCGGCGCGGCGGACGGCAGCACGAGATCGCCAGCGTGCGACCACCATTCGGCATCGTCGGCAAGCCGGCCCAGCAGCGCGACGTACGCGTCGAACATCGCGGACGGCATGCCGTCCGGAAACAGGTCGTCGCGCACGTCCCAGCCGATTTCCAGCCCGCCGAACTGGTCGGTCACCTGGCAGTCGAGCCACACCTGCGGCGTCTGGCTGATCATGCAGCGCGGCGGTTCCGCGCGCACCGCCTGCTCGCCGAGCAGGCGGCCGACGCTGCCGATGCCGCTCGTGAACACCACCGGCATCAACGCCGCATCCTTGCCGCGCCGCCGCGCGAGTTCGCGCATCACGTCGACGCCGGTGAACGCGCGATGGTCGAGATCGTCGAACATCCGCGCGCCGATCGTGCGGGCACGCTCGACGAAATCGCGCCCGTGCGTCGCGTCGACGGCGAGCAGGCTCAGCGCGGTGAAATCGCCGAGCACCGCGTCGATGCGCGGATGCACGGGCGGGCGGTTCAGCACGGTCAGGTTCAGGCAGAAGGCCGGCGACTGGCTCCAGCGGCCGACGATCTCGGCGAACGCGGCCAGCGCAACGCTCGCCGCACTCAGGCCGAAGCGGCTCGCTTGACCGCTCAGCGAAGCCCATTGCGCGCGATCGAGCCGTGCATGCCGATGCGTGAAGCGCGACCGCGCGCCGGTTCGCAGCGCTGGCAGCACCGGCAGATCGGGACGCGCGGGCAGATCGTCGATACGGGCAAGCCACCACGCCTTGTCGCGTGCATGGTCGGCACGCATGCCGGCCTGTGCTTCATGAACGACATAGTCGCGAAACGTCGCGTCGAGCGGCGCGGGCCGCCACTGCGGATCGTCGTAGCGGCGCCGCCATTCGGCGAGCAGCAATTGCAGGCTCGCGTAGTCGATCAGCGTGAAATCGACGGACAGGTGCAACACCGCGCCATCCGGCCCGAGGCTCACTTCCGGCTGCAGCACCGGCCAGCGATCGAGCGCGTGCACCGCATGGTCGAGCCGCGCGCGCACGCGGCTCACGTGGGCGTCGAATGCATTCGCACCGGCCTCGCGCAGGTCGTGCACGGTGAGCCGCTGCCACGGCACGTCGGGCAGCACGCGTTGCCATGCGTTGTCCTCGACGATCGCGCGCAGCATCGGATGGCGCGCCACGCACGCATTCCACGCGGCTTCGAAGCGCACGCAGTCGAGATCCTTCCGTTCGTCGTATTCGACGTACAGATGGCATGCGCTGCCGCCGAACTCGAACGATTCGTGCCGGCCGAGCACGTATGCGGCCTGTACCGGCGTCAGCGCGAACCGTTCATGCTGGCGTGCCGGATCGCTGCGCCACGCGCCTTCCTGCAGGAAGCGGACGAACGCATCGCGTTCGGCCTTGATGCGCGCGGCGAGATCCGCATCGAGCGCGCCGGCCGGTGCGCGATAGCGCAACTGGCCGCCGTCGTCGCACCACAGTTCGATCTGTCGTTCGCGACAGAGATCGAGCACGTCGTCGAAGCTCACAGCACACCCTCCTCGATCGTCGCGACCGATGCATCGCCAGCGGCTTGCGTGGCCGACGCCAGGTCGTCAATCTGCGCGGCCAGACCGGCGAGCGTCGGCTGCCGGTAGAACGCGGCCATCCCGATCCGCACGCCGAGCCGCTCGCGCAGCTGCGCGAGCAGGCGCGTCGCGAGCAGGCTGTCGCCACCGAGCGCGAAGAACGTCGCGTCACGCGCGTTTGCCGGGCGGCCGAGTGCGTGCTCCCAGCACGCGAGCAGCGTCGCTTGCCGTTCGTCAGCCGGTACGAACGCGTCGTGCGCGGCCGGCGCATCGCCGAGCGCTCGCGCCAGCGCATCCCCGACTGCCCGGCGATCGATCTTGCCGTTCGCGTTGAGCGGCCAGCGCGGCACGCACCACAGCGCATCGGGACGCATCGCGTCGGGCAACCGGTCGCGCAGCCACCCGGCCAGCGCCGCCTGTACGACCGGCTCGCCGATGCGACGCGCATCGATGCACGCGAATGCGGTCGAGCGCCAGCTCCGCGCGTCGAGCGCAAAGCCGCACGCATGTGCCGCCGCGGCGATCGCTTCGTCCGCGAACGGCCTCGGCAGCGACGCGTCGGCCGTCACGCTCGCGACGAGTTCGCGCAGCGGCGAATCGCGCAGCACGTCGGCGAGCAGCAGGCGGCCATCCTGCGCCAGCAGCGCAGCCGCGATCCTGAACGTATCGCGCGGATCGTCGCGCAGGTGCGCGGCCGCGAAACTGATCACGCAATCGAATTCGCCGAGATGACGCGCGGGCAGCAAGCCGTCCTGCATCGACTGGAGCGCGGGCCTCGTTCGCGTGAAGCGTGCCTGGGCGGTGTGCAGCAGACCCGGCGACACGTCGAACAGCGTCACGTCGAAGCGCGGATCGTCAAGCACGTCGAGGCCCGCGTCGAACCATTGCCCGGCGCGGGCGTCGAGCACCGCGACCCGCAACACGCCCGTGCGCGCAGCGGCCTGCGCCTCCAGCGCACCGGCAATCTCGCGCAGCGCCCGGGCGCCGTCCGGCAAGCGCGTCGCGAACGCAAGGGGCGCCACGTGCGGATCGAGCGACACGCGCTGCGCGGCGGTGTCCGGATCGACGGCAAGCGCGCGCAGCGATGCCGTCAGATCGTCGAGATCGGTCGCATACCAGTCGAGCAGGTCGAGCGCGCCGTCGATGGCGATCGATACGTCGCCCTTGCCGCGCCAATACGCGCGCAGCGAAGGCGGCAGGCCCGCGTCGCCGTCGAGCAGCCGGTCGGCGACGGCACGCGCAACGGCCGCTTCCGCGGGCATCGTATCGGCCATGCCGGCATCCGCGAGCGATGACGGCACCGTGTCCGCTGCGCGATCGGCCGGCACGAACGCCGCGACGATGCGCGCGGCGTCGCCATTGACGACGCCCGCGCACGCACCGTCGATCTGCGGATGCGCGGCCAGCGCCGCCTCGATCTCGCCGAGTTCGATCCGGTGCCCCCGCACCTTCACCTGCCGATCCTCGCGCCCCAGGAATTCGAGGGTCCCGTCCGGCCAGTAGCGGCCGCGATCGCCGGTACGGTACCAGCGGCCCGACGCGTGCTGCACGAAGCGCTGCGCGGTCAGTTCGGGATCGTTCCGGTAGCCGCGCGCGAGACTGTCGCCGCCGATCAGCAGTTCACCCGGCACGTAGTCGGGCACATCGCGGCCGTCGGCATCGACGACGCGATACGCCTGCCCCGGCAACGGCCGGCCATACGGAATCGAACGCCAGTGCGACGGCACGTCGCGCACCGTCTGCACGTTCGACCAGATGCCGGCCTCGGTCGCGCCGCCGAGCGCATGGAACGCGCACGCATCGCCACAGCGTTCGCGCAGGCGCGCCGGCAGGTCGAGTGCGATCCAGTCGCCGGACAGCAGCGCCGCGCGCACGCTGCGGCACGTGTCGCGCATAGCCGGCACGGCCAGCGCCATTTCCAGCAACGCGGGCGCCGAATTCCACAGCGTCACGCGGTGCTGCTCGATCAGTTCGATCCAGCGCGCGGCGTCGCGTGCTTCGTCCTGCGTCGGCAGCACGAGTTCGGCGCCGGCGCCCAGTGCGCCGAACAGGTCGTAGACCGACAGGTCGAAGTCGAGCGCCGACACCGCGAGCAGCCGGTCGTCCGCGTTCACGCGGAGCAGCGCATCGATCGCATCGATCGTGTTGATCGCCGCCGCGTGCGTCATCTCGACGCCCTTCGGCACGCCCGTCGAACCGGACGTGTAGATCACGTAGGCCGTCGCCTGCGGCGCGACCGCAAGCGGCGCGGCCAGCGGCGCATGCCGCATCAGCGCCGCAATGCCGAGATGCGGCACTGGCGCATCCGCGCGCGCCGTGTCGCCGATCGCGACCTTCACGCCCGCCGCACGCTCGATCAACGCCTTGCGCGCGACCGGTTGCGCGATGTCGAGCGGCACGTAGCATGCGCCCGCAGCCAGTACGCCGAACACGGCGGCGACCTGTGCAGGCCCGCGCGGCAGACTGATCTCGACGGCATCGCCGTGCCCGATCCCCGCCGCGCGCAAGCCGCCGGCGATCGCGAGCGCCCGCGTGGCCAGTTCGCCGCGCGTCACGACATGCTCGCCGCATCGCAACGCGACAGCGGCCGGCTCGCGTGCGGCCAACGCGAAGAAGTCGTGCTGCAGCGTGCGTGCGCGGCCCGGCGCGGGCAATGCGTTGAGCGTGTCGCGGACACGACGCTGCGCGGACGGCAGCTCGACCGCGACCGGCAGCCGCCAGTCGCGATCGCACAGCGCCTGCACGAGCGCGACATACGCGCCGAACATCGCATCGACCATCCCGTCCGGAAACAGGCCGTCCACGCTGTCCCATGCGAGCAGCGCGCCGTCCGGCACGCGATAGAGCTGATGATCGAGCCACACTTGGGGCGTCTGCGAAATCATGTCGTGCAGCCCGCCGAACACGTTCGCGAACGCATCGGGCACGAACGGCGCGTCGCCGAGATTGCACGAGAACACGACGGGCGCCGCGCGCGGCGTGCCCTGCCGACGCGCGTCGCGCAGCACGTCGAGCGCCGGATACGCGGCGTGCGCGATCGCGCCGTGCAGCCGCTGCTGGAATGCGCGCACCGCGTCGGCCGCGCTCGCGTCGGCTTGCACGTCGCATTCGACGAGCAGCAGTGTCGTGAAATCGGCGATCACGCGGCCCAGATCGGGCGCGTCGCCGTGCCGGTCGAACAGCGGCACGTTGAGCAGGAATGCGTGCCGGCCGCTCCAGCGCGCGAGCACCGCCGCGAACGCCGCACCGAACACCGACGACAGCGTGACGCCATGCTGCGCTGCCCGCGCCTGCAGACGTGCCAGCTCGTCCGTGCCCAGCGTATGCGTGACGCGGCTGAAACGCGGCGCGCGAAGCGTTTCCGGCGCACGGGCAAGCGGCAGCGCCGGCCCTTCCGGTAGCGTCGCGAGCCGTGCCTGCCAGGCATCGCGCGCCGCGGCCCGCGCATCGCGCGTATCGGCCGCGCGACGCGCGAGCCAGGCCGGGAACCACGTCGACGGCGCATCGGGCAACGTCGACGGCGCGGCATACGCGACGCCGATCTCCTGCATCAGCAGCCGGACGCTGTCCACGTCGGCCGCGAGCAGGTCGACGCTCAGCCACACGCGATCCTCGCCGCCAGGCATCTGCGCGAGCCCCATCATGAAGACTTGCGCGTGCTCGACGTCGAGACATTCGTGCGACCGGAACGCGCGCAGCGACGCCCATTCGGTTTCCGCATCGGCGGCAGTCTTGCCACGCCAGTCCGCATGCGCGAACACCGGCGCATCCGGTTCGGCGAGGATCTGCTGACGGCCGCCGTCGAAACGTGCGCGCAGCATCGGATGACGCTCGCGCACTTGCCGGCATGCCGCGTCGAGACGAACGGGATCGATTGCGTGGCTGCGGAATTCGAGAAATGCGTGACAGCTCACGTTACCGAGCACTTCGCCATCACCGCGGCCGAGCCAGTACGCCTGCTGCACCGCGGACAGATCGAACGGCGCATGCACGTCGACATCCGCAGCCGTGGCGTCGGGGGCCGCGTGCGCGATACGTGGCGCGCTCGCCAGCAACGCGACCCACGCGCCGAGCGTCGGCTTGCGCGCGAGCGCATCGAACGTCAGCGCGTAGCCGAGCCGGCTCACGCGCGTCTGCAGATACATCAGCCGGATCGAATCGAGGCCGCAGCTCAGCAGGTCCTCGTCATCGTCGAGCGACGCGACTTCATCGACGGATTCGTCGAGCAGCGCCGCGATCAACGCGACGAGCTGCGAGCGAAAGTCAGTGGGAGAACAACAGGAAGGATCGGAATGGTCGGTACTGGAATCGACAGCGGTCTGGCTCATGGGCACGCCTTGTATGGGTCGTTCGACGGCGGGTCCGCACAGTGGCGGCCACCTGCAAATGAGAATCTATCTCATTCACACCCATGAGCCCGGTCGATTCCTTTAGGCTGCCGGTCAGTTGTTTTAGATCGCCGCGTCCGCCCATTCCTCGTTGTCGATCGCGTTGGGCGACACGCGGATATCGCTCGGCGAAATACCGTAGCGCTTGCGGAATGCGATCGAAAAATGCGCGGGGCTGTAGCCGACGCGGTACGCGACGGTCGACACGTTCGCGTCCTCCGCGCACAGCATCGCGTGCGCGGTCCGCAGCCGGTATTCCTGCAGGTACGCATACACGCTCGTGCCGAACACCTTGCGGAACCCGGCCGTCAGCTTGCGCGAATTCATCCCGACCCGGCCCGCGAGCGCATCGAGCGTCGGCGGCTGCTGGAGCTCGCGCGTCAGGATGTCGCTCGCCGCATACACGCGCTCGACGTCCGACGACGTGACGCGCACGTCGGCCGGCGCGAACTGCCGCTGCGTCGCCAGCAACTGCGCGCTCAGCGCGGTCAGCTCGAATGCCTTCGCCTTCAGGTAGTACTCGCGCACCGCGCCCTCGAACGGGCAGGTGGCGATCTGCACGGCGAGCGCCTGCAGCGCCTTCGACGCCGGGCAACTGACGATGCGCGGATCGCCGCCCGTCGGCGCAAGCATCTTCTCCGGCAGCAGGCTCAGGTTGCGGTCGAGCGCGTCGAGGCCGAGCTGCACGATCGTGTAGCGCAGCGGCACGTCGCGGTCGTAGATCTGGTGCGTCGTGAATTCGCCGTCGTTGGCGATCACGCACAGGCCCGGCCCCTTGATGCACTGCTCGGGCTGGCCCGGCACGCGGCAGCGCAGCTGCCCGCTCTGCACGAGGACGAGCTTCAGCCCTTTTTCGAGCGGCTCCTCGTACCAGTCGCGGCTGTCCGAGCACAGCGTGCCGCTCATGAGTTTCATGCCCGCGTCGATGTGCACCACGCCCGGGTGGTTGCCGGGCACGAGCACCGGCGGGTGACGTCGTGACGAAGCGAAGGTGGTCGATCTCATCGGTGGGTCCGTGGGTTAGGCGGCACGCGCGGACCGGCGCGCGCCGGCGGCAACCGGCCGATTGTCCGGCCGGACCGGGCGGGCGCCGCGCGACGGCGCCCCGATCGAATGAAATTGCCGCGATATCAAAAGAAACGGCGCTATCGCAGCACCTGTTCCAAATGATAATACCTCTCATTTACATTTTTTGACAACTTGCCGGAACCCAAGGTCAGCGCATGCAATCCTCCCCTTCCTCCCTGGCGGCGGCCGTGCCGGCCGACGCGCCCGACTGGCCGGACGACTTCGCGCGCCGCTATCGCGACGCCGGCTACTGGCAGGACACGACGTTCTTCGACGCGCTCGATGCATGCGCGCGGCGCCATCCCGACGCGCTCGCCATCGTCGACGGCGCCTGCCGGCTCGGCTATCGCGACCTGCTGGACCGCATTCGCCGTCTTGCGGGCGGCCTCGCGCGCCTCGGCCTCGCGCGCGGCGACGCGGTCGTCGTCCAGTTGCCCAACGGCGCGCGCTTCATCGAAACGTGCTTCGCGCTGTTCCAGCTCGGCGTGCGGCCGGTGCTCGCGCTGCCCGCGCACCGGCACTACGAGATCGGCGCGTTCTGCCGCTTCGCCGGCGCACGTGCGTACCTGTGCGCGTCGCAGCTCGGCGATTTCGACTGCCGGCCGCTCGCGGCCGCATTGCAGGCCGACTGCCCGGCGCTCGAGCACATCGTGATGGCCGGCGACGATCATCCGTTCACGCCGTTCGACGCGCTGTACGACGCGCCGCCCGTGCACGAATGCGCGGCGCACGCCGACGACATCGCGTGCTTCCAGCTGTCGGGCGGCACGACCGGCACGCCGAAGCTGATTCCGCGCCGCCATCGCGAATACCTGTACAACGTGCGCGCATGCAGCGCCGCGAGCGGTTTCGATGCCGGCACCGTGTATCTCGCCGCGCTGCCGATGGCGCACAACTTCACGCTGTGCTGCCCCGGCACGATCGGCGCGTTGCTCGCGGGCGGCCGGGTCGTCACGACCGCGCGGCCGGAGCCCGACCAGAGCTTCGCGCTGATTGCGCAGGAGCGCGTCACGCATACCGCGCTCGTGCCGCCGCTCGCGCTGCTGTGGCTCGACGAGCAGCCGCAACGGCAGGCCGACCTGTCGAGCCTGCGCGTGCTGCAGGTCGGCGGCGCACGGCTGATGGACCATGCGGCGGAACGCGTGACGCCCGTGCTCGGCTGTCGGCTGCAGCAGGTGTTCGGCATGGCCGAAGGGCTCATCTGCTGCACGCGGCTCGACGATACGCCCGAGCGCATCGCGCACACGCAGGGCCGCCCCGTCTCGGACGGTGACGAAGTGCGCATCGTCGACGACGCCGGCGCACCGGTTGCGCCCGGCGAAATCGGCGAACTGCAGGTGCGCGGCCCGTACACGATACGCGGCTACTACCGGCTCGCCGACCACGATGCGGCCGCGTTCACGGCCGACGGTTTCTACCGCAGCGGCGACCGCGTGCGGCGCACCGCGGACGGCGATCTCGTCGTCGAAGGCCGCGACAAGGACCAGATCAACCGCGGCGGCGAGAAGGTGTCGGCCGAGGAAGTGGAGAACCTGTTGCTCGCGCATCCGCAGGTGCACGACGCGGCGGTCGTCGCGATGCCCGACCCGATGCTCGGCGAGCGGACCTGCGCCTTCGTCGTGGCACGCGCGCCCGCACCGACCAGGCTGACGCTGAAACGCTACCTGCGCGACTGCGGGCTCGCGGCCTTCAAGATTCCCGATCGCATCGAGTTCATGCCGCGCTTCCCGGAAACCGGCATCGGCAAGACCAGCAAGAAATCGCTGCGCGACCTGCTGCGCCGCCAGTTGGAGGCGGCAGCCGCATGACCGTACACCCGACCGATTCGAACTGGATCCGCGAATTGCGGCTGTCGCCGTGCGCGCGTGCGCAGCTCGTGTGCTTTCCGCACGCGGGCGGCACCGCGAATTTCTTTCGCAACTGGAGCCGGGCGCTGCCGTGGGATGTCGATCTGCTCGCGCTGCAGTATCCGGGCCGCGAGGAGCGCTTCGGCGAGCCGTGCCTGCAATCGATCGAAGCGCTCGCCGGCCCCGCCGCCGACGCGCTGCAACGCTATGCGCACGCGCCGCTCGTGCTGTTCGGGCACAGCCTCGGCGCGGCGCTCGCGTACGAAGTCGCGGTGCGGCTCGAAGCGCGCGGCGCCGCGCCGCTCTACGTGGCCGTGTCCGCGCTGCCGCCGCCGCATCGCCAGCGCCTGTCGGACCTGCACCTGCAATCCGACGACGCGCTCGTCGGCGATGTCGCCCGGCTGTCCGGCGAACACGCCGCGCTGCTCGCCGACCCGGAAATGCGCGCGATCTACCTGCCGATGATCCGCCACGACTACCGCGCGATCGAAACGTATCGACGCGACCGGCCGCCGCGCATCGACGCGCCGCTCGGCGTGATGCTGCCGCTCGCCGACACCGAGCTCGACAACGACGAGGCGCACGCGTGGCAGGACGTCGCGTCGCGCCGGATCCGCATCGAGACGTTCAACGGCGACCACTTCTACCTGCGACACCAATACCCGGCGGTGATCGCGCATCTGGTCGAACGGATCGACCAATCCCTTCGTTACGGAAAGGAGTACACATGAAAACACCGGACGCCTGCACGGGGCTTCCCGACATTCGCGAAGCCATCGATCGCCTGGACGCCGACATCATCGACGCGCTCGGCCGGCGCATGCAGTACGTGAAGGCCGCGTCGCGCTTCAAGCCCGACGAAGCGAGCATCGCCGCGCCCGAGCGGGTGGCCGCGATGCTGCCCGACCGGCGCCGCTGGGCCGAGCAGGCCGGCCTCGACGCCGATTACGTCGAAACGCTGTTCGCCCAGCTCATCGCGTGGTACATCGCGCAGCAGACGCAATACTGGCGGCAGCAGCGGGGGCTCGCATGAACGCCGGCCTTCCGCTGCTGCACGACACCTTTGCGCGGGCGGCCGGCCGCGCGGCCGCCACCGGCGAGCCGACGCTCGCATCGGTATCGGTGCCGCTGCGGCCGCTCGATTTCTTCGACCTGATCGCCGCCTGGGACGACGGCGTCACGCCGTGGTTCTTCCACGAGGCCGGCGATGCGTCCGTCACGCTGTTCGGCTGGGACCGCGCACTCGAACTGAGCGCCACGGGCGGCACGCGCTTCGCGCAGATCGATGCGCGCTGGCGCACGCTCGTTCGCGACGCGATCACGGCCGGCCCGCAGCCGCCGCGCCTCGTCGGCGGCTTCCGGTTCGATTCGCACGGCCCGCGCAGCGCGCACTGGGCGCCGTTTCCCGATGCCGCCATGACGCTGGCCCGGCTGCTGATCGTGCGCGAAGGCGACGCACACTGGGCCGTCTGCCAGCACGTCGTCGCCGCTCACGACGATCCGGCCGCGCTCGCGCATGCGTGCCTGGCGCGCATCGAGTCGCTCGGCGCGCTTGCGCCTGTCGCGGAAGACGACGCGCCGCACCTGCTGCACACGCAGGCGCTCCAGGCGAGCGAATGGCAGCACGAAGTCCGGCGCGCGGTGGACACGATCCACAGCGGCGCGTTCGGCAAGGTCGTACTCGCGCGCGACGTGCTCGAACAGTACGCGCGGCCCGTCGCGATCGCACCGCTGCTGCGCCGGCTCCGGCGGCGCGACGCACATGCCCACCTGTTCGCGGTTCGTCGCGAAGGCGCGTGTTTCATCGGTGCCACGCCGGAACGGCTCGCGCGTGTCGCGGCCGGCGACGTGCGCACGCATGCGCTCGCCGGAACGATCCGGCGCGGCGCCACGCCCGACGACGATCGCGCACTCGGCGCGGCGCTGATGGATTCCGCGAAGGAGCGGCTCGAACACGCGCTCGTCGTCGACGCGATCCGGGCCGCGCTGGCGCCGCTGTCGCGCACGCTCGACGTGCCCAGGCAGCCGTCGCTGCACCGGCTGCCGAAGCTTCAGCACCTGAGCACGCCGATCCGCGCGACGCTGAATGCCGACGCGACGCTGCTGCAGGTCGTCGCGGCGCTGCATCCGACGCCTGCCGTGGCCGGCCATCCGCGCGCACCGGCGCTCGAGCACATCCGCAAGCATGAAGGCTTCGACCGCGGCTGGTATGCGGCACCGATCGGCTGGATCGACGCGCACGGCAACGGCGACTTCATCGTCGCGCTGCGCTCGGCGCTGGTCGAGGGTGGCGCGTGCAGGCTGTTCGCGGGCTGCGGCATCGTCGGCGATTCCGAGCCGGTCAACGAATATCAGGAAACCGAACTGAAGCTGTCCGGGATGCAGGCGGCGATCCGCATGCGCGATGCGGTGGCGGATACGCAAGGCCGCACGCAGGTGTCGGCTTCGTCGATGGTCGACTGATTCATGCCGGCCATCAAAGCAACGGCAGCGTTTGCCGGATATGTTCGGCAAACGCCGTTGTCAGGTGCGACGGCCGCTTCCGGTCGAACTTCAGCGCGATGCCCACGGCCGGCAACGGCGGCAATCGCGGATCGCCGTTCACGATCGCGAGGTCGGCCGGCACGGCCGTCTGCGTCATCACCGCGAACGCCTGCCCCGAGCGCACCAGCGCGATCAACCCCGCGAGGCTGCTGCTCGCATAGGCGACGCGGTAATCGCGGCCGGCGCGATCCAGCGCCTCGCAGGCCGCGAGGTGATCGAGCGTATCGCGATCGGACAGCGCGAGCGGCAGCGGATCGAAATGTGCGGGCTCCAGCCCCGGATAGCCGATCCACACGAGTTGCTCGCGGCGAATGATGTCGTCGTTCGCGCCGTCGTCCGGCAATGAAATCATCGCCAGATCGACCGCACGCTTCTCCAGCTGTTCGATCAGCCGCGGCGTCGGCCCGCATACGACCTCGACGATCGCCTGCGGATGCTGGCTCGAAAACTGCCGCAGCAGCGACGGCAGCCAGACCTCCGCGTAATCGTCCGGGCAGCCGAACCGGATCGTGCCCGACAGCCCCGTGCCGCACAGGTCGGCCATCGCCTCGTCGTGCAGCCGCAGGATGCGCTGCGCGTGCACGAGCAGCCGCTCGCCCGGATGCGTCAGCACCACGCCCCGGCCGGTGCGCTGGAACAGCGGCTGGTCGACCACTTCCTCGAGCCGCTTCATCTGCTGGCTGAGCGCCGACTGCGTGCGGCCGACGCGCGCGGCCGCGCGGCTGAGCGCGCGCACCTCGGCGATCACGACAAACGAACGCAGCAGGTCGATTTCAAGCGAAAGCCCCAAGGTATTAGCTCCTTTTCTACCTTGCATAAGAACTATTCGTTTCCATCAAACCAGACGCGCGCCTAGACTGCAAGCGATCCCTGCCCTTTTGCCCGGAGACGCCCGATGTCCCTGAACGACGACGCAACCTTCTGGCGCAACGCCAGGCAGCACCTGGTCCGCTACGGCGGCACGTTCGAGCCGATGATCATCGAGCGCGCGAAAGGCAGCTTCGTCTACGACGCCGACGGCCGCGCGATCCTCGATTTCACGTCGGGCCAGATGAGCGCGGTGCTCGGCCACAGCCATCCGGAAATCGTGTCCGTGATCAGCGAATACGCGGGCAAGCTCGACCACCTGTTCAGCGGCATGCTGTCGCGGCCGGTCGTCGATCTCGCGACGCGCCTCGCCGACGTCACGCCGCCCGGGCTCGATCGCGCGCTGCTGCTGAGCACCGGCGCGGAGTCGAACGAGGCGGCGATCCGGATGGCCAAGCTCGTCACCGGCAAGTACGAGATCGTCGGCTTCGCGCAGTCGTGGCATGGAATGACGGGCGCGGCCGCATCGGCCACCTACAGCGCCGGCCGCAAGGGCGTCGGCCCGGCGTCGGTCGGTTCGTTCGCGATTCCCGCGCCGTTCACGTACCGGCCGCGTTTCGAGCGCAACGGCGCCTATGACTCTCTCGCCGAACTCGACTACGCATTCGATCTGATCGACCGGCAGTCGAGCGGCAACCTCGCCGCGTTCATCGCGGAACCGATCCTCAGTTCGGGCGGAATCATCGAGCTGCCGGAAGGCTATATGGCGGCGCTCAAGCGCAAGTGCGAGGAGCGCGGGATGCTGCTGATCCTCGACGAAGCGCAGACGGGCATCGGCCGCACCGGCACGATGTTCGCGTGCCAGCGCGACGGCGTGACGCCCGACATCCTGACGCTGTCGAAGACGCTCGGCGCCGGGCTGCCGCTCGCGGCGATCGTGACGTCCGCGGCCATCGAGGAACGTGCGCACGCGCTCGGCTACCTGTTCTACACGACGCACGTGTCCGATCCGCTGCCGGCTGCGGTCGGCCTGCGCGTGCTCGACGTGGTGCAGCGCGACGGGCTCGTCGAGCGGGCCAACGTGATGGGCGACCGGCTCCGGCGCGGCCTGCTCGACCTGATGGAGCGGTTCGACTGCATCGGCGACGTGCGCGGGCGCGGGCTGCTGCTCGGCGTCGAGATCGTCAAGGATCGCCGCACGAAGGAGCCGGCGGACGGGCTCGGCGCGAAGATCACGCGCGAGTGCATGAACCTCGGGCTCAGCATGAACATCGTGCAGTTGCCCGGCATGGGCGGCGTGTTCCGGATCGCGCCGCCGCTGACCGTCAGCGACGAAGAAATCGACCTCGGCCTGTCGCTGCTGGAACAGGCGATCACGCGCGCGCTGTAGCGCCCTGCCCCGCATCACGCGATACCATCGCGCCGGTTCAACGGATCAGCGCGACGGATGCCCGATCGATCAGCCTGCTTCCGCCGCCCACGCTAGCGCATCGGCGCCGGCCGGCATGCGCATCGGGCTCGACGGATCGGTCGCCGCACGCCATACGGCGTCGGCGACATCCTCCGCATGGGTGATCGGCGCAGACGCGTCGAGCATCCGCGCGATCGCCTTCCCGACGAAGTCCGCATACGCTTCGTGCTCGAAGCCGTGCATGTTCGCGCGCGCGTTGTCGCCGAAACGCGTGTCGGGCGCCCGGCCCGGCAGCACGAGATGCGTGCGCACGCCGAACGGCGCGAGTTCGGCCGCCATCGACTCGGTGAACGCATTGACCGCCGCCTTGCTCGCGCGGTACGCGCTGACCAGCGGCAGCGCCTTCAGCGTGACGCTCGACGTGACGTTCACGACCACGCCGGCGCCGCGCTCGCGAAACTGCGGCAGCACGGCCTGCGTGAGCGCGATCGTGCCGATCGTGTTGGTCTCGAACAGCGCGCGTACCGTATCGAGCGGCGTCAGTTCGGCCGGTGCGGCCGCGCCGAAGCCTGCGTTGTTGACGAGCACGTCGATCGGGCCGGCCGCGTCGATCGCGGCGCGGATGCTGTCCACGTTCGTCACGTCCAGCGGCAGTACGCGCAAATGCGCCGACGGCGGCAGCACGTCCTCGCGCGGCGTGCGCATCGTCGCGACGACCCGCCAGTCGCGGGCCAGGAAATGGCGCGCGATCTCGAGGCCGAAGCCGGAGGAACAGCCGGTAATCAGTACGGTCTTCATGCGAACTCCTGTGATGTGTGAGCAGGTGTTCGTACGATAGATGGCCGGATCCGTATTCGCTACAATCGAAAATCCGCTTTTCTTTTGCGAGAGTCCGGCAATGATCGACCCGCTGACCGAAGTCGTGACACTGCTGCAACCGGGCGCGCGGTACTCGAAGTACGTGCGCGGTGCGAGCCCGTGGGCGATCAACCGCACGGTCGCCGGCGAGCCGTTCTACTGCGCGATCCTCGACGGCGGGTGCCGGATCGCGATCGACGGGCATGCGCCGATCGAACTGCTGCCGGGCGATTTCATGCTGATTCCGGCGGCCTACGGCGTCGCGATGTCCAGCCTCGAACCGCCGGCGCCGGGCGTCGAAACCGCGCCGCCGGTCGCGCTCGACCACGGCGAATACCGGATCGGCGATCCGGCCAACCCGGTCGACACGCGGATGATGGCCGGCAACTGCAGCTTCGGTTCTCCCGACGCATCGCTGCTGGTGTCGCTGCTGCCCCGGTTCGTGCACGTGCGCGGGGAACCGCGGCTGACCACGCTCGTGCAACTGGTGCGCGACGAATCGCGCGCGCAACGGCCTGCCCGCGAGATCGTGCTGGCACGCCTGCTGGAAGTGCTGCTGATCGAGGCGTTGCGCTTCACGTCCGGCACGCACGCGTCGCCCGGCCTCGTGCGCGGGCTCGCCGACAGCCGTCTCGCCGCCGCGATCCGCCGGATGCACGAAAGCCCCGCGCATCCGTGGACGATCGTCGCGTTGGCGAAGGAGGCCGCATTGTCGCGCTCGACGTTCTTCGAACGCTTCAGCCGCGCGGTTGGTGTCGCGCCGATGGAATACCTGCTCACGTGGCGCATGGCGCTCGCGAAAGACCTGCTCCGCCGTCACGACGGCCGCATCGCGGAGATCGCGGGGCGCGTCGGCTATAGCTCGGCCAGCACGTTCAGCGTCGCGTTCACGCGCCACGTCGGCCGGCCGCCCGCGCAATATGCACGTGAAGAACAGGCCGCGACCAACGCAGCATGAGCCGCGCCCGCCACCGCCAATCCGCGACCTGCGTACACTACCCGTCACGCAACGACGACGCGCGAGGCATCCGATGACGACAGCGGCAAAGGCCCCCGCCACGACCGACCACTGGCTCGTCGCGCGGCGCGATGCGGAAACCGGCATCGAAAGCCTCCACGCGCATTTCAACGGCCATGCCTACGACGCGCACGACCACGACGACATGCTGGTCGGCTTCACCGAACAGGGCGTGCAGCGCTTCCAGTGCCACCGTTCGCTGCATACGAGCGTGCCGGGCCGCGCGATCCTGATCGAGCCGGGTGCGATGCACGACGGCCACGCGCCCGAAGCCGGCGGCTTCACCTACGGCATGCTGTACCTGCCGCAAGCGTGGGTCGAGCGCGCCGCGCGCCGGCTGGACCTGCCGGGCCTCGGCGGCGTCGAAGCCACGTTCGGCCACACGCTCGTCGACGACCGCAGCCTCGTCGATGCGATCCGGAACGCATTCTTCGCGATCCACGACAACGAAGGCCGGCTCGCACGGGACCAGACGCTCGACCGCCTGCTGACACGGCTCGGCGGCGAACTGCGCGGCCCGCTCGCGCTGGAGAGCGGCGTCGTGCCGCCCGCGATCGCGCGCGTGCGCGATCTGCTGCACGCACACATGGACGGCAACATCGGCCTCGACGAGCTCGCCAGCGTCGCCGGCATCGACCGGTTCCGGCTCACGCGGATGTTCCAGCGCGCATTCGGCACGTCGCCGCATGCGTACCTGGTGCGCTTGCGGCTGCGCGCCGCGCGCAGGCTGCTGGCGGCCGGCCGCACGCCCGCGCAGACGGCCGCGGACGTCGGCTTTGCCGACCAGAGCCATCTCGGCCGCTGGTTCCGTCGCGCGTACCGGATCACGCCGGCCGCCTACCGGCAACTCTGCACAAACGTTCCAGACTGATCGCGCGCGGCATCCGATCATGGATGTTCCAACCAGGAGCAAGCATGTTCGATACGAAAGTAGCGCTGATCGTGCGCGACGATCTCGCGGCGTGGCAGAAACTCAATGTCGTCGCGTTTCTCGCGACGGGCGTCGCGGCCGGTGCGCCCGAAGCGCTCGGCGAGCCTTACGAGGATGCGGCCGGCCGCCGCTACAGCCGGATGCTGGGCCAGCCGATGCTGGTGTTCGCGGCCGATCTGAACGGGTTGCAGGCCGCGCACCGGCAGGCGCTATCGCGCGAACTGACGATCGTGCCTTACGTACGCGCGATGTTCTCGACCGGGCACGACGCGGCCAACCGCGCAGCATTTCGTGCCGGGGATGCGGCGAATCCCGATCTGGTCGGCCTGGCGTTGCACGGGCCGAAGAAGGCCGTGGACAAGGCGGTGAAGGGGCTGGCGTTGCACGCTTGAACGTTGAAACGCCGCATTCGGCCCGACGCTTCAGGTCAGCGATGCGCGAGCACGTTGACGAGTTTGCCGAACGGATCGCGCACGTAGAACCGCCGTACGCCCCACGGCTCGTCGGCCGGCCCGTATTCGACGGGAATGCCGGCTGCTCGAACGCGTTCGAGCGCTTCGTCGACGTCGTCGACCTCGATCGACAGATCGGGCGTCGGCGTACCCGATCCGCCCTGCGATGCGAAGCTGATCTGCACGTCCATCTGCTCGGCATTGCCGTACGTCGCGATCCAGCCGTGGTCCATCAGCAGGTCGAGGCCGAAGATCTGCTGGTAAAAACGCTTTGCGTCGTCGCCTGATCGTGTGTCGATATTGGCGACGATCCGTTTGACTTTCATCGGGTTCCTCCGCGAGCCGGGCTGTCCCGCGAAGCTACACCGGATTCGCGTGCGCAACCAGTGCGTCAGCGGCCGGCCGCCTCCATTTCCTGCCGCCGCGCCCGCGCGGGCCGCTCGACCTGCTTGCCGGCGAGCCACACACCGATCGCGACGACAACGATACCGAGGTAGGTCGTCACCTCGATCGGGTCGCCGAACATCCACGCGGCCCACATCAGCGTCACCGGCGGCTCGAGATAGACGAGGGTCGCCACGCGTGTCGCGGGCATGCGCTTGAGCAGCGCCCACAACGACAGGTACGCGATGAAGGTCGAGAACACCGTCAGCCACACGACCGACACCCACACGTTCGGCTGCGCCGGCACATGCAGGTTGCCCGTGGCGATCCCGCACGCCGCGAACAGCACGAGGCTCACGCACCCTTGCACGAACAGCGGCAGGAACAGCCCGTCCTCGTTGCTGCGCGCGGCCGTCAGTGCGCGCCGCCGCTGATAGATCGTCGCGATCGACAGTCCCAGCGCGGACACCAGCGGCAGCAGATACATGACGATTCCGACCGACCCTGCCGGCAGCGCATACTGCCCGCCGATCACGATGCCCACGCCGACGAACCCGACGACGAGCCCGGCCCACTGGCGCGCCCCGCTGCGCTCGCTGCCTTCGAGCGACGTCATCGCGGCCGTGATGAGCGGCTGCAACGCCGCGACGATCGCGGCGATACCCGGCGGCAGGCCGTGCTGAATCGCGATATAGACGCAGGTCAGATAGAGAAACTGCGACAGGAAGCCGATCACCGCGTGATAGCGGATTTTTTCGAGCGTCAGGCGCCCAAGCTGCCGGTTGAGGACGATCGCGAGGCACAGCGTGACGAGCAGGAACCGCCAGAACAGCAGGTTGAACGCACCGGCCGTTTCCGCGCCGAGCTTCGCGCCGATGAAACCGGAACTCCATGACAACACGAACACGAGCTGAAGCAGGAATAGCTGCATGGGGCGACGGCTCTCAGAAAGTGGCCGGGGACAGGCGCTGGTCGTCCAGTTCCCCGGGGCGAATCGGCTCGAGCCCCAGGCGGCGATACTGCAGTTCGGCGTCGTCCCTGAGCGCGCGCTGCAGCGCCAGCCAGTTGACGATCGTGCGCGGAATGCCGTCGTCCGATGCGAGGTGCCAGAACCCGTTGTCGTCCTCGCGCGTGTACGGGCAATGAAACGACAACACCAGCGACATGCGGCGCCCGGCCTCGACCGGTTCGACGCCATGAAACAGCTTGCTGCCGTAGATGAGCAGCGCGTCGCCCGCGTTGTCGAGTTTCGCGGTCTTCACATGCCGGCGCGCGCGATCGTGGCGGTCGAACGTCTCCGCGGTCGATTCGTAGAACAGAAAGTTGCCGCCCTCGTATTCCGAGCGATCCGACAGCACGATGTTCAGCACGAAACTGGTGCCGTCGGTGTGCCACATGCCCACCTGCGCCTTGCCGTCGTCACCGTGGTCCGTCGGATAGTAGTAGTTGAACTGCGACCGCGCATTGACCATCGGATACGGGATCAGCGGCGCACCGGCGAGACGCGACACCCTCATCAGGAACGCGCGGTCGTGCATCATGTCGTCGATGAACCGCGAGCGGTTCGTCACCGCGCGCACCCGCTTCGAGATGATCCAGTTGCTGCTCGACGCGCTGTGCTCCAGCGCGCGGCCGATCTCGCGCAATGCACTCACCGCTTCGTCGGAGAACAGCCCGCGCAGATGGCACACCGCGTTCAGCGCATCCGAGCGCGTGCCGCGCATCGGCACATCGCGATAGCCGATATCGTCGAGGTTGCGGCGATATCGCACCTGGTAACCGTCGCGCAGGCACGCGCTCGTCCAGCGCATCGGCTCCTTCGCTGCGTCCATCGCGCCATCGACGTTCACGCCGGCGGCCAGCGACGTCTGCAACGCAAGCCTGACCCGATCGAATCCTCGCGCAAACACCGGCAATGCATTTCCCTTGTTCATCGCGCGCCTCGCTATCGACGTTTCGGCATTCAGCCCTTGAACTGCGCAATCTGGTACACGACGCTGCCGTCCCCGCTGCGCAGCTCGTCGATCACGCGACAATTGCCGTGGCTCAGGCGCACGTGGCGGAATTGCTCCGGCGTGTATTTCAGGCAGACGTTGGTGATCAGATGCCCGTCGGCTCCCGCTTTCGACACCGGTTGCAGCGTGACCGCGACATGGAACTGGTCGCCGAGCAGACTGAGCCGGACGATCGACACATGATGCTCGCCAAGCGGCTCGAAACCCTGCTGCCGGCTGACGATCTCGGAGAACCGCACCATGTTCTCGTTCCGGTAGAAGTTGTAGATCGGCTCTTCACGCCCCTCCACGAGCAACTGCATCTCCGACACGACGTAGGTCGACTTCCCGCCGAGATTGCGGATGAGCCGGCCGATCGTCACCGGCAACTCGTTGCCCTCCTGGAACCCGAGCATCGTGATGAACGTCACGTCCTGGCCCAGATCGATATGGTTCCACTGCACGTTCCGGTAATCGTCGGCGATGTAGTTGAAACAGCCGGGCGTTTTCAGGAACGGCATGATCGCGTGCCGCATTGCGTCTTCCGACGACTCGTTGATGTCGACGGCGGTGTAACGCAGATGATCGGGCCCGCCGCCGCTGACGGCCTTCATCAGTTCGGCGGTCTTGACCGGCTCGGGGCCGAGCTCGATGTAGTGGACATCGCGGCCGCGCGACAACGTGGCCAGCCGCTCGCTCAACGCGCCGATCGCTTCGCGCAACGAACCGTTGCCGTCGCGATCCGCGCACAGCGCCGGGCTTCGTACGCCCAGCTCGTTCAGGTTTCGCATCAGCGAAAAGACTTCGCGCCCCGCCGCCTTCCGCCGCGCATCGTCGTCAGTGCGCTTCAGCGTCGAATACTTCTCGTGATTCTCGACCGTCCATACCGACTCCGCCTTCAGCTTCCTGTCCCGCACCAATGCATCTACGACAAAATCATTGATCGACATGAATCATTCCCCGGATGCGTGCCACGCCCGACCGGCTGCCTGCCGTTGTCTGCCTGTTGACCCGAGAATATGGGATGCTCAATAATTCCGTCAATCGACATTACCTGAATCACTGATTCGGAAAAACAAAATCATGCCGCGCACCCTGGACGTCGACCTGCTGCGAACCTTCCACGCCGTCGCGAAGCTCGGCCGCTTCAAGGATGCGGCCGCCCATGTGAACCGCAGCCCGTCGTCGGTCACCGCGCAGATCCAGAAGCTGGAGGAGATGGTCGCGCAACGCCTGTTTACGCGAAACAACCAGGCCGTCGAACTCACGCAGTACGGCCACAAGCTGCTGAGCGACACCACCGAGTTTCTGCTGAGCCACGACCGGCTCGTCGAATCGCTGTCGCCGCAGATGCTGACCGGCAAGCTGCGGCTCGGCATCCCCGATTCCTACGCGGCGCACTTCATGGCGGAATTCCTGCCGCGTTTCGCTGCCGACCGGCCGTTGCTCGAACTGACCGTCGAAGCGCGCTCCAGCGAGGAATTGCAGTTGCTGTTCTCGCGCGGCCAGCTCGACATCACGATCGCCGTCGTGCCGAAGGCGCCGCCGCACGCCGAGCTGCTCAGCAAGACCCATCCGGTGTGGGTCGCCGCGCGCACGTTCAAATTCAATCCCGATGCGCCGCTGCCGATCGCGGTGCAGCTGCAGGGCTGCCCGTACCGCGACACAGCGCTGAACGCGCTGAAGAAGGCAAGGATCGCGCACCGGATGCTGCTCGAGAGCGCCAGTTCACCGGCAGTCGAAGCCTGCATCGCGAACGGCCTCGCGGTCGGCCTGATCGAACACGACCGCGTGTCCGGCAACCTGACGAGCCACGTCGCCGGGATCGTGCTGCCCGATCTGCCGCCGCACCTGATCACGATCCTGACGGACGACAGCAATCGCGCCGCGCTGCATCTGCGCGACGTACTGAAAAGCACGTTCAGGATCGGATAGGGAAGACAAGGCCGGGAACCGGCCTTGCATGCGCAAGCATGGAAAGCAAAACGCCGCCGGCCCGTTGCAGGCCGGCGGCTGTCGGCATCAACCGCCGAGGTAGGCCTGCTTGATGCGATCGTTCGCGAGCAGGTTCGCGCCCGTATCGGCGAGCACCACGCGCCCCGTTTCGAGCACGTAGCCGCGATCGGCCACGCCGAGCGCCTTGTTCGCGTTCTGCTCGACGAGGAACACCGTGACGCCTTCGTCGCGGATCGTGCGGATGATGTCGAAGATCTGCGCGATCACGAGCGGCGCGAGGCCGAGCGTCGGTTCGTCGAGCAGCAGCAAACGCGGCTTGCTCATCAGCGCACGGCCGATCGCCAGCATCTGCTGCTCGCCGCCCGACATCGTGCCGGCCCGCTGCGCCGCGCGCTCCTTCAGGCGCGGAAACAGCTTGAACACGTGCTCGATGCCGTCGTCGATCTCGTGACGGCTCGCGAAGAAGCCGCCCATCTTCAGGTTTTCGAGCACCGTCAGGCTCGGGAACACGCGCCGCCCTTCCGGCGAAATCGCCATCCCCTGCCGCATGATCTGGTGCGTCGACATCCCGGTGATGTCCTTGCCCTCGAACAGCACGCGGCCCGACGAGGCGCGCGGCGTGCCGCACACGGTCATCATCAGCGTCGTCTTGCCGGCGCCGTTGCTGCCGATCAGCGTGACGATCTCGCCCTTGTTCACCTCGATCGACACGCCCGCGAGCGCTTCGACCGCGCCGTAGTGCGTATGGACCTGTTCCAGCTTCAGCATCACTCTTCCCCCAGATACGCCTTGATCACGCGCGGGTCGTTGCGGACCGCCTCCGGCGTGCCGATCACGATCGGCCGGCCGTGCTCCATCACGAGGATGCGGTCGGACACGCCCATCACGAGGCTCATGTCGTGTTCGATCAGCAGCACCGATACGCCGAATTCACGGCGCAGCTTGTCGATCAGGTGCTGCAGCTCGATCTTTTCCTGCGGGTTGAGGCCGGCGGCCGGCTCGTCGAGCATCAGCAGGCGCGGCTCGGTGATCATGCAGCGCGCGATCTCCAGACGCCGCTGGTGCCCGTACGACAGCGTGCCGGCCTGGCGGTTGGCGACCGACGTCAGCCCCATCCGGTCGAGCCACACGGCCGCGCGTTCGAGCGCTTCCTTCTCCGCGTGACGATACGCGGGCGTCGCGAACAGCCCGTGCAGCAGCCCCGCCTTCACCTTGCGATGCTGCGCGACGAGCAGGTTCTCGACGACGGTCAGCGACTTGAACAGGCGGATGTTCTGGAACGTCCGCACGAGACCCTTCAACGCGATCTTGTGGCTCGGCAGCCCGCCAATCGCGTGACCGTCGAGCACGACGTCGCCGCCGGTCGGCTTGTAGAAGCCGCCGACGCAATTGAACACCGTGGTCTTGCCCGCACCGTTCGGCCCGATGATCGCGAACACCTCGTCGCGGCGCACGTCGAAATCGATGCCGTCCACCGCGAGCAACCCGCCGAAGCGCATCTGCAGCCCGGCGACCTTCAACAGTTCTGCGTTCGCGCTCATTGCGGCAGCTCCACGTGGGGACGGCTCGCGGGCAGCAGGCCCTGCGGACGCCACATCATCATCAACACCATCACGAGACCGAAGATCAGCATCCGGTACTCGGCGAAGCCGCGCGCGACTTCCGGCAGCACGGTCAGCAGGATCGCCGCGAGAATCACGCCGAGCTGCGACCCCATCCCGCCGAGCACGACGATCGCGAGGATCAGCGCCGATTCGATGAAGGTGAACGATTCAGGATTCACGAGGCCCTGACGTGCCGCGAAGAACGCGCCGCCGATACCGGCGAACGCGGCACCGAGCGTGAACGCCGACAGCTTGATGCGCGTCGGGTTCAGGCCGAGCGAACGGCACGCGATCTCGTCGTCGCGCAGCGCTTCCCATGCGCGGCCCATCGGCATGCGGATCAGGCGGCTCGTCACGAACAGCGTGAAGCAGACCAGCACCAGCGCGATCAGGTACAGGAAGATCACCATGTGCTCGCCGCTGTATTCCAGCCCGATCAGTTCATGGAAGGTCTTCGCGCCTTCGACGCTCGCCGAGCGCGCCATCTCGAAGCCGAACACCGACGGCTTCGGAATGCTCGAGATGCCGTCCGGGCCGCCGGTGAGGCTCGTCAGGTTGTTCGCGAGCAGGCGGATGATTTCGCCGAAGCCGAGCGTGACGATCGCGAGGTAGTCGCCGCGCAGGCGCAGCACCGGGAAGCCGAGCAGGAAGCCGAACGTCGCCGCGGCGATCGCCGCGATCGGCAGGCACTCCCAGAACGACAGCCCGAAATACTGGTTCAGCATTGCGTACGTATAGCCGCCGACCGCGTAGAACCCGACATAGCCGAGATCGAGCAGGCCCGCGAAACCGACCACGATGTTCAGCCCGAGGCCGAGGATCACGTAGATCAGCGCGAGCGTCGCGACGTCCACCGCACCGCGCGAACCGAAGAACGGCCACACGAACCCGACCGCGAGCATCACCCAGATGATCACGCGCTGCTGCTGCGCGCCCATCGCCGGCACTGCCGGCAGCTTCACGGCCGCTTTCGCGCGCACGAGCCACGGCTTGAACAACTGGAACAGGAACACGGCCGCGACCGCGATCCACACCGGGCGCCAGTGCGGCGTCAGCACGACCTGATAGCCGTCGAGCTTCAACTGCAGACCGAGCACCGGAATCGTGAGGATCGCCGTCAGGAACGCGGCGGCCACGGCATTCTTCAGCGCCTGGCCGATCGAAGCGTCGGCGGCCGGGCGGCGAACGGAAATGACTTGACTCATCTGCGTCTCCCTTAGACCTTTTCGATGTCCGACTTGCCGAGCAGGCCGGTCGGGCGGAAGAGCAGGATCAGCACGAGCAGGCCGAACGCGACGACGTCCTTGTACTCGGCCGGCATGTAGCCTGCGGCGAAGGTTTCGGCGAGGCCGAGCAGCACGCCGCCGAGCATCGCGCCCGGGATGCTGCCGATCCCGCCCAGCACCGCGGCGGTGAACGCCTTGATGCCCGCGACGAAGCCGATATACGGATTCAGCTTGCCGATCGTCAGCCCGATCAGCACGCCGCCGACGGCGGCCAGCATCGCGCCGAGCACGAACGTGAACGAGATCACGCGGTTCGTGTCGATGCCGAGCAGGTTCGCCATCTTCATGTCCTCGGCGCAGGCGCGGCACGCGCGGCCCATCCGCGAATGCGAGATGAACAGCGTGAGCGCGATCATCAGCACGAGCGTCACGCAGACGATCATCAGGCGCGAATACGGGATGGTCACGTCGAAATCGCCGCCGAGATGAATGTCGAATGCGCCGGAGATCAGCACCGGCACCGACACGTCGCGCGCGCCCTGGCCGATCTGCACGTAGTTCTGCAGGAAGATCGACATGCCGATCGCGGAGATCAGCGGCACGAGGCGCGGGCCGCCGCGCAGCGGCCGGTACGCGACGCGCTCGACCGCGAAGCCGTACAGGCCGGTGACGATCACCGACACGATCAGCGCGGCGCCGAGCACGAGCGGCAGCGGATAGCCGGCGGAGATGCCGATTGCAGTGAGGGTCACGAGGCCCACGTACGCGCCGATCATGTAGATCTCGCCGTGGGCGAAGTTGATCATGCCGATGATGCCGTAGACCATCGAGTAGCCGATGGCGATCAACGCATAGATCGCACCCAGCGTCAGGCCGTTGACCAGCTGCTGGGCGAATTGAGGAAAGAAGTCAGTCATGTGCGGGAAGCTCCCGTTGGCGTTGTGTCGCATGCCGTCGCCGGATCACGGCGTTCGGCCGCGCGCAACGCACGGTGTCGTCTCGGGCCGCCCCTTGGCTGCGCACTGGGCCGATGCGCAGCCAATACGCACCCGCCCCGTCCGGGTCTCGGACAGGGCGGGTGCGCGGGCGGGTACTCCGTATTACTTGGCGGCGGTCTTCGTCGCGTCCTTGTGCCACGTGTAGACGACGAACTTGAACGCCTTCAGGTCGCCCTGTGCGTCATACGCGACCTTGCCGATCGGCGTGTCGAACGTCGTCTTGTGCATGTACGCGGCGACCTTCGTCGGGTCGGTCGTCTTCGCTCCCGCGATCGCGTCGGCGATGATCTTCACCGCTGCGTATGCCGGCATCTGGAACGGGCCGTTCGGGTCGCGCTTCTTGTCCGCGAACGCCTTCACGAGCGCCGCGTTGGCCGGATCGGCCGAGAAGTCGGCCGGCAGCGTGACGAGCATGCCTTCCGAAGCCGGGCCGGCGATAGCCGTCACGTCCTTGTTGCCCACGCCTTCAGGCCCCATGAACGTCGCCTTCACGCCCTGCTCGCGCGCCTGGCGCATCAGCAGGCCCATTTCCGGGTGATAGCCGCCGAAGTAGACGAAATCGACGCCTTGCGACTTCAGCTTCGTGATGATCGCCGAGTAATCCGAATCTCCGGCGTTGATGCCTTCGAACAGGACGACCGGGATCTTCGCGGCTTCGAGGTCCTTCTTCACCGACGACGCGATGCCCTGGCCGTACGACTGCTTGTCGTGCAGGACCGCGACCTTCTTCGGCTTCACGTTGTTGATGATGTAGTGCGCGGCGGCCGGGCCTTGCTGGTCGTCACGGCCGATCGTGCGGAAGATGAAGTGGCGCTTCTTGCCTTCGGTCAGCTGCGGCGCGGTGGCCGACGGCGTGACCATCACGATGCCTTCGTTCTCGTAGATGTCCGAGGCCGGGATCGTCGAACCCGAGCACACGTGACCGATCACGTACTTGATCTTCTGGCTGACGATCTTGTTGGCGACGGCAACGGCCTGCTTCGGCTCGCATGCATCGTCCATCATCACGACTTCAAACTTGTTGCCGCCCGCACCGCCCGCTGCGTTGATCTGTTCGATCGCGGTCAGCGCGCCGGCCTTCACCATGTCGCCATACTGGGCGACCGAACCGCTCATCGGACCAGCGATGGCGATCTTCACGGTTTCCGCTTGCGCGGCGGCGGCGCCGGCGGCGAACAGCACGGCGGCGACGGAAATGGACGTAAGACGGGACAGCGTCATCTGGGAGCTCCTCGATGTTGTTTAGTCATACGGGCAAAGGCGGCATGACTTGCGCAATCGAACAGCACCCGGGGCGAGGACATGGGACACGCCCGAGACACATAGAAGACGGAACTCCGGCGGAATGTTGCGTAGCGGGGCCCGGCTCTTGCAGTCCCCGAAGGGGACGTCTGGTTCGGAAAGACATCGTGATGCGTCTTGCATTGCGCAAGCGTTTCGCCTGCCCCGCTTGCCAAACCGCTTGATCGGAGGGATGGTCCGACAGCCGTTGGCAAGGCAGTCGAAATTATATGGGCGTTTTTAAATCGTCTGTCAAAAATGCCGGTCGACCGAGGGAAAACACGTAGGGAAGTTGTGACGGTCGGTAGCAATGACGGCGCAACCTTGAGGGCTGTGAGGCGGGGGCTGGGAGTGCAATCTGGTTGCTATCGGTGCAGGTTTCTTAGCGCTGTGCCTTGCCGGGATTGGGATTGGGTGATAGGCGATTTTGCGTGGCGTGGGTCGGGGAGGCAAAGGGTCGCATCGTCGTTCTTCAATCAGCTGATGACTGGTTTGGTGGGCACCATTGCAGTGCGTTGGGTGAAGTTGCTCAAGCCTTCTGTTTGCCGACGGTTTTCGTCGCTCGGAAAGGCGATCGTTATTAATATGAAATAATACGGATTCGCCTCTGCAATCCAGCCAGCCTTCCTGCGAGTCGCGCCCGCCGCGCCTCGCAGTCGCTTCAGGGCCGCTTCGACGCCCCTCCGTCGCCCAGCCGCCAGCCAGTGATCTGCCGTTTTGTTCAATGCACATCACCTGATTTGGATCGCTGATGAATCATTCCTTCTGCTTGTCTTCCGCCGCCGCGATTGCGTGTGCGTTTTCCGTTTCCGCCGCCGATGCGTCCGGGCGCGATACGCTGACCGATCGGTCGGCCGGGGCCAATGTGTTTCGCGCGGAGCGGCGTGCTGCCGCTCGCGATGACGGGCATGCGGCGCGTGTGAACCGCCGACGCGTGCAGTACGCTGCGCCGGTGAAACGTAGCCCGTTCGATACGCAGGATGCACGACCACTGCGTGCGACAAGCGATGCGCTTGTCGCATCGCCACCTTCGTTCAAACACGAACCCGATTTTGCCTTGCCCCCGAACCGCGTCGCACTCGGTGCGGGCGGGAACGATAGTCTGGGCCGCGCCGTGCCCGGGTATGAGCAGCGCGAGCAGAACTGGAATGAATACCTGCGAGCTAACGGCTCGCGCCCGGCGGGTAGTGGTGGATCGTATGCGCCGCAGCGGCCGTACGATGCGCCGCGTGGCCCGCATGGGGCGCCGAATCCATTCGATCCGTCGGTGCCGCAGCCCGAGACGCGGACGTTCTACGACAACGGCTCGGGGACGAAGTGCACGGCTACCGGCGGTGCGGGGACGTCGCGGTCGTCTTGCAATATCGGGTGGTGAGGTGAGGTGTTGGGTGGCTGCTATTGCGGCTGCCCACGTTTGATATCGCACCTGCCGGATCAAATCGCCATCGGCATCAGTCAATTCCTCCGGCCATTCCGACACATCGTCGTGGAAGTAGTAGACCGCATTCCGCGCGTCAGCGTCGCTCGCCGCCGACTTGTTCTGACGCGCACCATCGGCCGCCCCGATCCCCGTGACCCGCCCCATCGCGTCCGTTTCGCAGGCGGTCGACTGCCCGGCCGCATCCGTCACACGCGCAAGCGCACCACGTGCGCCATACCCGAACCCACAGTTAAAACCGACCGCATCGGAACATTCCAGGGTCAGGGCCAAACATGCCAGACCGCTTGCTGGCCGCGAGGCTTCCGCTTGCCGCCACGGCGCGCCCGCGCGCAGCGCACCTTCCTCACCGCGGCGAAACCACAATCGCCGCCCGCCGATTCTGCGCCTTCCCCGCCGGCGTCTTGTTGTCCCCTACCGGATCGAGTTTCCCTTTCCCGACAATCGCGATCTGCTTCGCATCCATTCCGACGTCGACCAGCTCGATCGCCACGACCTCTGCCCGCCGCCTCGACAACTCGAGATCGTATTTCGCCTTCCCGTCATCGTCCGAGTACCCATAAACCCGCACGCCATTGATCCCCGCCGACCTCAACGTCCGCCCGATCCGTTCGACGACCCGCCGCACATCCGGCTTCAGGTTGTACCGGTCGAAATCAAACAGGATCGGCCCGGTCGAACCGAACTCGAACCCCTGTCCAGTCTCCTGGAACCCGGCCGACTTCAGCGCCGTGACCTGCGTCTGCGTCAGCCCGCGATGAAGCGGCGGCGGCGTCTTGCAGCCCCCCAGCAGCATGCACAGCAGCAATGCGCTCGCGACGCACAGCCGCTCCATGCTCACAGGAAACGAGTGGTTCATTTCGCATCCCCCTCGAGTGCGCCCTTGTTGGGCGCACTTCTTGTCATTCGCTGCCGCGGCCTCGCCCGCAGCGCGAAACGTTAAACCTCAAGCCGACCCGACCACGCCCTCCGCCAGTTGCCACGAGCCCGGCCGCGCGCGCTTGGCGCGGTACATCGCGGCATCCGCCGCCCGCAGCAAGCCGCTCGCGTCCGATGCGTGATCGGGATACAGCGCAACGCCGGCACTCATCATGGTGGCCACCACTCGGCCGTCGGACAGCTCGATCGACGGCGCCATGCCGGACAAAATCTCGTCCGCGATCCGGCACACGCTGCCCGCTTCAGGCACCGCCGCCAGCATCACCGCAAATTCGTCGCCGCCGAGGCGTGCGACGAGATCGGCCTCGCGCACCTGCGTGCGCAGCCGCGACGCGATGCCGATCAGCACCGCATCCCCGGCATCGTGGCCGAGACAATCGTTGATCTCCTTGAAACGGTCGCAGTCGAGATACAGGACGGCGACCCGCTGCCCCGTCAAGGTGGCGTCGCACAGCGCAAGCGAGAGCCGCGACTCGAACTGCACGCGGTTGGGCAGCCCCGTGAGCGCATCGTGCGTCGCCTTGTGTTCGAGCGACGCGTTCTCGTCGCGCAGCGTGTTCTGCCAGTCCTCGAATTCGTCGAGCAACGCGTTGAAGTCGTCGCCGAGCTGGTTCAGTTCGGCGATCGCCGCCGGCTCGACCCGACGCGCGAACGCGCGCTCGCGCCGCACCGCATGCGCCACGCCTGCCAGCGCGCGCAGCGGCGAAACGATGTTGCGCAGCAAGCGCTTCGAGCTGACATACGCGCCGAACACGCTGACGGCCAGACAGCCCAGAATGCCGCCGACGCCGCCAAGCAGGAATCCGAAGAACTGATGTCCGCGTCCCTGCACGACGACGTGTCCGACGACGATGCCGTCGTGCATCACCGGCACGGTCACGGGCCCGGGCAGCGCAACGTCGGCGACGGCGCGTTCGAGCCGCGCGATCCCGTTTCCGGCAGGTAATTGCCACGTCGCGAACGGTTGCCCCTTGCTGTCGGTAACGACCACCTGCGCGACGTCCTCGTCGCCGGCGATCATCCCGATCGCCTCGCTCGCCGCGACGCGGTCGCCGAACACGAGCGCCGCCTCGACCGTATAACCGAGCGAGCGCGCCAGCAGGTTCAGGTTGTTGCCCGCATACGCACGCAACGCGATCACGGCGACGACGATCAACGACACGGCCGCCATCGTCACCGCGACGAATGCGAGGCGCAGGTGCGCGCGACGCAACACGCTTTGCAGCGTCGGGCGCGGCATGCGCGAAGCGGAAACGGGGAGCGCGGACCGCGTCATGGCGTCACCGGCCGTCGGGCGAGGTTGAGCACGTTCGGGTGCACGCGCACGCCGCTGCGCGCGACGGCGTCGAGGTTGATTTCGAACGACACGCGTTCGCCGTCGACGTTCAGGCAGAACATGCCGCCCGCGGTGCAGGACGGATCGTGTTCCGAAATCGTCAGCACCGGATGGCCGGCCACCGCGGTTCGCACCCGCGCGCGTTCGTCGTTGCTCAGCGTGCCGAGGTAGACGGCGTCGCACGCGATGCCGAGCGCCGGATCGTCGGGGCTCACGCGCTGCACGTCGACCAGCGTCGAGCCGGCCTCCAGCGTGTCGGTCAGGCCGCGCGCATAGTCGGGCCGGCCGGTGATGCACAGATGCAGCCGAACGGGCGTGGCCGGCCAGCGCGTGAAGCTGATGATGCCGAGCACGACCTGGCGCACGGTCGTGTCGTGTGACGAAACGGGAGCATTCGCGGGGCTTGCGGCGGCGGCGATCTGCACGGTATCGACCGGATCGTCCGGATTGGCGGGCGCACCTGCAAGCACGCCAGGGGCCGCACCGAGAACGCAAACGATTGCGAGCAACGCGTGGCGCAGCGAAGCGGTTCGGCCAAGACGGCCGCACACCGTACGCGCGGCGATGGCCGCCGAGTTCGCCGGCGTCGCTGCAGTCGCGAGACTGACAGTCGACGCGCACACTTTCGCATCCATGATGGCAACATCCGCTGACGTCGCTCTGGCGCTGCCTCCTGTCTCCCTCCGTGCGCGTGCAGGCACCGAATAACGCGCACGATTTCTTCATCTTAGGTAAAAATTCGGATGACCAAACAGTGGGAAACACCCGATAAAACGTCGGAAAGTATGTGGAATCGGTGCCGCCGTACGACGATGCCGGCGAATGCGTTTGCCGACGTCGATCCGGCGTCGACGTCGGCAGATTGATCAGCGGATTGGGTGCCCGCGCACGACAAACTTCATACGTTCCCGCACGCTACGCGATCGCCGACAGATCGAACGGCGTGTCCCGCAACCGCTTGCCCGTCAATCTGAACACCGCATTCGCGATCGCAGGCGTCACCGCCGGGCTCGACAGTTCCCCAACGCCGCCCGGCTTCGCCGGATCGCCTTGAACGATATGTATGTCGGTCTCGGGCATGTCGCTCATCCGCATCACGCGATACGTATCGAAGTTCGACTGCTGCACGCGGCCGTGCTTGAAATCGATGCGATCGGACGTCGCATGGCCGAGCCCCCACATCAGTCCGCCGTACAGTTGCTCGTCGACACCGGCCGGCGACACCGCGATCCCGCAATCGGCCACGCACGTGAGCTTCTCCACCGTCACCGCACCGTCCTTGCGCACGACTCGCGCGACCACCGCGACATAGCTGTCGTATGCCTGATTCGTCGCCACGCCGAGCGCAACGCCATCCGGCAACGGTTGCCCCCATCCTGCGCGCTGCGCGGCTTCGCGCAGCACGGCCGCATGGCGCGGCCGGTCGCGCATGTGCGCGAGCCGGAACTCGACCGGATCGCGCTTCGCCGCATGGGCGGCTTCGTCCATCACCGATTCAACGGCGAACACGTTGGGGATGTAACTCACCGCGCGAAACCAGCCGGTCGGCACACCCGTCTCCAGCCGGATCCAGCCGATGTCGCGATGCGGCGCCGAATACGCGAACTCCCACTTGGTCATCGCTTCTGTCGTGCTGAAATCCATCCGGTCGGTGCGCTCCAGGTAGCCGGGCTCCCATTGCTGCGGCGACGCGGGCATCACGCCGCGCAGCCACAGCGACGCCAGATTGCCCTTCGCGTCGAGTACCGCACGTGCGCGGTGGTAGCTCGCCGCGTGATAGAACAGCGCACGCATCTCGTCCTCGCGGCTGTTCATCAGCTTCACGGGCTTGCCCGTCTTCACCGCGAGCCAGGTCGCCTCGAACAGCCAGTACTTCGATTCGCGCGCGCCGAAGCTGCCGCCCGACACGAGTTCGTGCAGCGTCACGCGATGCGCGGGAATGCCGCCGATCACGTCGGCCGCTTCCATCGCGGTGGACGGCACCTGCAACCCGCCCCAGTATTCGATGCCGCCGTTGCGCGCCCACACGGTGATGTTGATCGGCTCCAGCGGATTCGCGGCCTTGTGCGGCATCGAATACGACGCCTCGATCGCGCGTGCGCCGGCGGCTTTTGCCTTCGCCGGATCGCCGTCGGCAATCGTCGGCACGACGCGCGCGGCGGGATCGTCGACCCACGCAGCCTGACGCGCGGCAAGCGTGCTGCTGTCGAACGTCGCGAACAGGCTGTCCTCCCATTCGATCGTCAGCGCGGCCTGCCCGCGATGCGCGGACCAGTAGTCGTCCGCGAGCACCGCGACGCCGGCCTGGTTGCCGCCGAGCACGTCGGGGCGCGGCGGAATCTGCAGTACCTCGCGCACGCCGGGAATCGCGAGCGCGGCCTTCGTGTCGACGCTGCGCACGCGGCCGTCGATCATCGGCGCGCGCGTGACGACCGCGACCAGCATCCCCGGCAGCGACACGTCGATGCTGTACGGAAACGACCCGTCGGCCTTCTGCGCGGCGCCGCGCTTCTTGCGCAGCTTGCCGATGTAGCGGAACTGCGCGGGGTCCTTCAGCACGACATCCTTCGGCGCCGGCAACTGCGCGGCCGCTTGCGCGAGCGAGCCGTACGTCGCGCGGCGCCCGCTCGCGGCATGCAGCACGGCACCGTCTGCCGTCGTACATGCAGAGGCGGGCACGCTCCATTGCTGCGCCGCCGCTTCGACGAGCATCGCGCGCGCAGTCGCGCCCGCACGCCGCAGCCGGTCGTACTCCATCGCGACGCTCGTGCTGCCGCCGGTCGAGAACACCTTCCACAGCGGGTGAATGTAGTCCGCGAAGAACGGATCTTCCGGCGTGATCACGTCGACGCGGAACGGGTCGACGTCGAGTTCCTCGGCGACCACCGCCGCAAGCGCTGTGCGCGTACCGGTGCCCGAGTCGTGCTTGTGCACGACGAGCTTGATCGTGTCGTCGGGCAACACGCGCACCCACGCATTCGGCTCGAATTCGCCGGCAGACGGATGCGGATCGCCGCTCACGTTCTTGCCGGCGGCCATCGCATCGGGCAGCCGGAAGCCGATCGCGATACCAGCTGCGAGCAACGCGGAACTCTGTTTGAGAAAACGCCGGCGCGGCGTGTCGTCGGTACCCGGCGTATCCGGTGCGTGATCGTTACGCATGTCACGCCTCCTTCGCGGGTTCGGCGGTGGCCTTCGACGCCGGATCGCCGGAAGCGGCACGCTTGATCGCGCGATGAATGCGCGCATACGTGCCGCAGCGGCAGATGTTGCCCGACATCGCCGACACGATCGCCGCGTCGTCCACCGGTTGCCCGCCCTTCAGCAACGCTGCCGCCTGCATCAGCTGGCCCGGCTGGCAATAGCCGCATTGCGGCACGTCCTCGGCCACCCACGCGAGCTGCAGCGGATGACGCCCGTCCGGCGACAGCCCTTCGATCGTGGTCACGTGCCGCCCGTTCGCGGCGGCGGCCGGGATCAGGCACGCGCGCACGGCCTGCCCTTCGAGGTGCACGGTGCACGCGCCGCACAGGCCCTTGCCGCAGCCGAACTTCGTGCCGGTGAGCTTGAGCCGGTCGCGCAGCACCCATAGCAACGGCATATCCTCCGGTACATTCTCGAGCGAATGGCGTGTATCGTTCACGACGATGTCGATCATGGGCGGTCTCCTGATTCGCATTCATGGGGTGGGCCCGCGTCCGTGGCGCGGTTTCGGAGCATTATCGAAACGCGATGTGCGGGTGCGCCAGCGATCATTTCGTCGAATCCCTGTCAGTCGGACTAACAGATGCTCAAGCGATACCCTTCGATCCAGTCGATGCAGGCGTTTCTGCAGGCCGCGCGGGTCGGCAGTTTTTCCAGCGCGGCGCGCCAGCTGGCGCTCACGCACAGCGCGATCAGCCAGCAGATCCGCTCGCTCGAGGAATTCATCGGCCAGCCGCTGTTCGCCCGCGCCGGCGGCCGCGTGATCCTGACCGATGCGGGCACGCTGTTCGCGAACCAGTTGTCGGACGGGCTCGAACAGATCGATCGCGCGCTGTCGTCGGTGAAAGGCCGCACGACCGGGCCGTCGCTCCGGCTCGACGTCGATCCGGAACTGATGCAGGGCTGGCTGCCCGCGCGGTTGCCGGAACTGATGCGCACGCTCGACGGCACGACGCTGACGGTCCTGTCCGCGCCGCGCCACGACCGCGATGCATTCGATCGCGTCGATGTTGCGCTGCGCTATGGCTACGGGGAATGGGAAGGTGTGGACAGCGCGCTGGTCTGCCCCGACCGGCTGACCGCGATGGCCGCGCCGGCGCTGCTCGAACGCTACGGGCTCACCGCGCCGCTCGCGCCCGAACAGGTGCTGGAGCTGCCGTTGCTCGGCTATACGAAACGGTCGTGGATTCCGTGGCTGGAAGCGGCCGGGCTCGAGCCCGTCGAACCCGAGACGATCGCGGTGTTCGACAACGCGGCGGGACTCGTCGCAACGCTCGCGTCAGGGCTCGGCGCGGGATTGGTCCGTGGCCTGCTCGCGGCCGACGCGCGCCGCGACGGCCGGCTCGTCGAACTCTGCACGATCGCGATTCCGACGCACTACAACCTCCATGCGATCTGGCCGCGCGAGCGGCACGCGCGCGTGAAGCCGCTGATCGACGCAATCGGTGCGCTGGTCGCGCAGTCGCTCGCGCCTTGACCGGCGTGGTCAGGCCGTGAATCCCGCCGCGACCTCGCGCACGGTTTCAAGAAACGCACCGAGCACCGCCGACGTATCGTCCGCGCGGTAGCGCGCCTGCAGCGACACTTCCAGCTCCGGCGGCAACAGCGGCACGAACGTGACGCCGCCCGTCGAAATCTGCCGTGACGACGCAGGCAGCAGCGCGACCCCCAGCCCTTCACGCACCAGCGACAGCAGCGTATGGACCTCGACGACCTCGTGCGCGATTTGCGGCGTGAAGCGTGCATCGACGCAACTCTGTTGCAGGAAACGCGCCAGTTGCGAGTGCCGCAAGCCGAACGACACGAACTGCTCTCCGGCCAGCTCGCCGAGCGCGATCGCATCGCGTGAAGCGAGCGGATGGCCCGGCGGCAGCACGGCCACGGCGGTTTCCCGCACAACGATCTCGCTGCGGATCGACGGATCGTCCTGGAACAGCCGGAAGAAACACACGTCGAGCCGCTTCTCCTTCAGCGCGTCGATCTGTGCGGCCGGCGTCATCTCGTGCAGCGACCAGTGCACGTGCGGATGGCGTTCGGCGAACACGCGCAACGCGTGCGGGATCGGCGCGACCATCGCCGAACTGATGATGCCGACCGCCAGGCGCCCCACTTCGCCGCGCCCCGCGCAACGCGTGAGGTCGATCGCGCGATCGAACTGCGCGACGATCAGCGGCACCTGCTCCTTCAGTGTTTTCCCTGCCTCGGTCAACTCGACGCGATGCTGCGAGCGCACGAACAGCGCGGTGCCGAGCTGCTCCTCGAGCAGCCGGATCTGCTGGCTCAGCGGCGGCTGCGAGATATGGAGCCGCGCGGCCGCGCGCCCGAAATGCAGTTCGTCGGCCAGCACCGCGAAGTAACGCAACACACGCATATCCATATCGCAAACGTATCAAGAGCGTCAGTAAAAAATATTGTACAGAGCACATACGGCTTGTGACACTCGGTCCCAAGCAGCAGTGCACGTCGCAGTGTGTCACTCGATGCCGGCGAGGGGAAGGCGCGAAAAAAAAGCGCCTTGCAAAGGGCCGCATGAATCCGACCGACCGGGTCGCTTCATCGACGTGCCTGCCCGCGATCCGGCAACCGGCTTTTCCGGTTCCTCTCAAGGAGATCGAGTAGATGATCATCGACACCAGCTGTTACCCGACGAATCTCGTCGACCTCGCGTGGCGTCACGACGGCCCGCCGTTCACCGGCGAACGCCTGATCGAGACGATGAACGGCCCGTTCCTCATCAACGGCAAGCCGCGCCGCGTCGACAAGGCGTTCATCCAGCCGCCGCAAGGCAACACCATCTATACCTATACCGACGGCGAAAAGTCGGGCACCGAATCGATCGACGCGTACATGGCGTACACGGTCGAGATGGTGCGCAAGCACCCCGACCGCTTCATCGGCTGCTTCGTGTACAACCCGCGCTGCGGCGTGGAGAACGGCGTCAACGCGATCGATCACTACGTGCGCAAGTTCGGCTTCAAGATGGTGCAGTTCCAGGCCAACATGCACGCGTACCGGCCCGACCGCGCGCTCGACTGGCTGCGCCCCGCGCTGAAGAAATGCGCGGAACTCGGCGTGCTCGTGAAACTGCACACCGGCGACGGCCCGTACAGCATCCCGACCGAGTGGGTGCCGATGATCAAGGAATTCCCGACCGTCAATTTCATCATGGCGCACTTCGGCGTACAGACGGGCGGCGTCTACTGCTTCGAGCCGTTCCAGCTCGCGATGGATCTGCCGAACGTGTACTGCGAATCGGGCTGGTGCCTGCAGTCGCGCATCGTCGAATTCGCGAAGGTGCTGCCGAAACACAAGATCCTGTTCGGCTCCGACACGCCGCCGAACGAACCGGGCATGTGGCTGCGCCTGCTCGAAGTGCTCTGCTTCGACCCGCCGCAAGGGATGAATCTCGACGAGGACACGCTCGAGGATTACCTCGGCAACAACACCGCGCGAATGATCGGCCTCGAACCGACGCCCGCGCCGCGCACCGTCGACGAAGCGAAAGCGTTGCTCGCCGCGTGACGCGCGCCCCTCTCCCCCGATTCCGGAGCATTGCATGATCATCGATACGCACCTGCACCCGACCAACCTCGTCGACGAGGCGTGGCGCCACACCGGCGAGCCGTTCACCGGCGAACGCCTGCTGAAGATGATGGACGGCCCGTACATCATCAACGGCAAGCCGCGCCGCATCGACATGGGCTTCATCCAGCCGCCGCCGGGCAACACCGGCTATCGCGACGGCAACCGCCGCGGCCGCGACGGCATCCGCGACTACATGGCGTATATCGCCGAACTCACGCAGAAGTACCCGGACCGCTTCATCGGCAACTTCACGTACAACCCGCGCTGGGGCCCGGAAAACGGCGCGGCGGAGCTCGAATTCCACATCAGGGAATACGGCTTCAAGATGGTGAAGCTGCACGCGAACATGCACGGCTACCGGCCCGATCGCGCGCTCGACTGGCTGCGCCCCGCGATGAAGGTCTGCGCGAAGTACAACATCGTCGTGCTGATCCACACCGGCGACGGGCCGTACACGATCCCGACGCAGTTCTACCCGATCATCCGCGAGTTTCCGATGGTGAACTTCATCATCGGTCACTTCGGCATCCAGACGGGCGGCAACTACTCGTTCGAGGCGTTCTGGATGGCGATGGACACACCGAACGTGTACTGCGAATCGGGCTGGTGCTACCAGTCGCGCATCGTCGAGTTCGCGCGCGAGCTGCCGCGCAACAAGATCGTGTTCGGCACCGATTCGCCGCCGAACGAACCCGGCATGTGGCTGCGCGAACTGGAGATGCTGTGCGGGCCCGCGCCGCAGGGGATGGATCTCGACGAGGACGGCCTCGAGGACTACATGGGCAACAACATCGCCCGCCTCGTCGGCATCGAGCCGACCAAGCCGCCGAAGGATCTCGACGAAGCGCAGAAGCGCCTGACGTCGACCTACCTGTAGCGCGCCGGCAGCCGGATCGCGTGCCGCCGCCGGCATGCGCGGGGTCCGGCCGTTCCTCTCCCGCATCCGACGGAGTGCATCATGGCGTCCAGTCTTTTCACCGAGCAGCAGGATTTCCACCACTTCGCGAACGCGTATCGCGAACGCTTTCCGGACGACGTGCTGACGATCGGGCAGCCGCTGTCCGCCGACCAGGACGTCACGGCCGTCGTCGCGTCGCTTGCCGCGCGCGGCCGGCATGACATGCTCGTCTGCGAGCGCGTCGACGGGCTGTCGACGCCGCTCGTCACCAACGTATTTGCCTCCCGCACACGCATCGGCCGGTTGTTCGGCGTCGATGCGAACGGGTTGTTCGACGCCTGGCAGCAGCGCGCAAACGCCCCCATCGCGCCGGTCGTCGTGCCGCACGGTCCTGTGCTCGATCACGTGGTCGAAGGCGACGCGGTCGACATTGCGCAGTTGCCGATGATCCGCCACTTCGAAACCGATCGCGGCCCATACGTGACCAACGCGGTGATCGTCGCCGAAGATCCGGTGACGGGCGTCGCGAACCTCAGTTACCACCGCTCGATGCCGCATGCACGCAACGCGCTGGCGACGAGCCTGCATTCGCGCGGTCACCTGTGGCGGATGCTTCAGACAGCGAAGGCGCGCGGCGACACGCTGAACGTTGCGATGGTGATCGGCGCGCATCCGCTGTTCATGCTCGCGGCCGCCGCGCGCGTGCCGTTCGGCGCGGACGAGCGAGCAATCGCCGGCGGGCTGTTCGGCGCGCCGCTGCAACTCGTGCGCACGCCGCGTCACGGTATCGGCGTGCCCGCTGCCGCGGAGTTCGTGCTCGAAGGCACGATCGATCCCGACGCGCATGCCGAAGAAGGCCCGTTCGGCGAATTCACCGGCTATTCGTCAGACCGCTCGACCAACAACGTGCTGCGCATCGACGCGATGATGCGGCGCAACGATGCATGGCTCGTCGACGTGGTCGGCGGCCCGTACGCGGAACATCTGACGCTCGCGCGGCTGCCGCGCGAAGCCGAGATGAGCGAGAAGCTGAAAGCGCGCTTTCCGTCGGTCACCGCGATCCATTATCCGAACTCCGGCACGCACTTCCACTGTTACGTCGCGCTGAAGCAGTCGCGCGACGGCGAAGCGCGCCAGATCATGCTCGCACTGCTCGGCTGGGACCCGTACCTGAAGAACGTCGTCGCGGTCGACAGCGACATCGACATCGCCGACGACGCGCAGGTGCTGTGGGCGATCGCGACGCACTTCCAGCCGCACCGCGACCTGTTCGTCGTCGACGGCCTGCCCGGCAGCCCGCTCGATCCGTCGTCGTCGGCAGACGGCACGACGTCGCGGATGGGCATCGATGCGACGCGCGGCTCGCGCTTCGACAGCATACGCGCACGCGTCGGCGACGCCGCGGTGCAGCGCGCCGCGCAAGTCATTGCGCAACTCGGCGGAGCCACGCGATGAGCGCGCGGCGGCTCGTGGTCGGCATCAGCGGCGCATCCGGCTTCGTGTACGGGATGCGGCTGCTCGCGCTGCTGCGCGATCTCGACATCGAGACGCACGTGGTCGTATCGCGCGCCGCCGCGCTGACGATGGCGCACGAGACCGACTTCAAGCTGTCCGACATCACGGCGCTCGCCAGTGTGCTGTACCGCAGCGACGACATCGCCGCGCCGATTTCGAGCGGCTCGTTCCGCACGCTCGGGATGATCGTCGCGCCGTGCTCGATGAAGACGCTCGCCGAAATCGCGAGCGGCCTTTCATCCGGCCTGATCTCGCGCGCGGCCGACGTCGTGCTGAAGGAGCGCCGCCGGCTCGTACTGCTCGCACGCGAGACGCCGTACACGCTCACGCACCTGCGCAACATGGCCGCCGTCACGGAGATGGGCGCGATCGTCGCACCCCCCGTGCCGGCGTTCTACGCGCGCCCTGCTTCGCTCGACCAGATGATCGACCACACGCTCGGCCGCGTGCTCGACCTGTTCGACCTCGATTCCCGCACCGTCCATCGCTGGAAAGAAAGCGAATCCCTGCCCAATCCGCAGCCCAACCGACTCAACGGAGACGCATCATGACCCACATCCACACCACCCACAGCGACGTCGAAAAGATTCCGGTCACCGTGCTCACGGGCTTTCTCGGCGCGGGCAAGACCACGCTGCTGAACTACATCCTGCGCGAGAAGCACGGCCGCAAGATCGCGGTGATCGAGAACGAGTTCGGCGAGATCGGCATCGACGGCGGCCTCGTGCTCGAATCGACCGAGGAAATCTACGAGATGACGAACGGCTGCGTGTGCTGCGTCGGCGCGGTGCGCGAGGATCTCGTGCGCATCGTGCGGATGCTTGTCGCACGGCCCGACCGGCTCGATCACATCATCGTCGAGACGAGCGGGCTCGCCGATCCGTACCCGGTCGCGCAAACCTTCTTCCTCGACGATCCGATCGCGAAGGAGGTCGCACTCGACGCGGTGGTCACAATGGTCGACGCGAAGCATATCCGCGCGCACCTCGACGATCTCGTGCTCGACGGCCGCGACAACCAGGCCGTCGACCAGATCGTTTGCGCAGACCGGATCGTGATCAACAAGGTCGATCTCGTCGAGACACCGGACGTCGATGCGCTGACCGCACGGCTGCGCGAGCTGAACACGACGGCCGAGATCGTCACGTCGAGCTACGCGCAGGTCGATCTCGACCGCATCCTCGGGATCGGCGCGAACGAATTCGCGCAGATCCTCGTCGAGAGCGACGGGCTGCACGCCGATGCGCCGCATGCGGACGAACACGCGCACGAGCATGGCCACGACGAACACGACGACCATGCGCACGACAGTCACGCCGCGCACGCACACGACGAAGACCACGACCATCACGAGCACGACGAAAGCGTGTCGTCGGTCGGCATCGAAGTCGAATCGGACGTCGATCTCGACGCACTCGAAGCGTGGCTCGGCGAGCTGCGCCGTGCCGACACCGCAAACCTGTTCCGGATGAAAGGCATCCTCGCCGTGCAGGGCCGCGCGCAGCGCTACGTGCTGCAGGGCGTGCACGGCGTCATCGAACTGCGCGCCGCACAGGCGTGGGGGTGCGAGCCGCGCTCGTCGCGCATCGTTTTCATCGGCCGCGATCTCGATCGCGCCGCGCTGACCGACCGTTTCCATGCCTGTCTCGCCGCGCCGGTCGCGGCCTGACGGGCACGCCAGGCGGGCGCGCCATGCGCCCGCCCGATAACGAACCTCAGGAGACACGCCCATGAACTCTGCTTCACATCCCGTCGATCGGGTCCTGCCGCGCCGCCAGATGCTGACGCTCGGCCTGCAGCACATGCTCGTCGCCTACATCGGCGCGATCGCGGTGCCGCTGATCGTCGCATCGGCGCTGAAGATGTCGCCCGCCGACACGACCGTGCTGATCAGCACCGCGCTGTTCTGTTCCGGCATCTCGACGATCCTGCAGACGGTCGGCGTCTGGAAGCTCGGCGTGCGGCTGCCGATCCTGCAGGGCGTCGCGTTCAGCAGCGTCGGCCCCGTGATCGCGATCGGCATGACGCCGGGCGTGGGGTTCGCCGGCGTGTGCGGCGCGGTGATCGGCGCGGGCATCATCACGACCTTCGCGGCGCCGCTGGTCGGCCGGCTGCGCCGCCTGTTCCCGCCGGTCGTGACGGGCTGCATCGTCACCGTGATCGGGTTGCAGCTGTTTCCGGTCGCGTATCAATGGGCGGGCGGCGGCGACGCCGCGAAGCTGCAGTTCGGCGAGCTGTCGTTCCTCGCGGTCGCGCTCGTCGTCGCGGTCGTGATCCTCGCGGTCAACCGCTTCGCGAACGCGTTCCTGCGCAACCTGTCGGTGCTGATCGGGCTCGTCGCCGGCAGCCTGCTCGCGATCGCGCTCGGAATGGGCAACTTCACCAACGTCGCGGCCGCGCCGTGGTTCACCGTGCCCTACCCGTTCCACTTCGGCACGCCGGTGTTCGCGATCGTGCCGGTGCTGACGATGGTCGTCGTGATGATCGTGCAGATGGTCGAATCGATGGGCCTGTTCGTCGCGATCGGCGACATCGTCGAGAAGCAGGTGAGCGAGGAGGATGTCGTGCGCGGGCTGCGTGCGAACGGCGTCGCGAGCGCGATCGCCGGCACCTTCGCCGCGTTCCCGTTCATCGCGTTCATGGAGAACGTCGGGCTCGTGATCCTGACCGGCGTGCGCAGCCGCTGGATCGTCGCGGTCAGCGGCGTGCTGATGTGCGTCGTCGCGCTGGTACCGAAGATCGGCGCGATCGTCGCGTCCACGCCGTCGGCCGCGCTCGGCGGCGCGGGCATCGCGATGTTCGGCGTGGTGGTGGCGGCCGGCGTGCAGACGCTCGCGAAAGTCGATTTCGAGAACAACCGCTACAACGTGCTGATCGTCGGCTTCACGATCGCCACCGCGCTGATTCCGGTGATGGCGCCGAAGGTGTTCGCGCACATGCCCGACTGGACGCAGCCGTTCCTGCACAGCGGCGTCGTGCTCGCGTGCCTCGTGTCGGTCCTGCTCAATGCCTTGCTCAACGGCGTGCCGGCGGCGGCGCCCGTTGAATCGCACGCCCATGCCGACGCCGCGCACCGCAGCCCGATGGCGCGCGAGTGCGACTGACCGGCTTCCTGCCGCGCGAGGCATCGTGCCTGCGCGCGGCGCCTGACGCATAACGACCCGACCATCCGACTCCGAGGAGACCCGACCATGAGCGTTCCTTCTTCTTCGCTGCTGATCCGCAACCCGATCGCGGTCATGAGCGGCCGCGCCGGCGACGCCGCGCGGCTCGGCCAGGCCGACCTGCGCATCCGCGACGGCAGGATCGACGCAATCGCGCCCGGTCTCGCGCCGCTGCCCGGCGAACGCGTGATCGATGCAAGCCATTGCGTCGTTTATCCGGGCTGGATCAACACGCATCATCACCTGTTCCAGAACCTGCTGAAGGGCGTGCCGGCCGGCATCGACGCGGACCTGCAGGAATGGCTCGCGGCCGTGCCGTATCCGCGCGTCGCGCGCTTCACGCCGGAACTGGCACGCATCGCGGCTCGGCTCGGCTTCGCGGAACTGCTGCTGTCCGGCGTGACGACCTGCGCCGACCATCACTATCTGTATCACGCGAACGGCACGACCGAGACCGGCGACCTGCTGTTCGACGAAGCGGCCAGCTTCGGGATGCGCTTCGTGCTGTGCCGCGGCGGTGCACTGCAGGCGGCCGGCGATCACCCGGGCTTCGCCGGCACCGCGCTGCAGCCCGAGACGCTCGACCAGATGCTCGCGGATATCGAGCGGCTCAAGGCGCGCTATCACGATGCAGGCGCGGCATCGATGCGCCGCGTGGTCGTCGCACCGACGACGCCGACCTTCTCGCTGCCGCCCGGCCTGCTGCCCGAAGTCGCGCGTGCGGCGCGCGGCATGGGCCTGCGGCTGCATTCGCATTTGTCGGAGACGACGCGCTACGTCGATTTCTGCCGCGAGCGCTTCGGCAAGCTGCCCGTCGAATTCGTCGCCGAACACGAATGGCTCGGCCCGGATGTGTGGTTCGCGCACCTGGTCCATCTCGAAGCAAGCGAGATCGCGATGCTCGCGGAAACGGGCACCGGCTGCTCGCACTGCCCCGTCAGCAACGCGCGACTCGGCAGCGGCATTGCACCCGCGCCGCGCATGGCGGCGGCCGGCGTGCCGGTGTCGCTCGGCGTCGACGGTGTTGCGTCGAACGAATCGGGCAGCATGACGCACGAAGCGAATTTCGCGTGGCTCGTGCACCGCGCGGCGCATGGTGCGTCGGCCACCACCGTCGAGGGCGTGCTGCACTGGGGCACGCAGGGCGGCGCGCGCGTGCTCGGGCTGGAGGCGGTCGGCACGCTCGCCGTCGGACAGGCCGCCGATCTCGTGCTGTACGACGTGAGCGGCCCGCGCTTCAACGGCTTCCACGACGATGCGATCGCGCCGGTGGCGGCCGGCGAACCGGCGCCGGTGAAGTACACCATCGTGAACGGCCGCGTCGTGGTGGATAACGGCGAGATTCCGGGCCTCGACCTCGCGGCGCTGCGCCGCGAGGCGGTCGATGCGGTACGGCAGCTGCTCGACTGACGGGAGGCGACGCGATGAATCCACGCATCCGCATCGGCATCCTGACGCCGTCGTCGAACACCGCGCTCGAACCGCTGACGACCGAGATCGTCGCCGGCCTGCCGAACGTCAGCGTGCATTTCGCGCGCTTCACGGTGACCGAGATCGCACTCGATGCGGCCGCGCTCGACCAGTTCGATGCGGCGCGCATCCTCGTCGCGGCGCGACAGCTTGCCGATGCGCGTGTCGACGTGATCGGCTGGAGCGGCACGTCGGCCGGCTGGCTCGGTTTCGAGCGGGACGCCGCGCTGTGCCGCAGTATCGAGAAAGCAACCGGGATTCCGGCGACGACTTCGGTGCTCGCGCTGAACGAACTGCTCGAACGCACCGGCGTGCGACGGCTCGGCCTCGTCACGCCCTATCTCGACGACGTGCAGCAACGGATCGTGCGTCAATACGCGCAGCTCGGCATCGAGTGCGCAGCGGAACAGCATCTGGGGCTGCGCGACAACTACAGCTTCGCTGAAGTGCCCGATACGCAGCTCGCGGCATTGATGCGCAACACGGCGCAGGCCCGACCGGATGCGGTCGTCACGTTCTGCACGAACCTGCATGCCGCGCATCTGGCCGGTCCGTTCGAGCAGGCGACGGGGATCGCGGCGTACGACACGGTGTCGACAGTGGTGTGGAAGGCGCTGAGGATCGCGGAGGTCGATACGCGCGGGTTGGCGCGGTGGGGGAAGCTGTTCCAGATGAGTTGATGCGCGTCGCCGCCGCCGCGAGTATGCTTGAGCTTCGAACGCTCTCCAACACGCGGCGGCACGGCGAACGCGATACCGGTGCCCCGCCAACCGTCATTCACCATCGATGGATTTCGACGTCATCGTTCTCGGCGCCGGCATTGTCGGCGTCTCGGCCGCGCTGCACCTGCAGGATCGCGGGCGCAAGGTCGCCCTCGTCGATCGCGGTGCGCCCGGCGAAGGCACGAGCTTCGGCAATGCAGGCCTGATCGAGCGCTCGTCGGTCGAACCGTATCCGTTCCCGCGCAGCCCGTTCACGCTGATGCGCTATGCGCTGAACCGCTCGACCGATCTTTACTGGCACAGCGCGTCGCTGCCCGCGTTTGCGCCGTGGCTCGCGCGGTTCTGGTGGGAATCGGCGCCGCTGCGTCATGCGGCCGCTTCGCGCGACATGCTGCCGCTGATCGAACGCTGCATCGTCGAACACGACGCGCTGATCGCGCGGGCCGGCGCCGGCGAGCTGATCCGCGCGAACGGCTGGCTGGAAGCGTTCCGCACGCCGGCCGCATTCGAACGCGGCGTGGCCGAAGCCGGCCTCACCGCGCGCCGCCACGGGCTCGGCATCACGCCGCTCGACGCGGCCGCGCTGCTCGCGCACGAACCGAGCCTCGCGCCCGGCTTCTGCGGCGCGCTGCACTGGCTCGATCCGAAAAGCGTCGTCGATCCTTCCGCGCTGGTCAAAGCGTATGCGCAACTGTTCGTACAAGGCGGCGGCACGCTGCTCACCGGCGACGCCGCTAGCCTCGACGCGCTGTCGCCCGGCTGGCAGGTTCACACGCAGGATGGCGCGGCCGCCGCACCGGCCGTCGTCGTCGCGCTCGGCCCGTGGTCCGACACGGTGTTCGGCAAGTTCGGCTACAAGATCCCGCTGCGCGAGAAGCGCGGCTATCACATGCACTACGCGCCGTCCGCGCGCGGCGTGCCGTCGGCGCCGATCGTCGATCGCGAATACGGCTACGTGATCGCGCCGATGCGGCGCGGGCTGCGATTGACGACGGGTGTCGAGATCGCGCGGCGCCGCGTGCCGCCGACCGGCGTGCAGCTCGAACGCGCGGAACGCGTTGCCCGCCCCGTGTTCGGCTTCGGCGAGCGGCTCGACCCGCATCCGTGGCTCGGCTTCCGGCCGTGCACGCCGGACATGCGCCCGGTGATCGGCCCCGCGCCCGCCCATCGCGGGCTGTGGTTCGCGTTCGGGCACAACCACCACGGGCTCACGCTCGGCCCCGTCACCGGCCGCCTGCTGGCCGAGATGATGACCGGCGAAGCGCCGTTCACCGATCCGGCGCCGTATCGCGCGGACCGCTTCTGAACGCGCGATACCCGCCGGCACGCCGTCACGACCGGCGCCGGGCCCGCCGTCAGCGAAAGCGGAGCTGATTTCGCCCCAACTGCGCAACGGACGAGCACCCCATCAGCCGCATGTCCCGTTCGATTTCCGCGCGCATCAGCTGCAACGCGCGCTCGACGCCGGGCTGACCGGCCGCGGCGAGCGGGAACAGGTAATAGCGCCCCAGCCCGACCGCCTTCGCGCCCAGCGCCAGCGCCTTCAACACGTGCGAACCCCGCTGCACGCCGCCGTCCATCATCACGTCGATCCGGTCGCCCACCGCGTCGACCACCTCGGCCAGCTGATCGAACGCGGCGCGCGAGCCGTCCAGCTGGCGGCCGCCGTGGTTCGACAACACGATGCCGGTACAGCCGATGTCCGCCGCCCTGCGGGCGTCCTCGACCGAAATGACGCCTTTCAGGCAAAACTGCCCGTTCCATTCCCGCACCATGGCGGCGACATCGTCCCATGTCATCGACGGATCCAGCATTTCCGTGAAGTAGCGGCTGATCGACATCGCGCCGCCCCCCATGTCGACATGCTGGTCGAGTTGCGGCAAACGGAACCGCTCGTGGGTGAGATAGTTGAGCGCCCAGGCCGGCTTCAACGCGAACTGGGTCAGCCCCGCGAGATTCAACCTGAACGGAATCGAGAAGCCGGTTCGCTTGTCCCGCTCGCGATTGCCGCCGGTGATGCTGTCCACCGTCAGCATCATCACGTTCACGCCGGCCTGCCTGGAGCGGTTCATCATCTCGCGGTTGAGGCCGCGATCCTTGTGAAAGTAGAACTGGTACACCTGCGGGCCCTGGCTGATCGCGCGGGCTTCCTCAAGGCTCACGGTGCCGAGCGACGACACGCCGAACATCGTGTCGAATTTTGCGGCCGCGGCTGCGACGGCGCGCTCGCCGTCGTGGTGAAACAGGCGTTGCAGCGCCGTCGGCGAGCAATAAACCGGCATGCCGAGCTTTTGCCCCATGACCGTCACCGACAGGTCGACGTCGCGCACGCCACGCAACACGTTCGGCACCAGGTCGCAGCTTTCGAACGCGCTCGTATTGCGTCGATACGTGACTTCGTCGTCCGCCGCGCCGTCGATGTAATTGAAGATCGGCCCCGGCAACCGCCGTCTGGCCAGCTCACGGAAGTCGTGGAAATTGTGGCAATCGTTCACGCGCATGGGTCATACTCCATTCGGCAAACGAGCGGCATGCCGGTCGGCCGGCGTGCATCGCTCGTGTCGCAGCGTTCATCCTGTCCCGATGACCGATCTCCTCACCCGGCGCGACAGCCGCACCGGCACCCGCGGCCCGCATCGCGCCGACCGTTTCCGAACCTGCGCGGGATCGACTCGCCCGCTCAGTCGAGCGCGCGGCCGAAAATCCGGATCACTTCGTCGAGATGCTCGGCCATCGCGCGGCGCGCGGCGTCCGGGTCGCGCGCACGGATCGCGTCGAGGATCGCGCGGTGTTCAAGCTCCGACCGGTGCGGCATGTCGTTCGGCATGTACAGCGACTGCAGCCGCTGGAACATCAGGTCGTACTTGTGCGCGAGCAGCTGCTTGATCATCAGCGCATACGCGGCGTTGTCGCTCGCTTCCGCGATGCGGATATGGAACAGCCGGTCGCCCGGATGCGTGAGCGAGCCGCTGCGGTTGTCTTCCTGGTTGCGCAGGAACGCTTCGTGAATCCCTTCGATCTGCGCGTCCGAGCCGTGCCTTGCGGCGAGCGACGCGGCTTCCGGCTCGATCAGCCGGCGCGCCTGCAACAGCGCGAACGGCGGGATTTCGGTATCGAGGTCGAGCGCGATGCCGAGTTCCGGGTCGATCTCGACGATCGAGAACGGGGCGACTTTCGCATCGGGTTCGGGCGCAGGCTCGGGCGCCGCGACTGCTTCGGGATGGCGCACCTTCACGCCGTCGCCGACGCGCACGCTGACGAGCCCGCTCACTTCGAGCGCGATCAGCGCCTCGCGCACCGAGGTACGCGACACGCCGAACTGTTCGGCCAGTTCGCGCTCGGGCGGCAGATAGCTGCCCGGCGGAAAATCGCCGGACTCGATCATCGCACTGAGCTTGTCGGCGATCTGCTGGTAGAGACGGCGGTTCTGAATCGGCTGGATGGACATACGTTGACGCTGGTAATCGGTTTCGTTCCGGACGGTCTGACGAATCGAACTGACCGTTCGCGCCTATTTTATATGCCGCGCTTCACATCGCCCGGTATCGCATAGCAACGCGCGGCCGTGCCGCCCCACAACGCGCTGCGCTCGGCCGCCGACAGCCGCGACTCGGCCCAGCGTTCGACCAGCGACGTCACTTCGTCATACGACGCCGCCAGCAGGCACACGGGCCAGTCCGACCCGAACATCAGCCGTTGCGGCCCGAACGCGTCGAGCGCCGCGTCGAGACACTGTTCGATGTGCCGGATGTCCCGCGCGCGCAGGCCGCGCTGCCAGTCGGCTTCGGTCACGAGCCCCGACAGCTTGCATGCGACATGCGGCAACGCGCCCAGTTCGCGCAGCGACGCCCGCCAGCGCGCGAGCGCCGTGTCATCGTGCTCGAACGCCGAAAGTGCCGGCTTCCCGGCATGATCGAGCACGAGCCAGTGCGCGTCGTGCGTCGCGCAGAACGCGCGCACGTCCGGCAACTGGCGTTCGAGCACGAGCACGTCGTACACGTAGCCGTTCGCCTGCAGCCATGCGATGCCCCGATTGAACCCGGGATCCGCGACGAACGCGGCCACGTCGGCTTCGTCCTGCACCTGATGACGAAAGCCGCGCAGCTTCGGGCTGCCCCACTCGGCGACACGGTCGGCAAGCGCCGGCGCGCCGAGATCCTCCCAGCCGACCACCGCCGCGATACGTGCGTCGTCGCGCGCGAGATCGAGCAGGAACGCCGTCTCGTCGCGCCCGGCGCGCGCCTGCACCACGATCGATGCACCGAGCGCCTGCGCATGCATCAGCGGCCGCAGCGCATCGGGCAGGTAATCGCGCGCGAGCACGCCCATTCCCGGGCCGATCCACGGATAGTCGGCCGCGCGATAACGCCAGAAGTGCTGATGGGAATCGATACGCACTGCGCCCATGGTGCCCTCGTGTTCAATTGCCTCGGCAGCGGCGGCACGCGCCATCGCCGCCGCTCATCCGCAATGCTCAGTCGTACAACACCGCCGCGATCTTCGGATCGTCGATATTGGTCTTGTCGTACCAGTAGAAACCGGTATCGATGACCTTCGGCAGCTTCTCGCCCTTGGTCGCCTTCACGGCCGCCTCGACGGTCTTGTAGCCGATCCCGATCGGGTTCTGCGTGATCGCGCCGGCCATCAGCCCGCTGCGGATCGCATCCTTCTGCTGCTTGCCGGAATCGTAGCCGACGATCACGACCTTGCGCTTCATCTCGCGCACGCCGTTGACCACGCCGATCGCCGAGCCTTCGTTGGTGCCGAACAGCCCCTTGAGCTTCGGATACGCCTGCAGGATCGACTTCGTCACCTCGGTCGACTTCAGCTGGTCGCCTTCGCCGTACTGCACGGTCACGACCTGCACCTTCGGGTGCGCCGACTTCATCCGATCGAGGAAGCCGTCGCGGCGGTCGATGCCAGTGCGGCTCGTCTGGTCGTGCGCGACCACGGCCACCTCGCCTTCGTCGCCGATCAGCGCGGCAAGCTTGTCGGCGGCGAGCGCCGCAGCCGCCTTGTTGTTGGTCGCGGCCGTCGTCACCGGGATGTCGCTGTCGACCCCCGAGTCGAACGCGATCACCGGGATCTTCTCGGCCTGCGCCTTCTTCAGGAGCGGCAGCGCGGCCTTGCTGTCGAGCGCCGCGAAGCCGAGCGCGGCCGGCTTCTTCGCGATCGCGGCCGACAGCATGTCGATCTGCTTGTCGACCATCGCCTCGGTTTCCGGCCCTTCGAACGTCACCTTCACCTTGTAGTCCTTCGCGGCCTGCATCGCGCCCGATTTCACGGCCTGCCAGAACTGATGCTGGAAGCCTTTCGAGATCAGCGGGATATAGGCTTCCTGCGCCTGCGCGCCGGCCGTGACGCCGACGGCGAACGTCAGCCCGACGATCGCATTCAACACCTTGCTCCTGATCACTTCGCGTCTCCTTGGTTGGTCTCTTCTGGATGCCGGCCGGGCCGGCGGTGAAGCGGATGCCTGCGTGCAGGCGGGCGTCAGCGGCGGCGCCGGCGCAGGATGTCGACGTACACGGCGAGGATGATGATCACGCCCGTCACGACCGTCTGCCACTCCTGCGCGACCGACATGATGCGCAGGCCGTTGGTCAGCACGCTCATGATGAACGCGCCGATGATGGTGCCGACGATGCTGCCCGCGCCGCCCGACAGCGACGTGCCGCCGATCACGACGGCCGCGATCGCATCGAGCTCGTAGCCCTGCCCGAGCGCGGGCTGCGCGGAGTTCAGCCGCGACGCGATCAGCAGGCCGGCAATCCCGCACACCGCGCCGCTGAACGTGTAGACGGCGATCTTCCACGCGTCGACGTTCACGCCGGACAGCCGCAGCGCTTCCTCGTTGCTGCCGAGCGCGAACGTGTAGCGGCCGAAGATCGTCCGGTTCAGCACGATCGACGCACCGATCGCGACGAGGAACAGGATCAGCACCGCGTTCGGAATCGGCAGCGCGGGGATCAGGTTGCCGATCAGCGAATCCTGCGCGATCGACGTGAAGCCCGGCGTATCGTTGAAGTAGATCGGCCGCGTGCCCGAGATCACGAGCGACAGCCCCTTGAGCAGCATCATCATGCCGAGCGTCGCGATGAACGGCGGCACCTTCATCTTCGCGATCACGAAGCCCGACACGCAGCCGGACAGCGCACCGAACAGCAGCGCGGCCAGGATCCCGAGCGGCAGCGGCATCCCCCACTTCGTCAGCACGACGCCGGCCATCACCGCGCAGAACGTCATCAGCGTGCCGACCGACAGGTCGATGCCCGACGTGATGATCACGTACGTACACGCGACGGCCAGCACGCCGTTCACGGCGGTGGCCTGCAGGATCGACACGAGGTTGTCGACTTCGAGGAAGTTCGGCGACGCGAAGCTGAAGAACACGATCAGCAACACGAGGCTCGCGAATGCGAGCAGCTTCTGCCGCGCGGCCGGGTTGAAGAAGCGCGACTTCAGGCTCGATGCGGCGGCCGGCGTGTCGCCGGAAGCCAGGGGCGGGACGGGATGCGTATCGTTGGACATGATCGGGTAGGCGTCTGAATCGGGACATCAGGACAATACGGTCGACTCGCGCTGCGTCGCGAGCTGCATGATCTTTTCCTGCGTGGCGTCGGCCGCGCGCAATTCGCCGGTCACGCGGCCTTCGCACATCACGAGAATCCGGTGGCTCATGCGCAGCACCTCGGGCAACTCCGACGAGATCATCACGATCGCCTTGCCGTCGGCGGCCAGCGCGTCGAGCAGCTTGTAGATCTCGCTTTTCGCGCCGACGTCGATGCCGCGCGTCGGCTCGTCGAAGAACAGGATGTCGCAGTCGCGCAGCAGCCATTTCGCGATCACGATCTTCTGCTGGTTGCCGCCCGACAGGAGTCGCGCCGGCTGCGTGACCGACGGCGTGCGGATCGCGAGCTGCCGCACGTATGACTGCGCGGTGTCGCGCATCTCGCGCGCATCGAGAAACACGCCGCGCCGCACGAAACGGCGCATGCTCGACAGCGCGATGTTGTTCTGCACGTCCATCCCGACCGCGAGCCCGAAGTGCTTGCGATCCTCGGACAGGTAGCCGATCCCGTGCTTCACGGCATCGGCCGGCGTGCGGATCGTCACGGTCTTGCCGTGCACGCGGATCTCGCCGGCATCGACCGGGTCCGCGCCGAACACCGCGCGCGCGACCTCGGTGCGGCCCGCGCCCATCAACCCCGCGAAGCCGAGGATCTCGCCGCGCCGCAGCGTGAAGCCGACGTCGCGGATCGCACGGCCGCGCGACAGCCCGCGCACTTCGAGCGCGACGTCGTTCGACGACGTATCGGGCGGCGTGCGGGATTCCGTTTCAAGCTGGCGGCCGACCATCATCGCGATGATCGTATCCATCGACGTGTCCGCCATCGGCACCGTCGCGACATACTTGCCGTCGCGCATCACGGTCACGTGATCGGCGATCTGGCGCAGCTCGTCCATCTTGTGCGAGATGTAGATGATGCCGACACCGTTCGCGCGCAGATCGCGGATGATGCGGAACAGCTCGGCGATCTCCGCGTTGTTCAGCGCGGCGGTCGGCTCGTCCATGATCAGCACGCGCGAGTCGAACGACAGCGCCTTCGCGATCTCGACCATCTGCTGCTTCGCGACCGTCAGCCGGCCGACCGGCGTGCGCGGATCGAGATCGAGCCGCATCCGCTGGAAAATCACGGCCGCATCGCGGTTCAGCTTGTCTTCGTCGACGAACACGCCGAAGCGGCCGCGCGGCTCGCGGCCGATGAAGATGTTCTGCGCGACGCTCAGGTGGTTCATCAGGTTCAGCTCCTGATGGATGATGCCGATCCCGAGCGCCTGCGCGGCGCGCGGATCGGCGATCTCCACCGCGCGGCCGTCCATCCGGATCTCGCCGTCGTCGCGCTGGTACACGCCAGCCAGGATCTTCATCAGCGTCGACTTGCCGGCGCCGTTCTCGCCCATCAGCGCATGCACTTCGCCGGCGCGCAGGTCGAAGCGGCAGTCGTCGAGCGCCTGCACGCCCGGAAAACGCTTGCCGATGCCGGTCAGCGCGATCAGCGGCGGCGTGGTGTCGGGGTTGAGGTCAGGTTGCATGGATCGCTGCCCTCAACTGATCGCACGGTCGAGATGCGTATAGCCGCCGTCGACGAACAGCCACTGGCCCGTCGTGTGCGATGCCCGGTCCGACAGCAGGAACACGGTCGTATCGGCAATCTCGTCGGCGGTCGTGAAGCGTTGGCCGAGCGGCACCTTGCCCGCGATACCGGCGAGCTTCGCGTCGGGATCGTCGAAGCCCGCCAACCAGTTCCGGTACAGCGGCGTCATCACCTCGGCCGGAATCACCGCGTTCACGCGTACGCCGTCGTCGCGCAATGCGACGGCCCATTCACGCGTCAGCGCGAGTTGCGCGCCTTTCGACGCGCAATAGCCGCTCGTATTGCCCTGCCCGGTCACGGCCGTCTTCGACGAGATGTTGACGATCGCGCCGCGCGCCGCCTTCAGGTGCGGCACGCAGTAATGCGCCATCACGTAGTAGTGGATCAGATTGCGCTCGAGCGACGCGACGAACGCGTCGCGCCCGGCATCGAGCCCGATGCTGTCGTTGATGCCCGCGTTGTTGACGAGGCCGTCGATGCGACCGAAACGCGCGAGGGTCTGCGCAACCGCGTCGCGGCACTGCGCGTCGTCCTGCAATTCGACGGACATGCACGCGGCGCGCGGCTGCTTTTGCGCGAGTTCGCGCCAGAACGCGCCGTCGGGCGCGTGGCGCGCGAACACCACCGGTATCGCGCCTTCGCCGGCCAGCCGCATCGAGATCGCGGCGCCGATGCCCGACGCGCCGCCGGTCACGATCACGACCTTGTCTTGCAGATTCAAATCCACTTCGCGTCTCCGTCGTTCATGTTGTCGGCACGCTCAACGCGCGTCAGCCGCGGAACCGGTACTGCTCCAGCGATTCGGGCTTCATCTCGATCGAGAAGCCGGGCGCCGTCGGCGGCATGTACGCCGCGCCGCGCACGACGCACGGTTCGACGAAATGCTCGTGAAGGTGATCGACGTATTCGGTCACGCGCCCTTCCTTCGTACCCGAAATGCACACGTAATCGATCATCGACAGGTGCTGCACGTACTCGCACAGCCCGACGCCGCCCGCATGCGGGCATACCGGCAACCCGTACTTCGCGGCCATCAGCATCACCGCGAGAATCTCGTTCACGCCGCCGAGCCGGCACGCGTCGATCTGCACGACGTCGATCGCGCCGCGGGCGATGAACTGCTTGAACAGCACGCGGTTCTGGCACATCTCGCCGGTCGCGACCTGCACGGGCGCGATCGCCTTGCGGATCTTGCGATGCCCTTCGACGTCGTCGGGGCTCGTCGGCTCCTCGATGAACCACGGCCGCGCGAACGCGAGCTCGCGCACCCAGTCGATCGCCTCGTCGACTTCCCACACCTGGTTCGCGTCGATCATCAGCTTGCGATCGGGGCCGATCACTTCGCGCGCGATCGTCACGCGGCGGATGTCGTCCTCGAGGTTCGCGCCGACCTTCAGCTTCACGTAGTCGAAACCGGCGTCCACCGCCTCGCGGCACAGCCGGCGCAGCTTGTCGTCGCTGTAGCCGAGCCAGCCGGCCGACGTCGTGTAGCACGGGTAGCCGTCGCGCTCGAGCGCCGCGATCCGCGCAGCCTTGCCGGGCGCCTGCCGGCGCAGCAGCTCGAGCGCTTCGTCCGGCGTCAGGCAGTCGGTCAGGTAGCGGAAGTCGATCGCGCGGACCAGCTCCTCGGGGCTCATGTCGGCGACGAGCCGCCACAGCGGCTTGCCGACGGCCTTCGCCCACAAATCCCACACCGCGTTGACGACGGCGCCGGTCGCCAGGTGGATCGCGCCCTTGTCGGGGCCGATCCAGCGCAACTGGCTGTCCGACGTCACGTGCCGCCAGAAGCGGCCCATGTCCTCGCGAATCCAGTCGAGGTCGAGGCCGACGACGAGGTGACGCATCGCGTCGATCGCCGCACAGCAGATTTCGTTGCCGCGCCCGATGGTGAACGTGAGCCCGTGACCCTCGAGCGCGTCCTGGTCGGTTTCGAGCACGACGTAGGCCGCCGAATAATCGGGGTCCGGATTCATCGCGTCGGAGCCGTCCAGCTGGCGCGAGGTCGGGAAGCGCACGTCGAGGACGCGCATCGATCGAATGATAGGCATGACGAACCGTCCGTTAAAGGAAATCAGGCTTGCACGGTGCGCTGGCGTTGCTCGCCGAGCCCGTCGATGCCGAGCGTGATCACCTGTCCGGCGCGCAGATAGACGGGCGGCTTCTGCCCGAGGCCGACGCCCGGCGGCGTGCCGGTCGAGATCACGTCGCCCGGCTGCAGGCTCATGAAGCGGCTCAGGTAGCTGATCAGGTGCGGCACGCGGAACACCATCGTCGCGGTCGTGCCGTTCTGGTAGCGGTGGCCGTCGACGTCGAGCCACAGCCGCAGCGCGTGCGGATCGGGCACTTCGTCGGCCGTCACGAGCCACGGGCCGAGCGGGCCGAATGTGTCGTTGCCCTTGCCCTTGTCCCAGGTACCGCCGCGTTCGAGCTGGAATTCGCGCTCCGACACGTCGTTCACGACGCAATAGCCGGCGACGTGCGACAGCGCGTCGGCTTCCGCGATATAGCGGCCGCCCTGGCCGATCACCACGCCGAGCTCGACTTCCCAGTCGGTCTTCTCCGAGCCGCGCGGAATCTCGACGTCGTCGTTCGGGCCCGAGATCGCGCTCGTCCATTTGCCGAACACGACGGGCTCCTTCGGCACCTCCATGCCCGATTCGGCCGCGTGGTCCGAATAGTTGAGCCCGATGCAGATGAACTTGCCGACGCGGCCGACGCACGCGCCGAGCCGCGGCGTGCCGTCGACGAGCGGCAGCGACGACGGCGGAATGTCGCGCAGACGCGCGAGCGACGCGGGAGTCAGTGCGTCGCCGGCGATGTCGTCGATCACGCCGGACAGGTCGCGAAGGTGGCCCTGCGCATCGAGCAGGCCCGGTTTTTCATGGTGTTTGTCGCCAAATCTGAGCAGTTTCATAGCGTCGTCGGAACGGAAACGGAAAGTGAATGGGAAGGCGCGGTCAGTTCGACCAGCCGCCGTCGATCAGATGGATCGCGCCGGTCGTGAACGACGCTTCGTCGGACGCCAGGTACAGCGCGAGCGCGGCCACTTCGTCCGCGCTGCCGATGCGGCCGATCGGCTGGCGCGCGACGAACGCCTGGCGCACCTCGTCGGCCGACAGGTGGCGCGTGCGCGCCTGGTCCGCGATCCGCTGCTCCAGCGACGGCGACTCGATCGTGCCCGGGCAGATCGCGTTGCAGCGGATGCCGCGCTCGACGAAATCGGCGGCCACGGCCTTGGTCAGCCCGATCACGGCCGCCTTGGTGGTGCCGTAGACGAAGCGGTTCGGCACGCCCTTCACGCTCGATGCGGCCGACGCCATGTTGACGATCGACGCACCGCCGGCTTCGAGCATCGCGGGCAGCAGCGCGCGGATCAGCCGGTACATCGACGTGACGTTCAGGTTCAGCGAGAACGCCCATGCGTCGTCGTCGCAATCGAGGATCGAGCCGTGGTGCACGTAGCCCGCGCAGTTGAACAGCACGTCGAATGCGCGTTCGCCCGCGGCGAGCGCCGCGATGTCGTTCGCATCGGTGACGTCGAGCCGCCGCGTGGTCAGCCGGCCGCCCGCGCGTTCGGCGTCGGCCTCGAGCCGCACGAGCGCGGCTTCGTTGATGTCGGTCGCCAGCACGTCGGCGCCCTCGCTCGCGAACCGCAGCGCGGTCGCGCGGCCGATGCCCTGCCCGGCCGCCGTCACCAGCGCGCGTTTGCCCTGCAATCTCATGAGCACGTCTCCCGAAAAAGCCGGCCACCAGTCGGCCGATTGGCACAAAGGACTAAAGGTCCAACCAATCATAGGAAGAGATCGCGCGTTTGTCACGAAATCGCGATTCAGTATTTACCCGAGCGGGGAAATCCGGCGGGTGGGAAAAATCTGGTGCAGGACAGGTCCTGAAAGTCCCATCCGGGATTCGTACAAACCCAATACTGGCGTGCCTCTCAGACAGTTTGTCGTACTTGTTCGGTGCAGCGGCCCCGCCAACCTGACAAAAAAGTCATGTTCACGTCAGGGTCTCAACGGGATGGGCGCGCCATCATGGCATCGCCGGACCGCGCTTTTCAACCATCGCCTCCCCGCCCGCTTTCGATCCCTGCGGGCACCTCCGTCCCCCGGCGATGGGCTCCGTGACTGGGCGAGCAGACACGGTGCGCGGGCCGATTTTCCGCCCCGGACTTCCCGTCCGGGGCGTTTTTGTCCGTGGTTTCCAAGAAAATAAGCGTGGATTGTTTCTAAATCGGCAAAAGGTAATTTGAGCCAGACAGGATGTTTTTTCCGGTCACAGACGCTTACATTTAGCGCACCACTCATGGAAACCGCTACGGATTCGCCATCGGGTAGTGACATCCACTGCCAGGGCCGAAACCGCACGAGCTTTAGGAAACGGCAAAATGAAGGCCTCCAAATCCCTGCCTGCGCTCGATCCCGCCGACGTCCACGTCGAAATTCTCGAACGTTCCGATACGCTGCTCGTCGTCCGCTGGGTCGAGCCCGGCCGCTGTCACTACGGTGAACAGCGCTGGCGCCGCCGCTTCGCGCAACGCACCGGCACCTGCGCGCTGTCGCGCCAGGTCATCCATCGCGGCGACGAAGTATTCCGCCCGGCCGAACGCCCGGCACCCGCGAATGCGGCCGCGATGATCTCCGCCGCCGAGGTACTCGCACTGGCTGGAAGCAGGTAAAACCTGCCGGCCCGCGTCCGGGCTCGCCGCGCCACGCCCTGCGCCCGCCCTAGAAGCGCCGGTCTAATTCCCCCGCTTGTCTGTCACGTCCGCCCGCACTATCGTTACACCACTCAATGTAACGATTACGTGCCGCGGCCGATCGGCCGTGCCGATGGAGACAGACATGCATGCATGGAGTGCGCGCCACGTCCCGGCGCAGGGCGGCAAGGTCGCGGTCGTGACCGGCGCCAACAGCGGTCTCGGCTGGCAGCTCGCGGAAACGCTGGCCGCGAAAGGCGCGACGGTCGTGATGGGCTGCCGCGACGCGGCGCGCGCCACCCAGGCGGCCGATGCGATCCGCCAGCTTCATCCCGACGCACGCGTCGAAGTCGATCCGCTCGACCTCGCGGATCTCGCGTCGATCGCCCGCTTCGCGGGCGACCTCTCCGAACGCCACGGCCGCGTCGACATCCTCTGCAACAACGCCGGCGTGATGTTCCTGCCGCTACGGCATACGCACGACGGCTTCGAAATGCAGTTCGGCACCAACCACCTCGGCCATTTCGCGCTGACCGGCCAGTTGCTGCCGGCGTTGCGCGCCGCGCGGCGGGCGCGCGTCGTGACGATGTCGAGCGGCTTCAACCGCGGCGGCCGGATTCGCGTCGACGACCTGCGCGCCGGGCGACGCTACAACCGTTATCTCGCCTATTGCGACAGCAAGCTCGCGAACCTCGTGTTCGCGATCGAGCTGCAGCGCCGCTTCGAGCGTGCGGCGTTCGCGGGGATCAGCGTGGCCGCACACCCCGGCTATGCGGCGACCAACCTGCAGTTCGCAGGCCCCGCGATGGATAGCTCGCCCGCGCGCGCCGCGCTGATGCGGGCGGCGAACCGTTATCTCGCCCAGCCGGCCGACCAGGGCGCGCTGCCCGCGATTCACGCGGCGACATCGCCGGATCTCGCGGGTGGCGCATACATCGGGCCGTCCGGCTGGTTCGAGTCGCGCGGGCTGCCGGCGCCCGCGAGCGTGCCGCGTTCGGCGCGCGACGTGGCCTCGGCGGCGCTGCTGTGGGAAGCGTCGGAAGCCGCGACGGGCGTGCGCTTCCTCAGTTCGGGGGCGCCCGCCGGACGCGCGCCGGGCCGACCGTTCGATACGGCGGCCGAAGCGCGTTGAACGGCGGATCGCCGGCGTCAACATTCTTCATACTTATTACGCGATCCGAAAAGAAAGCCCGTTGAAAGACTCGTGCGACGCACAACTGTTACCGCCCAGGAAACAATCTATCGTCAAAATCAGCGTTTACCCTGAAGCTCCCGGTGACTAAGATTTGATCAATCGCTTAAGACACGGTGTCGAGAGCGAACTCAATAAAACACCCGGAGGTCACCATGAAATCGCTCGTTTCCGCAGTCGTTGCTGCTGTCGCCCTGTCCGCTTCGTTCGGCGCATTCGCTCAAAGCACCGTGACCCGCGCACAAGTGCGCGGCGAACTGGTCCAGCTCGAACAAGCCGGCTACAAGCCGGGCGTGTCGAGCCCGTACTACCCGAACGACATCCAGAGCGCCGAAGCGCGTGTTCATGGTGCCGACACCAGCGGCTACGGCGCACAGCCGGCTCCGCTCGTCCACTCGGGCGCCCCGGCAGCCACGTCGTCGAACGCACGTGACTCGATCTTCTTCGGCCAGTAAGCCGATGCGCCCTCGGCGGGCGCCGCGCGCCGCGCGATGAAGTACCGCAGTCCGGACGAGCCCCTTCGCGGGGCTCGTCTTGTTTTATTAAACGCATACCTCCGCCGCCCGGCAGCGGGTGGCTTCACCCGGACGCTTTGCGTCCGGGTGCTTTTTCCCGGCGGGTATGCGTGAAGACGCCGTGTGCGCCGATCAGCGCACCGCAGCGACGGCAGGCACCGATCGCGACAGCACACGCCAGCGCGACAGCAGCTCGTCGCGATCGACATAACAGCCCTGCAGGTGACGCCGGCCCGTCGACGGATCGAACTCGGTGCGCGCATGCAGCACACGCCGGTTGTCGAACGCCCACATGTCGCCCGCCCGCAGCCGGCGGTGTACGCGCAAGCGCGGCTCGCGCGCGAGCGCGAGGAACCGCCGGTACGCGCGATAGACGGCCGCGACCGAGCCGGCCGGCGCATCGAGCGGCCCGCGCAGGAAGTTCGCGACTCGCACTTCCGTGACGTTGCCGCGCGCATCGAGCCCGATCACCGGCGCCGAACAGCGGTAGTCGCTGTTCGCACTCTTGTTCCAGAACTCGAACGGCGTCGATGCCAGGTGCTCGAAATCGGCCGGATGCTCGCGCCGCAGCGCATCGGCGAGCGCGAAGCCGTCGAGGAAGATGCTGTCGCCGCCCGTCGCTTCGTTGGCGAGGCAATGCAGGAACTGCACGCCCGGCTGCAATTCGCGCGTCGGCAAATCCGTATGCGGCGGCAGGTTCAGCGACGTATACGCATTGCTGTCCGGACGCGGCTTCGATTCGACGTCGAACAGCACACCGAAATTGCTTTCGCGGATCAGGCCGATGCGGCGCGCGATTTCGTCGACGCGGCCGCGCTCGGCCGGCACGCCTTCGACGAGCGTCAGCCCCGTGCGCTGCAACGCGGCGAGCCACGCGAGCAGCGCACCGTCGTCCTCCATTACGTCGCGCCACGCGAACACGCCGATCGCCGTCGCATCGTCACCGGCCCATACGTGCCGCCCATGCGCGGCCAGACGCTCCGCGCGCGACGCATCGTCGTACGCATGCGCACGCAGCCAGCCCGGCGACCACGCGCTGCGATGCCCGTCGTTCCATTCCACATGCAGCGCGCCGTCGGTTTCGACATGCACGGTGAGCGCCGACAAATCGGCGCGCGCATCGGCAATCTCGAACACCTGTTCGCGCGTGACCGCATGCACGCACGCGGCACACGCGCAGTTGTCGCGCAACCAGTCGAAATGGAACGGCGATCGTCGCGTATCGCTCCACTCGACGTCCACCGCCCCATCGCCGATCGTCGCCGCCGCGATGGCCGCGTCGGCCGAAAACGTCCGCCAGTCCTCGATACGGTGTTGCGCCGCTGTCTGCATCGTTGCCTCCCGGAAACGCCCGCTACGCGTGTGGTGCGAGCAAAAACCCGCCGACCCTCCGGTGCATGCGTGCGGCCTGCGGGCTCGTCCCGAGCGCGCGCCAGCAGCCGTGCACCAGTCCTGCTCCTGTCCAGCCATGCGCGACCCCGCCGGCCGCGCGAATTCGTTCGACGTACACGCGCGCGTCGTCGCGCAGCGGATCGTGTTCCGCGCCGATCGCGAGCACCGGCGGCAGGCCGTCGAAATGCGCCGCCTCAAGCGGCACCGACGCGCGCAACAGCGGGTTGCCGCCCTGCAGCACGTCGGACAAGTCACCGTCCCAATACAGTTCGCGATAGCGATGCACGTCGTCGAGCGTCAGCATCGGCGCGTGCGCTTCCGTTTCGCGTGCGGGCGATTGCGGTTCGAAGCCGAGCATCGGATACACGAGCGCGATGCCGTCAACGTTGCGTTCGCCCGCATCGCGCAGCGCGGTGGCCACGGCCGCCGCGAGCATCCCGCCCGCACTGTCGCCCGCGAGCGTCAACGGATGCGCGCACCGACCGAACGGCCAGCGTGCATCGCGCGCGGCGCGCGTGACTTCGAGGCAATCTTCGAGCGCGGCCGGCGCGCGGTGTTCTGGCGCAAGCCGGTAGTCGACCGCGATCACGTCGAGCCCGGTATCGGCTGCCAGTTGCGCGGTCATCAGCGCGTGACTGTCGAGCGAGCCGACGACGAAGCCGCCGCCATGAAAAAACAGCACCGTGCCGCGCGATGTGCGGTGCACGGACGTGTAGCGCCGCAGTGCAATCGCGCGCCCGTCCGGCGCGTGCCACACGGCGTCCTGCTGCCCGATGCCGGCCGGCAGCGCGGCCGGCGTCCATTCGGCCGCGAAGCGGTCGTAGAGGCGACGCTGCTCGTCGGGCGAGCGCGCCGCCGCATCGGCCGGATACCATGCGTCAACGGCTGCGACGAACGCCGCGATTTCCGGTTCGAGCATCGTGCGCACCCCGCGGGCGAAGATTGAGGATTGAAGAGCGAAGATCGCGGTTAGCGGCGCGGCGGCAACCCGATCACGCGGCCTGCATACGCAGGCGCCGCGCAATCGCGCTGCAACGCATGCAGTTCGGCCACGCGGGCGGCCACGTCGTCGTCGAACGGCGCCGACTTCGCGCCGTCACGCGTATCGACGTGCAGCAGCATCTGCTCACTCGCCGATACCGCGTCGTCATGCCCTTGCGCAAACAGTTCGAGATACAGGTGCAGCCGCTTCGCATCGTGCGCGAGCACGCGCGCATCGACACGCACCTGCGTGCCTTCCTTGATCTCGTGCAGGTAGTTCACGTGCGCTTCGAGCGTATAGACCGAGCGCCCCCGCTCGCGACGCGCGGTGTCGTCGAGCCCGATGCGATCCAGCAATGCATCGGTTGCAAAGCTGAAGATCAGCAGGTAGAACGCATCGCGCAAGTGGCCGTTGTAGTCGACCCATTCGGGCCGCACCACGTCGCGGTAAATCGTCAGCGGGGTATCGCCCGTCATCGTCTAGTCCTCGAATCGCATCCCGTGCCGCGCCTTCACCGCGGCGATCGATTTCAGCACCTCGGTGATGCACTCGTCGCGATAGCGTTCGAGCTCCTTGATGCTGCGCGTGCCCTGCTGTTCGGTCGTCCCTTCGACGACGCTGTCGATCAGCGCGTCGGTCAACGTCGGCGCGACCAGCTTCGTCCACGGCAGTTCGAGCGCCGGGCCGAACTGCTGCATGAAGTGTCGCATGCCCGCGTCGCCGCCGGCCAGCGTGTAGGTCAGGAACGTGCCCATGAACGACCAGCGGATACCCGCGCCGAAGCGGATCGCATCGTCGATCTCGCCGGTCGTCGCGACGCCTTCGTTGACCAGGTGCAGCGCTTCGCGCCACAACGCTTCGAGCAGGCGATCGGCGATGAAGCCCGGCACCTCCTTGCGCACGTGCAGCGGCCGCATGCCGAGCTTGCGATAGATCTCCATCGCGCCTTCGACTGCTTCCGGCGACGTCCGCGCGCCGCCGAGCACTTCGACGAGCGGCAGCAGGTAGACGGGGTTGAACGGATGGCCGACCACGCAACGCTCCGGATGCGTCGCCCGCGCGTAGAAATCGGTCGGCAGCAGCCCCGACGTCGACGACGCAATGATCGCGTCGGGTTGCGCCGCGCGGCTGATCTGCTCGTGCAGTTCGAGCTTCAGCGCCTCGCGCTCGGGCGCGCTTTCCTGGATGAAATCGGCATCGGCGACGCACGCCTCGATCGTCGAGACGAAGCGCAGCCGCGCGGGATCGGCGCCCGGCGCGAGGCCGACGCGTTCGAGCGCGGGCCACGCGTTCGCGACGTTCGCGCGCAACCGCTCTTCCGCGCCCGGCGCCGGGTCCCACACGACCACGTCGAGTCCGTGCGCGAGCGCGCGGGAAATCCACCCGCTGCCGATCACGCCGGTGCCGATGGCGGCAAACGTCTTGATATCGGTCTTCACAGCCATGTCAACGCATCCTTCGAATCAGGGGAAATCGGTGGGCGGCGATGCCGGTGCGCATGCCGCCGTGTCAGGTCAGTCGGCGAAAAAACTCACGCGAATTCGGCGATCGCACGCCGTTCGAGCGGACGCTCGCCGCGCGCCGGCAGACCGAGCTTGCGGCGGCCTTCGGCCGGCGTCAGCACGCGGCCGCCGAGCCGTTCGACGATCTCGCGGGCGCGCTCGACGAGCGTGCCGTTGGTCGCATGCACGCCGCGGTCGAGCCAGATGTTGTCTTCGAGACCGACCCGCACGTGGCCGCCGAGCAGCATTGCCTGCGCGACCATCGGCATCTGCATGCGGCCGATCCCGAAGCCGGCCCAGTGCGCGCCCGGCGGCAGGTTGTCGACCATCGCCTTCATCGTGCCCGTATCGGCCGGCGCGCCCCACGGAATGCCGAGGCACAGCTGGAACAGCGGCGGATCGTCGAGCAGCCCTTCCTTCAGCAACTGCTTCGCGAACCACAGATGGCCCGTGTCGAAGATCTCCAGTTCCGGCTTCACGCCGAGTTCCTGGATGCGCTTCGCGCCGGCGCGCAACTGCGCGGGCGTCGACACGTAGATGTAGTCGCCGTCGCCGAAATTCAGCGTGCCGCAGTCGAGCGTGCAGATCTCGGGCAGCAGGTCCTCGACGTGCGCAAGGCGCGTCAGGCCGCCGACCAGGTCGGTGCCCTTGCCGAAGCGCATCGGGTCTTCGCCGGGGCCGATCTCGAGATCGCCGCCCATGCCGGCCGTCAGGTTGATGATCACGTCGACGTCGGCCGAGCGGATGCGGTCGACCACCTCGCGGTACAGGTTCGGGTCGCGGCTGCCGCGGCCGGTCTGCGGATCGCGCACATGACAGTGCGCGACGGTCGCGCCAGCCTTCGCGGCCTCGATCGCGGCGGCCGCGATCTCCTTCGGCGTGACCGGAATCGCCGGATGCTTGCCGACCGTGTCGCCCGCGCCGGTGACGGCGCAGGTGATGATGACGTCATGGTTCATGCTGGGTGCCTCGCTTGAATCGGGTTGTGTCGCATTGCTGGGGTGGCGCGGGCCGTCACAGGCCGAGATACGCCTTCACGGCAGGCAGGCCGTCCTTGCCGTCGAACGTCTTGACGCCCGCAAGCCACGGATCGAGTACCTGCGGGTTCTTCTTCAGGTAGGCCTTCGCGGCGTCGGCCGGCTTCGTCTTGTTCATCACCGACTGCATCAGCTGGTTCTCCAGCTGCGTCGAGAAGCGCAGGTTCGTGACGAGCTTGCCCGCATTCGGGCAACGCGAAATGAAGTCGGGCGCGGTGAGCGTGTACACGCGTGCTTCGCCGTAGTTCGGCCCGAACGACGCGTCGCCGCCGGACAGGTAGTTCATGCTGAGCTGGATATTCATCGGGTGCGGCTCCCAGCCGAGGAAGACCACCCACTTCTTCTCGCGGATCGCGCGCTCGACCGTCACCAGCATCCCGGCCTCGCTCGACTCGACGAGCTTGAAGCCGCCGAGCCCGTACTGGTTCGTGTCGATCATCTTCTGGATCGTCGCGTTCGCGCTGCTGCCCGGCTCGATCCCGTAGATCTTGCCGTCGAGTTCCGCACGGTGTTTCGCGATGTCCTCGAAGGTCTTCAGGCCGGCCTGGTATTCGTAGCTCGGCACCGCGAGCGTCGCTTTCGCACCGGACAGGTTCGGCGGTTCGACGACGTTGATCGACTTGCTGTCGAGGAACGGCTGGAGCTGCTTCTGCTGCACCGGCCACCAGTAACCGAGCGACACGTCGAGCTGCTTGCTCTTCAGGCCGGCGAACGAGATCGGCACCGACGCGATCGTCGTGGTCGGCTTGTAGCCGAGTGCCTCGAACACGGTCGACGCGAGCGCGGTGGTCGACGTGATGTCGGTCCAGCCGATATCCGCGAAACGCACGGCGCGGCAGGTCGCGGCATCGGTCTCGGCCAGCGCCGCGTTCGTGAACGCGCTTGTCGCCAGCACGGCCGCGACAAGCGCGGCGATCTTCGTCGACTTCATGGTTCGGTTCCTCCCGGTTGGTCTCGCGGCAGCCGGTGCGCGGAGTGTGCGCCGGCCTGCATCGTGGGAGTAAAAGTAACGAGCCATATTCGCCGCGAGAAGACCGCCGGCGACCTGTTCTTGACTATTTGCGACTATGAGTGGAAACCACTAGGTTTTGCCAGTGTCTTGATGGGTGGGGGTTTGGAGGTTTTCCGAGGAGCGTCGGGATTGCCCGGGTGCGGCGCGAGTCTTTCGATTCTGCCGCGCCGATGCTGACAGATTTCCGACAGGTCTCCGCTGCGGCGGGCAGGCCCTATGCTCGATGGGTCAGCGCGCATCACGCACGGGCGCGGGCCGCCGCCCCGGGGCGTGGACATTGCGCGTCATCGGAATCGATGCAGACGGACATGACCGGCCGTCACGACGTACCCATCCGGTCCGATTGGTCAGGAGCAACATGACCACCCTTGCCACTTTCTTCGTCGTCGCCCTTGTCACGATCATTGTGGCCATGCATCGCGGCGTCACCCGCACCGCAGATGCAAAACTTCGCGCGCTGTTCGACGCGGACGGCCAGCGCGGCGAGGTATCGCGCCGGTTGATGCGCGACGCGGGGTACAACGTCTGAGTATCGACGTCGGTCCGGACGCCGGCGGTCGATCGGCTATCCGAGGAGTCTCGCCGTCGTCCGGACAATTTCGTCGACGAACGCCTTGACTGTCGGGTGGCTGCGCTCGCCGCGGCGATAGGCGACGTAGATCTTGCGACGAATCTCCGGCTTCAGCTTGATCCATGCAACGCCCGCCGGCGCGCGCAACACCCTGAGCCCCGGGGCGACCGACACCGAACAGCCGGACGCCACCATCGACTCGACCATTTCGGACCCGCGACACCGGGCGTTGATCCGGGGCTCAAACCCGGCGCGGCGGCATAACTCCGTGACGAAGCTGCCGAACGTACTCCACGTCGATTCGATCGCCCAGGTTTCGTCCCTGAGATCGCCAATGGCCAGCGACGACTTCCTGCTCAACGGGTGATCCGTGGCAACTGCCACGTACAGCACATCCTCTGCCAGCGGCACGATCTCGACACTCTCCCGGTGATTGCCGGTCGCGATCGAAAGATCATCGATCATCGCGATGTCCGCCCGCCAGGATCGCAATGCCGCGACCGCGTCGATCGGCTCCAGCTCCGCTATTTCGATCGAGAGACGCGGATACGCGCGGTGCAATGCCTTGACCGTATCGGGGAGCACCGCCGATGCGATCGACGGAAACGCGGCGACGCGCAGCGCTCCCGCAATCTCGCGTCGCAGTTCCGCCAGTTCCGAGCGCGCCTCGTCCAGTACGACCATGACGCGTTCGGCATACCCCGCCAATGCGTGCCCGGCGGGCGTCAACCTGACCCCGCGACCAACGCGCTCGGTCAGCTCGACGCCCGCCTCGTCTTCCAGTTGTGCAATCTGCTGCGACACCGCCGACGGCGTCAGGAACAGCGCGTCGGCAGCAGCGGCCATCGTGCCGCACCTCGCCAGCTCCAGCAGCGCCCTCAATCGTCCGACTTCCAACGTGACTCTCCTCGGCATTCAATTGAACAGAAACGCTAATGCATTACCCAAGAATCGATCAATATACATCACGCTATTTGCTGCCTACAGTCCACCTGGCGACGGGTTGGTCGGCCAGTCCGTTGCTCACTCAGACCGATGCGCTCGCCGCGCACTATCACCGGAGGACACATGCCGCGACCGATTTCCGCACACATTCATCTCGATGCCATCCGGCACAACCTGCAGCTAGCCAGGCGCCTGGCGGCATCGTCGCGCATCTGGGCCGTGATCAAGGCCAACGCCTACGGTCATGGCGTCGAACGCGTCCTTCCTGCGCTCTCGGACGCCGACGGCATCGCGCTGCTGGATCTCGACGAGGCCGTGCGGGTACGCGAACGGGGCTGGGCCAAGCCGATCCTGCTGCTCGAAGGCATTTTCGAACCCGGTGATATCGAGATCGCGGACCGCCATCGGCTGACCGTGACGGTTCACTGCGACGAACAACTCGCGCTGCTGAACGCGGCGAGGCCACGCGAGCGCATCGACATCCAGCTGAAAATGAACTCGGGCATGAACCGGCTCGGCTTCCGGCCCGGCGAATACCGGCGTGCATGGCAGCGCGCGTCGGACATCCACGCGACCGGCTCGATCGGCCTCATGAGCCACTTCGCGAATGCAGACGACGGAAGCGTCGACCGGCAGATCGACACCTTCGACGATGCCACGCGCGATCTGCCAGGCACGCGGTCGCTGTCGAATTCCGCCGCCGTGTTGTGGCATCCGCGCGCGCACCGTGACTGGGTGCGGCCCGGCACGATTCTCTATGGCGCTTCGCCGACGGGCCGCGCTCGCGATACCGAAGGTTTCCCGCTGCGCGCCGCGATGACACTGGCGAGCCGCATCATTGGCGTACAAGCACTCGAAGCCGGCGAGTCGACCGGCTATGGCAGCATCTTCACCGCACCGCGTGCGATGAGGATCGGCGTCGTCGCATGCGGCTACGCCGATGGCTATCCGCGTCATGCGCCGGAAGGAACGCCGGTGCTGGTCGATGGCGTGCGCACCCGCATCGTCGGACGTGTGTCGATGGACATGCTCACCGTCGACCTCACGCCCTGCCCGACGGCGGGCGTCGGCTCGCCCGTGGAGCTATGGGGAACGCAGCTCGGCGTGGACGCCGTCGCCGAGCCATCGAAAACGATCGGCTATGAACTGATGTGCGCGCTCGCGCCGCGCGTGCCGGTCAGCATCGACGCGCTTGCATCGAGCGATTCCGGGCTTCATTGCGTCTGACCGTTGTCGACCTCGGTAACGCGCGCGGCCGGCATATCCTCGCGGCTGGCCCGTCGTACCCGATCGACGATCCAGCGCAGGCGGGCCCGATGAAGGTGTATCGGAAGGAGCCCGCCAGCGCGGTCGATGCTGTTGCATCTGGCGTCAATTGAACAGGCACCTGCCCCCGATCCTCGAAATCACGCGCGCCTCGCGGGTCGTGCGCCTGTTCCGGCATCATGCAGTCCGCGCGTTCAACGTCAGCGATCCGGCGCCACGATGCGCGCAAACGCCTCCGCCAGCACCGTCGGCTCCGCCGGCAGCACCAGCGCGCACACCGACTGCGCGTCTTCATCCGACATCGGCACGAACACGACGCCGTCGATCCCGAGACTCGCCATCCGCTCCGGCACGATCGCCACGCCGCGCCCGGCCGCGACGAGATTCAGCATCGACGTCTTCGGCGACACGATCCGCGCGGCCGCCGGTACGAACCCGCGCTTCAGGCACAGATCGGTCACGACGCGCGCCAGCCCGCCGCGCTCCCGATACACGGCCGACACGAACGGTTCCCGCCGCAACGTCGATACCGCGACGCGCTTGCGGCCCGCGAGCGGATGATCGGCAGGCACCGCCACGCACAGGCGCTCGGCGGCCAGTTCGACGAAACGGACACGCGCATCGCGCCGCAGCACCGGCAAGCGGACGATCCCGATATCGGCACGGCCGTCCGCGATTTCCGTCACCTGATCCTCGGACGACGCACGGTCGAGATCGACCCGGGCGCCCGGGCAGTCGCTCATGAAACGGTCGAGATCCGGCATCAGGCTGCTGACCGGAACGGTGCTGGAATGCAGCAGCCGCAGCACGCCGGCCTCCCCGCGCGACAACTGCGAGCCCTCTTCGGCCGCAGCCGTCAGCGTCGCCGGGATCGATGCCACGCGTTCACGATAGATCGCGCCGGCCGGCGTGAGCCGGACGCCTCGCGGCTCCCGGTCGAACAGCACGAAACCCAGTTCGTCCTCGAGCTGGCCGATCTGCCGGCTGAGCGCCGACTGCGCGACATGGAGCGCGCCCGCGGCCGGCGTGAAGCCGCCGAGATCCGCCACGGTCAGGAAATACTGGATTTGCCGGAGTGATGGCATGCCGAAACGAGATGGATGAGTGCCAGATTCAATATTTGCGTTATACCGGTGCGCTCCGCAGAATGAAAGCCTGCCGTGCCGGAATCACCGTTCCGGCCATCCTTTCGGAGCGCTCATCGACGTGACTACCCTCCTGTCCTATCTGCTGGTCGTGGCGGCCGGCATCAGCGTCGCCTTGCAGCAGGTGCTCAACGCAAACCTCCGCGCGCAGATCGGCTCGCCGTGGTGGGCCGGGTCGGTCAGCTACCTCGTCGGCCTGGCCGCGATGCTGGCCGTCGCGCTGCTGTCGCCGCATCCGCGCTTGAGCGGCACCGTTTCCGGCGCAGGATCGTGGTTCAGCTGGACGGGCGGATTCTTCGGTGCGGTGTTCGTCGGCGTCGCGATCTTGATGGTGCCGCGACTGGGCGCGGCCACGACGCTCGCGCTGATCGTCGTCGGGCAGATGACCGGCGCACTCGCGTTCGACCACTTCGGTGTGCTCGGCATCGAGCAGCATTCGGCCAGCCCGGTCCGCATTGCCGGCGCGGCGTGCCTGATCCTCGGGGTCGTGCTGATCCGCGCTTGAAGCGCGTTGCTGTCGGCTCGCGTGCGCGGCCGATAACCGGCCACGCACGCGCTCGCCGCTACGCTTACGCGTAGTTCATCATCACCGACTTGCTTTCCGTGTACTGGTCGATCACCGCGCGGCCGAGTTCGCGGCCGAAGCCCGACTGCTTCATCCCGCCGAACGGCAGTGCGTTGTCGAGCAGCGAATGGCAGTTGACCCAGACGGTGCCGGCCGCGATACGCGGAATCAGCTTGTGGATCGCCGACAGGTCGTTCGACCAGATGCTCGCGCCGAGGCCATACGGCGTGTCGTTCGCGAGCTGCACGGCCGTGTCGAGATCGTCGAACGGCATCGCGACGAGCACCGGCCCGAAGATCTCCTCGCGCACGACGCGCATCGCCTGCGTCGTATCGACCAGCACGGTCGGTTCGACGAAGAAGCCGGGGCCGTCGATCGCACGGCCGCCCGCCGCCGCGCGCGCCCCTTCGCCGAACCCCGAGTCGATATAGCTACACACGCGCTCGCGCTGCTTCGCCGAGACGAGCGGGCCGATCTGCGTCGACGGGTCCATCCCCGGGCCGATCTTCAGGCTCGCGGCGATCTTCGCGACGCGCTCGATCACGCCGTCGAACACCTTCGAATGAATATACGCACGCGAACCGGCCGTACACACCTGCCCCTGGTTGAAGAAGATCGCATTCGCGACGCCCAGCGCGGCCTTGTCGAGATCGACGTCGGGCAGCACGATCACCGGCGACTTGCCGCCGAGTTCGAGCGACATCCGCGTCATGTTGTCGAGCGCCGCGTGGCCGATCGTCTTGCCCGTCTGCGTCGAACCCGTGAATGCGATCTTGTCGATGCGAGGATCGCGCGACAATGCCGCGCCGGCCGTGTGGCCGTAACCGGTGACAATATTGACGACGCCGTCCGGGAAACCGGCCGCCTGGATCAGTTCGCACAGTCGCAGTGCGCTCAGCGGCGTATCTTCGGCAGGCTTCAGCACGACGGTGCAACCGGTTGCGAGCGCCGGCGCAATCTTCCACGCCGCCATCAGCAGCGGGAAATTCCACGGTATGATCGCGCCGACCACGCCGACGGGTTCCTTGCGCGTATAGGTGAAGATCTCGCTGTCCGGGATGTACGGCATGCCGGCGTCGATCACGCTGCCTTCGATCTTCGTCGCCCAGCCGGCCATGTAGCGAAAGCATTGCGCGGCCATCGCGACGTCGAGCCCCTGCGCGACCATGACCGGCTTGCCGTTGTCGAGCGATTCGATTTCGGCGAGCTCGCGCGCGTTCGCTTCGATCAGGTCGGCGAGCACGAGCAGCAGGCGCTCGCGATCGGTGGTCTTCGCGGTACGCCACGGGCCTGAATCGAATGCACGCCGCGCCGCGGCGACCGCCTGCTCCACGTCGCGTTCGTCCGCTTCGGGCACGCGCGCGATCACAGCGCCGTCGGCCGGGTTCACGACGTCGAGCTGGCGGCCCGACACGGCATCGCTCCACTCGGCACCGATCAGCATCTTCTTCGGCTTCGCGAGGAACGCGCGCGTCGCGTCGAGCAACGCAAAGGTTTCGTTCGTCTCCATGTCCACGTCTCCTTGATTGTTTGAATGAGTCGGTCAGTAGCGATCCGTGACGCCGTCGATCCCGCGTGCCTGCAACGCGCGGACCAGGCCCGCGCGCACGGTCGCGACATCGGCAAAAGCGGGACGGCGATGCGCGGCGACTTCGGCGGCCGTGTAGGGCTTGAAGCCGCGCGGCAGCGCATCGCGGTTCATCGTCGTGAGCACCCAGTTGAGCACGTCGGCCAGATCCTGGTCGGACAGCGCCGAGTTCGATGCGCCGGGCACGCGCATCACATACTCGCGCCCGGCCGGCAGGTGCGTGAAATAGCCGAGCGAATTCGCGAGCGGCGGCACCTTGCCGGGGATGCCGCCGCCCGTCGCCGTATGGCAGCCCATGCAGTTGAGCACCCAGTGCTGACGCGCGAGCGTCGCGTCGGCCGCACCGTCGGCATGCGCGGGCGGTGCGACCGCGCATGCGGCAGCGCCCGCCAGCAGCAGCCACGCCGACACGCGGCGCGACACGCCGACGAGCCACGACGACGCGCCCCGCGTACCCTGCGCGGAGGCGTCCGCACGGGACGCGCAGGCGCCGTTCACAGCCCGAGCCCCTTGATCACCACCGCACGTTGCGCATGCACGGCCGTGCCGTCCATCTGCTTCGCACGCGCCGCGCGGATATCGGCCGCCGTGAACGGCTTCGCGTCACCGTGCTGCGCGTTGAGGTCGAACACGACGTAGTTGAGCACGTGCGCGATGTCGTCGTCGGTCGCACTCGCGAACGACGGCATCTTGAAGTTGTAGCGCTTGTCGTGCACCTCGATCTCGCCGAACATCCCGTGCAGCAGCGTCGCGACCAGTTGCGCGCGCCCCGGCTCGGCCGCCGCATACTTGCCCGGATACTCGGTCAGCGGCGGCGCAAGGCCGTCCTGCCCTTTCCCGCCCGCCTGGTGGCACACCGCGCACTGCGCGTCGAACAGGCTTTTCCCGGCCGGGTAATGCACGGTTTCCTGCGCGCCGGCCGTGCCCGGCAACGCGAAGGCTGCCGCGGCCGCCATGCATGCAAAGACCCGCTTTCCTGCTTGCTTCACTTTCATTGCTTCGCCGCTCCCAGCAGAACCGAAACCGAACAGTGGTAATTCGAATTACCGTTCGCCATGCACCAGTTGATGTCGTTGTTCAGCGACAGCTTGTACAGCGGCTTCTCGCGCTCGTTGCGGTTGCAGAAGCACTTGCCGCAGGACGTCTTGCCGCAGCAGTCGTTGTACGACACGATGTAGTCCGAACCGTCGTGCGGGTTGCGGCAGGTGCCGATCCACGTGATCGGCGAAGGCGTCGTGCCCGGCGGGCAGCTGCTCGACGTGCCGCCGCAGCAACTGCAAAGCCAGCCGTCGATCGCGCAATACTTCCAGTAGTCGCAGCTCATCGGGTCGTCGCTCGCGCCCGATGCAGCACCGGACGCACCGGCTTCGGCATCGGCCGCATACGCGGTGCGATCGACCGGCAGCAGCGGCAGCAGCGCCGATCCCACCAGCACCTTGCCGAGCTTTGCCATCGCGCTGCGCCGCGAACTGTGCTGCGCGACGCCGCGCGCCGACCGCTCGAACCATGAATCAAACAGGCCCATGTCGTTGTTCTCCCATGACGTTGTAAGTGGGTCGGCCGGTCATGCGTGCTGCGCGTGCGCGTCGTGGCTGTGATCGCCATGCACGAACTGCTGCAACGATGCGACGCCGCGCTCCTTCGCCTCGAACAGGCTCTCGAGATGCTCGCGCGTATTGACGAGCCCCTTCGCACGCACCGTGCCGGTTTCGTCGAGCAGCACCGCATACGGCAGCTTGCCGATCTGGTACGCGAGGCCGAGCTCCTGCGACAGCACGTACGGGAAGCGCCCGAGGTCGTGCTTCTGCGCGAAGCGCGCGTGTTCGTCGAAATCGCCGTCGCTTGCGAGCACGATGTTCACCGGCGTCGATTCGCTTGCCTGCAGCGACGGCAGCAGCGGCAGCAGCTTCTTGCAGACCGGGCAGGTCGGCGACAGGAAGAACAGCAGCGTCGCCTTGCCCGATGCGTCGATGCCGCCGACCTTCACCTGCGAGCCGCGGATGTCGGTCAGTTCGAACGTCGGCGCGATCGCGCCGACCGCCGGCCCCTTGTCGATCATCAGCGCGCCGGCCGGCATGATGCGTTCGTACAGGATGCCGATCTGGCGCACCAGCGCGAGGCAGATCGCGCCGAGCGCGAGGACGGCCACCCACAGCAGGGCGGTGGAAACGGTGAGAGCGGTTTGCATCATGAATTCCTCAGGTGGGAAAGGCGCGGTGCGTTGGCGAGCAGCACGTCGACGGTGAGCAGCGCGCAGACGATCAGCAGCACGGAGAAGAACAATGTCAGGTAGTCGAACCACACGACGGCGCGCGTGCCCGGTTCGACGAACGCGGTGGCGGCCAGCACGACGAGCAGCAGCACGCGGCCGACATGCAGCCAGCCGATGCCGCGCGGCGCGTCCGTGCGCGCGGCAGTGAAGCCGGAACAGCCGCAATCGATGTCGGTATGGCCGCGCAGCAGGTTGATCGCGAGCCCAGCCGCGAAGGTCAACAGCAGCGCGATCAGGCCGGCCGCACCGGCCATGCGCGTATCGGGAAACAGCAGCGCGGCGGCGCCGAGCGCTTCCGCGAGCGGAAGCGCGAACGCGACGGGCGCGGTCAGCGCATCGGGCAGCAGCCGGTAGCCGGCGAGCGCCTGCCGGAAGGCAGCGGGGCGGCGCATTTTCGCGAAGGCGCCGAGCAGCACGACGGCGGCCGCGCCGGCCTGCGCACTGGTGGCGAGAACGGGATCGAGGGTCATCGCGGCCTCACGGGTTGACGAGCAGCGACGACGTATTGCCGATCTGCTTCTCGACGTTCTGCAGCTTGCCGGTGCGCGCATCCATCACGACGAGGTCGGATGTCGCCGTCAGCCCGTAGAACAGCGGCTTGTCGTCCTCGCTGACCTGGATCGACACGAGCGGATCGACCTTCTGCTGCGCGAGATCCCAGCGCGCGACGCGCTGCTTCGACTTCAGGTCGTACACCCACACCTGCGTGCCGGGGTCTTTGTGCGAACCGTCGGTGCCCTTGTGCATCAGCACGTAGTAGCGGTTCTGCTTCGCCTGCACGGCCGTCTGCTGCATGCCGCCGGGGCGCCAGCCTTCGGCGCGTTCGGCATCCGTCAGCAGCGACCACGGCTTGCCGAACGCCGGCTTGTCGCCGCTGAAATCGGCGCTGCGCACGTTGCCGCCGTAGGTCGTGAACAGATAGTCGCCCTTGTATCGCGACGCGTTCACGAAAGCCGGATCCTTGTCGACGTCGATGAACGCGTCCGACATCGTGCGTTTCGTTTCCTTGCCGTTCGCGTCGAGCGTGACGGTCAGCGCCTTGCCGCTTTCGCACAGCGCGGTGACGCGATCGTTGCCCGACGGATACGCGAGCACGCAGGCGGCCGTGTCGATCTCCGACAGCACCTTCTTCGATACCGCGTCGATCACCGTCATCGACGCGGCCGGCGTGATGTTCGCAACGTACAGCCGCTTGCCGTCGGCGCTGAACGCGGTGTTGTACGGCGACGGCACATGCTGCGCGTGCTTCGCCGGAATCACGATCTCGCCCGTGTGATCGAGCGTCGTGTTGTCGGTCATCTCGACGACGTCGGTACGCGTGCCGTGCGAGCCGCGCGAGAAGTAGGTCGTCGCGACGAAGCTTGTTTTATGGTCGGGCGAGATCGCAAGACCGGGGCCGAAGCCGCCGTCGATCTGGCCGAGCAGCTTCTTCGCGTCGGCGTCGTACACATAGATGCGCCCGTCGGTCATCGACGGCATCGAGATGTCGACGATATAGACCTCGTGCGGATGCCACGGCGGCATCTTCTGCACGACCAGTTCCTCGGGCTGTTCCGTCGCATTCGCGCTGCCGGCCCACGCCGCCGCGAACGCCAGCGTCGCCGCGAGCGCCGCGGTTCGTCGCCTTGTCCTCATGTCGCCTCCAGTTGGGGATTCACGTTATGTGGGGCGACTGTAGTTCGACAATAAATGCGGTCAGCACCAGGACCGGCAACGCGAACGTGCCGATTCGGGATATTGGAAATGCGCGTGAAAGCCTCGTGGCCACGCGCCTTCCGACCCTCTGAACAATGCGTGCGGAATAGCGCTCCCCCTTATTGCGCCGACCGCTTGGTCGGTTTAATCTTTCGCGGTCCTGCTCGACACCCCCGGAGGCGCTGTGTTCGTGTTTCACGAGATGTTCGACGACGCGGACCGGCATGCCGAGGCGCTGCGCGGCTGGAATCAGCGCTACGACCAGATCGGTCCGGGTTCGTACCGCAGCGCGGTCAAGCACGCGGTGCTCGACGGCCTGCAGCTGTTCCAGGAAGCCGCGAACGTGCGCATCATCCAGCGCGGCCGGCTGCCGCCCGGCCATACGGTATTCGGCATGCCGCTCACCGGCTCGGGCGCGTTCGCGTTCGGCGGCGCGCGTATCGAGCGCGGCACGATGGTGATGGCGCGCGGCGGCGCACCGTTCGAACTGCATTCGCCCGACGACATGTCGCTGATCGGCGTCGTCGTCGATGCCGACCTGCTGCAGCAGGTCGAGGATGCGGCCGATGTGCGGCTCGACGAAACGACGCTGCGGCGCGGCGTCGTCGACATGCCGACGGCCGTGCTGATGCGCGCGAGCGTGCAGATCGCGACGCAGCTCGAACGCGTGCTGTCGTCGCCCGATACCTACAGCGATGCACGCGTGCAGCGCGAACTGCGCGGCGAAGTCGGCAACGTGCTCGTCGATCTCCTCACGTACCGGATACCCGAGGCGTCGAACCGGCTCACGCACGCGTGCCGTGCCGATATCGTGCGCCGAGTGCACGACTACGTGATCGAGCATCCGGAAGCGCCGGTCGACGTGCTGAGCCTGTGCGCGCAGTTGCGCGTGAGCCGGCGCACGATGCAGAACAGCTTCCAGTCGGTCGTGCAGACAAGCCCGCTGCACTACGTGCGCTCGCTGCGCCTGTCGCAGGTGCGGCGGATGCTGCTCGACACGCGGCAGGCCGATTTGCCGATCAGCGATGCAGCCGCACGCTGGGGCTTCATCCACCTCGGCCATTTCGCGAACGCATACAAGGCGCAATTCGGCGAACTGCCGTCGACCACCGCGCGCCGTTCCGTGCGCAGCGCAAAAACGCGCTGACGCGCGCAAAACCCGCGATAATCTCCCGCTGACCGTTCGGCGCGTGCGAACCGGCGCGGCGCCTGCCCGCCCGAGCGCAGCCCCGTGCGATGCGTGACGACCACCGGATTCGATCCCCTGCCCCGATGCCCGAGGATTTCCACTTCCTGTTGCTGCCCGGTTTCTCCGCGCTCGGCTTCATGTCGGCGGTCGAACCGCTGCGCGTCGCGAACCGCTTCCGCACCGAGCTGTATCGCTGGCACGTGATCAGCGCCGACGGCGCACCCGTCGCCGCGAGCAACGGCATTCCGGTGGCTGCCGAAGCCGCGTGCGCGGACGTCGAGCAGGTCGACACGGTGTTCGTCGTCGCGGGCTTCGATCCGCTCGTGTGCTACACGCGCCCGCTCGCCGACTGGCTGCGCCGCCAGCACCGGCATGGTGCAACGCTCGGCGGCATCGATACGGGCAGCTTCGTGCTCGCGGAAGCCGGGCTGTTCGACGCGTCGCAACCGCTCACGCTGCACTGGGAAGCGCTGGCCGCGTTCCGCGAGCGCTATCCGGGCCTCAACGCGACGCAGGAGCTGTTCGAGATCGACGACCGGCGCATCACGTGCGCGGGCGGCACTGCGTCGATCGACATGATGCTCGACCTGATCGGCCGACGGCACGGCGCCGATCTCGCGGCGGCCATCTCCGAGCAGTTCGTCGTCAGCCGTATCCGGCAGCGTTCGGACAGCCAGCGGCTCGAGATCGCCGCGCGCTACGGCGTGCACAACCGCAAGCTGATCCAGGTGATCGGCACGATGCAGCAGCACATGGAGAACCCGCTCGGCTCCGACGCGCTCGCGCAGGATGTGTCGATCACGCGGCGTCAGCTCGAACGGCTGTTCAGCGCGACGCTGAACGACACGCCGACGCACTTCTACCTGAACCTGCGCCTCGATCGCGCACGCGAGCTGCTGCAGCAGACCGACATGAGCATCACGTCCGTGTGCGTCGCGTGCGGATTCGAATCGCCGTCGCATTTCTCACGCACCTATCGCGCACGCTTCGGCGTCAGCCCGCGCAGCGACCGGCGTGCGACGCGCTGATCGTCGCGCGTTTTAATCACAATCCGGCGCGGTATTACGCGTTCCGGCAGCGTTTCCCGCCGTTCGCTGAACAATGCCGGCGATTGATCGGCCGACCGAAGCGATCATCGAAAATAATTTGGAATGTCGCTGAAAATATTCTGTAACATAAGTTGAAATTAGATAGGCTGCCTAACGAGACGATCCTCAGGCTCGACGCACGTCGCGCCACGCAGGCTGCCACCGATATCAATATCGATCCGAGGGGTATGACATGACGATGCTCGATTCGCCGTCGCCGCACCTGCCTGCCGTTCGCTTCTCATTCGCCTCTTCCGCCCGTTTCTTTTCGACCTGACATTTAGGGTTCCTTAGTCAGTCGACACTCCCAACACCGCTTCGCCGCACCGGTTCCATCGAACCGGCGCGCGGGCCGTGTCGTGCCTGCCCGCCACAAGCGCGCGGGCGTGTCCAACCGTTGAGATGAGGATCACGTATGCAGACATCACGCAAAGCACTGCCGCTCGCCCTGGGTCTCGCGCTCGGTTTCGGCATCGTCGGCGGCACCCTGGCCGATACGAAAGTCTCGAATCCGCAGGCAGTGAGCCTGCGCGAAAGCCTGACGCGCGGCGTCGCGCCGCCGGCCGCGAAATCCGATACGGCCGGCGGGCAGTTCCGCGCGGACGGCGTCGCCGTCACGCTGTACAACCCGGCCTATCGCGTCAAGAAAGCAGCCACGACGCCCGCCGCCACCGCACGCGATTTCGTCGCATCGCAGGCGACACAGCTCGGGCTCGACTCGGCCGCACTCGCGAGTCTCGTCGTCACGTCGGAGCGCAACGACGCGGACTTCACCGTCGTGCGTCTGCAGCAGCAGGCCGCCGGACTGCCCGTGTACGGCAGCGAGATCGCGGTGACGGTCGCGAAGGACGGCCGCATCCTGTACGTCGCGAGCAACACGGTCAACGGCGTGGTCGCGACAACGCGCAAGTCTCAGGCCGTCGACCAGCAGCAGGCGCTCGACCGCGCCCGCGCGTATCTCGGCGTCAGCGGTTTCACGAATCTCGACGCGCAGCTCGTCGCATTCGTCGACAAGACCGGCACGCATACCGCGTGGAAGGTGCGCGGCCGCCCGCAGGACGGCCCGAAGGGCGACTGGGAATTGCTGATCGACTCGGGCAGCGGCGAAGTGCTGCGCGCCGAGGACAAGGCGTTCTATGCGACCGACGGCACCGGCTTCGTGTTCCGGCCCGATCCGCTTTCGCCGACGAAGAGCAGCTACGGCAGCACGGGCTACAAGGACAACAACGACGCCGATTCGACGCAGCTCACGGCCGCGCGCGTGCGCGTCACGCTCAAGGATCTCGCGCAGTCGGGCTCGCGCTACACGCTGACCGGCCCGTACGCGGCGTGCGTCGATTTCGATGCACCGCTCGACAAGGCCTGTCCCACGCAGTCGACGCCTGCGTTCGAGTTCACGCGCGGCAACCTGTATTTCGAGGCCGTGAACGCGTACTACCACATCGACACGTTCCTGCGTTACGTGAACCAGACGCTCGGCATCAAGGCGCTGCCTTATCAGTACACGGGCGGCGTGCAGTACGACCCGCACGGGGAATCGGGCGACGACAACTCGTCGTACTCGTCGAGCAGCGGCCGGCTGACCTTCGGCCAGGGCGGCGTCGACGACGCGGAAGATGCGGACGTCGTGATCCACGAGCTTGGCCACGGCATCCACGACTGGGTGACGAACGGCGGCCTGTCGCAGCAGGAAGGGCTGTCCGAAGGCACCGGCGACTATCTCGCCGCCGCTTACAGCCGCGACTTCAACCAGTGGAGCCCGTCGGACGCGCAGTACCACTGGGTCTACAACTGGGACGGCCACAACGAGTTCTGGGGCGGCCGCGTGACCAACTGGAACGTCGGGCGTACCTATGCGCAGGCACGCGGGGCGGAAATCCACACGGCCGGCCAGTACTGGGCGTCGTGCAACCTCGTCGCGCGCGACGCGATCGGCGCGCAGGCGATGGACAAGGCGTTCCTGAAGGGGCTGTCGATGACCAACAGCTCGACCAACCAGAAGGCCGCCGCGCAGGCCGTCCTGACGGCCGCATCCGCGCTCGGCTACAGCAGCGCGCAACTCACCGCGATCGGCAACGCGTACAACAAGAGCTGCACGTACGGCGTGACCGTCCCGCAGAAGTCGTAGTTCCCCGCAGCAGGCGGGGGCGCGTCGCACGACCTGCGGCGCGCTCCCTTCATCGACATCGCCATCCTCACGAGATCGAACATGCCTACTCTGACACTGACCCGCCTGAGCGCCGCACTGGGCGGCATGCTGCTGACCGCCGCCGCGCACGCGACACCTGTCTGGATCACGCTCGGCGACACCGCGTTCCGCCAGCTTCAACGCATCGACGCAAGCGCCACCGCGCAGTACAGCACGACCGTCGACGCCGGCAAGACGGCCGACGGCGCCGCGCGCCGCGAAACCGTTCACGTCGTCGAGATCGACGATTCACGGCTGGGCGAGCTGGCACACGCCGTCCACCATACGCGCGGCCACGGGCCCGGCTACGTCGTGCACGACTCGTTCGACGAAGCGCGGCAGGCGCTGCAGCCCTTGCCGGCCACGCTGGCCAAGCAGGCCGCAGCCCCCGCGTACAAGATATCGAACGCGCCGCAGATCGGCACCTGGATCCAGCAGCTGCAGGCCAGCAACATCGTCGGCACGATCACGTCGCTGTCCGGCTTCACGAACCGGTACTACACGACGTCACACGGCGTCGCCGCATCGGACTGGCTCGCGCTCCAGTGGAAACAGCTGGCCGGCTCGCGTGCCGACATCACCGTCGAACAGTTCACGCATACCGGTTTTCCGCAGAAATCCGTGATCCTGACGATCCGCGGCAGCGATCCGGCGGCGGGTACCGTCGTGCTCGGCGGCCATCTCGATTCGACCGTCGGCCGCACGACGGAGAACACGCGCTCGCCCGGTGCGGACGACGATGCGTCGGGCATCGCCAGCCTCACCGAAGCGCTGCGCGTGCTGCTCGCGAACAACTACCGGCCGAAGCGGACGATCAAGTTCGTCGGGTATGCGGCCGAGGAAGCCGGCCTGCTCGGCTCGAAGGCGATCGCGAAGCAGTTCCGCATGCAGAATGCGAACGTGGTCGGCGTGCTGCAGCTCGACATGACGAACTACAAGGGCGATCCGAAGGATATCTACCTGATCACCGACTACACGAACGCGGCGCAGAACACCTACGTGACGAACCTGGCGAAGACCTACCTGCCGGAGCTCGCGATCGGCACGTCGCAGTGCGGGTATGCGTGCTCGGATCACGCGTCGTGGAATGCGCAGGGGTATCCGGCGTCGTTCCCGTTCGAGGCCGACCAGAACGACAGCCCGTACATCCATACGGTGAACGACACGCTGGAGAATTCGGACCGGCAGGCGAACCACGCGCTGAAATTCGGCAAGCTGGCGCTGGCCTATGCGGTTGATCTCGGCGGCAATGGCGGGACAGCTGCGAAGCCCTGACGCCCGAGAATGAAGGAAGCGTGTACGCGAGGCCCGCGCACGCTTCCTTCCCGACGCCTTCCTGCGCTCAGACGAGCTCGTCCAGCGTCCCGTACAGACACATGCCCAATGCGAGCGCGACCGCTGCGGAAGCCGGATTGTCCAGCTGGCACCGGTACTGCGGTTCGAGCCTGTCACCCAGGGCTGCCATGCTCATTGCGTGAACGACCCCGCGCGCGTGGCCGCGCCCCCGGAATTCGGGTAGCGTCAGTACGCCCATGTCGGCCAGACAGGATTCCCACCACGCGTACACGCTGCCCGCGCAGACCAGCCGATCCTGCTCGAACGCGCCGAAGACGCGCCAATGGCCGAGTTCGACGCTCGCCGTATCGAAATCGTCCTCCGGCATCGCGGCGCGGAATGCCTCGAACGCCGCGCGATCCGTTGCCGTCAGCAACCGGACCCGCTCGGGCAACACGTGCGCCGACAGGTCGGCCAACACCGACGCCGGATAGTAGAAGAGATGGTCCGCACCGCACAGTTCGCCGCCGGATGCCGACAGCCGGTCGAGGAACGCGGTCATCGACCATGCGTTCGTTTCGTTCAGGCGCAGCCTCCGCGCAACCTCGCCCTGCACGACGATCCGGCTTCTCCCGTCGGTCGGTACGAGAATCATGCCCTGCTCGTCGTCCAGTTCGGCGCTGACGGCAATCTGCAGATCGTCACCCTCGTAAATGCGCCGGTTTCCTGAAAATTTCTGCTGCCAGAACGCATCGATACATTCGTTAAACACTGTCCACCTCCCGTTCGGGTTGCCGTTCATGCCCGCGCGTGCGGCTAGAATCGTCATTCGTCCACTCCGCGACACACTTCCGCCATGACCGAATCCACCCGCTCCTACGACGACCTGCCGCCCGCCCGCGTCACGACTGCATTCGACCTGCCCGGCCATACGACGGTTCGCTCGCTCGGTGTCGCACAAGGCATCATCGTGCGCTCGCGCTCGATCGTCGGCTCGTTCGGCGCCTCGCTGCAAACGATCTTCGGCGGCAACATCACGCTTTATACGTCGCTGTGCGAGAAGGCGCGCCAGCAGGCCTTCGACAAGATGCTCGCCGATGCGCGCAAGCTCGGCGCGAATGCGATCGTCGCAATGCGCTACGACTCGACCGAAATCGGTTCGGGCGTGACCGAAGTGATCTGCTACGGCACGGCCGTCATTGTCGCACCGGCTTGATGCCCGAAGCCGGCCCGGGCGGTGGAAACCGCGCGAAACGCGTGCGAAGTTTTCGATTGACGCGCCGCGCGGTTCCCTCTTACCATCGCACTCGTTTCAATTCATGGAGGCGTCTGTGCCTACCGATGCGAGTTGTAGTTGGTCCTGGACCAACCTGACTGCCGCCTGAGGAAGCTTCGCAGAGCCTTGTCTTCTGCCGCATCCCGGGATAGCAGGATGCGGTGTCTTTCAGGATCGGCGTACCGTCGATCCGAAAATCCCGTACTCGACAATTCAGTTGCCGCTCGACGCTCGAGCGGCGTCCGTGCGTGACCCGCGTCGCGCGCGTGTGTCCGGCCGCATGCTCGTGCATGCGCGGCCGGTGCACGCGTGCGTCGCCTCGATAGACAGGAGTTCGAAATGGACGACGACAGTAGCCGATTAAGCTGCGCCGGCGCGCGTTCGCACGCCATGCCGGCACGCACCCGACTCCCAGCCCTTCATCAGCCGATCGCGCCCGACGCGGCGCGGCGGGAAGCGTTCGTCCGTCGCTGACGTCATGACGCTCCCGCCGTGTGCAGTCCGGCGCCAGGAGCACGCATGACACGACTCGCCTTTCTCGCCCATCCGGCCGCGCAACCGCGGCCCGTTCACCACAACCGGTACGACGCCTTCCCGCGTCGCGGCCCTCCCTGGCCTCTGCGGCAATCCGCCTCGCTGCCGTCACGCACTTCGCGATGACACGGTCCGGCTCGCCCGCGCCGCGCGTCATCTCCATGTTCCGGCAAGGCCGCGAAGCCCGTCTTTCGCAATCGCCGCCGGCCGGACCCGCACGACTCACTCCATGTCCGATGTACCGGGAGAACACCATGCAACCCACGATGAAACTCCATGCCAGCCGCTTGATCCGTGACAGCTACGTCTACTTCAGGATGCCGTACGCGCTGCATCTGCATTCCGACCGGATCGCGGCCGCCTACGACCAACTGGATCGGCGGCAAAAACATGCATTCTCGTTTCCTGAACATACCGACGGATTCCTGCCGTTCGGCCTCGAATACTCGCGTACGCCCGAGCGGCCCGATCTGTGCGACCGGTTCTGCTACTGGGTTGCGCGCCGCGATGCGCATCACGGCTATGCGCTGACCAAGTCCGCGTTCTATCGCGAGCTGGCCGCATACGAAGCCTGCATCAACGCGATCGCGCAGGACCTGCTCGATGCGGTATGCGAAAACCTCGGCGGCACCGCGCAGCCGCCGGTCCGGCACAGCTCCTACCTGCAGTTCTGCGCATACGAGCCACACCATTGCAGCCAGGACCGTGCGTACCTGCAGGATCCGCACGAGGACGGCCACTTGCTGTCGTTCATCCGGCCGGCCGCCCCCGGCCTGGTGCTGCTGCCCGATTCATCGCCGGTTTCCGCGCTGCCGCGGCCGGACGAAATGATCGTGCTGGCCGGCTCGCTCCTCGAGGCGCTGACCGACGGCGAAGTGCCGGCAATGCAGCACGCCGTCGAGCGGCCGCGCGCGCGCGTGCGGCGCACGTCGCTGATGTATTTCGTCAATCCCGACCTGTCGGCGGGATACGCCAGCACGATCGTCCACCGGCGGCCGCTGGACCTGCGGGCCCTTGCCGAGCAAAGACACGTCGCGTTCGGCAACAGCACGCTGGGCCGCCCTTGCGCGGCCTGACCCGACTCCTCCCGCCCGACTTTCCCCCGGAGACACCATGCTTGGACGCTTCCTCCCGGTCGAGAACCGGTTTTTCGATCTCTTCGATACGCATGCGCAGCACATCGTGTCAGCCGCCTGCGAGCTTCAGATGCTGCTCGACAATCTCGACGACGCCGAATCGGGCATGGCCAACGTGCAGACCGCCGAACGCACCGGCGACACGCTCGCACACGAGGCGATCGACCTGCTGCACAAGACGTTCATCACGCCGCTCGATCGCGACGAGATCCACAAGCTGATCACGACGATGGACGACATCCTCGACCTGATGGAGGACGTCGCGACCACCGTCGTGGTCTACGACCTGAAGTCCGTCACCGCGGAAGCGAGTGAACTCGCGGACATCGTCGTGCAGTCGGCAATGCAGGCGCAACTGGCGATCAACCACCTGTACGACCTGAAGCAATCGCCGCGGATCCTCAAGGCATGCGAAGAAATCGATGCGCTCGAAACCCGCGCCGACCGCGTGCTGCGCGCGGCGATATCGAAACTCTTTCGCGACGATATCGACGTGAAGACACTGATCAAGCTGAAGGGCGTGTACGACCTGCTCGAACGCATCACCGACAAATTCGAGGATGTCGCGAACATCGTCGAAGGCATCGTGCTGGAAAACGCGTGAGTGACTGAAGAAGATGCATTCGATCCAACTCGCCCTGTGGATGGTCGCGACGCTGGTGCTCGTCGCGCTCGTATTCGACTTCATGAACGGCTTTCACGACGCGGCGAACTCGATCGCCACCGTCGTGTCGACCGGGGTGCTGAAACCCCGGCAGGCCGTCGTGTTCGCGGCCGCGTTCAACGTGATCGCGTATTTCATCTTCCACCTGAAAGTCGCGCAGACCGTCGGTAAAGGCACGATCGATCCCGAGATCGTCGACCACTACGTCATCTTCGGCGCGCTGGTCGGTGCGATCGGCTGGAACGTGATCACCTGGTACTACGGGATTCCGTCGAGCTCGTCGCACGCGCTGATCGGCGGCCTCGTCGGCGCGGCGCTCGCGAAGTCGGGCTGGAGCTCGCTGAACATCGACGGGCTGTTGAAGACCGTCGCGTTCATCTTCATCTCGCCGCTGCTCGGTTTCATCCTCGGTTCGCTGTTCATGCTCGGGGTGTCGTGGCTGTACTTCCGTACCGCGCCCAGCAAGGTCGACCGGCGTTTCCGCCGGCTGCAGCTGCTGTCGGCCGGCCTGTACAGTCTCGGCCACGGCGGCAACGACGCGCAGAAGACGATCGGCATCATCTGGATGCTGCTGATCGCGAGCGGCTACGCATCGGCCACCGCCGATGCGCCGCCTGCGTGGGCGATCGGCGCGTGCTACCTGTCGATGGGCCTTGGCACGCTGTTCGGCGGCTGGCGCATCGTGCGCACGATGGGCCAGAAGATCACGAAGCTCAAGCCGGTCGGCGGATTCTGTGCGGAAACCGGTGGCGCAATGACGCTGTTCATCGCGTCGTTCCTCGGCATTCCGGTGTCGACCACGCATACGATCACCGGCGCGATCGTCGGTGTCGGCGCGACGCAGAAGCTGTCGGCCGTGCGCTGGGGCGTGGCCGGCAACATCGTGTGGGCGTGGGTGCTGACGCTACCGGCAGCCGCGCTGTTCGCAGCCGGCGGATGGTGGCTCGGCCACCGGCTCTTCTGACGGGGCCGGGCCGCGGCCCGGCGCGTCACGCGTCGCGCTCGAGCGACTTCATGTTCGTGAGCTGCGGAAACAGCCGCATCCATGCGAGCGCCACCGCGATCGTCGCCGCGCCGCCGACGACGATCGCCGTCGGGGCGCCCCACCAGGCGGCCGTTACGCCCGATTCGAATTCGCCGAGCTGGTTCGACGTGCCGATGAACAGCGCATTGACTGCGCTCACGCGCCCGAGCATGTCGTCGGGCGTGCGCAACTGCACGAGCGACAGGCGCACGACGACGCTGATCACGTCCGACGCGCCGAGCGCCGCCAACGCGACGAGCGACAGCGCGACGTGCCGCGACAACCCGAACACGATCGTCGCGATGCCGAACGCGATCACGCCGCCGAACATCGCGCGGCCCGGCCGCCCCTTCAACGGGAAACGCGTGAGCCACAGCGTGCCCGCGAGCGCACCGACCGCGGGCGCCGCGCGCAGCGCCCCGAGGCCCCACGGCCCGACCTGCAGGATGTCGCGCGCGTAGATCGGCAGCAGCGCGGTCGCGCCGCCGAACAGCACCGCGAACAGGTCGAGCGACAGCGCGCCGAGAATCGCCGGCTCGCGCCGGATGAACGCGATTCCCGAGAACACCGAGCGCAGCGTGACCGGCTCGCGAGCCGGCAGCGCGCTGCGCAGCGGAATCGTGCCGCTGAGCACGGCCGCGATCGCGAATGCGACGACGCTCGTGCCGAACGCGGCCGGCGCACCGACACCATAGAGCAACCCGCCGAACGCAGGCCCGAGGATCTGCGCGGCCTGGTTCGCGGACGTCGACAGCGCGGTCGCGCGCGGCAGGTCGGTGCGCGGCACGACGGCCGGCAGCAGCGACGACACCGACGGCGACTCGAACGCGCGGGCCGTGCCGACGATCGCCGCGAGCGCATACACGGCCGGCGCGGCCAGCCATCCTTGCACGGCGCCGAGCAGGAACACGCCGGCAGCCAGCGCCTCGACGCCCTGGCAGATCGTCGCGATGCGCCGGCGGTCGTAGCGGTCGGCCACCTGCCCGACAACGAGCGTCAGCGCGAACATCGGCACGAACTGCGCGAGCCCGACGAGGCCGAGCGCGAATGCGCTGTGCGTGAGCGCGTAGACATACCAGCCGATTGCGACCGACAGGATCTGGAAAGCCAGGGAGGACATCACGCGCGTGCCCCAGAAACGCTGGAACGGCGCGTGGCGGAACAGATTGACGGGTAACGGGGATAAAGGACTGGAGTCGGGCACGGGGTCGGTCATCGGGGTCTGGGCGGGCGGCACTGCGCACGGCAACCGTCCGGAACACGACGACGCCCGCCGATGCAGGGGCGCGACAACGGTGCAGGCGCGGCCAAATCGCGATGATATCGCCAACCTCGGAAAACGGGCCGGGGGCAACGCCGGCGACATCGTGCGGGTGCGGGTGCCGACGATTCCGGCGGCCGCGTCGATCGTGGCCGCCGGGGCGTGGCGGGTGCACCGGATCGTTCGACGCACGCGGCCCGCAAGTTTCACCGCGGCGGGCCGCCCGTATCGGTCGAGTCCATCGCGATGCTGAACAGGCGCTGGCCTTCCCGGGTGTCCTCGACTCGCCAGCCCTCGGCGCTCAACGCCTCCCGTATCCGGTCGGCTTGCGCCCAGTCCCGGTCCGCCCGCGCGCGCTCACGATCACCGAGCAACACGCGAACGTGTTCCGGAACGTCGAACGCAACCGGCCGCCATTCGCGTAAGCCGAGACCAAGCACGGTGTCGAAGCTGTCCACGGTCGCCTTCAGGGTCGCGGGCGGCAGGTTGCCCCTGACCAGATCCCACAGCACCGCGAGTGCCCTGGGCAGATTCAGGTCCTCGTTCACTTCGGCGTCGAACCGCGCGGCGAAATCGGCGTCGACGCGACCGCCTTCCGGCCAGCCGGCGTACAGGTGCCGGAGTCGATTCAGCGCGGTGTGCGCCGCGTCGAGCGACGCCCACGTGAAATGCAGCTTGCTTCGGTAGTGGGCCGTCAGGCACAGGTAACGGTACGCGAGCGGATCGACGTTCCGGCTCTGCAAGGACTGCAGACGGATGAAGTCGCCGCTCGACTTCGACATCTTCGCATCGGCGTCGAGCGTCAGAAAGTGCCCGTGCATCCAGTAGTTCGCGAGCTGCGTGCCGTGGGCCGCCCGGGTCTGCGCGATCTCGTTGCTGTGATGCACGGCGATATGATCCTCGCCGCCGCAGTGAATATCGAACAACGTCCCGAGATACTTCGCCGACATCGCCGAGCATTCGATATGCCAGCCCGGAAAGCCCCGGCCCCACGGGCTGTCCCATTCCATTTGCCGCTTGACGCCGGCCGGGCTGAACTTCCACAACGCAAAATCCGTGATGCTCCGCTTCTCGCCCAGCGCAACCCGCTTGCCCGCCTGCAACCCGGCGCGGTCCAGCCGCGCGAGATAGCCGTAGTCGTCCTGCCGGCTGGTATCGAAGTAGAGGCCATCGTCCGTCCGATAGACGTAGCCGGCCCGGTCGAGCGTATCGATGAACGCGACCTGTTCGGCGATGTGATCGGTGGCACGGCACCAGACCGTCGGCTCGAGCAGGTGGAGCGCGCGCCAGTCCCGGACGAACGCGTCGGTGTAGCGCCGCGCGATGGCCCATGCCGACTCGCCGGTGCGACGGCTCCCCTTCTCCATCTTGTCTTCGCCTTCGTCCGCATCCGAAGTCAGATGGCCGACGTCGGTGATGTTGACGACGTGCCGGACCGCGTATCCGTTGCGCTCCAGTACGCGGCGCAGAAGATCCTCGAACACGTAGGTTCTCAGGTTGCCGATATGCGCATCGTCGTAGACCGTGGGGCCGCAGCAGTACATACCCACCTGCCCGGCACGGATGGGGGTGAACGGGCGCACGGTACGCGACCAGGTGTCATACAGCGCAAGCGGCATCGAGTTTCTCCGTTCCGAAGAGGTGGGCCCAAAAACAAAAAGGCCGCCTGTTTTGCATCACAGGCGGCCGGAAGGCGATTGCTTGAAAGTTTAGCGAGTTCGCTAGACGCAAATTCCCCCTGGCACGTTCTGACAACATGCACGGGTAACCGAGGAGAGGGAATGGGTGCGATCAAGCATGCGGACGATGCTAGCGTCTATGGACGGCACAGGTCAAGACCATCCGACCGCCGTTCCCGGTGACGATCCCGGGGCGCCGGCCAGGCCGTCGGCATCGACGGGACGGATCTCGTGCCCGCTCACACCCGGCGAACAAAAAAAAGCGCGAACCTCGGTTCGCGCCAAAGAGAGACCTCGCTGAAGACATCGCTACGCCACACCGCCCCGCTCAGAACGAATGCCGCATCCCGATCCGCACATCGGCCTGCGTCTGCGTCGTCGACGGCGTGAAGCTGTAGCCGATCACCGCATCGACACCCTGCGACGCGCGCAGGTAGTCGCCGGAGATGTACACGTCGGTGCGCTTCGACAGCAGGTAATGCAGGCCCGCCGTGCCCTGGTTCCAGTGATGGCCTTCGAAGCGCGTGTGCTGGTAGCCCGCGATCAGGCTCAGCGCCGGCGTGAACTGGTACGAGCCGCCGCCTTCATACACCTGCATGTGCGACGACTGGCCGAAGCCCTTGATGGTCGTGTACGAGAAGTTGCCGTCGAGCGTCAGCTTGCCGATCGTGTAGCTCGTGCCGATGCCGAACGTGCCCTGGCTGTCGACGTCCATCGCCGTGTTCGAGAACAGGTCGGTGCGCGCGCCGGTCGCCGGATCGACGGTCACCGTCTGCTGGCCGAGGAACGTGTGCGTGCCGATCATCGCGTACGGGTCGAACGCGTAGATGCCGTTCGGGTTGTTCAGGCGCGTGTACGCGGCGCCGATCGAGAAGTCGCCCTTCGTGTAGCTCGCGCCCGCGCTCCACGCGCTGTTGCGGTGGAAGTTGCCCGCGACGTTGCCGAACGAGTACATCGCGCCGAACTTGAAGCCGCTGAGGTCGTTCGACAGGAACTTCACCGAGTTCGGCAGGCGGTCGCCGTTGAAGCGGTCGAAGTCGCCCTGGTGGATCGCATAGCCGCTGCCCCACGCCGAGATGTTGTAGATCGAGACGAGTTCGTTCGTGATGTCGAGCTGGTTGCCGAACGACAGCGTGCCCCAGTCGTTCTGCAGGCCGACATACGCCTGCCGGCCGAATTCGGCGCCGCCGAAGCCGAGTTGCCCGTTGCCGAGGCGGAACCCGCTCTCGAGCGTGAACACGGCCTTCAGGCCGCCGCCCAGGTCTTCGGTGCCCTTGAGACCAAAGCGGTTCCCGTAGGCAACGCCGTCGTCGAACTTGACGACGTGCGAGCCGCCCGTGTTGTTCACGTACGTAATGCCCGCGTCGAGAATCCCGTACAGCGTCACGCTGCTCTGTGCATGCCCGATGGCGGGAATACAGGCCGCGCATGCAAGCGCGGCGGCTACGGCAACTTTCGTGTGCTTCATTGTCGACCACCCTCCCTGAACCGTTCGATGGATAGAATCTCGTCCCGGCGCGTACCGCGATGCGCAGGTGGATTCGAATTCAATACGCCCGCTGGCTTCGGCATTTCGTTTTTCGCAATAACGCAGCCATTGGCGAAAAATACAAACCCATATTTCGCATCACCCGTCTGAAGGCGACACTAAATGGTCACGATGCGACCGGTCGGGAAAACACGTAGACAGGCGGCGCGGTAAAACCGGCCGCCCGGAGGGAGGGGATCAATGGCCGTCGAGGGCCGCGCGCACGGCCGGCAGGCCCGGTGCGCCGGCCGCCGTCGTGACGCCGTCCAGCCAGCCGGCGACCAGTGCCGGGTCGGCCTTCAGCGCATGCTGCGCCGCGAGCGCGGGCGACGCCTTGTTGTCGAGCATGTCGGCGATCATCCGGTTCTCGACGTCGACGGAGAACGTCATCTGCCGGAACAGCCGCGCGAGGTTCGCGCACTTGCCCGCGAATCCGGAACGCGTGACCGTATTGACCGTTGCGCCGCCGTAGTTCGGGCCGAAGTACGCGTCGCCGCCCGACAGATAGGTCAGATGGAACTTCGTGTTCATCAGATGCGGCTCCCACGCCAGAAACACGATCCAGCGCTTGTCGCGCACCGCGCGCTCGACCTGCGTGAGCATGCCCGTCTCGCTCGATTCGACCAGCGACCAGTTCGCCGGGCCGAGCGCGTGGTCGGTGAGCATCCGCTTGATGTTCTGGTTCGCGGGGGCGCCGGGCTCGATCCCGTAGATCTTGCCGCCGAAGCGGTCTGCGTTGCGCGCAAGGTCGGCGAACGTATGCACGCCGGCGGCCGCCACGTAGTCGGGCACCGCAAGCGTGAACTTCGCGCCGCTCAGGTTCGCGTGCAGCACGTCGATCGACTTGTCGTCGACGAACGGCTTCACGAGCGGCGCCTGCGCGGGCATCCAGTTGCCGAGGAACACGTCGACCTGCCCTTTCTTCAACCCCTGGTACGTGATCGGCACCGACAGGTTCGCCACGTCCTGCCGGTAGCCGAGCGCCTTCAGCACGACGCCCGCCATCGCGTTCGTCGCGTCGATGTCGGTCCAGCCGGGCGCCGCCATCTTCACGTCGTTGCACGTCTGCGCGTCGGCCGCGTGTGCGCCCTGCGCCGTCATCAGGCACGCGGCCGCGGCGAGCGCCGCGCCGATCCGGATTGCTGCATTGCATTGCCGTTTCATCGTCCGCTTCCTCCGTCGTTCGTTCAGGTTCGCGATGCGGGCCACTCAGCGCCCGACACGCGGAAAACGCGCCATCGCCTCGAGCGTGTCGAGTTCGATGTGATTGCGCATGTAACGCTGGCTCGCGTCGGTGAACGGCTGCCAGTCCCACGCCTGGATGCGGCCCTGCGTCGTCGCCGCGTAATGGAAGCGGCGGCGCCGCTGGCTCGCGCGCACCTGCCGGTCGAGTTCGGGCAGGTCCCAGCGCCGCGCGGCTTCCGCGCGGAACGCGGCAAGCACGTCGGCGGCTTCGGGCACGCCGGCCAGGTTCGTCAGCTCGCGCGGGTCGTCCGACAGGTTGTAGAGCTGGTCGGGATCGAGCGGGCAATGCACGTACTTCCAGTCGCCGCGGCGGATCATCACCACCGGCGCGACCGCGCCTTCCGCGAGGTATTCGCCGAGCGCGACGTCGTGCGCGGGCGTGCCGTGCAGGTGCGGCACGAGGCTCGCGCCGTCGACGGGATCGGGCCAGCCGCCGGCCGGCGCGGCGCCGGCCAGATCGACGAGCGTCGGCAGCAGGTCGAGATGCGACACCGGCCCGCGCACGCGCGCGGCGCCGAAACGGCCCGGCGCATGGACGATCAGCGGCACGCGGCAGCCGCCTTCGAAGAACGTCATCTTGTACCAGAGCCCGCGCTCGCCGAGCATGTCGCCGTGGTCGGACGTGACGATCACGATCGTGTCGTCGGCGAACCCGCATTGTTCGAGCGCGGCCAGCACGCTGCCGAACTGCGTGTCGACGTAGGACGTCGCGCCGTAGTACGCGCGGCGCGCGGCACGGATCTGCGCGTCGGTGGGCGGCGTGCGGTCGTTCTCGCAGACGAAGCGCAACCGCTGCGAATGCGGGTCGCTTTCCGCCGCATCGAGCCGCACGGCCGGCATGTCGATCTCGTCGTCGTGGTAGAGATCCCAGTAGTCGCGCGTGATCGCATAGGGATCGTGCGGATGGGTCAGCGACACGACCATGCAGAACGGCCGCGCATCGTGCCCGGCCGCACGCTCGCGGGCGACGTCGTAGAGCTTCTGCTTCGCGGCGAACGTGACTTCGTCGTCGAAATCGAGCTGGTTGGTCCGCACGCACGGGCCGGCCTCCAGCACCGAACTCATGTTGTGATACCAGCTGGGCCGCTCGGTCGGCTGGTCCCAGTCGGGCACCCAGCCGAAATCGGCCGGATAGATGTCGGTCGTGAGGCGCTCCTCGAAACCGTGCAGCTGGTCGGGCCCGCAGAAGTGCATCTTGCCGGACAGCATCGTCCGGTAGCCGCCCGCGCGCAGGTAATGCGCGAACGTCAGCGTTTGCGCCGGCAATTCGGCGGCGTTATCGTAGGCGCCGATCCCCGACGGCAGCTTGCCGGTCAGCAGCGAGAAACGCGACGGCGCGCACAGCGGGCTCGCGCAGTACGCGGCGTCGAACACCACGCCTTGCGCGGCGAGCCGGTCGAGCGTCGGCGTGCGCGCGACGCGGTTGCCGTAGGCCGGCAGCGCGAACGGCGTAAGCTGGTCGGCCATCAGGATCAGGATGTTGGGTGTCGGGTTCGTCATCGGCGGTCGTGGGGAAAACGGTGTTCGAATGGAACGGCGCGCCGCTCGGGCGGCAAGACGTCCGGCATGACGGAAGCGGCCCGCAGAAAGTGCCGCGCGTACGGGCCGCGCTGGCTAGAATCGCGGAATGCGTTGCGCGGTGCGCGTGAAGCGTGTGTGCCGTACCGTCCGATGCACTATCGCCCGCCCGAATTCGCGCGGGTAGGCGTCCGGCCCTTATGGGGCCATTAGAGAGACTTATGTCGAAACCCGAACCGTTACCGTCGATGCAGGCGCTGCGCGCGTTCGAATCGGCCGCCCGGCTCGCGAGCTTCACGGCCGCCGCGCGCGAGCTCGGCTCGACGCAGCCGGCCGTGAGCCAGCAGGTGTACCAGCTCGAAGCCGAACTGGGCGTGCCGCTGTTCGAACGCAGCCCGCGCGGCGTCACGCTGACGGCCGACGGCCAGTGCCTGTACGAGGCGGTGCGGCTGAGCCTCGACACGCTGCGCGGCGCGACCGCGACGCTGCGCGCGCGCCGCGAGCACGGCGCGCTCACGATCGTCACCGACTTCGGCTTCGCGACCTACTGGCTGATGCCGCGGCTGGCCGGGCTGAAGCGCGTGATGCCGGACGTCGACGTGCGCGTCGTCACGTCACAGGATTACGACGCGCAGCGCGACCACGGCGACATCGCGATCCTGTTCGGCGACGGCCACTGGCCGTCGTGCACGGCCGCGCGGCTGTTTCCCGAATCGGTCACGCCGGTATGCTCGCCCGCGTTCCGCGATACGCACCCCGACGTCGCGCGGGCCGACCACCTGCTCGCGCTGCCGCTGCTGCACGTGCAGCCGACGCGCCCCGAACGCTGGCTGTCGTGGCCGGGCTGGTTCGACGCGCACGGCCTCGAACCGCCGGCCGCCGCGCGCGGCGTGACCTTCAACAGCTACGCGCTCGTGATCCATGCGGCGCTGCTCGGCGAAGGCGTCGCGCTCGGCTGGTCGCCGCTGGTCGACGAGCTCGTTGCGTCCGGCCAGCTCGTGAAGCTCGTCGACGCGCCCGTCGTCACCTCGCGCGGCTACTTCCTGGTGCGGCCGCCGCAGCGGCCCGAGCCGGACGCGACCCACGTGTTCCGGCGCTGGCTGCTCGACGCGTGCGCGGGGGCCTGACCGGGCGCGCCCGCCGCCGCTTGCTGGCGCGCCGATACCAGCCACACGGCGCGTTGGTTCTATCCGCCCCGAAATCGTCCTGATTTACTTGAGCCTCCCGCTACCCGCGCGGTGCGGCGCCGTCGTGCGCCGCCGCACGGCCGTGCGCCCCATGCCATCCGAGGAGTCTCATGACCGCCGAGCACCGCCCCGATCAATTCGTCCTGACGCTGTCGTGCCCGAGCGCGGCCGGCCAGGTCGCCGCCGTCGTCGGCTTTCTCGATCGCCATCGCTGCTATGTCGACGCGCTGAACGTATTCGACGACGATCTCAGTAACCGCTTCTTCGTGCGCTGCGTCTTTCATCCGACGGATGAAACGCTGCAGATCGACGCGCTGCGCCAGGAATTCGCGCCGATCGCCACCAGCCTCGGCGGCGCGCAGGGCGACATGCAGTGGGCGATCCACGACGTGAACGCGCGGCCGAAGGTGCTGATCATGGTGTCGAAGCTCGAGCACTGCCTCGCGGACCTGCTGTTCCGCTGGCGGATGGGCGAGCTGAAGATGGACATCGTCGGTATCGTGTCGAACCACCCCGATTTCGAGCCGCTCGCCGCGCAGCACGGGCTGCCGTTCCGGCACTTCCCGATCACGGCCGATACCAAGGCGCAGCAGGAAGCGCAGTGGCTCGACTTCTTCGAATCGAGCGGCGCCGAGCTCGTGATCCTCGCACGCTACATGCAGGTGCTGTCGCAGGAAACGAGCGCGAAGCTCGCGAACCGCGCGATCAACATCCATCATTCGTTCCTGCCCGGCTTCAAGGGCGCGAAGCCGTACCACCAGGCCCATACGCGCGGCGTGAAGCTGATCGGCGCGACCGCGCACTTCGTCACCGACGATCTCGACGAAGGCCCGATCATCGAGCAGGTCGTCGAGCGCGTCGATCATGCGCTGCGCCCCGAGCAACTGCTCGCGGTCGGGCGCGACGTCGAAAGCATCACGCTCGCGCGCGCAGTGAAGGCGTTCATCGAGCGGCGCGTGTTCCTGAACGGCGATCGCACGGTGGTGTTTTCGTAAGCGCCCGGCCACGGCAACGGCCGTGCGTCATGCGGAAGGCGACGGCACGCGCGCAGGCGCCGTGCCGATGCGCCGCGCCCGGCGCCGCAGATACAGGTTGTTGAGAATCAGCGCCACGCCCGTCAGCGCGGCACCCGCGATCTGCGCGCGATTGGGCACCACGCCCGTCGCGGCAGACACGATGAACGCGGTGATCGGCAGGACGTCCATGAACAGCACGCCGTTCATCGGCCCCAGGATCCGGTTGCCCGTCATCCACAGCAGGATCGCGCCGAAACCGGCCACCGGCCCCATGTACGCGAGATGCGGCAGCACCGCGCGCACGGCGGCCCATGACGGCGCCGCGATCCCGTGCGTCGCGATCAGCACCAGATTGACCGCGACGATCGTGGTCAGGCCGAGGCACGTCGTGAACGTCGTGTACTTCAGCGCGGACCAGCCGGTGAAGCGCGCCGCGCCGAACGTGTAGACGACCCAGCACAACGCACCGGCGACGATCAGCGCATTGGCCGCCTCGTGCTGCGGTTCGTGCAGCGCGGCAATCACGTCGCCGCGCGTGATGACGAGCGCCACGCCGGCAAACGACAGCACGACGAACAGCACCGACACCGGTGCGGGCGCGACGCGTCGCACCAGCGCGTTGAGCAGCAGCCCCATCATCGGCTGCGTCGCCATCATGATCGATGCGGTCAGCGCGCCTTCGGCGCCGGCCAGTTGCTGGCCCAGGAACACGAACGATCCGAAGCCGCAAAAGCCGATCGAACCGAGCAGCCATGCCAGCGGCACGGATTCACCCGCCGGGCGGAATGCGCCGGGCCCTTCGACGATCCGCAACAGCACGATGAACGCGCTGCCCGCGATCAGATAGCGCAGCGACGTAAACGTGAACGGATCGATGTATCGCAACGCGTCGGTCATCACCGGGAACATCACGCCCATCAGGATCGTCGCGCATACACATGCCGCGATGCCTTTCCCGTAGCCGCTTGCGGCGGGTGCTGCGAAATTTTCGCCATTCATGACCGATCATTCCCAAATTAATTGAACAATGACGCCGGTGCGGCTGCGTGCAGCGGCGGGATATCTTGAACTTCCTTACCGAATCTGCTGGCCCTTCATGGTTTCTGCGGCCGTACCTGGAATACGCACCATTTGAAACCGATCATTCTCAAAATAATCAAAAAAATCAGGTCAGCGCCCGCATTGCGATTTCGACGATCGAGGCCAGTTCCGCCTCCGACGCACTCGACTTGCCCAGCACGCGCATGCCCTGGATCAGACACAGCAGGAACCGGCCAACCTCCTCCGGATCGAGGTTCCGGTCGAAATCGCCCGACTGCTGGCCGCGTGCGACCGCAAGGCTGAACTGCGTGCCGATGCGCAGCAGCGTCGATTCGATGTACGGCCGCAACGCGTCGTCGCCGGGCAGCAGCTCGACGGCCGAATTCGTGATGAGACAGCCGCGGCGCTCCGACAGCCGCACACCGATTTCCGTGTAGTACAGCAGCGCTTCCCTGAGCGCCTGCCGCGGCGGCAGATCTGCCGCGAGACGCTCCTTGAGCCGGGCGATCGCCCCTTCCGCGTAACGATCGAACGCGGCGACCAGCAACCCGTGCTTGTCGCCGAACGTGCGGTACAGGCTGCCGCGAAACACGCCGGTCGCCTCGCACAGCGTATCGATCGACGTCGCGTGGTACCCCTGCTCCCAGAACACGCGCGCAGCCGCGTCGATCACCTCGTCGGGGTCGAATTCGCGTGGGCGCCCCCTGTCACGGGAGCCGGGAGAGGTCGGGCTCATGAGTCCGGATATTAGAACCGATCATTCCCAAAATCAAGCGCCGTCGATCGCTTGCTTGCGCGGCGCACGCCGGCAATGGTGCCGGCCCTGAACGACGAAAGCCCGACCGGTTGCAGCCGGTCGGGCTTTCGTTGCTTGCCGCGAGATCGATCGCACCGCCCGTGTGCGGTTTCCGGGCGGTGCGCGCCGTTACACGGCCCGACGCGTCACTTCACCCACGCGAAGTAATACGACAGCCAGATCGTCAGCCCCGCGCCGATCAGCGCGGCGTACGGCATCAGGTTCAGCCACATCGCGCGCTTCGGCACTTCGAGCTCCATGTCGCGCTGCATCTGCGCCGGGAAACGGCCGCGATCCTGCCAGTAGTGGCGGAACAGGAACACCGGCACGATCAGCAGCATCGCGATCAGCCCGTTGCGCAGCGTGCCGTCGCCCTGCAGGTTCGCGCCCGCGCCGACATAGACGAGGTTCGCGTAGCCGCACAGCGAGCCTGCGACGAGCAGCCAGGTCGGGCAGCGGAACGGCCGATCCCAGTTGCCGCGATCCATCCGGTGGATCCAGCCCGACTGAAGATTCAGGAATACGAACAGCATGTAGCAGACGTTCGAGATCGACAGCACCGTCATGTAGTCCGACATCATCAGCAACACGAGGTTGAAGCCGAGGTCGGTCCACATTGCACGCGTGGGCGAGCCGTGCTCGTTCACGTGCGACAGGTACTTCGGCAGCCAGCCGTCGACCGATGCCTGGTACAGCGTGCGCGACGAGCCCATCATCGACGTCATCACGATCAGCAGGATCGACAGCATCAGCATCACGACGACCGCATTCGCGACCCACGCGCCGCCGCCGACGATCTTCGCCATCGCAGCCGCGACGCCGGTGCCGTCGCCGATCGACGGATCGAGCATCGCCTGCGTGCCGAGCGCGCCCTGGAACGCCAGCGGCACGAGCGTCATCACGACGAGGCACAGCGCGCCCGACCAGAAGATCGCCTTCGCGGTATCGCGGCGCGGATCGCGGAATTCGCGCGTGTAGCAGACGGCCGTTTCGAAGCCGTACGACGCCCAGCCGGCCATGAACATCGCGCCGAGCGCCATCGTGACGCCCTGCCCGTTCCACGAGCCGAAGGTCGCGGCCGTGAGGTTGCCGTGCGCGTCGTGACCGAGCGGCAGCAGCGGGAGCAGGTTCGACATCGGCACGTCGCCGGTGACGAACGGCACGATGCCGACGATCAGCAGCGGCGTGAGCGATGCAATGCCGAGGATGCGCTGCGTGCGCGCCGCCTTCGATGCACCGCTGTGCTGAAGCTTGAACGTGATGAGAAGCAGGATCGTCGCGATGATGAACGTCGCATTGATCCGCAGGGACAGACCCGGCTTGATGAACCCGAGATCCGCAATCTTGAGCTGCCACTGCAGCACCGCCGCGTTGGCGGGAAAGAGGCTCGTGAGCGCATAACTCGCCGCGAGGCCGCAGCCGAGCGCGAGCATCGGCGACCACGCGAGCCAGTTGCACCACACGGACACCGGGGCAATCAGCTTGCTGTAACGGACCCAGCCGATCGCGCCATACACCGACGCGCCGCCCGATTTATGGGGAAATAGCCCCGATATTTCCGCATAAGTCGCGCTTTGAATCAGCCCCATCGTGATCGCGGCGATCCAGATCGCCCACGCGGGCTGGCCGATCGTCGCGCATACGCCGCCGATCGTGAACAGCACGCCTGCCGGCACGCCGCTCGTTACCCAGAATGCGTCTTTCCAAGTCAGGCCACGATGCAGCGTGTGGCCCGTCGAATCATGTGAGATGGTTGCCTCAACATCACTGGTGCTGTTCGCACGCAGTCCTGCCTGACTCATCCAATTCCTCCTCTCGAGCAGAGTTGGCGCTTCAGCGCCTACTCTGGTCCGATGCAAAGCAGATGACTCCGCACAAGGGCGCTAGTGTAACAACTTACGCGCTTTTTTGCAGAATCAGAAAAACAATTCCGGGAAATGGCCGCATTGCATCACGATTATTTCGGATTCCTGCGTACCACTCCCGGCGTGTCTCTTTAATGGTTCGTATGACGTATCGTCTGATACTTACTGCGCGCCTTCCGTCCACGAATTCACACGGTCCGAATGCGCCGCAATCCACGCATCGGCGGCCGCTTCGGGCTTCGATCCGTTCTGGATCGCGAGCATCACGCTATCGATTTCACCCGGCTTCCACTGGAATTTTTTCAGGAACGCGACAACCGGCTTGGCCTTCGTTTCGAGCCCCGGATTCACGACGCTGTCGACGTGCTCGGCGCCGCCGAACACCTTCTTCGGATCCTCGAGGAAGCGCAGCTTCCACTTCGCGAACATCCAGTGCGGCGCCCAGCCCGTCACGATCACCGGCTTGTTCGCATTGACCGAACGCGACAGCTCGGCCGTCATCGCGCTGCCCGAACTCGGCATCAGCGTGTAGCTCAGGCCGTAGCTCTTGATCGCGTCGTCGGTCTTGCGCATCACGCCCGCACCTGCGTCGATGCCGACGATCCGGCCACCGAAGCTGCCCTTCTCCGCATTCAGGTCGTCGATGCTCTTCGCCTTCACGTACGCGGGCACGATCAGGCCGATCTTGGCATCGGGGAAGTTCGCGCCGAGGTCGACGACCTTGGCCTTGTATTCATCCCAGTACGAGCCGTGCGTGACCGGCAGCCACGCGGACAGCGTCGCATCGAGATCGCCACGCGCGACGCCCTGCCACATGATCCCGGCAGCGACCGGTACGAGCTGGACCTGATAACCGAGCTTCTTCTCGATCACGCGCGCCGCGACGTTCGAGGTCGCAACGCTGTCGTCCCAGCCTTCGACGTAACCGATCTTCAGCGTCGGCTTCGTATCGGCGAGCGCCGACGCGCTCAGTGCCACCATCGCCGACAGTGCGCCGGTCCACAACAGTTTTCCGAACAGCTTCATGGTCGATCTCCTTGATATGCGCACCGTGCGCGTTGTCTCTCTAGGTTCTTCAACCACAAATCCGCGGTATCGTTGTTTTCCGACGGATGCTTGTCCGGGTGCGACGCACCCGGACAGCCGATGGCGGGTTTCGACTACTTGTCGATCACGAGATCCGACAGCGGCTTGCTGCAGCACAGCAGCACCATCCCCTGGTCGATCTCGCGCTGGCGGATGCCGCCGTTGTGCTTCATGTCGACCTGCCCCGACACGAGCTTCACCTTGCAGGTGCCGCACATGCCCTGCGTGCACGAGGCCGGCAGCCGCACGCCCGACTGGCGCGCAGCATCCAGCACGTGCTGCTCCGACCCGCACGCAATCTCTCGATTGCTCTTCGCGAAGCTCACCGTGAACTGCTTCGTCGCGGCGTCGCCGCCTTCGGCCGGCGGCGCGAGATCGGCAAGCAGCTCGTCGCTCGCGGTCTGCGCGAGCGTTTCGAACGAGAAGCTCTCCTCGTGATACTGCTTGCGATCGAAGCCGGCTTCGTCGAGCAGGTCGCGCACGGCCTTCATGTACGGCGCGGGGCCGCACGTGAAGATCTCGCGCTCCATGAAATCCGGTGCGATCAGCTTCAGCAGCGGCAGCGTCAGGAAGCCCGTGACGCCCGGCCAGTTCGTGCGCGCGCCCAGGCGCTCGACGACGAACGACGTGCGAAAGTTCGTATGATTCGACGCGATCAGGTCGAGCTCGCGCGCGAAGATGATGTCGTCCGGCGTGCGCGCGCTGTGCACGAACAGGATGTCGCGATCTTCCGCGAGATCATGGTGTGCGCGGCTCATCGACATCAGCGGCGTGACGCCCGAGCCGGCCGACAGGAACAGGTACTTGCGCGCCGGATGCCGTGCGCACGTGAACTCGCCGGCCGGGCCGAGCACGCGCACCGGTGCGCCCGGCTGCAGGTTGTCGTGCAGCCAGTTCGACACCTTGCCGCCCGGCACGCGCTTCACCGTGATCGACACCGTGTGCGGCCGCGCCGGCGACGACGAGATCGTGTAGCAGCGGTTGATCGTTTCGCCGTCGATGTCGAGCTCGAGCGTGAGGAACTGCCCGGGCTCGAACGAGAACGAGCGGCCCTGCGGCGAACGGAAGAAGAAACTCTTCACGTCGTGCGTTTCCTGCCGCACTTGGCAGCACACCAGCGTTTCCTCGACGTCGCTCGTCCAGCGCTCGGGAAGGGCGTTCCAGAACGCCGGGCGCGTGACCCGGCTGTCCGTCGGCTCGAAATTGGCCGCATCTCGCATCATGTCTTGCTCCGCTTGTCCGCTGCTATGACCTATTCGCCGGTTTTTTCGGCGAGCCGGCCGATGTACCAGGCCGAGAATTTTTCGACGAGACCTTCCGTGAACGGCGAATACGGGCCCGGTTCGTACGCGCTGCTGGTCGCGCCGCGCTGCGAGAATTCGACGAGCGCGCGATCCTGGTCGTTGGTCGCGTTCCACACGGCCGTGAGGTTCTTCACGTCGTAGTCGATGCCTTCCTTCGCGTCCTTGTGCACGAGCCACTTCGTGCGCACGAGCGTCTTGCCGGCCGACAGCGGGATCACCGAGAACGTCACGATGTGATCGCTCATGAAGTGGTGCCACGAGTTCGGCTGCGTCCAGAACGACAGGCCGCCGAGGTCGGCCTTGTCGAAGCCGCCGAGCAGCTTCTTCGAGGCGACCTTCGCGTCGAGCGTCTGCGATTCGCCGCTGCGGTCGAGCGGCAGGCGCTGCGTGCGGAAACCCGTCACGTCCAGCAGCTTTTCGATCTCCTCGGACGGCAGGCCCATCTCGGCCCACTCCTTGCCGCGGCGCACGCACGTCTCTGCAAATGCGTCCATGCCTTCGGCGTTCGCGTCGGAACGCTGGTAGCCGAAGCCGTATTCGTACAGCGAGATCGTCAGCTCCGGATGGTTCGCGACGCAGTGATAGCACTCGCGGTTGTTCTCCATCGTGAGCTTCCAGTTGCCTTCCTCGATGATGTCGATCTGCGCGGCGATCTTCGTGCTCGGCAGGTCGTGCGGCAGCAGGTACGGCTCCATCTCGGCGCGCATCTGCGCGAAATCGACCGGCGGCTCGTCGGCCAGGCAGATGAAGATCAGGCCCGCGAGGTTCTCGACGTGCACCGACTTCAGGCTGTGCTTGCAGCGGTCGAACTTCTCGCCCATGTGCTCGGCGAACATCAGCTGGCCCGTCAGGTTGTACGTCCAGCTGTGGTACGGGCACACGATGTTGCCGACCGAGCCCTTGTCCTCGTTGCACAGGCGCGCACCGCGGTGACGGCACACGTTGTGGAACGCGCGGATCGCCATGTCGTCGTCGCGCACGATCAGGATCGAATCGCTCCCCAGTTCCACGGTCACGTAGTCGCCCGGCTCGGGAATGTCCGGTTCGACCGCCACCTGGATCCAGTGCTGGCGGAAAATCGCCTCCATGTCGAGCGCGAAGATGTCCTCGCTCGTGTAGAACGGTGCATCGAGGCTGTGCCCTTCCTTGCGCCGCTCGATCAGTGCACGAATGTCTGCCGATACTTTCATCGTTTGCTCCGGATTCCTTGCATCCCTGGGTTCTTGCCGACAGGCATCAAAATCAGTAGTCGATGAGCTGATGCTCTCGCAGATACGCGAGGATCACTTGTGCTTTTTCGACCGAACTCCCTTCATTTACGACGTTGCCGCCACGGCTTTCGGTCGTCGTCGCGGACAGCATCCGGGCATGCCCGGAACGCTTCTCGGCGGCGACCAGTTTTACGGGTTTACGCTCGACCGGCCCGACCGTCCACGCGGCCGCGTCGGCGTCCGCGCCGGGCGCCGCGAGCGCCGGCCGGATCGCGCCGGCGCGCAGCCGCGCATACGCGTAGCGCGGCTCGGCATTGGCGAGCGGATGGACGGCAATCACGGCCGGCAGCGCGGCATCGACGCGCCGCCGCAGCCCTTTCGGCAAAAATTGCCGGACGGCCGCACGGCCGCCTTCGACCGTCACGTCGACGGCCGAGCCGACGAGCGGATAGCCGAGCGCCGCGGCGATGCGATACGGCAACATCCCGGTGTCGTACGCGCCCTCGGCGCGCGTGCCGGTCAGCACGAGGTCGTAGCCTTCGATGCGTGCGGCAAGCGCGTGCACGGCATCGTCGCCGTCGCGGCAGGCCAGCACTTCGACCTCCCGCGCACCGAGCGCGAGATAGTCGGCAAGCGCCGCATTCGCGGGGTCGCCGGCATGGATCACGTCGAGCTTCGCGCGATGTTGCCCGGCGAGCTGGCGACCGGTTTCGAGCGCGGCTGCGTCGTTGCGGCTGTAGCGCGCGACGCCGCTGACCGGATGCCGGCCGACGGACACGAGCACCGCGATGCGTTGCAGCGGGCGGGGGGCGTTCATGCGGCGACTCCTTCGGGTTCACGCGTGCCGACCGCGGCCGGCGATTCGCCGCGCGCGGCGCGCGCAGCCTGCACCTGTTCGATCAGCGCGGCAATCGTCCCCTGCGCGTCGCCGACCACCGTCAGGTTCGCGCGCTTCGCGATCGGCGCGCTGCCGTCGAGGTTCACCGCGATCACGTGGCGGCAATCCTTGATCCCCTGCAAGTGCTGCACCGCGCCCGAGATGCCGAACGCGATGTACACGCTCGCCTCGACCGTCTTGCCGGTCGCGCCGACCTGCTTGTCGCGCGTGAAGTGGCCGTTGTCGACCGCGACGCGGCTCGCGCCGATCGCCGCGCCGAACGCACCGGCCAGCTGCTCGAACGCGCCGATGTCGGACACACCGTTGCCGGCCGACACGATGAAATCGGCTTCCTCGAGCGCAACCTGGGCCGCGTCGATTTCGTCGAGGCCGAGATCGCGGTATGGCTGTGCGGCATCGCCTGCCGGGCGGATGAAGTCGGCGGCCAGGCGCTCGCCAGCACCGACGAACGGCAGCTTCGCGTCGACCGCGTTCTGCGCAAGCAGGATCACGTCGGGGAGCGCTCGCGTCGCAAACGCACGCCCGGCCTGCGCATACGCGCCGACATGCTTCGCGTCGATTTCGACGACGTGGGTCGCGACGCTCGCGCCGGCGGCCGCCGCGTAACGCCGGCCGAGATCGCCGTCGCCCGTCGCGTTGTCGGGCACGAATACGTGTTTCGGCGCGAGCGCGGCCACACAGGCCTGCAACGCTTGCAGTTCGCTTTCGGGATCGAACGCGCGGCGCTCGAAGCCGGTCAGCTCGAGCAGCTTGTCGACGCCGAGTTCAGCCGCGTCGTCCTTCAGCTCGCCGAACGCGAGCAGCGCGACTTCGGTCTGTGCGTCGGCCAGCACCGCGGCGGCGGCAATCGCCTGCCGCGAATGGTCGTCGAGCGCACCGCGCTCGCTGTGCGCCACCACCAGCATCACGTGCTTCGGGTCCTGCAACGCGCGGCGAGGCTTCGCGGCCGCCGCGCCGTGACCGTGCGCGGACCACTGCGCGGCGTTCGCATCGGCGCTGCCTTCCTCGCCGAGCGTGATGCGCTTCAGGCCGGCGGCCGTGATGATGAACGGCCGGCGCGGATCGATTCGTTTGATCGTGTTCATCGATTCACTCCAGCGAGGCGGCGACGAGTTCGGCGACGTCGAGCACATCGGGGCGCGGGCCCACGACGCCTTCGAGCATGGCCGTGCAGTTCGGGCACGCAACCGCGACCACGTCCGCGCCGATCGTGCGTGCGTCGGCGATGCGGATGTCGGGAATGCGCTGCTTGCCCGGGATGTCGGTCAGCGGCGCTCCACCGCCACCGCCGCAGCAGCGTCCGCGCATGCCGTTGCGCTCCATCTCGACGACCTGGATGCCGATCGTCTTCAACAGCTTGCGCGGCGCTTCCGTCTCGCCGTTGTAGCGGCCGAGGTAGCACGGGTCGTGATACGTGGTGCGCTTCTCCTGCAGCGCCTCGACGGCCTTCGGCACGATCTTGCCGCTGTCGGCCAGTTCTGCCAGATAGGTCGTGTGATGCTTGACCGTCACGCGCAGCCCGAGCGCACGGTATTCGTTGCGCAGGCTGTGCATCACGTGCGGGTCGGCCGTCACGATCTGCTTGTACGACAGCGTGCCGAGCGTGCCGATCAGGCGCTTCGCCATCTGCTGGAACGTCGCTTCGTCGCCGAGCCGGCGGGCGACGTCGCCCGTGTCGGTCTCGGTCGAGCCGAGCACCGCGTAGTCGACGCCCGCCTTGTTCAGCACCGTGACGAACGCGCGCAGCGTGCGCTGGTAGCGCATGTCGAACGCGCCTTCGCCCGCGACGAACAGCACGTCGACCGGCTTGCCCGGCTGCGCGACGGGCGCGCTCAGGTCAACCGACCAGTCGTAGCGCGCGGCCGTGTCGTAGCCGCCCATCGTGCCCGTTTCACGCAGGTTCGCGAGCACTTCCTTGCCCTTGCCGGGCACCGTGCCGTGCACGAGCGTGCGGTTGCGGCGCATGTCGACGATCGCATCGACGTGTTCGATCAGCATCGGGCATTCCTGCACGCATGCGCGGCAGGTCGTGCACGACCACAGCGTCTGTTCCTCGATCAGGCCCGACACGATCGGGCCGTTCGGCTCGCCGCGATGCTGGCCGACTGCAAGGCCCGGCGACGGGCTGCCGGCGTACGCCGCGTCGGTGCCGCCCGCCATCCCGACCACGAGATCCTGGATCAGCTTCTTCGGGTTCAGCGGCTGGCCCGACGCGAACGCGGGGCACGCGGCTTCGCACTTGCCGCACTGCACGCAGGCGTCGAAGCTCAGCAGCTGGTTCCAGCGGAATTCGACCGGCTTCTCGACGCCGTATTCCTGATGCTCGATGTCCGGCAGCTTCAGCGCGGTCGGCGGCGTGGCCGTACCGTTGCCGGTGAACGATTCTCGCGTCGCGGCGAAACGCTCCTGGCGCGGGTGGAACGCGAGGTGCAGCAGGCCGGCGATCGCATGCTTCATCGGGCCGCCCTTCGCGGCGCCGACCGTCATCGTGAATGCGCCGACGCCGATCAGCAGCGCGCAGAGCACCGCGAACGCGCCCGACATCGCGCCGGTCGGCACCAGCATGAACAGCACGAGGCCGAGCGCGAACGAGCCGAGCAGCCAGGGCAGCGTATTCCACGGGCCGCGCGACAGGCGGGCCGGCACATCCTTGGCCGCGCGCCGGCGCCACACGAACACCGCACCGACCAGCATCGCGAGCGCCGCGAGGAAGATCAGCTTGTCGAGCCACGGCGAGTAGATCGCGAGGCCGTAGTTGATGAACACCAGCGCCAGCGCGCCGATCGCGCCGCCGGCGGTCGCGACGTGCGTCTTCGCGATGTACGGGTCGCGGGCGACCACGTGGTGCAGGTCGACGAAATAGCGCTTCGGGATCGCGAACAGGTTCGCGACACCGAACGAGCCAGGCGCCGTGGCGCGGCCCAGACGCCAGTAGGACGAGCGCTTCGCGACCGCGAACGCGAGCCCCGCCACCGACAGCCACAACAGGGCGGTAATGAGGAAGGACGGATTCATCTTTTAGAAATCCTTCACGAGACGCAGCGAGTCGTAGATCGCACCGTGGACGTTATGCATCGAGATGCAGTCGCCGACACGGAACAGCAGGAAACGGCCGTTGCCGAGCGCTTCCGACAGGCACGGCTGCGGCTCGGCCGCGAACAGCGTGTGCGGATCGATCTGGCCGCGGTTCACCGATTCCGGCTTGAGCTTCCAGTACAGTTCGTCGTTCGGCGACGAGCCGTTCTCGATCACCACCTGGTCGACCGCGCGCTCTTCCAGTTCTTCCGTGTACTCGTTGCGCAGCACGGCGATCAGCTTGCCTTCCTCTTCGTAGACGCGATCGAGCATCGTGTTCGGCGTCGGGATCACGCCGAACGCGTACAGGCGGCGATAGAAGATCGGGAACGTCGTGCCGCCGCAATCGTCGGCGACCTTCACGTCCGGCGTGACGACCTCGACCTTCGAGCCGCGGCTCGCCATGAAATCGGCCACGCCGGCGCCCGCATGCGTGCTCACGCCGTCGAACAGCAGGACGTTCTGCTTCGGCTCGACCTTGCCGGTCAGGATGTCCCACGAGCTGACGGCGAGCCCTTCGGCCACCCCCCAGCCCGGAACCTGCCACGTGAAGCTCGAGCCGCCCGTCGCGAGCACGACGATGTCCGGCTTCTCGGCCATGATCATCTTCTCGTCGGCGGCGACGCCGAGACGGCGGTCGACGCCCAGGCGCTTCGTTTCCATGTCGAACCAGCGGATGATCCCCGACATCTGCTCGCGCTGCGGCGCCTTCGCGGCGATCATCACCTGCCCGCCCACTTCCGCGTTCTTCTCGAACAGCACGACGTCGTGGCCGCGCAGCTTCGCGACGCGCGCCGCCTCGAGGCCCGCCGGGCCCGCGCCGACCACCACGACCTTGCGCTTCGGACCGCGCGACTTCTCGATGACGTGCGGCATCGTCGCTTCGCGCGACGTCGCCGCATTCTGGATGCACAGCACGTCGAGGCCGTTGTACTGGCGGTCGATGCAGTAGTTCGCGCCGACGCACTGCTTGATTTCGTCTTCGCGGCCGTCGCGGATCTTGATCACCATGTGCGGATCGGCGATCTGCGCGCGCGTCATGCCGACCAGGTCGATCATGCCGGTCGCGAGCAGGCGCTCGGCCTGGCCCGCGTCGCGGATGCTCTGCGCGTGCATCACCGGAATCTTCACGACCGACTTGATGCCGGCCGCGAGGTGCACGAACGGCTCCGGCGGCAATGCCATCGGCGGCATGCAGTTCGCGATCGTGTTGTGCGTGTCGCCGCCCGAGCCGACCACGCTCAGGTAGTCGATCAGGCCCGTCTCCGACATCGCCTGCGCGATTTCCTTCAGCGCTTCGTGATCGAGGCCGTCCTCGTGGAATTCGTCGCCGCACATGCGCAGGCCGACGCAGAAATCCTTGCCGACCGCTTCGCGCACGGCCGTCAGCACTTCGATGCCGAAGCGCAGGCGGTTTTCGAGGCTGCCGCCCCATTCGTCGGTGCGGTGGTTCGAACGCTTGCTCCAGAACTGGTCGATCAGGTGCTGGTGGGCGGCCGAGATCTCGATGCCGTCCATGCCGGCTGCCTTCACGCGCTTCGCGGCCGCCGCGAAATCGCCGATGATGCGGCGGATTTCCTCGATCTCGATGATCTTCGCATTGCCGCGGTGCACGGGTTCGCGCACCCCCGACGGCGACATCAGGTGCGGCCAGTGCTCGCCGTGGAACGACGAGCGGCGGCCCATGTGCGTCGCCTGGATCATGATCTTCGCGCCGTGCTTGTGCATCGTGTCGGCGAGACGCGTGAGCGGATCGATGATCTTGTCGGTCGACAGGTTCACCGATTTCCACCAGCCCTGCGGGCTGTCGATCGACACGGGGCTCGACCCGCCGCAGATGGCCAGGCCCACGCCACCCTTGGCCTTTTCTTCGTAGTAGCGGATATAGCGGTCGCCCGGCAGGCCGCCCGGCTCGGCATACACCTCCGCGTGCGCGGTGCTGACGATCCGGTTGCGCAGCGTCAGCTGGTTCAGCTGCATGGGTTTGAACAGGTGGGGATAACGCATCGCTGGCGACCTCTGGCGTTCGAATGTCTCGTGTTGCGGGTGTTGTTCTGTTTCAGTGAGTCAGTGCATCAGTGCGCGATCGGCGACACTTCGAAGACGCAGTGGTCGTGATGCTCGGCCGCGCACTGCACTTCCTTCGATTGCGCGCGCGGCGCACCCTTGCCTTCCGGCGTCGTGTCGTTGACCCAGTCCATCGCGCCGGCGAACCAGCCCGCGAACATGTAGCAGAGCTTGCCTTCCTTGCCCGGCTGCTGGAGCACGAACGACGAGTGGCGCAGCTCGATCTTCGCGCGCGCGCTGGCCGGATCGGCTTCGATGATCGAGAACAGGCCCCAGCCGCGTTGCGACAGGCGCTTCAGGTAGTGTTCGAACACCGCCATGCCGGTCAGGCCGTGCAGCTTCGCTTCCTTGTCGCACCAGTGGTAGGCCGATTTGTAGCCGGCCTTGTAGAGGATCTCGGCATACGCTTCGACGCCGAGCGCTTCCTCGACGGCAACGTGGTTGTTCGTGAAGAAGTGGCGCGGCACGTACAGCATCGGCAGCGCGTCGGTGGTCCAGACGCCGGTATCGGGATCGACGTTGATCGGCAGTTGCGGTTGCATCGTGGTGACTCCGTGAGGAAAGTGGCCGCGCGGCTCAGTGCGCAGGCGCGACATCGTCCGCGCGCCCGCGCGGCTTGCGCGGGCACGTCCCGATTTTTCTAATGTTGAATCGCGGGTAGCGGTTCGGCTCGATGCGGCGCTTATGCGCCCCACACGTCCTTGAACACGCGCACCCAGTTCTCGCCCATGATCTTGCGGATACGCGACTCCTTCCAGCCGTGGCGTTCCATCGCCGCGGTCAGGTTCGGGAACTCGCCGATCGTGCGGATGCCGTCCGGGTTGATCACCTTGCCGAAGTTCGTCAGCTGGCGATAGCGGCCCTTGTCATGCGTCAGCATGTCGAAGAATTCCTTCGCGAAATCCTGCGTGAAGTCCGTGCCGATGCCGACCGCGTCCTCGCCGATCAGGTTCACGACATAGTCGATCGCCTCGATGTAGTCGTCGATGTTCGCTTCGATCCCGCGCTTCAGGAACGGCGCGAACATCGTCACGCCGACGAAGCCGCCCGCATCGGCGATCTCCTTCAGCTGCACGTCGCTCTTGTTGCGCGGATGCTCCTTCAGGCCCGACGGCAGGCAGTGCGAGTAACACACCGGCTTCTTCGAGAACGCGATCGCTTCCGACGACGTGTTGCCGCCCACATGCGACAGGTCGACCATGATGCCGACGCGGTTCATCTCGGTGATCACTTCGCGGCCGAAGTCCGACAGGCCGCCGTCACGCTCGTAGCAGCCGGTGCCGACCAGGTTCTGCGTGTTGTAGCAGAGCTGCACCACGCGCACGCCCATGTCGGCGAACGCTTCGATGTAGCCGAGGTTGTCCTCGAACGCATGCGCGTTCTGGAAGCCGAGGATGATCCCGGTCTTGCCTTCCTTCTTCGCGCGGAAGATGTCGTCCGTCGTGCGCACGAGCGTCAGCAGCTCGCCGTTGTCGCGGATCTTCTTCTTCATCACGCCGATGTTGTCGACGGTCTTGGCGAAGTTCTCCCACACCGACACCGTGCAGTTCGCGGCCGTGATGCCGCCACGGCGCATGTCCTCGAACACCGGCTTCTCGAACTTCGAAATGTTCAGTCCGTCGATGATGATGCTGTCCTGATGCAGCGTGCTCATATCTGCTCTCGCTCGTGGGTCTGTTCTTGTGGGGTCGATCAGTAGATCGGGAAGCGTTCGCACAGCGCGAAGATCTCGCGGCGCACGCGCTGTTCGGTCGCGTGGTCGCCTTCCGGGTTCGCGCGCAGCGCGTCGAACACTTCGAGGATCAGGCGGCCGACTTCACGGAATTCCGCGACGCCGAAGCCGCGCGTCGTGCCGGCCGGCGTGCCGAGACGGATGCCCGAGGTAACGGTCGGCTTCTCTGTGTCGAACGGGATGCCGTTCTTGTTGCAGGTGATGCCCGCGCGTTCCAGCGCCTGCTCGACCGGCGCACCCTTCAGGCCCTTCGGGCGCAGGTCGACCAGCAGCAGGTGGTTGTCGGTGCCGCCCGTGACGAGATCGACGCCGCCGGCCTTCAGCACTTCGCCGAGCGCTTGAGCGTTCGCGAGCACGTTGTCGATATAGGTCTTGAAGTCCGCATGCAGCACTTCGCCGAACGCGACGGCCTTGCCGGCGATCACGTGCATCAGCGGGCCGCCCTGCAGGCCGGGGAACACGGCCGAGTTGATCTTCTTCGCGATGTCCTCGTCGTTGGTCAGCACGAAGCCGCCGCGCGGGCCGCGCAGCGTCTTGTGCGTGGTCGACGTGACGACGTGCGCGTGCTCGACCGGGTTCGCGTGGCGGCCCGCGGCGATCACGCCGGCGATGTGCGCCATGTCGACCATCAGCTTCGCGCCGATGCTGTCGGCAATCGCGCGGAAGCGCGCGAAGTCGAGCGCACGCGGGTACGCCGAGAAGCCGGCGATGATCAGGTTCGGCTTGTGCTCGTGCGCCAGCGCCTCGACCTGGTCGTAATCGATCCGCATCGTGTCGCGGTTCACGCCGTACTGGACGGCATTGAACCACTTGCCCGACAGCGCCGGCTTCGCGCCGTGCGTCAGGTGGCCGCCGGCATCCAGCGACATGCCGAGCACCGTGTCGCCCGGCTTGGCCAGCGCGAGCATCACCGAGCCGTTCGCCTGCGCGCCCGAGTGCGGCTGCACGTTCGCATAGCCGGCGTTGAAGATCTGCTTCACGCGTTCGATCGCCAGCGCCTCGACTTCATCGGCGAACTCGCAACCGCCGTAGTAGCGTTTGCCGGGATAGCCTTCCGCGTACTTGTTCGTCAGCACCGAGCCCTGCGCCTCGAGCACGGCGCGCGACACGATGTTTTCCGACGCGATCAGCTCGACCTGCGACTGCTGACGCTCGAGTTCCTTCAGGATGGCGCTGCGCACCGGCGCGTCGCGCTCGGCCAGGGGCTGCGAGAAGAAAGGCTGGGTGTTCGACATAGTGCGTCCGTGACGAAGAATAAAGGGCTGCAACCAAAGCTCAAGGCCCGCCCTGCCTGGGTTTCCCGCTACGCCAGTGCAAGGTTGCCGACGGCTCTATTCTTGTCGTTCGGATTTTCGGCGGATTGATGAATTTAGACGCGTTCTTTGCCTTTTCCGCCATGCACGTCCGTTTTATACAAGTGACCGGTCGTGCTTTTTCGGATGACCCACCAAAACGGCGTCGGCTGTTCACCTATGGACACGCACACCGGCAGTGCGTTTGCCGCCCGTTCGGGGTGCGACATCTCCCGGATGCGGTGCAGTGCAACATCGCCCTTACACCCAGACAACGTATGGAGCTAGGGTTTAGCCGTATGGCACGCTTGTTGCGCTCGCTCACACAATACCGCAGCCCGATCCGTGCCTCCCGGGCGTATAGCTATTAGAGATTCTAGGAACGCTCCCCATGTCGCCCGACCGCACAGCGTCGCTGTCCCACTTCGCGTTCATGCCGTTACCGAATTTCACGATGATCGCGTTCACCAATGCGATCGAGGTGCTTCGGATGGCGAACTACCTGAGCGGCCAGCCGCTCTACCGCTGGTCGGTGATCAGCCCGGACGGCGGCCCGGTCACGGCGAGCAACGGCCTCACGGTCGACACGGGCCCGGCCGAATGCGTGGTGCAGCCCGACATCGTCTTCGTGTGCGGCGGCGTCGACGTGCAGCGCGCAACCACGCCGGCCCACCTGTCGACGCTGCGCCGCTTCGCGCGCTCGGGCATCCCGCTCGGCAGCCTGTGCACGGGCACCTATGCACTCGCGAAATCGGGGCTGCTCGCGGGCTACGCGTGCGCGATCCACTGGGAAAACATGTCGGCGCTGAAGGAAGAGTTTCCGGACACGCGCTTCCTGAAGGAACTGTTCGTGATCGACCGCGACCGCATCACGTGCACGGGCGGCGTCGCGCCGCTCGACATGATGCTGAACCTGATCGCCGCGCGCGTGGGCACCGCGCGCGTCACGCAGATCGCCGAGCAGTTCATCGTCGAACACGTGCGCGACACCAGCGCGCAGCAACGCATGCCGCTCGTCGCGCGGCTCGGCTCGGCGAACAAGTCGCTGTTCGAAGTGATCTCGCTGATGGAGAACAACATCGAGGAGCCGCTGTCGCGCGAGGAGCTCGCGCGGCTCGCGAACATGTCGCAGCGGCAACTGCAGCGCCTGTTCCGCGAACACCTCGGCATGACGCCGACGCATTACTACCTGACGCTGCGGCTGCGCCGTGCGCGCGAGTTGCTGCTGCAGACCGACATGTCGATCATGCACATCACGATGGCGTGCGGCTTCCAGTCGGCGTGCCATTTCAGCAAGAGCTATCGCGACGCGTTCGGCGTTGCGCCGACGCGCGAACGCCGCAAGCAGGTCGCGCCGCTCGCGCAGGGTGTGGCGAGCGCCAGCCCCGCCTTTCCGGCGCATGTGCTGCACGCATAAGCGTCACCGCGACCGGCACATGAAAAAAGCGGCCCTGGCGGCCGCTTTTTTCTTTGCGATTACGATCCCCACACCTGCATTTCATAGAGCGAGTAACCCCACTGCGTCGCGCGCTGCGTGCCGAGCATCCGCACGTAACGACCGCTGCCGTTGAGATGCGGCAGCGTGACGTGGGTATATGAAACGCCGTTGCTCGTCGAATAGATCGTCGTCCAGTTGACGTTGTCGTTCGACGTCTGGATCTGATAAACGAGCGCGCCCGCATCCCAGTACAGATCGACGTGATCGATGTGCTTCACCGCGCCGAGATCCACGGAGATCCATTGCGAACCGACACCGGCGCCTTCCGGTGAATCCCAGCGCGTGCTCGTCGTGTTGCCGTCGAACGCCTTGTCCGGCGTAAGCGACGCGTTGTAACTCGCCGACGCGGCGGCCGGGTGCCCCTGCGACAGCAGCGTCGGCTGCGCGGCGGCCGGGCCGCCGTAGTAACTCGACCCAAGCTTGGCCTTCGTCGTGTCGGCGTTCACGCCGAACTGCGACAGGCTCCAGCGCTGGCCGGTCGTCACGTCGCCGACGTAGAGCTGATAGCCGCCTGCCGTCGTCGACGAGAAGAACACGTAGTTCGTGCCGCTCACCGGCGCCGGATCCGAGTTGTTGCTCACGCAGTCGTTGATCGGCAACGCGTTCGGCGTCGAAGCCGGGTCCGCGGTCTTCGTATAGATCTGGTCGGCCTGGCCGCTGTCTTTCCAGCGCGCGTAGAACACCATGCCGTCCGCACGCACGATCGGGTAGTACGTCTGCAGCCCGGCCGGATTGTCGAACGTCGCGGTCACGCCAGTCGCGAGCGTGCGCTTCATGAGCCCCATGTTCGCGCCGGTGCCCGTCGCGTAGTACACGGCGCTCGAATCGGGCGCGAGATACGGCATCGAATACTCGGCGCCGGCCGGTGCATTCGTCAGGCTCACAACCGACGTGAACGTCGGGCCCGCGCTCGTGTACGACAGCGTCGCCTGCTTGACGTCGCCGTTCTGCTTGAACACCAGCGTCTTGCCGTCCGCGCTGAACTTCGGGTCCTCGTTGCGCGTCGCGCCCGTGCTGTTCGTCAGGTTGACGGGCGGCGTGCCGGCGCCGAGCTGCAGCATGAACACGTTCCACGCGCCGTTGCTGATGCCCATGAACGCCAGCCACTTGCCGTCGGGGCTGAACACGCCGTTCATCGGATCGGTGATGCCCCACGTGCTCTTGCTCAGTTGCGTCAGCGTATGGGCCGAGAAGTCGTAGAGGAACAGCTGGCTCGTGCCGTCGCCGTACTTCACGTAGCTGTGGTACACGAGCTTGCCGGTCAGCGCGGCGGGAAACGTCGCGTTCGGCTGCGCCGCCGGATTGTTGATGCAGGCCGCGGCTGCGACGCCGCTGAACAGGTTGAGTGCGATGCCGGCCACGAGGCCGGCGGCGAGGGTCTTCAGTTTCACGCTGGATGCTTCCGGGTAGGGTCAGGACGCCGCAGACAAGAACCCATGCAAGACGCGCGTGGGTCACGGAGCCGCTGCCAGGCAGCGTGGATTCCGTCTCGGTTGGATATCGGGAATAAAACGTGCTGCAGGATGCCTGCTTGTCAGACGAAAGAACAGCATCAGAGCGCTCAAAAAACATACGGATCAGCGATTGGGGGTGCGCTTGCGTGCGACGGGTGCGGTGCCCTACTCTTTTTTCAGCGAGGCTTCGAGCGGCCGGGGGGCAGGCATGAAGCGATATGCGGCGCTGGCACAGACGATCGCCGACGCGATCCGGCGCGGCGACCTGGCGGCCGGTGCGCGCATCCCCACCGTGCGCGCCGCGTGCCGCGCGTATGGCGTGAGCCCGTCCACCGTGTTCCGCGCGTACTACGCGCTCGAGAGCGAGGGTCTGATCGTCGCGCGGGTGCGGTCCGGATATTTCGTTGCGAACGTCGAAGACAAGCGCGTGCGGATCGGCCACGATCCCCCGCGCAAGCCCGCCCCCCCGCCGGCCGGCGACGACGATACGCTGCTCCGCCTGCTCGATTCCCTCAAATGCGAGGACATCGTCCCGCTCGGCTCGGCATTCGCCAGCTATTCGCTGTTCCCGATGAGCAGCCTGTGGCGCTACGTGGCGTCGGCTGCCCGCAGCATGGATCGCACGAAACTGCTGTCGGGATTGCCGCCCGGCAACGACGCATTGCGGCGCCAGATCGCGCTGCGCTACCTGAATGCGGGCGCTGCATTGCCGATGGACGAGATCGTCATTACGACCGGCGCGCTCGAAGCGCTGACACTCTGCCTGCAGGCGCTGACGCGCCCCGGCGACATCGTCGCGATCGAACGCCCGGCATTCCACGCGGTGCTGCACGCCGTGCAGCGCCTGCACCTGAAAGCCGTCGAGATTCCGGTCGACCCGCGCACGGGCCTCGATCTCGATGCGCTCGCGCAGGTGCTCGACACGCATCCGGTGCGCGCGTGCTGGTTCATGACGTCGTTCCACAACCCGACCGGCGCGACACTGTCCGACGAGCGCAAGCGCGCGCTGATCGACCTGCTCGCGTCGCGCGGCGTGCCGCTGATCGAGGACGACGTATACGCCGAACTGCATTTCGGCACGGCGCCCACGCGCCCCGCGAAACTGTATGACGACAGTGGGCTCGTCCTGCATTGCGGGTCGTTCTCGAAATGTCTCGCGCCCGGGTTCCGGATCGGCTGGGTCGCGGCCGGACGCTTCGTGCGGCAGATCCGTCAGGCGAAAGGCGCGAGCGCGCCGGCCGCCGACGTGCCCGCGCAGCTGGCGATCTCGAGCTACCTGCGCGACGGTGCATACGACCGCTTCCTGCGCAAGCTGCGGCGCAATCTCGCCGCGCACCAGGAGCAGATGCTCGCGGCCGTGCGCGCGTATTTTCCGGCGGACACCGAAGTATTCGCGCCGCGCGGCGGGTATTTCCTGTGGCTCGAACTGCCGCCGCGCGTCGACGCGATGCACCTGTTCGACGCCGCGATGGCAAGCGGCGTCAGCATCGCGCCGGGGCCGATCTTTTCCGCGACCGGCGGATTCCGCCGCTATCTGCGCCTCAACTACGGCCGGCCGTGGACACCGGCCGTCGAGCGCGCGATGGAGACCATCGGGACGCTTGCGGCGCGCCAGCGGCACGACGGTTAGCGCCCGGCGCGCGGCCCACGACGACCGACATCGTCCTTGCCTTTCACGCGCAAGCGGCAAAGAATGAAGCGACAGGCAGCCGCGGACGAACGGATTCCTCGCGTCCGATGTTATGGAGAATCACATGAACACCGAATGCGAACGACAGCCGGCGTGTGCTCCGTTGATGGCGCCCGCCCGCCGCTGACGATGCGCGTCCTGCCCAACCGGAACGTGCGCACGCGCGATGCGTGGCGCGCCGTGTTGAACTCACGCGCCGAATCGCGGCACGCCGCGAGCTGCCGTTGCCGGGAATGCGGATTCGTCACGCTCCGCGCACTCGAGCGCTGCCCCGTCTGCGGCCAGTGGGACTGGCCGTTCGATCCGATTCGCCATACGCCCGACCCTGCGCACGCCGCACAGGCGCCGCATGCCGTCCGTTCGTGGTCGTCGCGCGTCGCGCACGCGCTGCGCGATGCGGCGTTCCGGCGGCCGAGTGCGTCGAGCGCACCGATCCTGAGCATCCTGACGCTCGTCCTGCTGGTCGGCGGTTACGTGGTGGTCGATCGAACGTGCAAGGCCGATCCCGTCTGCCGCGGTTCCGGTACGCCGGCAGCGGCCGCGACCGAATCCGGCTTGCATACCGTGAACGAGCCGGTACTGCCGGTATTGCCGACGCCCGTTTTTCCGTTTCATGCGCCCGACGGAACGCCGCAACCGGCAGCCATTCCGCCACACGACGACGCGAATGCCAGCCCGCCTGCAGGCAAGATGCAGGTTGCGCAAGCCGCAACGTCGATGCGCGTACCCGACCGGACACACGCCAGCACGGTTCGCGTGGCGGACTGGAAAGGCAGCCGCGATGCCGCGCATCGCTCGCATCCGATCCGCCGCGTGAGCCTGCATGCGCGCCACGGGCGGTACACCGCATCCGGCAACGCCGGGATCGCGAAACTCTATCGCGGCCACTGAGCGCGCGATTCGCGCCTTCTCGGCCGACGATTCATTCTTCTGACCCACCCTTCATAAAACCTCGTTTGTGCCGCGACGGACGCATGACGTTCAATGGGTCACTCTCCCGCACCGGCATGCCTCCAACGAAAACGGGCGGCCCGTTTCCGGAGCCGCCCGTGTCGTCGCACGCGTAGCGAACGAACGCTAGTGCATCAGGCCGCCAGCAACCCGTGCGGGTCGATGACGAATTTGCGCGGTGCGCCGCCGTCGAACTTCTTGTAGCCTTCCGGCGCCTGGTCGAGCGAGATCACTTCGACGTTGACGATCTTCGCGATCGGCAGCCGGTCGAACAGGATCGCCTGCATCAGGTTGCGGTTGTACTTCAGCACCGGCGTCTGGCCCGTGAAGAACGAGTGCGACTTCGCCCAGCCGAGGCCGAAGCGGATGCTCAGGCTGCCGTGCTGCGCGGCCTTGTCCTTCGCGCCCGGATCGTCCGTCACGTACAGCCCCGGGATGCCGATCGCGCCGGCCGGGCGCGTGATTTCCATCAGCGAGTTCAGCACCGTCGCGGGCGCTTCCTCCGAATGGCCCGACGAACCGTGGCCGTGCGCCTCGAAGCCGACGCAATCGACCGCGCAGTCGATCTCGGGCACGCCGAGGATCTGTTCGATCTGCTCGCCGAGCGAGGCGTCCTTCGACAGGTCGACCGTCTCGAAGCCCATCGCACGCGCATGCGCGAGACGTTCCGCGTTCATGTCGCCGACGATCGTCACGGCCGCGCCGAGCAGGCGCGCCGATGCGGCCGCCGCCATGCCGACCGGGCCCGCGCCCGCGATATAGACCGTCGAGCCCGGCTTCACGCCTGCGCTCACCGCACCGTGATAACCGGTCGGCAAAATGTCGGACAGGCAGGTCAGGTCGCGAATCTTCGACATCGCCTGATCGCGGTCCGGGAATTTCAGCAAGTTGAAATCGGCGTACGGCACGAGCACGTACTCGGCCTGGCCGCCGATCCAGCCGCCCATGTCGACGTAGCCGTACGCGCCGCCGGCACGCGACGGGTTCACGTTCAGGCACACGCCGGTATGCGTGTCCTTGCACATCGCGCAACGGCCGCAGGCGACGTTGAACGGCACCGACACGAGATCGCCGATCTTCAGCGTCTCGACGTCGCGGCCCACTTCGACCACTTCGCCGGTGATCTCGTGACCGAGCACGAGGCCGACCGGTGCGGTCGTGCGGCCGCGCACCATGTGCTGGTCGGAGCCGCAGATGTTCGTGCTGACCACTTTCAGGATCACGCCGTGGCCGATCGCGCGGCCGCTCGGGTCGACCATCTTCGGATAATCGATTTTCTGGACTTCGACCTGGCCCGGTCCAAGATAGACGACACCTCGATTGCTGCTCATCGTATTGTCTCCATGTCTCGTTGGATGGCGTCGCGGCGCGCCGGCTCATGCGGCGCACACGCAACGTGCTGTTCGAGAGTAGTCCCGGAGGCAGGGGCGCCGATGTCTCAAACGCGACATGCGTTTGATCGGCGCCGACATCGATGGCGGAAAGACGAAAGTCGGGCGGGAAACGACGGGAAGGCTTCGGCCGCGAGTGCGCCGTGCCGAGGGTCGGACCGCCGTTCGCGGACGGTCCGCTCCTTTGCTGACGGGCGTTACCCGCCCTGATTCTCGCGGACGATCGCCGCGGCCGCCGCTTCCGCTTCGCTCGCGACGCCGTCGTGCACGCGCGTGCTGACGGCCGGCGTCGGCGGCTCGCTGTCGAGTGCATGACCGTTGCGGTCGTGCGTATCGACCGTCGCGCGCATCGACAGCCCGACGCGCAGCGGATGCGCGGCGAGATCGCGCGGATCGAGCGCGATCACGACCGGCACGCGCTGCACGACCTTGATCCAGTTGCCGGCCGCGTTCTGCGACGGCAGCATCGAGAATGCGCTGCCCGTGCCGGCCGAGAAGCCCTGCACGCGGCCGCGATAGGCGATCCGCGAGCCATAGAGATCCGACACGACCTCGACCGGCTGGCCGACGCGCATGTGGCGAATCTGCCCTTCCTTGAAATTCGCCTCGATCCACAGCCGGTTGAGCTGCACGACCGACATCAGCGGCACGCCGGGCCCGACCTGCTGGCCGACCTGCACCGAGCGCTGCCCGATCGTGCCGTCGACGGGTGCGACGATCGTCGTGCGCTTCAGGTTCCGGTACGCGAGCTTGAACTGCGCGGCCGCCTGCACGACGGCCGGGCTTTCGTCGACGGGCAGCTTGCTGCCGAGCGCGCGCGCCGCGTCGAGCTGCGCCTGCGCGGCCGCGAGGTTCGCCTGCGCGCCGGCCACCGCCGCACGCGCGCGCGCCAGTTCCTCGGGCGCGACGATCTCGACCGACGCGCCCGAGCGGGCGACGAACGCGCGCTGCGCGAGCGACAGGTCGGCGCGCCGCGCATTCACGGCCTCGACGTACATCGTGTTCGAGATCCTCGCGTTCGCGACCTGCCGCACGGCCTGCGCGAGCTGCGCCTTCGCCTGCGCGAACGCAACGGACGCTTCGGTGTCGTCAAGCTTCACGAGCGTCTGCCCCGCGCGCACGGCCTGCGTATCGGCCACCAGCACGTCGGTCACGGCACCCGGAGTCTGCGCGGCGACCTGCACGATGCTGCCCGCGACGTATGCGTCGTCGGTGTCTTCGTAATAGCGGTCGCTCAGCAGCCAGTACGCGATCCATGCGATCGCGGCCAGCAGCACGATCGCGAAGAATACGGTGAAGCGTTTGCGGCGCGTCGCACGGCGCGCATCGAGTGCCGAGCCGGTCGGTGCGGCCGGCGGCGCGGCGGTATGGAGGTTGTCGTGGTGCATCAGTCGCTTTGCGTAACAATCAGTCGATCGTGCTGGAACAGGGGGATCGGCTGGGGAATCGACGGGGCCGGTACCGCGATCGTCGCTGCCGCACGGGCGAGAACCGGCGTGCTGCGAGGCGTCGCACCGGCCGTCGACCGGCGCGCCGAATCGTCACGCCGCGCAAGGACGGGGGCGGCGCTCGCCGCGGCTCCGGCCGGTGACGTGGCCGTGCTCCCCGCGCGTCCGTCGTCCGCCGGTCCGGCGGCCGCAGCGCGGTTCGCGGCAGCAGCAGACGCCGAGGTCGCTGTGCCACGCCGCGCCGCCCCGCTATGCGCCCGATGCACCGCCGGTATCTGCGCCTGCGCCACCGTTGCGCCCGCATCGAACCCGCCGCCGAGCGCACCGATCAGCCCAACGCGCAGCGACCGCTGCCGGCCAAGCAACGCGATCATCTGCGCGCGCTCGTCGATCAGCGTGAGATCCGCGACATCGACATCCTTCTGCATCAGCACGCCGCGCCGGTGGCGGTCGGCCGCGATCTGCACGATCTTCTGCGCGGCCGCGACCGCGTCCTGCTGCTGCGCGACGAGCGTCTGCGACGTCTGCAGCGACGTGACGAGCTGCGCGACCTGCCCGAGCGCGTCGTCGACCGTCTTGTTGTACAGCCCGATCGCGACGTCGGCCTGCGCGACATCCGCGCCGAGCTTCGCCTTCAACCGGCCGCGATCGAAGATCGGCAGCGAGATCGCCGGGCCGACCGAGCCGGCGAGCGAATCGCGCGAGAACAACGACGCGGGCGTCAGCGCAAATACGCCGCCGAGCGCGACGAGGTTCACGTCCGGATAGAACTGCGCGCGCGTCGAATCGGCATTCGCGAACGCGGCTTCGACGCGCAGCCGTGCGGCGACGATATCGGGCCGGCGGCCGAGGAGATCGGCCGGCAGCCGCGCAGGCACCGCACCGCCCGCGAACGCGCCGACGCGCGGCCGCTGCAGCGCGAGCCCGCGCTCGGGGCCACGCCCCGACAGCACGCCGAGCTGCAGTTGCGCGAGCTTGATCTGCTCGTCGTTCAACGCGATCTGTTCGAGCAGGCGGCTGCGCTTGATCGATGCGTCGCTCGCGTCGTACGCGTTGTCGAGGCCGCGCGCGGTGCGCTCGCGCAGCACGGCCGTCACGCGCTGGCCGATCTTCAGCTTCTGCTGCAACAGGTCGCGCGCCGCGTACGCCTGATCGAGCTGGCAGTACACGGTGACGATCGCAACGGCGAGCGTCAGCCGCACCTGTTCGGCTTCGACGCCGGCCGCATCTCGCAGCGACATCAGGCTCTTCGTCGCCGCGCGGTTCTTGCCCCACAGGTCGAGCTGGTAGTTCAGCCCGACGAAGATCGACGACGGTGACACGTTCGGATCGCCGAAGATCTGTACCGGCACGCGATAGCCGCCGGCCGTCACGTCGGCGATGTCGCCGGGCTTCGGCATCCGCGCGCGGCTGATCGTCGCGCCGGCCGTGCCCGTGAGTCCCGTCAGCGAATCGAACTGCTGAAGCTGCGCCTGCGCGATCCGCAACCGCGCCTGCGCGACTTGTAGATCGGGACTGTTCTGCGACGCGTCGGCCACCAGGTCGTCGAGCTGCGGATCCTGAAGCTGCTTCACCCAATCCGGCGCCGGCCACGCGCCGTTCGCACCGGGGCCGGTCGCATGCGCGAGCGCATCGTCGGCCGGCGCGCGCAGCGACAGCGAAGGCAGGAAGCCCGACGGCACGCATCCGCTCATTGCGAGCAGCGCAACCGCCGCTGCGATCATCGAGCCGCCCTTCACGCCGCGCGCCGAGCCCGCCGCTTTCCCCATGCGCCGCATCGTCACCCCTGCTGAACGCGCTGTGCACGCGCGGCCAGACGCGGCCGCGTGCGCTCGAGCGGGCCGAGCCGGCCGAACAGGCCGTCCGCGACGCCGAACAGGATGCCGGCCAGCTTCGCACGCTTGTCGCGCTCGACGAGCGCGATCTGCACGACCTGCCACACCGTCAGCAGGTTCGGCACGATCGCCACCGGAAAGCGCAGCCCGTACTGCATCCCGAGCTGCACCGCATTGCGCGCGCTGTAGTAGCGCCGTTGCCACGAATGATTCATCGACGTCATTTCGAAAGGGCCGATCGCATGCCGCTGCTTCGCGCCGATCCGGTGCGGCAGCACCAGCGACGGCACGACATAGAGCGGCACGTTGCGCGACAGCGCGCGGAAGCTGTATTCGGTGTCGACGTGATCGATGAACAGCGTCTCGTCGAAACGGCCGAGCAGATCGAACGCGTCGCGCGACACCACGCAGCCCGACGAGATCAGGAATGCGCAGCGCTGCAGCGGCGCGCCCGGCTCGATGCGCAGGCGGCGCAAGCCGATGCCGTTCGTCGCGAGTTCGGGCAGGAAGCTGCGCGCGTTCTCGTCGAAGATACGCGGGCCGGCCAGGAACGCGCGCCCCGCGAGCCCCGCGCACACGTCGCGCATCACCGGGAAATACGCGGCCGGCACCGACGAATCCTGGTCGAACAGCGCGACCGCGTCGATGCGGTCGCGGAACAGCGCCGCGAGCCCCGCGTTGTACGCGCCCGCGATGCCGCCGCGATTGCCGTGATGCAGCAGCGCGATGCCTTCCCCGTCGCACAGCGCGCGCGCCCGTGCATCGGGCTGCGGCGTGTTGTCGACGACGAGCAGCGCGTCGCACGCGTGCCGCCATGCCTTGAGCGCATCGAGCTGCGCATCGCTCGGGTGATACAGGATCACGAGTGCGCCGAGTGTCGTCATGGTCTTCTCCTCAATGCCCGAACGACGCGGCCGCGCCACGCTTCGGCCGCGTCAGCCACATCATCGCCGCGAGCGCGAGACACGTCATGCTCGCCATCCAGAACATGTCGTTGGTCGCCATCATGTACGCCTGCTGCATCACGACCTGGTGCAGCGTGGATAGCTCGCGCACACCGTCCACGCCCATCGCGTTCAGCGCGTGGACGAATCGCTGCGTGTTCGCCGATGCGTGCGTGACCGATTGCGACACGACGTCGTAGTGATAGGTTGCGCGGTTTTCCCACAGCGTCACGCTCATCGCGGTGCCGAACGCAGCGGACAGCGTGCGCAGGAAGTTCGACAGGCTCGACGCGGCGGCGAGCCGGTCGTCCGGAATGCGCGACAGCGTCGCGGCGGTCAGCGGAATGAAGAAGCACGGCAGCCCGATCCCCTGGATCAGCCCCGGCGCGGCAATCTGCGCGAACGTCATCTTCAGCGTGAAATGCGCATCCCACGCGAGCACGGCCGCGAACACGAGGAAGCCGAAGGTCGCGAGCACGCGCGCGTCGAAGCGGTGCGCGTGGATCCCGACGAGGATCGAGAACACGAGCGCGAGCACGCCGAGCGACGCGGTCGCGAGCCCCGCATGAAACGCGTTGTAGCCCATCACGGCCTGCATCCACAGCGGGAACACGACGCCGACCACCGAGAAGCTCATCATCCCGAGCGAAATGATCAGCACGCAGAACGAGAAGGTGCGGTCGCGGAACAGGCTGAGATCGACGACGGGATGCGCTTCGCCCGCCTCCCAGATCAGCAGCGACACGATCGCGAGCGTCGCGACCGCCGCGAGCGTGACGATCAGCGGCGAACCGAACCAGCCGCGGTCGTGGCCGAGGTCGAGCATCGCCTGCAGCGAGCCGACGCCGATCACGAGCAGCACGATGCCCGGCACGTCGATCGGGCCGGCCGCGCCGCGCTGCGCGTCGGGGCGCAGCATCGCGGTGCACACCGCGAACGAGAACAGCCCGATCGGCAAGTTGATCAGGAAGATCCACGGCCACGAGAAGTTGTCGACGATCCAGCCGCCGACCACCGGCCCGAAGATCGGCGCGAGCAGCACCGTCATCGCCCACAGCGCGAGCGCGATCGTGCGCTTGTCGGGCGGGAACGTGCGCAGCAGGATCGTCTGCGACAGCGGCACCATCGGCCCCGAGCACAGCCCCTGCAGCGCGCGGCAAATTACCAGCACGTGCAGGTCGCGCGCGAACCCGCACAGCAGCGACGTGAGCGTGAACAGCAGCACCGCGCCGACGAACAGCCGCAGCTCGCCCACACGGCGCGCGAGCCAGCCCGTCAGCGGCACCGCGATCGCGGCCGCGACCGAATACGAGCTGATTACCCACGTGCCCTGGCTGTTCGATACGCCGAGGCTGCCGGAGATGGCCGGCACCGCGACGTTCGTCACGGTCGAGTCGAGCACCTCGATGAAGGTCGCGAGCGACAGCGCGAACGTCAGCAGCGCGAGCCGGATCCCGCGCACCGGCTGCGCGGCCGGCGCAGGCGCCGGCGCGTCGAACGCGGACGGCGCGACGGGCCCGTCGTGAAGCGGCGATGCGGTGCTCATGCGCCGGCCACCGCGAGATCGGCCCGCGCGGCCACGCGAGCGCGCGTCGGCACGAATCGTTCGATGAAATCGGCGGCCGCGCCGCAGCCGTCCGGCGCGGCC
>NZ_CABVPX010000009.1 GCF_902499125.1 Burkholderia arboris
TACGACATCCAGATCATCGGCTTCGCGAAGCAGATCGGCGATATCGCCGACGGCGCGACGGCCGTGCTCGGCTTCTGTGCGGTCGCGCTGCTGCTGACCACGCTCGCGGTGTACTGGTACTGCCATTCGGTGCGCTTCACGGTGCTGCTGATCGCGTGCTCGCTGACGTCGCTCGTGTGGCAGTTCGGCACGCTGAAGCTGCTCGGCTTCGGGCTCGATCCGCTGGCGGTGCTGGTGCCGTTCCTCGTGTTCGCGATCGGCGTGTCGCACGGCGTGCAGCAGGTGAACTTCATCGTGCGCGAGATCGCGCACGGGCAGAGTTCGTTCGATGCGGCGCGCCACAGCTTCAGCGGCCTGCTGATTCCGGGTGTGCTCGCGCTCATTACCGCGTTCGTATCGTTCATCACGCTGCTGCTGATCCCGATCCCGATGGTGCGCGAGCTGGCGATCACCGCATCGCTCGGCGTCGCGTACAAGATCGTCACGAACCTGATCCTGCTGCCGGTCGCGGCGTCCTGCTTCAACTTCACGAAAGCCTACGCGGACAACTCGCTGAAGCGCGCGCAGCAGCGTGCGAAGCCGCTGCGCGTGCTGGCCCGCGTGGCCGAGCCGAAGTACGCGGGCGTCACGGTCGCGCTGACGGTGGCGATCTTCGCGCTCGCCGCTTGGCAAAGCCGCGACCGCGTGATCGGCACGCTGCAGCCGGGCGCGCCGGAATTGCGTGCGGATGCGCGTTTCAACCGTGACGCGACGTCGATCGCCGGCAACTACGACATGGGGCTCGACTGGCTGACGGTTGCAATCGAGTCGAACGGCAAGGCTTGCGACAACGCAGCGGCCGGCCTGTACGAAGACGACTTCTCGGCCGCAATGCGCACCGAACCGGGCGTCGTATCGGTGCAGTCGTACTCGTCGATGCTGCGCGCGTACAACCAGGGCTACAACGAGGATTTCCCGAAGATGAAGGTCGTGCCGATCGATGCCGAGAACTACGGCGCGGTGTCGGTCGACGTCGGGCGCGCGAAGGGGTTCATGAAGGCCGATTGCAGCATGACGGCCGTTCACCTGTTCCTGACCGATCACAAGGCGACGACGATCAACCGGATTCTCGACGACGTGAAGCAATACCGCGCGTCGCATCCGTTCCCGGGCATGACGGTGCGGCTGGCCGCGGGCAACGCAGGCGTGCTCGCTGCGACCAACGACGAAGTCGAGAAGAGCGAACTGCCGATGATGCTCTACGTGTACGCGGCGATCCTGATCCTCGTGTTCCTCGCATACCGCGACTGGCGCGCGATGCTCGCGTGCTGCGTGCCGCTGTCGGTCGCGACCTTCATCGGCTACTGGTTCATGAAGGCGCTGCAGATCGGGCTGACGGTTGCGACGTTGCCGGTGATGGTGCTGGCCGTGGGTATCGGCGTCGACTACGCGTTCTACATCTACAACCGGCTGCAGGTGCATCTGGCGGGCGGGCAGGACATCGTGAAGGCCGTGCAGCACGCGATGCTCGAAGTGGGCGTGGCGACGATTTTCACCGCGATCACGCTGGCGATCGGTGTCGCGACATGGAGCTTCTCGGCGCTCAAGTTCCAGGCCGACATGGGCAAGCTGCTCGCGTTCATGTTCGTGGTGAACCTCGTGATGGCGATGACGGCGTTGCCTGCGCTCGCGTCGCTGCTGGAACGCGGGTTCCCGCGCCGCAAGCCGGCCCGCGCGCCGGGCCTGTTCAGCCACTGAAGCTGACGAACATCCTGACGGAGATTCAGTCATGGTCAAGACCCTAGTTGTTTGCGGCGCGCTTTGCCTTTCGGCGGCCGCCTTCGAACGCTTCCATGAAGCGGTTGCTGTCCGGCCCGCGCCGGCGCATGCGTTCGCGACCGACGCGACGCGCGTCGCTGTGCGCCACGCGACGTTCGATGCACCGGGTGTCGCTCCGTCGTCGAACGACGACAACGCCGCACGGCAGGCCGCGGTCGCCCAGACGGCGAACAAGCCGCCGGTCGTTGCGCTCGGCGTGGCGAATTCCGGCTGGTCGGCGCTGTTCAGCCACTGATGCCCGCGCATACCACTACAGAGGTCAATCGATGATCAAGACGCTCGTTGCCTGTACCGCGCTCTGCGCTGCCGCGGCGGCCTTCGCGCAACCGCCGGACGGAACGGTTGCGGCCTGGGCCGCGAAGCCCGCACACGCATGGACCGCGCCGACGCACATGATGCTGATGGACGCCACCCGAGCCGGCTCGCGGATCGTCGCGGTCGGCGAGCACGGCATCGTGCTGCTGTCCGACGACGAAGGCAAGACCTGGCGGCAGGCGCGGCGCGTGCCGGTGTCGGCGACGCTGTCGGCCGTGTCGTTCGCGGACGCGAAGCACGGCTGGGCCGTCGGCCAGTGGGGCGCAATTCTCGCGACCGACGACGGCGGCGATACATGGGTCACGCAGCGGCTCGATACGTCGGTCGACCAGCCGCTGTTCTCGGTGCTGTTCACGAATGCGCAGGACGGCATTGCGGTCGGCCTGTGGTCGCTGATGCTGCAGACGCACGACGGCGGCAAGACGTGGGCGCGTACGACGCTGCCGAAGCCGCCGGGCGGCGGCAAGGCCGACCGCAATCTCTATCACGTGTTCGCAGACCCTACGCACGCGCTCTACATCGTGTCCGAACAGGGGATGGTGCTCAAGTCGGCCGACGGGGGCGCGAACTGGACCTATCTGCCGACGGGCGGCAAGGGCACGTTGTGGTCGGGCGTCGCAATGCCCGATGGCCGGATCGTGGTCGGCGGGCTGCTCGGCAGCCTGTTCGAAAGCCGCGACGGCGGCACGACGTGGGCCGCGCTGAACACCGGCACGCGCAGCTCGATCACCGATCTCGTCGCCACCGGCGGCGGGCTGGTCGGCGTCGGCCTCGATGGGCTGACGTTCGCGCAGCGCGTGGCGGGCGGCCCGCTCGGCGTCGCGCAGCGCGCGGATCGCGCGACGCTCACCGCTGCGCTGATCGATGCGCGCGGCAAGCCCGTGTTGTTTTCGCAGGACGGCGTGCTGGCTGCGCCGTGAGTTGAATCCGCAATAAGGCAAGGAATGTTGGAGTACGCAAAATGAAGAGCAAGTACAAGCCGGACATGCCGGCCCGGCGGCGGATGTTGCGCGTCGCGGCGGCAGGTGCCGCATCGCTCGCGGCCGGCGAGGTGTCGTTCGCCGAAGGCGCGGCGCCGGCCGCCACCGGTCACGGCGTGTTCGATGTCGTCATCATCGGCGCCGGGCTGGCGGGGCTCACCGCCGCGCGTGACCTGAAGCGCGCCGGGTGCGAATCGTTCGTCGTGCTGGAGGCGCGCGATCGTGTCGGCGGACGGACGCTCAATCACGACCTCGGGCATGGCGTGGTGTCAGAAGCCGGCGGCCAGTGGATCGGCCCGGGCCAGACGGCGATCGCCGATCTCGCCCGCGAGCTCGGAGTCGATACGTTCCCGACTTTTTACGCAGGCAAGACGGTCGTGCTGGCCGGCGATGCACGTGTCGCCCAGGATTTCCACGGCGGCACGGGTGGCGACGACGCAATCGGCGCGAAGCTCGGCGCGCTCGCACGTGACGTGCCGTCCCGCGAACCGTGGACCGCGCAGCACGCGGCGGAGCTCGACAAGCTGACCTACGGCGACTGGCTGCTCAAGCAGGGCGTGACCTACGAGGACGGCTATTTCCTCGGCCTCGCCGCGAAGCTGTCGCTCGGCGGCGCACCGGCACAGCTCGGGCTGCTGCACTACCTGTCGATGATCAACAGCGCCGACTGCGACTACGCGAAGCTCGAGTCGATCAAGGGCGGCGCACAGGAGACGCGCTTCGTCGGCGGCTCGCAGGTGTTGAGCATCAGGATGGCAAGCGAACTCGGCGCGAAGCTGCAGCTGTCCTGCCCGGTGCGCAAGATCTCGGGCTGGGATCGCGACGTGGTCGACGTGCAGACCGACCGCGGCGTGCTTCGCGCGCGGCGCGTGATCGTTGCGCTCAATCCGGCGCTGTGCCAGCAGATCGCGTTCGATCCACCGCTGCCGGACGGCCGTGCGCAACTGCAGCGCAACTGGCCGGCGAACGCACCGATGCGCAAGACGGTACACGTGTACGACCGGCCGTTCTGGCGCGATGACGGCTGCAACGGGCAGATCTTCGAGGTCGGCGGCCCGGTCTTCATGGCGTACGACAACTCGCCGCCGGACGGCTCGGTCGGCGTGCTCGCCGCGTTCGTCGCGCCGGGCGCGCTGCCGGCCGAGCCGAAGGCCGCCGAACAGACGCTGTCGGCCATCTTCGCGCGTGCGTTCGGCGACAAGGCGCTCCACCCGACGCAATTCCACGATTACGACTGGGGCCGTGCCGATCCGTGGACGCTGCAGTGCATTCACCCGTTGCCGCCCGGCTTCTGGACGAAATGGGGCAAATACCTGCGCCCGGAGGCCGGCCGGCTGATCTGGTCGGGTACCGAAACGGCCGACCTGTGGCCAGGCTCGATGGACGGCGCGGTGCGCGCCGGGCACCGCGCAGCATTGCAGGCGCTCGGCAAGCTGGCCGGCCGCGGCGGGGAGGCGTGATGAAACGAACCCTGATGATCGGCGCCGTGCTGGCGCTGGCGGGCATGGCGGCGGCAGGCGTGTCGTACGGGCCCGATCTCGTCGACGGCCTGCGTTACCAGAAGGCGATGGCCGCGATCGGCGAAGCCGACCGGGCCAACGGCGGCGCATGGCCGCAGCCGCAGGAGACGTGCTTCTTCTGCCACGGCGTGCATGGCCAGTCGCAGCACGCGTGGTATCCGTCGCTGTCCGGCCAGCCGGCCACGTACATCGCCGCACAACTGCGCGCGTTCGCGACCGACCGGCGCCGCGACGCAACCATGGGGCCGCTCGCGCGCGAACTCGACGACGCGAAGATCGACGCGCTGGCCACCTATTTCGCGCGGCAGGCGCCGGCGCGCAACGAGGCCGTGGCGGGCGACGCCGCGCTCGACAGGCGCGGGATGGCGCTGGTCGACGCGCGAAGCTGCCGCGCGTGCCACGGTGCGGCGTTGACGGGCAAGGATCCGGCGCCGCGCCTCGCGGGCCAGGGGCAGCTTTACCTGGAGACGCAGCTGGCCGCGTTCCGCTCGGGCGAGCGACACGATCCGAGCGGCGCGATGAACGGCCTGGCCGCGACGTTGTCGGGCGACGACACGCGTGCGGTCGCGCACTACCTGGCCGGCCTGTCGCCGGACGGCGCAGGTGGTGCGACCCGATGATGCGCGATAGACGTCAGGGCCGGGAATACCCTGCCTTTTTCTTTACCGTTTACTTTGTCATAGTGACCTAAGATTGGTAATGTGTTCTACAAACGAACACCCCGGATGTGAAGTGGCAGTACCCGACTTTTGACCGAACCGGTTTTCAACAACTCACGTATCAGGAGACAACCATGGCTAAGCACCCCGTCGTCGTTTATGGCGCAAGCGGTTACACCGGCATGTTGATCATGGACTGGCTGATCGACCAGAACATCCCGTTCACGGCGGTCGCGCGCAATGCGGGCCGCACGAAGGAAATGATGGCGCAGCGCGTCGTGCGCCTCGAATCCGCGGAATACGAAATCATCGAGGCGGAGCACGACGTCGATGCGCTCGTGAAGGCGTTCAGCGGGGCGAAGGTGGTGTGCAATACCGTCGGGCCGTTCTCGAGCTTCGGGCTTGTCGGCGTCGAGGCTGCACTGAAGGCCGGCTGCCACCACCTCGATACGACGGGCGAACAGTCGTATATCCGCGACGTGCGCGACCGGTTCGGCGAGCTGTATCGCCAGGCCGGCCTGCTGGTGTCGTCGTCGAACGCATACATGTACACGTTCGCGGAGATCGCCGCCGAGCTTGCACTCGAAACGCCGGGCATCGATGCGCTGGAGACGGCGACGCTGACGCGCGGCCCGCGCGGCGCGGCGGGCGTGAGCATCGGCTCGACCGCGACGATCTTCGACGGCGTGCGCCACGAATCCAGCTACCTGTGGGAGAAGACACTCGTTCCGCATGCGGCGGACGCATCGTTCACCGTCGCGACGCCCGAGCTGATGCAGCCCGTGTTCTGCCTGCCGTGGGGCGGCACGTCGCTGCCCGTCTACTTCGAGCGCGATCCGCGCGTGCGCAGCTGCATCTCGTGCGTGGGCTTCTACGACAACAACGTGATGAAGCTGGTGCACCAGTTCGGGCAGAAGTGGGAAGCCGAATACAAGCACCTGCCGCGCGAACAGCAGGACGCGGTGCTGAAGCAGGTCGTCGCGTCGACCACGCCGGCGATGCCGCCGCGCGAGCGCACGACGATCCAGCGCAGCGTCGATTTCGCGATCGGCCGCGGCCAGCTCGCGTCGGTGCGCGCGACCGTGCACGGCATCACGCCGTACATCTCGACGGGCGCGATCCACGCGGCCGGCGTGCTCAAGCTGCTCGACGGCGACGTCGCGCGCGCGGGCTTTGCGTCGGGCTCGAAGGCATTCGGCCATCGCTACCTGCTCGGCTTCCTCGAACAGCGCGGGCTCGCGCGCGCGACGGTCACGCAACTGTGACGGCCGCCGCCGCACCGGTACAGACCCAACGGAACTTGTGACATGGCCATTATCGATTTCTACGACCGCGGGTGGCGCCTCAATCCCGACGGCGTTGCGTACATCCAGGACGACCGCAGCTACACGTTCCAGGAGATCGGCGAGCTGTCGTGCCGCATCGCCAACGGGCTGCTCGCCGCCGGCTTCGCGAAGGAGGCGAAGGCGGCGGTGTGGGCGGACAACGACGTGATCGGCTGGAGCTGCGCGCTCGGCATGTGGCGCGCCGGGCTCGCGTACATCCCGGTGAACGGGCGCAACGCGGTGGCCGAGAACCAGTACGTGCTCGATGCGTTCGACTGCGAAGTGCTGTTCTTCCACCACGCGTTCGCGGCCACGATCGACGCGTTGCGCCCGAGCCTGCCGAAGATCCGGCTGTGGGTCTGCCTCGACGCCGACCTGCCGTGGGCGCCGTCGCTGGCCACGTGGAGCGAGCGCCAGCCGGCGACGCTGCCGTCCGTCGATTACGGGATGGACGACGTCGTCGCGCTGTCGGCCACCGGCGGCACGACGGGCGCGCCGAAAGGCGTGATGAACACGCACCGCTCGCTGCAGACGTACTTCGCGCAATTCATGATCGCGATGACGTACGGCGACGCGCGTCCGGTGAATCTCGCCGCGGCGCCGATGACGCACACGGCCGGCATGATGTCGCTGCCGTGTACCGCGCGCGGCGGTACGGTGGTCGTGCTGCCGAAGCCCGACCCCGCGCTGCTGCTCGGCGCGATCGTGAAGCACCGCGTGACCGAGTTCTTCCTGCCGCCGACCGTGATCTACCGGCTGCTCGACATTCCCGGCATCGACAAGGTCGATTTCTCGTCGTTGCGTTACTTCCTGTACGGTGCCGCGCCGATGTCGGTCGAGAAGCTCAAGCGCGCGATCGACGTGTTCGGCCCGGTGATGACGGGCGGCTACGGTCAGACCGAGGCGCCCGCGTCGATCTCGTACCTGACGCCGGCCGAGCATTTCATCGACGGCAAGCTTGCTTCCGACACGCGGCTGGCGTCGGTCGGCCGCCCGAACCCGCTGGTGCGCGTCGAGATCGTCGGCGAGCGCGGCGACGTGCTGAAGCAGGGCGAGACCGGCGAGATCTGCGTGCGCGGCGATCTCGTGATGAAGGGCTACTACCGCGCGCCGGACAAGACGGCCGAGACGATCGTCGACGGCTGGCTGCACACCGGCGACATCGGCCATCTCGATCCCGACGGCTATCTGCACATCACCGACCGCAAGAAAGACATGATCATCAGTGGCGGCTTCAACGTCTATCCGAGCGAGATCGAGCAGGTGATCTGGGCGCACCCGGCGGTGCAGGACTGCGCGGTGATCGGCGTGCCCGACGACACATGGGGTGAAGCGGTGAAGGCCGTCGTCGAGCTCAATGCCGGCCAGCAGGTGAGCGCGGAGGAACTGGTCGCGCTGTGCAAGGAGACGCTCGGCTCGGTGAAGGCGCCGAAGAGCGTGGACTTCGTCGCCGCGCTGCCGCGCAGCACGGCCGGCAAGGTGCTGAAGAAGGACTTGCGCGAACAGTACTGGCAGGGCCAGCAACGCAGGATCTGAACCCGATTCATATGGATTCCATACGATGAGCAACATCTACATCGCCGGCATCGCGATGACCGTGTTCGGCCGGCACCTCGACCGCAGTCTCGACGATCTGGCGCGGGAAGCGCTGCAGCGCGCGTTGCGGGACGCCGGCTGCCATGCCGATGCGATCCGCGCCGCGTTCTACGCGGGCATCACCAACGGCGCGTTGCAGGGGCAGCTGTCGATTCCCGGTCAGGTCATATTCAGCAAGATCGGCCTCGAAGGCATTCCGGTGTTCAACGTCGAGAATGCGTGCGCATCCGGCAGCACGGCCGTGCACCTCGCGGTGCGGGAGCTGCAGTCGGGCGCATGCGACGTCGCGCTCGCACTCGGCGTGGAAAAGATGAACGTCGCGGACAAGGCGAAGTCGTTCGCGCTGTTCGAGGCCGGCTGGGACGTGTCGCGTGTCGACGAGAATTTCGCGACGCTCGCGCGGCTCGGCGAAGGCATCGAGCCACCGCCCGGATCGGAATCCGATCGCCCGTACAGCCGCTTCATGAAGATCTACGCGGCGATGTGCCGGCATCACATGCACACGTACGGCACGACGCAGCGGCAGATTGCCGCCGTGTCGGCGAAGAATCACGGGCATTCGGTGCACAACCCGTATTCGCAGTTCCGCCAGCCGTTCACGATCGACGAGGTGCTGGCGGCCGCGCCGATCACATACCCGATCACGCTGCCGATGTGCGCGCCGCTGTCGGACGGCGCGGCGGCCGCGATCCTCTGCACCGAGGAAGGGCTGGAACGCATCGGCGCCGATCGCAACCGCTGCATCCGGATCGCCGCGAGCGTGATCCGCAGCTTCACGCGGCGGCGCATCGACGAGCCGCACAAGCACATCGGCCGGCTCGCCGCACAGCAGGCGTACGAGCAGGCCGGCGTGGGGCCGGAAGACATGGATGTGGCCGAAGTGCACGACGCGTCGGCGATGGGCGAAATCATCCAGGCCGAGAACCTCGGCTTCGTGCCGCTCGGCGAAGGCGGCCCGGCGGCCGAGCGCGGCGAGTTCACACTCGGCGGGCGTATCCCGGTCAACACCTCGGGCGGCCTCGAATCGAAGGGTCATCCGCTCGGCGCGACCGGCATCGGGCAGCTGTACGAACTGGTCACGCAGTTGCGCGGCGAAGCGGGTGCGCGACAGGTGGACGGCGCGCGACATGCGATCCAGGAGAACGGCGGCGGCTTGCAGGGCGTTGAAGAGGCTGCGCTGGCGATTCACATTCTGAGCAGGGACTGACGGAGGCGGACATGGGCAACGCACGTGGAGCGATGGCGCTCGGGCAGGTCGCGCAGGCAGGGCAGACGACGCGACAGGCGTCGGGCGGGGTCGGCGCGGCGGCGTCGATGCAGGCAGCGGGCGCCGGCGCAGCCGGGCCGCTGGCCCGCTGGGGCGAGGAAATCCGTGCCGATGAGGCGTTGCAGAAGTATCGTCCGGTCGGCGGATGGATCGACGCGCCCGCGCGTGCACAGCCGCCGCTCGAAGGCGACGTCCGCGCGGACGTGATCGTCGTCGGCGCGGGTTTTGCCGGCTTGTCCACCGCACTGGAACTGGCCGCGCGCGGCGCGAGCGTCGTCGTGCTCGAGCGCGAGTTCGCGGGGTTCGGCGCGAGCGGGCGCAACGCCGGCTATCTCGCCGGCGGCCAGGGGCTCGAGTACGACCTGTTTCTCAAGCGGGTCGGCCGCGAACAGGCGCGGCAGATCGTCGGCTTCTACGACGAAGGCGTCGCGTATGTCGAACGCAAGCTCGCCGAATACGCGATCGATTGCGACTACCGTGCGTCGGGCATCATCCGCGCGGGCGTGCATCCGTCGCAGGAGAAGCGGCTGCGCGAGGGCATGGCTCTCGGTATCGAACTCGGGTCGCCCGCCCGGTTTCTCGATGGCGCGGCGATGCGCGAGCGCGGCATTCCGCCGGCGTTCCTGTTCGGCGCGTACGTGCCGGGCGGCGGCACGCTCGATCCCGGCAAGTACGTGGCCGGGTTGCGGCGCGCGGCGCTCGCGACCGGCGTGAAACTCCACGAAAACACCGCGCTGCTCGAATTCGAGGAAGGCGACACGGTGCGCGTGCGCACCGCACGCGGCAGCGCGAGTGCGCCGGTGCTGGTGCTCGCGACCAACGCGTACACGCCGCAGCTCGGGCTGCTCGGCGACAAGGTGATGCCGCTGCGCGTGTCGGCGCTCGAAACCGAGCCGCTGTCCGATGCGCAGCTCGCGGCACTGGGCTGGCCGAACCGGGAGGGCATCGTCACGCCGCACCTGACGATGGAGAGCCACCGCCTGACCGCGCGCAACACGCTGCTGCTGACGACCAAGCGGCTGCGCTACGTGTATGGCTCGCAGACGCCTAACGTGCCGGACGACGACGCGTATCGCGCGCTCCTGAAGACGCTGCACGCGCGCTTCCCGCAGCTCGGCAACGTGCCGGTGCGCGCGTGCTGGAGCGGCTACATCTCGTTCGCGGGCGATGCGTTGCCGGTGGTCGGCGCGGCCGGTGCGCACAAGAACGTGTATTACACGGCCGGCTGCTCGGGGCACGGCGTGGGCACGCAGTCGCTGGTCGGGCGCCTGCTGGCCGAGCGGATCGCGGGCGGGCAGTCGCCGCTGCTCGACGCGCTGGCGCACAAGACACCGTCGGTGCCGCCGGAGCCACTGCGATGGTGTGCGGTCAATGCGATGCTCGGCGTCGCGAACCTGCTCGACGAACGCGTGAACCGCAAGGTGCGGCCGATGTAGCGGCACCGGCGATCGTCGCGACGCGGAACACGTGCATCCGGTGGGCCGTCCGGCAGAGGGGCGGCTCGATGGAAAATGAAGCTCGCATCGGGTATAGTCGTTTGCGCTCCGTAAGGGACGGAGCGCTCATTCGACGAAGCCGAAACGCCACCTTCACGACGAACACGATGACAGTGTCCAACGAACCGCGCAGCAGCAAGAAGCGGCGCACTTCGACTGCCACCCCGGCCGCTGCGGGCAACCCGGACGGTTTGCGCGCGCAGGGCCTGCGCACGCGCAACACGATCATTCGCGTTGCGCGCAAGTTGCTGCTGGACGGCGGCCCGCTCGAATTCTCGCAGCGCGCGGTCGCGGCCGCCGCGGGCATCAGCGTCAGCAATCTGCAGTACTACTTCCCGACGCGGATCGCCGTGCTGCGTGCCGTCATCGAGCCGGTCATCGAAGCGTATCTCGACGACATGAAGCGCGCGATCAGCAGCGACGCGTCGCCGCGCGACGTGTTCGAAGAGATCATCGTGCGCTCGATCGCCGATGCGAAGGATACGAAGTACAACGCATTGTTCCGGCACTTCCTGTCGTTCGCGGCGACCGATACCGAATGCCTGAAGCTGTGCGACGAATGGTATTCGGCGCTTACGCGCGACCTCACGCAGCTGGTGCGTGCGCTCACGCCCGCATTCAGCGCGGCCGACAGCCGGCATGCGGCCACCATGCTCATCGCGCTGGCCGACGGCCTCGCGATGCAGTACGGCACCATCGGGCGGCACACGCAGGCGCTCGACGCGTATTTCGCGGCGACGTCGCGCGCGATCGCATTCGGCACGCTGACGGTTCCGGCCGGCAAGTAGTCGCGCGATCCGCACAGCCGCGACGCGGGAAGAGACAGGGGAATACCCTGTCTTTTTTTTGCTTCCTGTGTTTGTCATGATGACCTATGTTTGGTATGTATTACTAGATGTGGGATGGCCGGGCAGGTCCGCTGCCGGGTCGACATGATTCGAGTCCAGGAGGAGAACGGAGATGATTCGTCTGAACAAGTCTGCGGCGCTGCCCGTGGTCGGCATGACCGGCTTCGAGACGCCGCTGAGCGAAGAGGAAAGCGCAATCCAGCACACGGTTCACCGCTTTGCGCGAGACGTGCTGCGACCGATCGGCCGCGAGCTCGACCGGATGACGGCGGAGGACGTGATCGCGCCCGGCTCGCCATACTGGGCCGCGATCGTCGAGAGCGCGAAGCTCGGGCTCGATCCGCAGCTGATCGCGCAGTTTCCGCCGGACACCGCGGTGCGCATCGAGTCGCTGATCGGCGAGGAACTCGGCTGGGGCGATTCGGGCCTTGCCGTATCGATCGGCGCGGCGACGATGCCGTTGATGATGGCGCATACGGTCGGCAATCCCGAACTGGTCGAGATGTGCGCGGGCAAGGTCGGCTGCTGGATGAACACGCAGCCCGATCGCGGGTCGGACGCGGCGATCCTGTATCGGCAGGAACTCGGCGCACACGGCAGGCAGCCGGTCGGCAACCTGACCGCGAAGGTGGGCGCCGACGAGATCGTGATCAACGGGCAAAGCTCGGCGTGGATCTCGAACGGCTCGGTTGCGCAGGTCGCGCTTGCATACATGGCGGCCGACTATGGTGACGGGTTCTACGGCGAAGGCGAGCGCAGCGCGTTCACGAACGGCATCGCGATGATCCTGCCGCTCGACCTGCCGGGCGTGTCGCGCGGCAAGCCGCTCGACAAGATCGGCCAGCGTTCGCTGCCGCAGGGCGAGATCTATTTCGACAACGTGAAGGTGCCGAAGCGCTTCGCGGTCGCGCTGAAGGACGACTATCTCGGCAACCTCGCATCGACATGGTCGTATGCGGGCACGCACATGTGCCAGGTGTTCGTCGGTGCCGCACGCGCCGCGTTCGAACTGGCGCTCGCCTACTGCCACGAGCGCAAACAGGGCGGCGCGCTGCTGATGGATCACCAGATGACGCACCTGCGCATCGGCGAGATGCTGCGCCGGCTCGAGATGGCGCGTGCGATCGCGCGCCGCAGCCTCGCGTTCTCGCGGATGTCGCCGCAGAGCCATCCGTATGCGACCGCGCAGGCGAAGGTGAGCGTGACCGAGGAGGCGATGAAGATCACGCACGAGGCGTTCCAGCTGTTCGGCGGCAATGGCACCACGCGCGAATTCCCGATCGAGAAGCTGTTCCGCGACGTGCGCTCGGCGTTGATCGAGGATGGCGAGAACACCATTCTCACGTCGCGCCTAGGCGTGCTGGCCGGGCAGCTTTATCAGAACGGGTGGGCGCGCGAGTAAGCGGCACCGGGCGCCCTGCGGTCGCGTCCCGGCAGAACGCCGCCCGGTGTGCGGCACGCACCGTCAGTGCCCGACTTCCTTTCAGTGCGGAATGCCGGCGAGGACACCGTGGCCGCCGGGAATGAACACGGCGATATACGGCGAATCGGCGCCGAGATGTGGTCGAGCACGTCGTTCAGCGTGCTCGTCGCAGCGCCGGCGTATCTCGCCCGCCACGGTCGCCGCGCCCGCCGAGCAGGCCGCCGCGTCGTCGGCCGCGTCGCCGCGTGCGGCGAAGAAAGCCGACCGCGCGGCCGACCGCGCGTTCGCGAAGAAGGTGCGCCAGGCGATCGTGAAGGCGCCCGGCATCGGCAATGCGCAGCTCACCGTGTTCGCGAAGGCGAAGACGGGCGACGTGACGCTGGCCGGGCCGATCACCGACGAATCGCAGGACCGGGTCGCGGTGGACGCGGCCCGTCAGGTGCCGGGCGTGACGTCGGTGAAGAGCAAATTCCAGCTGCGGCTGGAGGGCGGCCAGTAACGGGTTGCGTGTGCCGCCCCCTGGCAACGATGGCGGCACCATGACGACCCGGGGCCCGGGGGCACGATCGCGTCGTCGTGCGTCAGAGGTGCCCCAGCAGCACCAGCACGACGACGATGACGACGATCAGCCCGACCGAGCCCGATGGCCAGTAGCCCCAGCTTCGGCTGTGCGGCCATGAAGGAAATGCGCCGATCAGCAGCAAAATCAGGATGACGATGAGGATCGTACCGAGCATTGCACCCTCCCGGAATGGGTTGACGTGACGGTGCGTGATGCCGCAATCCGCGTGCCCGCGGGCATTGGGCCCGGCTGGGAATGGCGCGGAGCGGGCATGAATTCATGTAGTGAATACCTGCTGATTCAGAAAATAAATTTCAAAAATGCTTCCCTGCTGGCTATGCTGAATCCTTCACTCAGGCGGGCATGCGATGGCTGAACTCTTTCTGGTACGGCACGGGCAGGCATCATTCGGCACCGACGACTACGACCGGCTTTCCCCGGGCGGCGAGCAGCAGGGTGTCTGGCTCGGCGAATACTTCGCGTGGCAGGGCCTTGAATTCGACCGCGTGATCTGCGGCACGATGAACCGCCATGCGCAGACGGTCGACGCGATTCTGCGCGGAATGGGCCGCGAAGGCGTGCCGGTCGACCGTCACCCCGGCCTGAACGAATACGACTTCCACGGGTTGTTCGCAGCGGCCGCCCACGACTATCCGGAGATCGCACGGCTTGCCGCCGGGTCGATGAAGGAGCACTTCCGTGCGCTCCGGCAGGTGCTGCAGCTGTGGACCGAGGACAAGCTCGGCGACGCCGCCCCCGAAACCTGGTCGCATTTCCAGCAGCGCGTGGGCGACGCCCGCGCCGCGATCCGCCACGGCGGCGGCCAGCGCGTGCTCGCGGTGAGTTCCGGCGGCCCGATCGCGGTCACCGTTCAGCAGGTGCTCGCGGCGCCGCCGTCGAGCGCGATCGCGCTGAACCTGCAGATCCGCAACAGCAGTCTTTCGCAGTTTTTCTTCAACGCCGATGCGTTCCACCTCGCGTCGTTCAACGGCATCCCGCATCTGGAGGATCCCGAACGGCACGCGCTGAGAACCTACGGCTGACCCACGAACGATCGCGACGATGACGAACCCTTCCCAGCAACTCGACGTAGCCCGCCTCACGCACTATCTGGAAACGCACGTGCCGGGCTTCGAAGGCCCGGTCGACACGGAGAAGTTTGCCGGCGGCCAGTCGAATCCGACTTTCCTGCTGAACGCGAAGAGCGGCCGCTACGTGCTGCGCCGCCAGCCGCCGGGCGAACTGCTGAAATCCGCGCACGCGGTCGACCGCGAATTCCGCGTGCTGAGCGCGCTGTCGGGCACCGCGGTGCCGGTCGCGCGCCCGTATCACCTGTGCGAAGACCGCGACGTGATCGGCAGCCTGTTCTACGTGATGAGCTTCGAGGACGGCCGGATCTTCTGGGATCCCGCGCTGCCGGAACTGCCGAAGGCCGATCGCGCGACGTGCTACGACGCGCTGCTGCAGACGATGGCCGCGCTGCACGACGTCGATGTCGATGCGGTGGGACTTGCCGACTACGGCCGCCCCGGCAACTACTTCGAGCGCCAGATCGGCGTGTGGACGAAGCAGTATCGCGCGGCGGAAACCGGACGCCTCGACGCGATGGAGACGCTGATCGACTGGCTGCCGAAAGCCTGCCCCGAGGATACGGGCCGGCCGGCGCTGGTGCACGGCGATTTCCGGATCGACAACCTGATGTTCGCGCGCGACGGCTATCGCGTGCAGGCCGTGCTCGACTGGGAACTGTCGACGCTCGGCAACCCGCTCGCCGATCTCGCGTACTTCTGCATGTGCCTGCGGCTGCCGTCCGGCGGGCAGGTGCGCGGGCTCGCGGGCCAGGATCGCGCGGCGCTCGGCATCCCGGACGAAGCGGCGATCGTCGCGCGCTATTGCGAACTGCGCGGCATCGAGCCGATCCGCGACTGGCACTTCTACCTTGCATTCAGTTTCTTCCGGCTCGCCGCGATCGCGCAGGGCGTGAAAGCGCGCGCGCTGCAGGGCAACGCATCGAGCGAGCAGGCGCTGCGCGTCGGCGAGATGGCCGGCCGGCTGGCCGAACTGGCCGTCGGCGTGATCGACGCGCATCGCTGATATCGCCTGGGTCGCCGGGCGGCGACTCGACAATCCAAGCAATGGAGGAGCACAGCAACATGGCAACGAATCTGTTCGACCTGACGGGCAAGATTGCCCTGGTGACGGGCGCGAGCCGCGGCATCGGCGAGGAAATCGCGAAGCTGCTCGCGGAGCAGGGCGCGCACGTGATCGTATCGAGCCGCAAGCTCGACGACTGCCAGGCGGTGGCCGATGCGATCGTCGCGGCGGGCGGCCGCGCCGAGGCGCTGGCGTGCCACGTCGGGCGTCTGGAGGACATCGCCGCGACGTTCGAGCATATCCGCGGCAAGCACGGCCGCCTCGACATCCTCGTGAACAACGCGGCCGCGAACCCGTATTTCGGGCACATCCTCGATACCGATCTCGCCGCGTACGACAAGACCGTCGACGTGAACATCCGCGGCTACTTCTTCATGTCGGTCGAGGCCGGCAAGCTGATGAAGGAACACGGCGGCGGCGCGATCGTCAACACGGCGTCGGTGAACGCGCTGCAACCGGGCGACCGGCAGGGCATCTACTCGATCACGAAGGCGGCCGTCGTCAACATGACGAAGGCGTTCGCGAAGGAGTGCGGGCCGCTCGGCATTCGCGTGAACGCGCTGCTGCCGGGGCTCACGAAAACGAAGTTCGCGGGCGCGCTGTTCGCCGACAAGGACATCTATGAGACATGGAAGGCGAAGATCCCGCTGAAGCGCCATGCGGAGCCGCGCGAAATGGCCGGCACCGTGCTGTATCTCGTGTCGGACGCGGCGAGCTATACGAACGGCGAATGCATCGTCGTCGACGGCGGCCTGACGATCTGAGCGCGCGATGAAAATCGACAGCTACGCCGGGCAGGCCGTGATGATCACCGGCGCCGCCAGCGGCTTCGGCGCGCTGCTCGCGAGTGAACTGGCCGCGATGGGCGCACGGCTCGCGCTCGGCGACCTGAACGGCGAAGCGCTCGAACGCGTGGCCGCGCCGCTGCGCGCGGCCGGCGCCGACGTGATCGCGCAGCGCTGCGACGTGCGCGTCGAGGCTGAGGTGGCGGCGCTGGTGCACGCGGCGGCCGAGCGCTTCGGGCGGCTCGACGTCGGCATCAACAACGCGGGCATCGCGCCGCCGATGAAGGCGCTGATCGATACCGACGAAGCCGATCTCGACCTGAGCTTCGCGGTGAACGCGAAGGGCGTGTTCTTCGGGATGAAGCACCAGATCCGCCAGATGCTCGCGCAACGCGAAGGCGTGATCCTGAACGTCGCGTCGATGGCCGGGCTCGGCGGCGCGCCGAAGCTCGCCGCGTATGCGGCGTCGAAACATGCGGTGGTCGGGCTCACGAAGACGGCCGCGCTGGAATACGCGCGCCACGGCATCCGCGTGAACGCGGTGTGCCCGTTCTACAGCACGACGCCGATGGTCACCGACAGCGATATCGGCGACCGCCAGGACTTTCTCGCGCAGGGCTCGCCGATGAAGCGGCTCGGCCGCCCCGACGAAATCGTCGCGACGATGCTGACGCTGTGCGCGAAGGAAAACACTTATCTGACCGGGCAGGCCGTCGCCGTCGACGGCGGTGTCTCGGCCTTCTGACCGAACGGAAGACGGAATCTCGAGGAGTCGATCATGGAATTTGGCTACACCCCGAAAGTGGAAGCATTGCGCGAACGCGTGCGCGCATTCATGGACGCGCACATCGTGCCGCGCATCCGCCAGTGGAACGAGGAAGTGCATGCGGGCCAGTACCCGGTGTCGTTCATGGAGGAACTGAAGGCGCGCGCGAAGGCGGAAGGGCTGTGGAACCTGTTCCTGCCGCACCTGAAGGACGACGAGCCCGGCACGGGCCTGACGAACCTCGAATACGCGCCGCTCGCCGAGATCATGGGGCGCGTGGGCTGGGCGTCGGAAGTGTTCAACTGCAACGCGCCGGACACCGGCAACATGGAGCTGCTGCACATGTTCGCCACGCCCGAGCAGCGTGAACAGTGGCTGCTGCCGCTGCTGCGCGGCGAGATCCGCTCGGCGTTCGCGATGACGGAGCCCGACGTCGCGTCGTCGGATGCGACGAACATCACGACGCGCATCGAGCGCGTGGGCGACGAATACGTGATCAACGGCCGCAAGTGGTTCATCACGAACGCCGCGCATCCGAACTGCAAGATCTTCATCGTGATGGGCAAGACCGATCCCGACGCCGAGTCGCACCAGCAGCAGAGCATGATCCTCGTGCCGCGCGATACGCCGGGCGTGACGGTCGTGCGCAACATCACGGTCGTCAATCACTACGCGCCGGAAGGGCACTGCGAGATCACGTTCGACAACGTGCGCGTGCCGGCGCGCAACCTGCTCGGCGAGGAAGGCAGCGGTTTCGCGCTCGCGCAGGCGCGCCTCGGGCCGGGCCGCATCCACCACTGCATGCGTTCGATCGGTGCGGCCGAGCTGGCGCTGGAGTTGATGGTCGACCGCGCGCAGTCGCGCGTCGCGTTCGGCAAGCCGCTGAACCGTCACGGCACCGTCGGCGAATGGATCGCGCGTTCGCGCATCGAGATCGACCAGGCGCGCCTGCTGGTGCTGAAGGCCGCGTGGATGATCGACAAGGTCGGCGCGAAGGCCGCGCGCAAGGAAATCTCGATGATCAAGGCGCTCGTGCCGACCGTCTATACCGATGTGTGCGACCGAGCGATGCAGGTGTTCGGCGCGGCGGGGTTGAGCCCCGATACGCCGCTCGCCGACCTGTGGACGTGGGGCCGCGCGCTGCGCTTCGCCGACGGTCCGGACGAGGTGCACCTGCAGGCGATCGCGCGGATGGAGATCAAGGACGGCGAGCCCGGTTCGACCGCGCCGTACCTGACGCCGCCGCTGCGCGGCTGACCGGCCGGTCTTCGCCTGGCGAACATGGACGAACGGGAGGCGCGCGCCGTAAGATGCCGGCAAGGAGATCCGGCGATGCGCCTTGCGAAGATTGATCTGAACCTGTTCGTCGTATTCGAGGCGATCTACAACAAGCGCAACCTGACGCGCGCGGCCGAGGTGCTGAACCTCACGCAGCCGGCCGTCAGCAACGCGCTGGCGCGGCTGCGCAAGTCGCTGAACGATCCGCTGTTCGTCAGCACGCCGGCCGGGATGATGCCGACCCCGATGGCCGAGAACATCGTCGGCCGCGTGCGCGAGGCGCTGCAACTGCTCGATTCGAGCGCGCACGAAGGCGACGTGTTCGATCCGGCGTCGTCCGAGCGCGTGTTCCGGCTCAGCATGAGCGACCTGACCGAAGCGCTGCTGCTGCCGGCGCTCGGCGAACTGCTGCAGACGCATGCGCCCGGCATGCACGTGCGCAGCTACACGATGGACCGCCGCGAAGTCGCGACCGCGCTCGCGAACGGCTCGGTCGACATCGCGATCGACGCGCCGCTGATCGGCGATCCGCATCTTCACCAGGCCTTGCTCGTGCGGGACCGCTACGCGTGCATGATCCGCGACGATCATCCGTTCAAGGGCGATGCGCTCACCATGGACGACTACCTGTCGATGGGGCACATCCACGTGTCGAGCCGCCGCAAGGGCAGCGGGCACGTCGACGCCGAGCTGACGCGGCTCGGGCTGCGCCGCAATATCCAGATGCGCGTGCAGCATTACATGGTCGCGCCGCTGATCGCGATGCGCGGCGATCTCGCGCTGACGGCGCCGCTGCGGCTGCTGCAGCGCTATCCGGCGCGCATTCTCGAACTGCCGTTCGAGATGCCGGGGCTCGACTACTTCTGCTACTGGCATCGCAGCGCCGATCAGGATCAAGGCAGTCGATGGTTGCGCGAGCAACTGATGACGCTGATGGGCGGGATCGGCGAGGCGGCGTGACGCGCACGCGGTGGCCGTCGGCTACGGCGACGTGAGCTGCACTGCACGCCGGGTGGGGATGTCGTGATGAAGCGAATGCCGGCCGCCCCCGGCGACGGCCGCGCATCAACGACGCGCATGCGCGACCGCTTCGACCGCATCGCGAAACCGCTTCAGCGCAGGCAGGCCGGCCGTCGTCGCGAGGTGGATCAGTGCGATTTCGCCCACCGGCATCACCGGAACCCCCCCGACCCTACGGATCACGCCCATGCGCGCATAGTGCAGTACGGCCGACTGCGGCGCGACGGTCAGCGCGCCGAGCGCATCGGCCATCTGCAGGTTCGTGTGAAACGACATCGATTCGACGAGCGGGCGCGGCGGCATCAGGCCGTTATCGACGAACAGCGCGTCGAACGCGCGGCGGGTGTCGGTGCCGGCATGCGGGATGATCCAGTCTTCGCGCTGCAACTGTTCCGTCGAGATGCGTCGCGCATCGGCGAACGGATGCGCGAGCGGGCACGCGATTGCCAGCGGTTCTTCGTACACGGGCAGGATCGTCACGTCGAGCCCGTCGAGCTTCGATAGCGCTTCCGCGTCGGGGCGGCTGATGATGCAGTCGATCCGTCCGGTCGACAGCGCGTCCAGCAGCCCGGAGACGTTCGATTCCATCACCATGAGCCGCGGCGCGGGCGCGTCGCGTGTCAGGTGCCGCATGATCTGCGGCAACAGCGCGACGCTGACCACGGGCAGCATGCCGATGCGCAGCAGCGGCCGGCCTTCGTCGTTGCCGTCGCCGGCCAGTGCGACGTCGAATTGCGCGAGTGCGATCCGCAGGCGCTGTAGGACGGCTTCGCCGTCGGCGGTCAGCCGCCCGCCGCGCGCGCCGCGCGTCACGAGCATCATGCCGAACACCGCTTCCATTTCCTGCAGCATCTTCGTGATCGCCGGCTGCGACAAGTGCAGCGTGCGGGCGGCCGCGGCGAGCGAGCCGCCGTCCGCGACCAGTTCGAGCATACGCAAGTGCCGCAGCCGCAGAAAATTGCCCGCATTGCGGCGCCCGGAAATCAGGTCGGGATTCATATTTTCGGAAGGCTGGTTCATGAATCTTCAATTTTCATGAAAGCGCAACCTGCCCACAATAGCGACTCGACCTAATGGAGAGAGACATGTACGACTGGTGGAGACAAGCGGGGGACCGGCACCGGCAGCCGGCCGGGTCGCCGCGGTGTCGGGCGGCAGCGAAAGGAGCGCGGGCATGACGGCATTCAAACCGCTCGCCGGGATTCGCGTGTTGGATTTCACGCACGTCATCGCGGGTCCGCTGGCAACGTTTCATCTGGCGCAACTCGGCGCCGAGGTCGTCAAGATCGAGAACCGCAACGGCGGCGACGTGATGCGCCGCGGCAACGGCCGAATGGGCTTCGTTTCGCTGAACGCCGGCAAGCGCTGCATCGAACTCGACCTGTCCGACGCCGATGATCTCGGCCAGGCACTCGAACTGGCCCGCGAAGCCGACGTGCTGGTCGACAGCCTGCGGCCAGGCGTGCTCGACCGGTTCGGGCTCGGCGACGGCCCGCTGCGGGCGCTGAATCCGGGGCTCGTCTACTGCTCGATCAGCGGCTGGGGCAATGCCGGGGCGTGGCAGGACCGGCCGGCCTACGATCACGTGGTCCAGGCGGCGACGGGGATGACGCTGATGGCCGGCCGTGAAGGCGAGCCGCCGGTCAAGACGGGCTTCCCGGTGGTCGATGCCGGCACCGGGCTCGTCGCCGCGATGGCGATCCTTGCCGCGCTGCGCGAGCGCGATGCATCCGGTACGGGGCGATATCTCGACGTGTCGATGACCGGCGCCGCGTTGCAGCTGATGTACCCGTTCGCATGCCAGGCGCTCACGGCCCGCGTGGCGCCGCCACGGGTCGGCAACCAGGGATACTCGGGCAGTCCGGCGGCGGACCTGTTCGCCACGCAGGACGGCTGGGTCGCGCTCGGAGCCAACACGCCGAGGCAACTGGCGGCCGTGCTCGGCGTACTCGGGCGCGCGGACATCGCGCGCGATCCCCGCTATTTCGATCCCCCGCTCGATGCCGGCGGGCCGGCCGCGTTCCTGCGCGCCGGCGACCCGGCGGCGTTGCGCGCCGCGCTGGCCGATGCGATTCGCGAATGGCGCGCGGCTGACCTCGAGGATGCGTGCGCCGGCGCCGGCGTGGCCTGCGCGAAGGTGCGCACGATCGTCGAGTTCGTGGACGACGCGATGAACCACGACGCGCTCGAATCCGTCATGCTGACCGACGGCGACTGCAGCGTACTGTCGCCGGGCCTGGGCTATCGCGTGCGCGCGTCGCGTGCCGAGGGAGGAACGCAGACATGAACACGGGCATGCAATACGCGACGGACAGCGGCGATCTGACCACGCGCGTCGAAGCGGACCGGGTGTTCGCGCGCATCACGAGACGGCTCGTGCCGCTGCTGTTCCTGTGTTACCTGGCCGCGTTCGTCAATCGCAACAACATCGGCCTCGCGAAGCTGCAGATGCAGAGCGCGCTCGGATTCACCGACGCGGTGTACGGCGTGGCGGCCTCGGCGTTCTTCGTCGGGATCCTCCTGTTCGAACTGCCGAGCAACCTGATGCTGCGGCGGGTCGGCGTGCGCCGCACGCTGCTGCGGATCATGGTGTTGTGGGGCATGGTCGCGGCCGCGACGATGTTGGTCAGGACGCCGGGCCAGTTCTACACGCTGCGCTTCCTGCTCGGCACATTCGAGGCGGGGTTCTTTCCTGCCGTCGTCGTGTATCTCACGTTCTGGTTTCCGCCCGAGCGCCGCGCGAAGGTCATTGCGCTGTTCATGACCGCCGCCGCGGCAGCCGGCCTCGTCACCGGGCCGGTGTCGGGCTGGGTACTGAACTCGATGGGTGGCGTGGCGGGGCTCGGCGGCTGGCAATGGTTGATGCTGCTGGAAGGCGTGCCGAGCATCGTGCTCGGCGTGATCGCGTTCCGCGTGCTGCCAGAAGCGCCCGGGCACGCACGCTGGCTGTCGCCCGACGAGCGACGCATCGTGCAGCTGGCGCTTGGCGCGCACGACGAGCGGCAGACCACCCGTCATCCGTTGCGCGCGGCGCTGCGGGAACCGTGTGTCTATCTGCTGGGCTTGACGACGTTCTCGCTCGGCTGCGCGACCAACCTGCTGATTTTCTGGCTGCCGTCCATCATCGAGGCGACCGGTGTCACGAACCTGCAACACGTCGGCCTGTATGTCGTGATTCCGAACCTGATCGGCACGATCGCGATGGTCTGGTACGGCCGCCGGTCGGACCGGCGCCGCGAGCGTCACATGCATTTCATCGTTGCGGTCGGCGCGGGTATTGCCGGACTGTGCACGATGGCCGTTTCGCACGGCGCGTTGCCCGGCGTCATGGCCGGCGCCATCGTCGCGACCTGCGGCATCGCGTCCGCCTACCCGGTGCTGTGGGCGATCGCGACACGCCTGTTGCCGCGCGACGCGGCCGCCGCCGGCATCGCGCTGATCTCGAGCATGGGTGCGGCGGCCGGCGTGAGCTCCGCGCTGTTCGGTGCGATTCGCGTACGGACGGGCAGCCTCGACCCGGCGCTCTATCTCGTCGCGCTCGTGCTCGTCGCCGTGGTGCTGCTGTTCGCGTGCGTCAATCGTCTGAAGGCCGCCGACGCGGCACTCGTCAACAAGGAACACCGCTCATGAATCACCCGTTCACGGACACGCAGCCGGTGCTGGGCCCGGCACCCTTCTTCGACATGGCGGAACTGCTCGACGAGTCGACGCTGGCGCCGGAGATCGTCTCCGATTGCGTGCGCGAGAGTCGCCATCGTGCGGGGCGCCGCGTGCGCGTCGTCGAGCTGACCTTCACCAGCCAGCGATGGCACGGGCTCGTCTGGCGGCATCCCGCCCGCATCTACGTGCCCGACGGCTATGACGGCGACGGCGCGGCCGGCATCATCGGCACGGAGCGGCAGGCCTTCGAGCCCGGCGAATGGGCCCGGCGCGTCATTCCGGGCACGACGCTCGATACCGAAGGCGAATACGCGGAAGGCACCGCGCTCGACCTCGGGATGCCGGTCATGATCTTCGCGAACCCGGCCGATTGCCCGTTCGGCCTCGACGAATCGGATTTCACCGGCTATGCGCTGAAGAAGACGCTGGAAACCGGCGACCTGACCTGGAACGGGTACTACCCGATCGCGAAGGCGTATCTGCGCGCCATCACGCTGCTGCATTCGCTCACGGGCATCGGCACGAAGCGGGCCGTCCTGCTCGGCCATTCGAAGCGTGGAGTCGGCGTGGCCATCGCGGCGGGCGCGGACCCGGAGCGGGTGGCGGGCGTGATGGTGTGCGGCTACCACGGCGGGAACAACCTGTATCACCTGGCGACGAAATTCGCCGAGTTCGGGCCGCACGTCGCCGGGCCGGCGGAGTCGCACGCCGGCCCCGGGTTTCAGGGCGCGGAGACGATGCTGCGCGCGATCAACAATCCGGTCGGCTTTCGGATACTGATGCACTTCGATCCGTATCTGTGGCGCGACCGGATCAAGGCCGCCTATCTCGTCGCGCTCGGCACCAACGACGAGTTCTTCGCGCTCGGCGCGCCCAACAGCATGATGACCGACATGCCGGGGGACAAGGCCTATCTCGCCATCGACAACGTGCGTCATTCCTGGGTCTCCGCGAAGCATCTGGCGGCTTGGCGGATGTGGCTCGCCCGCACCTTTGCCGGCCGCCGCGTGCCGCGCATGCCGGCGGTCCGGCACGAGACGGCCGGCGACCGGCTGGCCGTGGCCGCGCGCGTCGAGCCGGAGCACGTGACGGGTGTCAGGCTGTTCCACGCGTTTCACCCGGTCTCGCAGGACTGGCGCAGCGCAACGTGGCAATCGACGCCGATGGCGGCGCGCGACGGCGAATGGCACGCCGAGTTGACGCACCCGGCGGGGCACAACCTCGCGTGGTACGTCGAGGTCGAGCACAACGGCGCCGGCGAGCCGGGCTACGTCAGCTCGCTCGTGCAGAACGTCGGGCGTTCGGCCGGGTAATCGCGGCGGAAGGGGATCGGCGAACGCGGACGCGGAGCGTCGATTCCGGCAACAACCGGCATCGATGGGCACACACTCGATGCCGGCATCGAACCATTGTTTTGGTGTGCGAATCATGAAGTAAGGCCGTGACGAACACATAAAGCCAGGAACTGGCAGGAGGAGACTGATGAGGAGATTCGCATGGATGGCGTTGCTCGGCGCGTTGCCGGGCATCAGCGTCGCGCAGTCGAGCGTGACCCTCTACGGGCAGATCGGCGGCGGGATCCGATGGACCAACGGTATGCAAGGTGGAAGTGCCGTCGGGTTCAACAACAACCTGATCTCGGGCAACGATTTCGGCATCCGGGGACGGGAAGACCTGGGCGGCGGGTTCAAGGCGCTGTTCGTGCTCGATGGCTCGTTCAACAGCGGAACCGGCGCACTGAAATCGTCCGGCACGCTGTTTTCCCAGGCGGCCTACGTGGGCGTGACGGGCGGCTTCGGGCGCCTGACGCTCGGGCGCCAGTTCAACGCGGCGACCGACTTCGGGATCGTCGTGGACCCGGCGGGCGGGCGCGGCCAGTCGCTTGCCATCGAGCCGGGCGTGCTGTGGAGCGGCAATCCGTTCACGCTCGATTCCCGCTTCAACAACACGATTAAATATATCGGCGAACTGGGCGGCCTGCGCGTCGCGGCGAGCTATTCGCCCGGCGGCGTCGCGGGCAATACACGCGCCGGAACCAATTTCTCGGCGGCCGCGATGTATCAGTATCAGACGGTGCTCGGCGGCGCCTCCTACTCGAAAACCTACAGTGCGGATGCGACGCAGTCCGCACAGACGTGGATGGCGGGCGGGACCTGGCAGATCGGCGCCGGCCGGCTCTATGCGAGTTACTCGGCGCTCGACGTGTCGAGCGCGAACGCGAACCGGCCGCATCGCCGCGACAAGATTCCCGCGCTGGGTGTCGTGTATCAGGCAACGCCGTTCCTGCAGTTCACGGCCGGCATGTACGACGACATCGGCAGCAATCTCGGCAACCAGCACGGCGCGGACGGGCACAAGCTCACGACGTACGCGGTCGTCGAATACTTCCTGTCGAAGCGCACCGAACTCTACGCGGAGTTCGATCGCAACGGCTTCTCCGGCGCGTACCGCACCGATCCGACCAATATCGCGGCCATCGGCTTGCGGCCCGGCGGCAGCGGCGTGACGGGGGTATCGATCGGCCTGATGACGAAGTTCTGAGCGTTGACCGACGTCATATTCCGTGTGTGAAGGGGAACCGAATGAAAGCACTGCAACGTGGATTGATCGCGACCGTCGTGACACTCGGTGTCGTGGTCGCAGCCGGCACCGCGCGAGCCGCATCGGAACCGGTGTCGACAACCGCTGCCAGTGGGGCATCGGCGGACAAGGCGAGACGGGCTGACGACCGGCGTCTGACGCGTCGTGTCAGCACCGCACTCGCCCGCACCCGCGGGCTGAACGCGACGCGCATCGTGGTGCGCGCCCGGAGCGGCGTCGTGACGCTGCGCGGCGGCGTGAGCGACGGTCAGCAGGCCGCGATGGCCGTGGCAGCGGCACGGCAAGTCGACGGCGTGACGCAGGTGACGAACCAGCTTCGTCTGGGCGAACAGATGCCGTGACCGGCGCGGGCGGCTCCGATGCGGAACGATCGGACGCGGCCCGTTCATCCTGCGATCGGTTGCGGCCGGGCGAACCCGGCACGCACACCGGGCGGCCGGTGTGCGGCTAACGTAACGGCGTGTCGCCGAGTGCCAGCGCCAGTACCTTCGCCACATGCACCGCCTGCGTCTGCGCACCATCGTGAATCTGATGCCGGCAGCTCGTGCCGTCCGCGACGACGATCGCGCCTTCGGCCCGCGCCCGCACGGCCGGCAGCAGCGACAACTCGGCCATCGCCTGCGATGCGTCGTAGTGCTCGGCTTCATAGCCGAAACTGCCGGCCATCCCGCAGCACGACGATTCGACCGGCGACACCTTGAGCCCCGGGATCCAGCGCAGCACGGTCTGCACCGGTGTGAATGCGCCGAATGCCTTTTGGTGGCAATGGCCGTGCACCAGTGCCTCGGCGGTTCCGTCGATTTCGCGTAGCCGTAGTGACAGCCGGCCGGCTTCCTGCTCGCGCACGAGAAACTCTTCGAACAGGAACGCGTGACTGGCGAGTCGTGCGGCTTCATCGCCATAGCCATAGGCAAGAAACTCGTCGCGCATCGACAGCAGGCACGAAGGCTCCAGCCCGACGATCGCGACGCCGCGTTCGAGGTAGGGCCGCAACGTATCGAGCGTGCGCTTCGCCTCGGCCTTCGCTTCGTCGACGAGCCCCGCCGCGAGGAACGTGCGGCCGCAGCACAGCGGCCGTTCGCCTTCGCGCACGTTGAAATGCACGGTGTAGCCGGCCGCTTCGAGCACGGCCTGCGCGGCGCGCGCGTTGTCCGGTTCCTGGTAGTTGCTGAACGTATCGACGAAGAGCAGCACTTCGCGGGTTGCGGAACCGGTCTCCTGCGAAGACGTAGGCGCAGCTGTGCCTGCACCGGCATCCGCCAGAAACGGCCGCGCAAACGCGGGCAGCGCACGCTGCGGCGCGAGGCCGATCCATTGCTTCATCGCCGCCGCGACGACCGGCACGCCGTTTGCAAACGCGATCGCCCCGCGCAACCTGGACGCCCACAGCGCGTAACGCGGCAGATACGCGACGAGCCGTTCGCGCAGCGTCGTGCCGTGCTTGCGGTTCCACGCATGCCGCGCCTCGATCTTGAAGCGCGCCATGTCGACACCCGTCGGGCAGTCGCGCTTGCAGCCCTTGCACGATACGCACAGGTCGAGCGCGGCCTTCACGTCGTCGCCGGCGAGCCCGTCGTCGCCGAGCTGCCCCGTCACCGCGAGCCGCAGCGTGTTCGCACGGCCGCGCGTCACGTGCTGTTCGTCGCGTGTCACGCGGTAGCTCGGGCACATCGTGCCCGCGTCGAACTTGCGGCAGTGGCCGTTGTTGTTGCACATCTCGACGGCCGAGGCGAGCCCGTGCGTGATGTCGGTGCCCGTGCCGGGCGCGGTTTCGTCACCGGTCAGCGGGTTGCGCGTGACGTTCCACGCAGACCAGTCGAGCGCCGGTTGCAACGGCAGCGCCGCATAGCCCGGCGCGAAGCGGAAGTTTTCCCGCACGTCCATGCGCGGCGGATTGACGATCTTGTCCGGGTTGAAGCGGTTGTCGGGATCGAACAGCGCCTTGATCTCCGTGAACGCCGCGTTCAGGCGCGGGCCATACTGCCACGCGACCCATTCGCCGCGGCACAACCCGTCGCCGTGCTCACCCGAATACGCACCCTTGTACTCGCGCACGAGCGCCGCCGCTTCGCCGGCGATCTCGCGCATGCGCGTCGCACCGTCGCGCCGCATGTCGAGAATCGGCCGCACATGCAGCGTGCCGACGCTCGCATGCGCGTACCACGTGCCTTCGGTCTCATGCTTGTGGAACACGTCGGTCAGGCGGCGCGTATATTCGGCGAGATGTTCGAGCGGCACCGCGCAATCCTCGATGAACGACACCGGCTTGCCGTCGCCCTTCATGCTCATCATGATGTTGAGCCCGGCCTTGCGCACGTCCCACAGCGCCTTCTGCGCGCCGGCATCGGTCATCTTCACGACGCTGCCGGGCAGCCCGAGATCGGCCATCAGTTCGGCGAGCCGGTCGAGCTGCGTCAGCTGCGCATCGCGCGATTCGCCCGCGAACTCGACGAGCAGGATCGCCTGCGGCTGCCCGGCCAGCGCCTGTTCGATCACGGGCCGGAACGCCGGGTTCTCCATCGACAGGTCGATCATCGTGCGATCGACCAGTTCGACGGCCACCGGCTTCAGCTTCACGATGTGCTGCGCGGTATCCATCGCCTGGTAGAAGGTCGGGAAGTTCACGACGCCGAGCGTCTTGTGCGCGGGCAGCGGCGCGAGCTTCAGCGTGATCTGCCGGCTGTACGCGAGCGTGCCTTCGGAGCCGACGAGCAGGTGCGCGAGATTCGCGTGGCCGTCGTCGGTGTACGCGCGCGGGTTCTGGCAGTCGAACAGGTCGAGGTTGTAGCCGGCCACGCGGCGCAGCACCTTCGGCACGCGCTCGACAATTTCGTCGCGCTCGCGCCGTGCGATCCGTTCGACGCCGTGCAGCAGCGCGAGCGTGCGACGATCGGTGACGGGCTGCGCAAGCGAGCCGAACCGGCACTCGCTGCCGTCCGCGAGGATCGCGTCGATCGCGAGCACGTTGTGCACCATGTTGCCGTACTCGATCGAGCGCGATCCGCACGAGTTGTTGCCGGCCATCCCGCCGATCGTGCATTGCGCGCCGGTCGACACGTCGACCGGGAACCACAGCCCGTGCGGCTTCAGCCACGCGTTCAGGTGATCGAGCACGATGCCCGGCTCGACGGTGACGGTGCGCGCCTGCGCATCGAATTCGACGATCCGGTTCAGCCACTTGCTGTTGTCGACGACGAGCGCCTCGCCGACCGTCTGCCCGCACTGGCTCGTGCCGGCGCCGCGCGCGAGCACGGGGATCTTGCGGTCGCGCGCGACGTCGAGCGCGATGCGCAGGTCGTCCTGGTCGCGCGGCACGACCACGCCGAGCGGCATGATCTGGTAGATCGACGCGTCGGTTGCGTAGCGGCCGCGGCTCGCGCGATCGGCGTGGACGTCGCCGCGCATTTCCGCGCGCAGCCGCTCGAACAGCGGCGACAGCGCGGCGCCTTGCGACGGCACGAGATGGACAGGGCGAACCAGCGAAGGCGTGACGGCGGATTTCATGGCGGCGGTCGGTATCGGATGAAAACGGATCAGGCGCGGATCAGGCGAGCGTGACGCTGACGGGCGGCAGCCCGGCGATGCGGCCGACGGCCGTGCCTGCCGCGTTCGGGAAAAACATCCCCGTGTACGAGCCGGTCGTGACGACGGTGCCGGCCGGCAGCACGATGCCGCGCTGCGACGCATGATTCACGAGCCACGGCAGCAGGCGGCGCGGGTCGCCTGCGGGATTCGTGCCGGGTGCGGCGCCGGCGATGTCCTTCCCGTCGAACGTGAAGGCCGGGTTGGGCGTGAGGAACGGAAAATCCTCGCGATAGCCGGTCATTTCGCCGAGCACGAGTGCGCCGTGGTTCTGCAGGTCGGCGAGCTGCGCAACGGGCGCGACGTCCGGCCATTCGCGGAAGCGGCTCGCGACGATCTCGATCGACGCGCCCATCTGTGCGATGCCTTCGAACACGTCATCGTCGGCATACGCGGCGGCGCGCGGCGCGAAGTCGCGGCCGAAGCGGAACGCGATTTCCAGTTCGAGGCCGAGCGGCCGGAACGCGCCGCGCGGCAGCGTGACGCCGCTCGCATGCCGGCAGTCGTCGGGCAGCGGCGCGCCCTGGATCGGGCCGTCGGGCTGTTTCGCGCCGACCTTCCACGCGCCGATTGCGGCGCTGCGTTCGGCGAGCACCTGCGCCTGCACGGCATAGGCAGCATCGGCGCTGGCGGGGACGAGTTCGGGCGGCAGCGCGGCGAACGCGATGCCGTGTTGCCAGCCGGCGGCGAGCCGGGCGGCGAGATCCTGGGTAGCTTGGGTCATCGTGCGTCTTGAAGAAGAAGGCGGGCGCCGGCGGCGGCAGCGCCCCGGTTGGCATCAGGCCGGCGAGCGGTTGGCGGCGGGCTGTTCGGCGGGTGCATCTGCGAAGCGGCTGTCCGGCTGCATGCGGAACGCGAGCAGCACGCCCACGCCCATCAGCACCATGCTGCCGATGAACGGCAGCTCCCAGCTGCCGAAGCGGTCGATCACGAAGCCGGAGATCACCGGCGACAGGATCGCCGCGAGCGCGGAGCCGGAATTCATCATCCCGCTCGCGGTGCCCGAGTATTCCGGTGCGATGTCCATCGGCACGGCCCACATCGGGCCGATCGTCATCTCGGCGAAGAAGAAACCGGCCGCGAGGCACGCCATCGACACGTACAGGTGGTGCGTGAACAGCAGCGGCAGCAGCGACAGCAGCGTGAACAGCATGCAGATCGACACCATCCAGCTGCGCGCACGCTTGAGGCTGCCGGTGCGTGCATAGACGCGGTCGGTGACGATGCCGCCGAGCGTGTCGCCGATCACGCCCGCGAAGAACACCGCGGACGCGAACACCGCCGATTTCTTCAGGTCGAGGTCGTAGCTGTGCAGGAAGTACTGCGGAATCCAGCTCAGGAACAGCCACAGCGTCCAGCCGTAACAGAAGTAGACGATCGTGACGGGCATCATCCGGCGGAACAGCGGGCCCCACGGCACGGTGGCGGGCTTCTGTTTCGGCGGCGGCAGCGCATCGAGTTCGGCCTGTGTGATGCGCGGGTGGTCCTTCGGATGTTCGGTGTAGACGAGCGCCCAGACCGCGACCCACACGATGCTGATCACGCCGCAGATGTAGAACGATTCGCGCCACCCGTACACGGCCATCACCGCGACGACGGCGGCCGGTGCGACCGCGTTGCCGACGCGCGAGAACGCATGCGTGATGCCCTGTGCGAAGCCGCGCTTCTCGCGCGGCACCCAGCGCGACATCGCCGACGTGGCCGCCGGGAACGTCGCGCCTTCGCCGAGCCCGAGCAGCAGGCGCGCGGCGAGCAGCGACGCGAGGCCGCCGGCCATCCCGGTGAGCAGCGTTGCGACGGCCCACAGCAGCCCGCACGCGAGCAGCGTGCGGCGCGCGCCGAAGCGGTCGCTGACCCAGCCGCCGATGATCTGGAATACGAGGTACGGATACGCGAATGCGGAGAACACCAGGCCGATCTCCGTCTTGTTCAGCCCGAACTCCCGGCCGAACCCGGCGGCAGCCGTGCTCACGTTCACGCGGTCGAGGTACGTGATGAAGTACATCACGCACAGCATCACCAGCACGATGCTGGTCGCCCGGAACAGCTTCATGTTGCGTCTCCTAGATGTTGTCTGGCTTGCCGCTGCAACCGCGCCGGCTCTGAGGCCGGTTTTGTGCCGATGCAGCGCGGCCGCGCGTCGTGCGGGCCGCAAAGGGGAACGAGCGATGTGCCCGCGGCGCGCCGCAGGCACACGCGGTCAGGCCGCCGCGCGCAGCGCGGGCGTGTGGGTGTTCGACGCGAGATAGTCCATCGCCGCGACGACCCCGCTCGCGGCAACCGGCACGCCGGCGAGCTTCAGCCCCATCTCGCAGCCGGCGAGCGTGGCCATCAGCGTGAGGTCGTTGCAGTCGCCGAGATGGCCGATGCGGAACATCCGGCCGCGCATCTTGCCGAGCGCCTGCCCGAGCGACATGTCGAAGCGTTCGTAGATCAGCTTGCGCACGGCGTCCGCGTCGACGCCGTCCGGCATCATCACGCCGGTCAGCACGGGGCTGTAGACGGCCGGGTCCGCGCACTGGATCTCGAGGCCCCATGCACGCACCGCGCGGCGCGTCGCTTCCGCGAGCCGCTGGTGGCGCGCGAACACGTTGTCGAGCCCTTCGCCGAGGATCATGTCGAGCGCTTCGGCGAGCCCGTACAGCAGGTTGGTGTTCGGCGTGTACGGCCAGTAGCCGTTCCTGTTCGCCTCGATGATCTCGTGCCAGCCCCAGAATGCGCGCGGCAGTTTGGCGTGCTCGCTCGCCGCGAGCGCCTTCGGCGACACCGCGTTGAAGCTGATGCCCGGCGGCAGCATCAGCCCCTTCTGCGAGCCCGACACCGTCACGTCGACGCCCCATTCGTCATGGCGGTAGTCGGCGGACGCGAGCCCCGAGATCGTGTCGACCATCAGCAGCGCCGGGTGGCCGGCCGCGTCGATCGCGCGGCGCACCGCCGCGATGTCGGACGTGACACCGGTGGAGGTCTCGTTGTGCACCACGCACACGGCCTTGATGTCGTGCGCGGTGTCGGCGCGCAGGCGCGCTTCGATCAGGTCCGGCTGCACGCCGCGGCGCCAGCCTTCGATGCCCGGCAGGCCAAGGAATTCGGGCTTCAGGCCGAGCGCCTCGGCCATCTTCTTCCACAGCGTCGCGAAGTGGCCGGTCTCGAACATCAGCACGGTGTCGCCGGCGCTCAGCGTGTTGGTCAGCGCGGCTTCCCATGCGCCGGTGCCGGACGCCGGATAGATGACTACCGGCTGCGTGGTCTTGAAGATCTTCTTGATGCCGGCCAGCACCTTGAGGCCGAGCGCGCCGAATTCGGGGCCACGGTGGTCGATGGTCGGGTAGCTCATTGCCCGCAGGATGCGGTCGGGCACCGGGCTCGGCCCCGGAATCTGCAGGAAGTGGCGGCCGGACGGGTGAAAGTCGAGTTGCAGCATGGTCGTTCTGTCTCCTTGGTTGCATTTTGAATTTTGCATGCAAAATACTTTAGCAGAGCGACCACGGCAGAACCAAGCGCTGATTTCACCGAAAATGCCGGTGTTTACCCGACATTGGCGGGGTGATATTCGGGTCGGGCGAGTTGCAGTAGAATCGCGGGAAGCAAGAGGGAAGGACTTTGCATGCAAGATTTGAATGATCTGGAGCATGCCGGCAGCGCGCCGGCACTGCCGAAACTGGAGCGGCAACGGCTGCACGACACGGTCGTCGAGCACCTGCGCAAGTTCATCGTCGAAGGTGTGCTGACACCGGGCATGCGGCTGAACGAGCGCGAGCTGTGCGAGACGCTCGGCATCTCGCGCACGCCGCTGCGCGAGGCGTTCAAGGTGCTGGCGTCCGAGGGGCTGCTGGTGCTGTCGCCGAACCGCGGCGCGAGCGTGTACCGGATGACCGAATCGGAGATCCGCGAGACGTTCGAGCTGATGTCGGGGCTGGAGGCGTTTTCCGGCGAGCTGGCGTGCGAGCGCATCACGCCCGCCGAACTGGCGGAGATCAAGGCGCTGCATTACTCGATGCTCGCGTGCCGGATGCAGAACGACCTGCCCGGCTACTACAGCCGCAACCAGGAAATCCACGACCGCATCAACGAGGCCGCGCGCAATTCGGCGCTGCGCGGCACGTACCAGGCGATCAACCGCCGGATCATGTCGATGCGGTTCCGCTCGAACCAGCACGTCGAGAAGTGGGATCGCGCGGTGCACGATCACGAGGAGATGATCAAGGCGCTCGAGGCGCGCGACGGCAAGGCGCTCGCGGCGATCCTGCGGCGGCACTTGCTGGAGAAGCGCGACGCGGTGTTGCTGCTGCACGCGGAAGTCGACGCGTAGCCGCGTTCCGCGTGCGGGTTCAGAACGCCGTGCGCAGCCCGAGCCCGGCCGAATCGCCGTTTCCGTAGCCGCTCGCGCGGTCGCGCAGGTAGGCCACGTAAACATCGGTCCGTTTCGACAGCCGGTAGTCGTAGCCGAGCGCCCACGTCGTTCTTGACGGGCGGTCGCGGCCGTGGCTCTTCGCGGCCATCACCGATGCGAGCACCGTGCCGAAGCCGATCGGCACCGCCGCGCCCACCTGCCCGCTGTGCGTGCCGAGCCCGCCGCCGTCGATCGCGTCGTGCACGTACTGATAGAAAGCGGCGAACTTCACGACCTTCAGGTCGTAGCCGACGCCGGCCAGCACGGCGTCCTGCTGCGTGAAGCCGGCGATGGATGCGTTCAGGTCGCCGGGCGTCCGGTCGAATTTCGCCTGCTGGAACGCGAGCGTCGCGCTGAACGCGCGGTGTGCGTCGTAGGTGAAGCTGCCGCCCCACTGGTTCGCGCCGGTATGGCCCGGCGCGTTGCCCGTCGCATAGATCAGGTTCGCCTGCAGAGCGTGCTCGCCGGGTGTCGAAACCAGCACCGAATTGCTCCACCCGTTGTCGCCGACGAGGCCTTGCCCCGCGACGCCCTTGTACATCTGGTTCAATGCAGGTGAAAAGCCGAACGACGTCGAGAACGGATTGAAGCGCACGACGGCGATGTAGTACGGCGTCGTGTTGCGTCCCGCGCGCAGCACGCCGTACGGCGTCGCGATGCCGACATACGCGTTGCGCCCGAAGAACGTATCGCCGCCGAAGCGGCCGGCGCCGCCGTTCGACGGGCGTATGAATGCTTCGAGCGCGAACTGCAGCGCGTAGCCGCCGCCGAGCGCCTCGCGGCCGCCGATCCCCCAGAAGCTCGTCGTGAAGCCACCCGAGTTCATTGCATACGCGCGCGGCTTGCCGAGGCTCTTTTGCGTGCCGGCATAGACGTCGGCCAGCCCGTACAGCGAGACGGACGACTGGGCCGTGGCGTCGTCGGCGATCGAGCACGCGATCAGCGATGCGCCGACGGCCGACAGCAGTCGACGGCGCCGGCCGGCAATCCGGGTTGAATGGATAGGCATACTGATTGAATCACATAGAGGAAGAGAACGGACGGGTGCGCGACGGCACCCGTCGAACCGAACGTCAGAACGCGTGGCGGATACCCGCGCGCTCGACGGCCTGCTTCTGGTTACTCGACGGATTGAAGCCCGCGATCTGCGCGACCGGCGCGTCGCCGGCGGCCTTCTGGAACGCACCCATCACATAGACGCTGGTGCGCTTGGACAGTGCATATTCGACGCTCAGGTTGAACTGGCGATACTTCGGCTCCGCGTTCGTCGCGTGGTCGCGGCCCGTCGTGTACGTATAGCCGGCGCCGATCGTCACGGCCGGCGTCGGGGTGACGAGTGTCGACAGCTCGTAGTTCTGGAACGTCGCATCGTGCCCCGCGCTGCCCTGCTGGAAGTTCGTGTTCGTGAAGTCGGCGAGCAGCTTGAGCCACTGTACGACCTGGTACGACGCACCGACGCCGAACACCTTCTGCGCGCGCGCCGCGTCGAGGTAGTTGCCGTAGATCGCGTTCGTGAAACCCGGATAGTTCTGGTAGCCCTGTGTCGACACGCCCGGGTTGTTGATCCGCAGATAGCCGACGCCGAAGCCGACCGGGCCGGCCGCATAGCTCGCGCCGACGCTGAACGTTGCGTTGTCGGAGAAGCGGCCCGGCTGCCCGCCGAACGCATAGAGGCCGCCGAACGTGATGCCCGCGATCGTCGGGCTGCGATACTTGACCGCGTTCGAGATCGGGAAGCCGTTGTCGGTGTTGTCCATGTCGTTCGGGTGCGCGAAGTAGTAGCCGCCGATGTTGCCGTTCAGCGTGAACGGCTCGACGTAGTCGACGATCGAATCCCACTGGCGGCCGAGCGTCAGCGTGCCGAGCTTCGTGTCGTTCAGGCCGACGTACGCGTTGCGCGAGAACGCCAGGCCGCTGCCGAGGCGGCCGGAGTTGAGGTCGAAGCCGCTTTCGAGCCGGAAGATCGCGCTCAGGCCGCCGCCGAGATCCTCGGTGCCGCGCATGCCCCAGCGGCTGCCGGCCGTCACGCCCGACGCGAGCTGCACGAGATGCTTGCCCTGCACGTTCGACACGTAGTCGACGCCGTCTTCGACGATGCCGTACAGCGTGACGCTGCTTTGCGCGTGGGCGGTGGCGGCCGCGGCGAGCGGCAGCGCGAACAGGATTTTTTTCATGAGGATGTTCCGGTGCGGGGTGGTTGAAAGACGGCGAGCGGCGTGCGATATGGACGGACATTCGGGCCCCGCGCCGCGATCGAACGGCGATCGCGGCGGCGGGCGTGACAACCGACGGGTGAAACGAAGGAAGGGCGGCACGCCGCTCAGTTGCGATACGCGCGCAGCAGCGCATCGGCAGCGCGGAAGTCGGGCGTGAGCGGGCGGTCGCGCTGGAGGAACGCGACCTTCGTGCGCAGAGCGCGGTACAGCGGCTGCGTGGCCGGCGCGAGCGTGAACGACGGCTGCTTGCGCTGGCGCAGGTCGATCGCCTGGCCGGCTTCGACGAGTTCGAGGCCGAGCAGCGTGTAGCTCGCGTCGATCTGCTTCTGCACGCGCTGTACGACGTCGGGCGCGTTCGTTGCGATGTCCTCGATGCCGCCGGCAACCGGCAGGTAGTCGAGCGACACGGGCATCGCGAGCGACTTCACCGTCATCGCGAGCGCGGTCGGCGGCTTCTCCATCGCGCCGAACGCATGCACGGTGTCCTCGGTGCCGAGGAAGCGCGAGAGGCCGGTGAGGTGCGGGTCGTTCAGCTTGACGATGCGCTGGGCGGATGCGAGTGCGTTGTGGCCGAGCGCGAGCCCGAGCTGTTCGAACGCGAGCACCCACGGCAGCGGCTCGAAGTTCGCGCTCGGCAGCACGGCGCCGCCGCCGTCGACATAGCCGGCCGCGTCCTGCGCCCGGCTCGACTTCGGCGTGACGCCGACCGCGACGCCCGGGTTGTCGTCGCTCGAATTGAGCTGCACCTGCAGCAGCGCGCGCGCTTCGTCGTAAGTGCGATCTTCTTCGCCGAGCAGGTAGACGCCGGAGCGGAAGCTGAGCGGATCTTGCAGCGGCCGGTCCGGATCGCGGTTCCACAGGCTGCTGCCCGCGAGCAGCGTGCGCAGCGTGGCGCCCGCGCGCAGCGTCGCCGGGAACGGCCGCAGCGCGAGCGTGTCCTCGCGGAACGGCGATACGTTGCCGTTCAGCCCCTGCAGGCTCAGCGCGAACACGACCTTCGACACCTGCGCGAGCCGTGCCATGTCGGCGAGCGCCAGCGCGCCCATGCCGGCCGAATACGCGTTGGAACTGAGGATCGCGAGCGCGTCCTTGCCGTACGGGCGGATCGTCGCGATGCCGGCCGACTTCAGCGCGTCGGCGGCCGCGACCTTGCGGCCCTGGTAGTACACGTCGCCTTCGCCGAGCATCGCGAGACCGACGTGGCTCAGGATCGTGATGTCGGCCTCGCCGATCGAGCCGTCCGCCGGCATGGCCGGTGTGACGCCGCGATTGAGGAACTGCGCGTACGCGTCGACGATCGCCGGCTGCACGCCGGCGCCGCCGTCGAGCATCGCGTTCAGGCGTGCAGCCATCGCGGCGCGGGCCACGCGCACGCTCATGTCGGGGCCGACGCTGCCCGAGTGCGCATGGATCAGCCCGATGTTGAAGCGCGTCGACGCGTCGATGACTTCCTGCGACAGCTTGCCGTGCGCGTCGACCATCTCGCGGTCCTTGTTGAGGCCGACGCCGACCGTCAGCCCGTAGATCTGCTGGCCGGCCGCGGCGGCCTTCAGCAGCACGTCGTGCGCGGCGACCACGCGCTGGCGGGCGGACGGCGCGATCGACACGGCTTCGCCGTCGGCAATGCGTGCGATCGATTCGGGTGTGGCGGACCGGCCGTCGAGCGTGACGTCCGCGAAGGCCGGGACGGCGGCGAAAAGCGCGAGCGCGACCGCGCTCCGCATGAGGAAGCGTTGCATGAAGCAGTTCTCCGAATTCAGGCGTGACGTGACGTGGAAGACAGGGCGGCGATCGATACGAGCGCGATAGCGCTTGCGACCATCACGTACCAGGCAGGCGCGAACGGGTTGCCCGATCGCTGCGTGAGCCACGCGAGGATCGCCGGGGCAAAGCCGCCGAAGATCGTCGTGGCGATGTTGTAGGACAGCGACATGCCGGTGGCACGCACGCGGGTCGGGAACAGCTCCGACAACGCGGCGGGCGCGACACCGGTGAAGATCGCGACCATCACGCAGAACGCGCTCTGGACGACGATCAGCGCGGCGAGCGTGTGCACGTCGGCGAGCCAGTGCAGCAGCGGATACACCGACACGAGCATCAGCACCGCGCCGACCGCCAGCACCGTGCGCCGCCCGAAGCGATCCGACCAGCTCCCGGCGCACACGCAGGTGACGGCCATCAGGCAGTTGCCGATCAGCGACGCGATGAACGCGTCGCGTCCGTCGAAATGCAGCGCGCGCTGTACGTGCGTCGGCATGTAGATCACCAGCGCATACACGCACACGGCCCACAACACCGAGAACCCGGTACCGACCACGAGCGCACGCGGATAGTCGCGCACGACCTGCAGCAGCGGCGTCTTGCGTTCGGCCGGCGCGTGCGCGGCGCGTGCCATTTCCGCGCGGAAATGCGGCGTTTCGTCGAGTGTCTTGCGCAGCCACAGGCCGACCGGCGCGATCGCGAGGCCGAGGATGAACGGAATCCGCCAGCCCCAGTCGCCGATCTGTTCGCGCGACAGCGTGAGCGTCACGGCGGTGGCGACCAGCGCGCCGAGGATGTTCGACGCAGCCATGCTCGCCTGCAGCCACGATGCGTAGCGGCCCTTCTGGTCCGCCGGCGCGTGCTCGATCAGGAACGCCGCGGCGCCGCCCACTTCGCCGCCGGCCGAGAAGCCCTGCAGCAGCCGGCCGCACAGGATCAGCAGCGGCGCGCCGATGCCGATCGCGGTGAACGGCGGCGCGAACGCGATGATGCCGGTGCCGGCCGCCATCACGAGGATGGTCAGCGTCAGCGCGGCCTTGCGGCCTGCGCGATCGCCGTACACACCGATCGCGAGCGCGCCGAGCGGCCGCGCGATGAAGCCGATCCCGAACGCCATGAACGCCTCGACCAGCTCGGTGCCCGTGTCACCGCGATGGAAGAAGTTCTGCGCGATGTACACGGCAAAGAACGCGTAGACGGAAAAGTCGTACCACTCCAGCGCGTTGCCGATCGACGCCGCGGCGATCGCGCGCCCGGCACTCGAGGCGGGGGGCGACACGGCCGTGGCCGTGTCGAGGGGAACCGCGGTTTGCTTCACTTCGATCTCCTGTCGTCGTGCGGACGGCCTTACAGCCGGATGTGCGGAATCTGCTTGCGTTCCGCTTCGTCGAGCGCTTCTTCGTAGCCGGCGTCCGCATAGCGGATCACGCCGAGCGCCGTGTCGTTGGTCATCGACAGCGTGAGACGCTGGTTCGCCGCCGCACTGCCGTCGGCCACGACGGTGATGCCTGCGCTGGTCATGTAGCCGCTGTAGCCGCCGCCGCCCGAATGGATCGCGACGAGATCGGCCATCGACGAGCAGCTCATCATCGCGTTCAGCAGCGGCCAGTCGGCTACCGCGTCGGAGCCGTCGCGCAGGTTCTCGGTCATGATGTTCGGGTGCGCCATCGCGCCGGCGTCGAGGTGATCGCGCGTGAACGCGACCGGCCCGGCCAGCACGCCGTCGCGCACCATCGCGTTGACCGCGAGCGCGAGGCGCGTGCGCTCGCCGTGGCCGAGCCACGCGATGCGCGCCGGCAGCCCTTCGAACGGCACGCATTCGCGGGCGCGTTGAATCCAGTTCGTGACGATCCGGTTGTCCGGGAAGTGCTCGAGCAGGTAGTCGTCGATGATGCGGATGTCGTTCGGGTCGTTCGACAGCGCGATCCAGCGGAACGGGCCGATCGCACGGCAGAACAGCGGGCGCAGGAACGCCTCGGTGAACACCGGGATCTCGAACGCGCGCGTGACCCCGCCGTCCTTCGCATGCGTGCGGATCAGGTTGCCGTTGTCGAACACGATCGCGCCGCGATCCTTGAAACCGAGCATCGCCTCGACGTGCCGCACGATCGACGCGCGGCTCGCGTCCATCAGCTTCGTGCGGTCGCCGTCGCGCAGCGCGCGCGCTTCGTCGAGCGTGTAGCCCGACGGCACGTAGCCGTACACGAGATCGTGCGCGGCCGTCTGGTCGGTCACGATGTCGGGCACGACGCCGCGTGCGAGGATCGCCGGGAACACGTCGGCCGCGTTGCCGAGCAGGCCGACCGAGACCGGCTCGCGCCGTGCCTGCGCGTCGCGGATCAGCGCGAGCGCTTCGTCGAGATCGCGCGCCTGCCGTTCGAGGAAGCCGATCTGCAGCCGCTTGTCGATGCGCGTCTGGTCGATCTCGACGACGAGCGTCGCCGCGTTCGCCATCCGGCCCGCGAGCGGCTGCGCGCCACCCATCCCGCCGAGGCCGGCCGTCAGGATGAAGCGGCCACGCAGGTCGTTGTCGAAATGGCGCTCGGCGATTCGCGAGAAGATTTCGTAGGTGCCCTGGATCACGCCCTGCGAGCCGATGTACTGCCAGTCGCCGGCCGTGAGCCCGCCCCAGCAGATCAGGTTGCGCCGCTCCAGTTCGTAGAAGTGTTCGGCCTTTGCCCACTGGCCGATCAGGTTGCAGTTCGCCATCACGACGAGCGGCGCGCTCGCGTGCGTGCGCAGCAGCGCGACGGGCTTGCCGGACTGCACGACGAGCGTGTGGTCCTCGTCCATCGTCTTCAGCGTGTTGACGATCGCGTCGTGCGACGGCCAATCGCGCGCCGCACGGCCGAGCGCCGCATAGACGATCAGTCGATCGGGATCCTCGCCGACGGCGAGCACGTTCTCGAGCAGGCGCAGCAGCGCTTCCTGGCGCCAGCCCTTGCAGCGCAGCGTGTTGCCCGACGTGACTTCGAAGGTGCGGTTCATCCGGTTCGTCATCGTGATCTCCGTTCAGCGCGCGAGCGCATAGTCGGCGATCGAGATGCCGAGTGCGGCTTCGACCGGCGGATAGACGGCCGGATCGAACACCGACGACGACAGCGGAATGTGCGCCTTCGCGACGCGCAGTACGTGGATCTCCATCCCTTCCTTCAACTGCCCGGCGCTGACGGGGCGGCCTTGTGCATCGAGCGTCGTGATTACGTCGGGGTAGGTCGCGATCCGTGCGCCGTGCGCGTCGTCCACCGCCATGTGTTCGTTCATCACATGAATGACTGCGCGCTGCGCGCCGCTGCCGACATGGACGAGGCCGACGTCGAACGCTTCGCGCGTGTATTCGAGCGTGTTGCGCTCGACCTTGCCGCTCGCGACGATCTCGCCGCGGGTGGCCGCGCAGATCGCGTCGATCACCGCGCTGCCGCCGCGCCGTTCGGCGTCGATGATCGCTTCGCCGAGGGCGAGCGCGCGACTGATGCCGCCGAGCGCCGCATGCTGGCGCACGTACGAGGCGCGAATCGGATTGCGGCAGCTCGCGATGAAGCCGCCGGCCATGTCGGCCGCCTTGCGCAGCACCGGCGACACCCTTGCGGTCGCGCCGCGCACGACCACTTCCATGTACGCATGCTGTGTGCGGTTGCCGCCGGCTGCCGCCTGGATCATCGGCGCGGTGCTCGATGCGAGGCCGAGCGAGCCCATGTCGCCGGTCGGATGGGCGCGGATGTCGCCCACTGCGTCGACCACCTTGGTGCCGAGCAGCGCGGACGGCAGCCACGCATTCAGCGTGCTCGACATCCCGTTCTGCCCGATGATGAGCCCCGCGAGCGGCTCGCCGAGCGCGTCCTGCACGAGCTGTGCGGCCTTCACGTAGTCGGCGCCGAGCATTTGCCAGTCGGTGAGGCCGCCCGGCGCGCCGATCGCGGCGGCCGTGGCGATCCACGCATCGTCCGGCAACTCGTCGATGGTGACCAGTTCGGGGCGGCCGATCGTGACCGCGAGCGTGCCGAGTTCACGGCCGTGGTCGGCCCAGCCGCCGCCGCCGCATGCGAAAACCGAACCGCCCTTGACGGCGGCTTCGACGTCCTTCGAAGACAGAATGCGTCCCATGTGTCGTTTGTCCTGAGAGGGGAAAAGGGCTGTACGCGCCGGCCGGAAAGCCTTGTGTGGCGGTACTGTCCAAACGATTCTAGGGACGCCGAATATTGAGCGTTATTGCTATTTTATGGAGACTTCATAACGCGATGTTAAGCGTAGGGTAATCCCGGTGACGCTCGAGCGACAGGCTGCCTGCGCACGAATCCGTCCCTGCCGGTGCGACGACGAAACGCAGGCTGGACAACGATTCCAGCCCGTTTCGGCACCCAAATTCATGCGTTCGCGGAGAGCGTATGGAGCGTGTCGATGAACTCGTGCGCGAGCCTCGACAGGGGGGCGAGCACCGGGTGCAGCACGCTGACCGGCGCGGCGATCGTCGGCACGATCGGCTTCACGACGATCTGCGGCCATATCGGCCCCGCGACCGTCAGTTCGTCGATCAGCGCGATGCCGGTGCCGGCCTGCGCGAGCGCGCACGCGACGTGCGCCTGCTGCACCTCGATCTTGACCTGCGGCACGAGCCCTTCGTCGCTGAACAGCCGCCGCACCAGTTGCCCGAGCGGAATGTCGCTGCCATAGCCGATCAGCGGCTGGTTCGCGAGATCGCGCACGGCCAGCGTCTTGCGGCGCGCGAACGGGTGCGATGCGGGCACGGCCGCGACCATCCGGTTCTCATAGAGAGGCTGGCTTTCGACGTTCGGGTGCGTGTCCTGCAGGAACGCGATGCCGAGTTCGACCTGCTGCGTGAGCACCGCCTGCAGCAGCACGCTCGGGATCATCGTGTGCAGGATGATGCGCACGTCGGGAAAGCGCTCGTAGAACGCCGCGATTGCGCGCGGCAGCAGCGATTGGCCGAGATTGGGGCTGCACGCGATGCGCAGGTGGCCCATCCGGTTCTCGATCAGGTCTTCCGCGATTTCGTTGACGCGCTGCACGCCCTGGTACACCGCGTTGACTTCGACGAACAGCCGCTGCGCTTCCGGCGTCGGGTAGAGCCGCCCCTTGATGCGCTCGAACAGCGCGAGGCCGAGCCGTTGTTCGGCATACGAAATGAGCCGCGAGACGGCCGGCTGCGAGACGTGCAGCAGCTTCGCGGCGCCGCTGATCGAGCCGGTCAGCATGATGGCGCGAAACACCTCGATCTGGCGCAGGTTCAGACGCACAGCCTTAACTCCATGTTATGTGGGGACGATAAATCGGCATGAGACATTCTGGCAGAGCGCTGCCTAAACTGCTCGTGATCAAAAAAGCAGGAGGCGAAGATGAGCGAATTCGAGCAGGTAGTGCGCGGCCGGCTGGTCGATGCGCGCGAGGTGGTCGACGACGGCTGGCTGGCGATCCGTGGCGGGCGGATCGCCGCGCGCGGCGCGGGCATGCCGCCGGCGGCACGCGAGACGGTCGATGCGCGCGGGCAGTGGGTGCTGCCGGGCGTTGTCGACGGGCAGGTGCATGCGGCCAGCCAGGCCAACCAGGAGGGGCTCGGTCACGCGTCGCGTGCGGCCGCCGCGGGTGGCGTGACGGTGATGGTCGACATGCCGTACGACGATCCGGAACCGGTCGCGTCGCGCGCGCAGCTCGACCGCAAGATCGCGGAAGCCGAGCGCGACTGCCACGTCGACGTCGCGCTGTACGGCACGCTCAACGCGAAACACGGCCTCGAAGCGGCGGCCGGGCTGATCGACGGCGGCGTGTGCGCGTTCAAGTTCTCGACGTTCGAGGCGACGCCCGGCCGGTTTCCGCGCGTCGAGGAGGACGTGCTGTACGACGCGTTCCGGCTTATCGCACCGTCGGGCCTCGCATGCGGCGTGCACAACCAGATGCAGGACATGACGCGCAAGAACGTCGCGCGGATGATCGAAGCGGGCGACACGGGCTGGGACGCGTTCCTGCGCGCGCATCCGCCGCTGATCGAGAACCTCGCGACCGCGCTGATCTACGAGATCGGCGCGGAGACGGGCGCCCGCGCGCACGCGGTGCACGTGTCGACGTCGCGCGGCTTCGAGTTGTGCAACATGTTCCGGCAGGCCGGCCACCGCGCGAGCATCGAGACCTGCGTGCAGTACCTGATGCTCGATCACGAAACGCATACGAAGCGCTTCGGCGCGAAAACCAAGCACTATCCGCCGATCCGGCCGCGCGCGGAGCAGGACCTGCTGTGGACGCACATCGCGCGCGGCGAATGCACGTTCGTGTCATCGGATCACGTGAGCTGGGGGCTCGAACGCAAGGGCGACCCGAACGTGTTCCGCAACGCGTCGGGCGGCCCGGGGCTCGAAACGCTGCTGCCGGCGTTCTGGACCGGCTGCGAACAGCGTGGCATCGCGCCGACGCGCGTGGCCGAACTGCTGGCGACTCACCCCGCGCGGCATTTCATGCTCGACGACCGCAAGGGATCGCTCGACGTCGGCGCCGATGCAGACTTCGTGATCCTCATGCCGGAACGCTATGCGTTCGATCCGTCGCGCAGCCTGTCGGCCGTGCAGTGGAGCGCGTTCGAAGGGATGGAATTCACGGTGCGGATCGCGGCCACCTATTGCCGCGGCGCGCTCGTGTACGACGGCGAGCGCATCGTCAACGCAGCAGGCTCGGGCCGCTTCCTGAAGCCGCACGGCAGCCGTTCGATCGCCCCGCAACAGGAGCCAGCATGAATCCGACGGATTTCCCTTTCCCGCCGCTGAACGCGGTGCGCCTGAACGCGCGCGTCGAGCAACTGGCGCGCTTCACGCGGCCCGACGTGCCGTGGACGCGCCGCGCGTTCTCGCCGCTGTTCACGGAAGCACGCGCATGGCTCGCCGCGCAGTTCGCCGAGGCCGGGCTTGCAGTGTCGATGGACGCAGGCGGCAACCTGATCGGCCGCCGCGAAGGCAGCGGCCGCCGCACGAAGCCGCTTGTGACGGGCTCGCACTGCGACACGGTGGTCGGTGGCGGCCGCTTCGACGGGATCATCGGCGTGCTCGCGGGCATCGAGGTCGCGCATACGCTGAACGAGCAGGGGATCGTGCTCGACCATCCGTTCGAGGTGATCGACTTCCTGTCCGAGGAGCCGAGCGATTACGGCATTTCGTGCGTCGGCAGCCGTGCATGGGCGGGCGTGCTCGACGCAGGCATGCTGCGCGCGACGAACGCAGAAGGGGAAACCCTGGCGGAAGCATTGCGCCGCATCGGCGGCAACCCGGACGCGCTGCGCGAACCGCTGCGCGCGCCGGGCAGCACGGCCGCGTTCGTCGAATTGCATATCGAACAGGGGCCGGTGCTCGAAACGCGCGGCTTGCCGATCGGCGTCGTGACCAACATCGTCGGCATCCGGCGCGTGCTGATCACCGTGACCGGGCAGCCCGACCATGCGGGCACGACGCCGATGGACATCCGTCGCGACGCGCTCGTCGGCGCCGCGCACTTGATCGAGGCCGCGCATGCGCGCGCGTCGGCGCTGTCGGGCAACCCGCACTACGTGGTCGCGACGATCGGGCGCATCGCGATGACGCCGAACGTGCCGAACGCGGTGCCGGGGCAGGTCGAGCTGATGCTGGAAGTGCGCAGCGACAGCGACGCGGTGCTCGATGCCTTCCCCGAGGCGCTGCTGGCCGGTGCGGCCGCACGCCTCGATGCATTGCGCCTGAGTGCACGCGCGGAGCACGTGAGCCGTGCGCGGCCGACCGACTGCCAGCCGCTCGTGATGGATGCGGTCGAGCAGGCGGCCACCCAGCTCGGCTATCCGAGCATGCGGCTGCCGAGCGGCGCGGGGCACGATGCCGTGTACGTCGCGCCGACCGGGCCGATCGGGATGATCTTCATTCCGTGCCTGGGCGGCCGCAGCCATTGCCCGGAAGAGTGGATCGAGCCGCAGCAACTGCTCGACGGCACGCGCGTGCTGTACCGGACGCTCGTCGCGCTCGACCGCTCGCTGGCGGGCGCGGCGTAACGTGATGGCAGGCGCGCGGCGTGATGCCTACGCGGTGCGCTGCCCTTCGCGCGGCCCGTGCCCCGTCCAGCGTTTGAATGCGCGCCGGAAGTTGTGCGCGTCGCTGAATCCGACTTCGTGTGCGACGTCCTCGATCGACAGCCGGGGGTTGCTCAGCAGCGTGAACGCGCGCTTGCGGCGGATCGTGTCGATCACCGTCTGGTACGACACGCCCTGGTCGGCGAGCCGCCGCCGCAGCGTGCGCTCGCTCATGCACAGCTGCGCGGCGATCTCGGCGAGCGATGGCGTATGCCGCAGGTCGCGCCGCATGATCCGTTCGATCGATTCGAGAAACTCGGTGCCTTTGGATTCGGGCGGCAGCGCGTCCTGCAGGAATTCGAGCACCTGGCGATGCGCGAGCGGATCGTGCGTCGCGATCGCGCGGTTGCCGATCGACGCGTCGCACGACAGCAGGTTCTGCTCCTGCTCGAAGCGCACCGGGCACGGGAACACGCGCCCGTACTGCTCCGCATAGGCAGGCGGCGGGTAGCTGAGATCGATGACCTTCGGCTGGAACGCCGGGCCGACGAGCGAGCGCCCGATCTTCAGGAAGCTGCTGAACGCTTCCTCGACGAGGAAGGCCTCGATGTCCGGTTCGAGAAACACGTTGGTCGCGCGGATCGACAGCGTGCGCGCGTCCGACACGAGGTCGAAGCGCATCAGCGGCCCCGTGTGGCGCTGCAGCTCGAGGCCGACCGTGATCGCGTCCTTCAGCGTGGGGCTCGTCAGCATCGCATAGCCGACCAGCCCGATCGACGCGATCGTCTCGCTCGTGCCGAGTTCGAGGCCGAGCGCGCGCTGCGGCGCCATCTCGAGCGCGCGCCGGATCATCGTGCTGGCCTGGCGCAACGAAATCCGGCACGACGGATTCGACAGGTCGGCCACGTCGAAGCCGAGCCCGAGGCACAGCCGCACGGGATCGATGCCCAGTTCCTTGCTTGTCTCCGCGAGGCACCGCAGTAAATGCACCGGCAGATTCGCCGTCGTATAACGGGCGGTATCGTCCATGGATGCTCCCTGTTTTTTTCCACGGATTGTACTCGTCCCGCCCGGCCGGGGTGCCGCCCCGGCCGTTATCGCCCACATGCCATGCGCCCCCGCGTCAGAAGTAGTGCCGCAGGCCGACCGTCGCGCCGAGCTGCGTGGTGCTCGTGCTCGGCGACTGCCCGTTCACGCCGACCAACTGCGCGCCGATCAGCCCGCCGCGGTAGATCGCGTAGTCGACTTCCGCGTAGAGCATGCTGCGCTTCGACAGGGCGTAGCCGGCGATCGCCTGGAACTGGCGCGCGCGGCCGTCGAAGTCCGGCGTGTAGCCCGACTGCGTGGTCCACCAGGCGTTGACGGCCGCCGTGAAGGTCTGCGTGAAGCGGTAGGTGAGCCCCGCGAGCGCCATCTTGCGGCGGCGGAACCCGCCGGGCGTCGACGGATCGACCACCTGCGCGGGCGAGATGATGCCGAGCGCGGCGAGATCGGTCGGGCTGAACGGGCCGTTCTCGAACGACGTGAAGTCGTTGTCGCGCGCGTTCTCGATATAGCCGGCGTTGACGGTGGCGTTGCCGAGCGTGACCGAGCCGCCGCCGCCATAGATGTCGAACTTCGCGTGCGTGACGTCGTCCCAGCTGCGCATGAACGACGCGCCGACCGTAAACGGCCCCTTGTCCGGCGCGTACGCGATCGCCGCGCCGGCCTGGCTGCCGAGCGCGCCGCCGCCCGCATGGCCGCCCGGTGCGTACTGCGCGAGCAGGTACAGGCTGCCGAGCTGTGCGCCGTACTGGATCATGTTGCTGGTGCGCGCACCCGCGAGCATCGTCTGCTCCGGTTTGAACAGGTTGAAGTACGGATCCTGCGGGCCGGCCCACAGGTTCGAGCCGTAGGTCAGCGACACCATCTCGAACGGCACGTTGTACTGGCGCCCGAGCGAGAGCTGACCGAGCGACGTCGACGTGAGCCCCACGTACGCGACCTGGAAGAAGTTCGGCGAGCCGGCCGGCACGATCGCGCCGCCGTTCGGGCCGAAGTGGCTTTCCACGTTGAACTGCGCGGACAGCCCGCCGCCCAGATCCTCCTGCCCCTTGAGGCCCCAGTAGCTTTCGGTCAGGCCGCCGCCGTCGGCCATCGAGAGCTTGCGGCCGGTCGACACCGGAGTGCCGTCGGCGCCGTAGGACACACCGTGCGTTTCGTAGCGGATGCCCGCGTCGATCACGCCGTAGAGCGTCACGTTGCTTTGCGCGTGGGCGCCGGCACTGGCCAGGACCATCATCGCGCAGCATGCCGCGCGAATGCTATCGGGACGATTCATTCTTATGGACTCCGCATCGGTCAGGGGGGCGGCAGCGTTGCACTGCCGGAAGCGACTGTAGAAAGCCAAATTTGCGCGGGCCACGGCCGCGGCGGCCAATCTCGTGGTGCGTCGCGGCCACGCCGTTGCGCAGTGCGGTCAGGGTGACGCGCGGACCGCGACGCCGGGTTCGGCACCGCGCAGCGCGAGCCGCACGCACGGCGCGGCGGCCAGCACGGCCACGCACAGGACGTGCGCGACGTGCTGGCCGCCGAAGCGGCCGAGCAGCGCGCCGGACAGCGCGGTGCCGATGCCGGCCGCGAAGAACGTGACGACGAGCGTGCGCGCGACCAGCGAGCCGTCCGGGTCGACGTCCGACAGCATCCCGGTGAGGAACGGCACGATCACGAAGAACGCGCTGTTCAGCACGAACTGGCTCAGGAAGTACGTGCTGCCGCTGCGCGCACCGAAGAACCATTCGATCGACCCGATCATCGCGAGCTGCGCGGCCCAGATCAGCACGAGGCGATGCTTGTGGCTGGCCGGATGCGACGGAATCGCCGCGCCGACGAAGCCGAGCAGCGACGACACCGACAGCAGCACGCCGATCGTCGTCGGCGACAGCCCGGCGCGCTCGCCGACGAAACCCGCGATGGCCCACTGCGACGCCTGCACGCCATAGACGAGCGCGGTCACGAACCAGATCGCGATCACCGGCCGCCACGGCAGCGCGTGGCCGCGCGCGCGGGCTTGCGATTGCGCGCTCGCGAATGCGTCGATACCGCGGATCGCGGGCGCCAGCACCGCGACGACCGCCGCCAGCAGCGCGAACACCCAGCGACCGAGCCACGCGGCAGGCAGTGCCGAGATCAGCACGAGGATGCCGCCGTTGATGCCGCCCGCGAGCAGGTTGATCTGCCCCCACAGGCGGTCGGTCGACGCGCGCTGCGACACGCCCGATGCGACGACGACGAACAGCATGCCTTCGAACAGCCCTGTCATCCCGCGTGCGGCGGCGGCCGACACGACGCCGGGCGCGATCGCGCTGAGCGCCTGCCCGACGATCGCGCCGACGAGGCCGGCCAGCGTGAACGGCCGCGCGGCGCGCGCGATCCGGTGCGACAGCAGTGCGCAACTGATCGCGATGCCGAGGATCTCGGCGCTGACGAGCGCGGTGGCCGTGCCTTCGTCGAGCCGGAAGCGCATCATCACGGCCGCGACGAGGAACGGCGACAGGATCAGGCCGTTGGTGGCCGCCGCGAAGGCGAGCGCGAGGCGCACGACGGCGCCCGTCGACGGATCGGGGCGCGACTGCGCGGCGGAGTGCAGCGTGGCGGTGGTCATGAAGCCTCCTGGCTGGAACGCGGCCGATCTTGCGCGACGCCGGCCGTTTCGTGCATCGGGTGTGTCCCTCGGCGGGCTGTCGAAGCCGGCGCGGAGGCGAATGCGTTCGGTTGCAGCCCGAACAGCGTGCGCAGGTACGGCGTCAGGAAGCGGCCGTGCGGGTCCATCCGCTCGCGCAGCGCGAGGAAGTCGTCCCAGTGCGGGTAGCACGCGGCGAGTTCGGCCGCGCGCAGCGCATGCACCTTGCCCCAGTGCGGCCGCCCGCCGTGGTTGCGGCAGATCGCCTGCACGCCCGAGAAGTACGCGTCGAACGGCATCCCGCGATACTGGTGCGCCGAGATGCGCACGCTGTCGCGCCCGTAGTCGGGGCTCAGCCAGATGTCGTCGCCGCGCACCCAGCGGTATTCGATCGGGAACATCAGCGGGAAGCTGCGGCGCGCGATGAAGTCGCGGATTTCGCGCAGCGCGTCGGCGCCGCGTTCGGCCGGCACCGACCATTCCGTCTCGTTGAAGCGGACGCGCCGCACCGTCGACAGCATCGCGTAGCTCGCATCGACATGCCGGCCGGCCGATACGGTCGACGCGCACAGCCGGCTCAGCGCCGGGCACAGCGACGGCACGCGCCGGCCGAGCCCGCACAGCGCGCCGAACACGGTGTTCTCGAGGAACGATTCCGATGCGCGGCTCGCCCAGTGCACGGCATCGGCCGGCGCGTCGGTCATGTCCCACGCCTTCGTCAGCACGGTATCGGTATGCGGGAACCAGTAGAACTCGAACGAGCGGTGCTTCGCGATCAGCGTGTCCGCCTGCGCGAGGCAGTCGTCGAGCTGCATGCCGCCGCGTTCGAGGCGCAGGTTGAATGCGGGCACGAGGCGCAGGCCGATCTCGGTCAGCACGCCGAGCGCGCCGAGCCCGATCCGGCCGCCCGCGAACAGTTCGGGATGCGTGTCGGCCGTCGCGCGGATCTCGCTGCCGTCCGCACACAGGAAGGTCAGGCTGTCGATCTGCGTCGACAGGTTGCCGAGCGTGATGCCGGTGCCGTGCGTGCCGGTGCTGGTCGCGCCGGCGATTGACTGCACGTTGATGTCGCCGAGGTTCTCCATCGCGAGGCCGTGCCTGGCGAGTGCGGGGCCCAGCGCCCACAGTCGCGTGCCGGCATGCACGCGTGCGACGCGCCGGTCGCGATCGACGTCGATCACGCCCTGCATCGCGTCGAGCGACAGGATCACGTCGTCGGTCTGCACGAGCGGCGAGAACGAATGACCGGCGCCCGCCGCGCGCACGGTTGCGCCTGACGCGGCCGCGTCGCGCAGCACGGCGGCGAGCGCGGTGCGCGATGCGGGCGTCGACACGGTTGCATCAGGACTGCAGACATATCCCGACCAATTGCGCCACATGGTGTTGTCTCCCTGGGTCTCGTTTGAATGTTTGGGTTTGTGCGGGTTGAATGAGGAGCACGTGGCCCGTCAGAAAAAGCTCTTGCCTTCGCCGCGATAGGTCGGCGCCTCGCCGACCACGCGGCCGCCGCGGATCAGCAGCAGCGTGTTGAAGCGCTCGCACAGCTCGCCGGCTTTCGCGTGGCGGAACAGGATCGGATCGCCGACGGCTGGCGCGAATCCGTGCGGCACACGCACGGGCGTCTGCACTTCGCCCGCGCCTTCGTTGGCGATCAGCGTGCAGCCGGCCGGCAGCCACGGGCGCGGCAGGCGGCTCTTGCCTGCCGGGCCCGACGCGACGTAGCCGCCGCCCAAGCAGGTCACGATGCCCGGCTGCGGCATCCGCACGACCGGCAGCGCGAAGCCGGCGGCCGGCTGTGCATGGAATGCCGCGTAGTGGTCGAACAGCGCCGGCGCATAGAGGCCGGAACCGGCTGCGAGTTCGGTGACCGACGCGTCGCCGAGCGTGCTCTCGAAGCTGCCGGTGCCGCCGCCGTTCACGAAGCGCAGCGTGTGGCCGGCTTCGACGAGCGATTGCACGGCGGCCTGGCGGCGCGCATTGATCTCGCGCGCCGAGCGGCGCTTCAGGTGGCGCACCAGCGCGTTGCGTGCGCCGCCGCCCGGTTCGGTGTCGGCCACGCCGGCGATCTGTCCTTCGTAGCCCATCAACCCGTCGAGCCGCACGTGCCGCCGCTCGCGGATGCGGTTCGCGAGTGCGAGGGCGCCGGCCGCGTCGCGCACCGGCGAGCGGTACATGCCGAAGTACAGGCCCGGATACGCCGACGACATGTCGAGATCGATCGCGAGCGGGATCGTCACGCGTTCCTCGTGGGCGATGCGGTCGATCGCGTCGACCTGTGCGCCGTCGTCGACCATCAGCGTGATCGAGCGGCCCTGCCTGAGTTGCGCGGCGACCGCGCGCAGATCGTCCGGCTCGACGGTCGGATACGCGACGACGATGTCGTCGAACCCGCCTGCCGCGAGCCATGCGGCTTCCCCGGCCGAGTAGCACAGCAGCCCCTGCATGAACGGGCCGGCGGCCAGCGCCGCGCCGATCAGTTCGCGCGAGCGCACCGATTTCGTCGCGAGCCGGATCGGCATCCCGCGCGCGCGGCGCTTCAGGTCGGCGAGATTCGCGTCGAGGCAATCGAGATCGACGAACGCGGCGGGGAGCCGGCGGCCCGCGAGCGCGTCGCGGTAATAGCGGTAATAGCGGTAGTCGCGGACGGCGGCAGGGGGGCGAAGCGGGAGGTCTGCACGGCTCATGGAACGGGCTCGGCTGGGTCGGTTGTGCGTCGCGCCGACCGTTCGGCGCGTGTCGGAAATCAGCATAGGGCTGGCCAAAATGGTGACCAAGCGCTGAGCGGGTCGTTAGACGGGTCCGATCCGGCCATCCGTATCGGCCACGTCGGCGGCGCACCGCTGCGCGTCGCGCGGCTGGACCGCGCCTTGCTTGGTGTCGCGACGCGCATCGCGCATGCGGGCCCGAACCTCCGCCGGGCGGGCAAGGCGCGCCAACGCTTGCGTTGGCCGAGGCGGCGACGAAATGCGTTTCAAACGTCGTGCCGGGCCTGGCCGGCGCGAGCAGGTTTAGTGCCTGCGTTCTAGTGCCGCTTTTGACTGCATGCCGGATTCGACCTAGAACCTACTCGCGGATGCACCGGCGAAGAACGGCATGACGTGACGAGGAGGCGACGTGAAGAAGAACAGGGCACTCTGGCGGCGCACAGGCGCGATCGTGGCGATCGGCGTGGCTGTCGCGATCTGGCGGTACGAAGCGGCGACGCCGGCCGAAGCCGCGTCATCCGGCACACCGGCCGCAGCAGCGAGCACGCAGCCCGTCGCGGCCGATGCGTTCGGCACCGGCGCCGCGACGCCCGGCCCGGAAGCGCGACGGCTCGACGTCGATGCGCTGCGCCGCAGCCTCGCGGGGCGCCCCGATGCGGATGCCGAAGTGAAGCGCATCGTCGCGTTCGCGCGCTTCCGCGACGAGGTCGCCGCTTATGGCGATCGCCGCAACAGCCTGCCGCAGGCCGAGCGCTCCGCGCTCGCGCGCCGGATTCTCGACGAACTGCCCGACCATGTCGCCCGTAACGAGATCGTGCCCGTGCAGGCCGAAGCGCTCAGCGCGGCGCTGCTGACCGATACCGAGGCCGATCCCGCGACACGCAGCGCGGCGATCCGGTCGATGCGCGCGCAATGGGATGCGTATGCGCAGCAGACGGTCGGGCCGTCACCCGCGCAGGATCTGCGCTATCTCGCGTACGAACAGCAAAGCCGCGACGTGGTCCGGCAGGTTCAGGCGAGCGTTCCCGATCCCGACCAGCAACAGACCGTCATCGCGCAGCGCCTGCAGGCGCTGCGTGTCCAGCTGTTCGACGGCGCGTCACCGCCCGGCGTGCACTGAGCGCCGAATCTGCGACGCCGGGCCGATGCCCGGCGGCCGCGTCATGTCCATTGACCAGGAGGGGAGATGTCCACAGCACGATGCCTGCTGCGCGTCGCCGTCGCGACGTTGCTCGGTTGCGCGGCACTGAACGGCCACGCGGCCGATACGACGATGCCGGATCCGTCGATTCCCTATTATTCGTGGTACGAAGTGACGTTGCCGGAGAGCAGCGGCGCGTCATGCGGCAACGGCACACCGATGCGCTTCTACGTCAATCGCGCGCAGTCGGACAACCTGCTGTACATGATGGAGCCGGGCGGCGCGTGCTGGAACTACGGCACCTGCACGCAGACGTCGACCGGCGCCGAGGCCGGCCTCGGCGGCTTCAATCCGGACGGCATCCCGCACAACTACATGAACGGCACCGCGAACGAGGCGCTGCTGTCTTCGTTCCTGTCGCCGCTGCTCACCCGGATGGATCTCGCGCACATTCTCGTCGGCGAACCGAAGGTCGAGACGCAGCAATGGACACAGGTTTTCGTGCCCTATTGCACCGGAGATATCCACATGGGCAGCGCGGTGCGCAACTACACGTCGCCGACCGGCGACTGGCGTCTCCAGCACTACAGCGGGCTGAAGAACATCCAGGCCGTCGCGCAGTGGCTGACGTCGCACGGCTTCGGCAAGCCGAACCGGCTGCTCGTGTACGGGATGAGCGCCGGCGGCTACGGCACGCTCGCGAACTACGCGACGCTGCGCAACACGCTGCAGCCGCAGGCGCATAGCTCGCTGCTCGACGATGCCGGCACCGTGTTCAACACGCCGTTCGATGCCGATGCGGCCGCGCATCCGTCGGTCGGGTTGTACGACAGGGTGCGCACCGAGTGGGGGATGACGGGCCCCGACGGGATGATCACCGTGAACAGCCGGCTGACCAGCCGGTTCGATCCGGGCAACATGGGGAGCGCGTACGCGGCGCTGTCGGCGACCTTTCCGCATGACCGCTTCGGCTTTTCCAGCTACCAGCGCGACAAGATCATCGCCGCGTATCACTACCGCGCGTTCGTGCCGGCCGTGATGGCGGCGCCCGACGATGCGACGAAGGATGCGTTGTCGCTCGCGATGTTCGCGACGGAGCTGGACGGGCTGAAGCAGACGCTGAACCCGCTGCCGAACTTCGGCTACTTCATGCCGTGGGCACGTAACGACTTCATCGACAACCACCAGGTGACGGCGGTCAGCTTCACCGGGTCGGGGATTCACGAGAACGGCACCGACGCCGACATCGGCACGTTCGTCGACAACCTGCTGAACCAGCAGGACCCGGCCGATACGCCGGTGATGAAGGCGTTCCGCACGCAGCAGTGGTCGGACTTCACGTTCTCGACGTTTCTTGCGTGGATCGACAGCGTGTTCAACCTGACCGGCGAAGCCGGGCCGATCTCGGGGCATCGTGCATAAGGTGTTGCGCCTGGGCGAGCGGGCGGCGGCGCGGTACGCCGCCGTTCCTGCCGGGGCGATGCGCGCCTAGAAAGAACCGTCGTCGAAGCGGGACGAAGCCGGATGGCGCTTCATGTCCTTCAGCCAGTCCCGGACCTTTTCCGGATCGTCGAATTCGCGCAGTGCCACGGTCAGTTCGTGGTTGCTGCGCTGCATGCCGGCGATGTCGCGCGTGAGCATGCGCATCACGGTATCGGGCGCCACCTTGACCGTCGACGCGATCCCGTAAGTCCGCCGGAAGCCGGTCTCGACGTGCTGGATCTCCTGATCCAGCTCGCGGAGCTGCTCCTCCAGGATGCCGTTGTAGCGCGTCAGCCGTGCTTCGCTCAGGCCGTCGATCGCGCGCCGGTCGATCTGTTCGATCTCCAGCTGCAATTCCAGCAACTGCAGCAGATTGCCTTTCGCATACGCGTGATTGACCCGCTGCATCAGCACGGTCTTGCGCTCCTGCTCCTGAGGATCGGTTTCGCGATCGGGGTGCAGCGCGCTCGCGAGCTTGCGATAGACCTCGCGGATCGACTTGCTCGATTCGGCCTGCTCGGCTTCGCGCTGGGCGGCTGCGGCCGATTGCCGGGGCGCTTTCTTGCGTTTGGCGCGCTGCGCTTCGCGGGCTTCATGAGCGGCCATGTCGCGCTCGAACTGTTCGTCGAGTTCCGCTTGCATGCGCTCGGCGAGTTCGTCGGGCGACAGCGCGTCGAGATCGTCTGCCGGTTCAGCGGCGGGCGTCGGTTCCGGCTTCTGTTTCGTCGGTGCGCGATCGGCCGCTGCGGGGTCGTCGTCGCCGGAGGCGGCGTGCCGGTTGTAGATGATTTTCAACGCCGCGTCGTCGCTGACGTCGAGCAAGTCGCGAGCCATGCCGGCGATCAGCCCGGACAGCGTGCGCTGCTCGGCCTTACTCAAGCCCTTCTGCAGGAACGCGTCGTCGAGCAGATTGAGCAAGCGAATCCGCAACGCCGTCGACGCCTGTTCGAGCGGCAGCAGCCCGTCGACGAATTTTGTCTGGAAGGCCGGCATCACGGCGTCCCACGCGCCGAGCCGCTCGCGTCGCTTTTCGATCTGCTTGACGAGCGTATTGAACGTGTTCTGGGCTTTCGACAGGCTGGCTGTCTCGTGGCCGGGTGCGATGACGACCGCGGCACCGCGATGTGCGGTCATGATGAATGTCCTCCGGCCGCGGCGGGAGGCGCAGCAGGCCGGTATTTTAGCCGGATGGGCTGCGGGGCGGCACGGAAGGGCGCTTTCCTCCGCAGCGACCGGCGGCGCGTTACGGCTTCACCGTCGCAACGGCCGGCAAGCCGGACTCCGCGCCCGGCGCGCCGTTCGACCCGTAGGCCGCTTCGGCGGTCTTGCGTTCGGCGAGGCGCTTGGCCGCCAGCCGCTCCTGCGCGGCAACGATGTCACCGGGATAGTTGTCGCCGTCGGCGGCGATCGGCACGTAGCCGACCGATTCGAGATCGAGCAGTTCCTGGCGCACCTGGGCGCGCGTGAGCGTCGAGTGCGACGCCTGTGCGTACGACGCGGACGGTGCGGCGAGGAGAACGGTGGCGGTAGCGGCGACGGTGGCGATGGTGACGATGACGGATTTCACGGTTTCCTCAGACGGTTTCGTTACGGTCCGGCGCGCGTTTGGCTGGCTGAACCGACGACACAAGTTTAGGAACCCGGACCGCCCGGATAAATGCGGAATCCGTGCCAGCAGTGTTACAGAACGAGCAAGAGTGGGCCGGGCGGCGCCGTTGCGTCAGTCGCCGAACAACTGGCCCTGCCCGGAGATCACGCGTTCGAAATCGTCCCGCAGGAACGGCAGGATCGCATCGGCGACCGGCTGCAGCTGGCGGCTCAGATAGAACGCATAGTCGATCGGCGAGCGCATCGTTTCGAGCGGCTCGGGGCCGGCCGTCGTCATCACGTAGCTGATCCAGCCGCCGCGCTGATACTGCAGCGGCCGCCCCTGCGCGAGGTTGAACTCGTCGGCGATCCGCGCCGCACGCACGTGCGGCGGCACGTTCCGTTCGTATTCGCGCAGCGGCCGGCGCACGCGCTTGCGGTAGACGAGCTGGTCGTCGAATTCGCCGGACAGCGTGCGCTGCACGTAGTCGCGGATGAAGTCCTGGTACGGCTCGCGCCGGAACACGCGCCGGTACAGCTCGCGCTGGAACTGCTGCGCGAGCGGCGTCCAGTCGGTGCGCACCGTTTCGAGCCCCTTGAAGACGAGATCCTCGCCGCCGCCGGCCGCGGCCGCGAGGCCTGCGTAGCGCTTCTTGCTGCCCTCTTCCGCGCCGCGCACGGTCGGCATCAGGAAGCGGCGGTAATGCCGCTCGTATTGCAGTTCCAGCGCGCTCTCGAGCCCGAAGTGGTCGCGCAGGTGCGCGTGCCACCAGCGGTTCACGTGCTCGACGAGCGCGCGGCCCTTCGCGCCGGCTTCGTCGTCGTCATGCGTGCGGCCGAGCCACACGAACGTCGAATCGGTATCGCCGTAAATCACTTCGTAACCCTGAGCTTCGATCAGCTCGCGCGTGCGGTGCATGATCTCGTGGCCGCGCATCGTGATCGACGACGCGAGGCGCGGGTCGAAGAAGCGGCAGCCTGTCGAGCCGAGCACGCCGTAGAACGAATTCATGATGATCTTCAGCGCCTGCGAAAGCGGCGCATTGCGCTGCCGCTTCGCGTCGTCGCGGCCTTCCCACACGCGGCGCACGATATCGGGCAGGCAGTGCGCGGTGCGCGAGAAGCGCGCGCCGAGAAAACCGGGCACCGATGCATCGTCGCCGGGGTTCGCGAGCCCTTCGATCAGGCCGACCGGATCGATCAGGAACGTGCGGATGATCGACGGGTAGAGGCTCTTGTAGTCGAACACGAGCACCGAGTCGTACAGGCCGGGGCGGGAATCCATCACGAAGCCGCCGGGGCTGTTCTGTCCCGTCACGTCGCCGAGGTTCGGCGCGACATAGCCGAGACGGTGCATGCGCGGCAGGTACAGGTGCGTGAACGCCGCAACCGAGCCGCCGGTGCGATCGGCCGCGAGGCCCGTGACGCTCGCGCGTTCGAGCGCGAAGGACAGCAGGTCGGCCTTGCCGAAGATGCGCGTGACGAGCTCGCAGTCCTTCAGGTTGTAGCGCGCGAGCGCGGGCTTGTCGTGATCGAAGCGGCGCTGGATCTCGTCCATCCGCTGGTACGGGTTGTCGATCGACTTGCCTTCGCCGAGCAGCGACTGCGACACGTATTCGAGGCTGAACGACGGGAAGGTCCACGTCGCGGATTTCAGCATGTCGATGCCGTCGAGGATCAGCCGGCCGGCCGCGCCCGCGAAGAAGTGGTCGGGCTGCTGCCCGTGCGCGCGCCAGTCGAGCACGCTGCCGCCCCGGCCGAGCTTGAGCGGGATGCCGTATTGCTCGGAATGGGCATGCAGGATGCGCAGGTCGAACTGCACGAGGTTCCAGCCGATCACCGCGTCGGGATCGTGTGCGTCGAACCAGTCGTTGAGCCGCGTGAGCATCGCGGGCCGGCTGTCGCAGTAGTCGAGGTTGAAGTCCAGCGTGGCTGCAGCGCCGCTTGCGTCGCCGTTCGGCGGGCCGAGCATGTAGACCTGCCGTTGCCCGCAGCCTTCGAGCGCGATCGAATACAGCTCGCCGTGGACGCTGGTTTCGATGTCGAGCGACACGCAGCGCAGCGTCGGGCGGTAGTCGTTGGCGGGTTTCAGCTCGCCGCCGCTCAGCGTGCCGTCGCGGCCGGGCTGGCCGCGAAACTGCACGGAGGCCGTGATGAAGCGCTCCATCGCGTAGCGGTCGGGCGGCTGCACGTCGGCTTCGTAGACGTCGACACCGGCCGCGGCGAGCCGCTTCTGGAGCCCGGACAGGTGGCGATAGCGCTTGCAATAGAGGCCGACGACGGGGCGCTGCCGGAAGTCGCGCAGCGCGAGCGGGCGCAACTCGGCGTCGTGCTCGCCGGCCAGCGTGCGTTCGGCGAGCGCCTGCTGTTCGGCGGGGATGAACGCGACGGCTTCCTGCGGGCGCAAGCGCACGCGGCGCGGACCGTGTTCGGTTGCCAGCCAGAACTCGATCTCGATGCCGGATGCGGTGTCCCGCCAGTGGCGGGTAAGGATGAAGCCCTGCTCGAACGCCGTCAAAACGCTTGCTCGTCGTGGATGCTCAGGCGGCGGATTTTAGCGCTTGAATGGCGGTCGTGCCGACGGGGTGCGCGTGGCAACAGGTGGCAGGAAGCCGTCGGGCGATGCGCGATCCTGTGCGTGCCGACTGGTGTCACGGTTGCTCAAAGCGGTCGGCGGCAGGCGTGCGACGGCAAGAAGAAGGCTACTCGCGACGCAGCGTTTCGAGCTCGGCGGATGGCGGCCGCTGGCTGGCGCCATAGCCCTTCGACTGCAGCCTGGGCATCATGCCGACGACGAAGTCGATGAACGCTCTTACCTTGGCCGGAACATGGTTTCGACTGGGATAGTAGACATAGAGCGGGAACGTCTCGTCGCGCCAGTCCGTCAGAATCGGCACCAGCGTGCCCGCGCGCAGGTGCGTGTCGATGCCGAGGTCGATCACCTGAGTGATCCCGAAGCCTGCAAGGCAGGCGCCGATTTTGGTTCCCGCATCCGTGACGGTCAGGTTGCCTTTTACGGCCACTTTCACTTTCTCGTCGTCACGCCAGAACTCCCAGTCGAAAGGCCTGCCGGTAGCCGGATCGATGGCCAGGATGCATTCATGGTCATCATCGACCAGATCCTGCGGCGACCCCGGCCGGCCGCGCTGGTCCAGATAGGACGGCGCGGCCACGGTCAGCACCCGCGGACTGTAGAGCCTGCGACAGACCAAGGTTGAAATGGATGGCGGTCCAAACCGGATGGCGAGATCGAATCCGTCGCTGACCAGGTCCGAGAGGTCGTTCCGGGTCTCCAGCTTCAGGTGAAGCGCGGGGTGATCCTTCATGAACTGGGCCAGCTCCGGCGCCAGCACGAGGCGGGCGAACACGGCATCGCACGCCACACGGAGCGTTCCGTTGACGACCGAGGTCTGGCCGGAGGCATCGACGGTCGCCGCTTCGATGCCCTGGAGTAGCGGCAGCACCTTCGATAACAGCGCATGGCCCGCGTCCGTCACTTCGACGTGGCGGCTGGTGCGGTGCACGAGCTTCGCGTGCAGGCGGTCCTCCAGTCGCTGGATGGCGCGACTGACTGCAGGCTGAGTCTTGCCCAGGCGAGCGGCGGCACGACCGAAGCTGCCCGATTCGGCCAGCGCTGCCAGGACAAGCAAGCCGCTGACCAGTCCTCCATCGAGGTCTTCCATGATCCATGTGTTCCTGTAATGGCAGCGATAACCGGGTCGCCGTAGCCGATGGCGCGGACGATCGCTCACTATACGAGCCGTTCACTACCGAGGAAAGCCAGCCATGACCCAGACCCAGGCCGTCGTCGCGTTGATCGACGACTACTTCAATTTGGCTTATGAGCCGAAGAGCCGCGACTTCAACACGGTCTTTCACCCGAGCTGCCTGATTCAGTGGCTGGATGAAGGCCGGTTGCGCACCCTGTCGTCGCAGGAGTATGCGGCGCTCATCAACGGAAGGCCGAGCCCTCGATCGACCGGCGCGCCAAGGGACGAGGCGATCCTCTCGATGGAGAATGTCTCGGACGGCCTTTCAACGGCGACGGTGCGGGTGCGGATCGGCAACAGGCTGTTCAACGATCACTTCGTCATGCACAAGGTGGAGGGCCGCTGGCTGATAGCGACCAAGGCGTCGGCCGTTGTGCGTACTTTCGACTGAAGCGCGGCGCGGCAGATGCGCACCAAGGTCCGGATTCGTGAGAGCGCGACCGGAGAGGAGCAAACACTGGCGGGCGTTGTTCTCGGCGGAGCCTTTGTGGCCTACTGGGTGTGGTTCCGCGTTTTCTACGCTCCCGTGGGCCGCGACACCGTCGAAACGTCTCGGGGAATGTCGTCGTCGTAGAAGCCAAAGGCGGATGGAGGCGATTCGCCGGCGTACGGCACGCCGGCGGATCCCCGGAAGACTGCAGATCCCGGCCCCCTCAAACATGCCCCTCATGCTCGATCGCCCCACCACGCGTGGTCCTTGCCGCGACCCTCACCGGCACTCCTGACAATCTAGCCGCCCGCTTCGCCCACATCGCCGTCAAAATCGGCACGAGAATCGCCGTCACGAGGCAAGCCGTCGCGACGATCGCCGTCGCGGCCGGCACCATCGGCTTGAACTTCGGAATCATCTCGCCGATGATCGCCGGGTTCGCGACCGCGGCGCCGGCCGTCGACGACGCGGTAAGCCCGGCAGTGCCGTTGCCGCCGCCAAGCCACTTGTCCGCCAGAATCAGCGGCACACCCGTCACGACGATTACCGCGAGCCCGAGCGCAATGCCCGGCAGCCCGCTCTTCGCGATCACGTTCAGATCGATGCCGTTGCCGAGCGCGAAGCCGAAGAACGGGATCAGCGGATGCACGCAGCGTCCGAACAGCTCGCGCAAATCTTCATCGAGGTTGCCGAGCGTGAAGCCGATCAGGAACGGCAGCACCGCGCCGACGAAGAGCCGTGTCTCGAACACGGCGACACCGGCCGCGCCGAGGATCAGCATGCTGACGAGCGGCCCCGATTCGACCGACATCAGCACGAACGCGCCGGCTTCTTCCTTGCTGCCGTACTGCTGCATGACGGCCGCATAGAGGCCGCCGTTGGTCATGTCCATCGACGTCGTGATCGCGAGCAGCGACAGGCCCGCGAAGAGGCCCGTGCGGATGCCGTCGTCGGGGATGAACTGCGCGGCGATCACGGTCGCGAGCCACGCGACCACGATCTTCGTCGCGAGCAGCGTGCCCGATTTGCGCAGCACGACACCGGTCGCGCGCAGGTTGATCGTCGCGCCCATGCAGAAGAACCAGACGGCGAGGATCGGCACCGTGCCCGCGATCAGGCCGTTGGTGAACGAGCCGAAATACTTCCCGGCGTTCGGCGCGAACGTATGCACGCACGCGCCGAGCAGCATCGGGACCAGCATGAGCCCGCCCGGAATGCGGTCGATAGCCTGTTTCAGCTTCACGTCTCCTCCGTGGACGTCGATGCGTCCCGTTGTCGAATGATGTCTGCTGACTGACTATAGAACATGATTCGGAACGACGGTCCGTTTTTGTTATTTGGATGGATAGTCGTATACCCGCATCGGCATAAATCTATGATAATTATCGGAAATATGCGCCGATAGCACGGTACTCAAATTTCGGATCGGCGTTCCGTATTTGTGGAATCTGTGCTTCAATTCATCGTATGACCGCCGTCGAAACGGGGGCCGGCGGCCTATTCATTCCTCACGGAGAACCGGCATGGAAGTGCGGCAGGGCATACACAGCGAACACGCGAAGACGCTCGATACGGCCGGCCTGCGCCGGCATTTCCTGGTGGAGAACGTGTTCGCGCCGGACGCGCTGTCGCTCACCTACAGCCATATCGACCGGATCGTCATCGGCGGCGCGTGGCCGGCCACGCGGCCGGTCGAGGTGCCTGCGTCGCTCGGCGCGGCGATGGGCGTGAGCCATCTGCTGGAGCGGCGCGAACTGGGCGCGATCAATATCGGCGGGTCCGGCTGGGTCGAGGTCTGCGGGCAGCGTCACGCGGTCGGCACCGAGGAGGCGATCTACATCGGGCAAGGCGGGCAGGGTGTCGTGTTCGGCAGCGACGATCGCGTGCATCCCGCGAAGTTCTACCTGAACTGCGCGCCCGCGCACACGGCCTATCCGACGCGCACCATCACGCTCGCGCAGGCGTCGCCCGAAACGCTCGGCGATGCGGCCACGAGCAATCGCCGCACGATCTACAAGTTCATCGTGCCCGACGTGCTGCCCACCTGCCAGTTGTCGATGGGGATGACGAAACTCGAGCCCGGCAGCCTGTGGAACACGATGCCGTGCCATACGCACGAGCGCCGGATGGAGGTGTATTTCTACTTCAACCTCGCCGACGACGCGGCCGTGTTCCACATGCTCGGCGAGCCGCAGGAAACGCGCCACGTCGTCGTGCACAACGAGCAGGCGGTGATCTCGCCGAGCTGGTCGATCCATTCGGGCGTCGGCACGCAGGCGTACACGTTCATCTGGGGGATGGCCGGCGAGAACCAGGTGTTCAAGGACATGGATCACCTCGCGGTTGCCGACCTGCGCTGACACCATGAAACGCGATACGCCCGATCTTCCTTCCCCCGACGCGCGCAGCGCGCTCGCCGGCCTGTTCGACCTGACCGGCAAGGTCGCGATCGTCACCGGCTGCAACACGGGGCTCGGCGCGGCGATGGCCGTCGCGCTCGCGTCGGCCGGGTGCGACATCGTCGGCGCGAACCGTTCGGCGCCTGCCGAGACATCGGCGCGTGTCGCAGCGGCTGGTCGGCGTTTCGTCGACGTGCGCGCCGATTTGTCGACGCTCGAACCGGTCGAGCGGATCGTCGGCGGTGCGGTCGATGCGTTCGGTCATGTCGACATCCTCGTCAACAACGCGGGCATGATCCGCCGTTGCGATGCACTCGAATTCACCGAAGCCGACTGGGACGCCGTGATCGACGTGAACCTGAAAAGCGTGTTCTTCCTGTCGCAGGCCGTCGCGCGGCAGATGGTGCGGCAGGGGCGCGGCGGCAAGATCGTGAACGTCGCGTCGATGCTGTCGTTCCAGGGCGGCATCCGCGTGCCGTCGTACACGGCGTCGAAGAGCGGCGTGCTGGGCGTCACGCGCCTGCTCGCGAACGAATGGGCCGCGCGCGGGATCAACGTGAACGCGATCGCGCCCGGCTACATGGAAACCGACAATACCGCACAGCTGCGCGAGGACAGCCGGCGCAGCGACGAAATCCTCGGCCGCATTCCGGCCGGCCGCTGGGGCGTGCCCGACGATCTCGCGGGCGCGGCCGTGTTTCTTGCGTCGCGTGCGTCGGACTACGTGCACGGTCACACGCTCGCCGTCGACGGCGGGTGGCTCGCGCGCTGAGCGCGCCGCACGGCGGACGCGTTATGCTCTCCCGATTCGCACTTACGGATTCACGGACATGACAGCAACGCCCAGGCAGCGCAAGCGCGATCAGGCGAACCCGGAGGCAGGGGCCGGCCGTCCGGGGGCCGGCCATCCGGGGGCCGGCCAGCCGGAGGCCGACGCGTCGTCGGCAGGCGGCGCGGAGAAGGCCGATTCGGTCGCGGCCGTCGGCAAGGTCTTCACGATCCTCGCGGCGCTCGGCGATCGCCGCGAAATCGGCATCAGCGAACTGTCGCATCAGCTCGGCATGTCGAAGACGACCGTGCATCGCTTCCTGCAGACGCTCAAGGCGCTCGGCTATGTCGCGCAGGAAGGCGAGACCGACCGCTACCGGTTGACGATCCGTCTGTTCGAACTCGGCAGCAAGGCGCTGGAGAGCGTGGACCTCGTGCGCGAGGCCGATCTCGAGATGCGCCGCATCGGGCAACTGACGCGCGAAGCCGTGCATCTCGGCGCGTTCGACGAGGACGCGATCATCTACATCCACAAGATCGACGCCGACTACGGGCTGCGCATGCAGTCGCGGATCGGCCGGCGCAATCCGCTCTACAGCACGGCGATCGGCAAGGTGCTGCTCGCGTGGATGTCGCCCGGCGAGGCGCGTGCGGTGCTGGCGGGCGTCGAGTTCCGGAAGTCGACCGCGAAGACGCTGGCGTCGGCGGATGCGGTGATGAGCATCCTGCCGCGCGTGCGGCAGCAGGGCTACGGCGAGGACAACGAAGAGCAGGAAGACGGCCTGCTGTGTCTCGCGGTGCCCGTGTTCGACCGTTTCGATCGCGTGATCGCGGGGCTGTCGCTGTCGTTTCCGACGATGCGTTGCGGTGCGGACACGAAGGCGCATTACGTCGCACTGCTGACGGAAGCCGGGCAGGCGATTTCCGCGCGGCTCGGCCATCGTCCGGCTGTGGCCGGCGTCGAGCCCGCAACGGTCGCGCACGATTGAGCGCGTGCCGGTCGCGAGCCGGCAGAATGAAAAACCACGACGACGTAAAGAACGGATCATGCAGATGAAAATGACGATGCGCATGGGCATCGCGATGCTGGTGCTCGGCGCGAGCCTGGCGGCGAACGGCGCGCAGGCAAAAAGCGCGGTGGATTGCGGGCAACTCAACGCGGCCGCGAGCGGCCCGGACGACAACTTCCGGCCGCCGGCGTCCGGCAGGGTCGTCGGCGCGGGGCGCGCGTACTTCTACTCGGCGCCTGACGCACAGTGCATGACGAAGCGGACCTTCATCGTCCCCGGCGATTCGGTGACCGTCTACAAGCCGCACGGGCGCTGGTACAACATCATGTACGTGAACGGCAAGACCGGCGACGACTTCGAAGGCTGGGTCGAGCAGGGCCGCGTGCACCTCGACGGGCAGTACGGCGCGCAGTAGCCGCCGGCGGCAACGCCCCTATGCCGACGCCCACGCGAAGTCGCGCTGCAGGTGCGCCGCGCGCAGCGGCCGCTGATACAGGTAGCCCTGCGCATACTGGATCCCGACCGCATGCAGCGCGCGGTGCTGCGCTTCCGTCTCTACGCCTTCCGCGATGATCTTCAGGTCGTAATGATGCGCGACGGCCGCGATCCCCTCGATCAGCCCCGCGCCGCCGTCGTTCAGTTGCGCGACGAACTGGCGATCGATCTTCACGTAGTCGAACGGAAAGCGCGACAGCATGTCGAGATTGCTGTGATGCGTGCCGAAATCGTCGATCGCGAACTTCGCGCCCTTCGACCGCAGCGCCTGGAAGATCTCGGTGGTTCGCGCGTTCTTCTCGAGCAGGATGCGCTCGGTGATTTCGAGCACCAGCGTAAAGCCGGGCGGCAGCGCGTGGATCGCTTCCTCGACGATGGAGACGAACTTCGCGCGCTCGAGATCCTTCGGCGCAACGTTCACGGCGATGCGCAGCGGCACGGACGGCGTCAGCGCGGTCAGTTCGGACACGGCCGTGCTCAGTACGAATTCGGTGATCTTCGGCAGCACCGCGCTCGATTCCACCTGCGGGATGAACACGGCCGGGCTGATGGCCCCCCACTTCGGATGGTGCCAGCGCAGCAGCGCCTCGACGCCGACCGTCCTGCGCGTCTGCACGTCGACGATCGGCTGGTACACGACATGGAATTCGTTGCGCCTGAGCGCCTGGCGCACGGCTTTCAACAACAGCCGCCGCGGCGCCATCGCCAGCAGGTAGGCGGCCATCACGAGGCCGTCCGCCAGCAGCACGATCGTCGCGCAGATCAGCCGGTAGTGGCGCCGGACCTGTGAGGCGTAGCGCGCCGATGCCGTGACCGACACCGTGAAGGGCCAGCGGTGCGATGCAATCGTGCTGCCGCCTGCGGGGGCCGCGTCCGCTTCCGGCGCGAACTTGCCGTGCTGATCGAGACGGCCCGAGCCCGCGATCGACAGCGTGGCGGCTTTCGCGCCGTTGCCCGCGCCGTGCGCGAGCGCGTCGGCCACGTAGTCGCCCTCGATCAGGTACAGGATGCCTGCGCCGCTCGCGGTGGCCCGGAACATGGACACCACCGGAATGCCGCGCTGAAACGGCGTCTGGCGCAGCAGCGTGACGGCCATCGATCCCGGTGCGGGCTCGCGTGTATACGCGTCGAGCGGGAGGTCGATCGCACCGAGCGCCGACGAGCAGGTGACGCGGCCGTTGTGTACCAGCGCGACCGCGCGCAGGTAGCGCAGGCGAGTACCCACTTCGGCCAGCGTCCGGAACACCGTCGAGCAGGGCCGTCCGACGAGTGCGGTCAGTTCGTCCGCATGTCGCAGGCGAGCACTGTCCAGGATGCGGTCCACCGACGCCGCGATGTCGTTCGCGACGACGCGCTCATGTGTGGTGACGGCCTCGCGTGCGTAGCGATCGGCCAGTGCGATGGCGAATGCGGGCACGAGCACGCAAACGATGACGGCGACGAAAAAGACAACACGCGGCCACGCGCCGCTGCGGTAGAAAACTGGCTTCGAGCCTGGCGTGAGCGCCGACATTCCCGCGGTTGCCTTTGGTGTTGTACGCATGGCGTGGCAAGTCGAACCGGTCGACGCGCAAACGGCGCGCATGCCGCATGCCTGGTTCGGGCCGTGCGGCTCGCGCGCCGGATTCGGGACGCCGGTCGATCCGGCCGGCGCGGCGGGCATGGCGGCAGCCTGCTCGCGATCGGTCCTTCATCTGGCAGCATTCCTCAATAACATGCGTTCATCAAGCATGTATATCGGCGCAGCGTACCGAAAAAAGCCCCGGCCGCACGAGGGTGCAGCCGGGACAAAAAACACCGTCTCTTGGCACGAGGATGGTGCGCGGCAAGTATAAGATGAGCCGAGGTATTACGAAATATTGTTGTCTAAAAATTGGTGCAGTTTTGTGATTGTGTCTCAAAAAGAAACATTTCCACGAGCGACGCCGTGTTCGATGGCCTGCCGCCGGCGCACGGACGGTCGCCGCGGGACGGCCGCACATCATGCCGGAGCGTCGCGATGATGGAAGACAAACCCGCGCCCACGGTCATCGTGACCGATGGCGCAGCCGCCGCGGACGGCGGCTCGCTGTGGATCCGGATTTCGGTGGACGGGCAGGTCCGCAACTATTCGCTCGATCGCGCGCTCGTGTCGCGCGGTACGCCGCGCTACGACACGATCAGCGGCGAGGACGGCGTGCTGTCGAAAGGAGAACGACAGGAACTGCGGGGGCTGCTGGCGCGCATTGCCGACCCCGCGATGTGGGCCGGCATCGTCGGCACGTTCATCGAGGTGCTGAAGCGGCCCGACGTGGCCTGACAAGGGATAAGCGATGCAGTGCCGGCGCGTGGCGTCGGCCGCGATTCAGAAATCGTTGCGCATCTTGTGCAACAGGTCGCCGGGTGATTGATGCGTATCCACTGCGGTGAGGACGTCGGTCACGAACCACGGCAGGTTCAGTTGCGTATCGGAATCGCCGACGCATACGCGGATCGGCGGGGCCTTCGATGGCGCGCCGGCGGGCTGCGCGGCGTCCCGCGACGGCACGCAATTTTTCCCATGCGTTTGAGCCGGAACCGGCGCACCGGCGATGGCCGGCACGCTGACGGCGGCGAGCAGGGTCAGGACAGCGGCAATGGCAACGCGTTTCATGAAGATTCTCCGGCGATGCTCGTTCGACCGTGCGGGCGCACGCGAGTTCGGCGGCGGTGCGGCCGCGTCGCGCGTTCGTCCGCTCAGCCGCGCGCGACGCTGGCCGCCCGCACCGGCTGCCGGCTGCGCCACTGCTGCGGCGATTCCCCGGTCCAGCGCCGAAATGCCCGCGTAAACGCGCTGTGCTCCGAATAGCCGAGCAGCCAGGCGACTTCCGCCAGCGTCAGCCGCGGATCGTTCAGGTGGTCGATCGCGAGCCGCCGCCGCGTGTCCTCGCGCAGGATCCGGAAGTTCAGCCCGAGGTCGGCCAGCCGGCGATGCAGCGTGCGCGACGACACATGCAGATCCGACGCGATCTGCTCGATGCTCGCTTCGCCCTGCGTCAGCAGGCGCGCGACGGCTTCGCGCACCGACTGTTCCAGGTCATCGGTCTGCCGCAGCTCGGCGAGCAGCGCGCTCGCCTGGCGTTCCATCATCTGCCGCAGCGCGTCGTCCGGCTGTTGCAACGGCTGCGTGAGCAGGCGCAACGGGAACGCGAGCCGGTTCACCGGCTGGCCGAAGCGCACCGGGCAGCCGAAGTAGTCGAGATACGGTTGTTCGTCGCCGGGTGACGGGTGCACGAAGCAGACTTCGTCGGGCCCGTTGCGTGTGCCGGTGATGTTCCGTGCAAACTGGACGATCGCGGTCAGCGCCACTTCGTCGACGAGCGGGCCGAGCGGTTCGGGCGCATCGTGCCATTCGATCGCGACCGATGCCGCCTCGACGCGCACTTCCATGCGCGCGACGTTCGCGATCAGGTGTTCGTATTGCTGCCAGCGCGCGAGCGCGGCGCCGGCGTCGCGGCACGCATGCAGCGCATAGCCGAGCGCGCCGAGATGCGCGGGCGTGATCCGCTGGCCGACGTGCAGGCCGAGCAGCGGATCGTCGAGCGCGCGGACCGCGCGTTCGAGCAGGCTTCGCCAGTGCGCGCTCGCATACAGCGTCAGCCCGCGGTCGTCCTCGGGCGGCCGCGCCTCGCCGAGCACGTGCGCCGCATCCTGGCCCTGCGCGGACAGATAGTCGAACAGCAGCCGTACGTAGGTGCTCGAATAGTAGACGCGCTGGGTCGAGAGCGGGGAGGCGGCGGGCATGGCGGAAAGTGTCAAGTAATCGTCGGCAAGTGTCAACGCGGGGCGACCCGTGCGCGACCATACTGCCCGGCAGTTCCCGATCGAGGCTGCCGACATGCCGACCGAATTGATGACGTGGCTCCATGCGTTCCTGGGTAACGACGTGGACTGGAAGCAGGTGCTGCTGATCGGCATGACGCCGGTGTTCCTGATCGCGTTCGCGATCGAATACGCGGTGATGACCGGGCGCGGCCGCCGCGAGCCGTTTCGCTGGAAGGAGATCGTCGCGAACCTGTCGCTCGGTGCCGGCTATCAGGTGGCCGAGACCGTGATGGGGCTGCTGTTCACGGGCGCGATCTTTGGGTGGGTCTACCGGCACCGGCTGTTCGACGTGCCGGTGAACGGCTTCACGATCGTGCCGATCTTCGTCCTCGTGGAGTTCTGCTATTACTGGTTTCATCGCACGTCGCACCGCGTACGCTGGTTCTGGGCCGCGCACGTGCCGCATCACAGCGGCGAAGTGATGAACTTCACGACCGCGATGCGGCAGTCGCTGTTGAACGCGTTCGTCGGCGTGTTCGTGTTCTACCTGCCGCCGGTGTGGCTCGGCATCCCGCCCGCCGTCGTGCTGTTCCTGCTCGCGGTCGATCTCGCGTACCAGTACTTCGTGCATACCGAAGCGGTCGGGCGGCTGCCGCGCTGGTTCGAGTACGTGTTCGACACGCCGTCGAACCATCGCGCGCATCATGGCCGTAATCCGCGTTATATCGACAGGAACTACGGCGGCGTGCTGATCATTTTCGATCGCATGTTCGGCACGTACGTGGAGGAAACGGAACCGGTCGACTACGGGATCACGCAACAGATTATTTCGTACAACTTCCTGGTGCTGAACGTGCACGAGTTCGTCGACATGTGGCGCGACGTGTGCGCACCCGGGCCGGTGCTGCAGCGATTGAAACATCTGTGGATGCCGCCCGAGTGGGAGCGGCCGGGGCATCGGCCGATCCATACGTGGAGCGTCGAGCGGAAGGGGGAGGAGGCGGGCGTGGCGATTCCGCACGCCGCCCCCGTGGAAGAGGCTGCCGCATCCGGGCGCAAGATCGTACAAGCCACCGGGACGCGCCCGGGCTAGGCTCGGTGTTTTCTTCGGCGGAAGGCGTGGCGGGCGATGACAAGGAAAGTATTCTGGGACGATCCCTACCGGACCACGCTGGATACCGTCGTCACGCACGTCGACGGCGATCGCGTGCAGGTGGACGCGACCATCTTTTTCGCGTTTTCGGGCGGGCAGGAAAGCGACGCGGGGGCGCTGGGCGACTATCCGGTCATCCAGGCCGAGAAGCGGGGCCTCGACATCGTCTATACGCTCCCGCATGACCACGCACTGCGGATCGGAGATCATGTGACCTGGCGCATCGACTGGGCGCGCCGGTACCGGTTGATGCGCCTGCACTTCGCGGCCGAAATGGTGTTGCAACTGGTCTACCGGCTCAGGCCCGGTATCGAGCGCATCGGCGCGCATATCGCGCAGGACAAGGCGCGCATCGACTTCGCGAGCGACACGAGCCTGTCGCCGTTGTTTCCGGAGATCGAATCGGCCGCGGCCGACCTGTCGAAGCGCGACCTGCGCATCGTGACCGACTTCAGCGATGTCGATGCGCAGCGCCGGTTCTGGACGGTCGATGGCTTTGCGACGATGGCGTGCGGCGGCACGCATCCGGCGACGACCGGCGAGATCGGGATGCTGACGCTCAAGCGGAAGAACACCGGGAAGGGCAAGGAGCGGATCGAGGTGATGCTGCTCGAGCCGCAGGTGGCGGACGGGCATGCGGCGGTGCGGCTCGCGTGACCCGCACCGCGCTTCACCTGCGCGTCACCGATACCCGTAACACTGCTTCAACCCGGCGTAGTCGTAGAAGTGGCTGCCCGGCGCGATCTTCGCGCCGTCGCACGCGGCCTGGAAATCCGTCTCGCGCTCGTTGTACAGCATCTTCACGATGAGCCGCGATCCGTTGCGGTAGACATCCCACTGCATGTTCGCGGCCATCGGCGACACCTGGTCACCGCGCCACGGATTGTTCGCATACGTGTAGGTCTGCGCCTGCGGCGTCGGCACGAACACGTTCTTCAGGTTCATGACCGATGCGAACGGAATCACGATCTCCGCATGCGTGAAGCGCAGCTTCGCGGCGCGTGTCAGGTCGCCGCGCGCGATCGCGTCGACTTCGCCGAAGAAATCGTCCTGCAGCACCTTCGCCATCCGGTACGTCACGGGGTTCGCCTCCTGGATACCGGGCCCCTTCTGGTAGTAATCCTCGGCATCCTGCAGGTATGCAAGATACTGCGCCTGCTCCGCGCCGATGTATTTCTCCAACGTGACGCCACCGGTCTCCGCCGTCATCGCGGGCGCGACCTGCAGCAGGTTGTACAGTACGTTGGCCGCATCGACGGCCGTCGCGATTTTCGTCTTGCCGTCGCCCTTCAGCGTGTTGGTGAACTTGCCGTCCGTCGACGTGAACGCATAGGTCCCCGTGTTCGCGAACGTGTAGCCGTCGGTGCCGAGCTTCGCGATGAACGCCGGCGACACGAGCGCGGACAACACCGTTTGCGCGACGTCGGCCGCCTGCGGCGCAGCCTTGATCGCCTTCAGCTTCGCGGCCACCGTCGTGTCGTTCGCATAGGCCTGGTACGTCTGGCTCGCCTGATAGGTCGCGTAGTACGGATCGCTCGTATCGGTGACGAGATCGGTGGCCGGCTTCAGCGAGTGGAAGTACAGCAGGAAGCGGTGGGTGCCGGCCGGTTGCACGGCGGGTGCGTTCGCCGGATAGCCGGACGGCGCAGCCGGCAGCGTGATGGCCGGCGCCAGCGCCGGCTGCGCGGCGACGAGTGCCGCGGAGAAATACGTCGAGCTGTCGACCGCGCGATCCTGGCCCGAGTTGACCACGACGACCTGCCGGTTGCCCGCTGCAAACAGCGCGGGCAGCCGCTGCGCGAGACGCGTGGCGAGTTGCTGGTGTTCGCGGATCCCGGTTTGCGTGAGGTTGCCGTACCCGGGTGTCGAGATGCCCTGCACGCCGTAACCGAGCAGCGCATTGGCCTTCATCATCGCGTACGTGTCGGCCTTGAGCTGCGTGCCGAGCGCGGTCAGCGCGCCGTCGGCCTCGGCCTTGACCAGCATCGCGTAGATCGCGCCGTCGTACTTGAAGCCCGACAGCCCGCGCGAGCCGTGGCGCGCGACGAGCCCGGTATAGACGGGCGCGTAGCCGGCGGGCGGCGCTTCGTACGTCGCGGCGTCCTGCAGTGGCCGATACGGCGTCTTCGTCTGGTAGTAGGTCGCGGGCGCCGGTGTCGGCTTGGGCTGGGGTTGCGGCTGCGGTGCGGGTGTCGCGCCGCTGTTGTCGGCCGACGTGGCGGGCGGGGGCGAGTCATCCCCGCCGCAGGCGGCGAGCATCAGGCAGGCAATCGCGAGGGCGGCGGCGGTGCGGGTCGGGCGTGTCATCGTGGCGAGCAGCGGGCGGGACGATGCGGGTTCGCGTCGTCCCGTCTCCGGGAGAGGTCGGTCAAGCCCGGAAGTGTTGCAAGCAACTTTGACAGCATAATGTCAGGATACGGTCGGGCAATCGTCGGATTGCCGCCGGATCGATGCTGGCCGGCCGCCGCCGGCCCGAGTGCCGGCGTTCAGTGCAGGCCGGCCGATGCGATCGAGCGCACGGTGTCGGTGATGTTCACGCAGCGCGACAGGCCGAAATGCTCGGCTTCGCGGCGTTCCGGTTCGCTGCTCGCGATGGCGACCGCGCGTTCGGGCGGCACGCCGAGCGCCTGCAGCGCGATCTCGAACGGATGCTGATTTGATCCGGAGTCCTGTTGATTGGCGTCGGTGACGACGACCGAGAAGCGGTCGAGGTTCGCGCGGCCGAACTGGCCTTCGAACATGTCGCTGAGCCGTGCGGCCGGCAGCGTCGTGACGAGACCGAGTCGATATCCTTCTTCCGATGCACGGTCGAGCCACTGGATGATCGCGTCGCGCTGATGGCGCGATTCCCGCGAATCCGGTGTTGCTTCGATCTGCGCGAATGCTGCGTCGAGACGGGTGACGATGGCTTCGATAACCACGGTGATTCCTCTTCAGAGACGTGATGATCCGTTCGCCGACGGGAATGCCACACACCTTAGCGTCGATCCGGAAAACGCGACCAATTAATATTTTTGTCAGACCTATACTATTTGACTAATGAATGGGGTGGCGAGCCAGAGCGGGCGCGGGATGCGTGTCGTGCGGGATGTTCCGCGCGAATTGCGTCGCATCGACGGCTCTCGATGTGATGCACCAAATTCGCGCACGTTGTGGATGCAACCGTTATATGCATATAAAAAAACGGCATATCGAGCGATGGCCGCCCGATATGCCGTCATGCGATGCCGCGTGCGAATCGTCGCTCAGTGCAGCTTGATCGACGGCTGGTTGCGGCTTTGCAGCCAGTGGCTCAGCGACTGGAACAGCGCGCGCTTCACGCCGACCACGCTGAACAGGTGCTTGCGATACAGGAACTTGTACAGCCCGATCGCCGCCAGCCCGTCGACGATCAGCGAGCGCGACCGCACGCCGATGTCCGCCTGGTACACGGCGCCCGCCTGCCCGAGCGACACGACGGTGCCCGCATCGTGGAACGTGAAGCCGGCCACCGGCTTGCCGGCGATGCGCCGCGCGAATGCGTTGACCAGATACACGGCCTGCTGGTGCGCGACCTGCGCACGCGGCGGCAGGAATCCGCTCGCGCCGGTCGAAGGGCACGCGGCGCAGTCGCCGAACGCATACACGTGCGGATCGTCGGGCGTCTGCAACGTGCCGGTCACGATCACCTGGTTCGAGCGGTTGAGCGCGATGTCGCCGATGTCGCGCAGCATCGCGGGGCCAGCCACGCCGGCCGCCCAGATCGTGATGTCGCTCGCGAGCCGTTCGCCGGTTGCAGTCGTCACGGCATCCGCGCCGACTTCCGCCACGCGCGTATCGGTCAGCACGTCGACGTTCAGCGCGCGCAGCTGCGCGTGCATCTTTCCGGACAGTCGTTCGTCGAGTGCCGGCAGGATGCGCGGGCCGCCTTCGATCAGCCGGATGTGCACGTCGCGTGCCGACACCAGTGCCTTGAAGCGGTACGTCGTCAGTTGCTGGACCGCGTGCCGCAGCGCGGCGGCCAGCTCGACGCCCGTCGCGCCCGCGCCGATCACGTTGATGCAGATCGGCGCCGCGCGCCGCGCCGGTTGCTGCTCGGCCACGTGATTCGCCTTCGTGCAGGCCGCGAGGAACTTGCGGCGGAAATCCTCGGCCTGGTCGAGGTTTTCGAGCGGCAGCGCGTGGCGAGCCGCACCCGGTACGTTGAAGAAGTTCGTCACGCTGCCGACCGCGAGCACGAGGTCGTCATAACCGAGTTCGCGTTGCGGCAGGATTTCGGTGCCGTCCGCGTCGTGCACGGCCGCGATCGTCGCGGTGCGGGCCGCGCGGTCGACCTGCTGCAGCGCGCCCTGCACGAAGCGGAAGCCGTGGCGCTTCGCCTGCGCCGCGTATTCGATCGTGTGGGACGCCGGATCGCGATGGCCCGATGCGGCTTCGTGCAGCAGCGGCTTCCAGAAGTGCGTCGGATAGCGGTCGACGAGCACGATGTCGGCCTGGCCGCGACGTCCGATCGTGTCGCCGAGACGCGTGGCGAGCTGCAGGCCGCCGGCGCCGCCGCCGACGATCACGATGCGCGGCAGGCGCGGTGCGCGGTCCGTTGCAAGGGTGGGCGTGGTGTTGTCCATGTTGGGCTCCCGCTGAATGACGATTCGGATGACATTGCTCAAGAACCGACGATATAGTTTGGAACCCACTCGAACAATTTAATGTTTATAAGCGACTCATATGTATTCACTTATAGGAAAGACCGCGACGTTCCGGCAGCTGAAGGCGCTGGACATGATCGCGCGGCTCGGCAGCGTGTCGCGCGCGGCCGAGGAGCTGAACCTGACGCAGCCGGCCGTGTCGCTGCAGGTTCGCCTGCTCGAGGAGGCCGTGGGCGCCGCGTTGCTGCAGCGGGTGGGGCGCGGCGTGCAGCTGACCGCGGCCGGCGAGATCGTGGCGCGCTATGCGCGCGAGATCCTGCATCTGTGGAGCGAGGCCGGCGACGAAGTGGCCGCGCTGACGGGCGACCTCGGCGGCACGCTGCGGATCGGCGCGATCACGACGGCCGAGTACCTGATCCCGCCGCTGCTCGTCAAATTCACCGCGACGCGCCCCCACGTGAAGACCTATTTCAAGGTCGGCAACCGCGACGACATCATCCGCATGCTCGCAACGCATGAAATCGATCTCGCGGTGATGGGGAGTGCGCCGAAGGAGCTGCGCACGCATGCGGTCGAGTTCGCGAAACATCCGATGGTGTTCGTCGCGGCGCCCGGCCATCCGCTGATGCAGCGCAAGCGCGTCGCGCTGAAGGATCTGGAATCCGCGCACCTGCTCGTGCGCGAACGCGGCGCGGGCACGCGCTCGACCGTCGAAAGCCTGTTCAAGAACGCGGGCTACCGGTTCCATGTGGGCTCCGAACTGTCGAGCAACGAGGCCATCAAGCAGATGGCCGAAGCCGGGCTCGGCATCGCGTTTCTGTCGTTGCACGCGTGTGCGCTCGAACTGCGTACGGGACTGCTCGGGCAACTGCCGTTCCCCGGCAACCCGATCGAGCGCGAATGGTATGTGGTCACGCTCGCCGACCGGCGGATCTCGCAGGTGACGGGGCTGTTCCGCGACTTCCTGATCAAGCAGGGCGCGCCGGTGATCGACGGTGCGACGGTGGCGCCGCACGAGCGGCGGCGCAAATAGGCGGATACGTCGACCGGCCGGTCAGACGAGCCCGAAGTCGTCGTTGCTGTCGGGAATCGACGCCAGCAGCCGTTCGAGCCGGTACCAGCCGATGCGGCGCAGGCACCACGCGGCGACGGAAGTCCGGTCGTGGCGGGCGTCGGGGCCGGATGCGCGGTGGGTGGGGGTGGAAGGCGCGAGCGCGATTGAAGTCGCGCGCAGCGGGCAGGAATGGGGCATGACGGGCTCCGTAGGTGTCGGATGAGGCGATCGTAAGCGTCGCGGCGCCCGCCGGCGCGCACGCAAGGATCATCCGGAGCAGAAACGGATGATCTTTTTCTGCTCGACGTCGCGGCAGGCGCGCAGTCCCGGCACGCCGGCTCGAAACGCGTCACAATGCGCGTTCGGCACCCGATCTGGTGGAGACAAGCGATGAGCGATCCGATTCTTGCCGCGCCGACGGACAACGGCGTCCCGGTCAGCCTGCGCTCCAGCCGCGGGCTGGGCTGGCAGGGCTTTGGCGCGTCGCTGCTGGAGATCCGCGCGGGCACGTACCGGATTCCGGCGGCCGAGCATCACCGGATCGGCGTGCATATCGGCTCGCCGGTTCGTGCGGATTGCGTGTGTGACGGCGAACGTGTGTCGCGCATCCAGGCGCACGGCGACGTCGACGTGATTCCGGCCGGCCTGCCCGGCCAGTGGACCGACAGCGCCGACTGCCGGATCCTGCACATCGCGCTCAGCGACACGTTCGTGCGGCGCACGGTCGAACAGCTCGAGCTGAAGCCGTCGCAGGCACAGATCCGGCGCCGGCTGCAGGTGCGCGATCCGCGCCTGCAGCACATCGCATGGGCGATGGCCGCCGAACTCGAAGCGGAAGACGCGTCGGATCCGCTCTATGCGGAAAGTCTGTGCACGGCGCTCGTCGCGCGGCTGGTCGACGGCCAGCCGGCGTTCCGCGAACGCCGGCGCACGCTTGCGCCGAAAGCGGCCGCGCGCGTAATCGACTATGTCGAAGCGAATCTCGACCGGCGCATGACGCTGGCCGAGCTCGCGGCGCTCGTGTCGATCAGCGTGCCGCATTTCAAGGTGTTGTTCCGCGAAACGCTCGGGATGCCCGTGCACCAGTACGTCGTGCGGCGCCGGGTGGAGCGCGCGAAGGCGCTGCTGCTCGAAGGCCGGCTCAGCATCAGCCAGATCGCGCTGGAAGCGGGGTTTGCGCACCAGAGCCACATGGCGAACTGGATGAACCGCGTGCTCGGTGCGACGCCGACGGAGATTGCGCGGTCGGGGGCGCGGGGCGGGTTGCGGCTTGCTTATGACGGCGAGGACGGCGCGAAGCCTGCGCGTCGATAGCTGGACGGGCGGATGGCACGATCCGTGCGGACCTTTGCATCGCGTCATCCTTTCCTGCTCGATTCATCCCTCCCTGCGCGCCGCGCCGGCCGCGCAACCCGACAATCACAGCACCTTCATCCCCCAGGAGCGAACCGTGTTCGTGATCTTTGGAGCATCAGGCAACGTCGGCCTGTCGACCGTGACGACCTTGCGCAACGCAGGCCATGCCGTGCGCGCGGTGTTGCACGACGCACGTCATCGTGACCGCTTCGTACAACTCGGCTGCGATGTCGCGATCGCGGAACTGACGGACCCGAACGCGATCGCCGCGGCGATCGACGGCGCGCAGGCCGTGCAGATACTGTGTCCGGTGCCGGTTGCCGACCCGGATCCGGCCGCGACGATGACGCGGACGATCGACGTGGCGACCGCCGCGCTCGCCGCGAACCCGCCGCCGGCGCTGCTCGCGCTGTCGGACTACGGCGCGGAGCGCGATGGCAATACCGGCATCACCCGGCTGTTTCATCATTTCGAGGAACGGCTGAAGACGATTCCGACGCAACTGACGTTGCTGCGGTCGGCCGAGCATCTGCAGAACTGGGCGCGCGTCCTGCCGGTCGCGCTGGGCGCCGGCGTGCTGCCGAGCTTCCACCATCCGGTCGGCAAGGTCTTTCCGACGGTGTGGGCGCCCGATGTGGGCGTCGTCGCGGCGCGGCTGCTGCTGGATGCACCGGAAGGCGGCAGCGGGCCGCGCATCGTCAGCGTCGAAGGGCCGCGGCGGGTGAGCGTGACGGCCATCGCGGATACGCTCGGCGCGGCGGCCGGCCGCGCGATCGTCGCGCACGAGCTGCCGCGCGACACGTGGAATGCGACGCTGCTGCGCGCCGGGCTCAGCGAACGCCATGCGCAACTGATCGTCGATCTGTACGACGTGCACAACGCCGGGCAGATCGATGTCGAGGCAGGCGCGTCGGAGCGCGCTTACGGGACGACGTCGCCGGCGGACGCGCTTGCGCAACTGGTGCGCCAGCACGCGCGCTGACCGAAGCGGCCGCGCGGCGCGCATCACGCCGCGCGCCGCACCTTGTTCAGCACCGCATACGACAGCGACCCGATCACGATCCCCCAGAACGCGGAGCCGAGCCCGAGCCACGTCATCCCCGACGCGGTTGCGAGGAACGTGATCACCGACGCTTCGCGGTGGTTCTCGTCGTCGAAGATCCCGTGCACGTTCGCGCTGATCGCACCGATCAGCGCGAGCCCCGCGAGGATCGCGACGAATGCCTTCGGCAACGCGAAGAACACCGTGACGATCGTGCCCGCGAACAGCCCGCCGATCAGGTAGAACGCGCCGTTCGCGAGGCCGGCGATGTAGCGCCGGTCCGGATCCTCGTGCGCGTCCTTGCCGGTGCAGAGCGCCGCGGTGATCGCGGCAACGACGATCGTGATCCCGCCGAAGCACGCGACCGCGAGCGACATCACGCTGGTCGCGGTGATGATCGGGCGCGCGGGTGTGTGATAGCCGGACACGCGCAGGATCGTCATCCCCGGCAGGAACTGGCCGGTGAGGCTCACGACGACGAGCGGCAGCGCGAGGCTGAGCGTCGTGCCGAGCGTCCATTCGGGCGCGATGAAGATCGGCCGCGCGATGCTCGGCGACACGTTGCCCAGATGCGTCATCCCGAGCAGCGTCGCGAGCGCGGCGCCCGTCAGCAGCACGAGCACGATGCTGTAGCGCGGCAGCAGGCGCCTGAAGATCACGTAGGCCGCGATCATGCCGAATGCGAGCACGGGCTGATCCGACGCGGCGGAGAACGCATGCATGCCGAACGGCAGCAGGATGCCGGCCATCATCCCGCACGCGATGCCGCGCGGAATGTGGCGCACGAGCCGGTCGAAATAGCCGGTCACGCCGATCACCAGGATGATGAGTGCAGCGGTGATGTACGCGCCGACGGCCTGGTTGAGCGTCAGTTGCGGAAACAGGCCGACGAGCAGCGCGGTGCCGGGCGCCGACCACGCGGTGATGATCGGCACCTTCATCTTCCAGCTCGCGAACAGGCCCGATACGCCCGCGCCGATCGAGATCGCCCAGACCCACGACGACACCATTTCGTTGGATACGTGCGCGGCCTGCGACGCCTGGAAGAAGATCGCGAGCGGGCCCGCGTAGGAAATCAGGACCGCGAGAAAGCCTGCGGTGATCGCGGAAACGGACCAGTCGTTGCCGATCGTGCGGATCGCGCCGGGCGGGGAGTTCGGTTGCATCGTCGTCGGGGAGTGCGGCGCGCGGCCGTGAGGCAGAGCCGGGGCGAATGATTGTTGGAAGCCCCGGATGAGCCGTCATTCTGGACATTGCCGGCGCAATTGGCAATTCGCCGGCGAAGCTTGGCGTTGTCGGCGTTTCGTAAGGATTTGCGCCGATGCGGGCGGATCGATGGCCCCGCCGGGCGTCACGTACTGATCTGCAGCACCTTGTCGACCACCGCTACCTTCACCCCGCTTCCGGTCGACAGCGACGCCGTGCCTTCGTCGAACGGATGCACGGGCGGATCGGTCGGCGTCCACGCATGGCGCGCGAGCAACGCGCGATAGCCGCCGCGGATCACGAAGCCGCCGCATTTCCGCGCATACGCGTCGCGCCGCATCCGGTACGCGCGCGGCAGGTCGTACCACGGCAGCTTCGGCAGGTCGTGATGAACCAGGTGGTAGTTGTTGTTCAGGTACAGCAACCGCATCGCGAAGCCGGCCTCGTTGATCGTGATGCGCGCCTTCGGATGCCGCGCGGCGCGGTGCTCGTACAGCGAGCGGATCATCGCGAGCGACAGCGCGGGCCACGTGACGGCCAGCAGGTAGTACCACCACGGCACGCCGATCGCCCATTGCAGCCACGCGAGCAGCGCGGCCACGCAGGCGGCATGCGTCGCCCACATCGGCAGATAACGGAAGTCGCCGCGCCGGAACGCGGCGAGCGCATCGGCGACCGTCGCCACGACGGAGAGTGGCGGCCCGACGACGATTCGTCCGATGAAAGTCTTGCGCGCGACCGTGAGCGCCCGGCGCCAGCGCGGCAGCCGCGCCCAGCGTTCGCGCGTCACGTAGTTCGTTTCGGGATCGACGCCCGGCACGGTCAGGTCTTCGTCGCGATGATGGTCGAGGTGCGTGTCGCGATACAGCGTGTACGGATACCAGACCGTCAGCGGCGGATAGCCGAGCAGCTTGTTCACGAGGGCGGAGCGTGTCGGATGTCCGTGCAGCAGTTCGTGCTGCAGCGACATGTGCCATGCGCCGAGCAGGATCAGCAGCGGCGTCGCGGCCGCGAGCGACAGGTGCCCGTCGCGCACGAGCAGCAGCACGGCGAGCCAGCCGCCGTAGATCACGGCGACCAGCAGCCAGGTCGGCCACTCGGTGCGGGCAGTGAAGCGGGCGTCGAGCGCGGCAATTGCGCGCGCATGATCGACGTCGAAGTATTCGGCCATGGCGTTGAGGCGGGATGGATCGGGCAGGGCGGGGAACGAGCGGTAGAACCGGTGCGCTCGGCCCGGGTGCGCAAGTGTCTCGCGGATCACGGTCGGCCTGCCCGGCATCGCGCACGATGGCGGCGCCGGCAGGCCTTCGAACGGTACCCGGCGGCGGCCGCCTGGCCAACCAATCGATTCGCATTTGCTTATCGTCGTGCGGCCGATAAGCATCGGGGCCGCCGCCGATGCGTAGAATGCCCGCATGAACTCTTGGATCGCAGTACTGCCGATGTACAACGTGACGCCGCGCCACGCCGCCTTGTGGCGTGCGCTGTTGCGTGACGCGCTCGATGCGTTCGCGAGCGCGGGCGGTGCGGCCGGCGTCGCGCTGCCCGATGCGCCGTTCGACGACCTGCACGCGCTGTGGCGGCGCGACGATCTGTTGCTGTCGCAGACCTGCGGCTACCCGTACCGGATGCTCGGCTTGCGCGACGCCGTGCGATTGATCGCGACGCCCGCTTTCGACGTGGACGGCTGCGACGGGGCGCGCTACCGCAGCGTGCTGGTCGTGTCGGCGCGCGTGCATGCGGGCGGCGCGACGACGCTCGCCGCATGCCGGGGGCTGCGCGCCGCCTTCAACGGCGAGGATTCGCACAGCGGGATGAACGCGTTCCGGCACGCAGTCGCGCCGCATGCGCATGACGGACGGTTCTTCGGATCGGTCACGCCGTTCGGCTCGCACGTGAACGTGCTGCGTGCGCTGGCCTCGGGTGAAGCCGATTGCGCGTCGATCGACTGCGTGACGTTCGCTTATGTGCGCGACGCATTGCCCGAGCTGCTGAAGGACATTCGAATCATCGGCACGACGGCCTCTGCGCCGGGATTGCCGCTCATCGCATCGCGCGTGCTGCCGGAAACGCAGATCGGTGCATTGCAGGATGCGCTCGACCGCGCGGCCGCGGCCGATGCGGAACGCGCGCGCGTGCTGCGGCTGACGGGATTCGAACGGCTGTCACCCGCCGACTACGACACGATTGCGCGGTTCGCGCAGGATGCGGCCGCGCACGGCTATCCCGAACTGGCCTGATGCAAGGGCCGGCGCGCAACGCTGCGGCCGTTCGCGCCGCGTACTGTCATTCCTCGTCCATCAAGCGGACCTTGACCCGCTTGCCCTTGATCTTCCCGGCATTGAGCTTGCGCAGCGCGTCGTGCGCGACGCCGCGCTCGATCGCGACATAGGTCGAGAACTCGGTCACGTTGATCTTGCCGATCTGCTTGCCGTCGAACCCGGCGTCGCCGGTCAGCGCGCCGAGCACGTCGCCCGGGCGGATCTTGTCCTTGCGCCCGCCGAGAATCTGCAGCGTTTCCATCGGCGGCAGCAGCACGCTGTCGTCCGCCGGCTTCAGTTCCGCGAGCGGATGCCATTCGACTTCCCGCTTCTGCGCCTGCTCGATCCCGCCGACGCGGCCCATCTCGTCCATGCTCGCGAGGCTCAGCGCCCAGCCGTCCTGATCCGCGCGGCCCGTGCGGCCGATGCGGTGCACGTGCACTTCGGGATCGGGCGTCACGTCGACGTTGATCACCGCTTCGAGCTGCGCGATGTCGAGCCCGCGCGCGGCGACGTCGGTCGCGACCAGCACCGAGCAGCTGCGGTTCGCGAACTGGATCAGCACCTGGTCGCGCTCGCGCTGGTCGAGCTCGCCGTGCAGCGCGAGCGCGTGGAAGCCCTGCGCATGCAGAACGTCGAGCAGGTCGCGGCACTGCTGCTTCGTGTTGCAGAACGCGATCGTGCTCACCGGCCGGTAGTGGTTCAGCAACTGGCCGACCGCATGCAGCCGCTCGTCCTCGGTCACTTCATAGAAGCGCTGGCGGATCTTGCTGTCGTCGTGACGCTCCTGGAGCTTGATTTCCTTCGGGTTACGCAGGAACTGCTGGCTCAGCTTCGCAATGCCGTCCGGATAGGTCGCGGAGAACAGCAGCGTCTGGCGCGTCGTCGGGCACATCCGCGCGACCTTCGCGATGTCGTCGAAGAAACCCATGTCGAGCATCCGGTCGGCCTCGTCGAGCACGAGCGTGTTCAGCGCGTCGAGCTTCAGGTTGCCGCGATCGAGGTGATCCATGATGCGGCCCGGCGTGCCGACGACGATGTGCGCACCGTGCTCGAGGCTCTGCGCCTGCGGGCGCATCGGCGTGCCGCCGCACAGCGTCAGCACCTTCACGTTTTCCTCGGCGCGCGCGAGGCGGCGCACTTCCTGCGCGACCTGGTCGGCGAGCTCACGCGTCGGGCACAGGATCATCGCCTGCACGTCGAAGCTGCGCGTGTCGAGGCGTGCCAGCAGCGCGAGCGAGAACGCGGCGGTCTTGCCGCTGCCCGTCTTCGCCTGCGCGATCAGGTCCTGGCCGGCCAGCGCGACCGGCAGGCTCGCGGCCTGGATCGGCGTCATGTCGACATAGCCGAGCTGCGCGAGGTTCGCGAGCGTGGCGGGCGTCAACGACAGCGCGCTGAAGGGCGTGGCGGTCGGCTGGGTCATTCGAGGTCTCCGAGGTAAGGCTTGCCTTCCATCTGTTCGTAGACGACGGTGCCGTCGTCGCCCTCGAAGCGTTCGAGATAGTTGCGCGCGCCGCACAGCGGGCAGCGGAACAGCAGCCCCTGGCCTTCGTCCTTGATGACGACGTCGGACTGCTCCCACTGCGTGCCGCAGCTCTGGTTTCGGCAGGTAAACACGGTCTTTCTCCAGCTGAATTCGGTTGATGGCGCACCCCGGGCGGGCGCGGCAACGGCGGGCGGCGCTCGCGCGGCTTGGGCGCGGGCCGCACCGGCGTCGCTTGGGTGGCGTCGATGCGGATGATGGATCGGGCGGCGACAGGGTCGCGCGTGCCGCAATTCTAGCGGATGCGGGGGGCGGGCAGCCGGCTATCGGCAGCGGACGGCCCGGCCGCGGCACGATCGTCGAGGGTCCCGGCAGACGGCGCACGCCGCACCGCGCGCATCCACGATGAAAAACGGCCACCCCGTGGGGCGGCCGTGCAGTGCGATGAAACGGGGCCGGACGCGTTACAGCGCCATGTCGGCCGACGCCTTCGCCGGGCGGGCCGGCGCGTTGCCGGCCGGCTGCGACGACACGCTGACGTCGATCTTCGGCGGCGGCGACAGTTGCAGCACGTCGCTCGTGTAGGTCCATTCCTCGACGACCTTCGCCGGGCTGTCGTTCAGCTTCGTGCCGTAGCTCGGCACGATCTGGCGGATCTTCTGCTGCCACTCGGGCGTCGCGACCTTGTCCTTGAACACCTTCTTCATCAGGTTCAGCATGATCGGCGCGGCCGTCGATGCGCCCGGCGACGCGCCGAGCAGGCCCGCGATGCTGCCGTCCTGCGACGCGACGATTTCGGTGCCGAGCTTCAGCGCGCCGCCCTTGACCGGGTCGCGCTTGATGATCTGCACGCGCTGGCCGGCCTGCCACAGGCGCCAGTCTTCCTTCTTCGCGTTCGGGAAGTATTCCTTCAGCGCGTTGAAGCGGTCGTCGTCGGACAGCATCAGCTGGCCGGCGAGGTACTGGACCAGCGGGAATTCGTCGACGCCCACGCGCATCATCGGCGCGACGTTGTGCAGGTTGGTGCTCTTCGCGAGGTCGAAGTACGAACCGTTCTTCAGGAACTTGGTCGAGAACGTCGCGAACGGCCCGAACAGGATGATCTTCTTGCCGTCGATGATCCGCGTGTCGAGGTGCGGCACCGACATCGGCGGCGAGCCGACCGATGCCTTGCCGTACGCCTTCGCGAGGTGCTGCTTCACGACATCGGGGTTGTCGGTCACGAGGAACGAGCCGCCGACCGGGAACGCGCCGTAGTCCTTCGCTTCGGGGATGCCCGACGCCTGCAGCAGGTGCAGCGCACCGCCGCCCGCGCCGATGAAGACGAACTTCGCGTCGACGGATTGAGGCGGTTCATCCGAGTGCAGCTTGACCCACGACACGTGCCACGTGCCGTCGGCATTGCGCGTGATCTCGCGCACTTCGCTCGACAGCGACAGCGTGAAATTCGGCTGCGTCTTCAGGTAGCCGACGAACTGGCGCGTGATCTCGCCGAAGTTCACGTCGGTGCCGATCGGCGTCCACGTCGCCGCGACCTTCTGGTTGCGGTCGCGGCCTTCCATCATCAGCGGCACCCACTGCTTGATCTGGTCGTAGTCTTCCGAATACTGCATCCCGCGGAACAGCGGGCTTGCCTGCAGCGCTTCGTAGCGCTTCTTCAGGAAGCGGACGTTGTCGTCGCCCCACACGAAGCTCATGTGCGGCGTCGAGTTGATGAACGAGTGCGGGTTCTTCAGCACGCCCTGCTTGACCTGCCAGGCCCAGAACTGGCGGGAGATCTGGAACGATTCGTTGATCTCGATCGCCTTCGAGATGTCGATCTTGCCGTCCGCCTTCTCCGGCGTGTAGTTCAGTTCGGCGAGCGCCGAGTGGCCGGTGCCGGCGTTGTTCCAGCCGTTCGAGCTTTCCAGCGCGACGCCGTCGAGGCGTTCGACCATCGTCATCGACCAGTCGGGCTGGAGCTCGTGCAGCCAGACGCCGAGCGTCGAGCTCATGATGCCGCCGCCCACCAGCAGGACGTCGACCTTCTTCGTATCGGCGGCATGCGCGGACGATGTCGCGACGCACAGCGCGAGCGCCGCCAGTATTACCCGTAACGTTTTGATCACAGCAGATCCCTTTTTCAACTTGGATGCATCGGTTTGCCATGCCGCCCGGCGCGCAGTTCCATCGCACCGGCACGCGGATCCGGAGATCCGGACCGCGAATCCGGAATTCCGGATCGACGCTGCGCGCCGTTGCATTTGCGCACGCGAAGCCGTTCGGAAGGACACCTTCGGATCGGCTTCCCGCGGGCAGGCAACTGCCTGCGTCGCGAGGGTGCGCAACGCGCCCGGGCCCTCGTGGCAAGCCTGAGCGGACGGCGCTTCAGGCTGCATGGAAAGAGGCCGCGCGCGACGCGTTTTTGCGGGGGCGGGTGGCAAGGGGCGCGTAATATAACCGAACTCGGACAACGTGTCGCAGACGACGAATGTCCCTGTTTTTGTGGGGTTTTTTGTGTGTCCGGATTTCCGGAACGACGGTGCGCGAAGCGGGAAAACGGGCGGGGTCGGAGGGGTGAAATGCGCGGGATGGGCATGCCGTGCACCACGCCGATACTTCATCGGGTCGCGGCGTTGCACCGCGACCCGTCCACATCAGATCACTTCACTTCGCTCCGCCGTTCCGGCAGAACTGCTCGTAGACCTGCGCCGAATTCGCGAAACCATGCGCCTTCGCGAGTTCCCACGGACGCTCGCATTGTTGCGTGCGTTCGCACCACGCATAGCCGGCCGAGCCGATGCAGCCGTGTGCATCGCGATCGCCGCCGACCATCGGCGGGGCTGCTTGCGCGGCGGTATCGGCCGGCGCCGGCGCATTGGCCGGTGCGGACGATTGCGCCGCACAGGCGCTCAATGCGAATGCGCAGGCGATCGCGGCGGCAAACGACGCGGAGGGAAGGTAACGTTTCATCGGGTAGCGCTCCATGGGATGACGATCGACTGCGGATGCCCGTGCGCGGGCGCATAACAGCATGAACGGTCACGCATCCGGCACCGGCACGCGCGACGAGAACTTCACCTCGCGCAACGCGAGGCTCGACTGGATCGACGACACGCCGGCCTGCTTTCTCAGCACGCGCTCGACGAATTCCGCATACGCGTCGAGATCGGCCGCGACGACCTGCAGGATGTAGTCGGCCGCGCCCGTGATCTTGTGGCACGACGTGACCTCGTCGTGACGCCGCATCACCTCCTCGAAGTGATCCGAATCCTGATCCGAGTGCATGTTGAACGTGACCTGCACGAACGCGAACACGTTCATGCCGAGCGCGCGCCGGTCGAGGTTCGCCTGGTAACCGGTGATCACGTGCTCGTCCTCGAGCCGTTTGCGGCGGCGCCAGCAGGGCGTGACGCTGAGCGACAGCTTCTCGCCGAGCGTCGCGTTCGACAGCGCGCCATCTTCCTGCAGCAGGCGGAGCATCGCGCGGTCTACGCCGTCCAGTTCAACTGAAGCGCGATTTTTGCTCATATCCGGAGTTCCGTAGGCAGATTTCTCAAAATTGTACGAAACGAAGAGGCGAAAAGCAAAGCTATTGCCAGCTGGCGTCAATAGACTGTTGCCACCCCTTTCCCCTCGTCATCACGGCAACGGTCAACCATGCTTACGGTCTACAGCAGCGATCACCACCTGCATCGCGGCGTCGAATTGAAGGACGGCGCGATTACCGAGTCGTTCGAAAACCCCCTTCGTGCCGAAACGGTGCTGGCGCAGGTCCGCGCGGCCGGCCTCGGCGACGTGATCGCGCCGCGCGCGTTCGACCGCGCGAGCTATGCCGGCGCGCACAGCGCGCGCTACGTCGATTTCCTTGCCGGCGCATGGGACGAATGGACGGCGACCGGCCGCACCTGCCAGGCGCTGCCGCTCGTGTGGCCGGTGCGTGCGATGCCGGCGTCGACGACGCTGCCCGGCTTCATCGATGGCAAGCTCGGCTTCTTCGCGATGGACGCCGGCGCGCCGATCAACGCAGGCACGTGGGACGCGGTGAGCGCGAGCGCGAACTCGGCGCTCACGGGCGCCGACCTGCTGTCCGGCGGCGGCGCGCGCGCGGCGTTCGCGCTGTGCCGCCCGCCCGGCCACCACGCGGGCCGCGAGTACATGGGCGGCTATTGCTACCTGAACAATGCGGCGATCGCCGCGCAGCACGGCATTGCAAGCGGCGCGGCGCGCGTCGCGGTGCTCGACGTCGATTTCCACCACGGCAACGGCACGCAGGACATCTTCTACGAGCGTTCCGATGTTCTGTTCGCGTCGCTGCACGGCGAGCCGCCGGTGTCGTACCCGTACTTCTCCGGCTATGCGGACGAGCGCGGCGCGGGGGCCGGCGAAGGCTTCAACCTGAACCTGCCGCTGCCGAAGGGCACGCAGTGGGACACGTATTCGGCCGCGCTCGGCCAGGCCGCTGCCGCGATCGCGAAGCACACGCCCGATCTGCTGGTCGTGTCGCTCGGTGTCGACACGTTCGAGCACGACCCGATCAGCCATTTCAAGCTGCGTTCGCCCGACTACCTGCGGATCGGCGAAGCGCTCGCGCGCCTGAACCTGCCGACGCTGTTCGTGATGGAAGGCGGCTACATGGTCGACGAGATCGGCATCAACGCAGTGAACGTATTGCTGGGATTCGAAGGGCGCGCGTGAGCGTGCGGCATGACTTCGACGAACGACGGATCTGAACACGAACGAAGCGCGACAAGGACGGAGACAACCATGAATCGACATCACAAGACGGCACTCGCCACCGCGGCCGCACTGACGTGCGCGCTGTCCGCAGGGGCCGCGCACGCGGACGACATCGTGCGCATCGGGCACGTCGCACCGCTGACCGGCGCGATCGCGCACCTCGGCAAGGACAGCGAGAACGGCGCGCGGCTCGCGGTCGAGGAAATCAACGCAAAGGGGCTCGTGATCGGCGGCAAGAAGGTCACGCTGCAACTTGACGCGCAGGACGACGCGGGCGATCCGCGCACCGCGACGCAGGTCGCGCAGCGGCTCGTCGACGACAAGGTCATCGGCGTCGTCGGCCATCACAACTCGGGCACGTCGATCCCCGCGTCGCGCGTGTATCGCGACGGCGGCGTCGTGCAGATCTCGCAGGCCGCGACCAACCCGACGTACACGCAGCAGGGCTTCAAGACGACGTATCGCGTCGTCGCGACCGATGCGCAGCAGGGGCCGGCGCTCGCGATGTATGCGGCGAAGAACATGGGCATCAAGACGGTTGCCGTGGTCGATGACTCGACCGCATACGGGCAGGGCCTGGCGACCGAGTTCGAGAAGGCTGCGAAGTCGGCCGGGATGAAGGTCGTGTCGCGCGACGCGACCAACGACAAGGCGATCGATTTCCGCGCGATCCTCACGAAGATCAAGGGCGAGAACCCGGACGCGATCATGTACGGCGGGATGGACGCGACGGGCGGGCCGCTCGCGAAGCAGGCGCGCCAGCTCGGCATGCGCGCGAAGATCCTCGCCGGCGACGGCGTGTGCTCGACCGACCTGCCGAAGCTCGCGGGCCCGGCGTCGGACAACGTCGTGTGCTCCGAGGCCGGCATCGCGCTCGAGAAGATGCCGGGCGGCGCGGCGTTCGCGAAGCGCTACGAAGCGCGCTACCACCAGCCGATGCAGGTGTATGCGCCGTTCTCGTACGACGCGGTGTACATCATCGTCGACGCGATGAAGCGCGCGAATTCGACGGATCCGACGAAGGTGCTGGCCGCGATGCCGGCCACCGACTATCGCGGCGTGATCGGCGAAACGAGCTTCACGCCGCAGGGCGACCTGAAGCACGGCGCGATTTCGGTATTCACGTACAAGAGCGGCAAGAAGGCGCTGCTCGATATCGTCAAGATGTAACGCGGCACGCACCGCTGTCGCGGCCCACCGCAGGCGCAGACCTCAGGCCGCGATACCGGCGAACACGTTGTGGACGACCACTCCTGGCACGAGGCGGGGCTGCCGCAGCCAGTCGAACGCGTGCGCGACGATGCGCACCGTCGGCTGGCTGCCGTGCAGCGACCCGAGCGATTCACGGTCGATCCACGCGCAAAGCGCGATCCCGTTCATCGGGCGTCGCCGTTACAGCCGCTGCACCTGCGCGCGCGTGCCGGCCTGGCGCGTTTCCGCGTCGTGCACGATATGCAGCTCGCGCGTGCGGATCGGCAGCGCGCAATTCGCGTCGGCGAGGGTCTTGCGCACCTGGCGCGCGAGGCGCCAGCGCATCGCCCAGAACCTGTCGGTATGCGTCCACACGCGCAGGTTCGCGATGGCCGTGCTGTCGTCGAAGCGCATCACCATCACGTCCGGCGCGGGATCCTGCAGCACGTCGGGATCGGCCACCGCCAGCGCCCGCAGCGCGTCGAGCGCGCGATCGATATCGTCGTGCACCGACACTTCCACTTCGAGATCGAGACGGCGCGTCGGGTTGCGTGTGTAGTTGCGGATCGCGCTGTCCCACAGCGCGCTGTTCGGTACGTACTCGCAGATGCCGTCCGGCTTCGTCAGCCGCGTCATGAACAGCCCGACCTCGTCGACGGTGCCCGCGACGCCCGTGCCGCCGTCGATGTAGTCGCCCACCTTGAACGGCCGCAGCAGCAGGAGCATGATGCCGGCCGCGATGTTCTGCATCGTGCCCTGCAGCGCGAGCCCGATCGCAAGGCCGGCTGCGCCGAGCACCGCGATGAGGCTCGCGGTCTCGATGCCGAGCTGCGACAGCGCGCCGACGATCGCGACGATGCGGATGCCCCACACGGCGACGTCGCAGAGGATCGGCCGCAGCGTGTCGTCGACGCGCTCCTTGTTCGAGAGCAGCCGGCTCAGCCAGTTGCCGATGCGTTTCGACAGCCACCAGCCGGCGACGAGCAGCGCCAGTGCGGCGCTCAGCTTGATCGAGAGGGTGGAAAGCGCGTTCCACAGGAACGTCCAGCGTTCCGGATGAAGTTGATCGAGAAACATGACGGAATTCCGGGTTGAGGACAGATGATGCAGCGCGTCGCGCTGCCGGCAGCGTTCGACTGTACACGCGGCGCGGTGGTTCACGCGAATGCCTGAGGTCGGAGCGCGTGGATTTAACGCGGGTACTAAGGGCGCGTTATAACAAATAGGATTCGTCCTATTCAGCCATGTTGAGTGGATCGATACACTCGCCTTCATGTTGCCGGATCGCGATGCAGGCTCCTCCGCGATACCCGGTCCTTTCCCGGTTTTTCATCGATAGACAGCGAGTGACGACGTCATGCGGTCAGACCTGCGTTTTCGTCTCGCACGCGAGCAAGGTCGACCCGCACAACACGGCGTTCGCTGTTTCCCGTTTCGCCATGCGCTGCTGCGCGCCGTCATTGCGGCGCGATCGCGCAGGCGTCTCACGACGCCGCGCCGTTCACGCCCGTGGTGGCGGGCATGGCACACCTTGTCGCACCGGCAGGTCGCGCGGTGCATGCGTCGGAGCGCGGCGTCGTGACGTTCATCGGCACCGAGCCGCGCGGTTATGGCAAGTACGTGGTGATCCGCCACGACGGCGGCTATGCGTCGTACTACGCACACCTGTTGGTGTTCGAGCCGACGTTGCGAACCGGCAGGCGGGTCGTGCGCGGCCAGCGCGTCGGCGCGTCGGCGCGGTCGGCCGCACCGGGACGGCCACCGGCCCGCATCTGCACTTCGAGATACGCAGGCATGCCCGCCTCGTCGATCCGGTCGCGCGGGTGCAGGCGGCCAAGTCGGCGAAGCTGAAGGGCGAGCAGCGTGTCGCGTTCAACCGCGTGGCGCGGGATGCGCGCACGCAACTCGCTTCGGCCGCGTGGACGCAACCGGTTGCGAGGTCGGAGCCTTCCGCGTCGCACCCAGGCTGATCGTTTGCCGGACGCGAGCCTTCGCGGCCGGCATTGCGTCATCGGGTACACACGTTGGCTGTCGCAGCGTCGTCACTATTCGGAGCGCGCGTGCGTTTGAACGACAGGTCATCGTGCGAAGCAACATCACTGAATGGCGTGCGGCATGTGCGTCGCCAATCATTCGTCGCATTGCGTCAAATTTTCCGATTGCTTCGGAATGCGGCGCGATCTCCTTCAACGCGTCAAGCAAAGCCGGCAATTTCAACCGGCAATTCGTTTCATCCGGCTACGGCGCCCGCCACGCCTTCATATGCCGCACAGCGGCAATTCCGCTTTCCTTATTTCCCAATCCGAAATTAATCGCGGCGTGATTGCCGATATCACGTCACCGGATCTTGCGATTATTTCAAGACAGGTGATATAACCCGTTTCACGCACCGATTTGCAGCAATAACGTCACCAATAAAGGCGAACGGCAAAATGAAAAGAAAGGCGCGGAACCTGGGTTTGGGTGGGATGGCGATCCTGACCGGCGCGATGCCGGTGGGCGTACATGCGGCGTGCTCGGCCACCGCGCCGGGTAGCGGCACGACGGTCACGTGCACGGGGGCGAATGCGCCGTCGGTCGTGGCCGCGACCGGCAGCACCAACGTGACGATCAACCTCGATTCGACGGCGACGGGCAGCTATGTGCTGACGTCCACACCGACGCCGTTCTCCGTCGACACCTCGAGCGCGATCGCCAACAACGGCAACCTGTCGATGTCCGGCAACGGCACGGGCGTCGCGAACCGCGGCGCGGTGCTGCTCGGTGTGAACAACGGCAACACGCTCACCAACGGTGCGACCGGCGTGATTTCGACGACGGGCGCCTACAACGACGCGATCGCCGCGAACGGCAACAACAACACGCTCGTCAACAACGGCTCGATCGCGACTACCGGCAACAATTCCTACGGGATGACGGCCGCGTGGGGGCAGAGCAACCCCGGCGCGTCGGGCAACCAGATCGTCAACACGGGCACCGTGACGACGTCCGGCAACAACGCGCGCGCCGCGTCGCTGCTCGGCGGCAACGGCACGATCACCAACAGCGGCACGCTGACGTCGAATGGCCGCGATGCGCCGGCCGTCTACATGCAGGGCAACAACGACATGCTGGTCAACAGCGGCACGATCCAGACGACCGGCACCGCGACGAGCGGCGGCAGCGTCGACGCGGTCGTGTCGAACACGCTCGGCAGCTCGTTTACCGCGACGATCACGAACCAGGCCGGCGGAAAGATCATCAGCAACAACGGCATCGGCGTGCGCTCGACCAATGGCGCGACCACGATCACCAACGCCGGGCTGATCCAGGGCGGCGGCGGCACCGCGATCCAGGGCGGCAACGGCAACGTGACGCTGATCCTGCAGACGGGCTCGCAGATCGTCGGCACCGCGAACGGCGGCGGCGGCGCCAACACGGTGACGCTGCAGGGCACGGGTACCGCGTCGAACGCGTTCACGAACTTCCAGAGCCTGACGATGGCCGGCACCGACTGGACGTGGGCCGGCACCGGCACGTTCTCGACCGCGCTCGTGCAGAGCGGCACGCTGAACCTCACCGGCACGCTCGGCACGACGACGGCGTCGGTCGTCGCGACCGTCAATGCAGGCGCTACGCTGCAGGCGAACGCGTCGAACCTGCCGCTGTCCGTCACCGACAACGGGCTCGTGCGTTTTCAGCAGGACAGCGCCGGTACGTACACGGGCACGATCAGTGGTTCGGGCGCGGTGGAGAAGACCGGTGCGGGCACGTTGACGGTCACGCCATCGTCGGCGGGCGGCAACACGTACTCGGGCGGCACGACGATCACGCAGGGCACGCTGTCGGTCGCCGCCGACAACGCGCTCGGTGCGGCGCCGGGAGGCCTGACATTCAACGGCGGCACGCTGCAGCTTGGTAGCGCGTTCAACCTGGCGTCGGGCCGTGCGGTGTCGATCACGTCGAACAACGGCACGATCGATACGCAAGGCTTCAACTCGACGCTGACACAGGGCATCACGGGCGCCGGCGCGCTGACGAAGCTCGGCAGCGGCACGCTGACGCTGAACGGATCGAACAGCTATTCGGGTGGCACGAACGTGAACGCCGGCACGCTGGTGGTCGGCGATGGATCGAGCGCCACGTCGGCCCTGGTCGGCGGCGGCCCCGTGGCGGTCGCGCCGGGCGCGACGCTCGGCGGGTATGGCAGCGTGACGGGCAACGTGACGAACAACGGCACGATCTCGGCGGCCAACGCACTCGCGAGCCTTTCAGGCGGCGCGACCGGCAATTTCCTGATCAAGGGCAACCTGACGAACGCGGGGCGCGTGCAACTCGGCGGCAGCGGCGTCGGCAATACACTGACGGTGGCCGGCAACTACGTCGGCCAGAACGCGACGATCGCGTTGAACACGACGCTCGCGGGCGACGGTGCGCCGTCCGACAAGCTGGTCGTCAGCGGCGGCACGGCGAGCGGCAGCAGCACGCTGAAGGTGACGAACGTCGGTGGCGCGGGTGCGCCGACGACCGGCGACGGCATCCAGGTCGTGCAGGCGACCAACGGCGCGACATCGAGCGCGGGCGCGTTCACGCTGTCGGGCGGCACGGTGAGCGCGGGCGCTTATTCGTACTTTCTCGCGAAAGGCGGCGCGGCGAACGGCACCGGCGACAGCTGGTACCTGCGCAACACGGTGCCGCCGAAGCCGGAACCGCCGGTCGTCGAGCCGGGGCAGCCGACGCCGCCCACGCCCGAGCCGGTCACGCCCGCCGAAGGCACGCCGGAGTCGATCGTCGAAGCCGTCACGGATGCCGGCGCCGGCGGCAACCCGGAGCCGATCTATCGCCCCGAGGTGCCGCTGTACGCGGAAGCGCCGGCCGTCGCGCGCCAGCTCGGCCTGCTGCAGATCGATACGTTCCATGACCGGCAGGGCGAACAGGGCTTGCTGGCCGAGAACGGTTCGGTACCCGCGTCATGGGCACGCGTATGGGGCGGCAACAGCAACATCAAGCAGAAGGGCGATGTGACGCCGTCGTTCGACGGCACGGTGTGGGGGATGCAGGTCGGCCAGGATCTCTACGCCGATACGACTACCAGCGGCCATCGCAACCACTACGGCTTCTTCCTCGGCTTCTCGCGCGCGGTCGGTGACGTGAACGGCTTCGCGCTCGCGCAGCAGGACACGGGCGTCGGCTCGCTGCAGGTCAACGCGTACAACCTCGGCGGCTACTGGACGCATATCGGCCCGGGCGGCTGGTACACGGATGCCGTGCTGATGGGCAGCGCGCTGAACGTACGCACGCATTCGAACGACAACGTAAGCGGTTCGACGAACGGCAACGCGTTCACGGGTTCGGTCGAAGCCGGGCTGCCTATCGCACTCGGTTACGGGCTGACGCTCGAGCCGCAGGCGCAGCTCGTGTGGCAGTGGCTGTCGCTCGATCGCTTCAACGACGGCGTGTCGAGCATCGGATGGAACAACGGCAATACGTTCCTCGGCCGGATCGGTGCGCGGCTGCAATACGCGTTCGATTCGAACGGCGTGAGCTGGAAGCCGTACCTGCGCGCGAACGTGCTGCGTTCGTTCGGCACCGACGACAAGACGACGTTCGGCGGTTCGACGACGATCGGCACGCAGGTCGGGCAGACGGCCGGCCAGATCGGCGCGGGGCTCGTCGCGCAGCTGACGAAGCGCGGCAGCGTGTATGCGACGGTCAGCTACCTGACGAACCTCGGCGGCGAGCACCAGCGCACGATCACCGGGAACGCGGGCGTGCGGTGGGCGTGGTGATTGAAAGGGCAGGGATGCGTTGATCGATCGGCCGCGGCGCATATCGTCGCGGCCGGTCCGCGCATGCCACTTACGCAGCGTGTTCGACCGGCAACCAGATTTCCAGCACGCCAGCGCCCGTCACCGGATCGTAGTCGCCGCTGTAGCGCTCGAACTCGGGTGCGTCGACCGCCTTGAATCCCGACGTCGGCAGCCAGCCGTTCCAGATGCTGTAGAAGGTCTGGTGCAACGTCGAGATATGCCCGGCGTGTTCGAACACCGCATACCGCTGCGGCGCCAGTTCGACCCAGCGAAACGGCGCGGGCAGCCGGTCGCGGCTCGTGACTTCCACGCCCGCGATGTATTCGAAGCTGCCATCCGCATCGGGGTTGCAGCACACGCCGTACGTCACGTCGCCGACCTGGCCCGGAAGGGTACCGATGTATGGGATGAACGCTTGCCACAGCGCCGGAATCCCTTCGTTGGTTTCGAACGTATAGCGGTCGCTCATACCCGCGATCAATCGCTTGCCGGCGGTTTCGAAGCGTGACGGCGTCACGTCGATGATCTTCAGTTCTTTCATGCGAAGCGGCTCCACAAGAGACAACCCGTCGAGTGTGCGCCGTGCCCGCACGTCCTCGGGCGTCATGCCGAAGAGATCGCGGAAGGCGCGCGTGAACGCCTCATGGGAGCCATAGCCGGCATCGAGCGCCACGTGCAGGATGTCCGGCGCGCCTTGCGCCAGTGCCCGCGCCGCACGCGTGAGCCGCCGCGACCGGACGTAGCGCATCACCGGCCAGCCGGTATTCATCGAGAACAGGCGCGAGAAGCCGAAGCGCGACATGTCGCAACCGGCGGAAATCCTGTCGAGCGTCAGTTCCCTGTCCAGTTCGGTTTCGATCAACCAGAGTGCTTTTCCTACCGGGTTCATGGCGGGCCAATGAGGGTGTCGGGCGGACTATATGGTATCGGCGTCTCGGGCATTTGATCGTTCTTGCACGCGCAAGCGGGTTTCGTCGCGAAAAAGGTGTCACAAGTGACTTTGTCGCCGACCTGCGCTACGCTCCCAACTCCGATACCCCGAGTCGTAATAGCATGTCGTTCATCAGCACCGGCGTCGAGTATGGCCTGCATTGCCTGCTCTACCTCGCCGACACTTCCACGGGCGTGCGCGATGCCAGCGTGCGCGATCTGGCCGAGATGCAGGGCGTGTCCGTCGACTACGCGGCCAAGTTGTTCACGCGTCTCGCGAAGGCCGGGATCGTCGCGTCCAGCGAAGGCATTCGCGGCGGCTTTACGCTGGCGAAGCCGGCGCGTGACATCTCCGTGCAGGATGTCGTCGCAGCGATCGACGGCGACAAGCGGCTGTTCGACTGCCGCGAAGTACGCAGCCAGTGCGCGGTGTTCGAGGGTGACGCACCCGCGTGGGCCACGCGCGGCACCTGTTCGATTCACGCTGTGATGCAGGCGGCCGAACAGGCGATGCGGGAAGAACTGAAGAAGCAGTCGCTCGCCGATCTTGCCGGGCGGGCATGGTCGAAAGCGCCGGCCAGTTACGGTCCGAAGGTGGTCGGCTGGTTTGCCGATCGCGCGGCGAACCGTGGCGGCGAGCGCTGATTCGCGTTTGCGTGAAACGACAATACGCGGGACGCTTTCACCGCGCCCCGCGCATCATCGGCGCACGTGCGCCGGTCAGGCCACGACGATCCGCAACGGATCCGCGGCCGTCAGCGCTTCCGCACGATCCGCGCGCGGCGGATAGATCCACTCCGAATTGATCCGGTGCTTGAGTTGCTTCGCTTCAGCACCCGTCAGTTTCACCTCGCGCTCCCAGCCTTCCGTATAGACCGCGCCCCACGGGCCGAGGTCCAGGCACGTCACGTACTTCGGCTGACTGTACGGAATCGGTTCGAGACCCAGCAGATCGGCCGCCACGTTGTGCCCGGCCGAACGGCCCAGGTTCATCGCGTGCTGGCACGACATCATCGTATGGTTGCCTTCGTCGTCGGTTGCCGCATAGGCGACGTCGCCCGTTGCATAGACGCCCGGCACGCCGTCGACCGCGAGGTTGCGGTCGACGTGCAGGCGGCCCGTCGCGTCGCGGCGGCCCGGAATCTGTTCGGTCAGCGTGCTCGCACGCAGGCCGGCGGTCCAGATCACGGTGTTCGACTCGATGCGCTCGCCGTCGGCCGTCGTGATGCCGCCTGCGTCGACTGACGCGACGCCGGAACCGAGCTGCCACGTCACGCCGAGCGTGCGCAGCGCTTCCTCGATGACGGGGCGCGGCCCCGCGCCCAGATCGGGGCCGATCGCGTCGTTGCGCTCGACGATCACGACGCGCACGTCGGCCTGCTCGCCCAGCACGGCGCGCAGGCGCGCCGGCATTTCCGCTGCCGTCTCGATGCCCGTGAATCCGCCGCCTGCCACTACGACCGTATTGCGTGCGGCGGAAGCCGGCTGCCGCGCCAGGTCGCGAATGTGCGCTTCGAGTTCGACGGCTTCGTCGGTCTGATCAACGCTGAACGCGTGCTCGACGAGGCCCGGAATTGCCGGGCGGAACAGGCGGCTGCCGGTTGCCAGCACAAGGCGGTCGTAGTCGAGCGTCGACGCCTGGCCGCCGGTGCCCAGCACCTCGACGGCCCGGCGCGCGACGTCGATGCGCTCGACCGTGCCCTGGACGAACGTCACGCCGACCGCGTCGAAGATCTCGCCGAGCGGCGCGCGGAAATTCGCCGGGCCTTCTTCGTAAAGGCGCGGACGAACGTGCAGGTGCGCGTCGGGCGCCACCACGGTGATCTCCACGTCGGTTCGGCCGTGCAGGTCGAGCAGACGCGCCGCGCTCAATGCGCTCCACATGCCGGCAAAGCCGGCCCCGATAACAAGAATTCGTTGTGCCACTGTTCCACTCCGGTTGATTGATGCACGAGGTCGGTAGAACACCGACGTTGCCTCCCGCATCGATGCGCTCCATAACTACGATTCTATGAGTCGTAGTTATGGAGCGCAAGTCCTGTGTTCGGAATGACCCGGCGAAAAATCAGGGAGTGACCCGGTTGGAGGCTGTGTCGCGCACCCGGCTCGGAGCCGGTCTGCCGGCATGCTCGCGGGGCATTGCCGCGCGACTGGACCGTAATCGGGTTGGCCTGACGCCGATCCGTCGCCCGCACCGTAACGATGTCGCAGTCGTTGGACGGGCGACCGTTGCTGCGTCATGACGCGAAGCGATGCTGAGGCGCAGGGGAACGTGCCGGCGCCGGGATCCGGCGTCCGGCTTCATGGTCGCCGGCCTTCACCGACGGCGCTCAACGTCCTGCCGCGAGCGCGATCGGCGAGCGTCTTCCGTTGGCGACGTGATGACGCAGGCGTTCCCGGGCGGCCAGATACAGGTGCCCGGTGATGGCGGACAGTTGCTGATCGTGGATCAGCAGGATGCGGCTGACCGCTTCCGGTTCGTGATCGACCAGCCGGCAGCAGGCGCCCTGGTCGACGCGTGCGACGCACGCGTGAAGCGCGCGCTCTGCGCACCGGTATGCCATGACGTTCGTGTCGATCGACGCCGTATCGCGCAGGTAAAACGTCAGGTAGACGACGCGGACCAGGTAGCCGACCTGATCGAGGTTGCCGCCGCCCGACGTTACCGACTCCAGCGCCAGATGATGGGCCAGCGACAGGGTTTGCACGATGTCGGTTGGCAGCGGTTTCAACAGGTGCCGGGTGTCGCTGCGACGACCGGCCCATTTCATGATTGCCTTGCCTGCTGGCATTGCTTCCTCGTCAAATCCATTGACTGGCAATCGCCGGGTGAATCGGCCCCCGGCGATTGCCTTCCCGTTGATGGTGCGGCCGGTTAACCCAGCGGCCAGTTCAGGAACACGATGCCGTCGTTGTAATCGTCGTCCGTACCGTCTTCCGACCCGACGATCCCGAAGTACGACTTCTTGAAGAGGTCGACCTGCCGCGAGCCCAGGCGCGACGGCTTGCCGTTGGCCATGACGATCACGCGCACGCGTCCCTTGCCGGAGTCGAGCACCTTCGTGCCGAGGTTCTGGTCCTGCACGCCCGCGCCCTTGAACGTGGCGGCGGGTTTCGGGTTGTCGTCGATGTAGATGTCGATCGTCTGGTCGTTCACCGCGTTGGTGAGCGCGGTGACGCCGAACTTGATGTTCGGCGGCAGGTTGAAGGTGCCGTCGCGTTCGCCGCCGGCGCCGACGTTGCCGGCACCGGTGTTGCCGCCCGCACCGGTTTCGCTGCTTCCGCCGCCCTGCGACGACGATTGCGCGGCTGTTTCGCCGATCGCGGAAAGGCTCGCGTACGAATCGATATGCATCGCGCTGCCGCGCACGCTTTTCCACTGGCCTTTCACGAACGTGACGCCGCTGCCGACGTCGATCGTCGCGACGAGCGTGAACGGCATGCGCCCGGTCGACTCGGGCACCTTCGATGAATACGTGAAGCAGCCGTCCGCGACGAGGCCTTTGTCGGTCGCAATCGCGAAATAGATGCCGGGGAAGTTGTTGCCGGTCGCATACGGCGTCGGCACGTTGAGGATGACCTGCAGCTTTCCGTCGCGAATCTCTGCTTTGGCGATGTCGATATACAGGCCCGGGATGTCGACGTAGGTTTCTGACGTCACGACAGGCGCGCTGACGATCGAAGCCGAAAGAAGCGGCATGGAAGTCTCCGGTGATAACGCAGTTCTGGATGGGGGGCGTGAGGGTCCGCCGAACGCGACGCAAATCCGCCGGCCGGCCGGCAGGCGGCCGGCCGGCGGCGGTCGGTCGTTTGTTGCGCGTCAGGTCAGCCGATCGGCCACTGGAGCACGACGATGCCGTCGTTGTAGTCGCTGTCGTGGCCGTCTTCCGACACGACGATGCCGAAGTTGACCGTGTACGGCGAGCCGTCCGACTTCTTGCCGTTGATCGGCGCGAGGCGTGCGTCGGTGGCCGACGGCTTGCCGTTGACCGACACTTCGAAGCGGAGCTTGCCGTTACCGGAATTCAGCGTGACTTCACGCGTGCCGTCGCGCGTCGTCAGCTTGTGATAGGCCGCGGGTTCAGCGCTGTCGCCGATAAACAGCTTGATGTGCTGTTGCTCGGCCGCATTCGCGAAGAAAATCGCGCGGAAATCGGTATTGGGCGGAATCGAAAACTCGCCAGCGCGGTTGGAAGACGTTTGAGAGTCGGCCATGCGTTCCTCCTGAGGAGTGTTGGGTAGGGCGTGAGGCCCTGTCGCGCAAACGTTTGCCGTTTGAAATGCGACTTCCCGAGCATGCCGAAAAATAAATAAAAAAATATTCGAAATTGAGTGATTATTGTTTAATGAATCGAAAATCACGTTTAATCGATTCAATGAAATGGATTGAATGAAATGAGTTTCGAGATATTCGGGAAATGATGTCGATGCGCGTATCGTTTTATTGAACGCTGCGTGGCTGTGCCGGCGGGGAGGGGGCGGGCGCGATTGGGCTTCGGAGCCGACACTCGGCGTTCGCATATGGCAGCGTTGTCGTTTCAACATCGACGCCTCGGTCGTGGCCGCGCCACCGGCCACCGTCGAACGCCCACACCGAAGCCCGGTTACAAGGGGAGGGGGCGGCGACCGGCGAAGAGGATGGACCGACTCACTCCGAACATGAATGGGACCTCACCGGCGCCGCACCCGTGAAGCATATCGACAGGGCAGGGCGCCGCCTATCGGACACGACTGATTCTGCGCACACAAAAAACGCGCGATTCCCGCGCACCCCGTTGACAGCCCCGGCCACCCTGTGATTTGATTCTGGCCATGCAAGCCGCCCAGTCCCTCTTCTCGCTACGACTACTAGCCCGTTTCTCCGGGCTGGGTCTGCGGCTGCGCGCTTTCCATCTGCTTCTTTCCTGAAGCGCCAGATTTCCCCCGTATCGCCGACCTGGCCCCGGTTATCGACCGGCGCCTGAGTTCGTCATTGTTCCGTATCGCTCCGCTCCGTCCCGGTCGCTCAACCGCCAAGGCTGTCGTTCGCCGTACCGCTTTGCCGTTGTGCCGTTTCATCGCTGTCACCGCTGCGCGCGCAGCCGGCCACTCCCGCCGATGGCCGCCGCGACGCGGTTTCCCGACAAACCGACCGAGGACCGAACACCATGATGCTGAAGAACCCCGCGACGAAGTACCGCCCGTTTACGCCCGTCAACCTGCCGAACCGCACGTGGCCGTCGCGCACGATCACGCAGGCGCCGATCTGGATGAGCACCGACCTGCGCGACGGCAACCAGGCGCTGTTCGAGCCGATGGACGCCGCGCGCAAGATGCGGATGTTCAAGACGCTGGTTGCGATCGGTTTCAAGGAGATCGAGGTCGCGTTTCCGTCCGCGTCGGAGACCGATTTCAACTTCGTGCGTGAACTGATCGAAGGCGGCCACATCCCCGACGACGTGACGATCGAGGTGCTGACGCAGGCGCGCGACGACCTGATCGAGCGAACCTTCGCATCGCTGCGCGGCGCGAAGCGCGCGATCGTGCACCTGTACAACGCAACGGCGCCGGAATTCCGCAAGATCGTGTTCGGCCTCGAGCGCGACGGCGTGAAGCAGCTCGCAGTGAACGCGGCGCGCACGATCAAGCGCTTCGCCGACGCGGCGACCGATACGCAGTTCACGCTGCAATACAGCCCCGAAACCTTCACGGCGACCGAGCTCGACTTCGCGAAGGAAGTCTGCGACGCCGTGTTCGACGTGTGGCAGCCGACGCCCGAACGCAAGTCGATCGTGAACCTGCCGGCGACCGTCGAAGTCGGCACGCCGAACTTCTACGCGGACCAGATCGAGTGGATGCACCGGAACCTTGCGCGTCGCGATTCGCTGATCCTGTCCGTGCATCCGCACAACGATCGCGGCACCGCGGTTGCGGCGGCCGAGCTCGCGGTGATGGCCGGCGCGGACCGCATCGAAGGCTGCCTGTTCGGCAACGGCGAACGCACGGGTAACGTCGATCTCGTTACGCTCGCGCTGAACCTGTACACGCAGGGCGTCGATCCGGGCCTCGATTTCTCGCAGATCAACGAAGTCGCGCGCACGTCCGAGGCGTGCACGCAGTTGCCGATCCACCCGCGTCATCCGTATGTCGGTGACCTGGTGTTCACCGCGTTCTCCGGTTCGCACCAGGACGCGATCAAGAAGGGCTTCGCGGTGCAGCGTGCCGACGCCGTATGGGAAATGCCGTACCTGCCGATCGATCCGAGCGATCTCGGCCGCACCTACGATTCGATCATTCGCGTGAACAGCCAGTCGGGCAAGGGCGGCATCGCGTACCTGCTCGAACAGGGTTACGGCGTCGCGTTGCCGCGCCGCATGCAGGTCGATTTCAGCGCAGCCGTGCAGCGCCTGACCGACGACAGCGGGCAAGAGGTGACGAGTGCGCAGATCTGGTCGCTGTTCCAGCAGGAGTACGTCGAAGGCGATGCGCCGCTGCGCTATGTCGGCCATGAGCTGACCGAACGCGACGGCCGCGAGTCGATCGTGCTGACCGTCGACGTGCACGGCGAGCGCCGCGTGCTGCGCGGCGAAGGCAACGGCCCGCTCGACGCGCTGATGCACGCGCTCCACACGCCGTTGCGGATCCAGCATTACGAGGAACGCGCGCTGTCGCAGGGCGCCGACGCGAAGGCGATCGCGATCGCCGAGCTGGCCGGTTCCGGCGTGCGCGGCAGCGCATTCGGTGTCGGCGTCGACGCGAACCTGACGACCGCGTCGATTCGTGCGGTGATCAGTGGCGTCAACCGCGCGTATGCCCGTGCGGACGAGGCCGTGCAGGCGACGTTTTTTGGCGCACGGGCCGCGGTGAAGGCCGTCGCGTAAGCGGAGCCGGGGTGGCCGCGCCGGGGTGCTCCGGCGCGGCGGCCTTGCCGGTCGCTGTGTCGCTGCTGCTGCACGATCCGGCAAGCGAGTCGTGCAGCGCTTTCTTCATGAAGTTCACCCACGCGCGCGTTTTCGCATCGAGAAGCTGGCGCGACGGATACGCCAGAAACACCCTCACGTCGTCCGCGCGATAGTCGGGCAGCACGCGCAGCAGCGCACCCGAACGCAGCGCGTCATCCACGACGAAATCCGGCAGCAGGCCGACGCCCGCCCCTTCCGTTACCGCGATCGCCAGCGAAGCCGCGATATCGGCCGTCAAGGCCGGTTCGAACGCGATCGTCTCCGAAGCAGTGCCGTTCGTCAGCGTCCATTCGCGCGCCGGGTACGCGGGCGCGACCAGTTGCACGCAGCGATGCCGTGCGAGGGCGCGCGGCGAGTCCGGCATCCCGTAGCGTGCGACATACGCGGGCGAGGCGCACAGCACGCTGCGGATCCTGCCGACGTCGATCGCGACCTGGTCGGAACTCGGCAGGCTCGGCATCGCGATCACCGCGACGTCGTAGCTGCCGCGGATCAGGTCCGGCACCTGCGGCGCGAGCGTCAGGTCGACGCTGACGTCCGGATAGCGCGCCTGGAACCGCGCAACGAGCGGAATCACGAAGCGGTTCGCGATGCTCGCGCTGCAGTGCGCGCGCAGCCGGCCGTGCGGATGCCGTTGCGCGCCGCGGGCCTCGCGTTCGCTCGCGGCGACGGCGAGCGTGATGTCGCGTGCGCGCGCGAGGTAGCGTTCGCCGGCTTCGGTCAGGCACATCGAGCGCGTCGTGCGGTTCAGCAGCCGGATGCCGAGATGCGTTTCGAGTGCCGCGATCGTGCGGCTCACGTACGCGGTCGTGAGGTCGAGCCGCTTGCCGGTCTCGGTGAAGGTCCCCGCGTCGGCGAGTGTGACGAAGACCTGCATGCTTTGAATCAGATCCATCGGCGTGGCGCGTGTGTGGTGCGATGCCGCTACTGTAGCGAGCGGCCCGGCGCGCTGCGCGCGCCCGCCAGCGATCGATCGTCGCGAAACGGACAGTCCGGCTCAGCGCCGCCGGAAGTATTCGCTCGGCGGGACGCCGAGTGCCTTGCGGAACATCGCCGCGAATGCGCTCGGGCTGTCGTAGCCGTGTTCGAGTGCGAGTTCGAGGATCGGCGTGCCGGCCGCGAGGCGCGGCAGGCTCAGCAGCAGCCGCGCATGGCGGCACCACGCGCCGTGCGTCATCCCCGTTTCGCGCTTGAACGTGCGCGCGAGCGTGCGCTCGTTCATGTGCGCGTCGCGCGCCCACGACTGCAGCGTGACGGCCGTCGCTGGGTCGCTGATCAGCTGCGTACACAGCGCAGCGAGCGCCGGATGGCGCGGCATCGGCACATGCAGCGACAGCAGCGGCGCGATTTCGATTTCATCGAGGATCAGTGCGAGCACGCGGCCCGCGCGATGCGCGAGGTCGTAGTCGGCCGGCAGTTCGCATGCGGTCACGATCAGCTCGCGCAGCAGCGTGCCGACCTCGATCACGCGGCATTCGCGCGGCAGGCTCGGCCGCACTTCCTGCGCAACGAACACCGTGCGCATCTGCACGTCACCGGCCATGCGGATCTCGTGCCGCGTGCCGCCCGGCACCCAGACCGCGCGGCCCGTCGGCACGACCCAGCTGCCGGCGTCCGCATGCACGAGCATCACGCCGGAAATCGCGTGAATCAGCTGGCCATGCCGATGCGAATGCGGCGGATAGGCGATGCCGGCCGCTGCGTCCGACGCGACGGCGGCAATCTGCTTGTGCTTGTCCTTGCGCTCGAGCGCGCTGAAGAATTGATCCACGTGTCCTTTTCTCGACGACGAATGCGCTTTACGCGCGAGATCGACCGACCGGGTCGAAATTACCATAGGCCCATCGTTTTTGTTCGATTGCCATTGCACGATGCGCGCCTCGTTATTGCCTCCGGTTTTTCTTCGTTCGTCCGTTGCTGTTGTGTTGCTGAGCGCCGCGATGCTCACCGCGTGTTCGGTCGGCGCGCCGTACCGGCCGCCCGCACCCGATGCGGCGCGCATCGGACCGTTCGACGCGGTGTCCGGCGTGCCGGTCGCGGCCGCCGGCGAACCGCCCGCGCGCTGGTGGCGGCTCTACGACGATCCCGTGCTCGACGGCCTCGTGCGCGACGCGCTCGCGCAGAACCGCGATCTCGCGGCCGCCGCCGCGCGGGTCGAGCGTGCGCGTGCGGTGTTCGACGAGGCCGGCGCCGCGCGGCTGCCCGACACGACGGCCGGGTTCGGCGTCGACTACGGCAAACACGCGCCCGACCAGATCGTCGCGGCGGCCAAGGGCACCGATGCGCATACGCGCGGGGGCTTCGCGCCGTCGTTCTCGCTGTCGTGGGAAGTCGATCTGTGGGGCCGCGTGCGCCATCTGGTCGACGCTGCGCGCGCCGATGCCGATGCCGTGCAGGCCGCATCCGATGCGATGCGCGTCGTGGTGGCTGCCGAAACGACGGCCGCCTATGCGCAGGTGTGCGCATACGGCGAGCGGATCGACGTGGCCCAACAGTCGGTCGGGATCGCGGACCGGCTGGCCGCGCTGACGGCGAAGCAGCGCGCCCACGGGCTCGTGTCCGACCTCGAGGTGGCGCGCTCGCGCGCGTTCGCCGGCGACACGCGCGCCGATCTGCCCGCACTCGTCGGCTCGCGTCGCGCGGCGCTGTACGAACTCGCGGTGCTGACCGGGCGTGCGCCCGGCGCGTTGCCCGATGCCGCCGCGCATTGCCGCACGGCGCCGGTGCTCGCGCGGCCGTTCCCGGTCGGCGATGGCGCGTCGCTGCTGCGCCGCCGCCCCGACCTGCGCGAAAGCGAGCGCCAGCTGGCTGCCGCGAATGCGCGGATCGGCGTGGCGACGGCCGAGCTGTATCCGTCGATCTCGCTCGGCGGCTCGGTGAACTGGCTGTCGACCGGCAGCGACCCGGAGACGCTCGGCGACAAGTACGCGATCGCATGGGGTGTCGGACCGCTGATCACGTGGCGGTTTCCGAACCTGGCGGCGAGCCGCGCGCGACTCGCGCAGGCGCGCGCCGACGACACGCTCGCCCGAACTCAATTCGATGCGCAGGTGCTGCGCGCGCTGAAGGAAACCGAGCAGGCGCTCGCGCGGTACGGCGCCGCTTGGCGCCGCCGCGCCGCGCTCGAAACCGCGCGCGCCGAGCATGCGCGCGCCTATCGCCTCGCCGAGCTGAACTACGAGGCCGGCGCACTCGATTTCCTCGGCGTGCTCGATGCGCAGCGCAGCCTCGTTGCGGTCGATTCGGCGCTGGCCGAGTCGACGCAGCAGGTCTCGCTCGACCAGGTCGCCGTATTCAAGGCGCTCGGAGGCGGCTGGCAACCGTAGCCCGCCGCATTCGCTGCACCCCTGTCCGTTCTCTTGCACGCCCACTCATCATTCCGATCATGAGCACGACTGCCATACCCGAAAAAGCCAAAACCGCCCGATTCTCCCGGCGCCAACTGATTGCCGCGGGCGTCGTGCTCGCCGTCATCGCGCTTGCCGTGTCCGGCTCGCACTGGTGGACCGTCGGCCGTTTCATCGAGGGCACCGACGACGCGTATGTCCGCGCCGACGTCGTGACCGTCAGTTCGCGCGTATCGGGTTACGTCGTGCAGGTCACCGTCGACGACAACCAGCCGGTGAAGCGCGGCGACGTGCTCGTGCGGCTCGACGATCGCGACTATCGCGCGAAAGTCGACGATGCGCAGGCGGCCGTCGCGGCGGCCGATGCGACGCTGCAGGCCGAGCAGGCGGCGGCCGCGACGCTCGACGCGCAGGTCGGCCAGCAGCGCAGCCAGATCGCGCAGGCCGACGCCGACGCGGCCGCCGCACGCGCCGAAGCCGCGCGACGCGACGCCGATGCGACGCGCTACAAGCAACTGCTCACCGAATCGGCAGCGAGCGGACAGCGCTGGGAGCAGGCGCACGCGGACGCGCTGAAGGCGCGCGCCGAGCTGGCCCGCGCGGGCGCGGCCGTGCGCGTGCAGACCGACCAGCAGACCGTGCTGCAGCGCCGTCGCGAGCAGAGCACCGCGGCGATCGCGCAGGCGCGTGCGCGGCGCGCAGCCGCCCAGGCGAAGCTGGCACTCGCACAGCTCGATCTCGACCACACGGTGATCCGTGCGACGCGCGACGGCAGTGTCGGCCAGCGCGCGGTGCGCTCGGGCCAGTACGTCGAAGTGGGGATGCCGCTGCTCGCGGTGGTACCGCTGAGCGACGTGTATGTCGTCGCGAACTTCAAGGAAACGCAGCTGGGCGCGATGCGCGACGGCCAGCCGGTCGAGATCGACGTCGACACCTATGCGGGCCGCACGCTGCACGGTCGCGTGATCGGCCTCGCGCCGGGTTCCGGCGCCCAGTTCGCGCTGCTGCCGCCCGACAATGCGACCGGCAACTTCACGAAGATCGTGCAGCGCATTCCGGTGAAGATCCGCGTCGATGTGCCGCCGGCCGGCGTCGTGCTGCGGCCCGGGATGTCGGTGATCGCGCGCGTCGACACGCGCGGCACGCAGGGGGCCGGCTCGTGACCGATACGACTGCGCAGGCTGCGCACGAAGAGACCGTTTCGCTGCGCGCGTGGGTCGCGGTGCTCGGTGGCGTGTTCGGCTGCTTCATGGCAGGCATGAACGTGCACGTGACCAATGCGTCGCTGCCCGACATCCGCGGCTCGCTCGGCGCGAGCTTCGAGGAAGGCTCGTGGATCACCACCGCGTACCTGGTCGCCGAGATCGTCGTGATTCCGCTTACCGGCTGGCTCGTGCAGGTGTTTTCCGCGCGGCGCGTGCTGCTGGTCGGGGCGTCCGGCTTCCTCGCGTTTTCGCTCGCGTGCTCGGTCGCGCCGAGCATCTCGACGATGATCGCCGCGCGTGCGCTGCAGGGCGCATTCGGCGGCGTGCTGATTCCGCTGTCGTTCCAGTTGATCATCACCGAGCTGCCGCCGTCGAAGCACCCGCTCGGGATGGCGCTGTTCGCGATCGCGAACAACGTCGCGCAGGCGGCCGGGCCGTCGATCGGCGGCTGGCTGACCGACGTGTATTCGTGGCGCTGGATCTTCTACCTGCAGATTCCGCCGGCGATTGCGCTGGTCGCGGCGATCGGCTGGGCGATCCGGCCGGTGCCCGTGCAGCTTGGAATGCTCAGACGGGCCGACTGGTTCGGGATCGCGACGATGGCGGTCGGCTTGAGCGCGCTGCAGATCGTGCTGGAGGAGGGTGGGCGCAAGGACTGGTTCGCGTCGGGCCTGATCGTCGAGCTGTCGCTCGTCGCGGCGGCGGGGCTGGCCGCGTTCGTTGCGATCGAGCTGCGGTGCAAGGAGCCGTTCATCAACCTGCGCCTGCTGGGTCGCTACAACTTCGGTATCGCGAGCCTGATGCAGTTCCTGTTTGGCGCGGTCGTGTTCGGCGTGGTGTTCCTCGTGCCGAACTACTTCGCGGAACTGCACGGCTACAGCGCGCGCGACATCGGCCTCGCGATGATTCCGTACGGGCTCGTGCAGTTCGCGATGTCGTTCCTCACGCCGCCGCTGATGCGCCGCACGAGCCCGCGCACGACGATCGTGCTCGGTTTCGTGCTGGTCGCGGCCGGGTGCCTGATGAACATCCACCTCGACGCCGACGCCGCATCGAACGTGATCGTCCCGTCGCTGATCGTGCGCGGGGTCGGGCAGTCGTTCGTCGTGATCGCGCTGGCCGTGATGGCCGTCGACGGGATCGAGAAGGCGCAGCTCGGCTCAGCTTCCGGCGTGTTCAACATGGTCCGCAACGTCGGCGGCGCGATCGGCATCGCGGTGATGAGCCAGCTCGTCGTCGAACGGCAGAAGCTGCACGCGATGCGCATCGGCGAGGCGGTCACGCCGTTCTCCGAAGCATTCCAGGAACGCATGGCGATGCTCGCGCGGCTGCTCGCACGCGTGCATGCCCCGCGTGTGGACGTACTGCCGGGCGGATCGATCTCCGGCGTGCACGAGCTCGCGCTCGGGCTCGTGAACCAGCGCGTGATGCGCGAGGCGCTGCTGATGGCGTACAGCGATGCGTTCCTGATTGCCGGGATCGCGATGATCGGGTGTACGGCGGCGGCGTTCGTGTTGAAGGGGAAGAGGAAGGGGTGACGGTGGAGGGGGCGCGATACCTCGTATTCGACGCCATCGCATCGTGCGATGCACTGCCCGGTTTCGGGCAGTGTCTTGTCGCGCGCACGCGAGTGCCGCGAGATGCGTACCAGCTTTCGGACGCGTGATTGACCGACCTCGAGGAAGCGCGGCGTCGGCCGTCAGACTGAAACCGTGATACCTGCCGAAGCCGAGTGTCCGGCCGGTCGCACGACGATTTCCACTTGCTGCCCAAACGCCACCAACGTGAGCATCAGTTGATCCAGCGACACGCTCCGGAGCGTGTCGCGCTGCTCCGGAGTCACCACCGGCCGGACCATTTCCGTGAGCGCGGCAGCCTCGTCGTCGCTCAGGCCGCGCGACGCGATCAGTGCATTGAGCTTCAGCACGAGCGCGGACTTGGCCGCCAGTTCACCGACGTCATAGAAATCGAAATCGGCCGGCACGTCGTCGGCAGGTTGGTGCGGGGCGTGGCGATTCATCGTGCATTTCCCGTTGTCGGCGAAAGCGGTTGCTGCTGGTTTTTCGTCGCGGGACCGGGCTCGGGGAATCGTTCGCGCTCGAAAGAATCGCAGTCGCTTTCGTCGATTGGCGTGATCACCAGACGCCTGTGCGATACCTCGATTCTCAGGCGCTGCCCCGGATCGAAACCCGCTGCCTCGATCCAACGGCCGGACAGCTTCATCGATAGATACCGCTCGGGCGGCGCCATGTCGGTGAGTCGGAGGTGCGGAATGGTGCGGCGATGTTCAATCGCCGCGTGGGGCATGACGAAGCGATCGGGGAACAGAACGGTTGCGCTATGATTCGCGTCAGCCATGGCTAACTCCTGCTGTGAGTCGGTTGTGGTCAGCGGCGCGTGGGTGTTCGTGCACCCGCGCGCCGCGCTCGTTTACACGACGGATTTTTGTCGGCCAGGCCATCGCATACATGACACGCTCGATGGCCATGCATCCTCGCGAAAACGCACAGCCACTGTAGCGTAGTCGCGATTGGGGCGGGTTATGGAAAGATGCGTTTTCCTAACTTTGGCCATGTGGACGATGCAGGGCGCGATCGTCTCGGCAACGATGTACATGCCGTTCATGCGCGTTCGCCGGTAGAGCCGGCAGCACGCGCGACACGCGTGAGAGCGTTGTGCTGTCAAGGTTCGGCACGTTGAGATCCGGCGTTGCCGGCACGGGGGCGCGATGTTCGATGCGAGCTTGGTCATCGTGCAAACGAGATACGCCGATCAGTTGTGGAAACTGTGAAGAATTGTCCGTAACCGTTCGTGCCAAACCGATCGGCTCGATGCGGTCGAACCCGAGCGCCGGCCACCACGATGCGGCTGGCAGATCGAATTCGAACAGCACAACGTCGCAGCTCCCAGTGCGCCCGGCGTGGCGTGTGTCTTCGGTGCGATCGAAGCACAACGTACCGAACGGATCGGACAACGACCCTTCGCCACCGGTGCGGACGCGAAGCAATGCGACGTATGCGTCGGGCGGCCTGAATCGGGCAGTCGCGCGAGGCGCGGCGATGGCTGAATCCGATGCGTCGGGCATCCCACCCCAATGTTCGGGGCGTACATCGCGCAATCCGGTTTCGAATGGATCATCGCAATCCGTTCCCGGCACGGGCAACGTCTCGGGCGGATTGCATCGAGAAGAACCGGATGCCGACAGGGCGTCGAGCCGGCGCCTCACGCGCATTGCTCGCCATCACGCTTGCTTCACATATTTCAATATTTCGACTATCATGGAAATATGGAAACGAAACAGACCGTTGCCGCGCTCGCGGCGCTCGCGCATGAATCCCGGCTTGCCGTGTTCCGCACGCTCGTGCAGGCGGGGCCGGAAGGCTTGCCGGCCGGCCAGATCGCCACGCTGCTCGATGTGCCGCCGTCGTCGCTTTCCTTCCACCTGAAAGAGCTGGCGCACGCCCAACTCGTTACCAGCCGGCAGGAAGGGCGCTTTGTGATCTATTGCGCAAACTTCGATACGATGAACGGGTTGCTCGGCTATCTCACGGAGAACTGCTGCGGCGGCAATCCATGCTCGCCCGTGTCCGTTTGCTCGCCGGCCGGTGGAACGGCTCGCGCCCGTCAACCGTGAAGCGCACGCGCGCCCCCATTCATGACGACCAACGTACTGATCCTCTGCACCCATAACTCGGCACGAAGCGTGTTGTCGGAAGGGATGCTGAACCATTGGGCCGCGAAGCTCGGCAAGGACGTGCGGGCGTACAGCGCCGGCAGTGCGCCGAGCGGGCGACTCAATCCGTTCGCGCTGGAGGCGCTGACGAACGCGGGTGTCGACGTCGACGGCTACCGCAGCAAGAGCTGGGACGAATTCGTCGGCGACGGCGCGCCTGAAATGCGCATCGTCATCACGGTGTGCGATGGCGCGGCGACGGAAACCTGCCCGTACTGGCCCGGCAGTCCCGTGAAAATCCATTGGGGCTACGCCGATCCGTCGAATGCGACAGGGGGGGACGAAGGCAAGCGCCTCGCGTTCGAGCTCACGCGTCAGGCGATCGGTTACCGGATGCTGCAGTTGCTGGCGCTGCCCGTTGATCGCATGAGCAATGCCGAACTGCAGACGGCGCTGACCGCCATCTCGCAAAACTGATCGCATGCGTGGCGGCTCGAAGCATCGAGCCGCCACGCGCGACTTCAACACCGACGCCCACGCCCACGCCCACGCCATGAATACCTCCAACGTCGCCCCGCCGGGCAAGGCTGTCGCGAAGCCCGCCATCAATTTCTTCGAGCGCTACCTGACCGCCTGGGTTGCGCTGTGCATCGTCGCCGGCATTGCGCTTGGCCAGGCACTGCCGGCCCTGTTCCAGCAGATCGGCCGGATGGAATATGCGCAAGTCAATTTGCCGGTCGGGCTGTTGATCTGGGTGATGATCATCCCGATGCTCGTCAAGGTCGACTTCGGTGCGTTGCACGAGGTGCGCCGGCACGTGAAAGGCATCGGCGTCACGCTCGTCGTGAACTGGCTCGTCAAGCCGTTCTCGATGGCATTCCTCGGCTGGCTGTTCGTCCGCCATCTGTTTGCACCGATGCTGCCGGCGGACCAGCTCGACAGCTACATCGCCGGGTTGATCCTGCTGGCGGCCGCGCCATGCACGGCGATGGTATTCGTGTGGAGCCGGCTGACGGGGGGCGATCCGCTGTTCACGCTTTCGCAGGTCGCATTGAACGACAGCATCATGGTGGTCGCGTTCGCGCCGCTGGTCGCTCTGCTGCTCGGTATGTCGGCGATCACGGTGCCCTGGGCGACGCTGCTCACGTCGGTCGTGCTGTACATCGTCATCCCGGTGATCCTCGCGCAACTCTGGCGCAGGCGTTTGCTTGCAAAGGGGCCGGCTGCCTTCGATGCCGCGATGGCGAAGATTGGCCCGTGGTCGATCGCTGCGCTGTTGGCCACGCTCGTGTTGCTGTTCGCGTTCCAGGGCGAAGCGATCCTGAAGCAGCCGCTGGTGATCGCGCTGCTCGCGGTGCCGATCCTGATTCAGGTGTTCTTCAATTCGGCATTGGCCTACTGGCTCAATCGTGCGGTCGGCGAGCAACACAACGTAGCGTGTCCGTCGGCGCTGATCGGTGCATCCAACTTCTTCGAGCTGGCCGTCGCAGCCGCGATCAGCCTGTTCGGCTTTCATTCCGGCGCGGCGCTGGCCACGGTCGTCGGCGTACTGATCGAGGTGCCGGTGATGTTGCTGGTCGTGCGCATCGTCAATCAGTCGAAGGGCTGGTACGAGTGCCGGACCTGAGAACATCGGAGAACTCACCCATGACTGACTACCTGAACGATTTGCCGCAACTCGACGGCGACCTGTTCCGCGTGCCGGACGCCGCTCAATTGCGGCCTGCGACGCCCTCGACTCATCCGCCCCGGCTCCTGCTTCTTTACGGCTCGCTGCGCGAGCGTTCGTTCAGCCGTCTGCTGGTCGAGGAAGCCGGGCGCCTGCTCACGGCGATGGGGGCCGACGTGCGCGTGTTCAATCCGAGCGGCCTGCCGCTGCCCGATGACGCACCGGACAGTCATCCGAAGGTCGTCGAGCTTCGCGAGCAGGTGATGTGGTCGGAAGGAATGGTGTGGTGTTCGCCGGAACGGCACGGCGCGATGACCGGCATCATGAAATCGCAGATCGACTGGATTCCGTTGTCGGTCGGCGCCGTGCGGCCGACGCAGGGCAAGACGCTCGCGGTGATGCAGGTGAGCGGCGGCTCGCAGTCGTTCAACGCGGTGAACCAGATGCGCGTGCTCGGGCGCTGGATGCGCATGCTGACCATCCCGAACCAGTCGTCGGTGGCGAAGGCGTTCATGGAATTCGACGAAGCGGGGCGGATGAAGCCGTCGGCGTATTTCGATCGCGTGGTGGACGTGATGGAAGAACTGGTGAAGTTCACGCTGCTGACGCGCGATGTCGGTCCCTACCTCGTCGATCGGTACAGCGAACGCAAAGAGACTGCGGAGGCGCTGTCGCAGCGGGTCAATCAGCGCAGCATCTGACCTTTCTCGACGTCGATCGATGCGTGACGCTGCGTCACGCGTACCCGCGCTGCACATACGTGGCAGGCACGCGTCGACTTACGCGAGCAGCGCTTCCATCCGCTGGCGCGCATGCTCCAGCCCGGCATTGAAGCCGTGCGGCTTCATGTCGAGCCCTTCGGCATAGACGAATTCCACTTCATTGATACCCATCAGGCCGAGCACGGCGCGCAGGTATGGCGTGACGGCATCCGTCGCCTGGCCGACGTGCACGCCGCCGCGCGCGCTGAATACGATCGCGCTGACGCCTTCGACGAGGCCCATCGGATAGGTCTCCGTGTAGCGGAACGTCACGCGGGCACGCGCGACGAGGTCGAACCAGTTCTTCAACTGCGTCGGCACGTTGTGGTTGTACATCGGCGCGCCGATCAGCAGCAGGTCGCTGCTCTTGAGTTCGGCGATCAGCTTGTCGGACAACGCGATCGCCTGTTGCGCGCGTTCGCTGGGATTCTCCGCGCCGCGCAGTGCGTGAAACAGCTCGCTGTCGAGTATCGGCAGGTCGTCGCCGACGAGGTCACGCACGCTTACTTCATCCGTGTGGCCGTTGGCCTGGCGCTGCGCGAGGAACGTGTCGATCAGCGTACCGGTTTGCGACTGGCTGCCGTTGATGCTGGATTTGAGGGCGAGGATCCGGGCCATGGGGGCGTGCTCCATTGCGAATGTTGAGGACTGGAATCGATCCTATCATTCACTTTTTATCGCCAAAAGCGATAAGATCGACGCATTGTGTAGCGTAATTGTCCTCAATTGCATGCGAAACAACCTGAAAGGCATCGACGTGTTCGTCGCCGCGGTGGAAGCGAGCAGCTTCGCGCAGGCGGCCGAGAAGCTGCACATCACGCGTTCGGCGGTCGGCAAGAGCATCGCGCGCCTCGAGGAGCGGCTGGGTGTCGTGCTGTTTCAGCGCACGACGCGCAGCCAGAGCCTGACCGACGAAGGGGCGCTGTTCTACGAGCATTGCCTGCGCGCGATGGACGAGATCCAGGCCGGCGAGGCACTGCTCGAAACCGGCAAATGGCAGATGAAAGGGCGGCTGCGCGTGTCGATGCCGACGCTGTTCGGTCATCTGTGCCTCGCGCCGATCCTGATCGAACTGGCGAAGGCACACCCCGATCTCGATCTGGACCTGTCGTTCAGCGACCGGTCTGTCGATCTCGTCGAAGAGCGTTTCGATCTCGCGGTGCGCATCGGCACGTTGCCGAACAGCAGCGGGCTGGTCGCGCGTCCGCTCGGCGAGCACCGGATGGCGTTCTGCGCATCTCCGGCTTACCTGAGCCGTTACGGCGAACCGCGAACCCATGAAGCACTGGAACAGCACAAGGCGCTGGCCTACACGCGCTTTGGTCAGGTGCATCGCTGGCCCGTCATCGTCGACGGTCAGCGCGTGGAACTGCAGCCCGCTGTTCGGCTGCTGTCGGACGACCTGCGCGCGTTGATGGATGCCGCGCTGGCCGATCTCGGCGTGGCGTGGCTGCCGTACTGGCTGGCGCGCGATGCGTTGCGCAGCGGCGCGTTGCGCGAGTTGCTGGCCGATCGGCCGGGCGTGATCTATCCGATCCAGGCGGTATGGCCTTACACGCTGCATCTCCCGCTGAAAGTCCGCGCAGCGGTCGATGCGCTGCTGGTGCACCTGCCTGCCCGGCTGGCGGTAGTCGAAGCGCGGATGTGATGAAGCGGCGTGAGGCCGCCTCTCGTCTGCCGGCGCGCGTTACTGTCCGAAGCGTTGCGCGACGGCGTCCTTCAGTCGCGCGGCGGTCAGCTCGCCCATGTGCGACTCGACGAGGTCGCCTTTCGCATTGAAGAACAGCGTCGTCGGCAGCCCGCGCGACCCGTACGCATGCATCGTGTGCAGCGACGGGTCGAGCAGCACGTGATCGAAGCGCAGGCCCTTTTGTTCGAGGAACGCGCGCACGACCTGCGCATTTTCGCCCTGGTTGAGCATCAGCACGGTGATGCCCGGATGGTCGCGCTGCGCCTGTTCGAGAATCGGCATCTCGCGCTGGCACGGCGGGCACCATGTCGCCCACAGGTTCACGACGACCGGCTTGCCGACGAAGCTTGCCGGCAACACGGGCGTTGCATCGAGCGCCTGGAGTTCCATTGCGGCCAGCGGCGGCGCGCTCTGCTGCAGTGTCGCCAGCGTGCCTTGCGCGATACCCCACGCACCGAGGCCCGCGACGATGCCGGCCAGTACCGGCCGCCGCAGCGCGGGCAAGCGGCGCAGGCGCCAGCCCGCGAACACCAGGGCGGCCGCCAGACCGATGCGCCAGTCGAAGCCGCCGTCGCCGAGCGCGACGATCGAGCGCGGCGATGCCGCATAGTCGCTCCACCACTGCGCGATATAGCCGACGCGCGCGGCGACCAACCCGAGCAGCAGCACGTCGAGGATCAGGCTCGATGCCGTCTTGTGATGTCCGTCAGGCGGGCGGCGCTGGATGACACGCGCGACGAGCCACGCCAGCAGCGCGGCGGCAGCGACCGCGACGACGCGGATCGAGAAGGGACCGAGGCTCAGCATGAAAGGGAATGGTTGGACGTGAACGAGCGGGGCAGGAGAGGGGATTGTCCGCCGCGGCGATGAAACCGTCGACGGTGATGTCGGCGATTCGACCGGTTGCCACGTATGGGGGTTCCCTTCGAGAACGTAACGGCGTATTGCGGATTCGGCGAACGCGCGTGGATCAGGACTGCGTGATGTTCATGCGGATGGGCAGCGAATCAGACCGGCCTGATGGCCAGCGGCATTTCGCTCATCAACAAGATGCATGCCGGTGAGATGTGGTGTCATCCGGTATCCCGAACCGGGAACGTTCTTTGACGGCCGCTCCTCTCGCGAGCGGCCGCTTTTTTATCGTCGTGCGAGCGGGGGTGAATGCCTTGTGGCGGCCGGTGGGCGCGGCCGCGCGCCGATGCCAGTCGGCCGGACCAACGGAACAGGAATGCTGCCAGATGCGAGCGCGGGGCATTCACTCGCGCATCGCATGATGTTGGTTGTCGACCGGCGAGGCTGCTCGTTGGCGGCGGCATGGGGTCTACCGCCATGGCCCGGCGGGCCGCGCATCCGCGTTCCGTCGGGCATCGGGCCTTACAGTTTCTTGGACGCTGCCGATGCGGCGGTGGCCTGCTGCGCCGCGGTCGCCGGATCGAGCGTCGCGAGCGTCTTCTCGGTGAATTTCTCGTACAGCCAGTCCATGCGGATGCTGTCGACACCGGCGATACCACCGAGCGCATACGACGCCGACACCTTGAAGTGGTCGACCGGATGATTGTCGGCATCGGCAAACGTGACGGCGCCGTCGATGTAATCGCTGCCGGCCATGAAGCCGAACATGACGGCAGAGAAACTCGACCGCACGCGAATACCGGTGACTTCGACATTCAGGTGCATCGCATCGGTTGAATCCGCCTTTGCCAGAAGCTTGCGTGCGTCCAGCGCGCTTTCGATTTTCTCCTGCAGCTTTTTGGCGTCGAACTTCAGGTTGTCTTTCAACGCCTCCTGCGCAGCATTGTCGAGCGTGACCTTGACGATCACGGGTTTCGTACCGAATTGGGTCGTCGATGCGGTCACGTCGGCCCCCGCCGGATTGCCGGCATCGCGTGTCACGCTGCTGGCGCAGCCCGACAGGAAGCCGATCGTCACCAGTGCCAGCGCGGCATGACGGAAAAGAGATTGCATGGTTTGGTCTTTTGATTGGGGTTATTTGAATTGGCTCTGTGGCCGGGCCGGAATCTAACACGACGCGATCCGATCCAGATAGTCGAATGGATCGAAATTCGATTCGGTGTTTATGCATCGTGGTGCTTAGCGCCGATGAATGGCGGCGGCACTGCGTGGTGTCGGACGACAGGTGTTGGAGACCGGCCTTTGCGGTCGCGGCGGCGACCCATTGCGTGCGATTACTGTCGGTTGGCAGATACCGCACCACCCAGCCGATACGCGGTGAAGAACTCGTACCACGGCGACCCTTCCCCGACCGGCACGCCGAGCGCTGCTGTCCGCTGCTTCAACGCGCCGAATACGTCGTTGATGCGCGCCGTCTGTCCCGCATCGTTGAACGGATAGGGCCGCGACCGGCCGGCCGCGAACGCGCCGTACGCGATGGCGAGCAGGCGTGCGTGGTCGTCGGTTGACGCGATCGCGCCGTTGATCGTCTCGGCGAAGCGCGGCCGGTCTTCGGCGCGCGATCCGGACAGGCACAGGAACACGATCGCCGACAGTTCATGCAGGTCCTTCACCCGCAGCAACGCGGGCAGCCGCGCGACGATCCGCTCGACCGGTTCTTCACGCAGCGCGTCGCCGAAGTCGAGCACGGCGGTCATCGGATTCGTGTCCGCCGTCAGGCGATCGAGCGCGGGTGGTGCGGCCGACGCGCCATCCGGCGCCGCACCCGGCGCGGACCGCAACGCAGCGGCCACCTGCTGCGTCCATTCCGGAAAGATCATCCGCACGTTGCCGAACTGCTCGCCGCCTTCCGCCGCCGGATTCCACCGATAGACGATCGTGCCGCCGCGAATGAACGGCGAATACAGGTGTTCGGGCGTTTGCGGCAGCGGCCGCCGGTTGATCGGCAGCCACGACAGCGTCAGCCAGTCATAGCGGCCCGTCGCGGGCACGGAGGGGCTCGAACTCGCGACGACCTGCCACGTGCCGCGGTTCGCATAGCGGCGGCGCGCATCGGGTACCGCGACGGTCTGGCCTTTTGCGGTGTCGAAATACGTCGGGCCGGTGACGTTCGCTCCGCTGTCCTTGGCGGGCGTGACGGTCGAGATGACCCACGATGCACCATCCGCCGAATGGTAGTCGGACGGTTTCAGCGTCGCCACGTCGTGCACCATGCGTGTTTCCGCCGCGACAGGGCTCGGGGGGAGGTTGGCTTGAGCGGCCAGGATGCTCGGCATGGACTTTCCTCGGAATCGGGTGCGTATCGTCGAGGGGGCGATACGCGGCGGCGCGGGTTGTTTCTCGTAACTGTAGGACGTTGCGGCCGGAAACGGAAACCGGCCCAATGCCGTAGCCGGCCCACGCCGTTCGCCGCTTCGGCTTACCATCCGCATCCTGGGCAACGACGAATACCGGGCGGAAGCGGACATGACCGACACGAAAGCCATTACCGAACACTGGATGCAGGTCGCCGATCAATGGATTGGCTGGGCCGGCAAGCCGGGGCACGATGCGTTCTGGAAATACCGTGCGGGGCTTGCGGCCTACATTGGCCGCGGCACCGGCCTCGCGCTGGAGATCGGTTGCGGCGAAGGCCGCGTGAGCCGCGAGCTGAAGGCGCTCGGCTACGACGTGACCGCGAGCGACGCGGTGCCCGCGATGCTCGACGCGGCACGCCACGCCGATTCCGCGCATCGCTATCAACTGGCCGACGCGGCGGCGCTGCCGTTCGACGCGGCCAGCTTCGATCTCGTGATGGCGTACAACGTGCTGATGGATCTCGACGACATGCAGCGCGCGTTGAACGAGGCGCGCCGCGTATTGAAGCCGGACGGGACGCTGTTCATCTCGCTCGTGCATCCGTTCCGCGATCGCGGCGGCTTCGCGGGGCCGCAACCCGATGCGCCGTTCGTGCTGAAGGGCAGCTATTTCGGGCGCGAGCATTTCGACGGCGTGGAAACGCGCGACGGGCTGTCGATGCATTTCGCGGGGTGGTCGTTGCCGCTGCAGGCGTACATGGAAGCGCTGGAGGCGGCCGGGTTCGCGATCGCGTCGCTGCGCGAGCCGCCGCCCGATCATGCCGATACGGATCAGCTGAAGCAGTGGGCGCGCGTGCCGCTGTTTCTGTGGATCAAGGCGCGGCCGCTGGGCTGAGCGTCCGGCCCGCCACGCTCAGCGCGGCAGCGCCTTCCTGTACACCACCCCGCCTGTTCGATCCGCGACGGTGTCGTAGAGCCGCCGCGCCGTGTGATTTGTCTCGTGCGTCTGCCAGTACACGCGTTCGGCGCGATGCCGGTGTGCGGCGTCGTACACGGCCTCGATCAGCGCGCGGCCGACGCCCTTGCCGCGTTCGCTGTCGAGCGTGAACAGATCCTGCAGGTAACAGGACGGCCCCGCGTGCGTCGTGCTGCGGTGGTACAGGAAATGCACGAGTCCGACGAGCCGGCCGTCGCGTTCGGCGACGAGCGCGTGCACGGGTTCGTAGCCGTCGAAAAAGCGCGACCACGTGAGCTGCGTGACGGACAGCGGCAGCGCGGTGGTGTCGAAGCGGCCGTAGAAGCGGTTGTAGCCGTCCCACAGCGGCAGCCATCGGTCGTAGTCGTCTTCCCGGACCGTGCGTACGGTCAGGTCGGTGTCGGTAACGTTCATGTTCGCGAGCCTGTCGATGAGGGTAGGGTGCGTTGCCCATCCGGCGGGCACGTCGCAGGCCTCTACGATAGGAAGTTCGCGGCTCGACGGGTAGGCCCATGACGACCGCACTTTCTGGTGCCACCGCCAGGGACCGGGCATCCGGCCAACGCGATCGTGAAGCGCCGGCAGCGCTTTCGGGATGCGCCGACGGCCCGACTGCAATCGTGATTCTTCCTCGAATACCGGTGTTGGGCCTTTCCAGTCGCACATGGGCGAGCGGACCTCGACCGCAGCGACGGGTACGGCGCGGTTGCTTACCCGCGCATCGGCGGATTGAGCTGCGCGAACGCCGCCTGCCGGCGATACGGGAAGTACGGATAAGGCGCTTCCACCGCGCTCGCTGCGTCGAGTTTCGCGACCTGCGCATCGGTCAGCGCCCAGCCGACCGCGCCGAGGTTCTGCCGCAGCTGTTCCTCGTTGCGCGCGCCGATGATCACCGACGACACGGTCGGTCGCTGCAGCAGCCAGTTCAGCGCGATCTGCGGCACCGTCTTGCCGGTTTCTTCCGCGATCGCGTCGAGTGCATCGACCACGTCGTACAAACGTTCGTCGTCGACCGGCGGCCCGTAGCTGGCCGTTTCATGCAGGCGGCTGCCTTCGGGCAGCGGCGCATTGCGCCGGATCTTGCCGGTGAGCCGGCCCCAGCCGAGCGGGCTCCATACGAGCGCGCCGAGGCCCTGGTCGGCGCCAAGCGGCATCAGGTCCCATTCGTAGTCGCGGCCGACCAGCGAATAGTAGACCTGGTTCGCCACGTAGCGCGACCAGCCGTGCCGGTCGGCCGCCGCGAGCGACTTCATGATCTGCCAGCCGGCAAAGTTCGACACGCCGATGTAGCGCAGCTTGCCCGCGCGCACGAGATCGTCGAGCGTCGACATCACTTCCTCGACCGGTGTGCCCGCGTCGAACGCGTGCAGTTGCAGCAGGTCGATGTAGTCGGTGTCGAGGCGGCGCAGCGCGTCGTCGACGGCGCGCACGAGCCGCGCGCGCGACGTGCCTGTATCGTTCGGGCCGTCGCCGGTCGGCAGGCCCGTCTTCGTCGAGATCAGCACCTGGTCGCGGCGGCCCTTGATTGCGGCGCCGAGCACGCGCTCGGACGCACCGTCGGAATACACGTCGGCCGTGTCGAACAGGTTGACGCCGGCTTCGAGGCAGATGTCGACGAGGCGGCGCGCTTCGTCGACGCCCGTGTTGCCCCATGCGCCGAACAGCGGGCCGGTGCCGCCGAAGGTGCCTGCGCCGAAGCTCAGGACGGGAACCTTGAGGCCGGAGCGGCCGAGCGTGCGGTATTCCATGTGCGCTTCCTTTCGTCGTGAGCGCGGTGCGAGGCCGCGTGTCGTTTGTCAGGCGATCACTGTACCGTTTGCGGCTTTTCCTGATAATCCTGAAGATAACGAAATTATCCTTCGGAAAGGGCGAACAATGCTGCTCGACAACCTCGCGCTGTTCCTGCGCATCGTGGAGAAGGGCGGGCTGGCCGCGGCCGGCCGCGAGGTCGGGCTGTCGCCGGCCACGGTGTCCGAGCGGCTGACGGCGCTCGAGCGCCACTACGGCGCGGCGCTGCTGACGCGCACGACGCGCGCGATCAGCCTGACCGACGAGGGGCGCACGCTCGCCGACGGCGCACGGCGCCTGCTGGCCGAAGCCGACGAACTCGAGAGCCGCGTGCGGCTGGGCGTGCAGACGCTGTCGGGGCCCGTGCGGTTGAGCGCACCGGCCGATCTCGGGCGCGAGCGCGTCGTGCCTGTCGTCGATGCGTTCCTGGCCGAGCATCCGGGCGTGACGGTCGACCTGCATCTCGGCGACGGTTACGTCGATCTCGTCGGGCAGGGGCTCGATTTCGCGATCCGCCGCGGCACGCTGGCCGACAGTTCGCTGCGCAGCCGTTCGCTTGGCCGGGCACGGCGCGTGGTGTGCGCGTCACCCGCGTATCTCGCCGCGCACGGCACGCCGACGCATCCGGACGATCTCGCTGCTCACGACTGCATCGTGATGCGTTTCGGGCAGGAGATGTATGCCGAATGGCCGTTCAGCATCGATGGACAACCGAAGCGTGTGATGGTGCGCGGCCGGCGCGTGGCCAACGACGGCGCGCTCGTGCGCGCGTGGTGCGTCGCGGGGCATGGCATTGCGCTGAAGTCGCTGGTCGACGTCGAACGGGATCTGGCGTCAGGGGCGCTCGTCGAGGTGCTCGGTGCGATCTCGCCGGGCGATGTCGATCTGCAGATCGTCTATCCGGGCAGCGTCGCGCAGCCGCGGCGGGTGCGTGAGTTGATCGATCGGTTGACGGATGCGCTGACAGCGGCGTGAGCGCGCCGCGCCGGAAGCAATTCAATGCCGATTCCGCAGTCGTAACGTCTCATGCGACGCAGCGCCTGAGACCGGAATGAAAATTTTAATTTGGAATGCATAATTATTATTATCAAGAGAAAAGCCGACCTTAATTCACCTTTCTGGTAGAGATCTCAAGGGAGCTTCGCAGCGTCGAGGCATCTGCTGAATTCAACCGGAATTCAGCGATTCCCGATGTGTTTCTACCCACCTGTCAGCTTTACAAAGTTCCACCCGAGATGTCCGCGCACGCGTCAATCAGACGAGACAGAAATTAGAAATTTGTGGCTCGCCTTCAACAGATTGGCAATCTGTGACAGTCATTTTTCGATGTTTCAGTAAGCTCGCGGTCAATAACCAAACGAATGGACGCGGGCCGCGTCGACGAGAATGAACAAGAATACGCACCGCCTGGTGTATTCCAGGCGTCGGGGAATGGTGGTGGCCGTCGCGGAGACGGCGACGGCTGAGGGGAAATCGGCAACGGGCGAGGCGCGCGCGCGGCGGCGTTCGTCGGCATCCTGCACACGCGCCGTCGTGGCGGGCGTGGCCGTGCTCGGCATGTTGCCTGCCTTGTCCGGCGCGCAGATCGTCCCGACGCCAGGCACCACCACGCAGGCGATCCAGACGCCGAACGGCTTGCCCCAGGTCAACGTGGCCAAGCCCTCTGGCGCAGGCGTATCGGTCAACACCTACAACCAGTTCGATGTCCAAAAGGCCGGCGCGATCCTGAACAACTCGGCCACGATGGTTCAGACGCAGCAAGCGGGCTGGATCAACGGCAACCCGAATTACGGAGCCGGACAGGCTGCGCGGATCATCGTCAATCAGGTCAACAGCCCGAACCCGTCGCAGATCCGCGGCACCGTCGAGATAGCGGGCGCCCGTGCGGAACTCGTCCTGGCTAACCCGTCCGGGATTTTTGTCGACGGCGGCGGCTTTCTCAATACCAGTCGCGCGACCCTGACAACCGGCGTGCCGTTCTACGGTGCTGACGGGGCGCTTGCCGGCTACAACGTCAACCGCGGCCTCGTGACCGTTGCAGGCGCAGGCCTGAATGCGGCCAATATCGATCAGGTCGATCTGATTGCACGCGCGGTGCAGGTGAACGCGGCGGTCTACGCGAAAAATCTGAACGTGATCGCAGGCGCCGCCCAGGTCAACCACGACACGCTCGCGGCGACACCGATCGCCGGCGACGGCGCGGCCCCGGCGGTTGCCATCGACGTGAGCCAGTTGGGCGGCATGTACAGCAATCGGATCTTCCTCGCCTCGAACGAGAACGGTGTGGGGGTGGCCAACGCCGGTACGATCGCGGCGCAGGCGGGCGACCTGACGCTGCAGTCGAACGGCCGGCTCGTACTGACGGGCAAGACGACCGCGAGCGGCAACGTTGCGTTGTTGGCCGCAGGTGGCATCCAGAACAGCGGCACCACATACGCGCAGCAATCGCTGTCGGCCGGCACAGGTGCCGATCTCACGAACACCGGGACGCTCGCTGCACAGCAGAACACGACGGTCAATGCCGGCAGCGTCAATTCGACCGGCACGCTTGGCGCGGGTGTGAACAACGACGGTTCGGTTGGCCAGGGCGGCGATCTGAGCGTGACGGCCTCGGGCCAGTTGAGCGCGGCGGGGCAGAACGTAGCGGGCGGCAATGCGGCGCTGACCGGCGCGAGTGTGAATCTCGCCGGCAGCCAGACGGCGGCAAACGGCAATCTGTCGCTGAACGCGACGGCAGGCGACTTGAATCTGTCGAACGCGACGACGAGCGCACAACGCGCCATTCAGGCGAATGCATCCGGCACGGTGATCAACGATCACGGCAGCCTGTCGAGCGGCGGCAGCACGACGCTGACCGGTGGCACGCTCTCGAACCGGAGCGGCAAGGTTTCGTCGCAGGGGCCGCTGTCGGTCAACGTGGCCGGCCAGGTCGCCAACCAGTCAGGTGAGCTGATCTCGGAGAGTACGGCGGACATCCAGGGCGGTGCCCTCGCGAACAACCAGGGCACCATCCAAAGCGCAGCCGGCATGGCGGTGGCCGGTGCGTCACTGGACAACACGGCAGGTCGGATCACGTCGCTCAACGGCGATGGCCTGTCGGTGACGACGAGCGGCCAATTGACCAACGCAGCGGGCGCTACCGCGAACGGTGCGCAAGGCGGTGTCATCGGTGGCAACGGTGATGTTTCGGTCCGCGGCGCAAACGTCGTCAACCGCGGCACGATCACGTCCAACACGAATCTGCGTATTGCGGGCCAGTCGGTCGATAACGGCAGCGGTACCCTGCAGGCTGCGCAAAACGTCCTGGTCGATGCCGGCGCGCACCTGACGAACAGCGGTGGTTCGATTGTCGGCCAGGCGGCAACGGTCAGCGCGGCGACGCTCGACAACAGCGCCGGCACCGTGCAGGCGGGCCAGGTGTCGTTGACGGCGACCGGCCTCGTGAACCATGGCGGCACGATCACGCAGACTGGAGCTGGCCCGATAGCCGTCAATGTGTCGCGCACGCTCGACAATTCCAACGGCGGCACGCTGCAAACCAACGGTACCGACCTGACGCTCGCGCCGGCCGCGATCGTCAACGACGGCGGCACGATCACGCATGCCGGCAACGGCACACTGACGCTCGGAAGCGGTTCGGGTTCGGTGTCGAACGTGGGCGGCTCGATCGCAAGCAACGGGCGCGTCGTCGCGCAAACCGGCGCGTTGAACAACACGGCAGGCTCGATCAACGCGCAGAACGGACTGACCGCAACCGTCGCCGGCACGTTGAACAATGCGAGCGGCAGGCTGTTGTCGAACACGGACGTCAGCGTTACCAGCGGTACGCTGTCGAACGACGGCGGCCAGATCGGTGCCGGCACGAATGCGACGATCCACACAGGCTCCATGACGAATCAGGGTGGCTCGATCGTTGCGCCGAACCTGTCTGTCACTGCTGATTCGATGCTCGACAACAGCGGTGGCAAGCTCGAGGCCAATCAGCTTGCGCTTGTGGCCGCCAACCTCGTCAACCACGGCGGCGCGATCACGCAATACGGCTCGTCGGCAATGGGCATCAACGTCAGCGGCACGCTGGATAACTCGGCCGCCGGCGTGATCCAGACCAACAGCACGGACCTGACGCTCACGCCGGCCGGGTTGAACAACGCGGGCGGCACCATTACGCACGCCGGCACGGGCACGCTGACGATCGCGCCGGGCAATGGATCGAGCGCATTGAACAACGCGTCGGGCACCATCGTGACGAAGGGACGAGCGATCGTCGATGCGAGCAGCTGGAACAACGCGAGCGGCATTCTCGCCGCGCAGCGCGGTATCACCGCCATGATTGCGGGCGACGTGAACAACGCACAGGGCCTGCTGCGATCGGACGCGTCACTGTCGTTGACCAGCGGCGGTGCATTGTCGAACCGTGGCGGTCACGTTCAGGCCGGGCAATCGACCGCCGGCGACACCAGCACGCTCGACATTCAATCGGCGTCGATCGACAACGCGGACGGCGCCATTGTCGATCTCGGTGCGGGCAAGATGACGGTGCAAGGCGGCAGCCGGATCGCGAACAGTCATGCCGGCGGCGTGTCTGGCATGGGTGCGATCACCGGCAACGGCGATGTGACGACCCGGGCAGCGTCGATCAGCAACACGCAAGGTGGTCAGCTCAGCGGCGGTTCGCTGCACGTCAACGCAAACACCGTCGACAACAGTGGCGGCACCATCGGCAACGTGACGAATTCGAACGGCGACGTGAACGTCACGACGACCGGCGCGATCACGAACACGGGTGGCCAGATCAGCTCGACGCACGACCTGACGGTCGCGGCGGCCACCCTGCAGGGCGGCGGCACGTACAGCGCAACGCATGATGCGAACGTGAACCTGCAGGGTGATTACACGACAGAGTCCGATACCCGGTTCAACGTCGGTCACGATCTCGCTTTCACGCTGCCCGGCACCTTCACGAACAATGCGAATCTTGAATCGGTCAACAACCTGAGCGTCAACGCGGGCAACATCGTCAACGTCGGTGCGCTGACTGCCGGCGGCCTGCTGCATACGCAATCGGCCAACCTGACCAATACGGGCGCACTCGTGGGCGCCAGCACGTCGCTCAACGCGACGAATACGATCTCGAATCTCGGGCCAACTGCACTGATCGGTGCATCGGACAGCAACGGCACGCTCGAAATCCTCGCGCACGATATCGAAAACCGCGACGACACGACCGCGAACGACTCGATGGCGACGACCGCCATCTTCGGCATGGGCAAGGTCGTGCTGGCAGGCGGCAAGGGCGCGAGCGGCAATTACACGAACGCGGCGCTGGTCAACAACGTGTCGGCGTTGATCCAGTCGGGCGGCGACATGGAACTGCACGCGGACAAAGTGACGAGCACGCGGCGCGTGATGAAGACGTCCACCAGCCAGATGGATCCGGCATCGCTTGCGCAGTTCGGTATTCCGATCAGCGGCCGCACGGGCCAGGTCGGCGTGAAGGATCCGAGCAGTATCGGCGGTGTCTACACCGATCCGCCTCACGGTGGTCAGTGGAACAGCACGTATCAGTTCACGACCTACTATGCGGACAGCGCGACGGCGACGACCGTGACGGACATCAGCCCGGCCGCCCAGATCGTGTCGGGTGGAAAGATCGATGCGTCGTCGGTCGGCACGCTGCAAAACTACTGGAGCAACATCGCGGCAGTCGGCGACATCAAGATGCCGGCCCACTACGACTCCGACGGTTGGGCGGCATCCGGTCAGAATCTGCCGGGCGTGTCGGTTTCCTATTCGGGCCAATATCACTACAACAACTACGACAACACCGAACACGATTGGCAATTGCCGTTCGGCAACGCACCGTTCGTGACGGGGCGACCGGGCGGTTACACGCAGGCGGCACCGGCATCGATCAAGGATTACAAGCTGCCGGGCTATTTTTCGACGACGAGCTCGAACGGCACGATTTCGGGCACGGGAGCGAGCGTCAGCAACACGGCTGGCAACGCCTCGATTCCGCCGCTCGGCTTGCTGCCGGGGCAGTCGGTGCCGGGTCTCACGCCGGCTAATTTGAGCGGTAACGCGAGCGGAGCGAAATCGGGGGCTTCAGCGTTGCACGGCGGCCCGCCGGTGCCGGTCGATCCGATCATCGCCAGTGCGACGGCACTCAACGTGCTGAACAACCTCACGATTCCGCAGGGCGGGCTGTACCGGCCGACTACCGCGCCGAACGCGAACTACGTGATCGAGACGAACCCGGCGTTCACGAACCAGAAGAATTTCATCTCGAGCGACTACTTCTTCGGGCAGATCGGCGTCGATCTCACGCATATTCCGAAGCGTCTCGGCGACGGCTTTTACGAACAGCATCTCGTGCGCAACGAGGTCACCGCGCTGACCGGCAAGGCGGTGCTCGGGCCGTATGCGGATCTGCAGACGATGTATCAATCGCTGATGGCAGCCGGTGCGGATCTGTCGAAGTCGCTCGATTTGGCCGTAGGCGCGAGCCTGTCGGCCGATCAGGTTTCGAAGCTGACCAGCAATGTGGTGATGATGGAAACGCGCGTGGTCGACGGTCAGTCGGTGCTCGTGCCGGTCGTGTATCTCGCGAAGGCCAGCCAGCAGAATATCGACGGCCCGTTGATCAGCGCGACGAACATCGACTTCCAGAACGCACAGTCATTTACGAACAGCGGCACGATCAAGGCGGACAACACGCTGGCGATCCAGGGCAAGCAGATCGACAACGCATTCGGCGCGCTGCAAAGCGGCGGGCTGATGTCGCTGAAGACCGAGAACAACATCGACCTGACGTCGGCGAACGTGAAGGCCGGCAGTCTGCAACTAGACGCCGGGAAAGACCTGATCCTCAACACGGCGACGAACACCAGCATGCGGGTGAGTCGTGATGGTGCGACGAGCGTGGTGACGACGCTCGGGCCGACCGCCAAGCTGGACGTTGTGGGCGATGCGTCGATTAAGACGGGCGGCAACTTCCAGCAGATCGCGGGCAACCTGTCGGTCGGCGGCAACCTCGGGATGAATGTCGGCGGCAACTGGGATCTCGGTGCGGTGCAGACCGGCGAGCACAAGATCGTGCAGCGTGCGAATGGCGTGTCCAACACCGACATCAACAAGGTCACCGGCAGCTCGGTGACGGTCGGCGGGCAGTCGAACGTAGTCGTTGGCGGCGATCTGACGGCGAAGGGCGCGCAGATCGATCTCGGTCAGGGCGGCACGATTGCGGCCAAGGGCAATGTCACGCTCGGCGCGGCGAGCACCACGTCGACGGTGAACAGCAACAGTTCGGGCAGCGACAGTCACGGCAGCTATGCGGAGACGCTGCACACGTCCGACCAGGCGCTGACCGGGACGACACTCAAGGGCGGCGATACGGTCAACATCGTGTCGGGCAAGGACATTACGCTCTCCGGTAGCGCGATCAGCCTCGACAAGGGCAACGCGAACCTGCTGGCGGCCGGCGATGTGAACGTCGGTGCGGCAACCGAAAAGCACGAGCTGAACTCGCACGAGACGCACAGCCACAGCAATGTCGTGAGCGGCGTGAAGGTCGCGAGTGGTATCGACCAGACAATGACGCTCAATCGCGGCAGTCTGGTGTCGGCGGACGGCGTGAACATCGTCAGCGGAAAGGACGTCGATGTTCGCGGTAGCACTATCGTCGGAACGAACGACGTGACACTGACGGCAGCGCGCAACGTGACGGTGACGACGTCGCAGGATACCTTGCAGTCGTCGAACTACTACGACAAGAAGGAGTCGGGGCTGATGTCGGGTGGGGGACTGTCGGTGTCGGTGGGCAGTAGTTCACTGAAGACGACGAGTCAGACAACCGAGGTGGCGAACAACGGCAGTACAGTCGGTTCGCTGAAGGGCAACCTCAGTATCACGGCTGGAAACGATCTGCATGTGACCGGAAGCGACCTGATTGCAGCGAAGAATCTCAGCGGGACAGGCGCGAACGTGACGATTGATGCGGCGCAAGACAAGAACCACCGCGGTGAAACGCAGGAAGTCTCGAAGAGCGGCCTGACATTGGCATTGAAGGCGCCGGTGATCGACGCGGTGTCGAACGCGGTGGGTCAGTCGCGCGCGTCCAGCAGCAGCCAGGATGGTCGGGCTGCAGCGCTGCACGGTATGGCCGCGGCGAGCGCAGCGTGGGATGCGAACGTCGCCGCGGGCGATCTGGTCAGGACGCTTGGGGCAGGCGAAACGCCTCAGTTCAAAGTCGAAGTCAGTCTCGGCAGCAGTCACAGCAAGAGCGCGTTCTCTGAAGACAGCATGACGAATCGCGGCTCGAATGTGAATGCGGGCGGTACGGTGGCGTTTGCGGCGACCGGCAACGGTCAGGCCGGCAGCGGCAGTGTGACGATCGCCGGCTCGAACTTGAACGCAAACGACGTGATCCTGGCAGCAAAAAATCAGGTCAATATCGTCAATACGGCGGATACGGATTCGACGCGCAGTACGAATGAATCGAAGAGCGCGAGCGTGGGTGTGTCGGTTGGCACGGGCGGGTTCGGTGTTTCGGCGGCGATGTCGAAAGCCAACGGAGACGGCAATAGTGACCTGGCCACGCAGAACAACAGTCACGTGAACGCCGCAAACGGCGTGACGATCATCTCGGGTGGCGATACGAACATCATCGCCTCGAAAGTGAAGGGCAATCAGGTGAATGCCGACGTGGGCGGAAACCTGAACATCGCGAGCGTGCAGGATACGTTGTCGAGCGCGGCACATCAGTCGAGTGCGGGGGGCGGTTTCAGCGTCAGTCAAGGTGGTGCCAGTGCGAACTTCAGCCAGAGCAGGGGCAACGCATCGGGCAGCTATGCGGGCGTCAATGAGCAAGCAGGGATTCACGCAGGCGACGGCGGCTTCAACATCAACGTCACCGGCAATACGGATCTGAAAGGCGGGTTGATCGCGAGCGACGCGGATTCGTCGAAGAATTCGCTGACGACGGGTTCACTGTCCTTCTCGGACATCCAGAACAAGTCGCACTACGATGCAAGCTCAAGCGGCTTTAGTGCGGGTGCGACGACCGGTGACGGCGGGATGAACTACAGCACGCACGGCAGCACGTCTGGCAAGAATGCGGGGGGCGCCGCGCCCATGCTTGGCGAAAACGACAGCGGCAGTGATAGCGCTATGACGAAGAGCGGCGTCAGTGCGGGGGCGGTCACGATTACGGATTCGGCGAACCAGAAGCAGGATGTGGCGAGCCTGAATCGCGATACGGCGAACACCAACGGTACGGTCGCCAAACTCCCCGACATGCAGAACTTGCTGGCCAACCAGTCGGACATGATGGCTGCGGCCAGCGCGGCTGGTGAAGCCGTGTCGCGCCGGATCGGGGATTACGCGGACAAGATGATGAAGGATGCCGCGGCCAATGGCGACCAGTCCGGTGTCGACTCGTGGAAGGAAGGGGGAGCGAACCGCGCACTGATGCAAGGTGCCGGTGCAGCGCTCGTGACGGGGCTGGCAGGCGGTAACGCGGTAGGTGGCGCAGCCGGCGCGGCGATTGCGTCGATCGCGTCGGGCAAGCTGAACGAACTGAGTAGCGCAATCGTGGGTAGTGATCCGACCGGCAACGCGAATATGAATCAGGCGCTGGGGAACATCGTGGCGAATGCGCTTGCGACGGGGGCCGGTGCAGCCGTGGGCGGGGAATCGGGAGCGTTTTCTGGATACAACGTCGATCGGTTTAACCGGCAGCTCCACCCCGACGAAAGGCAGTGGACGAAGGATCAGGCGAAGGACTTCGCGAAGTTCTATGAAGAAAAGACCGGCAAGTCGCTGACTGCAGAGCAGGCGCAGAATATGCTGCTGGCGAACGGCTATCGTTTGGTGGATTCGGCGGCAAGCAAGGGACCGGGAGGCGATGCCACGGCGGTGGCGTATATCAGTCAGAACAGTGGCGGGCTGTTTCACGCGACGTCGGCGGAGTACAACAGCCCGTTCCTGTACGGCAACAAGGACGGCATGCTGACGCCGGAGCAGCACGCTTTGCCTGGATCTGTCGCGAACCCGACAGCGGGCCTGGTGATCGTTGGTGGCCTTGCTACTGCTGGCCTTGCCCCAGAAATAATTACTGGCGGGTCGGCGGGGCTATCGTATGCTCAAGACTTGTTTGCCGCCTATAAGGCTGCTCAAGCAGGGTACTCACTGACAACAGCGGCTGCGACTGGAGCAGCAGTTTCCGGTGCGACATATACAGGCGGGGCAGCGGCCGGTGCTGGCTTAGCAACCCTGAAAGGGAACAACTTCTACGATAGTTTTAATCAGAATTTTTCACTAGCCGGACTGGCGACTGCGACGACATTTGGGGCTTACAACTCTATGTTTACTACATCGATGTTGAGCTGGGCGGGGATTCCGAATTCGATCATGAACATCACGACTATTCCGGGGGTCGTAATTCGTGGAGTTGGTCTTGCACTAAGTCAAACGGCGGGCAAAGCAGCGCAGGCAATTGTGAAGTCTGGTGAGCCTCAAAAGAAGTAAGGAGCGGACATGTCGATTGAATCTGTTAGTGGCCTTATAGGTGGATTATTTGGGCCGGTTATTGGGAAAATTCTCGGAAAATTTCGCCCTTGGAAGGTTTTTTTTGCGTCGATAGTACTTATATATCTAGGATTGTTTGTGGCAGGTCTCGTGGTCGTTGGTTTTAAAGCTACGGCGTCTAGATTTGGTGAGTTATTCACCCCTTTTGCGCTGCTTGTATTTGTCGGTTTGTCTGCTGCCATCACTCTCGTGGCTTATTTAGGGCGTGCCACGCACAAAAATAAATAGAGCTAACCGACCTGCAAGACTGCAAATTAGAATCTAAAAATTCATCGAGGGACGGTGGAGGTTTGTTTGATGACGGACCTAATCTACGAGATCCGATCAAAATTCCTTTTCGTCAAACTTGGCTGCGCAGATTTTTAGAGATTTTCTTCACGATCATCGCAAAGGTATCACTAGTGCTTGCGATACTTATTGCGCTTGTGTTGGCTGTTCTATCGGGCGCCACGGACTGGACTGGCGCTTGGCCAACCACAAGACGAGCGCGATTTAGAGTGATCCTGCTACTGGTCGTCGTTATTGCAATTTTGACAGCGTTGACCTGTGCAATATGTTTGCAATCGACAGTCTAAGTGGATGATGTAATTTTTTTTGGCTAAATATTATAAATTTAAATAGAGATTGCGGCCGAGAAAAATGGATATCCACATGGGTCGAAGCTGTTGCGTTTGTGATGCCGTGAGGAGTGAATGCAAATCAATTTGATCGATTCTAAGTGATGCGCCGATAGTGCCAGCGACGCAGTGTGATCCAAGATAAAATTCGGAAAAGTATGGGAACTATTCGCCAGGGGAATTCTGCTGCAGCAGCACTGCTGTTTATCGCGGCCAGTGTGTCGGCACAAGAAGCGCCGCGCCTGATCATTCCGGGCAACGACCAGCAAACCCGACAGCAGGAAGAGGCACGTGAGCGCGAACGGGTAGTCTCTGCGCCCGGGGTGCGATCGGAAGTGGTGCGAAGTGCTGAGGTTCCAGCGCTGCCATCCGAAATGCCATGCTTCCGCATCGATCGTTTCGCGCTCGATGTACCCGATGCGCTACCCGCTTCCTTGAAATCGCAAGGCGCGTCGGCATTGCCGATGGATCGTTTCGCTTTCGCGCGGGAATGGCTCGATCACTATGCCGGCCAGTGCGTCGGCAAACAGGGTCTTGACGTCCTCGTCAAGGGCCTGTCGCAAGCGATCCTGGCGCGCGGATACGTCACGACACGCGTGTTGCTGCCGGAACAGGATCTGTCGACCGGCACCCTTAAGTTTTCGCTGATCCCCGGCGTAATCCGCCACATCCGCTTCGCCGACGACAAACTCCGCGGCACCTGGAAAACCGCCTTCCCGACCCGCGATGGCGAACTGCTGAACCTGCGCGACCTCGAACAGGGTCTCGAGCAGATGAAACGCGTGTCGAGCCAAGACGTATCGATGCAGATCGTCCCGGCCGACGTACCCGGCGAAAGCGACGTCGTGCTCGACGTGAAGCGCGGCAAACCCTTGACTGTCGTCGCTTCGATCGACAACTCGGGCACACGGGCAACAGGCCGTCTACAGGGCAACTTGTCGCTCGGTATCGACAACCCGCTCGGCCTGAACGATATCTTCAACATCGGCGTGAGCCAGGATCTCGAATTCGGTGACAAGCGGCTCGGCTCGCACGGCTGGAACGGTTTCTATTCGATCCCGTGGGGCTACTGGACCGCGACGCTCTCCGCATACACGAGCACGTACTACCAGCAGATCGCTGGCGTAAATCAGACGTTCATCGCGAGCGGCAATTCGAAGACGATCGACTTCAAGCTGAACCGCGTGCTGTCGCGTAGCCAGAACGACGTGTTCGGCGCACAGTTCCGCTTGTCGCGCAGGTTCGGGCAAAGCTTCATCGAAGACACCGAAATTCCGCAGCAGCGGCGCAACAACACGTTCGTCGAATTTGGCCTGACCGATCGGCACTACTTCGGCAACGCGCAGTTCGACGGCACGCTCGCGTACCGGCAGGGCATCGGCGCATTCGGCGCGCAGGACGACATAATGGCAGCCGACGGCGGCCCGACCTACCGCTACAAGATGGCCGTGCTCGACGCGAATCTGTCGGTGCCGTTCGCGATCGAGCAGCAGCCGTTCCGCTACGTGACGACGTTCCACGGTCAGTACACGGGCAATACGCTGTACTACATCGACGACCTGACGATCGGCAGCCGTTACACGGTGCGCGGATTCGACGGGGAAACGATGCTGGCCGCCTCCCGTGGCTTCTATTGGCGCAACGAGCTGCAGGCGCCGATCGGCCAAACCGGGCAGGTGGTCTATGCCGGCATCGACTACGGCCGCGTGTGGGGGCCGCAGCCGATCACGCTCGTCGGCACGCAACTGGCAGGCGCCGTGATCGGCGTGAAGGGCAGCGTCGCGACCCGATTGGGCGCCTACGGTTACGACCTCTTCGCCGGTACACCGATCTACAAGCCGTCCGGATTCCCGACGGCACGCGTGACGGTTGGTTTTCAGGTCACGGCACAGTTCTGACGCAGTAACCGCGATCCGATAGCCGGCCTGCTGTCGTTGGAGACGCTACTGGCCGGGATCGTCGCGATCCCGATCAGCCCCGTTGGTTGCCGCAGGTGGTCTACCAGGCACTCGAGTATCAGAGCCCCCGAACTGTCGTAGCAGCTGAAGCGCAAGGAAATGGCTCCCGTCGGGTGCGGGAATAACAGGCGATGCGGAAATCTCCCTCCAAACCATTTGCCCACATTTCGTCATTTAGCTAATATTCAAAACGTCAAACGAAACCGCACCCCATGGACGACGTCACCCGCATCAGCGCTTTGGCCAACGAAAGCCGTCTGGCCGTGCTGCGCTGGCTCAAGCAGCCGCGCAGGCATTTCCCGCCGCAGCCGCATGGCGACTTCGACGCGCTCGGCGTGTGCTGCACGTACATCACCGAGAAGCTCGGCATCGCGCCGGCCACGACCACGCGCCACATGCGCATCCTCGCGGATGCCGGGCTCGTGCGGGCGACCCGCGTCGGCAAGTTCACGTACTACAAGCGGATCGACGGCGCGCTGCAGCAGCTCGGCCACGATCTCTCGCAACTCTGACTCCCACCGAGGCAACCGACATGGACGAACTTGCATTGCTGGCCGACGCCGACCGGCGCGCGCACGCGTATCTGGCTGCAACCGCCGACCGGCGCGCGTTTCCCGACGCGGCCGCGCTGGCTGGCCTCGCCGCGTTCGACGAACCGTTGCCCGATACGGGCCGCCCGGCCGACGACGTGCTGCGCCTGCTCGACGAGCACGGCACGCCCGCGACGGTCGCATCGAACGGCCCGAACTACTTCGGCTTCGTGATCGGCGCGACGCTGCCGGCCGCGGCGGCCGCCGAGCGGTTGATGCTTGCGTGGGACCAGTGCGCATCGTCGTATGCGAATTCGCCGGTGGCCGCGACGCTCGAACGGCAGGCCGCGCGCTGGGTCGTCGATGCGCTCGCGTTGCCCGAAGGCAGCGCGGTCGGCTTCGGCACGAGCGCGACGGCCTGCACGCTCGTCGCGCTGGTGGCCGCGCGGCGTGCGCTGCTCGCGCGCAAGGGCTGGGATATCGATGAAGACGGCCTGGTCGGTGCGCCCGAAGTGAAGGTCGTGATTTCCGCGCTCGCGCACATCACGGTGAAGAAGGCGCTGCGCGTGCTCGGCTTCGGGATGAAGCGCATCGTCGTCGCGCCGGTCGACGTACACGGCCGCATCGACCCCGCGCAGATGCCGCCGCTCGACGACATGACCATTTTCTGCGTGCAGGCCGGCGAAGTGAACACCGGTGAATTCGATCCGTTCGCGGTGCTGATCCCGCCCGCGAAGGCGGCGGGCGCATGGGTGCACGTGGACGGCGCATTCGGCCTGTGGGCGCGCGCCTCGTCGAAGCGCGCGCTGACGGACGGCATCGACGGCGCGGACAGCTGGACGACCGACGGCCACAAGTGGCTCAACACGCCGTACGACGGCGCGATGGTGATCTGCCGCGACGCAGCCGCGCTCGCGACCGCGATGAACAGCGACGCCGTCTACCTGAGCGGCGCGCAGGATGCGCAGAAGAACCTGAACCTCGAATTCTCGCGGCGTGCGCGCGGCATTCCGGTCTGGGCCGCGCTGCGTTCGCTCGGCCGCGCCGGCGTGGCGACGCTGGTCGAGCGGCATTGCGCGCAGGCGGCGCGGGTCGCGGACGGCCTGCGGGCGGCCGGCTACGACGTGCTGAACCGCGTTGTGCTGAACCAGGTGCTCGTGCGCGCCGGCACCGACGACGAAACCGCCGCGATCCTCGACGCCGCGCAGGCGTCGGGCGACGTGTGGTTCGGTGCGACCGTGTGGCAGGGGCGGCCGGCGTTCCGGATCAGCGTATCGTCGTGGCGCACGGAAGATGCGCACATCGACCGGCTCGTCGCGTTGCTGACCGAGCTGCGCGGCGTGCACGTGCGTTGAACGTCACGCATCGTCCTGATTCACGACGGTTGCAGACGCCGCCTTCAGGCATTCGATGAAATGCAGCGCGGCCGGCGTCAGCAACGCATGCCGCCGCATCACGATCGCGACCGTCAACGCGGGCATCGGCTCGGCGAGGTCCAGCGCGACGATGCCGCGCGACTTGCGTTCGACGTCGGCGAGCGGCCGTGCGAACACGCCGAGCGCATCCGTCTGCGACACGAGCCCGAGCGTCGCCGCAAACGACGGGCAGTGCACCACCCGCTTCGGCGTGTCGATGCCGAACGGCATGAAGATCGAGCGCACCAGATCGTCCCCGCCTTCGCCGTAGCGCGGCACGCACCATTGCGCATCGACGAGTTCGCGCAACGAGCGGGCGTGTGCGAGCCGATGGCGGTTTCTCGCGACGACCGCGAACGCCGTCCGGAACAACGGAATGCTGACGAATTCGTCGGGGTCCGGCAGCGCGTTCGACAGCTGATGCGTGACGATGAAGTCGAGCGAACCGTCGCGCAGCCGCGCGAGATCCGTCGCGGTCAGCGCATCGTCGACGTTCAGCGTCGCGCCGGGCAGGTCGCGCGCGAATGCCGCGAACGCGCGCGGCAGGATCGTCAACGCGACCGTCGGGCTGACCGCGATCGACACCGAGCCGGTCGTGCCCAGCCGCAATTGCTCGATTTCGTCGCGCGTGCGCTGGATCTCCTCGACGATCAGGCGCGCACGAATCGCGAACGCGCTGCCGTAGTCGGTCAGTGCGATCCCTTTCACGCTGCGCATGACGAGCGGCACGCCCAGCTCCTGTTCGAGTTCACGCACGATGCTGCTGATGGCCGGTTGCGTAACGCCGAGCGCGCGCGCCGCGCCGCGAATGGTGCGATGCTCGGCGACCGCGAGAAACGCATCGAGCTGCTTGAGCTTCATGGGTGACCGATCCGGTGACGAAGAAAGCGCGGGGTTCCGGGTGGAACGCCAGGTGACAAGAAAAAATTATCGTCTACAACGAAATCTTGGATTTTTCTTATTGGGTCGAGTGTATATGCTCGGTGCTTTTCAGGAGCGGCGACGATGATGCTCGTTAACCAGCAAAGGCTGTGGGATTCGTTGATGGAGATGGCGGCGATCGGCGCGACCGCGCATGGCGGCAGTTGCCGGCTCGCGCTGAGCGACGACGACGCGCGCGGCCGGCGCCGCTTCATCGCGTGGTGCGAGGCGGCCGGTTGCGAGATCCGCGTCGATCCGATCGGCAACGTGTTCGCGCGCCGGCCGGGCACGCAGCCCGAGCTGCCGGCCGTGATGTGCGGCAGCCATCTCGACACGCAGCCGCTCGGCGGCCGCTTCGACGGCGTCTATGGCGTGCTCGCGGGCCTCGAAGCGATCCGCACGCTGAACGAGCACGGGATCGAAACGCGGCATCCGATCGAAGTCGTCGCATGGACCAACGAAGAGGGTTCGCGCTTCACGCCGGGCATGATGGGCTCGGCCGTCTACGCAGGCTCGCTGGATCTCGACTACGCACTGGATCGCCCGTGCATGCAGACGGGCGTGCTGCTCCGCGACGAGCTCGAACGGACCGGCTTCGCCGGCCCTGCGCGCGAGCGGCAGATGCCGCAAGCGTATTTCGAAGCGCATATCGAACAAGGGCCGGTGCTGGAGCAGGCCGGCTTGCCGATCGGCGTCGTGACGGGCGTGCAGGGCATCTACGAACTCGACGTCACGGTGACCGGTTTCGAATCGCATGCGGGCACGACGCCGATGAGCGTGCGTCGCGACGCGATGGGGGCGGCGGCCGCGATGATCGCCGCGATCATCGAGCACGGCCACGCGTTCGACGCCGATGCGCGCGTAACGGTGGGCCATGTTGCGTGCCAGCCGAATTCGCCGAGCACGATACCGGGCAAGGTCCGGTTCAGCGTCGACGTGCGCCACCCGTCGCAGCCTGCATTGCAGCAGCTCGTCGCCGACATCGAAGCGATCTGCGTAGAGCGCACCGCGCTGCGCGGCGCGAGCGTGGAGGTGCAGACGATCGCCGAATACGAGCCGGTGGTGTTCGATGCCGAATGCGTCGCACGCGTGCGGCAGGCAACGGCCGCCGCCGGCTATCCGTACCTGGAGATGTGCAGCGGCGCGGGGCACGACGCGGTGAACCTGTCGTACGTCGCGCCGTCCGCGATGGTGTTCGTGCCATGCAAGGCCGGCCTGAGCCACAACGAAGCGGAAGATGCCGATCCGGTGCACCTCGCTCAGGGCGCGTCGGTGCTGGTGAACCTGCTGGCCGATTGCGCGCGCTAGCCGTATCGCAGGGGCGGCCTGGCGTACCTTTCGAGCGTGAAAATGTCGGACAATAGCCGCTGCGCGCGCCACGTCGGCGCCGCGTTCAATAGACGCATTCACGCTTGCGAGATCCCCATGCCAACGCCCTTTCCCCGGGAACTGCTGAAGGCCGCCGATATCGAGAAGATGGAACCGGCGCGCGCGGTGCATTCGCTGAATCCCAATGCCGTTCGTCTCAAGCGACAACTCAGCGACCTGACCGGTCTGACGCAATTCGGTGTCCATCTGCTCACGCTGATGCCCGGTCACGAATCGGCCGAATATCACCGTCACCTATACGAAGAAGAATTCGTGTACGTGCTGTCCGGCACGGGCTCGGTCACGATCGGCGAACGCGCCAGTGAAATCGGATCGGGCGACTTCATCGGCTTTCCGCGCGGCGGTGAAGCGCATACGGTGCAGAACACGGGCGAAGCGCCGCTGGAGCTGCTCGTCGGCGGGCAGCGGCTCGAACACGACGTCTGCGAATACCCGCGAATCGGCAAACGGCTTTATATCGCGGGCGAGCTTGAAGACTATGTCGAGCTGCCGAAACAGCCGTAAAGACCCATCGCATCCGCGATGCCGGATTCCATATAAAAAATCGAATCAACTCTATCTTGTTTAGATAAACAAAATAAAAATTCGTAAAAATACGGGGTAGAGAAATCGCGTTTATTTGGGCACGCTTGTGCGCATTGTCCGTTCCTGAGCGCCGGTATTTCGACATGCCGGCGCGTCTTTTTTCGGTCACCCGAATGCGGCAATAAATACACGCGTCCGGCAGTTTCGACCGATTGACTGCGTACGCGGCAAGTCACGAAAAGATTCCTGGCTGGAAGCTCAGTAGTTCGAACCAACAGCTTGATTCAAGAGCGAAACGGAGACAGGCGATGTCGAGGAACTGGGGGTTGGGAACGGCGCTGCTGGCGCTGTGCGTTGTCTTGGCTGCATGCGGCGGTGACGGCGATTCGCCGTCGGCAGCGGCTTCGAATCTGTCGGCCGCGGCGCATTCGCAAGGCAACGAAGACGGCAACGGCGGCGACGACAACCGCAATGGAAACGACGAGAGCAACGGCAACGAGGCGTCGAAGAAAAACGCCGACATCCGCGTCGTCCAGTACGTCAATCCGCTGATCGGCACCGATTACGCGACCGACCAGCCGGCCGACCCGGTCGGCTCGGGTCTCGGCGGCGGCACGTTCCCGGGGCCGACGGTTCCGTTCGGGATGATGCAGTGGAGCCCGATGACGCCCACTGCGCAATACGACAGCCGCAAAGGCGACGGCTCCGGCTTCTCCGGCGGCTACTGGTACGGCGATACGTCGATCGACGCATTCAGCATCCTGCACCTGAGCGGCACCGGCTGCTGGGCGAACGGCGGCTACCTGAACGTGATGCCGCAACTCGCACCCGGCGACGCCGGCACGCCGGCCAGCTTCAGCCACGCGAACGAAACCGCGCAGGCCGGCTACTACGGCGTCACGCTCGGCAACGGCATCAAGGCCGAGCTGACGACGACGGTACGCACCGGCTTCGCGCGCTTCACGTATCCGGCACTCGCGCAGGGCCAGCAGGCGACGATCGCGATCGATCCGACCGTGCTGAACAACCGTGCGCAGGGCACGACGGCCGACACGGTCAGCCAGGTTGGCGACCGGGCGTTGTCGGGCACGATCGCGGGCGGCGGGTTCTGCTGGGCCGGGCATGCGGTGCCTGTCTACTACTACGCGGAATTCAGCCAGCCGTTCGCGGCGAAGCCCGCGCTGTCGAACAACCGCCCCGTGACGTTGACGTTCAACGTCGACCGCAAGCATCCGGACGTGATGATGAAGCTTGGCATCTCGTTCGTCAGCGAAGCGAATGCGAAGGCGAACCTGCGCGCGGAGAATCCGGAAACGGATGCGCAAGGCAGCCGGAGCTGGCGCTTCGACAAGGTGCGCAGCGCAGCGAGCGCCGCATGGAACGCCCGCCTGAACGCGATCCAGGTGACGGGTGGCAACGAAGCCGACAAGACGAAGTTCTACACCGCGTTGTATCACGCGTCGTTGCACCCGAACGTGTTCAACGACGTGAACGGCCAGTATCCGGACTTCTACGCGTCGAACGGCGCATCGACGGCGCCGACGCGCCAGGTCGACAAGGGCCGCACGATGTACGCGAACTTCTCCGGCTGGGACATCGACCGCTCGTTCATCCAGCTGCAGGCGCTGCTCGACCCGGTGCGCACCAGCGATATCGTGCAGTCGCTCGTGCTCGATGCGAAGGCGTGCGGCGCGTTCCCGCGCTGGGCGTACTTCAATACCGAAACGGCCGTGATGCCGGGCGATGCGGGGTCGATCATCACGGCGAACGCGTATGCGTTCGGCGCGACGAACTTCGATACGCAGGCCGCACTGTCGATCATGAAGACCAGCACCGCGCCGGGCGCCGCGTGCGCGGGCACGCCGGTGATGGGCAGCCGCGCGGACTACGACCGGCTCGGCTACGTGCCGGCATCGGGCAACGGTGACAACCAGACCGCGTCGAACACGCTCGAATACGCGCTGCGCGATTTCGCGGTGTCGCGCTTCGCGACGGCGCTTGGCGATACGGCGACGGCCGGCACGCTGCTGAAGTCGAGCGGCAACTGGCAAAACCTGTTCGACCAGGGCGCGATCCGGCCGAAGACGTCGGCCGGTGCGTGGGTGACCGACGGTTCGGGCTTCATGGAAGGCAATTCCGAGCAGTACACGTGGTACGTGCCGCACGATCTCGCCGGCGTGGTCGCGCAGGCGGGCGGCGCCGCACCGGTCGTGAAGCGGCTCGACACGTTCTTCACGCACCTGAACATCGGCACCGTGCAGCCGTATTTCTACGTCGGCAACGAAGTGACGATGGCCGTGCCGTGGGCCTATGCGTGGGCCGGCGCACCGTCGCATACGCAGCGCGTGCTGCACGCGTCGCTCGCGAGCGAGTTCGGCACCGGTGCGGCAGGGCTGCCCGGCAACGACGACCTCGGTGCGATCTCCGGCTGGTACGTGTGGGCCGCGCTCGGTCTCTATCCGGTCGTACCGGGCGTGAGCGGCGTCGCGCTGTCGAGCCCGCAGTTCGAGAAGATCACGGTGCGCGTCGGGCAGCACGACGGCAGCTACCGCCTGCTGCACATCGCCGCGCCGGGCGCGGGCTCGGGCGACGGCGCGTCGTTCTACGTGAAGTCGCTGAAGCTGAACGGCACACCTTACTCGACCGCGTGGCTGCCGTTCGAGCGCATCGCGAAGGGCGGGAAGCTGTCGTATTCGATGACGGCCGATGCGAGCGCCACGACGTGGGGCACCGATGCATCCGCGATGCCGTCGTTCCCGCGGGCGGGCGGCGCGCAGTAAATCCAGGGGATCAACGAGCGGTTCTTGCCAACAGGATCGACGAGAGAGAGGGAGGGACGAACGGATGAAGCTACGTCATGTGGTGGGTATCGGGTGCCTTGCCGTGTTGTCGGGGTGCGGAGGCGATCAGGGTTCGACGGATGCGAGCGTGCTGGCGCAGATATCGAACGCGCAGGGCGACCAGAACGATCAAGGCAACCAGAACGACCAGGGCGATCAGAACGATCAAGGCGAGAACGGCGGCGCGAGCAAGCGGTCGGTGCTGCGCAGCGTCGATCCGATGATCGGCACCGCGAACCTCGACATCAACGCGGACTGGGGCAGCGGTGTGCGCGGGCACGGTCACGTGTACCCGGGCGCGACCGTGCCGTTCGGGATGGTGCAGCTCGGGCCGGACACGACCGGCGGCGCGCATACGTTGCCGTGGAACTGGGATCGCACGTCGGGCTACCAGTACGACGATCCGTTCATCACCGGCTTCACGCATACGCACCTGTCGGGCACCGGCATCGGCTCGGGCGGCGAAGTGCGGTTCATGCCGACGCTCGCGCCGGTCGACAAGGCGACCTTGGCGAAGGTCGCCGCGGATGCGACGATCACCTACAACGCATCCTTCAGCCACGACGACGAAACCGCGAGCCCCGGCTATTACCGCGTGAAGATGGCGCCGGTCGGCAGCGGCAACACGCCGTGGAACGTGCAGGGCGCGAAGATCCTCGCGGAAATGACGGCGACCACGCACGCGGGCGTCCATCGCTATACGTACTTCCCGAGTGCGGCGACGCAGAAACGCAGCATGATCGTGAGCATCGACAACCCGATCGGCGGCTCGACCGCGAGCGGCAAGATCCAGGTCATCGACGCGCAGACGATCGCCGGCTGGCAGTTCACGAACAACTGGGCGAACAACAAGCCGACGTATTTCGTCGCGCGTTTCTCGAAGCCGTTCGATACGAAGCACGTCGCGTTCAGCGCGGACGGCTTCAAGGCGTACCTGACGTTCGCCGACGGCAGCGACGGCGGCGGCGCGGTCACCGTGAAAGTCGGCATCTCCCCGTCGGGCATCGCGGATGCGCAGGCCAATCTCGCGTCGGAAGTCGGCACGAAATCGTTCGACCAGGTGCGCGGCGCCGCGGAGCGCGTGTGGAGCGCCGCGCTCGACCGGATCCGGATCAAGGGCGGCACCGCCGACCAGCGGACGATGTTCTACACGTCGCTGTACCGCACGATGCTCGCGCCGACGGTCTACAACAACGCGGACGGCAGTTACGTCGGCATGGATTCGACCAATGACGGCACGAAGTCGCCGCCGACCACGAGCAAGCATGCGAACCCGGGCTTCGACTATTCGTCGACGTTCTCGCTGTGGGATACCTTCCGCGCCGAATCGCCGTTGATGACGCTGGTGCAGCCCGAGCGCGTCGACGGCTGGGTGAAGTCGCTGCTCACGCAGTTCAGGCAGAACGGCAAGGGCGAGCTGCCGGTGTGGCCGCTCGCGCAAACGGAAACCTTCACGATGGCCGGCCACCCGTCGATCCCGATGATCGCGGATGCGTACCTGAAGCACCTGACGAGCGCGGGCATCGACGACATCTGGACCGCCTTGACGACCACGCAGAGCGCAAGCGCGCACGGTTTCGATCAGTATCGGCAAAGCGGTTACGTGTTCGCCGGCGACAACGCGTCGGTGTCGACGACGCAGGACTATGCGTTCGACGACTGGGCGACGGCCGCGGTCGGCAAGGCGGCCGGCAGGAGCGCGGCCGACTACCGGCCGTACCTGCAACGCAGCCAGAACTACCGGAACGTGTTCAACCCGGTGCCGAACAACGGCTGGAAGTTCTCGCAGCCGAAGGACGCGCAAGGCAACTGGGTCGCGGGCTTCGATCCGTCGGCCGCCGAGAAGACGGACTTCTCCGAATCGAATTCGTGGGTCGATACGTGGAACATCTTCCACGACTTCCCGGGCCTCGTTGCGCTGCTCGGCGGCAAGAGCCAGTTCATCGCGCAGCTCGACCGCACGTTCGATCAGTCCAACCCGCTGACCTTCCTCAACAACCAGGGCTTTCCGGACCTGACCGGCCGCAGCGGCCAGTTCTTCGCGGGCAACGAGCCGGCGAACCACCTGCCGTACCTGTACGACGTCGCGGGCATGCCGTCGAAGACGCAGGACCGGGTGCGCACGGTGATGGACGACATGTACTCGCTGACGCTGACGGCCGGCGATCGCGCGTTACTGAGCGGCGACAGCCTGAAGGCCGCGGTGAACGATCCGCGGCGCGTACGCGATGCGGCGATTCCGGGCAACGACGATTGCGGCCAGCTGTCCGCGTGGTATGTGCTGTCCGCACTCGGCATCTATTCGCTGAATCCGGTCGGCGGCGTGTTCTACTTCGGCACGCCGCTGTTCGAGGAAGCGACGATCGACATCCCGGTTGCGTCGGGAAGCGGGGCGGGCGGGGTGTTGAAGTTCGGCGCGACGCGGCGCTTCAAGGTGAGCGCGCATACGGCGAGCGGCGGCGCGCCGTCGCCGGTCAACCGCTACGTGCAGTCGGTCAGCCTGAATGGCACGCCGCTGCACCGGCCGTACATCACCTATGACGAGATGAAGGCCGGCGGCACGCTCGACTTCGTGATGGGTTCGACGCCGAACGATGCGTGGGTTGGCCAGTGGAACGGCCAGGACCCGAACAGCGTGCTCGCGCCGTCGCTGGCGCTGGCCGGCAAGTAAGCCGCAAGCGGCCCGCTTCGACGGGGGCCGCGTTTCTTCACTCGGCCGTGTCGGTCTCGATCGCGAGGCCGGCCGCCTTCCACTCCGGAAAGCCGTCTTCGAGCCGCGCGGCCTTGAAGCCGCGTGCGCGCAATGCGGCGACGGCCTCGAACGCGAGCACGCAGTAAGGGCCGCGGCAGTACGCGACGATTTCCGTGCCGGCCGGCAGTTCGCCGAGGCGTTCTTCGAGGTTGCTCAATGGAATGTTCATCGCGCCGGGCAGGTGCCCGAGCGCGAATTCGTCGTGCGGACGCACGTCCAGCAGCGTAACGAGCCCGTCGGCCATCCGGCCGGTCAGCTCGCCGCGCGACACCGGCTCCAGCGCATCGCGCGCATGGAAGTAGTCGCCCAGCACCTGGTTGACCTCCGCGACATTGCGCTCGCCCACGCGGCCGAGCGCCTTCATCAGCACGACGACTTCGCTGTCGCCGGCGAGCCGATACACGATGTGCTTGCCGCGCCGCTCGGTATCGACGAGGCGTGCGCGCCGCAGGATCTGCAGGTGCCGCGACGTGTTCGCGAACGTCATCCCCGACAGCGTCGTCAGTTCCTCGACCGACCGCTCGCGCTGCGCGAGGTGCTCGAGCAGTTCGAGCCGGTTCGGGTGACCGATCGCCTGCGCGACCTCGGCGAGGCTCGCATAAATCGCTTGCTTGGGTCCCGTGCTTGACACGTGGCCTCTCCTCGATCAATCATTCATCAAATTGATTGAATGTTACCGCATCCGCGGGACAGGGGCAAATCCGATGATCCTCAGACCATTCCTGCATCCCGATACGGGAGGCATTTCATACCTGTTCGGCTGCGGCGGCAAGGCGGCCGGCGCGGTCGTCGATCCGGTCGCTCCGCCTGACGACTACCTGCGCGCGGCCGAGGCGGTCGGCATGAAGATCGCATACGTGATCGATACCCACGTGCATGCGGACCACCTGTCGACCGGCCGTGCGCTGGCCGACGTGGCCGGCGCGGCGTACGTGCTGTCCGCGCGGGCCGATGTGGCGGTGCCGTTTACCGGCGTCGGGGAGGGCGACCGGCTCGCGCTCGGCAACGTCGCCGTCGACGTGCTGCACACGCCTGGCCACACGCCCGAGCACATCAGCCTGCTGGTGACGGATCGCACGCGCGCCGACGAGCCGTGGTTCGTGCTGACCGGCCATACGCTGATGATCGGCGACGTCGGCCGCACCGAGCTGGCCGTCAGCGCCGAAACGGGGGCGCGCGACCTGTTCCGCAGCGTCCGGCGGCTGGCCGCGTTGCCCGACCACGTCGAAGTGCTGCCCGGCGCGTTCTCGGGCTCCGTGTGCGGACGCGGGCTCAGCGGGAAACCGGCGTCGACGATCGGGTTCGAGAAGCGCTACAACGCGGCGCTGCGCATCGACGACGAAGACGCGTTCGTCCGCTTCATGCTGGCCGACGTGCCGCCCGCACCGCCGGCCGCTGCGCAGCTGCGCGCGGCCAACGCGGGGCGCGACGCGGCGGGAGGCTGACGTGATGACGAATGGAGCGGTGGCGCGCGGCGGGCGCGCAGTGGCGCTCGGCCTGCGCGCGAACTGGCGGCAATTCGCGCTGCTCGTGCTGGTCAACGCGTTCGTCGGCGGGATGGTCGGCATCGAGCGCACGGTCGTGCCGCTGATCGGGTCGGAGCAGTTCCATCTCGAATCGACCACGCTGATCACGTCGTTCATCGTCAGCTTCGGGCTGGTGAAGGCGTTCGCCAACCTCGTGTCGGGCCAGCTCGCCGATACGTGGGGGCGCAAGCGCGTGCTGATCGTCGGCTGGCTGCTCGGCCTGCCGGTGCCGTTCATGATCATCGCGGCGCCGAACTGGGAATGGGTGATCGCCGCGAACGTGCTGCTCGGCTTGAGCCAGGGGTTCGCATGGTCGATGACGGTGATCATGAAGGTCGACCTGGTCGGCCCGAGGAGCCGCGGCCTCGCGGTCGGCCTGAACGAATTCGCCGGCTACTTCGCGGTGGGCGCGACCGCGTTCGCGACCGGTTATCTCGCGAGCCGCCATGGATTGCGGCCGACGCCGATCTATCTCGGCGTGTTCTACGCGATCGCGGGGTTGCTGCTGTCGATCCTCGTCGTGCGCGATACGCGCGAGCATGTGCGACTCGAAAGCGGCAAGCCGGGCGGCGCGTCCGCATTGTCGTTCCGCGAGGTTTTCCTGCTGACGTCGTTCCGCGACCGCAACCTGTTCGCGGCGTCGCAGGCCGGCATGATCAACAACCTCAACGACGGGATGAGCTGGGGCATTTTCCCGCTGTTCTTCACGACGCTCGGGCTCGGCATCGAGCGGATCGGCATCCTGAAAGCCGTCTATCCGATCGTATGGGGAGGTTGCCAGGTCGTCACCGGCCCGCTGAGCGACCGGTGGGGCCGCAAGGGGCTGATCGTCGCCGGAATGTGGGTGCAGGCGGCCGGGCTTGCGCTGACCGCGCTGACGGGGCAGTTCCGCTGGTGGCTCGTCGCGAGCGTGCTGCTCGGCCTGGGCACGGCGATGGTCTATCCGAGCCTGATTGCGGCTGTGTCCGATGCGTCCGAGCCTGGCTGGCGCGCGCGTTCGCTGAGCGTGTACCGGTTCTGGCGGGATCTCGGCTATGCGATCGGCGCGCTGTCGGCCGGCCTGATGGCCGATCGTTTCGGCTTCGCGGCGGCGATTCTCGTGGTGGCGGCCGTCACGTTCGCGTCAGGGGGCGTCGTCGCGCTTATGATGCGGGAACGCCACTGACAGGGTTCCCCGATATGGACGCGCCGCTCCCGCCGATGTCTGCCCCGATTGCCGAAACGGCCCCTGAAACCGAAGCCGCCGGCGAGCCGCGCGCGTCGCGCCTGCATCGGCCGGTTGCGCTCGTCACCGGCTCGACGTCGGGGATCGGCGCGGCCGTCGCGCGCCGCCTGGCGGCGGACGGCTACGCGGTGATCCTGCATTCGCGCCACTCGGCCAGCACCGGGCGCGAGATGGCGCGCGAACTCGGCGGGGCCTACGTGCAGGCCGATCTTGCGGACGATGCGGAGCGCGTGCGATTGATCCGCGGCGCGCTTGCCGTGCACGGGCGGCTCGACGTGCTCGTCAACAATGCAGGCGTCAGCCGCGTGATTCCGCATGACGACCTCGCGGCGGCCACCCCCGACGTGTGGCGCGAGATGCACGAGATCAACGTGATCGCGCCGTTCCGGCTCGTCGCCGAAGCGGAGGCCGCGCTGCGCGAGGCCGCGTCGCACGGGCGGGCCGGGTGCGTCGTGAACGTCAGCTCTCATGCGGGCGTGCGGCCGAAGGGCGCGTCGATTCCGTATGCGGCCGCGAAGGCCGCGCTCAATCACACGACACGGTTGCTCGCGCGTACGCTCGCGCCGGCGATCCGCGTCAATGCCGTGGCGCCGGGGCTCGTCGATACGCCGCTGACTGCCGACTGGACGGAAGCGCAGCAGTTGTGGCGCGAGCGCGCGCCGATGCGCCGCGCGGCGACGCCGGACGACATCGCGCAGACGGTCGCGATGCTCGTCGCATCCGATTACGTGACGGGCGAGATCGTGATGCTCGACGGCGGATTGAACCTGACGTGATGGGGTGATGCAGCGGCGCGCACGCGTCGCGTGCGCAACCGCCGGGGCGATCGGAAGGGTCGGGCGATCAGCCGAGGTTCGACCGCAACCGCGCGAGCGCCTGGTCGTGCGTGCGCTCGAACTTCAGCGGCGTGACCGCGATGTAGCCTTCGCCGAGCGCAACCGTTTCCGAATCCGCATCGTCGTCGCGCGGGGCACGCGCGAGCCTCAGCCAGTGATAGTCGATCTCGCGCGGATCGCGCCCCGACACGATCTCGACGCCCTGCAGCGTGCCGGCGCCCTGGTTCGTCACCTTCAGGCCGCGTACGTCGTCGGCCGGTCGCGGCGGGAAATTCACGTTGAGGCACGCATCGCTGTCCCAGCCGGCGGTGACGAGCCGACGGATGACGTCCGGCGCATGCGCGCGTGCGGTGCCCCACGGCACCGCGTTGCGATCGGTGAACGCCTGGCTTAGCGCGATGGCCGGTACGCCGACCAGCATGCTCGTCATCGCGGCGCCGACCGTGCCGGAAAACACCGTTTCGGTGCCGAGGTTCGCGCCGCGATTCACGCCCGATAGCACGACGTCGGGCCGCGCATCCTTCATCAGGTGGCTGACCGCGATCGCGACGCAATCGCCGGGCGTGCCGCGCACCGCGAAACGGCGCTCGCCCTTGCGATGCACGCGCAGCGGTTCGTGCAGGCTCAGCGAATGCGACGTGCCGCTCTGGTCTTCCGCCGGCGCGACGATCCACACTTCGCGCGCCAGTTGCGTGGCGACCTGTTCGAGTACTTCAAGGCCGGGGGCGTCGAATCCGTCGTCGTTGGTGAGCAGGACACGGTCGAACAGCGGGCGGGTTGCTTGCATCGGGACGATCCTCGCGGAGATGGACAATGAGAGGGGGAGTGCAGCGCCGCGGCCTGCGTGGCGCAAACCACAAGGCTAGCACCGCGGCGTGAGGATCGTCGTGTCACGCCACCGGCGTTCGGCGGCGCGGACGTGAAAACGGGCGCCTCGTGCGCCCGTTCGTCGTCGAATGTGCCGGCGATGCGGCGGGCCGGCACCGCTTAGCCGAGCAGGTAGCGCAGCAGGCCGGCCGAGACGACGCCGACGATGACGGTCGGCAGGATCGACAGGCGCGTCGCGGCGAGCAGCGTGATCGCGAGCGCGAGCAGGTCGGCGGGGCGCGTCGACACGAAGGCCGGCGCGATCACCGAGATCAGCACGCAGCCGGGCACGTTCTCCATCACCGACGCCATCCGCGGGCTCAGCGTGCGGTTGCGCAGCAGCACGTAGCCGAGGATGCGCGACAGATACGTCGTCGACGCCATCAGCACGATCGTCGCGACCGTGCTGAAATCCGGAAGCTCAGGCATCGCGCGGCTCCCACAGCAGCGCGGCGATCAGTCCCGCGCACGCGCCGGCCGCGACGTACCACGCGCCCGGCAACGCAAGATGCGTGGCCGCCGCGACGACGAGGCTCACGAACCACGGGCGGCTCGCGCGCATCCCTTTCCACATCCCGCGCAGCAGCACCAGAAACACGGCCGTGAACGCCATGTCGAAGCCGTACTGCTCGACGTTGCCGATCGTCGGGCCGACTGCTGCGCCGAGCGTCGTCATCGAGATCCACGTCAGGTAGAGCCCCATGCAGATGCCCGCGTAATAGGGCACGCTGATGTGCGTGGCCGAGCGCGCCCTGGCGTCGGCGAGCGACATCGCCCAGCTCTCGTCGCACATGAAGAACAGCGCGATGAACGCGCGGCGGCGCGGCAGGCGCCGGATGTACGGCTCGAATGCGGCGCCCATCAGGATGTGGCGCGAATTCACGAGGAACGACATCGCGACGATCAGCGCGATGTGCGGCGGCGACGTCCACAAATGGATCGCCGCGAATTCCGAGCCGCCGCCGAAGTTCAGGCCCGTCATCATCGGCACCTCGAACAGGCTCAGCCCTTTCTGCGCGGCCTGCGCGCCCAGCACGAGCGCGAACGGCACGAAACCCAGCATGACGGGCAGCGCCGCGCGCAAACCGCGACCCATCTCGGCGACATAGGCGGGCTTGTCGCGAAGCCCGGACGACGTTGAAACGCTACTGCTCATTACTCCTCCTTCGGGGGAGGGATTGTCTGCTTTTTTGACTCGAATCGGGTTGCGTTGTGGCCAGATTTTTCTCAGAATTTGGCATTGAACGCGTGATACATGAATTTTTTGGAATCGGATGCCAAATGAAACTTGACGCTATCGACCGCCGGATCCTGAGCGCGCTGCAGCGCGACGGCCGGATGCAGAACGTGGAACTCGCGCACGAGGTCGGGCTGTCGCCGTCGCCGTGCCTGCGGCGCGTGCGGCTCCTCGAGGAAGCGGGCGTGATCGAGAAATACGTGGCCGTGCTGAATCCCGCGAAGGTCGGCAAGGGCCTGACGATCTTCACGCGCGTGTGGCTGAAGGGGCAGGACGCGGAATCGGTGAACCGTTTCTCGGAGGCCGTCCAGCAGATGCCGGAAGTCGTCGAATGCCACCTGATGGCCGGCGATTGCGATTTCCTGCTGCGCGTCGTCGCGGCCGACATCGACGACTATCGGCGCTTCCAGATGGAATACCTCACGCGCATTCCGGGCGTGCTCAGCGTGAAGACCGACATTCCGATGCAGAAGGTCAAGCTCACGTCGGCGTTGCCGACGTAGTGCGACGCGGGTAGGCGGCGGCGCGTCGACGAATGGTCATGGCGCGGTGACAATCGGCGGATAAACTGGCGGGGTAAGTCGCATCGCACGGGTTGCCGGTGCAGTCGTGCGTCGTGCAACGTTCGATGCGCAAGCAACTAACGGTCAGTCTCGACGCGACCGGGCACACGGCGCGCCGCGCCGGGTCATGCGTTGAAGCGAGTGCGTTTCTTCTTGTCGGGCCATTCATGCAGCCATTCAACAATCCGTGGAATTCGCTGGAAATCGTCAAGCTCGTGCTCGGCGTGCTGACGCCGTTGTCGGTCGCGTGTCTTGGCTGGCTCGTCGCGCGCCGGCTGAAGCGGCTCGAACTCGTGCAGTGGACCAACCAGCGGCTGATCGAGAAGCGGCTGGCGCTGTACGATGCCGTCGCGCCGCAGCTCAATGCGCTGCTGTGCTTCTACACGTGGATCGGCTACTGGAAGGACATCTCGCCGGACGACGTGATCCGTGCGAAGCGCGACCTCGACCGCACGTTCCACATCTACCGCTACCTGTTCGACGACGACGTGTACGACGCGTATCACACGTACATTCACGCGCTGTTCGACGTGCATACGGGCCCGGGCCGCGACGCGCGGATCCGCTCGCTGATCCAGGCGCCCGACGGCGATCGCAGCGTGCATGGTTCTTATGACTGGAAGCCGGCGTGGTCCGACCGTTTCGCGACCGCGAATGTCGTGCCGAAGGACGACGTGCTGCGCCATTACACGCAGTTGATGGAGCGGCTGCGCGTGGCGCTCGGCGCGACGCTTCACGCCGGTATCGAAATCCGGCACCGGGCGGCGCGAAACCCCACCCTCGCACACGAAGCGGATGCGGAGCCCGGCCGCTGCTGACATGCTCGCGCCATCACCACTCGCGCGAGGTCCGTATGGTTGTCGACACTGGCTGCCAGCCGCTCCTGGTCCGCTCGCCCGGCGCGGGCCGGCGGCGTTTCTTCTCCGTTGCTTCTCTCGAAACGCATGACACGCCGTTGCCGGTCGACCCGGAGATCGGCGACATCGTGTTCATCCGTGTAACCGTGCGGCCGTTTCTCGAGGTGGCGAGCGCAACGCGCTCATGGACGAATCACGTCGGGATCATCGTCGGCGAGCGCGGCGGCGAGGCGCTGATCGCGGAGAGCACGTTTCCGCTGTCGCGCGTGACGACGATGTCGCGATTTCTCGCGCGCTCCGACCGCGGCGCATGCGTGATCGCGCGGCTCAGGCAGCCGCTCGACGCCGCGCAGCGGCGCGGCCTCGTCGACGCGGCGATGCGCCGGATCGGCGTGGTCTACGACACGGGTTTCAATCTCGCGTCGCGCCGGCAGTTCTGCTCGCGGTTCGTGCGCGAAGTGGTGCGCGATGCGACGCGGATCGTGCTCGGCGACGTCGAGACCTTCGACATGCTGCTGCGCCGGAATCCCGATCATCCGCTCGGTTTCTGGAAGATCTGGTACTTCGGCCGGATTCCGTGGCGTCGCCGCACCGTGACGCCGGCGAGCTTGCTCGACAGCGGCGCATTGCGGGTGGTGGTGGATACACGCGATCCGGGTAACGATCGAGCCGACTGACGAGCACGTGTATCGCCGCACCGCCCGTGCTCAGTTCCGTCCCGCCACCGCAAGCCGTGCCGCCAGCCCCACGAACACCGACCCGAGCAGATACTGCGGCAGCTTCGACGGCCGGCGGCGCGCGCCGATCCGCTGGCTCAGCCGGCTCGCGGAGAGAATCACGGCGCCGTTCACGACGATCCCGATCAGGTTCAGCACCGTCGCGAGCACGAGAATCTGCACGGCGATCGAACCGTGCTCGGGCCGCACGAACTGCGGGAACAGCGCGAGCACGAACAGCGCCATCTTCGGGTTCAGCAGGTTCGTCGTCAGCCCCTGACGGAAGATCGTTGCGGTCGAGTGGCGACGTGGCGACGCGACGGGCGACAGCGCGGTCGCATCAGAACGGAACGTTTTCCACGCGAGATACAGCAGATACGCGGCGCCCGCGAAGCGCACGGCGTCGTACGCGAGCGGCACCGCGACGAAGAGCTGCGACAGCCCGAGTGCCGCCGCGAGCGCGTGGCAGTAGGTGCCGGCCTGAATGCCCGCGAGCGTGGCGAAGCCTGCGCGCCGGCCCTGGCTCACGCTGCGGGACGCGATCAGCAGCATGTCGGGGCCGGGCGTGGCCGTCAGCGCGAGACACGCGCCGGAGAATAGCGCGAGCGTGGAGAGGTCGATCATGGCAGTCCCTTTTGTCGATGCGACGTAAAAGGGAGGTCAGTTTAGGAGGGCGCGCGCAGCCGGTCAATCGAGCGAGCGGATGATGGTCAGGCGTCGCAGATCGCAACGTGACTCATCATCATGCGCGCGCGATCGGCGCACCCGTCACTGCTTGCGGCAAGCAACCTGATAGTCGATCACGGTGTTCGCCGAAGGCTTGTCCGGCTCGCCGCCGACTGTCGTCACGCCGAGCACGCCGGCCGCGTTCCGGTAGCGCAGCGCGCAATACCCCATGCCGGTGCCTGAACACGCTTCGGCTTCGATGATGCCGTGCTTTGCGAGCGCTGCCGCACCGTCCATCGCGTCCGGTTTCTCGCGCGGGGGCAGCGGTTGCCAGCCATGCGCGATCAGGATCTTGCGTGCCGCGTCGAGCGGCTTGCCGTACACGTTCGGCACGACCGCGCGGCCGTTGCAGTGCGTGCTTTCGGCGGCGACGCGGGTCAGCCGCAGGCTCCCGTTCTCTTCATGCAGTTCGCCGACGGGCGGCGCCGGGCCGTCGCCGCCCCAGATCAGCAGCGCGCCGTTGTCCAGACGATCGGCCGAGCCGAGCTGCCAGCCGGCCTTGCGAGCGGTATAGCCGAGCGCGACGAGCGTCGTGCCGTCGAACACACCGACGTTGCCGTTGCGCGCGAAACAGATCGCGCTCGTGCCGGCACTGAATCCGCTCGAGAACGTCACGACCGTGTAGCGCCCAAGCGGCGCTTCGGACGTCACGATCCAGTTGCGCTTCGCGACTTCGCGGCCGGCCGCGGTGGTGGTCTTCGCGCGATATTGCGGGCAAAACGGATCGAGTGACCCGTTCTCCGGCGAATGCGGCAGCACGCCGAGCGGCACCAGCGATGCGCCGGCGATCTCGGAGGCCGTGCGCAGCGTATCGGCCGATGCCGTGCCGCCGAGCGCGGCGCACGCAACGGCCGCGATCGCGGCTGCAGGGGCGAGACGGCGGGCCAAGGCCGGAGCGATGAAGCGGAACACGCGGGCAGTCTTCGTCGAAAGGGCGGCGAACGCGACGATCGCGATTTTCCGCGCGCGTGCCGCCAACGACTCAGCCCTTCGCGACGACGTCGATCCGCAGCGCTGCGCCGCCGTCGACGATCGCCAGCAGACGATCGACGTTCGGGTGCGCGCCCGGGCGGTTACGCGCGTCGGCCGTATGCTCGGCGAACACCGCGAGGCCATGCTCGGCAGCCTTCGCGTCGAGCGTGCCGAAGGCCTGCCGCAGATAGTTGTACACCGCGAGCGAGCCCTGCTTGCCCGGCTGGTTCTCGATGGTCGCGACCACGTCGCCGTTCGCGCCGACGAGATCGATGCGCGCGACGCCGTCGATGGCCGGCAGTTGCGCGAGGTTGTCCTTGAATACTGGGGTCGGTTGAATCACTGAAAACACTCCGTCGGTTCGGTCATGGGCCAAAGTGCGTGGCCGGCCGTATCTTATCCGATCGGCTTCGGCGAACTGGCCGGCGCGGCGGAGGACTCGACAGCGCTTCGCCTTCGGTGGCACGGATTCGCCGGGGACGAGGCGACGTGAACGGCACCTGAATCCGGGCGCATGACTGACGCGACAGGGCAAATATGGCGCCGGCCGGGTCTGGCGCGCCCGATGGCGCAGCAGAGGCTTCCCCGCGTCGTTGGCACTGGCGTAACCGTGGGCGGCATGGCAGGACGCTTGCAGTCGACAGAAGAGGCCAGTGGTGATCGCGGGCGACGATTCGCGAGCCCCGCCAGCGTGCGCGCTCCGAAGCGGGCTATTGGCCCGAGGCGGCCGGACGTGTCATGGCCAGAAGCGAGTTGACGAATGCCTCGCGCTGCGCCGGGCCCAGCGGACGCAGTCCGCACACTTCGTCGAACCACAGCCCTTCCACCGCGAAGCGGATGATATGAGCGGTGCGTTCGGGCAACTGGTCGCGGCTCAGCAATTCTGCCCAGCGCGCCGCATGCGTCGCGTAAACAGGCAGCAGGCCGGGTTCCAGAAGCAGGCTGCCGATCACGGCGGAAAGGCTTCTCCCTTGCAGCGCCTGTTCGGAACTCGCGATGATGTAGGCGCGCGTCCAGGCGCCTGGCTGCCCATCGGCCTGTGCGGCTTCGGTGACTGCCCGCTCGAAGGTGGTGGCTTCGAAGTGAAGCAGCCCGGCCAGAAGCTCGGACTTGCTCGAGAAGTGATAGAGCAGTCCTCCTTTGCTGATGCCGGCAACCGACGCGGCCTCTGCAAGGGTTAATCCCAGGATGCCCTTGTCTTGCAGGATGTTTCGCGACGCTTCGAATATTTTTCTCTTTGTATCGCTGATTTCATTGTTCATATGCTATCTGGCGGAATACTGCGGTAAAAATGATTCGAAAAGAGCCGTACCGGCTGGACGGTGCATTATACAAATTCCCTTTGCCATTTTTTTTGATTTCGTTACTGTACCGGCTGGACGGTACATAAGACGCACGCCAATCAGAATCCCATCTGCCCCGGCCTGGATAGAACGATGAACGAGTACACGAGTTTCTCCGCGATCGACGAATGCGCCGAACGTCTCGACTGCGTATTGACGCTTTCGCAAGGGAAGGTCTGCGGCGCCCACATGGGCGACAGCATCCGGTTCGTTGGCATTCCGTATGGAAGGCCAACGAATGGCGAGCTGCGTTTCAAGCCGCCTGCGCCCGGACCGGGATGGGACGGAATCCGGGATTGCTGCACTTATGGCGATGCATGCCCGCAGTTCAATGACGACTTGCCGGCCTGGCAGTTCGATGGAGGCCATTCGGCGAACTGCCTGAACCTCAATGTCTGGATGCCGGTCGCGGCCGCGCGTGGCGATCGTCTGCCCGTCATGGTGTGGCTGCATGGCGGCGCGTATCTGTCGGGTTCCGCAAACCTGCCGCTGTACGACGGGCGCATGCTCGCCGAGGAGCAGCAGGTAGTGGTCGTGTCGGTCAACCATCGCCTCAATGCGTTCGGCTACCTGTACCTGTGCGATCAGGATGCCCGCTATTCGCACGCGGCGAACGTGGGACAGCAGGATATCGTGCTGGCGCTCGAGTGGATCGCGGCGAACATCGGCGCATTCGGCGGCGATGCGACCAACGTCACGCTGTTTGGCGAATCAGGCGGTGGCGGGAAGATCTGCGCGCTGACGATGATGCCGTCAGCCGACGGCCTGTATCACAAGGCCATCATTCAGAGCGGCGCGTTTCTCACGATGCTGTCGCGGGAGCAGGCGAACGCCAGGGCCGGTGAATTCCTTTCGATGCTGGGCGCCGATGCGCGATCGCTCGACGGGATGCCGGAGGAGCGGGTGCTCGAAGCCGTGCGACGCCTGTTCGATCGTCATGGCTATACCGCGTTCTGGCCCGTCGACGATGGTGTCGTCATCGATGCGTCGAGAAGCCGGAGCCCGTCGATACCGATGATGATCGGCACGACGCGTCACGAGGCGGCGTACTTTCTGGAACCCGGGTTGCTCGCGCACGGTTCGCTCGACTCGACCGGCCATCGCGACGCGCTGGAGAACGGTGTCCGGCCGTTCAGCACCGGCCCGGACGAGGTGACGGCAACCGTGGGAGCCGCATGGCGTACCCATGAAATCGAACCCGACACGATCGGTCGGGACCTGACGGACGCCGTGTTCTGGATGCCCGCGGTGGCGCTGGCGGAGCGCAACAGCCGGCGGGCGGACACATTCATGTACCGGTTCGACTGGGAATTCCCGTGCTGCGGCGGCAGCTACGCCATTCACGGCGCCGAGATCCCTTTCGTATTCGGTACGCTCGACTACGCGCTTCCGGCCTGGGACAGCACGGATTTTCCGGGCAACCGGTATCCGGGCGACACGCGAGGCGACCGGTTCGAACTGGCCGCGCGCATGCGGCGCGCATGGGCCGATTTCGCCCGATACGGAGATCCATCGGCGCGCGGCGCCCCGGTGTGGCCGCTTTACACGACGGAGGCGCGTTCGATACGGATTTTCGACCGCACCTGCCGCATCGACCAGGATCCCGATGCCGAGCGCCGGCGAGCGCTGTTCGCCGGGCACGCGGGCTTGTAATGCACCTCCCCTCATCGACAAGGAACCACCATGGAGACGTCAGCGGCCACCCCTGCATCCGCACCCACGCGGCCTTTGAACTGGATTGCCATCGTATTTTTCGTGCTTGCCACCAACGGGCCGCTCACCAGCCTCATCGGGTGCGTGCCGTATGGCGTTGCGTATGGAAACGGAATCGGGATCGCCGGTTCCTATCTCTGCGTGGGGCTGATCTATCTGTTCTTCGCGGTCGGTTTCACGGCGATGAGCCGCCACGTGAGTCATGCCGGCGCGCTCTATGCCTACGTCGGGCAAGGTCTGGGCCGGCCGGCGGGCGTGGGAGCCGCGTTCATGGCTGTCGCATCCTATTTCGTGATCACGCTCGCGTGCTATGCACTGCTGGGCTTCTATATCAGCTATTTCATCGGCACGCTGACCGGCGTGACCGTGCCGTGGTGGCTCGGCACGCTGGGCGCGGCGGTTGTCGTGCACGTGTTCGCGATCAACAATGTGCAGTTCAATGGCGCGGTGCTGTTCCTGTTGATGATCGTCGAGATCGGGTTGATCGTCGCTTTCAACATCAAGGTGGCTGCCACGGGCGGAGGCGTTGAGCACTTCAGTCTCGCACCGCTGCATCCCGCGAATGTATTCACCGCGAAGTTCGGCACCTCACTCGTGTTCGTCGTGGTGGCCTACATGGGATTCGAGACGACCGTGATCTACGCGAACGACGTTCGGAACCCGAGCCGGTCGATTCCGATCGCCACGTACGTCAGCGTTGCGGTCATCATGGCGATCTACGTGGTGTCGACGGTACAGATGTCCAATGCGTTCGGTTATGCCGAAGTCGTTGCCCTTGCGGTGAAGTCCCCGGCGGATCTGTGGTTCGCCGTGACTGAGCGGGTACTCGGCAAGCAGATGGTGGTGGTCACCAATGCGCTGCTGATCACCAGCATGCTGGCCGCGATCATCAGCTTCAACAACGCGACCGTGCGTTACTGGTATTCGCTCGGCCGCGACGGCATTGCGTTCGAGTGGCTTGCGCGGTTGAGCGTGAAGAAGGGGCTTCCGATCCGCGCTGCGAACATGCAGTCGACGATCATGGTCACGATGATCGTTCTGTTTGCCCTCTATCGTGTCGACCCGGTCATGGTGATCGCACCGTATCTGAGCATTCCGTCCGCGATCGGCATCGTGTGCGTGCAGGCGCTGACCGCGCTCGCGGTCATCCGGTTCTTCGCCGCCCGTCGCGAGCGCGAGACGCGGTTTGTCCGGTGGGCTGTTTTCCCGGCCATCAGCTTTGCGGGATTCGGCTACTTCCTGTACGCGATGATCGGCAACGTCTCGCTGATGGCCGGTACGTCGTCGGTCGTCGTGTCGATGCTGCCGTGGACGACACCGGCGATCGCTGTCATCGGTGCGATCTTCGCGGCGTGGCTGCGGTATGCGCGGCCGACGGTCTATACCCGATTGGGACGCTTCCTGAGCGACAGCTGATCACGCGGAATATTGCGGGAACCGGCGATCTCCTTTTGATTAGGTATACAAATTAATGATGCGTGTCCGGAGATCGCCGGAACGACGGATCTCGAGCACTTATCCGCCCGGTCGTGTCGTACCGGTCGGCACGCTGGCACCGGCCGTGCGCCACGCGAGCGCCGCGCCCGCGAGCTGCAGTGCGCTGCCCGTCAGCATCGCGACCCGCAACCCGGTCGCATCGCCGCCGCACGCGTCGTACAGCGCGCCCAGCATCGCGACGCCGAACACCGCGCCGATCATCCGCGTCACGTTCATCAGCGATGCGGCCGTGCCCGCGCGCGCGGCATCGACCGCGCCGACGGCCGTCGCGGCCAGCGACCCGACGGCGAGGCCGAGCCCCGTACCCGTCAGCGCGAGCCCCGCCTCGGCCCACAGCAGCATCGGCGCGTGCGGGTCCGTCGAGCCGGCTGCGCCGATGCCGATCGCGGCGAGCCCGATCCCCATCAGCGCGACCCCGCCCGCACCGGCCGTGCGCCCGCCGACGCGGGCTGCGGCCGCACCTGAGCCGAACGACACGAGCGCGAACGGGATCGACATCGGCAGCAGCGCGAGGCCCGCGCCGGTGGCGTCGAGCACGTGGTGGCTCTGCCACGCGAGTGGCAGCACGAACAACATCCCGTAGCCGCCGAACGTCATCGTGCCGTTGCCGACGAGCATCCCGCGAAACGCGCGGTTCGCGAACAGGTCGAGCGGCACCAGCGCGGCCGTACCGAGCCGCCGTTCGATCCGCACGAACAGCGCGACGGCGGCAGCCGCAGCCGCGACCAGCAGCACCGCGCGCAGCGGGGCGTGGCGCGCGTCGATCGTCGCGAACACGACGCAGCCGATCGCGATCGCGCCGAGCACCTGCGCGGCCGGATCGAAGCGCCGGCCCTGCGGATCGGCCGATTCCGGCACGACGGCGCTGGCCAGCACGATCGCGGCGACGCTGAACGGAATCACGATGCCGAAGATGCTGCGCCAGCCGAATGCGGGGATCAGCACGCCGCCGAGCGTCGGCCCGACGATCATCGCGATGCCGCCGCACGCGGCCCAGATGCCGAGCGCGCGCGCACGTCCGGCCGGATCGCGCCAGGTCACGCGGACGATCGCGAGCGATGCGGGGATCAGCAGCGCGGCGCCGGCCCCGGCAAGCGCGCGGCCCGCGATCAGCACGCCGAGCGTCGGCGCGAGCGCGCACACGACCGATGCGCCGCTCAGCACGGTCGCGCCGAGCACGAACGCGCGCCGCCGGCCGAACAGGTCGCCGATCAGGCCGCCCGTGAGCAGCAGCACCGCATACGCGAGGTTGTACGCGTCGATGACCCATTGCAGCGCACCGACGCGCGCGCCGAACGCCGCGCCGATCGGTTCGGTTGCGAGATTGACGATCGCGGTGTCGATCTGCGCGATCAGCACGGCGATGCACAGGGCCGGCAGCACGAGGCGGTGCCGGGCGGGCGCGACGGCATCGGCCGCGCCGGTGGAAGCAGGACGAAGCGTCGGGTTCACGGGCAATCCCCTTGGCGTCCCATTACCGTCCGGTACCGCTCAGTACGCCCGCGTCGCGCGAGCGCTCGATGTCGGGGCTGCGATACGCGCGCTCGGGAATCTCCGCGAGCCGCGACGCATGCACCTGCCGCGGCGCCAGCCCGTAGAACTTCTGGAAGCTCATGATCAGCGGCGACCACTTGTCCGGATCGATGCGGTCCGGCTGGCCGTCCATCAGCAGGTCGAGGTGGATGTGCACGCGCTGGATGCGCACTTCGAACACGCGGATATGGCCACGCAGGTCCGGCGCTTCTTCGCCGATTCCGTGTGTGGCCGCGACGACCGCTTCCATGTGCACCGGGCATTCGAGCGCGCGCGGCGGCGCGACCGTTTGCGAGGCGGCCGCGGTGAGCCCGGCCGTGCCGAACTTGTCGGGTTCGAACACGTAGCCTTTCGCGCGCTTGCCGTCGGGCACCGGATAGGTGCCGGTCGTGCGCGCGATCCGGTCGACCGCGTTCGCCTGCGCGGACGACGGCAGGTTCAGCACGCATTCGCCGGTACGCAGCAGGTTGCGGGTGGTCTGCGAGCTGGCGGCGATGCCGATCACGCCGCGCCAGCCGAGCCAGAACGCCGACGAGATCGGCGCGAGATTGGCCGTGCCGTTCTCGTTCAGCGTGCTGACCAGCACGACGGGCGTGCCGAAATAGAGGATGTTCGGTTCGGTGACGCAATGCGGTGCATTCATGGCTGGAGCCCTCGGTGACGGATCAGTCCACATGCTGATCGCGTCGCCGCGGCGCGGCGCTCCGAATCTTGTCGTGTCATTCCGAACGTGTGCGCAGGTGGCGATGACGCCGCAATGGACCGGTCGGCAGCGCGTGCGCTTTTCCGCTACAGTAGGAAATCGCAGGCCGCGCCCGCCGCACCACGCACGCGGGCGCGGCCACGTTCCGCCAACGCACCCGAGGGCCTGATGGACACCGAGCAACGCTACACCGCCAACGCGCCGACACGCGCGGAAGTCGATGCACTGGGCGGCGCCACCGTCATCGAATTCGGCGCGAACTGGTGCGGAATTTGCGCAGGCGCGCAGCCCGCGATCGTCGCGTCGTTCACCGCGCATCCCGCCGTGCGCCACCTGAAGATCGAGGATGGCCCGGGCCGCCCGCTCGGCCGCTCGTTCGGCGTGAAGCTGTGGCCGACGCTCGTATTCCTGCGCGACGGCGTCGAAGTCGCGCGCGTCGTGCGCCCCGCCGACGCGCAACAGATCGAAGCCGACGGCTTCGCCGCGCTGGCCTGAGATCACGACGATGCAACAGGCCATCACGCACATCGGCGTCGACACGCGCGGCAGCGGCCTCGTCGAATTCACGCCGCAGGTGCGTGCGTTCGTCGACCAGCAGACGATCCGCACCGGCCTCGTCACCGTGTTCTGCCGTCATACGTCGGCCTCGCTGCTGATCCAGGAGAACGCGGATCCGTCGGTGCGGCGCGACATCGAACGCTATTTCGCGACGCTCGCGCCCGAGGACGACACGCGCTACGAGCACGACACCGAAGGGGCCGACGACATGCCGGCGCATCTGCGCACGGCGCTCACGCAGGTGCAGCTGTCGATTCCGGTCGAGCACGGCCGCATGGTGCTCGGCACGTGGCAGGGGATCTATCTGTTCGAGCATCGCCGTGCCGCGCACCGGCGCGACATCGTGCTGCACGTGATCGGGGAGTAGGCGGGCGCGCGGCGCCAGCCTGCCGGGTCGCCGGGCCGCCGGTTCAGGCGAGCAGCTTCTCGACGAGCGCGCCGAGTTCGCGCAGGTGGACGGGCTTCGGCAGGAATGCGTCGAATACCCGCTGGTTCTCGCGCAACGCGGCCGATTCGTACGCGCTGACACCGAGGATGGCCGGATGGCGGCCGTCGTCGTCGGGTTGCGCGACCGCGCGAATGCGCCGCGCGACCTCGAAGCCGCTCAGGTCGGGCAGTTCGAGATCGAGCACGACGATGTCGTAGCGGCCCGTGCCGAAGCGCGCGACGCCTTCCTGCCCGGTGCCGCACAGATCGGCGTCGATGCCGAGCGCCGACAACATCGCGCCGAGCGTTTCGCGCGCGTTGTCGTTGTCGTCGACCACCAGCGCGCGCCGGTCGTGATGCGGGATCGCGAGCGGCAGCGCGGGCCCGTCGCCGGCCGCGTGGCCGGCGGTGTCGACACCCGGCACTTCGGCCGGCAGCGTCACGACGAACTCGCTGCCTTCGCCGACCACGCTGTGCACGTCCACATGCCCGCGCAGCGTCGTCACGATTTCGCGCACGACCGCGAGCCCCATCCCGATCCCGTCGACGTGCAGCCCGACCGCGTCGTTCGCGCGATAGAACGGCTCGAAGATCTTCGACAGGTGCTGCTTCGCGATGCCGGCGCCGGTGTCGCGCACGGCGATCCTCACCTGCTGGCCGGCTGGTGCGTCGGCGAGCGTGATCGATACCCGGATCGAGCCGCCGAGCGTGTACTTGACCGAGTTCTCGATCAGGTTCGACAGCACCTGCCTCAGCAGCTTGCGATCGGAGCGGATCGCGAGGCCGGGCGGTTCGACCAGCTGCGTGACCGCGATCCGCTTCGCGGCGATCTTTTCGCGCAGCGGTTCGAGCACTTCGGCGAGCAGCGGCGCGATGCCGACGGTATCCAGTTCGGCGAGGCGTTTCGTCGAGCGCAGCTTGATGTAGTCGGTGAGGTCCTTGACGAGCGCTTCCAGCGACAGCGCGGAATTCTGCAGCCGCCGGATCGTCTTCAGGTTCGCGTCCGACTGCGGGCGCGCGAGCAGGATCTCGATCGACCCGCAGATCGCCTGCAGCGGCGTGCGCAGCTCGTGGCTCACCATCCCGAGGAACGCATTCTTCGCCTCGATCATCTCGAACGCGCGGTCGGACGCCTTGCGTTCGGCGTCGAGCGCCGCGTCCTGCCGTTCGAGCAGGTCGTCGCGCGTGCGCATCGTGTAGAACAGCAGCAGGAACAGCGCGCACAGGATCACGCCGAGCACGATGCCGAGGATCAGGATCGCACGCTGCTTTTCCTTCAACTGATGAAACGTGAAGTCGCGCTGCGCCATCTCGATCGCGCGGAAGTAGTTCGCGAGGCCGTTGACCTTCGGCCAGTACGCGTCGACCTCGTCGATCACCTTGTGCGCGTTCTTCGGCGAGTCGCGCAGCAGCGGCACGTCGCGCTTCAGGCGCGTCATGAATTCGCCGAGCGCGTCGATCTCGTTGCGCGCGCGCGGGATGCGCAGCCAGTATTCGGACACTTCGGACGGCCGCTGCAGGAAGCCGAACGACACCGACAGGCTGTCGAGCTGCATCTGCACGTGATCGAAATCGTCGTCCTCGTGCGTCGCGTAGAGAATCAGCTGGCGGTCGAACCGCGTGTAGACGTTGCGGTATTGCGCGGCGGTCCAGAACACGCCTTCGCGCGGCCCTTCGAGCACACCCTCGTTGACCGAGGTGGCGAGGAGGTCCCACAGCAGGAACGCCCACGCGGCGAACCCCATGATCCACAGCGAGCCGAGGACCAGGATGATCTTTCTGTTCTTCCACCGCCGCCGCTTCATGTCACTTCACGGTCAGGCCGATGATCTGCCACGCGAACTTGGCTTCGCCGAGCGGCGTCTTCAGCTCGTCGGGATACTCGTCGCGCGGATACATGATCCACAGCGGGCCGTAGTTGTCGTTGCCGAGCACCTTGCCGTTCATCGTCCGCGCGAGGATCACGCCGTACCGGTCGGCATCGGATACGGGAATCGTGAACGTGTACTCGTCGATGCAGCGGAATTCGATCTGCGTGCCGTGCGCGCCGACGGTCTTCAGCACGTCGGACAGGAGCGGGCCGGTGAAGGCCGCCTTCGGCGTCCAGCTCGTCGACGTGACGATCGTGTGCTGCGGCAGCGCCATCAGTTCCTGCTCGGAAAAGATGTAGGTCATCTTCCCCTGCTGGTTGCTCTTGCCGATCTTGCCGTCGACGGTGAACGTAAACGACGAAGCGGCCCATGCGGCGGCGGCCATGCCGAGCAGGCAGGCTGCCAGCACGCTCTTGGTCCAGATGGTTGAAACGCGCATGTCTTTCCCTCGGTATTGTGGTTCGTTTGGCGGGTTGTCGTTCCGGTTCCGGTTCTCAGTTCGCGGCGGCCGCGGCCGGCAGCGCGATCTTCAGTTCGCGCGCCACTTCGGCGAACAGGATCGGCAGGCGCACCGGCTTTTCTTCGCAGCGTGCGTTGTAGTGCGACACGATGTGCGCGATTTCGTCCTCGCTGGCTTCGCCGGTCGAGATCTTGCCGGTCAACAGGAAGATCGGCGCGCCGCTGTTCTCGCTCGAGCGGATGCCGCGCACGAGTTCGGCGGCGGTCTGGTCGCCGAGCATCCAGTCGAGGATGTAACCGTCGAAATCCTCGACTTCCAGCGCCTTGCGGAACGTCGCGCCGTCGAAGTACGGAATCGCGTTCACGCCTTTTTCGATGAAGTATTCACACACCGTTTCGGCGACGTCCTGCGAATCGTCCACCACGGCGATCCGCGCCGCATACACGCTCGGCTGGGCCGAGCGCAGCTCGATCACGTCGACTGGATAGGTGCGGCCCTCGCGCGCGTGCTGGCGCTCGGTGACGATCCATTCGCCCTGCCACTGCATCGCGACGAAATCCGTTTCGATCTGGCTGCTGGCCTTCGCCGAAATCGCGGCGCGGCAGCGGAAGCGCTTCGATTCGATCACGAGCGTCGCATCGATCATCTCGGCGGCGGCCGGCTGCGAGCCCTTGTCGTCGAGCAGGATCGCGGGCGGCACGCCGAAGTGCGTCGCGATGTCCTGCAACTGCGACAGGTTCCACGGGATCAGGCCTTTCATCTTGCGCGTGACGACCGAGAAGCTCAGGCCGAGCACGTTCGCGATCGTCGTGTTGTGACTTCGCGGCGGAATGCCGTTCCGGTTCAGTAGGTCGCGCACCTTGTTGGCGGTCATGAGATCGACATTGGCCTGCTCGGTGGTGGACATCTCGATGGGGTCTCCGGGGGTTGTGGCGAGGAAGAGCATATCAAAGTTGACGCATCATGCAAGTTTTGAGAAAGCGAATGACCTTGACATGCCATTTTTCTCCATTATTATTGCTCACCACGTCACTATTGTTTGTCGCGTCATGTTTGGAGATCGATGCCGGCAGCAGCAGGTACAGCGAAAAGCGGCAGCAGTGAGGCAGTGACGGAACGATTCGAAGAGAGAACCTGAGAGAGCCTTGGGCGCGTGTCGGCGTTGGCGGATGGCATTGTATCCGCTGCGCCGCGCGCAACCGGGTACGAGCTCCTGGGGTGGGACAGCTCGAAGAATTGCGGCGCCAATAAAACTTGAGGAAAGTACCAATGTATCGCCGTTTACTCGCACCGGGGCTGCTGTTGCTATTGGCCGCGTGCGCGCAGGATCCGTCCGTCACCAGCAACACGGTGCGGATCTGCGACGACACAGGTTGTTCCGACCGTCCAAAAGATCAGGTGTCCTATCAAAAAAGGGACGATACGGAAGACCGGGAAGACCCGCGCATCGCCGCACTGAAGCAGACCGCGAAGACCCAGCCGAAGGCGGCCTACGACCTCGGGCTGCGCTATTTCCGCGGCGACGGCGTGCGCCAGGACAGCTACCAGGCGCTCAAGTGGATGCGCGAGGCCGCCGAACGCGGCGACCTCCAGGCGCAGAAGGCGCTCGGCAGTTTCTACCTGTTCGGCCTCGAGGAAATGGGCTCCGACGCGCGCGAAGCGGAGAAGTGGCTGTCGATCGCGGCGGGCCGCGGCGACAAGGAATCGAAAAAGCTGCTCGATCTCGCGCGCAAGGCCAAGAAGGAAGACGAGGAAGACTGGAAATGGCGCACGCAATGGCGTGACGTCTATTACGGCTACTGGTACTCGGGCTATCCGTACTACGGCGTCTGGCAGCAGACGTACTGGTACTACTGACCGGGCCTAAAGCAACGGGGGCAGCAGCGGGGAGACCACCATCGCGCGCCACGCCGGGGGGCTTATCGAAGTTCGCACGAACACATAAGCCGAACAACGACTCTAATCGATCGACAACGACATGAAGACCAACCTTTCCCATCGTCTCACTCAAGGTGCGCTGGTTGCAGCGCTTTGCGCGTCCGTCGCAGGCTGCGGCGGCATGGTGACGCCCGGCGGCCAGAACGCCGGCGTGACGGGCGCGGCGGCGGGCGGCACGAGCGCCGGCGCCGATTCGGGGCTGCAGCGCTGCGCGTCGCCGCTCGGCACGATCGCGGTCGACGACGGCCGCAATGCCGACTGGTGGGGCCCGTTCGGCAGCGCGACCAAGATGACGACGATCGATCCGCTGCTGCGCCTGGCGGTCCAGCAGTCGAACTGCTTCGTGATCACGTCGATCGGCAACCAGAAGAGCGACGCGCGGCTGTCGCGCATCACGCAGCTGCAGCGCAACTCGGGCGAATACCGCGCGGGCTCGAAGCAGCAGAAGGGCCAGCGTGTCGCGGCCGACTACTACATGGAACCGCAGATCGTCATCAACGATTCGCCGATCGGCGGCATCGGCAGCATGATCGGCGGCCTGATCGGCAACAGCGCGGTGGCGGCGGTGGCCGGCCACCTGCAGACGAAGGCGTCGGTCGTGACGCTGACGCTGTTCGACGTGCGTTCGGCCGTGCAGATCGCGGCGTCGGAAGGCAGCTCGACGTCAACCAACTACGGTGCGGCGCTGGGCGGCTTCGGCGGCGGCGTGGGCGGTGCGCTGGCCGGCTTCTCGACGACGCCGGAAGGCAAGGCGACGGTCGTCGCGTTCATCGACGCATACAACAAGATGGTCGTTGCACTGCGCAGCTACAAGGCGCAGGACGTCAAGGGCGGCCTCGGCCGCGGTGGCCAGCTCCAGGTCAACTGACGACGTCCCCGGCCGGCGGAGCGCCGCTGGCCGATTCCTGATTCGTGACTGTCCGTGCGCGCGGCGTGAGCCGTGCGTACCGGCTTCGTCCGTCCTTTTTTGCAGTGAGGTGATCCCGATGAAGGCCGTTGCATTGATCGCATTGACCTGTCTGGCGCTGACCGCTTGCGGCGGCGGCGACGACAATTCCTCGCCCGCCGGTGGATCGGGCACGAGCAACAACGGTGGCAGCGGCGGGTCGGGTTCGGGCGGGACGGGAAGTGGCGGCAGCGGCGGTAGCGGCGGGTCGGGCGGCTCGGGCGGCAGCACGCTGACGTGGCGCTACGAGGCGCAGCCCGTCGCGGCCGACAAGGCGAGCTTCCTGACGCTGGTCAACAGCGAAGGCGCGAAGGGCTATCGCTATCTGGGCGACTACTTCTACAACGCGGGCAGCGGCGGTTCGCAATCGATCTTCGTGAACGACGGCACCGCCCAGACCTACACGTACCAGTTGCAGACGGCCGCGGCCGACATGCCGTCCTTCGTCAGCCAGGCGAACGCGCAAGGGGCGAGCGGCTACCGCTACGAAGGGCCGCTCACGTTCGGCGAGCTTTATCGCAAGGACGGCGGCTCGTCGGCTACTTATACGTACACGACGACGGGCCTGCCGGCCGACACGAACGCGTTCCTCACGCAGGCAAACGGCCAGGGCCAGTCGGGCTACTGGTTCCTCGGCCCGATGGCGATCGGGGCCGTGCAGGCGAACGTGTACATGAAGAACAACGCGTCGAACGCGACCTATACGTACGATGCGCTGGTGCCGACGACGACCGTCAGCGACTTCATCGCCCAGGCCAACAGCGAAGGCGCGAAGGGCTATCGCGCGAAGGGCGGGATGCTGTTCGGTTCGACGATCTCGTGGGTCTACGTGAAGGACCAGACGCAGTCGCCGACCTTCACGTACCAGTCGGCCGCGATCCAGTCGACCGGCGCCGCCTTCGTCCAGCAGTCGAACACGTTCGGCGCGCAGGGTTCCGCCTATCTGGGCGATCTCGCGCTCGGTACGACCAGCCCGGTGATGGCGTCGTTCTACTTCAAGCCGACGAACTGCACGGGCTTCCTGTGCACGACGCTCAACCCGCTCACGCAGAACTGAACCGGCCGTCGCTTGCCGGTTGTCCATGTGCCTCGCCGCTTGCGCGGCGCTTCCGCGGGGGGCCGCCGCTTTCGGGCCCACCCCCGCTTTTTTCCTCGTTTCTTCCCCTCGCGGTCACGCGTCGCCTGTTTCGTGCGCGGCCGGGACGCGTCCTGTCACGGTTTTTCCCCGCATCGAATCTAGGTCAAGTTCTAAATATCCAACCAATAGAAGCTGACGTGTACGAAACGGTTCATTCGGGGTGGACGCTCGCACACGCGTTTGGCATCGTCGGAATTCATTCCATCCTTTCCATGGTGAGTTCCGGCGAGCGCTTGCGATCCGAATCGGTCGTGTTCGGGGTCGCGGCCGCCGCCGCGCGTCATGCCGCAGAGTTCGCTTCAATCCCTCCGCCGCTACCAGAGCATTTCGGTGTTCGGTGGCGGCATCGTCGTTACGGTCCTGGTCCTGATCGCCTGCGGTCTCGGGATGGTGGCGATCGTCTCGGGCCATGTCGAGGGCGAGCGGCGCAACTACCTGAACGGGCTGGAGCAGACGCTCAACGAGATCCAGGTGAGCGAGGCGTCGTTCCGCAACGGCGTCGCGAATGCGCAGCTGATCTGGCGCGAGGCCGATAGCGCGCCCGAGTCGGCTGTCGCTGCATTCTTCCGCGACGACCAGCGCGTCGCGATCCGGCCGCATCCGTCGCTTGTGCTCGGCGTGCCCGGGCACACCGGCGACCGCGCCGAGGTCGCGCGCTACCTGTCGTTGTCGGTGCTGCTGTCGCGCATCAGCGCGGCGAGCTCGATCAATCGCGGGCGCACGCTGGAGGGTTACCACTACAGCACGCGCACGGGCATGTTCGGGTTGGTGCCGAACCGGAACCGCGACGATCCCGCGCTGGTGTCGCCCGACGCGCGCGCACGCGTGCTCGACGCGCTGCATATCGATTTCGGGCGTACGTATCCGGGTGTCGTCGATGCCCGTCCGCAGGTGCGCTGGCTGGCGCCGTTCGCCGATCCCGTATCGGGGCAGCCGCGCATCCGGATCGCGGCCGAGGCACATGACGACGGCGGCACGTTTGCCGTGCTCGCGACCGAATACCCGCCCGATTACCTGCTGTCGTGGCTGGCCGATTATCGTCCCGAAGGTGCGTTCTACATCACGACGGCCGATGGCCGGCTCGTCGCGATGGATCCCGCCGCGGGCGACGCCGGCCGCGTTGCGCGCCTGCTGGAACTCGCCCCGTGGCGGGGCCGTGCGTCGGCGGGCTCGCCGGTGTTCCGCGACGGTTTCCTGTTGTTCCACGGCACGCTCGAATCGACGGGCTGGACGTTCGCGTATGCGTTGTCGTGGGGCGACGTTGCGGCCGGCGTCGCCCGTTCGGCCGGCACGCTGGTGGCGGCAACGCTGCTCACGCTCGCGGTCATGTGGGGGTTGCTGCTGCGCTTTCACCGGCGCGAATTCGCGCCGCTCTACGCGCGCTCGCAGCGCGTGTTCGACAGCGAGGCGCTGTGCCGCAGCGTGATCGAGATGGCGCCGATCGGGCTCGGGCTGATCGCGCGTGACGACGGACATTTCCTGCTCGCGAGCCCTGCGTTGACGGACATGGTCACGCGGATCGGCGGCGACTATCACGCGCTGTCGAATCAGGTGGCTGCCGCGTGGCAAGCGCATGTCGCGAGCGGCGACGAGGGCGGCGTGCTGCATGATGATCTCGTGCTGGGCGACGATGAAGCCGCGCACCCGCATTTCGAATTCATTGCGTGCGGCGCGCGTTACCAGGGCGCGGACGTGCTGATTGCCGCGGTCGCCGACACCACCGCGAAGCGGCAACTCACGCAGCGACTCGAAGAGGCCGTGCGTGCGGCCGATTCGGCCAATGCAGCGAAATCGTCGTTCCTCGCGGCGACGAGCCACGAGATCCGCACGCCGCTGAACGTGATCCTCGGCAACCTCGAGTTGCTCGAACGCTCGGCGCTCGACGCGGCCCAGCACGGCCGCATTCGCACGCTGCGCTCGTCGGCGACGAACCTGCTCGCGCTCGTCAGCGACATTCTCGATTTCTCGAAGATCGAGGCGGGCGCGATGCAGGTCGAGTCGATCGAATTCGACGTGATCGCGACGGTCGAGCGCGAACTGAACGCGTTCGCGCCGATCGCGAAGGCAAAAGGGCTGCAGCTGTTCTGCGAATTTCGTGCGTGCGTCACGCAGCGGATGCGCGGCGACCCGACGCGGCTCGCGCAGGTGCTCGCCAATCTGCTGAACAACGCGATCAAGTTTACCGACACGGGCCGCGTGAGCGTGCGCGTGGCCGTCGTCGCCAACGGCCGAGGCGCGCCGGAGCTGTCCATCGAGGTCGAGGATACGGGGATCGGCATCGCGGCCGAGCATCGGCACAAGCTGTTCAAGGTGTTCTCGCAGGTCGACACGTCGATCACGCGCCGCTACGGCGGCACGGGGCTCGGGCTCGCGCTGTGCGACCGGCTGGTCACCGCGATGGGCGGCCGCATCTTGGTGGCGAGCGAGGTTGGCGTCGGCAGTTGCTTCGCGGTGCGCCTGCCGCTTGGTGCGACGGTCGTCGCGCTCGGCCGGCCGCGCGGCTGCCGGGTAGGCACGCTGACGCTGATCGCCGCGCAACCCGAGTGGCGCGATTTCGCGTGGCCGCACCTGGATGCGTGGGGATTCGACGTCGTCGTGTACGACAGCCCGTCGAACCTGCCGCGCGACGCCGCGTGGCGCGGGCCGATCGTGTTGTTCGGCGATGCCGATGCATGGTCGCAGGCGGACCTGGACAGCCTGCGCGGCTGTACGCCGCTGATTCTCGCCACGCGCGACGGGCCGCTCGAACCGTACCGCGCGGGCGCTACCGTACGCGTGTCGAGCTACGCGCTCGGCGGCCTGCGCGCGGTGCTGACGCAGGGCGGACCGCCAGCCGGCGAAGGCTCGCTCGACGCTTCGTCGTCCGGCGAGCGGCCGGGCGCCGGCCGCGGGCCGCGCGTGCTGGTGGCAAACGACGAAGCCGTCGACGGCTCGATTTTCCGCGAGCAACTGCATGCGCTCGGCTGCATGGTGGCCGAAGTGAGGGCCGGACACGCGGCGCTTGAAGCGTTGATGGGCGGCGGCTGGGACGTGTTGTTGATCGGCGCGGATCTGCCCGACATGCGCGCGTATGAACTGGCCGAGGCCGCGCGCGCCGCCGCCGCCGGTTGCGACGTATTGGTCGTGACGTCGCACCTGACGCCCGAAAGCATGCGCCGTTGCGTGGCGGCAGGCGTGCGGCGCGTCCTGACGAAACCCGTGACGCTCGCACGCTTGCGCGGCGCGCTCGCGCCGGTGTGGCAGCGCGGTGCCGCTTCGGCGCGCGCGGTTTCCGGGCCAACGGGGCCGGCCGATCACGCAACAGCGTGGTGCGACGAATAACGATCGACCGCAGGCGTGCGAGTGCGGGTCAAGAAAAAGAAGGCAGGATGCCGGCGCATGTCGCGCGGCAGATTTCCAATCAACCTTGGAGGGGAAGGTCGTGCGCCATGCGAGGAAGACATTCACAATGCTGCTTGAGTTTGCCGCGCTCCCGGAGAAATCCCGCCGGGAATTTCTGACGTCGATGAACGAGTTTTTGTTGATGTCGCCGGCACAGAAGCGGCGCGCGATCAGCGAATGGAAAAGCAGAGCGGATGGCCACGCGCAAGACCTGCCCGTCAATCCGGATGGTCGATAGCCGATCGCGATGGGGCGCGATGGGGCTCGGGTGCCGTCGCGGTATCCAGTAGCGGCGCCGGACCAATTGCGAGGTTCGGCGAATCGTGCGAAGAAGTCGTGCGAATGCGTCATGCGCGCGGGGTGTGGGGGTGCATCGAATGCCTGATCGCCACGGGGATGGTGCCGATGGAGAGGCGAAACGGGATTTATCTTAAAATTGAGTCACCTTTTGTCCGGTGTGCCGATCACGGCCAGCCATCGACGCGATGGCGCTTGCACGCCCCCGCCTGGGCGGGGAACCGGATGCGTGACGGAAAGCCTCGGGGAAACAGGAACATGGACGAATTCTTTGTGCGCGTAATGGTGGCGGACGACCATCCGGCGTCCGCGCTCGGGATGTCGCAAGCGCTGCAGGGAAGCAGCACGATCAAGCTCGTGGGCGCCGTTTCGAATTCGACGGACCTGGTCGCGGCGCTCGACGCGCAACAGAGCGACGTGCTCGTGCTCGACTACGTGATGCCGAGCGGCAAGTACGGCGACGGTCTCGCGCTGCTGTCGTTCCTGCAGCGCCGCTATCCCGCGCTGCATATCGTGTCGATCACGATGATCGACAGTCCGAGCGTGCTGCGCGCGATCGGCAGGCACGGCGTGAATTGCATCCTCAGCAAGTCGGATGCGATCTCGCACCTGATCGGCGCGGTGCACGCCGCGTACGTGGGCGGGAACTATCTGTCGCCATACATCAAGCAGCTTCTGCAGGACGGCGATCTCGCGCCGGTCGCGCGTGCGCTGACGACGCGCGAGATCGAGGTCGTCCGGTTGTTCTGCGCGGGCTATACGGTGGGCGAGATCGCCGCGCAGCTCCATCGCAGCAAGCAGACCATCAGTTCGCAGAAGTCGAGCGCGATGAAGAAGCTCGGGATCGTCCGCGATGCCGATCTGATCCGCTACGCCGACGACGAAAGGCTTCAACCGGTACCGGGCGCGTCGGACGCGAGCGAATAGCGTGGATACGCGGCACGCGTTCATGCGCGGCCATCTCGCAAGACTTGCCCGCCCCGTCGCCCCCGGTCGACCCTCAGCAACGGAACGATGCCAGCAAAACTGAAACGGCACGCCGCGCAAGTCGCCGCGGTGGGCGGCAAACCCTTCGATCCCGGCCGCGTGCGGCGCCAGCAGCAAGCGTTGCTGTACGGGGGCGGCATTGCGATCACGGCGTTTATCGTGCTCTGTGCGATGCTCGTGATGCGGCTCGACGTCACCGACTATCTCGCGCGCACGCGTTCGGCCTTCCTCGGGCGCAAGGCCGAGCTGTACGCCGAGCTGCAGGTGACGACGGTGCTGCTGAACCGCCATGTGGACAACCTGGAACTGCTGTGGCGGCGCGGCGAACAGGCATCGCCGGACGCGCTTGCCCGCTTTGCGCCTTCCGGCGACAAGCGGGTGTTTCGCAATCGCAACGGACAGGCGACCTTCGTCGCGTTCGCGCGCGTGACGCCGACGCATCCGGTCGCAAGCTATTCGCGGTATCTCGCGATCGTGCTGCGGCAGGCCGAAGTGACGGTCCTGCCGACGCAGGAGGCCAGGGATTCCGGGATCAACGCCTATCTGATCGGATTGGATGGCGAGTTTCTTGGCGTGGCGGGCCGCAGGCTCGCGCAGCGGGCGCTCGCGCTGCCGCCCGGTTTCGATCTCGCGGCGTTGTTGCGCCAGTTGACGCCGCGCGATGACCGCGCGCTGCCGGTGGCGCCGGTGGGCGACAGCGATACGATCGTGGACGCCCGCGTCGATCCGTTGCTCGGCCGGTCGGTGCTGCGCGTCGCGGAACCGTTTCGCGACGCGGACGGCCACCCGGTCGGCTGGCTCGTGTTCAACGCCCGCCCCCGCATCGACGATCTGATGGCGTCGCAGGAGGTCGATCAGGCGTTCGCACTGGTCGATCAGGATGGCGACGTCGTGGCCGGCGGGCAGCCTGACCGGGCGATGATTGCGCACGCGCTGGATGCAGCGCGAGATGCGCGGGGCGACCATGTCGCCCCGCGTCGCATCGGCAGCCGTTTCGTGATCGGCGACCGCCTGCCCGATACGGGTCTCGTGCTGATGACGACATTCTCGTGGCGCAGCGTACTGGCGGCCGTCGCCGCGTCCGCGAGCCTGACGGCCGCCGCGGCCTTGTTCGCGATCGCGGTTCTGTGGTTCGTGATCGTCACGTTCGATCGACGCGCGCTGCGCACCGCGAACCGCCGTGCGATTCGCCTGATCGAGAGCGAGGCGCTCAACCGGACGCTGATCCGCACGGCGCCGGCCGGGCTCGCCTTGCTGTCGTTTGCCGACGGCGACACGATCGTGCGCAACGAGGTGATGACCGCATACGATCGGGACGTGTCGGGCGAGCCGCTCGGCAAGCGGCTCTGGCGTGCTTATCGAGATCACGTGCCCGCGCTTCCGCGCGACGGCGGCCGCGCGCTCGTCACGCACGAACTGGCGGTCGAACGCACGGGGTTCGGCACCGCGTATCTGGCCGTGCACATCATGCGCACCAAGTATCGCGGGATCGATGTGTTGCTGTGCACGCTGCTCGACATCACGGCGCGCAAGCAGGCGGAGGAGGCGTTGCGCGCCGCGCGCGAAGCGGCCGAGCATGCGAACAAGGCGAAGTCGACGTTCCTCGCGACGATGAGCCACGAGATCCGCACGCCGCTCAACGCGATCATCGGCAACCTGGAGCTGATGGAGCGTGCGTCGATGGCGGCGCCCCTGCGCCGTCGGCTCGGTACGATCATGTCGTCGTCCAATGCGCTGCTGCGCGTGATCAACGACGTGCTCGACCTGTCGAAAGCCGAGTCGAACCAGATGGCGCTCGAGCATATTCCGTTCGACCTGCGCGGCGTGTTGCGCGATGTCGCCGCGATCTTCCGGCCGCTCGCGGACGCAAAGCATCTGACGCTCGTGTGCCGGCTGGCGCCCGAGCTGGCCGACGGCTACGTCGGCGATCCCGTGCGGCTCCAGCAACTCGTCACGAATCTCGTCAGCAACGCGATCAAGTTCACGAAGCGCGGCGGCGTGACGATCGACGCGCGGCGCGCGGCGGCGGCGGGCGCGGGCGGGCCAGGCGTCGAGATCGTCGTGACCGACACGGGGGTCGGCATTCCCGAGGACGCGATGCCGACGCTGTTCGACGTGTATATCCAGGCCGATGCGTCGATCTACCGGCGCTTTGGCGGCACCGGGCTCGGGTTGCCGCTGTGCCGGCGCATCGTGAAGCTGATGGACGGCGAGCTGTCCGTCAGCAGCCGGCCCGGCGAAGGTTCGATGTTCGTCGCCGCGCTGCCGCTGCCGGAGGCGCCGCCCGGCTGGTGCGCGGAGCAACCGGCATCCGGTATGCACGTCGACGGCGAGCCGTTTTCCGACGAGGGAGCGGCAACAATCCCCGCTGACGACGCGGTGCCATTGCGCGTGCTGGTAGCCGAGGATCACCCCGCGAGCCGCGCGCTGCTGCGCGACCAGCTTGACGCGCTGCGCTTCGATGCGACGATCGTCGCAAACGGCGTGGAGGCGATGCGTGCATTTTTCGAGCGGCAGTACGATGTCGTGTTGACCGATCTCGGGATGCCCGAACTCGACGGCTTCGCGCTGGCGAATTTCCTGCGCGAGCAGGGGGCGAAGATACCGGTGATCGCGATGACGGCGCACGCGACCGACGAGGATCGCCGGCGCTGCGTGCAGGTTGGGGTCGTGGAGGTCGTGTTGAAGCCGTTGTCGATCGATGCGCTCGACGAAGTATTGCGAAGACATGCCGGGCACGGCGAGCGCTCGGATAACGGGCGTTCGGATGTCGTGATGACGGACGAGATCAGGCAGGCACTGCATGCGGCCTCGATGCGCTCGTTGACGATGATCGAAAGCGGTTTGTCGAATGGCGATGCCGATCAGGTCAAGATCGAATTGCACTCGATGCGTGGCGGTTTCGCGCTGGCCGGATACGCGGAGGCGATGGACGCGTGCGCGCGCGCCGAGCACGCGGTTCATGACGGCGGCCTCGATGCACTCGCGCCGATCTGGCCGACGGTTCGGCACGCGGTCGAGGAAGCGCTTGACCGGCTGGCGGACGGGCCCTCGTCGATCGATACCTGATGTCGGTCGAGCGCCGGCATGATCCGCGCTGGCGGGTCCTCCGGATGGATGGCGGGCCGCGCGCGTTGCCCCGACGATGCCGGATGAACATGCCATGATCCGGTTTGCCGCGATACGCGGCCTGTCAAGCGCGGGCCGCTATTGATAGGAGAACGTGAACGACGCGCGCGCGTCGACTGTTCCCGGGGTGATGGTCGACGCCGTTTTCACATACTTGGCCACCAGCGGAATCGTCACCGTGCCGCCGTCGTTGACCTCGTCGACGAACCATTGGTTGGTGTTGCCCTTTGCCGCGGAGTCGGGGCCGAAGCGAATCGGTGTCGCGTTGCCCTGGCGGAACAGCTGAACGCCTACGCCGCTCGCCCCCGACGTCGGGGACAGGCTCAGCGTGTTGCCGGTGTTCGCGGGCTGGTTGATATCGGTCATCGTTACATGAACACTCACCTTTCCGCGGCAGGCGACGCTCACGGAAAGATTCTTCGAAGCATCGGAGACGTCGCCGACGGCCTTGAGTGCGCCGCCGTAGATGCCGGGAAGGGGGATCGTGTTATGTGTGCCGGAAGTCAGCGAGCAGCCGTCGGTCGTCACGTTGACCGAAAGGGCCGGCAAATACAGGGTGTGAGTCGTATTCTGGGTTGAAGAGTAGATGCCGCTTTGGCCGATCGTCTTTTGCGGATTCTTGTAGGAACCGGTAACGAGCGACCCGCTGAAAACGAGTGCGAGCCGGAACTCGGGCCCTACCTGCTTGTTGCCGTTGCCGTTGGCGGGAGTGGGTTCCGAGCGGGTCTCCGATGTAAGCGCATGCCATGGCCCGACGACCGACGGGTGTTTCAGCCGGACCATTGCGGCAAAGCCGATGCCGGGAATCCCCGTTTCATAGACCGGAACCGATTGCCCTTCGAAAAGATAGGTGACGTTGGGGACGAGCGCGCTGGTGCCGAGCAATTTGGCGTCCCATTTGTTCGGATTGCAGTCTTCCGTCAATCCTCCGGGGGCCGTGGTGTTGCTCAACGAACCGGCCTCGACCAGGGTGCCGGGAATCTGGGCATCCCGCGCGCTGGAGATACTTGCGGGAATCGTAGGACGCGGGAAGGCGTTGCCGGGAATGGAGACGCAAACCGCATGCACGGCGGACGGGGCGATCAGCACCGCGAGTGTACCGACGATCAGAAGAACGAAGTGGCGAGAAGTGCGAGTCGAATTGCGTGTCATGGTGTGCCTCTGCGATGAGATGTCGGTTGGGTTTCCGTTGCCGCGAGCACTGGCCGGCCGGTCAAGGCGGCGCATTCGCCGGAACGGGGTCGTTCGGGAGTCGGACGGCGTGTCAGGTCGCATTCGTCCTGCATACGCCGCCGACCTGTTCCAGCCCGGCCGAGCGACGCTTGCCCGCCTTGACCGGAAGGTTGTATTCGATCCGGCAGATCGAACCCGCATCGTTGCCCCACGTGACCGTGAGCGCGCCGTTGTCCTTCAGGCCGCGAACGAAGATCTTGCTCGCCTGACCGACGACGCCGAGGCTCTTGCCGGTTTCGTCGGTGACCGCGGCGCCGAACGGCAGCGGCGTGCCATCCGGCTTGCGCGCCTGGATCACGGCCGCGCGCCCGCTGTCGGTGTCGAACTTGAGCAGCGGCACCGCGCCGGCGCGCGGCGCGACCTGCTGGCTCGTTTCCTTCAGCTCGACGTCCATCGAAATGCCCTTCGGGTCGAGCTCGACCGTGTTCATGTTGTACGGCGTGAGGTAAGGCACGATCGCGTAGCCGCGGCTGTCGACCCGCACCCCGGATGCGTTCGTGAGCCGCGCGCCTTCCGCCCCCTTCGCCTCGACGATGCCGAAGGTCTCCGACAGCGGCTGCGACAGCGTGACGCCGCCCGGGTGCGCGACCGCCGCGCCGCGGATGCCGATCGAACCCTGCTGGTAGTTCGAGCTGCCGCCGGCGCTGACATTGAACTCGGCGACGCGCGCGCGATACGTGAGGTTGCCGCTGCCGTCGGTGTTCGCGTTGCCGCGGTTGTTCGTATAGTTGGCGCCGACGCTGTACGACAACGCGTTGTCCTCGCCGAGCGAGCCGGATACCATCGACTGCACCTGCGTGCGGCCTTGCGTATCGCGCGACACGTTGCTCGTCAGCATCGTCGGGCTGGACTTGCCGAGCGGAATCGTCACGCTCGCGTAGTACAGCGTGCTCATGGCGCCGCCGAAATCGCGCTGGCGCGTTGCAGACAGGCTGTATGAGATGTTCCGGAACGAATTGTTGTAACCGGCCGAGTAGTTGATGTCCGAGCCGGGGCGATTCCAGTAGTTGGCGGCGGACGCGGTCAGGCTCAACTGGCCGCCTTTCTCGCCGAGACGCTGGCTGACCATCAGCGACGCACGGCTGCGCTGCCGCCAGACGGTGTCGACCGATTGGCCGTTGCGCACCGTATCGCGCGCGTTCATCGCGTCGTTCAGGTTGAAATAGCCGTTCGTCGAGTAGCGGTACGCGGCGATCGACACGTCGGTGCCCGTCGCCGCGACGGATTTCGCATAGCTGACGCGCAGGCTCGAGCCGCTGAAGCGCTTCACGCCGGGGATCGACGTGGCGGCCTGCGTGAAGTCGAGGCCGAGCGCGCCGAAGCGCGTGTTGAATGCACCGCCCAGCATCGCGGACGCATAGCCGGCCGCGATCGTGACGCCGCCATACCCGGTGACCAGGTTCGTGAGGCCGCGCTGGTAGGTCGCTTGCGCGAACAATGGGTGGCCCGAGTTCTGCTGGTTGCGCAGCGTGCCCGCGACGAAGCTGTAGCGCTGGATGCCGGGCCGCAGCGACAGCGGCACCGCCGCATACGGCACCGAGAACGTGTGCACGGAGCCGTCCGCTTCCGTGACGGACACGCGCAGGTCGCCGCCGTAGCCCGTCGGATACAGATCATTGATCTCGAACGGGCCGGGCGAGACGGTCGTTTCGTACAGCGTCACGTCGTTTTGCCGGATCGTGACCTTCGCATTGGTGTTCGCGACGCCGCGCACGACCGGCGCATAGCCGCGCAGCGAGTCAGGCAGCATCCGGTCGTCGGTCGACAGGCGCACGCCGCGGAACTGCGTCGAGTCGAACAGTTCCCCGGACGTGAAGGTTTCGCCGATCACCAGTTGCGACGAAAGCGACGGCAGATCCCGCTGTACATAAGTCGAGATGTCCTGATACCGGCTGCCGCCGCGTTCCGACCACGTGTACGAACCGTTGTGGCGGAAGTGCCAGTTGCCGATATTGATGCCGCCGTTCAGGCCGAGATAGGCTTGCGTGTCGGTGCGGCTGCCCCTCGGCTTCGAGCTGTAGACGTTGAGGTTGTAGTCGAGCATCCCGACGGGCACGCCGGCATCCCACTGATCCCGGCTGACATGCCCGCGTGCCTGGCGAACGAGCGACGCCTGCGGAACGGCGAGCGTCAGGCGCTGCTCGCCGAAGTCGAACGACGCGCTCGCCTCAGGCACGATCTGGCCAATGCGGCGGCACTCGCCTTTGACGGTGATCGCGGCCACGGTCTCCGCGGGCAGCTTCGTGAAATCGACGCCGATACGGCGCAGCAGTTTTTCGTCGAAGCAGGGTTGCGCGTCCGGCATGCCGGGGACGGCCGCGAACGCGATGTCGTAGCGCCCGATCCAGCGCGGCCCGACCATGAGGTCGACGCTATAGGTGGCCGGCTCGACGAGGTTGCCCCGCGCGAAGCGCGTGATGTCGACCGGCTGCCCGTTGCCGTTGTTCAGGAAGCCCGGATCGAACTCGACCTGCGCGATCTGCATCGTATCGGACACGCCTGTCTCGGGGAGGCCGCCGTCGGCATGTCCTTCACCTGCCCACGCGGCGAGGCTCGACAGCACCAAGGCGCACATCGGTTTGAGGCGCGTGGTAGACGGCGCATCCTTGAGCGGATGCTGGATGGGCTGAGTCATGGTGGATGAGCCTCGGGTGGAGAGGATGCGTGGCGGCGTGCGCAATTGCACGAACCGGTCGTGAGGTCGATGCGGACAACGTGGGTATGGGCTCGCCGGTCGTCCGCATGCGTGGCCGTGTGGCCACGTCGCGAGGCTAGGCGGTCGGGTGGGGACGCGCGGGCAACCCGCACGGCGTTACGGCTGCATGGACACCGGCTGTTCGTTGTTGGTCGACGCGCCCCAGTCGTTGATGCTGCCGAACTGGACCATTGCGCCGGCGGCGGGCTGGGTCTTGAGCGCGGCGATCGGGAATGACTGCGTGGTGCCCGGCAGCACGTAACCGGCGCCGGCGTCGTATTTATTGCCGCCGGAATGCAACAGCACGCTGCCGATATTGACGACATACGGCGTCGGATTCGTCGCCTGCAGGACATATTTACCTTCCGCGCCGCGCGCGACCTGCCAGCGCATCTGTGCGGGCGCGCCTTGCGCGTTGCCGGGCAGATCGCGGGGGCGGAACATGATCTTGATGCGTGACCGGAACGCGATCTGAAGCTGGTTGCGATCGGCGTTGCCGGCCGCTTTCGGCGGAATTTCGAGCACGTTGAGCCAGAACAGCGACTCCTTGTCGGCCGGAAGCGGTTCGTTCGTATAGATGAGCCGCAGCGTCTGACCTTTCTGCGGCTCCATCCGGAACATCGCCGGCGTCAAGGTGAAAGGGACGTCGATGGTATCGGGCGATGCGTCCGCGTCGCCCTTGTCGATCCAGGTCTGCACCAGCGCCGGCGCGGACCCGTCGTTCGTGAGTTTGATCGTCACCTCGCGATCGTCGCCGGGGAAAATGACGCGGGTACCCGAGATCACGACGTTCGCATACGCATGCGAAGCGATCAAGGTGGTAGTCAGCGCGATGGCTTGAAGCGATTTGAGGATGACGTTCATGGCGAGCCGGATAGGGTTGCCGATCGTTGTCGTCGATCGGTGGGACGAAGCGGCGGCGTGCGCCGCACGCCGCCGGAAGGCCTCCTGCGCAAGCGGGGCCTGGTCGAGCGGAGGATTACTGATAGACCAGCGAGTACTGGACCTTCGAATTTGCCGGGCCGCCGATTGCCACGCCGGTCGCCAGGTACTCGGCGAAGAAGTTCAGCTGCGCGGTGCCGTCCGCGCCGATCGAGACCACTTGCGATTGCTGGTCGGGCGCGTTCGCGCCGACCACGATCGGGCTCTGGCCGTCGTTCAGGATCTGGAGAACGACGTTTTGCGCCTCGGGATTCTCTGCCGTGCCCTTGTCGAGCGACAGCTTGCCGTCCGCCGTCACGTTGGTCGCGTTTTCGAACGAGACCTGAACCTTGGTCGGATTGCCCGAGCTGGATTCACCATCCACCGCGCAGCCCGACAGCTTGAAGCCGAACGCCGTGCGACCGGCCACCGAGCCGGCGGCGTTCAGCGAGCCGGCGCTGACCGTCGGCATCTGGACGGCCTTGTTGGACGTGCTGCCGGCATCGGTACCGTCGATCTTGCAGGTTGCCGCGGTGACGTTGCCGGTGAACGTGATCGTGCCGTCCGCCGCATGGGCGGCCGACGCCAGGCCAAGGCCAGCCACGGCGAGCAGCGTTGAAATGAGTTTGGTGCTTGCGAGTTTCATAGTCTTGATCTCAAACGGTGGTTGATGTTGTGAAACGCACGAAAGCCGCTTTTTGACAGTGCACATTTGGGGCATGGCAAGTCTTGGAATGGCGAGGTACGAATCAGGAACGATTGTCGAGAGTTCGACCAGTGGATGAAATGGGATTCGAACGAGATTGATTGTTGATTTAATAGTACAAGTACTAAATCGGAATTTATGGTGTGGTTTGCGGGGTTGCGAGGTGAAATTGTTCGATGGATTTAACATTTTTAAATCAGCGGGTTATGCTGATTCGGGTCTCCGTGCCGAAGACAATCGGACAGCCTCCGGTCCCTAGGGGGTGATGAATCGTAAGTCAGTCATTCTGCATAGTCCGAAAGGATAAATTTAAGGGGTGCGATATCCCTGGTCGGATTCGTAAAATTAAAAAAATATGAAGGCGAGTCGTGAAAATCCGGAAGTCGAATAAGACAAATCAGGCTGTGCACCCACTATCCGGTGAGTCTTGCCTGGCCGGGCCGGCATCGGCGTCGGCACCGCATGGACAGGGTCGGCCATGCATGCAGTGCTTTTGACGGATTTTTTGGAAATTCTGATTTCGTAAAAGTCCTAGTGATATTTTCGAATATTGACGAACAAGTTCTATTGACCGTCATGTAGGGTCGGCTGGCAATATTCGTGTCGTGGAATTGAATTATCCACGTACGGATTTCCGGTGTGAATTTAAAACGCCGGGAGTCGCTTGTTCGAAGCCTATTCTTGATAGAGACCAATCGATGAAACTCAGCAAACTCATTCTGGCGCTCGGCGTTGGCGGCGCGGTGTTCGGCGTCGTGCAAACGGCGCAGGCCGAAGCCGTGTCGAAGAAAATCACGCTGACCGCACAGATCAACGACGCGATCTTCGTGTCGAAGCCGGACGGCTCGTCCTGGTACAACACCGAAGAGCTGGCACCGACCGACTACACGCAGTCGAAGTTCACGAAGACGCTGCCGGTGCGCGTGTTCACGAAGAACGCCGATTTCAACATTTCGCTGGCGCAGCCGCTGAAGATGTCGAGCGGCGCGTACGAAATGAAGAATGCGAAGGTCACGCTGTCGTCCAACGCGGGCCCGTCCGAGGTCAAGTTCGGCGCGGTCCAGAAGATCACGCAGACGACGCCCGGCAACGGCGGCTTCGACGAGATCCACAACCTGAAGATCGACGTCGACGCACCGGCCCAGCTCGGCTCGATCAGCACCAACGGCAGCTATAGCGGCGATCTCGTGATGGTGTTCGAGCCTGCCGCTGCGTCGGGCACGCCGTAACCCACGAACGAGCCCCGCTTCCGGCGGGGCTCGTTGTCCCCTTCACGGCACGGTCATCGCACCGTGCCCGCCCGTCAAGAATCACGTCAGAAGAAAATAGCGTGTCCGCCTATCAAGCTCCGTTTCGCGTCAACAAGCTGTGGCTGGGCGCGTGTCTTTTCATTTCATCGCACTCGTATGCAGAACTGAAAGTATCGTATGGCGTGCCTGATGGATTCAGCGCGGCCGAGCTCGACGATACCGCGAATTACGTGGCGACGTTCAACGGCCGGACGTTGCCGGGTTTCATCGGCTACTCGCCGGAAGCGGCTGCGCTTGTCTTCGACGAGGAAAAGTACGAAGCGAACGGCATTTCGCGCGACGACATCGACACGCTTCGCCGTGTCGTGTCGCAGCTCGACTACAAGGAGTGCAGTCGCGGCTGCGATCTCGACATCGCCGGCTATCACGTCACCGTCGACAAGCTGAGACGCTCGATCGCCATTCGCGACGCGGGCGAGGACACCATCGCACCGCAGACGGGCGTCGGCATCGTCAACAACCAGTCGCTCGATTTGCGCGCGGCGTCCGACGGGTACCGCACGGTCAACGTCAATGGCAATACCTGGGTCGGACTGCCGTTCCAGAGCTTCGGGTATGTCAGCTGGTATGCCAGCCACACCGAGACGCGCAGTTACAACAGCAGTACGAAAGGCGTGTCGTCGTATTACCTGCAGAAGAATTTCGCCAGCACCTACATGCGGGCGGGCAAGCAGAGCAGCATCGATTACGCGGCCGGGTCGGTCAGCACGCTGCTGACGCCGAGCTTCGACCAGTTCGTGACGCTCGGCAGCCAGACCCACCTGCAAGCCGACACGCGCGCGGGATCGCTGATCCTGTACGCGACGGCGGAAGGCAACTACGAATTCTATCGCGGCGGCCGTCTGATCCTGAAGCGTCCGGCCATGCTCGGCCGCAACGAAATCAATTTCGCCGACCTGCCGGGCGGCTATTACCCGGTCGACGTGCGCCTCGTCGACCGGAACGGCAACGTGATCAATCGCGAGACGCGCGAGATCAACAACCTCAATTTCGGCGCGAGCAACGGTAATTCGTGGCATGTGACGGCCGGCAAGGAGATGAGCGAGGGCGGATATCTGCTCGAGGCCGCGATGAGCCGGAACCTGAAGCTGTTCTACATGAACGCGTCGGCGATTGCCGGGCGCGGCGGCAAGTGGGCGGCCGAAGTGAACGTCACGCGCCCGATGCAGATCGCCGGCGTCGACGTCGCGCCGACGCTCGGCGTGCTGAGCGGCGAACGCAGCACCGGCGCGTATATCAATATCTCGACCGCGAGCGAAGCGCTCGGCAGCCTGTCGGTGAGCCGGTACCAGAATACCAACGTGTCGCGTTTCTATGCGGGGCAGCCGAGCACGGCCGTGTCCTATAGCCGCAACGTGCGCGGGGTGACGTTCGGCTACAACTACCAGAAGTCGAATTCCGGCGAATCGCAGCAGGCCGAGGCGCGCTGGAACTACCGGCCGAACGGCCTGTGGGGCTCGTTCGCGCTCGGCGTGCAGAAGGGCGGCTTCCAGCCGAACCGCAGCAACGGCTACGGCGTGTACTTCAACATGACGATGATGCTCGATCGTGTGCAAGGCACCGTCAACGCGACCTATGCGGGCGGGAAGACACAGTTGAGCGGCGACGTCCGCAAGGAGTTCATAGACAGCTTCGGGTCGACCACGGCCGGGCTCACCGGCGCGCGCATCGGCAACGAATACAGCCTCAACGTATACGGCACGCGCGCGGGCACGCGCGGCGACGCATCGCTGAACCTCGGCCACAGCAGTGCGGGCAGCAACGTCGATTTCAACTATCGAGGCATGATCGCGGCCGGCCGTGACGGCATCGCATTCGGGCGTTACAGCCAGAGCGGCAGCGCGATGCTGCTGAAGACGCCCGCTCTCGAAGGTCTGTCGTACGGTTTCAACGTCGAGGGCAGCCCCGTCGGCGATGGCGGCACCTATGCGGTGCCGTTGAACGCGTATCGCGACGTGCCGTTCGCGCGCGTGCTGAGCAACAGCGAAGGCGTCGACATGAACATCGAGGTGCCCGCGAACATCGTTCGCGCGCACCCCGGGCAGGTGTATTCCGCGAAGGCACGGATCGACATCAACATGATCTACAGCGGCTTCCTGACGGATACGGCTGGCCAGCCCGTCAGCGGGAAGATCGTCGAGACGGGCGACACCGTGCACCCGAACGGGCTGTTCTCGATCGTCAGCAAGGCGATGCTGTCGACGATCACGCTCGATTCCGGCGGCCAGCGGCGCACCTGCAACCTGAAGCAGCCGGACGGCAACTACTTCCGTTGCGAATGACGGCTTCGACAATGAACTTTACGGATGGACACATGAATCGGAAATGGCGAATCGCACGCATCGCAGCGGGCGGTCTTTGGCTGGCAACCGCGCTTTCGGCACACGCGGAAGGCGAACTGATGGTGATGCCGGCCACCGTCAAGGTATTCGATGGGCACGAGCAGAAAGTGACGGTGCGCAACCTCGGCGATGCGCCGCTTTATCTGTCCGTTTCCGTGCAGAAGGTCACGAATCCGGGCATGACGCCCGAAACGAAGGTAGCGCTCGGCGATCTGCCGCATCCGGGCATCCTCGCGAGCCCCGACAAACTGACGCTCGGGCCGAACCAGGATCGCTCGATCTCGCTGAAGTCGCTTGCGGAGCCCGGGAACGAGGAACTGTACCGGCTGTACATCGTGCCCGTGAAATCGCTGAAGGTGGACGATGCGCCGCAAGACAAGATCACCGCGCCGATGTCGGTTTCCGTCGGATACGGCGTGCTCGTCCGGCTGATGCCGCCCCCGGGAAAGCAGCGCAGCGGATGGGCGCATCGGTGTGACGGCGGCGGGCTGACGCTCGAAAACACCGGCAACGTGCGACAGGTCTTCACGGACTTGACATACGACAAGGCGCCTGCCGCGCAAACCGTCGCCGTGTTTCCGGGCACGCCGCAGCGGTTCGCCACGAAGCGGATGACGCTGCGGGTCGACGACAAACCTCGGACACTGCAGTGTCCGTGACGACCCGCCGCGCCCGGATGGCGATGGGCATGCTGGCAGGGCTGGCGTGTGCGGGCAGCAGCGTGGCCGCCGGCGTGCTGAAGCTGTCGCGTGTGGAACTGACGCTGGAGCCGGGCCGGCCACCGGGCGAACTGTATGTCGAGAACGTCGGTGATACGCCGCTCTACCTGGATGTCGAGCAGCACCTGCTGACCAATCCGGGAGAGGCGCCGGAGCGGCGGGTGCCGATTGCCGAAGTGGCACGGCCGAGCTTGCTGGTGCTGCCCGGCCGGCTCTCGCTCGCACCGGGGCAGCGGTACAGGATGGTGCTGAAAGAACTGAGTGTGCCGTCACGGCCCCAGGTATGGCGGGTCACGTTTCGGCCGAACGAGCGGGTACGCGTCGAAGGTGGCGAGCGTAAGGGCGCGGCGGCGCCGCTGTTCGTCAAGATCGGGTACGGCGTGGTGATTTACCAGCGCGCGACCGGGAAGGAATAGGCAGGAATGCGAACAGGTTCGTTGTGACGAGAGACTGCAACATGACTGGAGCGACATGAAAAGAGCGATTGGGTTAATCGGAATGGCGAGGTGGCGGCAATCCGGTGCATTGGCATTGGCATTGGCACTTGCCTTGTTCTCGCGTGGTGCGTCGGCGACGCTCGAGTATGGAAACGTCATGGGCTCCTTCACCAAATGCACATGGAGGAGCAACGGTGACGGAACCAGCACGATCGATCTGAATGTCTTTTACCTGCCGATTAGAGACGCACTGGGCAAGGACCCGTCGGGAGCGTTCCGGCCAGATAGCTGGTTCACCTCCAGGCTCGTGCGGGTATATACGTACGACAGCACCGGGAAGCCGGATCCAGGCCCTCAGGCGGCGGCGGCCACATTGGTGACGATGAATGGCACTTACCACGTGGGTGCCGGAGCTGTCGACACGGCTCGGGTTTATGACGGAAGCACCGTGGCCGGTCCTGTTCCTGGGTGGGATTTCGGAGGTTTCCGGGACGTCACTGTCCGGATTCTGATCAACGACGCGAAGATCAAGGACTGGCCCGCAGTCGGCGTGGGCGCCGGCAACCGCACGAAGAGCGGCCATGTCTTTGATTATGCGGCGCTTTATGTCAGCGACATGGGGGACGGCGCGTGTCGCAAGATCGATCCTGGCATCCGGCCGCCCAAGCCGCCGCCCATCGTCACCGTCGACATGGCCGCTCCGGACTGGAACCTCGGCGAACTGCAGCGGGGCGAACATGAAGTCACGCTCGCCAAGCCCGCGGATCAGCTGTGCTTTACCTATATGGGCGAAGACGGCTTCCGGAATTTCGTCATCGACGCGACGAGCGCAAACGGCGTCGCCGGAAATCGCTATCTGCTTCGGAACGTTCGCCAGCCGGCCCAGAGCATTCCGTACAGCCTGACGCTCGACAGCGGCACCGAACGGTTCCCGTTGCCGAACACGGGCAGTGCGGGCGTGAGACTGAACAAGGCGATGCGCACCTGTTTCATTCCGACGTTCAAGACGTCGGTGGACATGTCCACCGAGCCCGGCGACTACAGCGATGTGCTGTCGTTCACGGTCATGACCAAAACCTAGGAGTCTGAATGAAGCAGCACATCTGGGGTTGCCTGCTTGCGGCGTCGGCTTGCCTGCCGATGTGCGCGGCGGCGCAGGAGATCAAGGGCAAGACCGTGAGCAAGGTCACGGCTCGCGTGGTGCGCGCGGACAACCTGATCGTGACCGACGACAAGGGCGGCTGGTTCGGCAGCGGTCTGACGATGCAGCAACTCGGCGGCTGGGATACGGCCTACGAAGTGCAGGCGCGGCTGCGTGTCGTATCGACGACGGGACGGTTCCGGGTCCGGATGGACGAACCGCTGGACATCAGGACCCAGGCGAAGCCAGCCGTGGTCTTCCGGTCGCCGGCGGTCAGTCTCGGCGCCGAAGGCGCCGAGCGCAAGCCGCTCGTCGTCGGGCACGGCGTCGATTTCCAGAACCCGGCGGCGCCGTTGCCTAACGTCGACTCCGAGGGCTATTACAACCTCGCTGTTTCCGCCTATCCGCCGGTGGGCGATTTCAAGAGCACGGCGGGGACGTATACGGGCACCTTGTCGCTGGTCTTCGAACCGCTCGTGGCGAAGCCGTGAAAATGCGCCCTTTTCTTTTCCTGCTCGTGACGATGATCGCCACATTTGGCCCCGATCACGCCGGGGCCACAATCGATGTGTTGCCGAAAGAGTTGTCGATCGGCTCGGACACAGCCACGGTGCAGGTCATGAACAACGGCGGCCGCGCCGAGTACGTGACCATTTCACTGTCGCGCCTGCTCAATCCGGGCGTGCCGCTGGACGAGGAAAAACTCGAGCCGGTAGGCAACGCGGCCAGGCCGACGCTCTACGCGTCGCCGTTCAGGTTGAGCCTCGGGCCCGGGCAGACCAAGACCATCGTGCTGAAGCCGTTGAGTCCGGTCGATGCGGAGACGGTCTACCGGCTGGACGTCAGGCCGGAAATCAAGGTGTTGGGCACGGAGCAGCAGAAGGCTGTCGGCAACGTCGTCGTCAATCTGGGGTTCAGCGCGCTGGTCCGTCAGTTGCCCGCTCGCCCGGAAGAAAAATTGTCCGTCGCGTGCGACGCATCCGGCGCCCGCCTGACGGCCGCGGGAAACGTGCGCTACGAGGTGAAAGGCGCCCGGGTCGACGGGCGCGCGGTCGAGCGCTTCAATGTCTACCCGGGCGTGCCCAGGATGCTGCAAGGGCGCGTCGTGGAGATTCCAGGGCAGCCGGCGTGCCGCGGCGGCGATGCGCGTTGACGGCGCGCCGGTGTGATGCTGGCCGCCGTTAGCCGTTCCTGAAGATCTCCGCATACGCGCTCGAAGCCGGCACCCCGCCCGACTGCGCATACAGCACCTTCGACCCCGGCTCGAATTCCCCGCGCGGCACCGTGTCGGTCATTTCTTGCATCGTTTCCGTCGCAAACCAGAACGGTCGGTGCGCTCTCTAGCCTCGTACGCGGGTGGATCGCGTCGAGCATGCCGTTGAGCAACGTATCCGGATCCGGATTGCCGTCGCGCAACGCAAAGCCGCGATCGAGATCATCGGTGCCCGAATGCGGCGGTCGAGATGTCTATCCCGTCCCGGATCAAAGAGCATGGGTCGATCCTATGCATCCGCACCGACCCGTTGACGATCTCTGGGATATCGCGAAAGGGCCGCACGCTTCGAAATCGGGCAAGTACTCGCGCGAATGCGTGATCGCCTCGGCACGCGCAATTTCGGTGGGCGCTGCAGATGTTGCCATTTCGGCCGGAAAACGAACGTGCAACCCGTGTTCCCGAACCGGGCGTGCCGGCAGGCACGGCAGCGGATGAGCGGTGCGTCGCGGCGATGTTCATCCGCAGGTCGTTGCGCGAAGGCGGGCGGACACACATTGCAGGGCTCGGTCGATCATTGACCACCATCAATCCGTCAGGTACGTAAATGCACTTCATCGAAAAATCGGACAAGACTCGTCCTTATTTATGACCTTTTGGGACGTGACCGATTTAAACCGGAAGATCGTGCTGGCAATATTCGGGTTTGCTTCGTCTCGGTCAGCATTGAGCTCGCCGGCAAGCCGCAGGCGGCAGTCCATCCGAGGTGTGCCGATCCTGTCACCGGAGTTTGAAATTTGACGGTTCATGAAGTTTGGCGGTTAGCCAGCATCCATGAAAAAAGATTCGTATCGCTAAATAATTTTCAGGAATCGCTCTACACCCGATCATCGATTCGTTCCGGCATGACGTGTGCGGCGTGTAGGCACGTTGCTGTCCTGTCGTCGCTCGATTGTGACGGGTGATCGATCAGGGTTATGTCTTCGTTGAACCACGCCAGATACGTCTCCGTCGCGCGCAGGAAGGTTTACCGGTTCGGGCTGGTGGACGCCGGCCTGCTTGTCGCTACCGCATGGGCGGCGAGAAGCTGGTTCGGCGGCTCGTCGTACGCGCGAGCCGACTCCGTGCAGATCGCCATCTCGATCGTTTGTGCGCTGGCCTTGTTCTCGCTGCTCGGTCTGTACGGCGATCCAGGACGCGGCGCACCGCGGCACCGCGTATGGCTGGCCCCGGCCGGCCTGGCCGTCGCGTTGTGTGTCGGTGCGGTTTGCGTCACCACGCTCGACGAGCAGTCCGAGGTGGCGCTCGGGTGGGTGATCGGCTGGTTTGCGCTGTCGGCGGTTGCGCTCGCCGCGTCGCAGGCATTGAGGCGATGGCTGGGCGTTCGCGCGGCGGCTCGGCATCTCCGGCGCAAGCCGATTGCGCTCGCCGGATATCGCGAACGCTGTCGGGCGGTCACCCGTCCCGACGCACGGGAAGCGGGCAGTCCGTTCCAGGTGGCCGCGATCTTCGATATGTCCGGTTCGTCGCCGGTCGGCCCGGATGAACCGGAAGTCCATCGCGATCTGGCCGCGTTTGTCGATAGCGTGCGCCGCGCCCACATCGGGGAAGTCTGGATCGTGCTGCCGCTGTCGGCGGCCGATCGCGTCGGCGAGATCGTTCGTGCGTTCGCAGAGGATCTGGTGGACATCCGCTTCATGCCGGACCTGACCGGCATGACGCCGCTTCATCCGCATCGGGCGAATCGCGGTCATGCGCTCGATCTCGTCGCGTCGCCGCTATCGGCGCGGGCGCTGGCAGGCAAGGCGATGTTCGATCGTGCATTCGCCGGCCTGGCGCTGGTCGTGATCGCACCGTTGATGGCCCTCATCGCGATCGCGGTGAAGGGGTCGTCGCCGGGGCCGGTGCTGTTCCGGCAGCAGCGCCGAGGCGCCTACGGGCGCATCTTCACGATCTACAAATTCCGGACGATGCACCGGCACGATGCGGGCGAACAGGGCGAGGTCAGGCAGGCGACGCAAGGCGACCCGCGCGTCACGCGAATCGGCGCGCTGTTGCGGCGCACGAGCCTCGACGAACTGCCGCAGTTCTTCAACGTGCTGAAGGGCGACATGTCGGTGGTCGGGCCGCGCCCGCATGCGGTGGAGCATGACCGCTTCTACCAGCCTCTCGTCGACGGCTACATCCAGCGCTACCGGATCAAGCCGGGCATCACGGGCTGGGCCCAGGTCAACGGGTATCGAGGCGAAACGGATCGCATCGAGAAGATGCAGAAGCGGGTCGAACACGATCTTTATTACCTGAACAACTGGTCGTTTGCGCTGGACGTGCGGATTGTGGCGGCCACCGTTCTGCGCGGATTCACGCATCGCAATGCCTATTGAACGACGCGTCGCCGCAGGCGGTCTGGATAACGGAAATGGAAACTGGAAAATGGTCGCGCTCATCGGCGCAACGTCTGCGATCGGTGCTGACGGGTTTGCCCGTCATGCTGCTGTCCGCTTGCGCGGTCGAGCCAGGCATGCACATGAACCTCGCGAACGATACGCAGCAGGATGCCGGTCTCACGCGGACGCATGACGGTGGCGTGACGGTGTCGATGCATCGCATCGATGCGGCCCTGCTCGATCAGTCGCAACGTGAGCCTGCGCCGCGCGAAGCGGCGCCGGTGCCGATCGGGCCGATCGACGGCGCGCTGATCGCAGCCCAGCGGCGCGACGCACGCACACAGGGCGAACGCACGCGCGCGGCGCTCTTCGCCAAGCCGGCGCCCTACGTGGTCGACGCGGGCGATGTGCTGCAGATCACCGTGTGGGATCACCCCGAGCTGGCCGCGGCACAGGGCAATCCGGGCAATCAGCAGGTACGCCCCGCCGATCCGCCGGCGGGCTTCGTCGTCGATCAGGCCGGAAGCGTGTCGTTTCCGTACGTGGGTGAACTGCACGTTGCCGGTATGCGTACGAGCGGGATTCAGGCGGCGCTGCGTGCGCGGCTCTCGAAGTGGTTCGTCGCGCCGCAGGTGACGGTAAGGGTCGCGTCGTATCGCGGGAATCGCGTCTATGTCGACGGCGAGGTCCGTGCGCCGGGCGCGCAACCGCTCAACGACGTGCCGATGACGCTGCTCGAGGCCGTTGGGCGCGCGGGGGGCTTCACGGCCGATGCCGACCAGAGCCGGATGACGCTCGTGCGTGCCGGTACCGCCTATCCGGTCGATCTGCCGGCGCTGATTCGCGAGCGCTTCGATCCGTCGCGCATCGTGCTGCGCAACGGCGACCTGCTGCAGGTCGGCGCGCGCGACCAGTTCGGCGTGTACGTGATGGGCGAGGTCAACAAGCCGATGACGGCACTGCCGCTGCGCAACGGCCGGCTTACGCTGGCCGACGCGCTGTCTCAGGCCGGCAGCGTGAACCAGGGAACGGCCGACCCGAAGCAAACCTACGTGATTCGCGCCGGCGCGGATCGTCGGGCGCAGGTGTTTCATCTGGATGGCAGCTCGCCGGTGTCGATGGTGCTCGCCGATGAGTTCGAGCTGCAGCCGCGCGACGTCGTGTACGTCGACAGCACGAAGCTGGCGCGCTTTGGCCGCGTGCTCGCGCAGCTGCTGCCGGCCATCAACGCGGGCCTGACTGCCGCGATCGTCACGAAATGATGCAGCGGATCCTGGTGGTGTGCACCGGCAACGTATGCCGCAGCCCGGCCGCACAGGCGTTGTTGTCGCATGCGCTGCTCGGGCGCACGGTGCAGTCGGCCGGCGTCGCGGCGATCGACGGGACGGTGGTCGACCCCGTGATGAACGAGTTGCTGACCGCGCGCGGTTTCGACCTTTCCGCGCATCGGGCCCGGCGCATCGGTGACCGGACCTGCCAGTGGGCAGACCTGATCCTGGTCATGGAGAGCGCGCATCGCCGACTGATCGAGCGGACGTACCCGGTGACGCGCGGCCGTGTGTATCGCCTTACCGAGCGCTACCAGACCGACGTTCCGGATCCGTATCGCCGTAGCCGCTACGTCTACGACTATGCGACGAAGCTGATCGAGCACGGCGTTGCCGATTGGGCTGCGCGGATCGCGACGTTGGAACCGAACCGGCCGCAGTGTCCGGATACCGGCGTGGATGCGCCGGAACAATCGCAGTGAACCTCAAATGAATGCATCGAACCTACGCCAACCTCATTTACGCGACGCCGATGAACTCGACGTCCGCGGCCTCCTCGACGTGCTGATCCGGCACGCGGGCCGCATCGTCGCGGTCACGGTGACGTGTGCGGCGCTCGGCGCCGGTTGTGCGTTCGTCGCGAAGCCGGTCTACAAGGCAGACATCGTCGTGCAGGTGGAAAGCGGCAGCTCGGACCTGCGCAGCACGGCGGAAGGCGGGCTCGTCGGCGGCCTCGGCGCGTTGTTCAACGTGAAGTCGACCGACGACGGCGAGATGGAAATCATCCGCTCGCGGCTCGTGACCGAACCGGTCGTCGACGGCCAGCATCTGCACATCGAAGCGCGTCCGCGCCGTGTGCCCGTGATCGGCTCCATCGTCGCGCGCTTCAATCGCGGGCAGTCGGCACCCGGCCTGTTCGGGATCGGCGGATTCGTCTGGGGCAGCGAGCGCATCGATGTTCCGACTTTCGACGTGCCGCGCGACTTCGTGGAGCACGCATTCATCGTCACGACGCTGGGCCACGGGCGCTATCGCCTGTCCGGCGGCGATCTCGATCGCGATGTGGAAGGCGCGACCGGCGAACTGCTGCGCGTGAAGACGGGCGCCGGCGACGTGACGCTGCAGGTGGCCGGCATCGAAGCCGCGGCGGGCGCGCAGTTCGTCGTGAAGGCCGATTCGAAGCAGGTCGTGCTCGCCGAACTGCAGAAGCAACTGACGATAGCGAACCGCGGCAAGGATCAGTCCGGCGTGATCGGCGTGTCGTACGAAAGCCATGATCCGGTGCGCGCGGCCACCGTGCTGAATGCGATCGCCGACAACTACGTGCGGCAGAACGCGAACCGCAAGGCGGCTACCGCCGAGAAGTCGCTGGCGTTCCTGAGCGACCAGATCCCGACCGTGGAGCGGCAGTTGCGCGCGGCCGAAGATCGCCTCAATGCATACCAGGCCCGCCATGAAATCGTGGACCTGACCGAACAGGCAAAGGCGATGCTGACGCAATCGACCGCCGCGCAGACGTCGCTGTTCGAGCTCGAACAGAAGCGGCTGGCGCTGGCGTCAACGCTGACGCCGGCGCACCCGGAGCTCGCGGCGGTCGACCGGCAGATTGCCGCCGCCAAGGCGCAGATCGGGACGATCAACGACACGATCCGGCGCTTGCCGGACGCGCAGCAGAACGTCGTGCGCCTGCGCCGCGACGCGACCGTGCAAACGGAGATCTATGTCGGCTTGCTGAACAGCATCCAGCAGCTTCGCGTGGCGACCGCGAGCAAGATCGGCAACGTGCGCGTGATCGACCGGGCGATCGTGCCGGACGAGCCCGTGCGTCCGAAGCCGGTGCTGGTCGCCGCGATTGCCGCGCTGGTGGGGCTCGTGCTCGGCACGTGCGCCGTCATCGGCCGCGCGGTGTTGTTCGGCGGCGTGACCGATCCGGCGGAGATCGAGCGAGAGACGAACCTGAACGTGATGGCGACGATTCCACACAGTGCTGCTCAACGCCGGGTCGCGCAGCGCTGCGCTGCGGCAGGCGGAGCAACGGTTCTGGCGCTGGCGCGACCGGGGGAGCCCGCTGTCGAGGCGCTGCAGAGCCTGTGCACGGCACTGCGGTTCCAGTTGCTGGACCGGCCCGAGGGCAACCGCGTGCTGATCACCGGACCTTCCGCGGGAGTCGGGAAATCGTTCGTGTCGGCCAACACGGCCGCGCTGCTCGGACGGTCGGGCAAGCGCGTGCTGCTGATCGACGGCGACCTGCGTCGCGGCGAACTGGCGACGCGCTTCGGCATGCAGCCGCGTATCGGCCTGTCGAGCGTCCTTCGCGGCGGCGTGAGCGCCGCCGACGCCATCGTGCGCGACGTCGCGCCGAACGTCGACCTGCTGCCGTCCGGGCCGCGCACCGACCGGCCTGTCGAGCTGCTGTCGTCGGATCGTCTGCCGGCGCTGCTGACGCAAGCTGCGCGCGATTACGACGTCGTGCTGGTCGACGCGCCGCCGCTGTTGCCGGTGACGGACGCGGTCGTGCTGGCCGCGCACGCGGACACGATCCTGCTCGCGGCGCGCGCCGGCGTGACGACCTCGGGCGAGCTGCTGGAATCGGTGAAGCGGATCGAACGCGTCGGCGTGCGACCGACGGCGGTCGTGTTCAACGGCTTCCGGCCGGGGCTGCGCTCCGCTCGGTACGGCAACTACGGCGCGTATGCGTATGACGGCGCCGATGTGCAAACCGCTGCGGATCGCGCGTGATCCGCCGATGGAGAATCCGATGACTCATCGCCACGAAAACATTCTCGTTACGTTCGGCACGCGCCCGGAAGCCATCAAGATGGCGCCGCTCGTCCACGCGCTGCGTGCCCGCGAAGGCGTGCGATGCGGTGTCTGCGTGACGGCCCAGCATCGCCAGATGCTCGATCAGGTGCTCGACCTGTTCGGCATCGTGCCGGATTTCGATCTCGACCTGATGCGCGCCGGGCAGACGCTCGGCAGCCTGACCGGGCACATTCTCAATGCGCTCGACCCGGTGCTGGCATCGTTCCGTCCCGATCTCGTGCTTGTGCACGGCGATACGACCACGACGCTCGGCGCGACGCTCGCGGCGTACTACCGGCGCATTCCGGTCGGTCACGTGGAAGCCGGGCTGCGCACCGGCGACCTGTACTCGCCGTGGCCGGAAGAGGCGAACCGGAAGGTGACGGGTGCGCTCGCGCTGCATCACTTCGCGCCCACCGAAACCTCACGGGCGAACCTGCTGGCCGAAGGCGTCGAAGCCGATCGCGTGCATGTGACCGGCAACACCGTGATCGACGCATTGCTGACGATCACCGGGCGCCTCGAGCACGACCGGGCACTGGTGCGGCAAATGCACGAGCGGTTCCCGTTCGTCGACGACGAGCGGCGCATGATCCTCGTGACCGGCCACCGCCGCGAGAACTTCGGACGCGGGTTCGAGCAGATGTGCGAAGCGATCGCGACCATCGCGAAGCGCTATCCGGAGTGCCGCATCGTCTACCCGATGCACCTGAATCCGAACGTGCGCGAACCCGTCCTGCGGCTGCTCGGCGATATCGGCAACGTCGTGCTGATCGAGCCGCAGGCGTATTTGCCGTTCGTCTATCTGATGAGCCGCGCATGGCTGATCCTGACCGACTCCGGCGGAATCCAGGAAGAGGCGCCGTCGCTCGGCAAGCCGGTGCTGGTGATGCGCGACACCACCGAGCGGCCGGAAGCCGTCGCGGCCGGCACGGTGCGGCTGGTCGGCACCGGGGTCGACCAGCTGGTCGGCGCGGTGGTCGAGCTGTGGGAAGACGGCCGCGCCTATCGCGCGATGAGCCGCGCGCACAACCCGTATGGCGACGGCCGTGCGAGCGAGCGGATCGCGGATCTGCTGGTCTCGCCGCCGGTCCTGACGCAGGGGCCGGCATTCCCGGCCGGCTCGCTCTGCTGAATCCCCCGACGTCCTGAGAACCTCATTCATGTCATTCGAAACCGTTTCCGTCATCGGACTGGGCTATATCGGCCTGCCCACCGCGGCGGCCTTTGCTGCGCGCCGTAAAAGCGTGATCGGCGTCGACGTATCGCAGCACGCGGTCGACACGATCAATCGCGGCGAAATCCATATCGTCGAACCCGATCTGGACATGCTCGTGCATGCCGCCGTGGCGCAAGGCTACCTGCGCGCGACGCGAGCGCCCGAGCCGGCCGATGCGTTCCTGATCGCGGTACCGACACCGTTTGCCGACGGCAACAAGCCGGACCTGAGCTACATCGAGGCCGCGGGCCGGTCGATCGCGCCCGTGCTGAAGAAGGGCGATCTGGTGGTGCTGGAGTCGACTTCGCCGGTCGGCGCGACCGAAAAACTGGCCGCATGGCTCGCCGCGCAACGCCCGGACCTGACATTCCCGCAACAGGCCGGCGAGCGCTCGGACATCCGTATCGCGCATTGCCCCGAGCGTGTGCTGCCGGGCCATGTCGTGCGCGAGCTTGTGGAGAACGACCGCGTGATCGGCGGGATGACGCGCAGATGCGGCACGCGTGCGCAGGCGCTGTACGAGGTGTTCGTGCGAGGCGAATGCATCCTGACCGATGTGCGCACGGCCGAAATGTGCAAGCTGACCGAGAATGCGTTCCGCGACGTGAACATCGCGTTCGCGAACGAGCTGTCGGTAATTTGCGACCGGCTGGACATCAACGTCTGGGAACTGATCCGGCTGGCGAACCGCCATCCGCGTGTCAGCGTGCTGCAGCCGGGGCCGGGCGTGGGTGGCCATTGCATCGCGGTCGATCCGTGGTTCATCGTCGATTCGGCGCCGGAGCACGCTCGGTTGATCCGTACCGCGCGCCACGTGAACGACGACCAGCCGCACTTCGTCTACGAGCGCGTGCGGCAGGCGGCGAGCCGGTTCCGCGACCCGGTGATCGCGTGTCTCGGGCTTGCATTCAAGGCGGATATCGACGATCTGCGCGAGAGCCCGGCAGTGAAAATCGTCGAAGCGCTGGCGGAGAACGCCGGCGCGACGCTGCTGGTCGTCGAACCCAACATCGCGGCGCTGCCGGCTTCGCTCGAAGCGAAGACCCGGCTGTGCGACCTGAACACCGCGCTGGCCGAAGCCGACGTGATCGCGATCCTCGTCGACCACGCGTCGTTTCGGCGCATGGACCCGGTGCGGCTGCAGACCAAGGTCGTGATCGACACGCGCGGCGTGCTGGCGCGCGGGTAACAGGTAGGTGCGCGACAGCCATGCTGCGGAATACCGACGCCAAAAAGCTGCAGGGCCGTGTCGAGGCGCTTGTCTGCACCGGCGCGCCCGGCCTTTATCGCGTGCTGACATTCTGGCTCGTCCAGCGAATTTATTCGCTGGACGAGCTCGGACAGGCGGCGTCCAACCTGTCGATCGCACAGATGATCGGCTTCTTCACGGCGATCGGCTGGGCGACGCTGATTCTGGTACGCGTACCGGCAACCGACGGGAAGCAGGCGGCGCGTGACGCGTTCTACGCGCTGGTGTCGATGGCGGGATGGACCGCCGTGGCCGCCACGGTCGCCTGCGTGCTGGTGTCCGCGACCGGCCTCGCCGCGTTCGATCTCGGCGGCGTGGTCGCGCTGACGTGGGGTTGGGCCGTGTATCAGCTCGCGCGACATTTTTTCGTGTCGTACCGCCGCTACCGGATCACGATCGCATTCGACGGCCTGCTGATCGCGGGTTCGTGCGCGATGCTATGGGTCGGGATGCGCCACGGCTATTCCGCGTCGTCGTGCCTGGCCGTTGCGTTGGTCGGGGTGGCTGTCGCGATGTTTGCCGCGATCGGGGTGCCCGATCGTCGCGCGTTCTCGATGCGCATCGACGTGAAGGGGCTGCAGTTCGGGCTGACCAATTTCCTGTCCGGCGGTGTTGCGCTGGTGACGGTGCCGGCGGCGAAGGCGATGTGCGGTGCGTCGTTCGCGGGAATGCTGTCGTTGTTCGCTTCGGTGACCGCAGTTGGCAACCTGCTGCCGCGCGCCATTTCGATCGCGCAATTACCGGACCTCGTGAAGCGGAAGAAGGACAGGGCGCCGCTCGACGCAACGCTGGGCGCGATGCGGCGCAATATCGGCGTGTCGAATCTGGTTGTACTCGTCGCGAACGTTGCGATGGTGGCGGGGCTGACCTACCGCTATGGGCTCGACGGCGACGGCGTGTACGTGGTGTTCGCGGGCGGCGTGCTGCTGGCGATCCAGTGCGCGGCGGGCGTGCTCGGCGTCGTCAGCAGCAACGTGATGATGGCGTTCGAGGAGAGCGCGATCACCGCGCGAATCAACATCGGCACGTCGTCGCTGTTCGTCGCGCTGCTCGGCGGCAGCATCGCGATCGGCGGCGACGCAGGGTTCTTCTGCATGCTGGCGTCAGCCGTGATCGTCACGCTGATCCGGAACGCGATCGTCGTGATGCAGGCGCGGCGGGTGTGTGCGGCCTATGCAGGCTCGATCGGGGCGGTGGACGTTGCCGATCGGAAAACGGTGCCGGCGTCGTCGGGGGCCCGTTCATGAACGTGGCGGCCCGATTCCCGGCGATCGCGCCACATCGTCGGTCGCGCGTAGCCGACGTGGGCGCCGGACTGCTGGCGCTCGCGTACTTCGTCTTCTGCGTCAGCGACACGCTGCTCACGCTCGACGACGATCGTTCGCAAGCCGTCAAGATGGGCGCGTTCGGCCTCGTGTTCGCGGCAATGCTCTTGCGCCCGCGCTTTCATCGGCTGGCCGTCGTCGTGCTCCCCATCGCCGTGTCGCTCTGCATCGGGATGCTGTTGTCGTTCAACGTCCGTGCCGGGATCGAGGAACTCGTCCGTTTCCTCTTTCCGGTCGCGATCACGGTGGCGATCTTCCCGTACCGAGACCGGCTCGACGTGCTGCTCAGAACGTTCATCGCTGTGGTCGTGAGCAACGACCTGTTCCAGCTGTATTTCTACGTGTCGTATGCGACCGGGTTGCCGCTGTTCATGCCGGTGCGGATCGACTCCGGACTGTTCCTGCGTGCTCAAGGGTGGATGGGGTTCTTTTCGGAGTTCAGCTTCATCAATTTTTGTGCGTTTCTGCTGTGCCGCTTCCATTTTCGCAATTCGTCCAGGCTGAAGTGGTCGTGGATATTTCTGCTGTTCTCGCTGCTCGGATTTTCTTTCAAGATGTTCGTCGCGATCATTCTCTATCCGGTATTTCTTGGTTGGAGAGATATTAAGGTCTGGATGGTGTCGCTTCTCGCGGTGTTAACCGGAGCGATGTTCGTTCTGGTCGGATTATTCGACTCGCTTGCGCGAGTCGCGATGGCAAAGCTGTCGTTCTACATCCTCTCTGGTAACTCGGCGCGCGCGGAGTCCTATCGGGTGATGTTCGAATCCCTGTTGAATGGCAATTTGCTTGGCGAGGGTCTCGGTAGTTTCGGCGGCCCGGCGTCGGTGAGGTACAACTCAACGCTGTATCAGACCTATCACTTCAACTGGTATGGGCTCGGCGGCGTGTTGAAGACGACCGATACGTTCTACCCGCATTTGTTTGTCGAAATGGGTTTGTTTGGAGCGATCCTTTGGCTTGCGTTCATGCTTTTCTACTGGCAAACCAGAAGGAAAAGCATGATCTGGATGTATGTCGTTCTTGCATTCTGTTTCGACAATCTGTTCTCGATGGCATTTCTCTCGCCGTCTTATGTGTTTTCTGCGTTGCTGATGATGTATGTGTTTTCCGTGAGTGGCGGGTCATCGAAGGGAGAATCGAATGAGGTACGAGGTGAATGACGCTGGGATTTCCAACGCAAACCGGATCGACGTGTTGCACGTCGGCCCCGGATATGGTCAACGCGGCGGCATTGCGTCGGTACTTGGGGAGTTGGCCGCTCGACGGGCCAGCTTCGAGCGTGCCGGCATCGGAACGACGATCTTCGAAACACATGGCTTCCGGAGCGCTGGTTCGTCACTGCAGTTCTTTTCGTCTGACGTACCGAAATTCATCCGTGTGGCTAGGGGGGCCGACATTGTGCATTTCCACGTTTCGGAGCGCGGATCCTTTTACCGAAAATTCACCCTCTATATGATCGCGAAAGTGATGAGAAGGCGGGTAGTGTTCCATTTGCACTCCGGCAATTTCGGCCGATTTTTCGCGAGTGCCGACGGCCTGACGCGTGCGGCAATGCGTCAGTTCATCGGAGGTGCTGACTTGGTAATCGGCACGTCTTCCGCGTCTATGCGACTGTTGAATCAGTTCCGGGGCAACGCTGACGATACAAGCATCATTGCCAACTTCGCGACTGTCGCGGAATACGGTGCAATGCACGGCCATTCGCATGATCGCTCACAGGTCTGCGTTCGACCATATATCGCGTTTGCGGGTCGCCTGTCGACCCAGAAAGGCGTCGACGTGCTGATCGAGGCGCTCGGCCTGCTCGCGAGGCAGGGATTCGATCTCACATTGAGGCTGGCGGGCGAAGGCGACGTGGGGCATTGGCGTAGCGTTGCAGGTGCCCACGGCGTGATTGATCGAGTCTATTTCGAGGGATGGCTCGACGGCGACGACAAGCTCTCTTTCTATCGAAACGCCTTCGTGTTCTGTCTGCCTAGCCAGTTCGAAGCGTTCGGTATTGCCGCACTGGAGGCCATGTTCTGTGGTGTGCCCGTCGTCGCCACGCGGGTTGGCGGGCTGCAAGATCTGATCAGCGAAGGTGTAACCGGGTATCTTGTCCCGCCCAATGACGCCGAGGCACTTGCTTGTCGTGTCCGGCAACTACTCGAAAATCCGATGCTGGCGACACGCATGAAAGCTGCCGCGCTGTCCCGGGCAAAACAGGACTACACCGCCAAGACGATTTCGGAGCAGTATGTTCGTTGCTATCGCGACGTCACGAACGGAGCCTCCGTATGAAATTCGGCAAGCCCGTGAAGTTCGGCATTGTGCTGATTGCGGCAGGACTCGGATCGATACTGCTCGCGGCTTGTGCAACGGCAACGGCGACTCGCGTGAGGGCCGCCGATTATCAATTCGTTTATTCGAGCTCGTGGCATAACGGTCTGGATGGCCTGACGTTCCAGCAAACCACGCCAACGAATATCACGCTCGTTGATGATCCGGTCGCCTCCGGTCGTCGGGCGATTCGAGTCGAACTTCGAAAGAGTGAAGATTTTTCTCGTCTGATCAACCGGTTGCCGAGGGCAGAGTTTCTGTTGCCGCGCGATATCCGGCTGGCTCCTGGTCATGAATATTTGATCAGGTGGCGTACCTATCTTCCGAACGATCTCCGGTTCGACAGCGAGCAATTCGCGATCATCACTCAGATTCACCAGGGCGAGCATAGCGGCTCGCCTCCGGTCATGCTGCAATTGTTCGGATCGGAATACGTCATATCCGTCCGCGGCGGGCGCGATACGACGCACGACACACAAAAGCGTCTCTGCTGCGCCACAAATGACCGAGGAAGATGGGTTGACTGGATGATCCGTTATGCGCCCGATTCATCGGGTCGACAGGCGATTACTCAGGTATGGAAGGATAAGCTCGCCGTTTTCGATGCGAATGGCATACCGAACGCGTATGTCGGCGATCGGCACAGCTATCTCAAGTTCGGTATTTATAAACCGAGTTGGCAAACCTATCCCACTGACGTCGATGCGCTCACCGTGTACTTCGGCGATGTCTCCGTGGAAGCCAAGAGAAACGATTGATGACAGCATTTCCCGATCCCGCCGCCGTCGCCGACGGTTTGCTCGCGCATTGCCAGCGCCATGACTACGCCGGCCACGATCCGTTCGATGGCCTCAACAGCCGCCTGTTTCGACATTCTGGCCTGTCTCGTTTGCCGCTCGCACGCATCGCATGGCTTCAGTTTCACAAGCGCAGCCCGATCAATCTGCGTGGCCTGACCGGCGTTCCACGCAAGCGCAACCCAAAAGGAATCGCGCTGATCATTCTCGGTCTGCTTGAACGTGAGTACCGGGTCGGCGACGGAGCGAGTGTCACGGAAGCGCGCGCTCTCGGCAACTGGCTGCTGGAACAACGTGTCGACCGGGTGCAGTGGCGGCATAGCGCATGGGGGTACCACTTCGATTGGGCGGCGCGAGCCTTCTTCGTGCCGGTCGGCATGCCCAACGCGATTACGACGTGCTACGCCGCGCGAGCGCTATACGCGCTCGGTGAGGCGACCGGAGATTCGCGTTTCATTGATACGGCTGTCGATGCTGGATACTTTCTCGATTCGCTTTATATGGAACGCGACGGTTCCGGATACTACGCGTACATCCCGGGCGAATCGGCCTTCGTCCATAACGCGAACCTGTGGGTGACTGCATTCGTTGCCGAGACAGTTCGCCGAAGCGGCGACTCATCGATGCTCGAACGTGCGTTGCGCGCGGCGGCGCTCAGCGTGTCGATGCAGCACGACGACGGCGCATGGGCGTACGGCCTGCGCAGCCATCACACCTTTATCGACGGCTTCCACACAGGCTACAACCTCGAGGCGTTGCATCGCTTGAGACAGGCGGCCGACACGCGGCGTTTCGACGATGCGATCGATCGGGGCCTCGAGTACTATCGGAACACGTTCTTCACGCCCGATGGCACCGCGAAATATTACGCCGACCGAATCTGGCCGCTTGACATGCATTCTTTCGCGCAAGCGCTGATCACGTTGCTGACGGTGTCGCCGTTGGAGTCCGATCGTCCGCTGGCGCGGCGCGTGTTCGACCGCGCGATGCAGACGCTCTACCTGCCTGGCGAACGCCGCTTCGCCTATCAACGTACTGCGCGCTCCTTCAATCGTGTCGACTACCTGCGATGGACGCAGGCTTGGGCGTTCTACTCGATCGGCCTGCTTGCGAACCATATTCAGCCCAAGGCTCCTTCTTCCCATTCCCTGTCCCTGAGAGCGCGTGCATGAAACGCATCGAACTGTTCGGCTGTTCGATGAACGTCGGCACTATGTCCGAAACCGTCGAACTGATTCGCGATCGCATTGCGCGTGAGCAATTCACGCAGCACGTGGTTGTCAACGTTGCCAAACTGGTCAACATGCAGACCGATGCGGAACTGGCTACCTCGATACGTGGCTGCGATATCGTCAACATCGATGGGATGGGTGTCGTGTGGGGTGCCCGGCTGCTTGGCCATCACGTTCCGGAGCGCGTCGCCGGCGTCGATCTGTTCGATCGCTTGCTTGACATGGCCCAGCAGGACGGGCTGCCCGTTTTCATGCTGGGTGGCACCGAGGCCGTCGTGCGCACAGCGGGCTGTGTCGTCTCCGCAAAATACCCGACGCTGCGGATTGCTGGGACTCATCACGGCTACTTCTGGGATGATGAGCGTACCGTCGTCGACCAGATTCGTGCGTCAGGCGCGAAGCTCCTGTTCGTCGCAATCACGTCGCCGCGCAAGGAGAACTTCATCAATCGCTGGAAATCGCAGTTAGGCGTTGATTTCGTGATGGGCGTGGGCGGGACGTTCGACGTGGTGGCGGGGAAGGTGAAGCGGGCGCCGCCGTGGATGCAGCGCAGCGGTCTGGAGTGGGTGTTTCGCATATTCCAGGAACCGGAGCGGATGTGGAAGCGCTATCTGTCGACCAACAGCCGGTTCCTCGTGATGCTGACGAGTGCGTATATGTCGCGGTGGTTTCGGCGCAAAGGAGCGGTCAATGCCCGGTAGACGCGTTCTTGCCGCACGCGTGCTGCAACGATCTGACGCGCGGGCCTGCAGAGCGGTTCGATCGAGGTTTAAAACGGACGACGCGCGGCATCGACGAACCGCGCCGTCTGAAACCTATTCGGCAGAGGCTTGGAACTGGCGCTAACAGTGCGCACCACGCCTCCGCCCGGCCCCCATCACCCCTGCCGGAAAATCTCCGAATACGCACTCAACGCCGGCACGCCACCGAGGTGTGCATACAGCACCTTCGACCCCGGCTCGAATTCCCCGCGCCGCACCTTGTCGATCATCCCGTGCATCGACTTGCCTTCATAGACCGGATCGGTCAGCACGCCTTCGAGTCGCGCGCACAGCCGGATCGCTTCGAGCGTGCCGTCATTCGGCAACCCATACTCGGGGCCCGCGTAGCGCGTGTCGAGCACGACTTCGCGCTCGTCGATGCGACGCCCGAGTTCGACGATTTCAGCGGTATGCCGTGCGATGCGCGTGATCTGCGCATGCGTTTTTTCCGGCGTTGCGGACGCGTCGATGCCGATCACGCGATCCGCGCGCCCGTCGGCCGCGAAGCCGACGACCATGCCGGCCTGCGTGCTGCCCGTCACCGAGCACACGACGATGTAGTCGAACTTGAAGCCGAGCTCGGCTTCCTGCTGGCGTACCTCCTCGGCGAAGCCGACGAACCCGAGCCCGCCGAGCGGATGCTCGGAGCATCCGGCCGGAATCGGATACGGCTTGCCGCCCGCCTGCCGCACGCTTTCCATCGCTTCTTCCCAGCTCCGGCGAATGCCGATGTCGAAACCGTCCGCGACGAGCCGCACGTCGGCGCCCATCATGCGCGACAGCTGGATGTTGCCGACGCGATCGTAGACGGGGTCTTCATAGTTGACCCAGTGCTCCTGCACCAGCACGCATTTCATGCCGAGATGCGCGGCGACCGCCGCGACCTGCCGGGTCTGGTTCGACTGGACGCCGCCGATCGACACCAGCGTGTCCGCGCCCTGCGCGAGCGCGTCCGGGATCAGGTATTCGAGCTTGCGGGTCTTGTTGCCGCCGAACGCGAGGCCGCTGTTGCAGTCCTCGCGCTTCGCATACAGCTCGACCTTGCCGCCGAGGTGCGCGCTCAGGCGCTTGAGCGGCTGGATCGGCGTCGGGCCGAACGTCAGCGGATAACGGGGGAAGCGTTGCAGGTTCATCGAAGCGGTCTCCGGTAAGGCGGAATGTGCATGGGAATCGGTGCGCTCGGGAGCAACCGGCACGGCGTCTCCCGATAAAAAATGATAGGCATGCAGGCGAGAAATGAGCTTGCGAAATAAATATCGTCGGCCTACGTTGATAATGATTCGAACATCAATATCGAAATTTGAGTTCACAGAAACGGAGGAAGACGCAATGAAATTAAGTGGACGTTCGGCTTCGTCGGCTGACGCCGCACCCGCGCTCGATCGCATCGATCGCGCGATCCTCAGGCAGCTTCAGCAGGACGCGTCGATCTCGAACGTGAGCCTCGCCGCGAAGGTGAAGCTGAGCGCGCCGGCGTGCCTGCGGCGCGTCGAGCGGCTCAAGGAGATGGGGATGATTCGCGGGATCGTCGCGCTGCTCGACCCGAAACCGCTCGGGGCCGGCATGCTCGTCGTGATCGGGTTCGTGCTCGACCGCTCGACGCCGGAAGCGTTCGCCGCGTTCGAGAAGGCCGCTCAGAAGGTGTCGGGGTGCGTGGAGTGCCACGTCGTGACCGGCGAATTCGATTACTTCATGCTGGTGCGCACGCGCGACAACGAGAGCTTCAACCGGCTGCACGCGGAGCAGCTGATCTACCTGCCGGGCGTGCGGCAGGTACGCTCGTTCATGGTACTCAAGGAGATCCTGTCGACGCACGCGCTGCCGGTGTAGCGCGGCGCGCGGGCGGTTCCCGGTAGTGACGGCTATGCCATTTGGTTGATTGGAAGTTCTCGATTGGTTGCATGCAATGGGAATTCACATTGACCCATTTGGGAGTCGCAATGACGGCGACCACACCCGCGGCGCCGGCGGGCAGTTCGAACGGTCTGGGCGCCGGCAAGGGCGATTTCGACACCTTTCGCCGGATGGCGCCGATGTTGCAGCGGCGCACGATCGCGGAGGGTTTCGATGCGGTCATCATCGAGCGCGTCGCGCGCGAGTTGCTTGGCGTGCCGGTTCAGTCCCTCCTGAGCGCGCTGAGCCTTCCCAGCTCGACCATTCTGCGGAAAATCGCCAAACACGGCCGGTTGTCGCAAGGCGAGTCCGATCGCGTTGCGCGCGTGCTCTATGTGCTGGATCTCGCTACCGATCTGTTTGAAGACCGCGAGCGCGCAGCGGTGTGGATGAGCCGGGCGAACGCGGAGCTCGAACGGTTGAAGCCGCTCGAAGTGCTCGACGTCCAGCCCGGCTACGACCGGGTGCGCGACATTCTGAACCGTGCCCAGTTCGGGGTCGCCGCGTGAGGTTGTATCGTCTCGCGAAAGAACGAAAGGGGCACTACCTGGCCGACGACCTGAGCGGGAACGGCGCGGCGATCGCAGGTGGCCGCTGGAATCCGCGCGGCATGCGTGTGCTGTTCACCTGCTGCCATGCGTCGACGTCGTTGCTCGAGGCGCTCGTCCATCTGTCCGGCTTGCTTCCCGCTGGCGGATTTTTTCTGGTGACGCTGGAAGTGCCCGACACCGTCCATGACAACGCGTACCAGCCGGACCTGCCGGACGATTGGGCGGTACTGTCGCAGGATCCGGAGTCGACCGCCCGGATCGGGCAGGTCTGGCTTGAAGCGGGCGAGCCGTTGGCGATGCGCGTACCGTCAATCGTTTGCCCGACCGACTTCAACGTGTTGCTGAACCCGCTGCATGCGGATTTTGCTTCGAGTGTGAAAGTGTTCAGCAAGGAAGCGTTCGCGCTGGATCCTGGCCTCTTTGGCTAACCGGTTGGTTTGCCTGGATCGACGAACAGTCGTCGAGTGCCGGGCGGTCGCGTCGTCCGGTCAGCGCTGCCATGGCGCGACGCCTGGCTGCGCGGGCTTGCCGAGACGCGCTCGCGCGTCGCGCACGACAGCCGCATCGAGTTCCCCATCGTCCGCCAGCGCCTTCAGCGCGGCGAGCACGATGCTCGCGCGATCGACTTCGAAGAACGCACGCAGCGCGTCGCGCGTGTCGCTGCGCCCGAACCCGTCGGTGCCCAGCGTCACGTAGCGGCGCGGCAAGTACGCGCGGATCAGTTCCGGCACCGCGCGCACGTAGTCGGTCGCGGCAATCACGGGCCCGCGCGTTGCGGCGAGCGCGGCGGTCACGTAAGGCATCGTGCCGGTATCCTCACCAAGCCGCGTGAGTCGCTCGGCTTCCATCCCGTCGCGCTGCAGTTCGGTGAAGCTCGTGACGCTCCACACGGCCGCGTCGATCCCCCAGTCGTCCTTCAGCATCCGTTGCGCGGCGAGCACCTCGCCGAGGATCGCGCCCGCGCCGAGCAACTGCACGCGCGCGCGCGCATTCGATTCGGCCGGCAGCAGATGAATGCCCTTCAGGATGCCTTCGCGCAGCGCGTCGGGATCGCCGTCCGGCGCGGACGGTTGCGCGTAGTTCTCGTTCGTGACCGTCACGTAATAGAACACGTCGCGCTGCTGTTCGACCATTTCGCGCATGCCGGCATCGACGATCGCCGCGACTTCATACGCGAACGCCGGATCGTACGCGCGGCAGTTCGGGATCGTCGACGCGGCGAGATGGCTGCTGCCGTCCTGATGCTGCAACCCCTCGCCGCCGAGCGTGGTGCGCCCGGACGTCGCGCCGACGAGGAAGCCGCGCGAGCGCTGGTCGGCGGCGGCCCAGATCAGGTCGCCGATGCGCTGGAAGCCGAACATCGAGTAGTAGATGTAGAACGGCAGCATCGGCAGGTCGTGCACGCTGTACGACGTCGCGGCCGCGATCCACGACGAGATCGCGCCCGCCTCCGAGATGCCTTCCTCGAGAATCTGGCCGCGCGTGTCCTCGCGGTAATAGAGCATCGAACCGAGGTCTTCCGGCTCGTAACGCTGGCCGAGCGGCGAGTAGATGCCGACCTGCCGGAACAGGCTGGCCATGCCGAACGTGCGCGCTTCGTCGGCCACGATCGGCACGACGCGCGAGCCGACGTCGCGATCCTTGATCAACGCGGCGAGCATGCGCACGAGCGCCATCGTCGTCGACATCTCGCGGCCGGCCGCGTCCAGCGCGAACGCTCCCCAGGCCGGCATCGAAGGGACGGTCAGCCCCTTCGATGCCGCCATCCGCCTTCTGGGCAGATAGCCTCCCAGGGCAGCCCGGCGGGCATGCAGGTAACGCATTTCCGGGCTGTCTTCCGCTGGCTTGTAAAACTTCAGTTGCTCGACGTCGCTGTCCGACAGCGGCAACCGGAAGCGGTCGCGGAACGCCTTCAGATCGTCGACGTCGAGCTTCTTCTGCTGATGGGTCGTCATCCGGCCCTGGCCGGCCGCGCCCATCCCGTAACCCTTCATCGTCTTCGCGAGAATCACCGTTGGCTGGCCGCGGTGCGCGAGCGCACGCGCATACGCGGCGTGCAGCTTGCGCGCGTCGTGGCCGCCGCGGCGCAGGCGGTCGATCTCCGCATCGGTGAGCTGCGCGGCGAGCGCTTCGAGTGCGGGATCCTGGCTGAAAAAGCGCGCGCGGTTGTATGCGCCGTCGTTCGCGGAGAAGGTCTGGAACTGTCCGTCGACGGTGCCGGCGAACGCACGCGCGAGCGCGCCCGCGTGATCGCGCGCGAACAGCGGATCCCAGTCGGAGCCCCACAACACCTTGATCACGTTCCAGCCGGCGCCCGCGAACTGCGCTTCGAGCTCGTCGATCACGCGGCCGTTGCCGCGCACCGGGCCGTCGAGCCGCTGCAGGTTGCAGTTGATCACGAACACGAGGTTGTCGAGCCCTTCGCGCGCGGCGAGCGACAGCGCGCCGAGCGATTCGGGTTCGTCCATCTCGCCGTCGCCGAAGAAGCCCCACACGGTGCGGCCCGCGGTGTTCGCGAGGCCGCGATGCTGCAGGTAGCGCATGAAGCGCGCCTGGTAGATCGCGTTGATCGGGCCGATCCCCATCGAGCCGGTCGGGAATTGCCAGAAATCGGGCATCAGCCACGGGTGCGGATACGAGCACAGGCCCGGGCCGGCGATTTCGCGGCGATAGTGCTTCAGGTGATCCTCGGTGAGGAAACCTTCGAGATACGCGCGCGCATAGACGCCCGGCGACGAATGCGGCTGGAAGTACACGAGATCGCCGCTGGCCGTGCCCGTTGCATCGCCGGTCTCGGGCGGCGCCGCGCGGAAGAAGTGGTTGAAGCCGGTTTCGAACAGGTCGGACGCCGACGCATAACTCGCGATGTGGCCGCCAAGCTCGCCGTACGCGCGGTTCGCGCGCACGACCATCGCAAGCGCGTTCCAGCGCAGCGCGGCCGACAGCCGTTCCTCCAGGTCGAGATCGCCCGGATACGGCGGCTGCTCGGCGAGCGCAATCGTGTTCAGGTAGCGCGTGACGGGTGTGCGCGACGATGCGAGGCCCGTCGCGCGCGCATGCTCGGCGAGCCGGTCGAACAGGTATTGCGCGCGGTCGCGGCCGACGTGTGCAACCACCGCGTCGAGCGCCTCGAGCCATTCGGCGGTTTCTTCCGGGTCCGCATCGACGCGCGCGAGGGCCGCGCGCTGCGCGTGTTCGATACCGTTCGACAGATCCGTCATGCCAGTCTCCTCGCGCGCCGGCGGCGGCACGCATCAATGGGACTCATGCTACGCGCCGATCCGCAGAATATGCGTCTGATTTCATTGGGAATTTGTGTCTGGATAGTGTAAATATTCTGGAATCGTCGCGAGATAAGGAATATTCAGGCCATGAGCACCTCCCCGAAGCGGCTCGACCGCATCGACATCGGCATCCTGAACCAGCTTCAGCAGAACGCGCGGATCACGAACGCGGAACTGGCGCGCGCGGTGAACCTGTCGACGACGCCGTGCTTCAACCGCGTGCGCGCGCTCGAGAAGCTGGGGTTGTTCCGGCAGCAGGTCACGCTGCTGGATCCCGAGCCGCTCGGCCTGCGGATCAACGTGTTCATCCAGGTCAGCCTCGAGAAGCAGGTCGAGGACGCGTTGCAGCGCTTCGAGGAGGCGATCTCGCAGCGGCCCGAGGTGATGGAGTGCTACCTGATGTCGGGCGACGCCGACTACCTGCTGCGCGTCGTGATGCCGGACATGCGCACGCTCGAACGCTTCATCATCGAGCGGCTGACGACGATTCCGGGCGTGTCGAACATCCGGTCGAGCTTCGCGCTGAAGCAGGTGCGCTACAAGACCGCGTTGCCGCTGCCGGCGGCGGGGCTCACGCTCGTCGATCCGGACGAATCGGCGTCCGACTGGAGCTGAGCGCACGACCTGTCCGCCGGTCCGTTCGCTGACGGCGCGGTGACGGAACCATGACGCTCGCCGCACCGGATCGAACCCGTCGCGCGCCAGCGCGTCCTACGGCAGTCGGCCCGCTTGCGCCGTCACGACGCGGCGCGGACCAATCGCGTATGCTCGTTCGGTCGCTGCCGGCTGCGCATGCACGTCCGGCTCATGCGTGTCTCGATCCATCAACAGCGAGGGCATCATGGCAAGACAATCGATGGCGGAATACCTGGCGAAGACGCTGGCGGCAGCGGGCGTCGAGCGCATCTGGGGCGTGACGGGCGACAGTCTGAACGGCCTGTCGTTCAGCCTGAGCCAGATCGGCTCGATCCGCTGGATGCATACGCGGCACGAGGAGAGCGCCGCGTTCGCGGCCGGCGCCGATGCCGCGTCGACCGGGCGGCTCGCGGTGTGCGCGGGCAGTTGCGGCCCCGGCAACCTGCACCTGATCAACGGGCTGTACGACTGTCACCGCAATCACCAGCCGGTGCTCGCGATCGCCGCGCACATCCCGTCCACCGAGATCGGCCTTGGCTACTTCCAGGAAACCCATCCGCAGGAACTGTTCCGCGAGTGCAGCCACTTCGTCGAACTCGTGACGAATGCGTCGCAGTTTCCGCGCGTGCTCGCGCGGGCGATGCGCACCGCGATCGAGGCGCGCGGCGTTGCGGTGATCGTGCTGCCGGGCGACATCGCGCTCGGCGACGGCCCGGAAGAGGCGCCGGCATGGAGCGATTCCACGCCGCCGTCGATCCTGCCGGCCGATGCCGATCTCGACCGGCTCGCGGCGCTGCTCAACGCATCCGACGCGGTCACGCTGCTGTGCGGCAGCGGCACGCAGGGCGCGCATGACGAAGTGGTCGCGCTGGCCGACATGCTCGGCGCGCCGGTCGTGCATGCGCTGCGCGGCAAGCAGTTCGTCGAATGGGACAACCCGTTCGACGTCGGGATGACGGGGCTGATCGGTTTCAGCTCCGGCTATCACGCGATGGAATCGTGCGACACGCTGCTGATGCTCGGCACGGATTTCCCGTACCGGCCGTTCTATCCGACGAACGCGAAGATCGCGCAGATCGACTGGAAGGGCTCGCAGCTCGGCCATCGCGCGCCGCTTGCGCTCGGCCTCGTCGGCACGGTGAAGGAAACGATCGCGGCGCTGCTGCCGCGCCTGACACGCAAGACGCAGCGGCGCTTCCTCGAGAATGCGCTGAAGCACTACGCGGCGGCGCGCAAGGGGCTCGACGATCTCGCGGTGGCCGAGCCGCCGGGCCGCGCGATTCATCCGCAGTACCTGACGAAGATCGTCGACGAAGTCGCGGCCGACGACGCGATCTTCACGGCCGACGTCGGCACGCCGACGCTGTGGGCCGCGCGCTACCTGACGATGAACGGCCAGCGGCAACTGCACGGCTCGTTCAATCACGGGTCGATGGCGAACGCGATGCCGCAGGCGCTCGGCGCGCAAGGCGCGCATCCCGGGCGGCAGGTCGTGTCGCTGTCCGGCGACGGCGGGCTGTCGATGCTGCTCGGCGATCTGCTGAGCGCGCGCCAGCTCAACCTGCCGATCAAGATCGTCGTGTACAACAACAGCCTGCTCGGCTTCGTGTCGATGGAGCTGAAGGCGGCCGGCTATCTCGATACGAACGTCGACCTGAGTCCGACCGATTTCGCGGCGATCGCGAAGGGGGCGGGCATCTTCAGCGTGCGCGTCGAGCATTCGGAGAACGTCGAGGAAGCGCTGCGCATGGCGTTCGCGCACGACGGGCCGGCCGTTGTCGACGTCGTGACGTCGAAGTACGAGCTGGCGATGCCGCCGAAGATCGAGTTCGCGCATGCGAAGGGCTTCAGCCTGTTCATGCTGCGCGCGATCCTCAGCGGGCGCGGCGACGAGATCGTCGAGCTTGCGAGAACCAACCTGCGGTGATGCGGTACGGGGCGCGTCGTGGCCGCGCCCGTTTTGCGTTGCCGGTCGAACGACCCGGAAGCATGGATATCCTGATTCGCACCTACCAACCATCCGACCTGCACGCACTGTCGGCCATCTGGTTCGACGCATCGATGCTCGCGCATCCATTCCTCGGCAACGCGCGCCTGCGCCAGCAGCGCGCGCTCGTCGAGGACATCTACCTGCCTCGCTCGGAAACCTGGGTTGCCTGTCGCGCGGACGAGCCGGTCGGTTTCATCGGCCTGCTCGACGGGTCGATCGGCGGGTTGTTCGTCGCGCCGGCGATGCACGGCCACGGGATCGGTCGCGCACTGGTCGAGCACGCGCTCGCGATCAAGGGCGCGCTCGACCTGGAGGTGTATGCCGACAATCGCGACGCCCGCGCGTTCTACGGACGGCTCGGTTTCGAGGCAGTCTCGCGGCGCGACGAAGACGACGAAGGCCTGCCGTTCGCGAACATCCGGATGCGTTCGACGCGCTGAGTGCGCAGGCAGGCTCGGCGTGCCGCGTGCGTTCAGTCCGTCGCCGCTTCGCGTCCGGCAGCGGCCCACTCACGCACGGCCTCGACGAACAGCCGCAACGCGGCTGGCGGATGCCGGTTCGCCGGATAGTAGAGGCACAGCGCGCCGAAGTCCTGGCCCCATTGCGGCAGCACGTGCACGAGCCGCCCGGCGGCCACGTGGTCGGCGACACGCGATGCCGTGACCCACGCGATCCCGAGGCCGCCCAGCGCCGCGTCGATCATCAGGTTCTGGTTGCCGAGTGTCAGCGGCCCGTCGACATCGACGGTCACGCGCCTGCCGTCGCGCATCAGGTCCCAGCGAAGGAGCGTGCCGCTTTCGAACCGGTAGCGGATGCACGCATGACGCGCGAGATCCTGCGGGCTCTCCGGCGCGGCGTGCCGCGTCAGGTAGCCGGGCGATGCAACCGCGATGAAGCGCAGCGGATCGCCGAAGCGCACCGCGATCATGTCGCGCGGCACGTCTTCATGCACGCGGATGCCCGCGTCGAAGCCGTGCTCGACGATGTCGATCAGCCGCGAATCGACGACGAATTCGACGTGGATGTCCGGATAGCGCGCGGCGAACGCCGGCAGCACGTGCAGGATCAGCGGGCGCGATGCCGCTTCCGACGCGCTGATCCGGATCTGGCCGGACGGCCGGTTGCGGGCGGTCGCGGCGTCGTTCAGCGCATCCTCGAGATCGGCCACCGCGGGCCGGACGCGCAGCAGCAGTTGTTCGCCGGCTTCCGTCAGCGCGACGGAACGCGTCGTGCGGTTGAACAGCCGCACGCCGAGCCGCGCTTCGAGGTGGCGGATCGCGTGGCTCAGCGCCGACGGCGATACGCCCAGGATACGCGCCGCGCCGCTGAAGCTGCGCTGCTCCGCGATCGTGATGAAAGTCGTCAGTTCGCCGATGCCGGTGTGCAGCATTTGTGAGATTCCCTCAATAACGCATGAAATGGTACGCCGATTGTTGAGCAGAATCCATCAACCTACACTGGCTTCCTCGGCATTCGCCTTCATTTTCAGCAGGAGCCATTCATGCAAAAGCGTGCACTGGGAAACAGCGGCCTCGAAGTCTCGGCAATCGGGCTCGGCTGCATGGGATTGAGTTACGGCTACGGCCCGGCCACCGACAAGGCCAGCGGCATCGCGCTGATCCGTGCCGCGTTCGAGCGCGGCGTGACGTTCTTCGATACGGCGGAAGCGTATGGCCCGTTCGTCAACGAGGCGCTGGTCGGCGAGGCGGTTGCGCCGTTTCGCGACCAGGTCGCGATCGCGACCAAGTTCGGCTTCGAGGACGGGCAGGCGATGAAGGGCGTCGACAGCCGGCCGTCGCGTATCCGCGAAGTAGCCGATGCGGCGCTGAAGCGGCTGAAGATCGACCGCATCGATCTGTTCTATCAGCATCGCGTCGATCCGAACGTGCCGATCGAAGACGTGGCCGGCACGGTCAAGGACCTGATCCGCGAGGGCAAGGTCGCGCACTTCGGACTGTCGGAAGCCGGCGAGCAGACGATTCGCCGCGCACACGCGGTGCAGCCGGTCGCCGCGCTGCAAAGCGAGTACTCGCTGTGGTGGCGCGAGCCGGAAGCGCGGATCCTGCCGACGCTCGAGGAACTCGGCATCGGCTTCGTGCCGTTCAGCCCTCTCGGTAAAGGTTTCCTGACCGGCGCGATCGATGCGAACACGACGTTCGCCGCCGACGATTTCCGCAATCTCGTGCCGCGTTTCTCCGAGGAAAACCGCAAGGCGAACGCGGGCCTCGTCGATCTGCTCGGCCGCATTGCGACCGATAAAGGCGCGACGCGCGCGCAGATCGCGCTGGCCTGGCTGCTGGCCCGCAAGCCGTGGATCGTGCCGATTCCGGGCACGACGAAGCTGCACCGGCTCGACGAGAACGTCGGTGCGGCCGCCGTCACGCTGACGGCCGACGATCTCGCCGCGATCGAGGCCGCGCTGCAGCAGATCCGGATCGTCGGCGAACGTTATCCCGCGCACTTGCAGCAGCGCGTCGATCGCTGAACGCGTCCGGCGGCTGATCGGGCACGAATTGATCAGGGGAATCAGGGTCAATCTTCACGTCGCCTTAAGTTTGCGTTTCCTAGAATCGATTTGATCGTCGCTCTTCCTGCGGCGGACCGATTCGTCCAGGAGGATGCGCATGCCAAAGCCCCGTGTCGCCGTAGCCCTGTTCCATCAAGTCTTCGGCACGTCGCCGCGGGCGGCGCAACTGCTCAAGGGCTGCCCATGATGTGGCCGAATGCGTGGCGTGTCTCGGCACTGTTCGTGCGCGAGTGGGTCGGCCGTCCGGCCGCGGTGGGCGCGTTGTGCCCGAGTTCGCGGCACCTGGCGCGCGAGATGGCCGATGCGGTGCCGGACGGTGACGGGCTGGTCGTCGAGCTTGGCGGCGGCACCGGCGCGATCACCGCGGCGTTGCTCGAACGCGGCGTCGCGCCACGGCGCCTCGTCGTGGTCGAGCGTTCACCGGCGTTCGTGCAGCACCTGCGACGACGCTTTCCCGGGATCTCGATCGTATCGGGCGATGCGCGGCAGCTCGAGCGGCTGTTGCCGCCCGATGCGCGCGTCGATGCGATCGTGTCGTGCCTGCCGTTGCGCACGCTGCCGCGCGAGGCCGTGACGGCGATCGTCGATCAATGTCGTCGCGTGCTGTCGGCTGACGGCGTGATGATTCAGTTCACGTACGATCTGCGGCCGCCCGGCCGTCATCCGCTCGGCGATTCGGCATTCGTTGCCCGCGGCAGCCGGATCGTCTGGGCAAATATTCCGCCCGCGCGCATCGTGACCGTGCGCAGCGCCACTGCCGAACACGCGGAGTGACGCGGCCACGCGCGGGGCATCCGGACGCGGCGGCCTGCCGCATCCTTTCATAAGTCATACCGATCCTTCCAATTTCCATTCATCGTGCCGTCACATCAGGTTCCTACCATCGCCTTTCATTTCGAAAGCATCAACGGCGGGGAGAACCGGCAACATGAATCGAATCAAAATGGCGGCGCTGCTGTGTGCCGGCGCCTTTGCGCTGGCCGGCTGCGGCAGCGACGACGGCCCGACCAGCTCGACGCCCGCCCCCGTGAAGGCAGCGGCGCGCAACGTGATCTTCTTCCTCGGCGACGGGATGGGGATGACGACGCTGACGGCCGCGCGCATCTACGGTGTCGGTGAAGACGGCGCGCTCACGATCGACACGCTGCCGGAAACCGCGTTCATCAAGACGTATTCGAACGACGCGCAGGTGACGGACAGCGCGCCGTCGATGTCGGCGTACATGACCGGCGTCAAGACCAACAACGAAGTGATCTCGATGTCGCCCGACACGAAGGCGATCGAGCCGAGCGCCGGCCTCACCGGCAACTGCGGCGCGAACAACGGCAAGTCGGTGTCGACGCTGCTCGAAATCGCGAAGGCGAAGGGGATGGCCACCGGCGTCGTGACGACCACGCGCGTCACGCACGCGACGCCTGCTGCAACCTACGCGCACGTGTGCCATCGCGATGCCGAGAGCGACATCGCCGCGCAGCTCGTGCCGGGCGGCGCGGGCTACAACGGCGCGCTGGGCGACGGCGTCGACGTCGTGCTCGGCGGCGGCACGCAGTTCTTCGTGCCGAAGGACGGCGGCGGCAAGCGCACCGACGGCCGCCACCTGGTCAACGAACTGAAGGCGAAGGGCTATGCGGTCGCGCAGAACCGCGACGACCTGCTGGCCGCCGATGCGACGAAGAGCGGCAAGCTGGTCGGCCTGTTCTCGTCGAGCCACATGAGCTACGACCTCGATCGCGGCGCGACCAAGGAACCGAGCCTCACCGACATGGCGACGCGCGCGCTCGACGTGCTGCAGAACAACCCGAACGGCTATTTCCTGATGGTCGAGGGCGGCCGGATCGATCACGCGCTGCACGACACCAATGCGAAGCGCGCGCTGCAGGACACGGTCGCGTTCGACAACGCGATCAAGGCGACGCTCGACAAGGTCCGCAAGACCGATCCCGACCTGAAGAACACGCTGATCGTCGTCACGGCCGATCACGACCACACGCTGGTGCTGAACGGCTATGCGGCGCGCACGGGCAAGACCGAAGCGGGCAAGCCCGGCGTGCTGGGCGTGCTGCGCAGCTACCAGACGGGCGCGATCGCGAAGGACGCGGACGGCGCGCCGTACACGATCATCGGCTTCGGCAACGGCGAGAACCGCGTGCAGGGCAGCCGCGCGGGCACCGCGCTCACCGATGCGGTGACGGGCGCCGACGACTATCGCCAGGAGGCGGTCGTGCGGATGGACAAGGGCAACGAGACGCACGGCGGCACCGATGTGTTCCTCGGTGCGATCGGTCGCGGCGCGGATGCGTTCCACGGCGTGATCGAGAACAACAAGGTGTTCGAGCTGGTGCGCAACGCGGTGCAGCTTTGAGCGCCGACAACACGGGTACAGGGGAATACAGGATGTCGACCATCAAGTGCATCGCGGCGGCGCTGGCCGTCGCGGGTTTCGCGTGCGGCGCGGCGCAGGCCGCCGGCCAGGCGAAGAACGTGATTTTCTTTCTCGGCGACGGCATGGGGCCGACGACCGTGACGGCGAGCCGGATCTACAAGGTCGGCGAGTCGGGACAACTGACGATGGAGAAGCTGGCGCGCACCGCGCGCGTCAAGACCTTCTCGAACGACGCGCAGACGACCGACAGCGCGCCGTCGATGGCCGCGTACATGACCGGCGTAAAGATGAACAACGAAGTGCTGTCGATGTCGTCCGACACGCGCGCCGTGGCGCCCGGCAACGACGCCAATGGCAACAAGACCGTCAACAACTGCGCGCCGGGCAACGGCCAGCCGGTGTCGACACTGCTGGAACTGGCGAAGGCACGCGGCAAGGCGGTCGGCGCGATCACGACGACCGAGCTCACGCATGCGACGCCGGCCGCAACCTATTCGCACATCTGCCATCGCGATGCGCAGTACGACATCGCTGCGCAGGCGGCACCGGGCGGCGCCGGCTACAACGCGGCGCTCGGCGACGGCGTCGACGTGCTGATGGGCGGCGGCCGCAACCACTGGACGCCGTTCGATTCGGTGTCGAACAAGCGCGGGCGCGCGGACGGGCGCAACCTGCTCAACGAGATGAAGGCAAAGGGCTACACGGTTGTTGCCACCAAGGATCAGCTCGCGCAAGCCGGCAACGGCAAGCTGGTGGGCCTTTTCAGCTCGACGAGCCATCTCGAGTACGAACTCGACCGTGTCGCGGGCAAGGGCGAAGGGCCGACGCAGCCGAGCCTGGCCGACATGACGTCGAAGGCGATCGACGTGCTGTCGAAGAATTCGAACGGCTATTTCCTGATGGTCGAAGGCGGCCGGATCGATCACGCGCTGCACGGGACCAACGCGAAGCGCGCGCTCGAGGATACGGCGGCGTTCGACGAAGCGATCCGCGTCGCGCTGTCGAAGGTCGACCTGTCGAATACGCTGATCGTCGTGACGGCCGACCACGACCACACGATGACGATCAACGGCTATTCGAAGCGCGGCAATCCGATTCTCGACATCAGCCGCAATTATCGCGACGGCCAGCCGAGCAAGGATGCCGACGGCAATACCTACACGACGCTGGTGTTCGGCAACGGCGCGAACCGGCCGAACGTGCGTACGTCGGTCGATTCGGCCACCGCGATGAACGAGGCGTATCTGCAGGAAGTGGGCGTGCGGATGGGCAGCGCGGGTTCGGAGACGCATGGCGGCGGCGACGTGATGCTGTTTGCCGACGGCGCGGATGCGAAGGCGTTCAAGGGCACGATCGACAACACGAAGGTGTTCGGTCTCGTCCGTTCGGCGTTCGGTTTCTGAGCCTAGTGATTGCATGACGAACGGGAATGCCCGATGAAACGTCAGATCCTCTGTGCGCTCGCCTGCGGGATGGCTGCACTGCCGGCTTTTGCAGCGGCGGACCTCGACGCCGTGCTGCTGCACGAGAGCCGCACGGTCACGGCCGACGGCGTGACACGCACGACGCTGTATCGCGAACGGATGGTGCGGCGCGACGGGCACGTATGGGTCGAGCGCGTGCTGCCCGCCGCGGCGGCCGGCGGCGGTCATGGCGACGATCACGACCATGACCACGACCATGACGCGGGCCGCCGCGCCGGCGTGCAGCCGGCTGCGGCACACGCCGGGCACAAGCACTTCAACTTCCAGGCGGCCGCGCGGCACGTCACGTACGACGGCAAGGCGGCGCGCATCGAGTACGTCGATGCAACGAACCGGACGGTCGTCAGCGTGCCGCCGGCCGAGTACGAAACCACGGGCTTCGACGGCTCGTGGGACAACGCGTATTACGTGACGCCGCCTTCGCAGCTGAAGCGGCTCGCGGTCGCCAGGCGCGGCGACGCGCCCGGTACGCTCTGGTACGAGCAGGCCGTCGATACGCCCGGCGCGCGCGGGGTGAACCGGATCCTGTGGAGCGAGCGGCTGCAGGCGCCGCTGTCGGTCGAATACCGGAGTGCCGATGGGCGCGTCATGCGCAAGCTGACGCTGACCCCGGCGGCGGCCGCGCGGCGCGAGACGTTGCCGTGGCAGACGCTCGCCGGTTATTCGCGCAAGGAATACGCGGACTATCTCGATTGATCGAAGTGTCGTAGGCGGGGCTTGCGGTCAGGCAGGCCGTATCGTTCCGCGATACGGTCGGGTCCTGGCCGATTTTTCTTTCCTCGCCGACGTGCGCGGGAAGCTACACGCGCGCGCTGTCCGTCACTTGCACCGCAGGCCGTAACGCGACCCGCTTGATCAAGCGGTCGAGCGGCGTCGCATAGCCGCGCGCGATGATCGCGCTCAATCCGGCCGACAGCACCAGATACGCGACGAGCAACGCCAGCTTGCCGTCGCCATGCATCGCCGAAGGCGGCCAGAACGTGCGCAGCGCACCGAGCACGATCAGGTGGAACAGATACAGCTCGTAACTGAGCCGGCCGCTCCAGCGCAGCGGTGCGAGCATGCGGCCGTGCGTGCGTTCGCGCTCCGCATGCGCGCCGATCAGCAGCACGGCCGTGCCGAGCGCCATCGCGGAGACGCCGGGCACATGGCTTTCGGCGATCGGCCATGCGAGATACAGCACCACCATCGACGTTGCCGTAATCCATTGCACCGGCGCTGCCGCGAGCGCCTGCCAGCGTGCGCGTTCGGCCAGCAGCGCGGTGCAGCAGCCGATCGCGATGCCGTCGAAGCACGCAAAGTACGCGTAGAGGAAGCCGCCTTCGTCGCCTGGATGCGTGTAGCGGTACACGGGACCGATCGCGGCGATCAGCAGCCAGAACGCGAACAGCCGCGCGTCGCGGCGCAGCGCGATGCACAGCAGCGGGAACGACAGGTAGAACACCTCCTCGACCGACAGCGACCACAACACGCCGAGCGCGTAGTTGACCCATCCGTAGGTGCCGATCAGCACATTCATCCAGAACGTGAGCGACGCGAGATTCACGAGCCAGTACGACACGGCGACGCCCTGCGGCGCATGGTTCGTGAAGATCGGCACGCCGGCCGCCGCGAGGCCGTTGACGAGCGCGAGCAGCAGAAGCAGGCACGGGACGATGCGTGCGATACGCGACACGTAGAACGCGCGTACGTCGAGTGCGCCGAGGCTGCCCCAGCGGCGGCGCGCGTTCGACGTGATCAGGTAGCCCGAGATCGCGAAGAACATCGTCACGCCGTAGTTGCCGTTGCGCACGATTGCGTGGAGCGTGTCCCAGCCGAGCACGCGCGCGAGCGCGGTGTCGCGCAGCGAGTACGCGATGTTGAAGTGATGCAGCAGGACGAGCAGGATCGACACGCCGCGCAGCAGGTCGATGCGGGCGTTGCGCGGTCCAGTGCTCATTGCGGCTGGCCCGGCTCGGCGAGCGCCGGCAGCGCCGCGAGGAACGTGTCGCGCGAGCGCAGGCCGGCATTCGGCGTCTGCCGCTTGTCGTCCTGGATCAGGTTCGCGAACACCAGCGTGCGCGGCCCCTTCGTCGCCCAGCCGACGAACCAGCCATACGCGTGCGCGCCGTCGTACTTGAGGCCCGGCGAGCCGGTGCCGGTCTTGCCGTGCACGGTCCAGCCGCCCGGTTGCGCGTCGATCAGCGTGATGCGCTCGGTCATGTCGTACGCATGCGCGCTGACGGGCAGCGTGCGGCGCACGATCTTGCGCATGAACGCAACCTGTTCGAGCGGCGAGATCCGCAGCGACGAGTTGGCCCATGCGCCCATCACGCCGCTCAGTTCGCCCTGCTTGCTGGTCACGTCGGCGTTGCCGTAGCCGAACGCGCTCGTGTACTGCTGGAAGCGTGCCTGCCCGAGCGCCTGCGCGACCTGCTCCGAATACCAGAAGATCGACAGCTTCATCCAGCGGGCCGGGTCGGTCGGCTCGCGCCACGGCGCACCGCCCCAGTCGGGGTAGCCGGCGTGGAAGTCGAGCGTGGGCGTGTGCTCGTCCTTCAGCACGCCGGCGTCGAAGCCCATCAGGCTGATCGCGACCTTGAACGTCGATGCGGACGTCACGCGGGCCGCGCAGTCGCCTTGCTGCACGAGCACCTGGCCGGTGGCGGCGTCGGCGACGACGGTGCAGACCGGATGGGCGTGAGAGGACGCGGCGGCCAGGAGGCCGGCGGCGAAGGTGAACAGCGCGCGGCGCCAGGGCTTCAAGTGACACTCCTCGGGGATGGGCAGCAGGCGCACGGCGCGGGCGAAAGGCGGCAGGCCGTGCGCAAGGAAGGCGACGGCCGGCATCGAGGAAGGCGGGGATGGCGGCAGTTGCGTAGGCCCACAGTGTATCGACGGATCGTCGTTCGTTGACCTGTCACGGTTGACGGGGCAATTGCGTGCCCGTTACCCGTTGCCGGCGGCAATGGCCCGTCGCGCGTGGCGGCGCGCATGAAAAAGCCCGCCGGCAGGCTGGCGCCTGCGGGCGGGCGAAGACACCTCGAGCCGATCGGCGCGGGTGTCGCGTGAAGAACGGAGCGCCGGGTTGCGTCAGAACTTGTGGCGCAGCGCGAGCCGCACGGCCACCTGGTTCGACGTCGACGACGGCGCGTCGGTGCCGGGGATGAACGCGTTGTCGAGGATCGAGTTCGTCTTGTCGCCGGCGATGTGCTGGTACGCGGCCTGCACGTACACGTCGGTGCGCTTCGACAGGTTGTAGTCGGCCATCAGCCCGACCGAGTGGATCTTCGGCTTCGCGTCGCCGGTCGATGCGTCGTATTTCTCGAGCGACAGCACGTACTGTGCGCCGACCATGAACGCCGGCGTGATCTGGTACGAACCGTTCACCTCGAAGTTCTGGTACTTGATCGCGCTGACCGTCGCGCCCGGTGCGATGATCGCGCCCGGCGTGCCGAGGTAGCCGTTGCCGGTCGGGTTCTTGTAGTTCGAGTTCGTGTACGCGAAACCGACCGTCGCGGGCCCGAACGTGTAGTTGATGCCCGCGCCGAACACGCGCATGCGCTCGGCGATGTAGCTCGCGTCGTTCGCGGTGATCGCGCCGGCCGAGCCATCGCCCGGATGGTTCGCCTGCAGGTACGCGGCGCCGATCAGCAGGCCGTTGTTCTGGTATTGCGCGCCGAAGCTGTACGCGCGGTTGTCCGAGAAGTTCGTGCTGTTGCTGAAGCTGTACGCGCCGCCGAACTGGAAGCCGCCGAAGTTCGGGCTCGCGTACTTCACCGTGTTGTCGAGGCGGAACGAGTTGTCGGTGTTGTCGTTGTCGAACGGGTGCGCAAGCAGGTAGCCGCCCCAGTTGCCGTTGGCCGTGGTCGGCGCGAGATAGTCGACCACGGAATCGTACTGGCGGCCGAACGTCAGCGTGCCGTACTGCGTCTGGCTCAGGCCGACGTACGCCTGGCGGCCGAACATGCGGCCGCCCTGGTTGAGCCGGCCGGTGTTCACGTCGAAGCCGTTCTCGAGCTGGAAGATCGCCTTCATGCCGCCGCCAAGATCCTCGCTGCCCTTCAGGCCCCAGCGGCTGCCCTGCGCGTAGCCGCTCGCCATCTCGTAGACGTGGCCGGTGCCGACGTTGTTCGTGTAGTTCAGGCCTTCGTCGATCACGCCGTACAGCGTGACGCTGCTTTGCGCGAACACGGGGGCTGCGAAGGTTGCCGTTACGGCGAGCGCCGTCAGGGTCTTTTTCATTGAGAGATCTCCGGGATGTCCAGCTTGTATCGGTTGTCGTGAGCGCGTCCGGCGAGGCGCGCCCCGTCATCCGGGGCGTTTCCGGCGCAGCGCGCGCGGCGCCGGAAACGCGCGATGCGCGGCGGCGCGGCGACCGGCTGCGACGGGTCGTGTCTCCTCCGATGACTCCGCGCATTCTTCCGAAGCCGAAAAGGAATCGAAAGCGAGTAATTTCGATGGATGGGATCGGGTTCGCCAATGGGGGCGCGACAGCTCGTTTCGACAGTCGAAACGGTGTGCGCGGCGCGGTGGTTCAAGGCTGGCCGGGCCAGCGCCACGATGCGGTCCGGGCGGGGGCTTGCGCCTCCCGGAATCCCGGCCGACGCCCGTCCAGCCTGCCTGGCAGGCCGTCCGGCGATCGATTGGCGCAGCCGATTGCACTGATCGGAATTACTCGTTTCCCTAAACAAATTGGCGACGGAAACATGCAGGCTGACCGGACGTGGCGGGATGCACGATTCGCCGGTCGCCGCGCATGCCGCGACGCACAAACAACAGATTCGATTTGGAGACGACCCACCATGCAGATTCGACGACTGAAAACGGTCCTTCTCGCCGCCGCGGCGATTCTTTCCGCGCCCGCGGCGCACGCGGCCGGCGGCGCGTGCGCCGACGGCAAGACGGTCCATTTCGCAGGCATCACGTGGGAGAGCGGGTCGTTTGCGACCGAAGTGCTGCGGCAGATCATGGAGAAGGGCTACGGCTGCAAGACCGACGTCGTGCCGGGCAGCACGGCCGCGACCGAAACGGCGCTCGCGCGCAACGACCTGCAGATCTGGGCCGAGCAGTGGACGGGCCGCAGCGAGATCACCGCGAAGGCCGTCTCGTCGGGCGCAGTGAAGCTGATTGGCGACACGCTGCCGGGCGGCACGACCGAAGGCTGGTTCGTGCCCGACTACGTGTTGAAGGGCGATCCGGCGCGCAACATCAAGCCGGTCGCGCCCGGGCTCGTGTCGGTCGACGATCTGCCGAAGTTCAAGCAGGTGTTCGCCGACGAGGAGGAACCGGACAAGGGCCGTTTCCTGAACTGCCCGACGGGCTGGGACTGCGAGCGCGTGAACACGCGCCTGCTGAAGGTGCTGAAGCTCGATCAGTCGTACACGAACTTCCATCCGGGCACCGGCGCGGCCCTCGACGCGGCGATCGCGTCCGCGTACCAGCGCGGCGCGCCGATCGTGTTCTATTACTGGGGCCCGGCCGCGCTGATGGCGAAATACAAGTTCACCGCGCTGAAGATGCCGGCCTATAACGAAGCATGCTGGAAGACGTTGCGCGACGAGAGCAGCACGCACCAGTGCGCGTCGTCGTACATGGTGTCGCGGCTGACGGTCGGCGTGTCGAAGCCGTTCGCCGATGCGAACCCCGATCTCGTCGGCGTATTCGGCAAGGTGCGTTTCCCGATGGACTTCCTGAACCAGACGATCCTCGAGATGACGACGAAGAAGATCGACGGCGCGGCGATGGCCACGCAGTTCCTGAAGACCCGCCAGGACATGTGGAAGCAATGGGTGCCGGCCGACGTCGCGCAGAAGATCGCCGGCAGCCTGAAGGGCGCGTAACCTGCGCGCGGCGGCGGGCCCGGGCTCGGGCTCGCCGCCGCCGTCACGCGCCTTCGCGGCGCGACGGAGAATCAACATGAACGGCTTCTTTCTGCACCTGTCGATCGCCGACTGGGTGAACAGCGCGCTCGAGAGGTTCGTCGCGCAATACGGCGACAGCTTCCATCACTTCAGCGTGCTCGTGTTGCGCTACCTGCTCGTGCCGCTCGAAGGCGCGCTGCGCGTGGCGCCGCCGTGGCTCGTGCTGCTGGTCGTCGGCGCAATCGCGTGGAACGCGACGCGCCGTATCGGCCTCGGCGCGCTCTTCATGCTGCTGCTCTACGCGATCGGCTGCTTCGGCCTGTGGGACAAGCTGATGCAGACGCTCGCGCTGATGCTCGTCGCGACGGTGCTGTCGGTCGCGATCGGCGTGCCGGTCGGCATCCTCGCGTCGCGCAGCGCGTGGCTGCGCCGGATGCTGCTGCCCGTGCTCGACGTGATGCAGACGCTGCCGAGCTTCGTGTACCTGATCCCGGTGCTGATGCTGTTCGGTCTCGGCAAGGTGCCCGCGATTCTCGCGACGATCATCTACGCGCTGCCGCCGCTGATCCGCCTGACCGATCTCGGCATCCGCCAGGTCGATCCGGACGTGACGGAAGCCGCGCGTGCGTTCGGCACGACGCGCTGGCAATTGCTCGTCAACGTGCAGTTGCCGCTTGCGCGGCCGAGCATCATGGCCGGCATCAACCAGACGACGATGATGGCGCTGTCGATGGTCGTGATCGCGTCGATGATCGGCTCGCGCGGGCTCGGCGAGGACGTGCTCGCGGGCATCCAGACGCTCGATGTCGGCAAGGGCACGCAGGCCGGCCTCGCGATCGTGATCCTCGCGATCGTGATCGACCGGATCAGCCAGGGCTTCGGACAGGAGCGGCGCGCGCGCCGCAGGCTCGCGCAGCAGCGCCGGCAGAAGGGCGCATCGCGCGTGCCGTACCGGCTGCCGCGCAAGGCGCAGTCGGCGGGCGTCGATTCGAATCAGGCGACGCAATCGTCGCGCGCATAGGAACGGAGGCAGACATGACGACCATCGACGTCAAACACGTGTACAAGCTGTTCGGGCCGCAGGCCGCGCATGCGCGCGTGCTCGACCTGCTGCGCTCGGGCAAGCGCAAGGCCGACGTGCTGGCCGAAACGGGCTGCAACGTCGGGCTCAACGACGTGAGCCTCGGCATCGAGTCGGGCGAGATCTTCGTGATCATGGGGCTGTCGGGTTCCGGGAAATCGACGCTCGTGCGGCACTTCAACCGGCTGATCGAGCCGACGGCCGGCGAGATCGTGATCGACGGCAGCGACGTGATCAAGCTCGACGCGCACGGGCTGCGCGAGCTGCGCCGTTTCAAGGTCAGCATGGTGTTCCAGAACTTCGGGCTGCTGCCGCACCAGACCGTGCTCGACAACGCCGCGTATGCGTTGCGCACGCGCGGCGAGAAACGGCACGACGCGCTTGATGCCGCGCGCAACTGGCTGACGAAGGTCGGGCTCGACGGTTACGGCGATCATTACCCGGACGAGCTGTCGGGCGGGATGCGGCAGCGTGTCGGGCTGGCGCGCGCGCTGGCGGCCGATACCGACGTGCTGCTGATGGACGAGGCGTTCTCCGCGCTCGATCCGCTGATCCGCACCGAGATGCAGGATCAACTGCTCGAACTGCAGGCGACGCTGTCGAAGACGATCGTGTTCATCACGCACGATCTCGACGAAGCGTTGCGCATCGGCGACCGGATCGCGATCCTGCGTGACGGCACGCTTGTGCAGGTCGGCACGCCGGACGACATCCTGTCGCGCCCGGCGGACGATTACGTGCGTCGGTTCGTCGAGAAGCGCACGAGCGTGAACTGACGCGCGTCACGCCGCCCAGGCCGCGTACCGCGCTCACTGCGCGCGGTGCGCGGACGTCGTCAGTACGATCTTGCCGACGTGCACGCCGGAGTCGATCAGCACGTGCGCGCCGCGTGCGTCGTCGAGCGGGAAGGTGCGGAACACTTGCGGCCTGACCGTGCCCGCCGCGACGTGCGGCCACAGGTGCCGTTCGAGTTCGGCGATGAGCGCGCCCTTCTCCTCCGGCGTGCGCGAGCGCAGCGTCGAACCGATGTGCGTGAGGCGCTTGGTCATCATCGGCCACACGTCGAGTTCCTTCGCCGGCCCGTTGAGCGCGCTGACCTGCAGAATCCGCCCGTTCATCGCCGCCGCCCGGTAATTGCGCGCGACGTAGTCGCCCGCGATGATGTCGAGGATCACGTCCACGCCTTTGCCGGCGGTGATCCTGTCGACTTCGGCGACGAAATCTTCTTCCCGGTAGTGCACCGCGTGATCCGCGCCGAGCCGCAGGCTCGCGGCGCGATGCGCGTCCGAGCCGACCGTCGTGATGACGGTCGATGCGCCCATCGCCTTCGCGATCATCGTCGCGGTGGTGCCGATGCCCGACGCGCCGCCGTGAATCAGCACCGATTCGCCCGCCTGCAGCCGCCCGCGCTGGATCAGGTTCAGCCAGACCGTCAGGAACGTTTCCGGCATCGCCGCGGCTTCGATCATGTCGAGGCCGGGCGGCAGCTTCATCGTCGTGAGGTGATGGGCGACCGCGTATTCCGCATAGCCGCCGCCCGTCACCAGCGCGCTGACCCGGTCACCCGGCGCGAAGCCGTGCACGGCTTCGCCGGTCGCGACGACTTCGCCCGCGATTTCCAGGCCCAGGATGTCGGATGCGCCGGGCGGCGGGTTGTAGAGCCCCTTGCGTTGCAGCACGTCCGGGCCGTTTACGCCGGCGGCGTGAACCCGGATCAGCACTTCGTCGGCCTTCGGGCGCGGCACCGGGCGACGTGCGGTCGCGAGGACGTCGGGGCCGCCGGGCCGGGTGATTTCGACTGCCGCCATGTCGGCGGGAACGGGGGAAAGCGTATCGGACATGTTTGCCTCCAAAAGACAGGTGAGTGGTCGGTGAAAAAAGTATAGGCTTGGGCATTGATGAATTCGCGCAGCGATTTTCACAACCACCGATGCAAATTCGCATCACACCGGAGAAGCCGCTTGAACTGGGACGACGCACGGATCTTTCTCGCCATCCACCGGGAACGCAGCCTGCGCGGCGCCGCGCGGGCGGTCGGGCTCGACCAGGCGACGGTCGGCAGGCGGCTCGCGGCACTCGAGCGCGCGCTCGGCGCGACGCTGTTCCTGCGCACGTCGGCCGGGTATGTGCTGACCGCGGTGGGCGAGGTCGCGCTGCGCAACGTGGAGAAGATGGAGCAGTCGGCGATCGACCTGGTGCGGCAGACCCAGGGCGTCGACCGGCGCCTGGCGGGCGACGTGCGCGTGACGACGACCGATACGATCGGGCTCGAATTCGTGATGCGCGCGATGCGCGACCTGCACGACGAGCATCCGGACGTGCGCGTGCTGCTCAACACGTCGACGCAGGTGGAGAACCTGGCCAAGCGCGAGGCGGACATCGCGATCCGCACGATCAAGCCCGACAATCCCGATCTGCTCACGCGCCGGCTGGCCGCGTGGCCGACGGGGTTGTACGCGTCGGAGGAATACCTGGAGCGGCATGGCGAGCCGGTGCCCGGCACCGGCTTCGAAGGGCATGACCTCGTGTGCTTCCTGCCGCACCTGAATGCGCGCAGCCCGCTCACGGTGGTCGGCGAGCCGGTGCGCGCGGGGCGGATCGTGTCGGGGCTGAATTCGAATCTGATGTTGCGCGCGGCGGCGCGCGCCGGGCTCGGGCTCGCCGAACTCCCGGTGCCGATCGCGGAGCGCGACGCGCTGGTGCGCGTGTGGCCGGCACGTACGTCGGCGCGTCCTTACGAAGTCTGGATGGTGACGCACAAGGATTTGCGGCATACCGCGCGGATGAGCGCGATGATCGACCACATCGTGCGGGTGTTCGACGAGGTGGAGGGGCGGAGCGGGGCAGGGGATTGAGGGTGCATCGACGGATGAGGCGCGGCGCGCGTCGATGCATTGGGGATCGACGAGATTCGTGCGGCAGGCGCATCCGATTCCGCTGCGGGTGAACGGGCCTTTCGTGTCGTCCGCCGAATGGTCGCAACGATTCTCAAGGGAGTGAGGGGGCTCGATGAATCGATTCAGTGTGGACGGAACAACGCTTTGCGACTGGAAGAAGTTTCACGACTACTTCGCGAGCGAATTCGGATTTCCGGGTTACTACGGCCGGAACATGGACGCATGGAACGATTGCATGAGCGACTATTGCTACGAGCACGGCATCGTGTCGCTGCGGATCGACGACGCGGGAGCGTTGAAGGATCGCAATCCGGAGATATTCGCCGCACTCGTCGCGTGCAGCGCGTTCATCAATTGGCGCGCGACGAAGGACGGCGGCGATCCGTTGATCGTCTTGTCGTATTGGGCGTAGTCGTGGCGTTGACGTTGCGTTGAGTTGCGTCGTGACGCCGATCGGCGGGCCGGCATGCAAGCGCATCGTGCGCGCCGGCCCGCATCGGCGGGAACGCAGCCGCCTCAATGCGGGACCGTTTCCCGTTCGCTTACCCGCACGGCAGACGCTTCGCCGTGCCTCGCATCCGCCAGAATCAGATCCGCGCCTTTCTCCGCGACCATCATCGTCGGCGCGTTGATGTTGCCCGACGTGATGTTCGGAAACACCGACGCATCGACGATCCGCAGCGCCTGCAACCCGTGCACGCGCAGCGACGCATCGACCACCGAGGTCGCCGCGTCCGGTCCCATCGCGCACGAGCCGCACAGGTGGTAGATCGAACCCGACTGCTCGCGGAAATACTGCAGCATCGCGTCGTCGGAATCGACCTGCGGCCCCGGCGAGATTTCCTCGACGGTCATCGACTTCAGCGCCGGTGCGCGCATCAGTGCACGAATCACCTTGCTGCCCTGCACGGCCTCGTCGAGATCCTTCTGCGTGGTGAGCGCGTTGACGTGGATCTTCGCGGCATCTTCCGCGCGGTTGGACGCGATCTCGATCATGCCGCGGCTCGTCGGCCGGCACGGGTTGAACGCGATCAGGAAGCCCGAGTAAGGCTCGGGCTTGATGCTCGCGCGGTCGCTCTTCGGAATCCGGTACGACAGCGGATTGAAGTAGAGCTGGAGGTTCGGCTCCTGCGCATCGGCCGTGCCGCGGAAGAAGCCGCCTGCCTGGTTCACGCTCATCGCGAGCGGGCCACGCTTCGTCAGCAGGTAGCGCAGCCCGATCTTCATCTTGCCGAGCAGGGTGCCCATCTCGTCGTTCAGCGTAGGCCGGTTCGCCTTGAAATAGAAGCTCACGCACAGGTGGTCCTGCAGGTTGCGGCCGACGGCCGGCAGCGCATGCACGAGCGGCACGCGCCGGCGCGCGAGCAGCGCCGGATCGCCGACGCCCGACAGTTGCAGCAGCTTCGGCGTATCGACCGCGCCGGCCGCGAGGATCACCTCGCGTGCTGCGACGAGCGTTTCGTCGCCTTGCTCGCCCGCGACGACCACACCGGTCGCGCGCGTGCCGTCGAACGTCACGCGCCGCACGAGCACGCCCGAGCGCAGCGTGAGATTCGAACGGCCCAGCGCGGGACGCAGGTACGCGAAGCTGCTGGAGCAGCGTTCGCCGTTCTTCGTGTTCAGGTCGTAGATGCCCGCGCCTTCGAACTGCGCGCCGTTGAAGTCGTCGGTGCGCGGCAGGTTCAGTTGCGCGCAACCCTTCAGGAACGCGTGGACGATCGGATGCACGTCGGCCTTCATCGACGTGATGTGGATCGGCCCCGTCGCACCGTGATGCTGCGGATCGGTCGCACCGGCCGCGTGGGTTTCGAGCTTGCGGAAGTACGGCAGCACGTCGTCGTACGCCCAGCCCGGATTGCCGGCGTTCGCCCAGTCGTCGTAGTCGCTGCGCTGGCCGCGCACGTAGACCATCGCGTTGATCGAGCCCGACCCGCCGACCACCTTGCCGCGCGGGCAGTACAGCTTGCGATCGGCGAGCTGCGCCTCGGGCTCGCTGTAGTACATCCAGTTGTAGCGGCGGTTGTAGTAGGTCTTCGTGAAGCCGACCGGCACCTTGAACCAGAACGACGCGTCGCGTTCGCCCGCTTCGAGCAGCAGCACCGAGTGCCGTCCCGATTCGCTCAGGCGGTTCGCGAGGATGCAGCCGGCCGAACCCGCGCCGACGATGATGTAGTCGTAGCTCATGTCTGTCCTTTGCGCTCAGCCCTTCGCGGGGGCGAGATCCTTCACGTCGACGGGGTGTTCACCCATCTGCAGGTGCAGCCGTTCGCCGGTGTAGGGCGTGTGTCGCCTCACGACGTCCATGTCGAGTTCGATACCGAGGCCCGGCTCGTTCGACGGGATGATGTAGCCGTCTTCCCAGCGGATCGGCGTCTTCACGACTTCGGCGTGGAAACCGCCCCACGTCATGATGCTTTCCTGGATCAGGAAGTTCGGCGTGCAGGTCGCGAGCTGGATGCTCGCGGCCGCGCCCACCGGCCCGTTGTACAGGTGCGGTGCGATCTGCGCGTAGTGCACTTCGGCGAGCGTCGCGATCTTCTTCGCTTCGAGCAGGCCGCCCACGCGTGCGACGTTCAACTGCAGGATCGATGCGCCGCCCGCCTGCAGCAGCTTGTGGAATTCGTACTTGGTGGTCAGGCGCTCGCCGGTCGCGATCGGAATCGACGTGTGCTTCGCGACTTGTGCGATCGCGTCTTCCTGGCCGGGGGGAACCGGCTCCTCGAACCACAGCGGGTCGTACTTCTCGAGCCGCTTCGCGAGCCGGATCGCCGACGACGGCACCATCTGCCCGTGCGTGCCGAACAGCAGGTCAGCCTTGCTGCCGACCGCCTCGCGCACGCGGCGGCAGAACAACTCGCAGCGGTCGAGCACTTCCAGCGACAACTGGTGGCCGGAGTAGGCCGTGTACGGGCCGGCCGGGTCGAACTTGACGGCCGTGAAGCCGAGCTTCACGTTCTCGGCCGCGCATTCGGCCGCGAGGTCGGGATCGTCGTAGTCGTATTCGCCGTTCGCGTTCTTCGGGTACAGGTACGTGTACGAGCGCAGCCGCTCGTGGATCTTCCCGCCGAGCAGTTCGTACACGGGCTTGCCGGCGGCCTTGCCGATGATGTCCCAGCACGCCATCTCAAGGCCGCTGACGACGCCCATCATCGTGAGATCCGGCCGCTGCGTGAAGCCGCTCGAATAGGCCTGGCGGAACAACCGCTCGACGTGGTGCGGGTCGCGGTCCAGCAGGTGGCGTTCGAACACGTCGTCGATGATCGGGGCCATTGCCTTCGGGCCGAACGTCGCCGAATAGATCTCGCCGACACCTTCGATGCCGTCGTCGGTTTTCAGTTTCACGAAGATCCAGTACATCCCGCCGATATGCGGCGGCGGCACGGCGACGATATGGGTTTCGAGCGAAACGATCTTCATGCGGACTCCTGGATGCGGTGAATGCGGTTGAGGCGGTATTTGAGGAACGCGGCGGCGCCCGCGCCGCAGAGCGCGATGGCCGCGATATAGCCGAAATAGAGCTGGTAGCCATGCGCGCCCGGGTAGGTCTGCGTCACGTAGCCGTTGATCAGCGGCACGAACACGTCGGGCGAATAGCCGAGCACCGAGATCAGGCCGATCGCGAGGCCCGCGCAATGCGTCGGCACCTTGCAGTCGTCGAGCAGCGACCAGTACAGGCCACGGATCGCGTAGGTGAGGATGCCGATGAACAGCACGAGCACGACGAGCATCGCCTGCGGGCTGTGCGCGGGCGCTGCGATCAGCCCGACGAGCGACAGCGCGGCGAGCACCAGTGCCCAGAGCAGCACCGACACCTTCGAGACGCGGTCGCCGAGGAAGCCGCCGCCGATACCGCCGACGGGGCGCATCCACAGCTTGAGCGTCGTGATGAAGCCGGCCGCCGTCGCGCTGAGCCCGAAATTGCCTTCGTGCAGGTAGGCCGAGAAGCTGTAGGTCGCCCAGAACACCTGGTAGCCGCAGAACACGATCGCGGCGACGAGCCACAGCTCGGGGATCGCCGCGAGCGTCTTCAGGTCGGTCAGCACGTTGCCTTTTCGGCGTTCCGTCACGGCCTTGCGTTCGCCCGTGCTCGCCGGATCCTTCACCAAAGCGAGCAGCACGCCGAGCGCGATGCAGAAGAACGCGTACAGATGCACGACGAGCCTGAAGCCGGCCGCATCGGTACCGCCGCGCGCCTGCGTCACGTAGGCGAACAGGGTGATCGCGATCGTCGCGAGCAGCGCCTCGATGAGCCCGCGGCCGCCGTCGAGCAGGCCGAAGAAGCGGCCCTGTTCGTCGGGGCCCGCGATCATGTTCACGCGCTTGATCACGGCGGCCCAGAACGTGAGGCCGGTGGACAGCCCCCAGCAGCCGAAGATCAGCACGAGCGTGTCGAACGACGGCCCGGTCGCGTAGACGAGCCCGAGCGCACCCGTCGCGAGCAGCGAGAAGCAGATCAGCCAGCGCGGCGACAGGCGGTCGGCAAGCCAGCCGCTCGGCAGGTAGCTGACGAGGAAGATCGTGCCGAGCGACGAATACAGGTAGCCGAGCTGCACGTCGTCGATATGGAAGAACTGCAGCATCGTCGGCTGGTACACCTGCCGCAGATACAGCATCGGGTAGATCGCGCCCGCGGCAATCACGAGCAGCAGCAGTTGCAGGTAGCGTTGCGCACGGGAATGCTGCGACGCGTGAGCGTCGTCGTGCAACGCGAGCGACGCCGCGGGCGTCGACGGTTGGGTCGGCATGATGTCTTCCTCCATCAGGCGTCCTTGAAGCGGAGGCCTGCAGGTTTTTTTATGTTCTGGTCGGGTCAGGGGCGGCGCGCGCGGCGTGGTGTCGTGGGGCGCGCGCCGGTGTCAGTACTTCATGACGACGAGGCGCGTCTGCGTGAATTCGAGCATCCCGTGCTTGCCGTCGTCGCCGCCGAGGCCCGAGCGCTTCCAGCCGGCATGGAAGCCCTGGTACGGATCGGCCGGCGTGCGGTTCACGTACAGCTCGCCGGCTTCGATCGCGTTGGCGACGGTCATCGCGGTGCGGTAATGCTCGGTGTAGAGCACCGACGACAGGCCGAACTGGTGGTCGTTCGCCTGCGCGATCGCTTCGTCGATCGTCGTGTAGCGCAGCACGGGCATGATCGGGCCGAAGGTTTCCTCCTGCACGATCTCCATGTCCTGCCGCACGCCGGTGAGCAGCGTGGCCGGGTAGAAGAAGCCGGGGCCGTCGGGGATCGCGCCGCCGGTTTCGAGCGTCGCGCCTGCCGCGATCGCGCGTTCGACCATTCCGTGGATGTGTGCGCGCGCCGATGCGCTCACGAGCGGGCCCATCCGCGCGGCGTCTTCCTCACGGTTGCCGATGCGCACGGCCGCCATCTTCTCCTTCAGCAGCGCGACGAAACGGTCGTGCACGCTGTCGTGCACGTACACGCGCTCGATCGCCGTGCAGAGCTGGCCGCAATGGGTCGTCTTCGACGCGACGAGCGCCGCGGCCGCGCGTTCGAGATCGGCGTCCGGCTCGATGATCGCGGGCGTCTTGCCGCCAAGTTCGAGCGACGGCTTCGCGATGTTCGCCTTGCAGTAGTCGAGCACCTTGCGGCCCGCGTTCACGCTGCCGGTTAGCGTGATCATCCCGACTGCCGGGTGCGTGCACAGCGCTTCGGCCGTCGCGTGGTCCATCGTCAGGATGTTGACGACGCCCGGCGGGAAGCCCGCATCGTCGGCCGCCTTCGCGATCTCGAACGCGGAGACCGGCGTGTGGTTGCTCGGCCGCACGACCACGGTATTGCCGGCGATCAGCGCGGGCGCGACCTTGCGCAGCAGCGTGTAGACGGGATAGTTGAACGGGATCAGGCACGCGACGACGCCGATCGGCTCGCGCTGCAGGAACAGGTTCTCGTCGGGCGTGTCGCTCGGGATGATCTCGCCTTCGATCCGGCGTGCCCACTCCGCGTGGTAGCGCGTGATCTGGCCCGCGTAGACGGCTTCGTTCGACGCGTCCTCGACGCTCTTGCCGGATTCCTGCGCGAGCGCCGCGCCGATCTCGGGCGCACGTGCGGTCAGCGCATCGGCGAAACGGTGCAGGTACGCAGCGCGTTCGGCGCTCGGCAGCTTGCGCCACGTCTTCTGCGCGGCGGCCGCGGCGTCGACGGCGGCGAGTGCGTCGGCCGGCGTCGCGGCCGGCACGCGCGCGAACGGCGCTTCGGTGGCGGGATTGTGGACGACGATGAACGCGTCGCTTTCCGGGGCGACGAAACGGCCGTTCACGTAGTTGCGTTCGGTGCGCATGAAGTGACTCCTCCGATGAATGCGGGCGGATCGCTTCGGGTGGCGACACGCGCGGTACGGGACAGAGGTCATTCTCTTCATGCGTTTAGCGCACGACAAACGACTTATTTTCGCGCCGAACATGAGAAAAACGCACGTTGCTCGACCGATCGGCCGGAATCGCGCGTCCGGCAAGGCTGTCGTGGCGCGGGCCGGGAGCGGGACGGGCGGTGGCAGGGCCGCGGTTGCCGACTGGTCCGAAGGCGCGCGGGGGCGGGAGGCGTTAAGGTGTCGGCCGCGCTTGGGGCTTCGGCGCGGACGGGGCGGTCGGCTATGCCTGGGGGGACGGATCGTGCGCTAGGCCAGCGGCACTTGCGGAAGCGGCGACGACGGTTCGAGATGGCGCTTCGCGAGCCACACTTCCTGCTGCAGCCAGTCGCGGAACTGGACGATGTGCGGCAGGTTCGTCTGCTCGGGCCGCGTGACGAACCAGTACGACTGGTGACCGTCGACGTGCACGTTGAGCACCTGCATCAGTTGCCCGGTCGCCAGTTCGCGCGCGACCATGTGGCGATCGGCAATCGTGATCCCGAGGCCGTCGATCGCCGCGCGGATCGCGTGGTCGAGCAGGTCGAATTCGTAGCCGCCGCGCGTGTCGACGTCGGCGATGCCGGCCGCCTTCAGCCAGTGCTGCCAGGTCAGGTAGCGCTGGTCGTCGGTGGCGAGCACGTGCAGCAGCGTGAAGCGGTTCAGGTCGATCGGCGCGCCGTCCTGTCGCAGCCGCGCATACAGCGCGGGCGCGCAGACGGCGATATGCTGCTCCTGCATCAGCAGTGCGTTGTCGAAGCCGTCCCATTCGCCGTCGCCGAACCGGATCGCGCAGTCGAGCACGCGCGATTCGCCGAGACTGTCGTGTATGCGGGTCGTGAGGCTCAGCTCGAATTCGGGATGCGCGTCGCGCAGCCGGCCGAGCCGCGGCATCAGCCAGCGCGCGGCGAAGGTGGGCGGCACGTTCGCGCGCAGGCGGTTCAGGTGGGTTTTTTCCTGCAGGCTGCGTACGGTCAGCTCGATCTTGTCGAACGATTGCTGCAGCGCGCGCAGCAGCACGCGGCCGGCCGCCGTCAGTTCGAGCTGGTGATGGCGGCGCTCGAGCAGGGTTTCACCGAGCTGGCCTTCGAGCTGGCGAACCTGGCGGCTGACCGCGCTCTGCGTCACGTTGAGCAGTTCGGCCGCGCGTGTGAAGCTGCCGGTGCGGCCGGCCATCTCGAAGGCTTTCAGCGCATTCAGCGCCGGCATCTTGCGTCTCACGGGGCGGTGTCGTGTTTGGTGCGGGATGCTTATTGTAGGCGGGCGGCGCGGGCGCGGGGACGATGAATGGATGCGACGGAGGGCGCGGGCCTTCGGGCATCTTTATGGCGCGGCGGTTGGCGCGGCGTTGCGACAAGGCTGCGCGCTGGATGGACGGCGGCGCCGGCCGGCAACGGCACGAACGATACGAACGATTCGAACGAAAGGGACACACATCATGCGACGCCTGCCATCGTTGATCGCGCTGCGATTTTTCGAGGAGACCGCGCGTCACCTGAGCTTCAACCGTGCGGCGGTTTCGCTGTGCGTGACGCAGGGGGCGGTGAGCCGGCAGATCCGGCTGCTCGAGGAAGCGCTGGGCACGCGGCTGTTCGAGCGCGATCACAAGGGCGTGCGCCTGACCGATGCCGGCCAGCGGTTGCTACCGTTCATCGGGCAGGCGTTCGACACGATCGAGCGCGGCGTCGACGAAGTCGCCGCCGCGCGGCCGGGTGCGAAGCGGCGGCTGACGGTGTCGCTGCCGCCGACGTTCGCGACGCAGTGGTTTTCGCCGCGGCTCGGCACGCTCGCGGAGACGCTGCCCGACGTCGAGTTGTCGATCCGCACCGAGCCGGCCGACGATTGCCATTGCCACATCCGCTTCGGGCGCGCGGCGCGCGCCGGGATGCAGTCGGAGCTTCTGATGATGGAGCGGCATGCGCTCGTCGGCGCGCCGCGCTATCGCGGTGACGCGCTCGACGTGCTGCTCGGCCGGCTGCCGTCGCTGCATGTGCTGCACGAAGGCAAGCGTCTGACGCTGTGGGCCGACTGGTGCGAGCAGGCGGGCGTGCCGGTGGCGCGGATCGGCGACGGCATCGAGTTTTCCACGCTCGAACAGGCGATCCGCGCGGCGCGCAAGGGTGCGGGGCTCGCGGTGGTCGACCTGAACATGATCGAGGAGGAGATCGGCGAGGGCAGCCTGGTGCGGCTGTCGCCGGTGCAGCCGATCGGGCCGTTCGGTTATTGGCTCGATGTCGAGCCGGAGAGTGTCACGGTTGAGCACGTGGTTGCATTTGCCGCGTGGTTGCGGGGGCAGGCGGGGCGGAAGGGGTAGGGGCGACCGTGGGACGCGACTGATCGGAAGGTGGGGGAAATCGGATCGGTCCGCGCCCGTCGCACGGTGCTTTCAACTTTGGTGTCCGTTAAAGATCGTTACCGACGGGAGACGTGTACGGTCGTTGTCGAGCCGAGCCAGACGGCTTTTCCCCGTCGTTGCCGGCTACGCGTCGGGGTCGTGTCCGAAGTGCATGAGTGTCTCCCGGCGGCCGCTGGCTTCGATTTCGGCGAGCGATTCGACCGGCAACTGGCACTTGGAGAGATCGATACGCCCGACGTTGAAGACGGCGCGTCGCGGCGGGGATGCCGGCATGTCGGCCGGCCGTGTGTCATGCTCGACGGCGGACTGGCGCATGACGCGCGCCAGGCTTCGATGGAGTTCGTTTGCGACGAGCGTATCGAGGAGTTGCCTGGCTTCGGAGACGAGAGCGAGGCGATGCCGGTTCGCCTGCCGGCCCCGCTTTGCCGTGGCGCGCGCGATCCGGAATCCGGCAATCGGCGTGTGCTTTGCGTTCATTCGTAAATCCCCTTTTCGATCAGATATCTTTGCAACGCCCGCACAGATGTGCCGTGCGGTGCGACGTCGAATGACATCCAGCGATGTGATCCCGCCACACGCCAGAAATCTCGCCCGAATCGTGTGGCATAGAGCGCACGCAGCGACCGGAGCGATCCGTCGGCAAGACCGACCGGGTGCCCCTGGAAATACTGGAACAACGCCGCTTCATCGCTGCACTTGTCGGGAATGGGCGCGTCGAAACCGAACCGTGGCCATGCGTAGTATCCGAGTAGCCGGCGCCCGCCCGGTTTGGGCGCGCCCTTCCGGCCCCCCGCTGCGAATGCAATGATTCGGCTGATGCCCAACGTATCAGATGCCCTGACGATGCGCCACAGCATCGCCGCGCCGAGTCCCGCGATTGCGTTGTCGACGAGATCGATCGTCTTGAGTTCGAGTAGGGATGTGTCCGATTCTCGACGCACCGATACACGGTTTTCGGATCGGATCCAGGTGGTGTTCGTGACCGAGAGCGTCAACCAGCCTCTGCTGTCGAGATAGGCTTGAATCGCCGATCCGGTGGGCGCTCCGCACAACGAAACCAGCAACGCGTCGGGAACGTGACCCTCCACACCCAGCAACGCGGAGATATCCAGGTCGTTTCGATCGATCGTGAGCCGATCGTCGAAGTACGTCGTCTCGTACGGCAGGACATGGCTGAGGTCGACATGCTGAGCGGGCATGGTGGCGGTCGAAAAGCGGAAAACCCCAGCATATCGCCGCGAATCCTGCGGGCCGAGTCAGCCGAACGGCCAATCGCGAGACGGAACGCCCGCCGTTCCGCCCGCCTTACGACCAGTCGAACGTCAACAGCGCCACACGGCTCACCGGCTCGTAAAACAGGAGAATCCAGTCCGCCCCCATCGCGCGATATTCCCATCCGGTTACGCCGGCGACGAAGCGAAAGCGCGCACCGTCGGGGCCGATCGGCCGGATGTTGTCCGGATCGCTGTCGTCGACCGGAAAATCCGAGGTGCCCGACCAGTTGCCCCAGCCCACCGATCCGCCAAGCTGGTCGATGAGGTTGCACGGTTTTTCCTGGCTGAAATCGCGCTCGTCCGGCGCGTACTGGTTGGACGAGTAGAGCACGCCGTATTCGGCGAACAGCTTGCGCGTCGCTTCGATGCTGGCCTGTTGTTCGGCGTAATGCGCCTCCAGTTCCGCGCGATAGCCTGCGTCATGTGTGCCGGGCGGGTTTTCCAGATAGAAGTAGCGCGGGTCGCCGAGCAGCGTGTAGCGGTTGTTTTCGTCGAGCCGGAACCCGATCCAGTTCGCGCGGAGATAGTCGTTGTGGTACGCGGCCGTGTCCTGCCCGACGAGCCCGTCATAAGGTTCGACGGGGCTGAGCAGGTGGATCCAGCCCTGCCACGACGGATTGACCGTCGACAGGTCGATCGACACGAGCGGATGCAGATGGCGCGCGAGTGCGGCATGGGGCTCGGCAAAGACGTCGGTGTCCGGCGGGTAGACCTTCAGGCCAGGTTGTGGCGTGACGATGCCTTCAATCATGATCGGTATCCGCATGGTGAGGATCCGGCAAGGCTACACGAGTAAAGGCGAAACCCGGATGAATACCGGCGCCGTCGCAGCCTGTTCGTAGCGCGTCCCGTTCCGTCCATCCACCCGATCGGCCGTGAAAGCATTCGCGCCGGTCCGTCTGGAGATCGTCTTCTTGATAATAGTTGATAGCCGGGATACGCTTGGCAGATCGAATGCAATCCGGTCGGGAGGTCGACATGATCAGTGCGGAACTGGGCCAGCAACTGGAGGCTTACGTCGCGAAGCTGGTCGAATCGGGGCGCTACGGTTCCAAGAGCGAAGTGCTGCGCGAAGGCGTGCGCCTGATCCAGGATCGCGAGGCGCAACTGAATGCGCTGGACGCGGTGATCGCGCGCAGCGTGGCCGATGCGGAAGCAGGGCGCAGCGCCGAGGCGGCGGAAGTCTTCGATCGTCTCGAGGCGAAGTATCGGGATCAGGCGGATCGTCAGGCCTGACCGTGCGCCTGTCCGATTTTGCGATTGCCGAACTCGAAGCAATCGCCGATGACATCGCACGCGACAACCCGCAACGCGCCGTGACGTTCGTGCGGGAAATCCGCGACAAGTGTCTGGGCCTGGCCGCGATGCCGCTGGCGTTTCCGCTGGTGCCGCGCCTCGAGCGTGACGGCGTGCGGCACCGAGTGTACGGCAACTACCAGATCTTCTACCGGGTCGTCGGCGATCTGCCGACGCGGATCGACATTCTTCACGTCCTGCACGGCGCGCGGGACTACGCGTCGATTCTGTTCTGAGCGGACGCGCGCATCTCATCGTGTCCGGAATGAACGAACCCGGCCACGACCGGGTTCGACCGCATCGCGTTCGGCATCGCCGCGGCACATCAGCGGCGTGCCGATGCGAAAGCCTCAGGCGCGATGAAGCAGGCGGGCACGCAACCCGCCTCCATCGTCAATGCCCCGACGCCTCCTCCAGCGTTAGATGCTTCGTCTCCGGCGCCCACGCGATCGACACGATCATCCCCGCCAGCAACACGCCCGCGAGCGCGAACATCGTCGCGTGAAAGCCGAGCGTCGCGATGCCGGCCGGCAGCAGGAACGTGCCGATCGCCGATCCGAGCCGGCTGCACGCGATCGCGAGGCCCACGCCGCTCGCGCGCACTTCGGTCGGGAAGCACTCGGGCGGGAACACGCCGACGAGGTTGCTGAACGCCGACATCGTCAGCGTGAAGATTGCGAACGCGACGATCATCGCGAGGGCCGCCGACGACGGCAGCACCGCGAGCGCGACGAGCGACGCGCACGTCACCGCGAACGAGCCGATCAGGAAGCCGCGTCGCGACAGCCGGATCGTCAGCCAGATGCCGATCAGCGCGCCCAGCACGAGAAACGCGTTCAGCAGCAGGTCTGCACCGAACCCTTCGGCGAGGCCGATCGTCTTCAGGATCGTCGGCAGGAACGTGTAGATCGCGAAATACGGAATCACGAGGCACACGAAGAACGCGCAGTTGAAAAGCGTGCGGCGGACCAGGTCACGCTGGAACAGTCGCGCGAAACCGGCATTCGCATGCGGTTCGGCCGAACCGTCGAGCATCACGTGCGGCCCGAAATGCTTCGCGACGATCGCGCGCGCTTCCTGCACGCGGCCCTTGCCGAGCAGCCAGCGCGGCGATTCGGGCGTGCCGATCCGCAGCACCAGCACGATCAGCGCAGGCAGCGCAGCTGACGCGAGCAGCCAGCGCCATGCGTCGGGCGCGGCGTCGCCGTACGCGAGGCCGAGCACGTTCGCGGCGACATAGCCGATCGTCCAGATCACGCTGAACGAGCCGAGCAGCGCGCCGCGATGCTTGCGCGGCGAGAATTCGGCGAGGATCGCATGGCCGACGGTGAAGTCGCCGCCCATCCCGAAGCCGATCAGCACGCGCAGCGCGCACAGTTCGAGCGGCGACGTGACGAAGCACTGCGCGAACGCGGCCGCCGTGATGATCACGAAGCTCGTCAGGAAGATCTTCTGCCGGCCCATCCGGTCCGACAGCCAGCCGAACACGAGGCTGCCGAAGAAGATGCCGATCAGCGCCGAGCTGCCGATCATCCCCATCCAGAACGCGTCGATCGGCATCTGCCTGCCGAGCGCGGCCAGCGCGTAGCCGATCGTACCGAGCGTGTAGCCTTCGGTGAAATGCGCGCCGAACGTGAGGCCGGCGATCTTCACGTGGAAACGGTTGAGCGGCACGTCGTCGAGCGCGACGGGGCGGTGCGGCGCATCGGCGCCGCGCGACAGCGGCAACGCGCGCGCGGTGCCGGATTGAACGTTGGCTTGGGTCAAGCTGCCTCCTGGATTGTTATCTGGCGCGCAATGGCGCGCGCAGGCGGCGCGCCGCCGCGAGCGTCGTGCAAGGCGTGGTGCGGCCGCGCGCCCGGGCGGCACGCGGCGCGGGTCGACCGCGGGGAGCGGTCAGCGGCCGAGGCCGGCCATCAGCGTGTACTTGAGTTCCACGTATTCGTCGAGGCCGTACTTCGAGCCTTCTCGGCCGAGCCCCGATTGCTTGACGCCGCCGAACGGTGCGACCTCGGTCGAGATGATCCCGTCGTTGACGCCGACCATGCCGCTCTCCAGCGCACCCGACACGCGCCACGCGCGGCCGAGGTCGCGCGTGTAGAAGTACGCGGACAGCCCGAATGGCGTGTCGTTGGCCGCGGCGACGGCCTCTTCCTCGGTCGTGAAGCGGAAGCAGCCGGCGACGGGGCCGAAGGTTTCCTCTTCGGCGATCAGCATGTCGGCCGTCATGCCGGTCAGCACGGTCGGCTCGTAGAACGTGCCGCCGAGCCCATGACGCTTGCCGCCGGTGAGCGCGTGCGCGCCCTTCGCGGTCGCATCGGCCACGTGCCGCTCGACCTTGCCGAGCGCCGCCTCGTTGATCAGCGGCCCCTGGTCGACTTCGTCGACGAGCGCATTGCCGACGCGCAGCGTGCGCACGGCGTCCGCCAGCTTGCGCGTGAACGCGTCGTACACGCCGTCCTGCACGAGAAAGCGGTTCACGCACACGCAGGTCTGGCCCGTGTTGCGAAACTTCGACGCGATCGCGCCCGTGACCGCCGCATCGAGATCGGCATCGTCGAACACGATGAACGGCGCGTTGCCGCCGAGTTCGAGCGACAGCTTCTTCAGCGTGTCGGCCGACTGCTTCGCGAGCAGCTTGCCGACGCGCGTCGAGCCCGTGAACGACAGCTTGCGCACGACGGACGAACTCGTCAGCGTCTCGCCGATCGCGACCGCGTCGCCCGACACCACGTTGAACACGCCGGCCGGCACGCCCGCGCGCTCGGCGAGCACCGCGAGCGCGAACGCCGACAGCGGCGTTTCCTCGGACGGCTTCAGCACCATCGTGCAGCCGGCCGCGAGCGCGGGGCCGGCCTTGCGCGTGATCATCGCGAGCGGGAAATTCCACGGCGTGATCGCGGCGACGACGCCGACCGGCTCGCGCGTGACGACGATCTGCGCATCCGGCTTCGGGCTCGGGATCACGTCGCCGTACATGCGCTTCGCTTCTTCCGCGAACCATTCGAGAAAGCTCGCCGCGTACGCGACTTCGCCGCGCGCTTCCGCGAGCGGCTTGCCTTGCTCGCGCGTCAGCAGTTCGGCGAGCGCGTCGCGGTGTTCGAGCATCAGCTCGCCCCAGCGCTTCACACGTGCGCCGCGCTCCTTCGCGGTCAGTGCGCGCCACGCGGGAAACGCGTGCGCGGCCGCGTCGATGGCGCGCTGTGTGTCGTCGGCGCCGCCTTTCGCGACTTTCGCGATCGTCTCGCCGGTCGCGGGGTTCAGCACCGGATAGGTCGCATCGCTCGCGCCATGCGATTCGTGCCATTCGCCGCCGATGTAATGGCCGGTCCTCAGAAATTCGTTCATTGTGTGTTGTTCCTTCAGTGCCTCGGAGCCTTGGCCCATCAGTCCGTCGCGAAACTGCCCTGCGCCGGACGCGACGCGCGCGCGATGCGCTTGCCGGCGGTGTAGTCGTTGATCAGGTCGCACGGCGTGTAGTTGCGTTCCAGCTCGTGCAGTTCTTCTTCGGCGAGTTGCGTTTCGAGCGCGCCGAGCGCGCTGTCGAACTGCGCGACGGAATCCGCGCCGACCAGCATGCTCGCGATGCCGGGGCGGCTCAGCACCCACGCCTGCGCGATCTGCGCGGGCGGTACGCCGCGGCGCTTCGCGACCTTCGCGACCGATTCCGCGATCGCAAGCGATGAAGCATCGCCGTACATCTGCGCGGTGAAGAAGTCGGTCTGGTTACGCGTCGATTGCGGCTCGCAGGTCAGCAGGCCGCGCGCGAGCGGGCTGAACACCGACACGCCGACGCCCTGGTCGATGCAGTACGGCACCATCTCGCGCTCTTCCTCGCGATACGCGAGGTTCAACTGCAGCTGCATGTTGATCGGCTTGTCCCAGCCGTTTCGTTCGCAGGCCTGCATGATCTTCGCGAACTGCCACGTATACATCGTCGATACGCCGATATAGCGCGCCTTGCCCGCGCGCACGATGTCGTGCAGCGCGCTCATCGTTTCCTCGACGGGCGTGTTCACGTCGAAGAAGTGCAGCATGAAGATGTCGACGTAATCCATCCCGAGCCGCTTCAGCGAAGCGTCGATTCCGTCGAGCACGTGCTTGCGCGAATGGCCGCCCGCGTTCGGATAGCTGCCCATGTCGTAGCCGACCTTGGTCGTCACGACGAGCTCCTCGCGGCGCGCATTGCGCTTCAGGATGCGGCCGACCACTTCCTCGCCGACGCCCGTCGAATAGAAATCCGCGAGATCGATGAAGTTGACGCCGGCGTCGAGCGCACGGCGCACGATCGGCTCGCTCTGCGCTTCGTCGAAGATCCAGGGCTTCCATTCGGGGGTGCCCATGTTCATCGTGCCGAGACACAGGCGGGACACCTTCAGGCCGGACTGGCCGAGGCGGACGTATTCCATGTTTCCTCCAGGTGCGGCCTTGTGTCGGCCGCTTGTCGTCGTCAGTTTTTCTTCGGGGTATAGAACGGGTTCGACACGTCGCGCGCGGCGGCGAATACCGCGTCGCGATGCGGCAGCCCTTCCATCGCGGCGACGATCGCGTTGCGGCACGCACGATAGTTGTTCTCGAACACGGCATCGAGATCGTCGGTCTGCGGGTTCACCCAGTTCGCCGACACGACGACCCAGTCGTTCTCCGCTTCGGGCGGCAGCGTGCCGTTCTCGAGCGCTTCGGCCACGGCCTTCGCGATGCCGGCCTGCGACGCGCCCCACGTGGCGTTGCCGTGGAAATCGCCGGCGATCTGCGCCTTGTTGACGTACAGCGTGAGCGGCTTGGTCGGCACGCCCGGCTGCGCGATCACGACGAACGGCGCATGGCCGGCCGACGGCGTCGCGAGGGCCGTGGCGAACGCCTGGCCCGCCGGGCCGTTGCGCGGGCCGACCAGCACGTTGATGTGCGCGAGGTTGACGCCGGGGCCTTCGAAGCCTTCGCCGATGTAAAGCTGCCTGGGTTGAGATGCGGTCATTGCGGTGTCTCGTCGATGAGGTTGGGTGTGAGGCGATTGTGGTGGGCCGCGGCGCGGCCGGTGAATCGATGTTTTCTGATCGGGCTATGAGTTTTCGTCGTCTCCGGGAATGCCCTGAGGCCGGCACGCGGACGCCCGCCGGGCGGGCCTCGGCCGGTGTCGTGACGGCGGGCGGGGCGGGCTCGGCGGGCGGGCATTCGCGAACCGGCTCCGGGTTTGTCATACCCGGGCAGGGGTTGGAGGGCCGGGCGCATCCGGACAACAATCGGCGTACTCCGAGCCCTATCTTTCGTCTTCCCTTCTTTTTTCGAAAGCGAGTAATTCCGATGGCTGCCATTCAAAGGCCCGATTGGTCGAAGCTCAGTTCGCTCGATCCGGAACTGATCCGCGCATTCGTCGCCGTGGTCGAGAGCGGCGGCTTCACCGCGGCGGCCCGGCAACTGCATCGCACGCAATCGACGATCAGCCTGCGCATCCGCACGCTCGAGGAGCGGCTCGACACGCACCTGTTCATGCGCAACAGCCGGCGGCTCGAACTGTCACGCGACGGCGAGAATTTCCTGATCCATGCGCGCCGCATCATCCAGGTGCAGAACGACGCGATCCTCGCGCTGAAGCAGGCGAGCAGCGATCGCGGCGTCGTGCGCTTCGGGCTGCCCGAGGACTATGCGGAGCTGTGGCTGCCCGATCTGTTGAAGTCGTTCTATGCGATGCGGCCGGGCGCGCGCTTTCACGTGCATTGCCGCACGTCGCTCGAACTGCTCGAACGGCTGCAGGCCGGCGAGCTCGACGTCGCGCTCGTCGTGCGCCACGGGCCGAACGCGGGCGGACGGCTGCTCGGCCGTCACGAGGTCGTGTGGGCCGCGCACCGGGATTTCGCGCTCGGCCCGCAGGCGTCGGTGCCGCTCGCGCTGTTTCCGGAGACGTGCTGCTACCGGCAGCGCGGGCTGCAGGCGCTCGCGACGGCCGAGCGGCCGTATCACGTCGTCTATACGAGCCAGAGCCCGACCGGCATCAAGATCGCGGTGAACCACGGCGCGGCCGTGACGATGATCGACCGCTGCACGCTGCCCGAGAACTGGCGCGTGCTCGACGAGACGGACGGGCTGCCGCCGCTGCCGGCGGCCGATCTCGAACTGCATCGCTCGCCGGGCATCTGCGATCCGCTGACCGACGATCTGGTGTCGCTGATCGAATCGATGGTCGACGAGCGGCGGCGCGCGTCGCTCGAAGCGTTCGCGTAGTGCGGCGACCGACGCGCGGGCGAGGCTGACGCGGACCGTGGCGCGCGGCCGCGGCGCGCACATGACGGCCGCACGGTGGCGTGTCGTATCCCCGTGCCGTTTTTTGCACCGGCGGCCCGTTTTTTTGCACGATGTTTATGCGGTCTCTTCTAAGCTGGGGATGTGTCGAACAGCCGAGACGGTCTCCGTCCGCTCCATGACCTTCATTCATCCCGTTCCCGCCTTCAATGCCGCCGGCCGCCAGTTGCGCGCCGGCGCACGCAACAACGTCATTCCGTTCCCGCCGCCGCGCCCGCGCCTGCAGTTGCCCGTCACCTTGACGGCCGATTCCGGCGAACACGCGCACGCGCGGCTCGCGGCGCTGCTGCATTCCCCGCTCGGCGTGTATGTCGTCAGCGCGCGTGCCGTGCGCGACGTGATCCACGTGCACTTCGACATCGCGCCGGAAGACCTGGATTTCACGCTGCACATGCTGATCGCGCAGCAGGCCGATGCGGTGATCGGGCCGGTCGCGCGCTGGTTGCGCGTCGGGCCGAAGGCACGGTGAAGCGGGGAGCGGTTGTTGCCCGTTCCTCGATGGCTTATCCGATCCGCTGCCCGACCGCCGGGTTGCCGCGCTATCCGCCCGCAGGCGGCGGACAGGCGCGCGACACCGCGTGCGCGGCGCCGATCCTGAATACGGAGGGGTCATGGACCTCATGGAAGCAGTGCAGGTCGCGCGGCCGGCAAGCCGTCGCGTACGGACGGCGTCGCTGCCGTCGGGCCAGCAACTCGCGCGTCAGCTCGTGACGACGGTGCGCGTGGCCGAAGTGCTGCTGCATCAGGCGATCGTCGTGCCCGACGGGCATCAGTGGTCGGCCGACACCGAGCGGGTCGACGCGATCGGCGGGCCGCTAGAGGCCTGGGAGACCTGCGTGGCCTGGCGGATCGGCAAGGTGTTCGGGGCGGCGGTCAGCCCGGCCGCACGCGTCAACGATCCCGGCCAGGTGGCGGTCGAGATCCGGCTCTGCCTGCCCGAGCAGGCATATGTGGCCGAGCGGCGCGTGAGCATCTTCGGCCGCCGCCACGGCCACCGGTTCGGCGCGACGCTGTCGGTCGCGTCGGGCGCGCAATGGGGCTGGCAACGTACCGAACACGTGGTGCCGGAATGTCGGCACTTGCGCGCCGATACGCTCGAGGCACTCGTCGATGCGGTTGCCGCGCACGTCAACGCGGCGCTGGGCGCGGCCGGGTTCGGCGCGACGCGCTGACTATGCGTCGCCGGCCTGCCCGGTCTGCCGCTGCAGGTCTTCCATCAGCTGTTCCGCGAGAAAGTCGCACGGCGGCCGCTTCGATTTCGTGCTGCGTGCGAGGATCAGTTCGAGCGGCGGCAGGTCGGGCAACCCGTGCGAGCGGCCCAGCATCGACAGTTGCGCGGGAATCGCGCAGCGCGCGAGCGGCGCGACCGCAAGGCCGGCCTCGACCATGCTCAGCAGCCCGAGCAGGCTCGGGCTTTCATATGAGGTGCGGTATGGCACCTTGGCGCGCTCGAGGCTGCGGATCGCATTCTCGCGCGCGACGCTGCCCGGCATGAACACCGCGATCGGCAGCGGCCGTTCTTCCCAGACGCGCGGCCCGTTCGTCATCGCGGCCCACGCCATCGGCTCGTGGCGGATGAAATCGCCGGTCAGCCCCTTGATGCGCGTGCCGCACACGAGATCGACGGTGCCGTCCTTGATCAACGGCGCGAGCGCGCTACTCGGCAGCCCGATCACCTGGATCTCGACCTTCGGGTAGGTCGCCGAAAACTTCTTCAGGACGGAAGGCAGCAGCGACGACGCATAGTCGTCCGGCACGCCGATCACGACCTTGCCGGTCACTTCCGGCCGTACCACGGCCGCCCATGCCTCGTCGCGCAGCGCCAGCATTCGTCTGGCGAATCCCAGCAGCACCTCGCCCTCGCGCGTCAGCACGATGCTGCGCGGCTTGCGCACGAACAAGGGCCGGCCGATCGCGTCTTCCAGGCTCTTGATCTGCATGCTCACGGCCGACTGCGAGCGGTTCACGGCCTCGGCGGCGCGCGTCATGTTGCCGGTCTCCGCGACGGCGACGACGGTGGTCAGTACGTCGTGATCGAGCATCTTCATCGGTATCAGGAAAACTGAACGTAACGATCAGCATTATGCGTTTTTATTGTTGCTGTGTGTCTGCCATAGTGCGATCACGCTGGCGTTTCCCCCGAGGGTGGCGCGGCGAACGGGCCGGCCGAGCCGGCGTGCAGGACTGAACAAGGAAGCGTGGTGTATCGATGATGGACCATCCGTTGCGCGCCGCCCTGGCCGCGGAATTGCATGCCCGGCCGTTCCTGCGGCTCGCCGAAGCCGTGTCGCTCACGCATTACGCGATCTACGCGGACGGCCAGCCCGACATCCACGAAACGCTGCTGCACGCGCTGTGCCGCGATACCGGCATTGCCGCGCCGCACGACGGCGCGACGCACTACGCGGTGCAGTCGCCGAGCGGCTGGCACCTGAAGTGGGAGCGCCACACCGAATTCTCGACCTTCACGTTCGTCGCGCCGCGTCGCGACACCGGCTATTTCGACGATCTCGCGATCGAAGGCATTCCGGCCGCGTGGTTCGCGCGGCTCGCCGGCATCCGTTTCGTCGCGGTGCGCATGGAACTGCTGACGGGCGACGCCGCGCGGCTCGTCTGCGGCGACCTGCGCCGCTGGATCGACGGGCCCGCGCTCGTCGGCAGCAGCGTGCTCGGCGGCGGCAAGGTGTTCTGCGACTGGCATGTGCGCGACGACGGCTTCATGCGCTTTCTCGTCGTCGACGAGGATTTCCGCGAGGAGCAGGGCGGCCGCCTGCTGCAGCGCCTGTATGAAATAGAAACGTACCGGATGATGGCGCTGCTGGCGTTGCCCGTCGCACGCCGGATGAGCCGCGAGCTCGACGAGATCCACGCGGCGCTGCACGCATTGATGCAGCGGATGGACGCGAGCGGTGCCGACGGCGACGACACGGCGCTGCTCGTCAAGCTCACGCATCTCGCGGTACGGGTCGAATCGCTGTCGGGATCGGGCGCGCGCTTCAGTGCGTCGCGTGCGTACGAAAAGCTCGTGCTGGCGCGCATCCACGAGTTGCGCGAGGAACGCATCGAAGGGATGCCGACGATCGCCGAATTCATGGAGCGGCGCTTCGCGCCGGCGATGGAAACCTGTCGCAGCGTATGGGCGCGCCACGAACAGATCGCCGCACGGATCGCGCGGGCGGTCGACCTGCTGCGCACGCGCGTGAACCTCGCGCAGGAAAAGGACGTGACACGCCTGCTGGCTGGCATGGAGCGCACCGCGCGTAACCAGCTGCATCTGCAACATGCGGTCGAGGGGCTGTCGGTGGCCGCCATTTCGTACTACGTGCTGTCGCTTGCCACGGCAGCGTTCAAGGCGCTGCACGTGATGAACCTGCCGGTCGACCCCGAACTGGCGGAAGGCCTGTTGATCGCACCGGTCGTGTTCGCGGTGATTCACATCACGCGGCGAACGCGTGCGCAGCTGGCGCGATCGGAGGCGGCGCACGACGGCACGACAGTGCATGCGGCAGCGTTGAAGCAGGTCGGTTAGAACATCTAAAACATGATCAGGTAAAGGAGTGGAGATGACTTTTTCGCAGAATCAAGCAGGGTTTCATAGCGGTTTCGATGCCGCGTTCGACGAACCGGCATCGGACGATGCCGGCGTGCCGGAAGCGGCGCGCGTGACGTCGTATCAGGCCGTGCTGCAGGAACCGATGACGTCGCTCGTCGGGAATACGCTCGATCGGCCGGACGTCGCGGCGGTGGCGATTCTCGGCTACAACTGACGCGGTTTGCCGCGCCGGTTCGATCCGGCGCCGCGGCGTGCATTACCCGGCTGCCTTCCGGCTCGCCGGGCGTGAATCGCCTTCCGGTTTTTCCTTTCCCTTTCCCAGTGCCAGCGCCAGCTCGACGAACGCGCGCGCGGCCGCGCTGCGGTACGCGCCCTTGCGCTGCAGCAGCACGGCCGTGCGCTTCAGGACGGCCGGATCGAGCGCGACGGCGACGAGATCGTCGTGCCCCGTCGCGATCGTCGCGGGCAGCAGCGTCGCGAGGTTCGTGCGGCGCACGATCTCGATCACCGCACCCAGCGAATTCGCTTCCATCAGCACGCGCGGCTGCACGTCGTGCTCGCGGAAATAGCGATCGATCTGCGTGCGTGTCGCGAACTCGGCCGTGAGCAGCACGAGCGGCGCATCGTGCAGCGCGCGCAGGCCGGCCTTGCGCTTTCCCGCGAGCGCGTGCCGACGGTTCACGACGAGCGCGAGCGTTTCGACCAGCAACGTCTCCACTTCGATATCCGCCGACTGCACGTCCTCGAATGCGATGCCGACATCGAGCTCGTCGTCGACGAGCAGCGTCTCGATACGCTCCTGCGACATCTCGCGTACCGACAGCGTCACGTCCGGATAACGCCCGTAAAACGCGTCGACGAGCGGCCCGACGAGATAGCTCGTGAAAGTCGGCGTGACCGCGATCCGCAGCGAGCCGCGGCTCAGATCCTGCACGTCGTGAATGGCGCGCCGGCCTTCCGCGAGATCGTGCAGCGCCTGCCGCGCATAGCGGAAATACACGTCGCCGGCGTCCGTCAGCCGCGTGACGCGCCCGGTGCGGTCGAACAGTTGCGCGCCGAGCGTCTCCTCGAGCTGCCGGATCTGCTGCGACAGCGCGGGCTGCGACACATGCAGCGCGGTGGCCGCACGCGTGAAGCTGCGATGTTCGGCGACGGCCAGGAAGTAGTGGATATGGCGCAGCAGCATGGCGGTTCCTATAAGTCGTGCTTATCGGGTGGATCATAAATCAGTCTTTTACGTTATTGGAAGTCCGGCGTAACCTGCCCTTCATCGATTCCACCCGACCCGGAGAACACGCGATGAAGGACATCATCGAAGGCTTCCTGAAGTTCCAGCGCGACGCCTATCCGGAACGCGCCGCACTGTTCCGCGATCTCGCCCGCAGCCAGCACCCGCGTGCGCTGTTCATCTCGTGCTCGGACAGCCGGCTCGTGCCGGAACTCGTCACGCAGCGCGAACCGGGCGACCTGTTCGTGATCCGCAACGCCGGCAACATCGTGCCGTCGTACGGCCCCGAGCCGGGCGGCGTGTCGGCGTCCGTCGAATATGCGGTCGCCGCGCTACGCGTGACCGATGTCGTGATCTGCGGCCATTCCGACTGCGGCGCGATGACCGCGATCGCGACGTGCCAGTGCATGGACCACATGCCGGCCGTCGGCCACTGGCTGCGCTACGCCGATTCGGCGCGCGTCGTGAACGAGGCGCGCACGCACCGCAGCGAACGCGAGCGGATCGACTCGATGGTGCGCGAGAACGTCGTCGCGCAACTCGCCAACCTGAAGACGCACCCTGCCGTGCGGCTCGCGCTCGAAGAAGGGCGTCTCGCGCTGCACGGCTGGGTCTACGACATCGAATCGGGCTGTATCGACGCCTATGACGGCGCGACCGGCCGGTTCGTGTCCCTCGCGGAGCACCCTGGTATCCGCGCGACTCCCGCGACGCTCGCCGTCGCGGCCTGAATCCGAATTGCTCCCACTCCACCACGAGGAATTGCCATGATCCAGTCCCAGCACAGCCAGACTGCCCGCCACGCGCTTGCGGAAACCGTCGTCCTCGCGAAGGCGCGCAAGAACCTGTCGTTCGCGCAGCTCACCGAAGGCACGGGCCTGAGCGAAGCGTTCGTTACCGCCGCGCTGCTCGGCCAGCATGCGCTGCCGGCCGATGCGGCGCGCGTCGTCGCCGGCAAGCTCGGCCTCGACGACGATGCGGTCCTGCTGCTGCAGACGATCCCGCTGCGCGGCAGCATCGACGATCGCGTGCCGACCGATCCGACGATCTACCGCTTCTACGAAATGCTGCAGGTGTACGGCACGACGCTGAAGGCGCTCGTCCACGAGAAGTTCGGCGACGGCATCATCAGCGCGATCAATTTCCGGCTCGACGTGAAGAAGGTCGACGATCCCGAGGGCGGTTCGCGCGCGGTGATCACGCTCGACGGCAAGTACCTGCCGACCAAGCCGTTCTGACGCCCGCACGGCGCCGCGGCAGCAGCGCCGTACAGGTTCCGCCCGACGTGCGCCGGCTGCCGGCCGGCGCGCGTTCCCGCGATTCCGTTGCAACGAGGCCACCGCCATGGATTTTGTGAAACGCACGATCGATCTCGCGATGAAGAACGTGGAAGAGGGCGGCCGCCCGTTCGCGACGGTGATCGTCCGCGACGGCGAGATCGTCGCGGAGAGCCCGAACCTCGTCGCGCAGACCCGCGACCCGACCGCGCACGCCGAGATCCTCGCGGTGCGCGACGCGTGCCGCAAGCTCGGCACCGAGCACCTGACCGACTGCGAGATCTACATCCTCGCGAGCCCGTGCCCGATGTGCCTCGGCTCGCTGTACTACTGCAGCCCGAAGCGCGTGATCTACATCACGACGCGCGAGGATTACGCGCCGTTCTACCGCGACGACCGCAAGTACTTCGAGCTCGACACGTTCTATGCCGAATATGCGAAGCCGATCGAGGCACGCCGGTTGCCGATGGTGCAGCAAAAGCACAGCGGTGCGATCGACGTGTACCGGCGCTGGCAGGAACTGAACGCGAAGTGACGTCACCCGCGCGGCGCACCGGCCGCGCGTGGCAGCCGCCCCGGCTGCTCGTTTTCCCCACCCTGCGTTTCGCCCGGCGGCGCCCGATCTGCCGGGTGCCCGCGCCGCTGCACGGGCGCCGTGTCGCGCCCCGTTTTCCCGCCTCCCCAAACATCGATCCCGTTCAATGTCCGGAACGGAAATCCGCGATCCAAAAGGTTTTTGACACGTTTAAAAATTCGCCCTGGAGACGACAGAAACGTGCGGAAAGCCCGATGAAAACCAATGAAATGTTCATGACAGCCAGCGCGCCGGCCGATGCCGGCCGACGCGAATGGCTGCCGATCGCCGTGCCTTTCCCCCAGCCCTGTTTCGTTGCGCCATTCGTTCCGGACAGGGAGTCGTTCGATTCCGCTCCACCGACACCGCGCGCGCGTCCGACCGGTCGCGCCTGACGCCCGAGATTCGCTTACCTGCCCAACACGGACCATCATGAAACGGGATTCATTCAGTACACCTGATGCAGCGCTTCGAGCGACGATCGATCCGCTCAAGCCGAACGACGCCTTCGTGCGCATCGAAAACGTCGTGAAGAAATTCGGCGACAGCACGGCCGTCGACAACGTGAACCTGACGATCGCGAAGAACGAACTGTTCGCGCTGCTCGGCAGCTCCGGCTGCGGCAAGTCCACACTGCTGCGCATGCTCGCCGGGCTGGAAACGGCCACCTCCGGCAAGATCTTCGTCGACGGCGAGGACCTCGCGTCGCTGCCGCCGTACCGCCGCCCGGTGAACATGATGTTCCAGTCGTACGCGCTGTTCCCGCACATGACGGTCGAATCGAACGTCGCGTTCGGCCTGAAGCAGGAAGGCACGCCGAAGCATGAGATCAAGGAGCGCGTGGCCGATGCGCTCGCGCTCGTGCAGATGAGCAAGTACGCGCAGCGCAAGCCGCATCAGCTGTCCGGCGGCCAGCAGCAGCGCGTTGCGCTAGCCCGCTCGCTGGTCAAGCGCCCGAAGCTGCTGCTGCTCGACGAGCCGATGTCCGCGCTCGACAAGAAGATCCGCCAGAAGACCCAGCTCGAACTCGTGAACATCATCGAGAAGGTCGACGTGACCTGCGTGATGGTCACGCACGACCAGGAAGAGGCGATGACGATGGCCAGCCGCCTCGCGGTGATGAG
>NZ_CABVPX010000010.1 GCF_902499125.1 Burkholderia arboris
CGGCATCGGCGTCATCGGCGAATACCTCGGCCGCATCTATCACGAATCGAAGCAGCGCCCGGTCTATCTCGTGCGGCAGCGCTTCCACGCGCAGCGTGACGCAGCCGCGCATCCGGCGTCGACGCTGCTGCAGTTCCCGCTCAAGCGCCCGCACGCGGCCCGCCGCCGGACGCCACTACCCGCGGCGGTGGCCGGCCACGGCGCGCGGAAAGCCTCCGCCAAGTAACCGCGCATGCGACGCATGGATCTCCCCCGGCAATCGGCGCGATCGGCGGCCCCTCCCCTGCGCGCCTGGCTGACACCCCGGCGCGTCGTTGCATACAGCGCCGTCGCGCTCGCGTGCTACGCGCTACTCCTCGCACTCTGGATATCCGTCATACGTCACGCGCCCGCCACCGCCCTGTCACGTCCGGGCGCCGGCTACGCGGTGTTCTGGACGGCGTCGTACGTGATGCTGCACGGCTCGCCGTGGCAAGCGTACGACTTGCCAACCTTCGCGCGGCTGGCGGCCGAACTGTTCCCGCAGTTCCGCCACGAAAACTTCGTCGCGTGGCTGTACCCGCCCACCAACCTGCTGCTCGTGACGCCGCTGGCGCTGCTGCCCCATGCGATCGGCTATCCGCTGTTCGTCGCGTTCGGTGTCGTCGTATTCGGTTTCGCCGCATTACGCGTATCGGGCCTCGGCGCGCTCCCCGGCGCGGCACGTGCCGGCGGGATCGCGCTGGTCGCCGCTCCGTGCGTGTTCGTCACCGCGATGTTCGGGCAGAACGCGTTCCTGACCGCGTCGTGCGCGGCGCTGGCCGTCCGCTGGGCGGACCGCCGGCCGATGTGGGCCGGCCTCTGCATCGGCCTGCTGTCGGCCAAGCCGCAGATGGCGCTGCTGTTCCCGTTCGTGCTGGTCGCGACGCGCGCATGGCGCACGATCGCGTGGGCCGCGCTCGCCACCACCGCGTTCGCCGCGTTGAGCGTACTGATCTGCGGTGTCGAGTCGCTACACCTGTTCGTCGCCGGTACGGCGCTCGCGCGGTCGCTCCTCCTCGAGCAAGGCGTCGTGTTCTGGCTCGCGTCGCCTGCGCCATTCGCCGCCTTCCGTCTCGCGGGCCTGCCGCCTGGCATCGCGTATGCCGCGCAGGCGTGCGTCGCGGCGCTGGCGATCGCCGTCGCCTGCGTCGTATGGACGCGCTCGCGCGACGTCCGCCTGCGCGCGGCGGTGCTGGCGGTCGCGACCCTCGCGGCGAACCCGTACGTGTGGCACTACGAGCTCGCCTGGCTCGGCATCGCGATCGCGTGCATGCTGGCGGCCAGCTGGCAGGACGGCTGGCGGCGCGGCGAGCAGACCGCGATCGCGCTCATGTGGCTGCTGCCGGCCGTCGAATACCTGAACCCGTGGCTGCAATGGCCGCAGGTCGGCCCGGCCGTCACGCTGTTCACGCTGCTCGTGCTGCTGCGCCGCGCCGGCCCGGGCGCTCAAAACGCGAGGCGCGGCGGCACGTATACGCCGTAGTACGGCCCCACGCCGGTCGCGACGCCCGTCATCTTCACGCCGGCGACGAAATGGCCCTGGATGTACTTGGACGAGCCGCCGAGCGACACGTCGATATGGAACGGCGCGAATGCGACGATCGGCACGGTGGTGCTGGTCGCGGTCTGCGTGACGACCGGCACCACCACCGTCGTGCCGACCGGCACCGACGCGTAGAGCGCCGTCTTCGAGCCGGTCGCGAGATTGATGCTGTCGCCGATGTTGAGCGTCGTCGGATTGCCGGTCGCCATCAGCCCCGCAATCGTCGACGTGTCGGTCGCGGTCGACTGGAACGACGTCCACTGCCCGCCCATGCACAGCAGGCCATAGATCTGACCGTTCGTGATCGAGAATTCAAACGGCTGGCCCGTCAGCGGATTGATCAGCGGCTGGTTGGTCGCCGCGTTCCAGTACAGGTTGTACACGCACTGGTCGATCGCGACCGGAAACAGCCCGCCTGCCCCGATCCCGCCCGGCGCCGCCAGCACCGCCACCGCGGTCGCGCTGTCGGATGCGCCGGGAATCCCCAGCAGCCCGGCGAGCAGCAGCGGAATCGAGCCGCCGTTCACGCCGGGCGCGCGCGACACGGTGACCTGCACCGCCGGCACGTCGTACGTGCCGGGCGTGATGGTCGTCGGCTGCATCGACGCGGGGCTGCGCGTGACGTTCCAGTATCCGGTGGTCACCGTGCCGGTCGACAGCGCCGCACCGGCCGCCGAGTTCAGCGCGATCACACCGTTCGCCGCCGGCGCGGCCTGCGACCAGTTCACCGCACCGCCGCTCGGCGACATCATCGCATCGGCCCCGGCGAGCGCGGCCGCATCGGCCGCGTTCTGCAGCTGGTTGTTCACCGTGACCACCCACGCGATATCGATCGCCAGCGCGCCGAACGACAGCAGCGGAATCAGGAACAGCAGGAAGAACAGCGCGACCGAACCGCGCTGCCGCACGGGGCCGACCGGTTGCGTGGCGGTCACGTCATTCATAGAGCATCACCGACGTCGCCGAGACCGTCACGGGGCCGGTCAGCGCGCTGAACGCGGACCCCAGCACGAGCCCCGAGTACGTGTAGGTCACGGTCACCGTCAGCGCGGTGCCCGACGTCGTGCCGTTCGCCTGCGTCACGGTCACCGCCGGTGTCGTCGCCGTGCCGCCGGTGATCAGGCTGTTCTGCATGGCGGTCTGTGCGATGCCGGCGATCTGCGTCGTGGTCAGCATCGGCACCCGCAACATGACGCCGGCGCGCGCCGCCTCGCGGCTCGCGTTCGTGATGACGGCCTTGTCGCACAGGATCAGGCTCGTGTCGATGATGCCGATCAGCACCATCAGCAGGAACGGCAGCATCAGCACGAACTCGAGGGACACGACGCCGCGCGCGCGGCGCGCGCCCGTCGCCCCGCGTGTCATTTTGCAGCCCCCGCACCCGGCGGTGCGACGCCCGGTTCCAGCGCCGCGCCGGACAGTGGCGGCGGGCTGCCGGCCCCTCCGGCAACCCCTGCGCCCCCGCGCGACGCAAGCCGCGCGCGCACCGCCTGGTAAAAGCGCAGGTTGTCGGCCACCGCCGATGGGGGCAAATCCGCGGACAGCAGCTTCTTCGCCGAATCGGTGTTGCCGAGCACGCCGTACGCGAACGCGAGGTTCTGGCGCGCCTGCCACGGCGCGGACGGCAGCCCGGCGACGTCGAGCAGCACGTTCACGCCCTCGCGCGGCCGGTTGCTCAGCACGAGCGACAGCCCAAGGTCGACGCGCAACCCCTGCGCGTCCGGATGCGCACGCAGTGCCTCGCGATACACGGCCTGCGCATCCGCATGACGCCCCTGCAGGTCGAGTACGGTACCGAGCCCTTCCGCCGCGAGCGGATGATCCGGCTGCGCGGCCAGCAGGTCGCGATAGCGCTGCGCGGCTTCGTCGAGACGGCGCTGCCGCAACGCGACGCGCGCGAGCCCGAGCCGCGGGCCGAGCTCCGCGGGCGCCTGTCGCTGCGCTTCGTCGTAGAGGATCCGCGCGCGCTCCAGATCGCCCGCGCGGTAGTTGACGTCGCCGAGCCCGAGGCGCGCCGCGAGCGAATCGGGATGCTTCGCAAGCACCTTCTCGTACAGCGTCGACGCGAGATCGACGTTGCCGCCCGCGAGCGCGCTGTCCGCGATGCGCAGCTCGGCCTGCGGGTCGTCGCTCCGGTGCGACAGCACCGGCCGCGTCTGGATGCCCGGCGTGCCGCAGCCGGCCAGTACCGGCAGTACGGCCGCGAGCGCGAACGCGCGTACGACGGATCGTGTCATCTGAATACCTCGAGCAGGCGAATCGCCGCCGGGCCCGCCGCGATCAGGCAAACCGTCGGCAGGATGAACAGCATCATCGGCAGCGTGATCTTCGGCGCCAGCTTCGCGGCCCGCTCCTCGAGCGCGACGATCTGCTCGGTGCGCTCGGTGCGCGACAGCGTGCGCAGCGCCTGCGTGATCGGCGTGCCGAACCGCTGCGATTGCGTCAGCGTGGTCGCGAGCGAGCGCGCCGACGTGAAATCGACGCGCGTCGCGAAATGCGCGAGCGTCGCGGATACGTCGCCACTCAGCGTCAGCTCGTCCGCGCATACGGTCAGCTCGTCGGCGAGCGGCGGGCAGATGCGCGACAGCTCGTGCGCGACGCGCCGGATGCCCGACGCGAGGCTGTTGCCGGCCATCGTGCAGATCACGAGCAGGTCGAGCGCGTCCGGAAAGCACGCGGCGATGATCCGCCGCCGCCGCCGGATCATCGCGCCGAGCACGTATTCAGGCACGATCACGCCGATCACGAACGCGGCGATCATCGCCAGCGCACGGATCACGAAGTATTCGCCGAAGCGCGGAATGAGCGGGCTGAACACGATCGCGCCGCACGCGAACAGCACGCCGCAGCTCAGCTTGATCCCGATCATCGACGACACCGCACGGCGCTCGCGAAAGCCCGCGCGCGTCAGCTGCAGGCCGAGCTTGACGCGCTGCATCGGGTCGAGCACCGGCAGCCGTTCGCCCAGTTGCGCGAGCCGGCGCGTCAGGTCAAGGCGGACCCCGCCCGGCTGCAGCCACCCCGCCACCGGTGCAGGCGGGTGCTGCCCGGCAGCCTGCCGCACGCGCGCGGCGATCCGCTGGCGGGTACCGCCGCCGGGCGTGGCGAGCGCCACCGCGACACAGGCGAGCAGCAACAGCAACTCGAGGCCGCGGGCGGCCAGTATCGACATCGTCATCGCGCGGTATCCAGTCTCGAGATCTTGCGGATCACCAGCAGGCCGACCGTCAGCAACCCGGCCGCGATCGTCAGCATCGTGTGCCCCGCGGGCGTCCTGAACAGCAGCATCACGTAATCGCGGTTCACCAGGAACAGCGCGCCGATCATCACGAACGGCACCGCCGAAATGATGTTCGTCGTGATGCGCCCTTCGGCGGTCAGCGCACGGGTCTTCAGGCGGATGTCGCGGCGCGTGCGGATGATGCTCGACAGCTCGTCGAGCGTTTCGCCGAGACTGCCGCCGGTTTCGCGCTGCAGCAGCAAGTAGACGGTGAAGAACGAGAAGTCGGCGATCGTCAGCCGGTCCGCCGCCTGTGTCAGCACGTCCTTGAGATCCGCGCCGACGCGCAGGCTGTCGCCCATCGACCGGAACGTCGCACGCACCGGTTCGGCCGCACTGTCTCCGACCATGCCGATCGCCTGCGTGACCGGAATGCCCGCGCGCACCGCCCGCACGATCACGTCGATCGCGTCCGGGAACGCTTCGAGAAAACGGATCCGGAAGCGCTCCACCAGCGCACGGTAGCTGGCGCGCATCGCGACCAGCGGCAATCCGGCGTAGATCAGCGGGCGCAGGAAGCCCGGCGGCCCGATCAGCTTCACCGCGACGATCGCCGCGATCGCGCCGGCGATCGTGCTCGTGACGACGATCTTCACGCCGCCCTTGCCGCCTACCGCGCGCACGCGCGTCACGCGGCGCTGCAGCCAGGCGCGCAGGCGACCTTGACGGCGCTCGAGGTTGAACAGCGCGACGCCGGGCGCGGCGGACCCGTGCCCGTCGCGCCCGGCGAGCAACGGCGACAGCCGGCGCATCCGCGCGCGGATGCGCTGGGCCGGCGTGTGGCTCGCGCGGTCGAACAGCGACGACAGCACGAGCCCGATCGCGAGGATCATCACGAACGCGCCGGCCGCGAACAGGTCGGCGGCCCTCATTGCCGGAATACCTCGGCGAGCGCATCCTCGACACCGTAATACGCGGCACGCGCCGCGAATCCCGGCCGCAACGGCGACGCCTCGAATACGCCCTTCACCGCATCGCGCGTCGTGTCGCCTTCCTGACGGAACGCGAACAGGTCCTGCGTGATGACGACCTCGCCTTCCATCCCGACGATCTCGGTGATCCGCGTCACGCGCCGCACGCCATCGCGCATCCGCTCGATCTGCACGAACAGGTGCACGGCGCTCGCGATCTGGCGCCGGATCGACAGCAACTGCAGGTTCGCGTTCGCCATCATGACCATGCTTTCGAGCCGGCTGATCGCATCGCGCGGCGAATTCGCGTGAATCGTCGTCATCGAGCCGTCGTGACCCGTGTTCATCGCCTGCAGCACGTCGAACGCCTCGGGGCCGCGAATCTCGCCGAGGATGATGCGGTCGGGCCGCATGCGCAGCGCGTTGCGCACGAGATCGCGCTGCGAGATCCCGCCGAGCCCCTCGGTATTCTCCGGCCGCGTCTCGAGGCTGACGACGTGCGGCTGCAGCAGTTGCAGCTCGGCCGCATCCTCGATCGTCACGATCCGTTCGTGCTGCTCGATGTGCTGCGACAGCCCATTGAGCAGCGTCGTCTTGCCCGAGCCGGTGCCGCCCGAGATCACGATGTTCAGCCGGCACGCGCACGCGACCTTCAGCACCTGCAGCATCGGATGCGATATGTTGCCCTGCTGCGCCATCCGCGCGAGCGTGATGTCGCGCTTCGCGAACTTGCGGATCGAGATCGACGGGCCGCGCATCGCGACCGGCGGCAGCACGACGTTCACGCGGCTGCCGTCGGCGAGTCGCGCGTCGACCATCGGGCTGCTCTCGTCGACGCGCCGCCCCACCGCCGCCGCGATCCGCTGCGCGACGCTCGCCACGTGCGCGTCGTCGCGAAACTTCAGCGCCGTGAGTTCGAGCCGGCCCGCTCGCTCGACATAAACCTGGTCGGGCCCGTTGACGAGGATGTCGGTGACCGTATCGTCGGCGAGCAGCGGCTCGATCGGCCCGACGCCGAACATGTCGTTCAGGATCGCATCGACGATCAGCACCTGCTCGCCGGCCGTGATCTTCAGGCGCTCGCGCTCGACCGTGTGCGCGGCCACCTGCTCGATGCCCGCGCGCACCTCGTCGCGCGTCTTCATCAGCGCCGCCGACATGTTCATCGACGCGAACACCGCACTGCGGATCGCATCGAACTTGCTCGACCGGATCAGCGCCTCGTGGGTATCGGCTGCCACCGGCGCGCGGGCCGGCGCCGACGCGGGCACCGGCACAGGCGCTGGCACGTCCACCGGGGCCGGCACGGGCTCGCGCGCCACGGCGGACGTGGCGGCCGGCTCGGGGTCCGCCGGCGGCCGGTTGCGGGTACCGAACGTCACGATCCCTTCCTCCACCTGGCGAACCGCGCATACCACGGCTCGGCGACGACCATCGGCTCGCCGGTGATGCCGTTCGCGAGCTGCCGGATCTGGTCGACGAAGCCATACCGCTTCGCACCTTCGATCGGCTCGCCGAGGTTCTCGGCGACGGCGAGCGTCTGCGGCTCGTGCGGCAGTTCGTGCAGCTTCGCGCCGCCGAACGCCTCTTCGAAATCGACCGGCTCGACGCGGCCCGCGACCGGCGCGAGCGGATTGTTCAGTACCATCGACAGCAGCCGCTCGCCGGGCAGCTCCCGCACGAAACGCACGAGCCGCGCGGCCTCGTATGCGGCGTGCACCGAGCGGTCGACCACGACATGGACGAGATCGGACGCGACGAGCGCGTCCTCGAGCAGCTTGCCGGCGCTGCTTCCCACGTCAAACAGCACGTAGTGGAAACGGTCCTTCAGCATGTCGACCAGGCGCGCGACGGCCTCGTCGCCCAACGGCGCGTCGGCGCCGTACGCCAGTTCGGCGGACAGGACGTGCAACCGGTCGCCCTTCGTCACGAACATGCGCTCGAACAACGCGTCGTCAGGGCGCTGCCCCATGTTCAGCAATTCGATCAGCCCGTTGTTGCTAGACAGCCCGAGCATCGAATTCGCGCCGCCGCCATGCAGGTTCAGGTCGACGTAGGCCACGCGTCGGCGCTTCTCGCCCGCCAGGAAGCGCGCGAGGCTCACCGTGATCGTGGTCGCGCCGACGCCGCCGCGGGCGCCGACGAAGCTGACGACCTTGCCGGTGCGCGCCTGGACGACCGATTCCGTCGCCGTCAGCGCGCGCCGCATCAACTCGACGGTCAGCGGCTTGACGATGTAGTCCTGCACGCCGATGCCGAGCAGGTTGCGAAACAGCCCGACGTCGTTCTGCGTACCGATCGCGATGACCCGCACCGACGGGTCGCACACGTCGGCGAGACGCATCAGGTCCGACACCGGCAGCACCGAATCCGACACGTCGATGATGAGTTGGCGCGGCGAACGCTCGTACTGCTGCAGCAGCCGGATCGCATCGTCGCAGGTGCCCAGCTGCAGTTGGGTGCGCGTGATCGACAGCTCCTGCGTGACGCGACGTATCACGTCGTGGCTGCCCGAATCGGATACGACCGCGACGAGATCGGCCGCGCCCGCGGACGTGGCGCGCCTGGCGTTCTGACGGTCGAGGAGGTTCATGGGCGGCATCGTGATGGCATCCGGTCCGGTCAATGGCTGGGCGAGACGGTCGTCTGCGTTTTGCCCGGCGTCGGCACCTTCACGCGATCCTCGACGTAGCGGCGCACCGCGTCGGCCGCGGTCTGCGCGTCCGCGCCGCCGTACGGCACGGGTGCGACGAGATCCTCCGGCCGCGCGAGCATCGCCGCGAGGTTCGCGTAGGTCGCGCAGCCGAACGGCACGCCGGGCCGCGCGTACCCCGCGTCGACGAGATGCGATGGCTGCATCAGCTTCGCGCAGTCGGGCGGCACCGCGTGCGTGCCGTCGAAGCCGATCGCACGCGCATCGGGCAGGTTGACCGGCGGCGGCGCCGACAGGCAGCCCGCGAGCACCAGCGGTAGCAGTGCGGCAACGGTCGATCGGGTTCGCATGCGCGCTCCTCCTGTTCAGTACACGAAGCCCGCGGCGCCGACGAGGCGTGGCGTGTCGCCCGACAGCAGGTCGAGCCCCAGGTTGCGCTGCACCGCGAACTCCAGGTCGCTGCTCGGCCGCGCGACGGTGTCGATCGCCTGCTCGAGCTGGCCGGGCCCGGCCGGCTGCACGATGTACGGCGTGACGATGACGACCACTTCGGTCTTGTTGTCCTGAAAGTTCTTCGACGAAAACAGGCGGCCGATGATCGGCAGCCGGCCGAGCCCCGGAATCTGCGATACGGTGTCGGCCGTCTGGCTCTGCAGCAACCCGCCGATCGCGAAGCTCTGCCCGCTCGACAGCTCGACCGTCGTCTCGACGCGCCGTACCGTGAGCCCCGGCACCTTGACGCCGCCGGTCGTCACGCTGTTGCTCGCATCGATCTCGCTCACTTCCGGCCGCACCTTCAGGCTGATCCGGTTGTCGGCGAGCACGGTCGGCGTGAAATCGAGCGACACGCCGAACGGCTTGAACTCGACCGTGATCGCACCGGTCGACGAACCGGCCTGCGCAACCGGAATCGGAATCTCGCCGCCCGCGAGGAAGCTCGCGGTTTCGCCGGACATCGCGGTCAGGTTCGGTTCGGCGAGCATCGTGATCAGGCCCTCCTGGTCGAGTGCGTCGAGCACCACGTCGATCGACCAGCGCCCCGCGCGAAATCCGCCGAGCACCGAGAACGCGCCCGCCGGCGACAGGTTGAACAGGCTCGTCGTCGGATCGAACAGCGTGCGTCCGTTGAACAGCCCGCCGACGAAGTTGCCGGCGCTGCCGAGCGAGCTCCAGTTGATGCCGAGCTGCTGCGTGATGTTGCGGCTCACCTCGGTCACCCGAACGCGCAGGTTCACCTGGATCGGGCGCGACAGCGTGAGCCGGTTGACGATCTTTTCCTTGTCGTGCAGGTACGGCGTGAGCGACTGCATCACGGCGTCCGCATCGGCCGCGCCCGGCACCTTGCCCGACACCATCAGCGAGCCCGGTGCGCCGGACACCGCCAGCTTCAGCTGCGGAAAGCGGCTGTCGAGCACGCCCTGCAGCGACGCCGTGTCGACCTGCACGATCACCGTCTTGCGCAGGATCGGGCGATGGTTCGCGCCGAGCGCGATCAGCGTCGTCGTGCCCGCCTTCTTGCCGAACACGAACACGGTGCGCGGCGACGGAACCTGGATGTCCGCGATGGCCGGATCGGCGACGAACATCGCGGCCGCGGGCTCGGGCAGCGACAGCAGCTCCCCTTTGCCGGTCGCGATCGACAGCGCCTCGCCCGCGGCCGGCGCCCGCGCGACCTGCGCGGACGCGCCCCCGGACGCCAGGACGCAGGCCAGGCCCAGGAAAGCGATCGAACGAACCATGCGCACCATGCGTGTTCCCGTCAAATGCCGGCCGCCGGGCGGGCGGCCCGAATCGTCAAGCCGTCATTGCGCCGCCGCTGCCGGCGGCGGTGCGGCGGCCTCCGCCGCAACGTTGGCGCCGCCTGGTGTCGCGGGCATCGCCGGCCAGGACGGCAGCCCGGACGGCAGCGGCGGCAGGCCCGGCGTGCCGGCCCCGCCGCCACGCGCTCCGTCGTCGACCGACGAGCCGCGATAGATCACGACCGCGTTGCTTCGCCACGCCGGCCGCGCGCCCGTATCCGGCCCGGTGGACGGCTCGCGTGCGGCCTCGCGGGCCGCGCGCGACACGTCACCTGCCCACACGGGCTGCGTATCGGGCTCCTGCTCGGCGCCGCCTGCCGGTTGCCGCCGGTCGCTCGTCGCGAAACTGCGCAGCGCGAGCGACAGCGAGCCGAGGCGAGTCGCCACCAGCACGACCTGCGCGGTGCGCGGCGCGACCTCGAGCGTGACCGTGCGTGCGCGAGCCGTCGCGTCCGGCGCGCTCGCGGGCGGCTTCGCACGCTGGAATTCGGAACCGACCGCGAGCACGCGCGCGCGCCGCACCACCGTCTCCGCTTCGAACGTGCCTGGCGACGTCGCCGAGCCGCCGATCGGCTGCGTCAGCAATACGTCGACGAAGTCGCCCGGCTGGATCAGCCCCGCGTTGCCCGACACGTCGTCGACCGGCACCGAGATCGCGCGCATGCCGGGTTGCAGCGCGGCCGCGAGAAAATCCGGCGCGCCGGCCGGAATCACGTTCTCGACGCGAATCGGTGTGCCCGCGCCAACATGGTTGCGCAGCAGCGCGCCTTTCAGGTCCGCGCCCGGCTGCGACTCGACGAACGCGCCAGCGGGCACCTGCGCGCGCGGCATGCGCTTCCATGCCAGATCGTTGTCGCGCAGCAGCAACCCTTCCGGCAGATCGGCGGCGGCGACCCGCACGCGCGCCTGATCCGTTTCCGCGGGCACCGACGGCGTCGACGCGGCGACGTACAGTTCGCGCAGAATGAACGCACCGATGCCGGCGGCAACGACGAGCACGGCCATTCTCAACGGTTTGGGCATGGCGGCGTGCGTCCCCCGGCTAGGTAAGCGAAACCGTATGTGGAAACGACGCCCAGACGGCCAGCGTGCCGCCGAGCGCGAGCGCAACGCCGTACGGCACGCCGCGCGCGGCGAGCGCGCGGACCGGCGCGTCGCGGCGCGGCCGCGACGCCAGCAACGCGAGGCCGCACAGGAGTCCGCCCGCGCCGACACTCGTCAGCACCGGAAACACCAGTGCCGGGCCCGCCCACAGGAATACCGCCGCCGCCAGCTTGACGTCGCCTCCGCCGATCCAGCCCGCGTGGCGCATGCCGCCGAACAGCAGCAGCACCGCCGCGCCGGTCGCGACATGCCCGGCCAGTGGCGCGAACCCGTCACGCGCGAGCGCCGCCGCGACGAAATAGAGCGCCGCGAACGCCAGCACCGCGCGATTGGACAGGCGCCGGTCGCGCAGATCCTGCGCGGCGAGCGAGGCCAGCAAGACCGTGGCCACCGACTGCACGAGCGTGAGCATGGGAGAGCCGTCCGTCGATACGCCCCGGCCGGATACGTTCTACCGCTGCGGATCCCGGTGTGCGTCGGCGGCGCGCGGGTTCAGGGGATCAGATCAGGCTCGTCACCTTGTTGATCAGCGTGGTGAACACGCTCGGCAAGCCGCCGCTGGTGCTGCTGAGGATCACGCCGACCGCCGCCAGCGCGACCACGACGATACCGGCCAGCACGGCATATTCGAGCGAGCTGACGCCGCGCTCGTCACGCAGCAGGGACTTGACGTATTGCAGCATGGCAACCTCCGTGTAACGGGTCGGTGACCGACCGTTGAACGAAAAGACGCGCTGTTGCTCCGGCGGTTGCGCAGGACCTTCGCCCATTGCGATGCATGCGCGCAACCCTGGCACGAGGTCGCGCGCATCCCCCCGGAATCCTCCCGATCACTGCAAGCGCGACGTGCAACGACGACGTCGATCGTTGCGTGCCTGCGCCCTTGGCGCGGTCTGTTCCACACGAAGCAACCGCGCCGATTCGTCTAGGGTATAGACAATTTTTCAGGCGAATTCAAATAATTTGGCGTCGGAATGCATTTATGGATTTCCCCCTTCAACGGTGAAAGCCGTGCCGCTCATTTACCGTCATTTTTTCTCGCGGCACTTCGAATGATTCGCGTACCGAAACAGGCAAGGCGTCTGTTGAGGCGCATGATTTACCGATCGGCAACCGAACCGTTTCCATTCGCTTTATCGGCATGCGGAACCGATCCAGATACACCTGTCTCACCGCGACGGTCCTGCCGATCCGGCAAAAACGACGTGCTCGCATCACGTCTTCCCGATTACCCTTCCCCGTCTTTCCGCCCCGATTAGGCAAGCGATTTCCACGCTGATTCACGCTCGCCGGCATCGCGATTTTCCATTCGGCAATTGCCGGATTCAGCATCCTGCTTCAATCGATATGATTGGAATCCTGAATTGATTTCCAATGCATGTGAGTGCGGCGCTCGTCCGCACATGGCGGAACGCCATGCACGGCAGTCCGCAAAGCGCCGATAAGCATAGTTCAAATCGTTGCTTGTCCGCCCCCGGCACGTCATCGAGAATGACCCGACGGGCTCAGGCCCGGCCTCGTCCCCCAACGTCCCGGATCCAACGATTCATGCTTCCACTGCACCTGCTGCGATCGCTGCTGATCGCGTCCCTCGTTGCGTTGCCGGCCGCTGCCGCGCACGCCGGTCAACCCGCCACCATCCGCATCGGCGTCGCCCAGCAAGGCGCCGGCGATCCGCCGACCTTCGGCGGATCGAGCGCCGCCACCGTGCAGTTGCAGCAACTGGTCGAAAAGGAATTCGCCGCCGACGGCATCAAGGTGCAGTGGCTGTTCTTCAAGGGCGCAGGGCCCGCCGTCAACGAGGCGATCGCCAACAAGGCGCTCGACTTCGCGTACCAGGGCGACCTGCCGGCCGTGCTCGCCCGCTCGAACGGGATCAGGACGCGCCTGCTGCTCGCCGCGAGCGTGCGCTCGGGCGTCAAGATCGCGGTGCCGCCCGATTCGACGATCCGTTCGATCAACGAGCTGAAAGATCGCCGCGTATCGATTTTCCGCGGCACCAACCTGCAGCTCGTCGCCGATAACGCGCTCGCGAAGAACGGCCTCGGCGAACGCGACCTGCGCGTGATCAATCTCGACTCCGCCAGCTCGCTCGCCGCGCTCGCGTCGAAAGGCATCGACGCATCGGTGGGCGACTATCAGCTGTACAAGCTGCGCGATGCAGGGCTCGCGAAGATCATCTACGAATCGCAGAACGACGGCCCGCAACTGACGCGCCAGACTCACCTGCTCGTGCTCGACGATTTCGAGCGCGCGCACCCGGACATCGTGCAGCGCGTCGTCACCGCGTTCGTGAAGGGCGCGCAATGGTCGTCCGACGAGGCGAACCGCGATGCGCTGTTCAAGCTGTGGGCGAAGAGCGGCGTGCCGTATGCGTCGTGGCAAGCCGACTATGCGAACCAGCGCCTGAAGGACCGCCTGTCCCCGCTGATCGACCCGTTCCTCGTCGCGCGCTACAAGGCCGTCGCACAGGATGCGCTGAACCTGAAGCTGATCCGTCAGCCGGTCGACGTCGATGGCTGGTTCCAGCCGAAGTATCTCGACAATGCGTTGCGCACGCTGAAGCTCGACCACTACTGGCAGCGATACGACGCAGCCGGCAAGCCCCTCTCCTGATCCGGACCCGCCCCGATGAGCGACACCGCGTTTCCCGTCCCGTCGTCCGAGCCGCACGCGCTCGCCGCGCAGCCGCGCCGCGCGGCAGGCGTGCGGCGGCTCGCGTGGCAACTCGCGCCGTGGGCGCTGCCCGCGCTGCTGTTCGCACTGTGGACCGTCGGCAGCGCACGCGGCTGGATCGCGCCGCAAATCCTCCCGCCGCCCGAGCGCGTGGTCGAATCGCTGAACGATCTCGCGACGAGCGGCGACCTCGCACGCCACACGCTGATCAGCCTGCAGCGCGTGCTCGTCGGCTTCGCGGCCGGCACGCTGCTCGGCTTTTCGATCGGCGTCGCACTCGGCCTGTCGCGCACGCTCGAAGCCTACCTGCTGCCGAGCTTCAATGCGCTCGTGCAGATTCCGGTGCTCGGCTGGCTGCCGTTCCTGCTGCTGCTCGTCGGCGTCGGCGAACCGCTCAAGTACCTGCTGATCGCGCATGCGGCACTCGTCCCCGTCACGCTCAGCACGTTGCAAGGGTTTCGCCAGACGCCGCCCGCCCTCGACGAAGTCGCGCGCGTGTTCGGCTACACGCGCCGGCAACGCATCGTCCACGTCGTACTGCCGGCCGCGATTCCGACGCTCGCGACCGGTGTACGGCTCGCCTTCACGAAGTCGTGGCTCGCGCTGGTCGTGGTCGAGCTCGTCGCCTCGTCCGAAGGGCTCGGCTACCTGATCGTGTACGGGCGGCAGCTGTTCCAGCTCGATCTCGTGATGGCGGCCGTGGTCGTGGTCGGCGCGGTCGGCCTGCTGATCAACCGGGCGCTCGACGCGCTCGAAGCGCGCCTGCGCCGCGGCGTGCCTTCCGCGTTTCGCGGCTGAACCGGCCTGCCCGCCCAATCGAAGGAGACTCACCCGTGCCACATTCCGCCACGCGGGACGAAACGCCGGACACTACGGCCGCCCGCCGCCTGCATGCGCCCGACTGGCGCGGCTTCGTGCTGCCGCTCGTCGCGTTCGCGCTCTGGTGGGCCGCCGCTTCCGCACACCTCGTGAAAAGCGGGCTGCTCGTCGGCCCCGCCGACGTGCTGCACACCGGATGGGCGCAGGCCACGAGCGGCGCGCTCGGCCGCGCGCTATCCGCGTCGCTCGCACGCGAAGCGTGCGGCTTCGCGATCGGCGCGACGGGCGGGTTGCTGCTCGGCGCCGCGCTCGGGCTGTCGCGCGTCGCCGCGCGGACGGTCGGCCCGAGCTTCGACACGTTCAAGCAGATCTCGCTGTTCGCGTGGATTCCGCTGATTTCCGTATGGTTCGGCCTCGGCGACGCCGCCAAGGTCGTGTTCCTGTCGCTCGCCGCGCTGCTGCCCGTCGCCGCGCACACCTGCGACGGCATTCACGCGGTGCCGCGCGCGTACGTCGACGTGGCCCGCGCGCTGCGCTACTCGCGGCTCCAGCTCGTCCGCTACGTGATCCTGCCGGCCGCGTTGCCGTCGATCTTCACCGGGCTGTATCTCGGCCTGATCTATTCGTGGCTCGCGACGCTCGGCGCCGAATACCTGCTCGTCGCGGGCAGCGGGATCGGCAACACGTTGATCGACGGCAGCGAGCAGTTCCGGATGGATCTCGTGCTGTTCGGGATCATCGTCGTCGGCGTGACCGGCTGGGCACTGAATGCGATCGCGCGGGCGATCGAGCGCACGGTGCTGGCCCGGCGCGGCGACCTGTCGCGCTGATCGCCCTTTCCTTTCCTGCCGCTCCTCTCTTCGCACCGCCATGACGACCCTCGCCTCCGATTCGCTCGACATCCTCCATGTGAGCAAGCACTACGCACAACGCGGCGCAGCGCTCGCCGTGCTCGACGACGTATCGCTGCACGTGCGCGCCGGCGAATTCGTCACGATCGTCGGCGCCAGCGGCTGCGGCAAGTCGACGCTGCTGCGGCTGGTCGCCGGGCTCGACACCGACTACACGGGCGAAATCCGCGCCGGCGACGAGCGCGTGCGCGACACATCGCTGCAACGCGGCATCGTATTCCAGGATCATCGGCTGTTCCCGTGGCTGACCGTCGAGCAGAACATCGGCGCCGCGCTGCGCAACGCGCCGCTGGATGCCGCCGCGAAACGGCGCGCGATCGCGGATCACATCGCGCTCGTCGGGCTGAACGGCTTCGAGCACGCCTTTCCGAACCAGTTGTCGGGCGGGATGGCGCAACGCGTCGCCATCGCGCGCGGCCTCGTGAACCGCCCGCGCGTGCTGCTGCTCGACGAACCGTTCGGCGCGCTCGACGCGCAGACGCGTACTCGGATGCAGAACGAACTGCTGCGCATCTGGGAACAGGAGCGCATCACGATGATGCTCGTCACGCACGATGTCGACGAAGCCGTCTATCTCGGCGACCGCGTCGTCACGATGGCGCCGCGCCCGGGCCGCATCGAGCGTATCGTCGACGTCGCGCTGCCGCGGCCGCGCCGGCGCGATTCGCCTGAATTCGCGCGATTGCGCAACACGGTGCTCGCCGATTTCGACGACAGCGAACCGCCGCGCGACGACGGCACGGGCGGCAAGCGCATCGACACGCCGCGCCCGCACCGGATCGGAGAATGGCGGCTCGCCTGGTAGGCGCGCGATGGGCCGCGTCGTTCAGCACCACGACACATATCGTTCATCGCAGCGCGCACGCTAAGGTTGTGAAGATTCATCGGTTCCGGTTCCGCACGGTCCCTGCTTGAATGGAGATTCGACCGACCCGACTCCAGGAGACTCCCGATGTCCGAAGTCCAGCACGCCGCTCACCCGTCTTCGCATGCTTCGCACGCCGCGCCGCGTGCGGCCGCCGTCCCGCTTCAGCTTCGCCAGGTCGCCGGCCGGATCGGCGCCGAGATCGCCGGCGTGCGTCTGTCGGCCGCGCTCGACGACGCGACGTTCGACGCGATCCAGGCCGCACTGCTGCGCCACAAGGTGCTGTTCTTCCGTGGCCAGCAGCATCTCGACGACACCGCGCAGGAAGCCTTCGCACGCCGCTTCGGCAAGACGGTCGCGCACCCGACCGTGCCGTCCGTCGACGGCAGCGCGCACCTGCTCGAACTCGATTCCGCGCACGGCGCCCGCGCCAATTCGTGGCACACCGACGTGACCTTCGTCGATGCGTACCCGAAGATCTCGATCCTGCGCGCGGTCGTGATTCCGCCGTTCGGCGGCGATACCGTCTGGGCCAACACGGCCGCCGCGTACACGCACCTTCCCGACCCGCTGCGTGCGCTCGCCGACACGCTGTGGGCGCTGCACACCAACGCATACGACTACGCGTCGACGCACGTGCATGCCGACGACACGCAACTGAAGCGCTATCGCGAAGTGTTCACGTCGACCGTCTACGAAACCGAGCACCCGGTCGTGCGCGTGCATCCTGAAACCGGCGAGCGCACGCTCGTGCTCGGACACTTCGTGCAGCGGCTCAAGGGGTTGTCGTCGCAGGATTCCGCACACCTGCTGCAGGTGTTCCACGAGCATGTGACGCGCCTCGAGAACACCGTGCGCTGGAACTGGCAGGAAGGCGACGTCGCGATCTGGGACAACCGCGCGACGCAGCACTACGCGATCAACGACTACGGCGATGCGCGCCGCGTCGTGCGCCGCGCGACCGTGCACGGCGACGTGCCGGTCGGCATCGACGGCCGCCAGAGCGTCGTGCTGAAGGGCCCGGGCGCGACGCTGCAGTAACGCCCACCGATCGCGGCGGCGCCCGTTGCCGCGCGCCGCCGCGCGATTCCCTGCAGGACACCCGACCATGAACCTTCCGCCCCCGGCCCAACGCTTGCACGCGCAACGATGTCGGCCATCCATCCCGCCCACTTCCGCCAGGAGCGTCGCATGAGCGCCCTACTCGAACCCGCCGCCCAGCCGGTCGACGTGATCCCGCTGTCCGCCCATATCGGCGCGGAAATCCGCGGTGTCGACCTCACGCAACCGTTGACCACGCCGCAGATCGCGGCGATCCGCGCCGCGCTGCTGACATGGCGTGTCATCTTCTTCCGCGAGCAATTCCTCACGCACGAGCAGCATGTCGCGTTCTCCGCGCAGTTCGGCGAACCGACGGTCGGCCACCCGGTGTTCGGGCACGTCGACGGTCACCCTGCCGTCTATTCGATCGCGAAACATCGCAAGGCGACGCGCTTCGAAGGCGAACCGGTGCGCCGGCCGTGGACGGGCTGGCACACCGACGTGACGGCAGCCGTCAATCCGCCGTGGGCGTCGATCCTGCGCGGCGTAACGATCCCGCCCTACGGCGGCGACACGCACTGGACCAACCTCGTGCGCGCCTACGAAACGCTGTCCGCGCCGCTGCGCGGCTTCGTCGACGGCTTGCGCGGCATTCACCGCTTCACGCCGCCGGCCGGTGCGCGCGCCACCGGCGCGTTCGACGAGGCCGTCGAACGCCGCCCGCTCGTGACCGAGCATCCACTCGTGCGCGTGCATCCGGAGACCGGCGAACGTGCGCTGTATGTGAGCCCGAGCTTCCTGAAGTCGATCGTCGGGCTCACGCCGCGCGAAAGCCAGGCGTTGCTCGAACTGCTGTGGGAACACGTGACGCGGCCGGAATTCACGATCCGCTTCAAGTGGGAACCGCGCAGCATCGCGTTCTGGGACAACCGGGCGACCGCGCATCTCGCGCCCGTCGACATCTTCGATCTCGACTTCGACCGCCAGCTGTACCGCACGACGCTGACCGGCGACGTGCCGGTCGGCCCCGACGGCCGGCCGTCGGTCGCGCTCGAAGGCTCGCCGGTCGAAACGGCGGCGGCCGTCGCGCTCAACTGATCGCCATCGGCACCGGCGCGCCCGGGCGCGCCGGCCCCTTCTCCGTCAATCGAGCCACACGCCGTCGAACCGGTGCCCGCCGAGCGGCGAGAACGTCAGCCCGTGGACCCGCTTGGAGATCGGCAGCGACACGATCGACGTCGCGATCGGCGTGAACGGCACCTGGTCCTTGAACACCACCTGCGCCTGCTCGTACAGCGACGTGCGTTTCGCGACATCCGCGTTCGAGCGCGCCGCGCCGACGAGTCGTTCGAAATCCTGATTGCACCACTTCGCGAGGTTGCTGCCGTGCACCGCGTCGCAGCCGAGCAGCGTGCCGAGCCAGTTGTCGGGGTCGCCGTTGTCGCCCGACCAGCCGTACAGGATCGCGTCGTGCTGGCCGTCGTGCTTCGCGCGGCGGTTGTATTCGCCCCATTCGTAGCTGACGATCTTCGCGCGCACGCCGATCTTCGCCCAGTCCTGCTGGATCAGTTGCGCCATCAGCTGCGCATTCGGGTTGTACGGGCGCTGAACCGGCATCGCCCACAGCGTCAGGTCGAAACCGTTCGGGAAGCCGGCCTGCGCGAGCAGCGCCTTCGCGGCGGCCGGGTCGCGCGGCGCATCCTTCAGGCGCGGGTTGTACGACCATTGCGCGGGCGGCATCGGGTTCGTCGCGATCTTCGCGTCGCCGTTGAACACGGTCTTCACGATCGCCGCCTTGTCGATCGCGATGTCGAGCGCGCGCCGCACGTCGACGCGATCGAGCGGCGCATGCTGCGTGTTGTACGCAACGAAGCCGACGTTGAACCCCATTCCCGAGAACAGCGACAGTTTCGGGTCGCGCCGCACCGTCTCGAGATCGGCCGGGCGCGGGAACACCGACACCTGGCATTCGCCGGCCACCAGCTTCTGCAGCCGCGCCGCCGGATCGGGCGTGATCGCGAACACGAGGCGCGCGAGCTTCACGTCGTCCGGTTTCCAGTAGTCGGGGTTCGCTTCGTAGCGGATCAACGCATCCTTCTGGTACGTACGCAACAGGAACGGCCCCGTGCCGACCGGGAACTGGTTGATGTCGGACTCGCGATGGTGCGCGGCAAGCTGCGCCGCATATTCGGCCGACAGCACCGATGCGAACGCCATCGCAAGATTGCGTACGAACACGACGTCGGGCGTCTTCAGCACGAAGCGCACCGTGTAGTCGTCAACCTTCTCGATGCGCTCGACGTTGCGGTCGAAACCGAGATCGCTGAAGTACGGAAAGACGACCGGGTAGGCCTTGCGAAACGGATCGTCGGGATCGAGCATGCGGCGGAACGTGAACACGACGTCGTCGGCCTGGAACGGCCGCGTCGGCTTGAACCATGCGGTCGTCTGGAATTTCACGCCGCGCCGCAGGTGGAACGTGATCGTTCGCTGGTCGGGCGACACGTCCCAGCTCGTCGCCAGCGACGGTTCGAGATCGAGCGTGCCGCGCTTGAACTGCACGAGCCCGTTGTAGATCGTGTACGTGCTCGCGTCGAAATCGGTGCTCGTCGTGTGCTGGCCGGGATCGAAGCCGGCCGGGCTGCCTTCGGTGCAGTACACGAGCGTCTTGCCCGCGGGCGCGGCGAACGCGTGAGTCGCTGCGCCCGCGAGCAGCAACGACGCGGCGATGCAGCGGAGCGCGACCGCGGCATGCGATACGCCGCGCACCCGGCACGCGGCTGACGAAACGAAAGGATTCTTCATGATGGCAGAGGGAAGGAAAGGCTGTCATGCGAATGACGACGGCCGATCTTCGCGCGCCTCGCGCCGATCGCTTACCAATTAATTCGGCGTTGCTTATCGACACGGCTGCATCCCGCTGCCCGTGCGCGGGAACGTCCACGCAAGCGCCGGACGACGGCCCGGTGGCCGTTCGCGCCACGGCCTTCCGGCCCCCTGCAGATTCTCCGGAATGGGTGCATCGTATCGGCTGGCAAACAACGGCACCGGCACGCCGGGATCCACCCGGCACGGCTGCGCCGCCGATTCCTGGAGAACCCACGATGTCGAACAGCCCCGATACGTCCGCTCGCCCCGTGAAGTCGCCGGGCCCCGACCATCCGATCACGGTCGAGCCGCATCCGTCACGCGTGGTGGTCAAGGTGGCCGGCAAGGTCGTCGCCGATACGCGCCGCGCGCTGGCACTGCGCGAAGCCAGCTATCCGGCCGTGCTCTACCTGCCGCGCGAAGACGCCGACATGGCGCTGCTGCAACGCACCGACCATGCGACCTACTGCCCGTACAAGGGCGATTGCGCGTACTACTCGATTCCCGCCGGCGGCGCACGTGCGGTCAACGCGGTATGGACCTACGAGCATCCGTATCCGGCCGTCGAGGCGATTCGCGGACACCTCGCGTTCTATCCCGATCGCGTCGACTCGATCGAGGAAAGCGCCGCCGGCGCGGATTGAGCAGCGCTGATTTGCATATACGCATTCGTTGGTTGGCCGCCGGGCGGCGCCGCCGTATCGTCCTGAATCCGGCGCGGGCCGGCCCGTTGCGTGCCTCGCCCGCATCCGGCCCGGTCCTGCGCCGGCCGCGCCGCCTTCGTGCGCGGCCCGAGAACCCGCTCGCAGGACGCTCCGATGAACGACACACCGCACGCAGACGTTGAAACGACCCCGGCGAACCCGCGCCGCCGCCAGTGGCTGCACGGCGCGGCCGCCGGGCTGGCCGGGCTCGCGCTCGGGCCGCTCGCGGCCCTGCCCGCCCGGGCCGACGACGGCGGCACGCGGCTGCGCATCGGCTTCCAGAAATACGGCAACTTCGTGGTGCTCAAGGCACGCGGCACGCTCGAGAAGCGTCTCGCGAGCCAGGGTGTCACCGTGCAATGGCTCGAATTCCCGGCCGGCCCGCAACTGCTCGAAGGGCTGAACGCCGGCGCGATCGACGTCGGCACGGTCGGCGAAACGCCGCCGATCTTCGCGCAGGCAGCCGGCGTCGATTTCGTCTACATCGGCAACGAGCCGCCCGCGCCGCAGGGCGAGGCGATCGTCGTGCTGCCCGATTCGCCGATCCGCACCCTCGCGCAACTGCGCGGCAAGAAGGTCGCGTTCAACAAGGGCTCGAATGTCCACTACCTGCTGGTGAAGGCACTCGAGCATGCGGGCCTCACGTATGCCGACATCCAGCCGATCTACCTGACGCCCGCCGACGCGCGCGCCGCATTCGTGCAGCGCAGCGTCGATGCGTGGGTGATCTGGGATCCGTACCTGGCCGCCGCCGAGCGGCAGCTCGGCGCGCGCGTGGTCGCAAACGGCGACGGGCTCGTGCGCAACACGCAGTACTACCTCGCGGCGCGCAAGTACGCGGCCGCACATCCCCAGGTGTTGCGCGCCCTGCTCGATGAAGTCGACGCGGTCGATCGCTGGGCGCGCGATCACGTTCCCGAGGTCGCCGCGCAACTGTCGCCGCTCGTCGGCCTCGACGCGCCGACGCTCGAAGTCGCGCTCAAGCGCGCCGGCTACGGCGTGCAGCCCGTCACCGATGCGACGGTCGCGTATCAGCAGAACATCGCCGACGCGTTCAGTGCGCTGAAGCTGATTCCGGGCAAGTTGGCGGTGGCCAGCGCGCGCTGATGCGTCACGACGCAGGCGTCGCGCCGATGCGCCGCCATTCGTCGTAATCGGTGACGAGGCCCGCGTCGTCGATCCCGAGATCCGCCGCATACGTGCCGCTCTCGTAGCGATACATGCGGGGCGCCGTATGCGTATAGCGCTGTTCGCCGCGCACGAGGTCGAAATCCGGAAAACGCAGCCACGCGGTGCGAATCGCGGCCGATTCGCCGACGGCGAGCGCCAGCCGCCGGATCGGCAGCGTATTGGTCGACGGGCTGAAGCCGAGATCGATGTCGGTTGCGCCCGCGAGCGCCGGTGCATCGACGCCGCCGATCGTCCATTGCCCGGCCTCGCAGGCGATATCCATCTGCCGTGGCGGCGCCGTGCCGCTCCACCGTGTCACGCGCGCCGCGCGCGTGAGCCAGTCGATGCCGCACGCGATCGCGTAGTCGATGCGAAACGGCGTGCCGTCGATCGCGCCCGACACCGAACCCGACAGGTCGATGCCCGCTGGCGATTCGACGAGCCGGCACCATTCGGCGGCCTGCCACGTCTGCACGATCTGCCATGCGACGCAGTGCGTGCGTGTGGCTTCGTTCCGTTGCGTCATCTCGTGGGCTCCTGTCGGTCGCGCGGAAGGAAGCCGATTTTCGCTCACGATGCCGACGAACGCACGCGGCTTCGGCGACGGGCGCCGCTTCGCGGCCGCCCGCCCCCGCGCGGGCACCGGTCGCGCGGCGGCCGATAGTGAGTATCGGTCCGGCACACACCGTCGCGCCGCCGCTGCTTTGGTACCATCGGTCGATCGGCAAAAATCGAACCGGACGACACAAGGCGCGATCTCATGGATTTGTTGGCGGCGATGCGCATCTACGTCAGGGTCGTGGAGCGCGGAACGATGTCAGGCGCGGCGCGGGATCTCGACATGGGTCAACCGGCCGTCAGCGAACGCATCGAGAAACTCGAAAAGCATCTCGGCACGCGGCTGCTGATGCGCAGTGCGCGCACCCTCGCCTGCACCGAGGAAGGCCGCCTCTTCTACGAACGCAGCAAGGCGCTGCTCGAGGCGGCCGAAATGGCGGTCGCATCGGTATCGAAGACGGAAAACGCGCTCGACGGCACGATCCGGCTCGCGGCACCGCAATGCTTCGGCGAGGCCGTGATGCCGGGGGTGCTGATGCAGATCCGCACCGCGTATCCGAAACTGCATATCGACCTGGTGCTGAACGACGATATCGTCGATCCGGTCACCGAGGGCGTCGACATTTCGATCCGCGTCGGCCAGCTCGGCGACGGCGGGTTCGTCGCGTACGCGCTCGGCGCGGTCGGCCGTGTGCTCGTCGCCGCACCGTCGTATCTGGACCGGCACGGCCCGATCGAAACGAAGGCCGATCTCGCGAACCATCCGTTCATCCGCGTGAAAGGCGTATTCGCGAGCGAACAGGTGCCACTGCAACGTGACGGCAGCGCGGTCGAATACGCACGGATCCGGACGATCATGACCACGAGCCACTGGCGCCCGATGTTCGACACGATCGCGGCTGGCGGCGGCATCGGCGTGGTCCAGCAACCGGCTTGCGCCGACGCGCTCGCGCGTGGCCAGCTCGTCCGGATCCTGCCGCAGTACGACGTCCCCGACTTCGCGTTGAATGTGCTGGTGCACGCGCAGCGGCCGCTGCCGCCGCGCGTGCGGACCGTCGTCGACCTGCTGAAGCAGGCACTCCCGCCGCTGCTGGCGAAGCGCCGCCCGTAGCCGTCACCGGCCACCGGCCGCCGCCGTCACGCCTGCAGCGACTTGCCCGGCTCCTTGACGTGCGCGTCGACTTCCATCTGGTAGAAGCGTGCGCTGACGAAGCCGAACAGCGTCCAGCCCAGGAACACGCACAGGCCGCCGAGCATCAGCGCCTGCTCGCCCGAGCTGAACAGCGCATAGAAGCTGTACGCGGTGGCGACCATCGCGATCACGTTCGTCACCAGCGCCTTGCCGGGCGGCACCTTCGCAACCTTCTGGATCGTGATCAGCGCGGCCATCGACATCACGTAAGGCACGAGGTTGGTGACGACCGCGAGATCGACGATCTTCTGGAACTGGCTGCTCAGTTCCGGGCTGATCGTCATCAGCGCCAGCGCAACCTGCGCGACCAGCAGGATCACCATGCCGACGATCGGCGTACCCGTGCGCGTCGCACGGGCGAACACGGGCAGGAAGTAGCCGACGTCCGCCGAGCTCTTGAACACCTGCGCGACCGTGAACTGCCAGCCGAGCAGCGAGCCGATGCACGCGATCACCATCAGTGCGGTGACGATCGTGCCGACGGTCGGCGTGAACATCGTCGCGAATGCGATGCCGAACGGCGCGTTCGACTTCGCGAGGATCGCGTTGGGCACGATGCCCGCGATCACGTTGGTCGACACGATATAGAAGATCGCCGATGCGATCGTGCCGCCGAGCACGGCGATCGGCACGTTGCGCTCCGGATTTTCGACGGCGTCCGAGTTCGCGCACGCCGATTCGAGGCCGAGGAACGCCCACAGCGTCACCGCGATCGAGCCGCCGACGGCCGGCCCGAACGGCATGTTGTTCGGGTTCCATGCGGCGCCCCAGGTGGCGCCGCTGAACCAGAACCAGCCGATCAGCGACACCACGACGACCGGGATGATCACGCCCCACACCGTCACCGCACCGATCCGGCCGGTGATGCGCGAGCCGCCGAAGTTCGCGACCGTCGTCAGCACGAGCAGGAAGATCGTCCACAGGCCCGTCTGCAGCGGCGACAGCGTCGCGTCGAACAGCACGGTGCCGTAGCCGACCGCCGTGACGCCGATCGCAACGTTGGCGATCACGAGCGACAGCCCGTACGTATAGTTCGCCATGTAGTTGCCGGCCTTGCCGAACGCGTATTCCGCGTAGCCGCCCATCCCGCCCGGCTTGCGGCTCAGCATCCCGCAGCGCGCGAACGCATAGGCCAGCGCGAGCGAGCCGCCGGCCGTGACGATCCACGACAGCAACGAGATCGTGCCGACCTGTGCGAGCTTCGACGGCAGCAGGATGATGCCGGAGCCCATCATGTTGACCGCCGTGAGGATGGTCAGCTGCCAGACGTTCATCCGGTTCTTCGGCGCGGCCGCCGGGGCCGCGTCGGTCATGCGCGCTGCGTTTTCCATGGTGTCGATCCTTCGATGTGAGGCCGCCAGGCGGCCATTCGCTCGTTCGTCCGCTCAGACGCTCACGCCGTCAGGCAGTACACGCGGTACGTGCCGTCCTCGACTTCCACGCCGTGCGTGTCGTGCGCAAAGCCCGGAAAGCGCCGGTCGTATGCTTCGAGCGCCTTCAGGTAGCCGAGCACCGGGCCGCCGGCCGGCCCCGCGTTCTCGCCCGGCATCAAGAGCGGAATGCCCGGCGGATACGGCACGACGCCGGTGGCGACCGTGCGCCCGGCCAGCTCGTCGAGCGCGACCTGCTCGACGCGGCCCTGCACGAGATGCTCGTACGCGCGCACCGGGCTCATCTCCGGCGTCGGCAGGATCGAGAACGCCTCCGACATCAGCCGCGTCGTGCCGAGCTGCTCCATCGCCGCGAACATCGTGTCGGCCAGGTCCTTCAGCCCCATGCCCGCATAGCGCGAGCCATGCTCCTTCGCGAGCGACGGAATCGCCATGTCGAGCGGCAGGTTCGCGTCGTAGTCGCGCTTGAAGTCGCACAGCGCGCTGACGAGCGAGCCCCACTTGCCCTTCGTGATGCCGATCGAGAACAGGAACAGGATCGTGAAATCGGTCGTCTTCTCGACGACGATCCCGCGCGCGTCGAGATACGCGGTGACGACGCTCGCCGGGATGCCGACCGGCATCAGGCCGCCGGCCGGTGCGACGCCCGGCGTGACGATCGACACCTTGATCGGGTCGAGCATGCAGTAGCCGTCCTCGATGTTGCCGAAGCCGTGCCATTGCGCGCCGGGGCGCAGCACCCAGCACGCCGGGTCGCTCGCGAGCAGTTCGGGCGGCGCATCGTGGAACGGCAGCGTGCGGCCCGTGCGCGCCTCGAGCACGGTGTCGGGCTGCCAGCATTCGAAGAACCAGTCGCCCTTCGCGCCGAATTCGCCGTTCATCCGCGCGATCATCTGGCGGAACGCGACGGCCTCTTCGATCGACTCGTGTGTCAGCGCGGCGCCGCCGGGGCCGTCCATCATCGCCGCGGCCACGTCGTTCGACGCGATGATCGCGTAGTTCGGCGACGTCGATGCATGCATCATGAACGTTTCGTTGAACTGGGCATGCGGAATCGGGCTGCGGCCGTCGCGCACGTGGATGTACGACGCCTGCGACAGCGCGGTCAGCAGCTTGTGCGTCGACTGCGTCGCGAACACCGTGGGGCGGTCCGCGCGATGGTCGCGCGGGTCGCCGTGCATCGCATGGCGGTCGCGGTAGATCGGGTTGAAACGCGCGTAGCCATACCACGCTTCGTCGAAGTGCAGGCGATCGACGCTCGCGCCGAGCAGTTCTTCCACGCGCGTGACGTTGTAGCAAAGGCCGTCGTACGTCGAGTTCGTGATGATCGCGTGCTTCGGCTGGCGATCGGCCAGCCCGGCCGCGAGCGGGTTCGACGAGATCGCCTCGCGAATCGCCGTCTGCGTGAGGCGCTCTGAGGCGATCGGCCCGATGATCCCGTAGCGATTGCGCGTCGGCACGAGGTAGGTCGGAATCGCACCCGACATCGTCATCGCATGTTCGGCCGACTTGTGACAGTTGCGGTCGCACAGCGCGATCTGGTCGCGGCTCACGCTCGCCATCAGGATGATGCGGTTCGACGTCGACGAGCCGTTCGTCACGTGATACGTGCGATGCGCGCCGAACACGCGCGCCGCATAGCGTTCGCTTTCGCCGATCGGGCCCGAGTGGTCGAGCAGCGAGCCGAGTTCGCCAACCGAGATCGACAGGTCCGAGCGGAACAGCGCTTCGCCGAAGTATTCGAAGAATGCGCGGCCGACCGGCGATTTCAGGAAGCCGGTGCCGCCCGTGTGGCCGGGCGTATGCCACGAGTATTCGTAGACGCGGGAGAACTTCGCGAGCGCGCCGAACATCGGCGGCAGCACGGTCGAGCGATAGCGCTCGATCGCCGCGTGGATGCGCCCGCCGATGAAGTCGGCGGTATCTTCGAGCAGCCACACGAAATCGTCGACCTTACCCATCACCGCCGACGGCACCGTCGACGCGACGCTGCGGTCGGCCAGCAGGAAGATCGGCACGTTCGCGTTGCGATGCCGGATCGCATCGACCACGGCCTCGGACGGCCCGTGGCCGTCCACGCCGAGATCCCAGTCGAGCAGCACGCACTGGATCGACGGGTCGGAGCGGATCAGCACGATTGCATCGTCGGCGGACGTCGCCGTGAGCACGTCGATACCGCGCTGCACGAGCTCCGCACTCAGCGTGCGGACCGCGCGCCCGGTGGCGGTTTCCTGCGTGATTTCATCGTCGACCAGCAGTGCACGCATGCCGAGACGACGAATGCCACCGACAGAAGTATTCATGTTGTTGCCCTCGCTGTTGCGTTGCTTCGATTGGTATTGTTCGTCTCACGAGCACGCGGACAGCAGGTCACGGGCAGCGGCATGAGACGCTCGCAATTCCGGCTTGATTCGCCATCCAATTCGGAGCCGACTATGCCATAGATGCTTTTCGATGAAAAGCTGACGATTCGTTGAAACCATCGGCGCCTTTCAAATCGGATTTCATAATTGGATCATTTTTATGTGCACCGCAGCATGTCAATTCCCGATTATTTGATCATTCTCATCCTGCAATGACATTATCGATTCCGGTCGATTGAATTCGCGGCCTATTGTTGCTACGATCGGCTGCGCCGGGCATGGTCCGATCGCGGCTGTGCCGCACCGCGCAAGGCTATATCGAGCCGCGCGCATTCGGCATTCAGCATTCGCGGGAGCGTTTCAATCGGCTGCGGCGCATGTCGGATCAGGACGACGCGCCGGCGCGAATCGCGCTCCCGCTTCCGCACATTTACGGGAGAGTTCGCGTGAGTCTGTTGAAAATCGCAGTCGAGCCGGCGCTGATTGGCGCCTTCCTCACCACGCACGAACAGGTCGACGTATTCCAGACCGATTTCACGAATATCGCGGCAATCGTGGTCGGAATCGATTCGGCGCAGAAAGTGCTGAAAGCCGTCGAAAAAACCGGGTTCGCGATTCCGTTCTTCGTCGCGGTCGAGCCCGACCAGGAAGTGCCGCCGTCGATCCTGCCGAGCGCGAGCGGCGTGATCCAGCTCCGGCACGGCGGGCGCCACTATTACGGCCGGCAGATTTCCGCCGCCGCCGACATCTACAGCGAGAATCTGCTGCCGCCGTTCTTCAAGGTCATGCGCGAATACGTGCAGCGCGGCTACGTCGAGTTCGACTGCCCGGGCCACCAGGGCGGCCAGTTCTTCTCGAATCACCCGCTCGGCCGGATGTTCTTCGACTTCTTCGGCGAGACGATCTTTCGGGCGGACCTCTGCAACGCGGACGTCCGGCTCGGCGACCTGCTGATTCACGAAGGGCCCGCGCTGGAAGCGCAGCGCAACGCCGCGCGCATCTACAACGCGGACAAGACCTACTTCGTGCTGAACGGCACGTCGACCTCGAACAAGGTCGTCACCAGCGCGCTGCTCGCGCCCGGCGATCTCGTGCTGTTCGACCGCAACAACCACAAGTCGGTCCACCTCGGCGCGCTCGTGCTGTCCGGCGCGCGGCCCGTCTACCTCGAAACCGCGCGCAACGCGTGGGGCCTCATCGGCGGCGTCGACAGCGCGGCGCTCGGCGAAGCGCGCATTCGCGACGCGATCCGCGACGTCGCGCCCGAGCGCGCCGACCTGCCGCGCCCGTTCCGGCTCGCCGTGATCCAGCTCGGCACCTACGACGGCACGATCTACAACGCGCGCGAAATCGTCGACCGGATCGGGCATCTGTGCGACTACATCCTGTTCGATTCGGCGTGGGTCGGCTACGAGCAGTTCATCCCGATGATGCAGGACTGCTCGCCGCTGATGCTGACGCTCGGCCCCGACGATCCCGGCATCTTCGTCACGCAGTCGGTGCACAAGCAGCAGGCCGGCTTCTCGCAGACGTCGCAGATCCACAAGAAGGACAGCCACATCGAAGGCCAGAAGCGCTTCTGCGACCACCGCCGCTTCAACAACGCGTACATGATCCATGCGTCGACGAGCCCGTTCTACCCGATGTTCGCGGCGCTCGACGTGAACGCGCAGATGCATGCGGGCCCGGCCGGCAAGCGCCTGTGGCGCGACTGCGTCGCGCACGGTGTCGACGCGCGCAAGCTGCTGATGAAGACCTGCCGCCAGATCCGCCCGTTCGTTCCGCAACAGGTCGACGGCCGCCCGTGGGCCGACTACCCGACCGAGCAGATCGTCGACGACCTGCGCTTCTTCCGCTTTCACCCGGCCGACACGTGGCACGGCTTCGAAGGCTATGCGGACGACCAGTACTTCGTCGATCCGTGCAAGCTGCTGCTGACGACGCCCGGCATCGATCCCGACACGCACGAGTACGCATCGTTCGGCGCGCCGGCGCCGATCCTCGCGCGCTACCTGCGCGAGCACGGCGTCGTGCCCGAGAAGGCCGACCTGTACACGATCCTGTTCCTGCTCACGCCGTCGGAGAGCTTCGGCAAACTGCAGCATCTGGTTGCGCACCTCGCGCAGTTCGAGCGCCATCTCGACCAGGACACACCGCTGCGCGAAGCGATTCCGTCGCTGTGCGAAGCCTATCCGGAGCTGTACGGCACCATGCGCTTGCGACAGCTGTGCCAGCGCATGCACGACTTCTACCGCAGCCACGACATGAAGCACCTGCAGAAGCAGATGTTCCGGCGCGCGCAGTTCCCGAAGCAGGCGATGCAGCCGCAGGCCGCGAACGCCGAGCTGATCCGCAACAACGTCGAGCTCGTCACGCTCGACCGCATCGAAGGCCGGATCGCGACCGAGGGCGCGCTGCCCTATCCGCCCGGCATCTTCTGCGTGGTGCCCGGCGAAGCGTGGGGCGGCCCGGCGCTCGATTACTTCCGTGCGCTGGAAGCCGGGATCAACGCGCTGCCGGGCTTCGAGCCGGAAATCCAGGGCGTGTACCTGGAGACGAAGCCGGACGGCACGAAGCAGGCATCGGCCTACGTGGTCGCGGCCGGCGCCGACGCGTCGCGCGCGTAGGGCGGCCCAGCGGCCGCGCGCCGCTCACGGCCCTTCTTCGAGACCGCCGCCCATCGCACGAGCGGGCGCGGGAACGGGGACCGGATGCGCGTGGCCGCAGGCGGCGCAAATCGCACCGGCGCGGCCGCGATTGCGTCGCGACAACGTACACGAGAGCGGCACTTGCATGCGCCCCCGGCGTGCGCTACCGTCCTCCTTTCCGGGATAACCGAAGCCTCGCCTCGAAACCCATCCGTCGATTCGATCCGATGCGGCCCCGCCCCTGCCCGGCGCTGTCGCGTCGACCGTACAGGAGGGGTTTGCGATGGACGTTCGCGTGTACCTGCTGGCCGCCGCCGTATTCCTGGCCGGCGTCGCCGAAAACATCTGCGTCGGCATCCTGCCGGCGATCTCTGCCGGCCTTCACGTGTCGATTGCGGCCGCCGGCCAGCTCACCACGATTTTCTCCGCCGTATTCGCACTGGCCGCGCTCGTGGCAGCCGGCTGCGTCGCGCGCGTCGAACGGCGCACCGCACTGTTCGCGGCCCTCGGCACATTCGCGGCCGCGAACCTGTTTGCTGCCGCGAGCCCCGGCTATGCGAGCCTGTTCGCCGCGCGCGTGCTGATGGCTGCGAGTTGCGCGACGCTGATCCTCGTCGCGACGCGGTTCGCGGCCGAACTCGCGCCGGCGTCGCAACGCGGCCGCGCGATCGGCATCGTATTCATGGGGATCAGCGCATCGCTCGTGCTCGGCGTACCGATCGGGATGCGCATTGCCGAATGGGCCGGCTGGCGCGCAGTGTTCGTGTCGATCGCCGTGCCCGCGCTGCCGCTCGGCATCCGGCTCGCCCGCCGGCTGCCGCGCATGGCGCCTGCCGCGGCCGGCGCGCCCGGCGTGCCGTCGTATCGCGCGGTACTGTCACGGCCGCGCCTGCTGGCTGCGCAACTCGTCTCGATCGCGATGATCGGCGGGCATTTCACGCTGTTTGCGTATCTCACGCCGTATCTGCAGGCCGTGCTGTCGCCCGGTGCGGCCGCACTCGAAGGGTTGTACGTGGCGTTCGGGATCGCCGGCGTGACCGGCGCGTGGCTCGGCGGACTCTTCTCGGACCGGCTCGGCGCGTCACGCGCGCTGTGCGCATGCCCGGCCGTGTTTCTCGTCGCGATGGCGATGCTGCCGGCGGCCGGTGCATCGCCGCTCGCGTTCGTGCCCGCGATGATGCTGTGGGGTGGCATCAGCTGGTCGATCTCGCCGATCGTGCAGAACTACCTGATCCATACCGCGCCGTCGCTGGCCGATGCGAGCGTCGGCATCAACGTGTCGGCCATGCATGCGGGCGTCGCGCTCGGGTCGGCGCTCGGCGGCGTGCTCGTCGGGCGCGATGCCCTGCTCGTCACGCCGTGGGCCGGGTGCGCGCTCGTGGCCGTCGCGCTGGCATGCGCGTGCGTTGCGGCACGGCCCGCGCGGCAGGCCGCCCGCGCCTCGTGAATCGTGACGGGCGGCGCCATGCGCACCGGCCGCATCACCACGCCTGCCGGTAAATCGCCAGCGCGTCAGCCTCCGCCACCTCGCGCGGATTGTTCACGAGCAGGCGCGTCTGCAGCATCGCATCCGACGCCATGCGCGGCAGGTCGCTCTCGCCGATGCCGACTTCGCGCAGCGTGCGCGGAATACCCGTCGCGACGATCAGCCGGTCGATTTCGGCGATCAGCACGTGCGTGCGCGCTTCGTCGCTGCCCGTCGCCGACGGCGCGACGATCGCCGCGAGTTCCGCATACAGCGGCGCGGCCGCCGGCGCATTGAAGCGCAGCACGTGCGGCAGCACCAGCGCGTTCGACAACCCGTGCGGCACGTGGAAAATGCCGCCGACCGGATAGGCCAGCGCATGCACGGCCGCGACCGGCGCATTCGCGAACGCCTGCCCCGCGAACATCGCGCCCACCAGCATCGCTTCGCGCGCGTGCCGGTTCTGGCCGTCGTCGCACGCTGCCAGCAGGTTGCGAGACAGCAGCGTGAGCGCGTGCGTCGCGAGCATGTCCGACACCGGATTCTTCAGCCGCGCGGACGTATAGGCCTCGATCGCGTGCACCATCGCGTCGATGCCCGTCGCGGCGGTTGCCGCGCGCGGCAGGCCGAGCGTGAGTTCGGCGTCGAGAATCGCGACGTCCGCGAACAGGTGCGGCGACACGACGCCCATCTTGCGCGCCTCGCCGACCGTGACGATCGACACGGCCGTGACCTCGGAGCCCGTGCCGGCCGTCGTCGGCATCTGCACGAGCGGCAGCCGCGCGCTCGCGACCTTGTCGACGCCATACATGTCGGCCAGCGCCTGCTGCCGCGGCGCGAGCACCGCGATCAGCTTCGCGACGTCCATCGACGACCCGCCGCCCAGGCCAAGCACGATCTCGGCATCGGCCGCGACGGCCCGTTCGGTCGCCTCGAGCACCACGTGCTCGGGCGGGTCGGCGATCACGTCGTCGATCACCGTCACCTGCCAGCCGTGCGCGGCGAGGCTCTCCAGCGCGGGCGCGAGCACGCCGCTGCGATGCAGGAACGCATCGGTGACGACGCACAGCCGCGCGAGCGCCGGAAAGCGTTCGCGCAACAGCGGGCCGAGCCGGCGCGCGGCGCCAAATTCGACGATCTGCGTCGGAACGGTACGGAATTGAAACGGGTTCATCGGGTGCCTCCCGGTGGCGTCGCCGTGCCGGTGTCCGGCTGCACCATGTAGCGCGACACGTCGCGGCGATCGAGCAACGGAATGATGGCCCCGATCCCGATCCGCTGGAAATGCGGCGTTTCCCGATGCGCGTCGAGGCCGTCCGCGTCGCGGTAGCGCTCGAGGATCACGATGTGGTCGGGGTGCTCCGGCGACCGGAAATACGCGTAGTCGAGGTTCTTCGGCTCGGCGCGCGTGGCCGGCGCGAGTTCCGCGAGCAGTTCGACCACGCGGTCGCCGTTGCCGGGCTTCGCGAAGTAATGCGCGATCACCTGCAGGTAAGGTTCGTTCATGCTGCGCTCCGTGTTCGACAGAGGCCCGTCACGCCGACGGGTCGAAATTCCACCACGCGCTGTCGCTCGTCGACACCGCGACCGCCCCGTGCCGCCTCGCGCTGCGCACGTCGTCCGCGTTGCCGACGAAGCCCGACGCGACGATCGGCGGCAGCGCCTGCCGGTCGGCTTCGCTCAGGTGCGCGAGCATCGGCGCCGGCATCAGCTGCACCAGGTTCGGATCGCTCTGCTCGATCGCCTTCACGCTGCGCGGCCACGTCGAGCGGTCGGTCACGAACACCTTCTGCATCGTGATCAGCCCGGCGCGGTTCGCACGCTGGATCGTCGCGACGCGCGTCGACACCAGGCTCGCGACGCCGATATCGGCCAGATATTCGACGCCGCCCTTGTCCTGCGACAGCCCGTCGCAACTATCGATGTTGACGATCACGAACTTGCCGGCCCGGGCGAGCGCCGCGACCACCGCCTGCAGCCGGCGCAGGTCGACGTTCGCGACGATGCCGACCTCGGCCTCGCTGTCGATGAAGCTGTCGGCCTGCTCGACGCCATACAACGTGGCGATGACGGGATGACGGGCGAGACGCGCGCCCAGCGACTTGTCCATGACGTTTACCGGTCGACGTGCGGGCCGGTCTCGTCGCCGAGACCGAGCTTGCCGGGGTTGAGGATGTGTTTCGGATCGAGCGCGCGCTTCACCGTCTGCAGCACCGGGAACGCCGTGCCCAGCGAATCGCGCAGGTACGGCGAACGCAGCAGCCCGACGCCGTGGTGATGACTCAACGCTGCATTGTATTGGATCAGCACCGCGTTTGCCGCGTCCCATGCGGCGCGGTACCACGCGGCCCGCTCGGCCACCGCGACGTCGCCGCGCAGCGAGAAATACAGGCACGCGCCGTCCGCGTATGCATGCGACTGGTGCGCGGATCCGGCCAGCGTGCCCGGCACCGCCTGCAGCGCGGCCACCACGTCGCGATAGATCGCCGCGAGATCGCGCCAGCGGCCGCACATCTCCAGCGTGTCGGCCACGAAGCCCGGGCTGCGCTTGAAGCCTTCCGCGCTCTTGCCGGTCAGGTAGCGTGTGTCGAGCCACTTCTCGAAGATCGCGTCGCCGTCGAGCTTGCGCCCGCTTTCCTCGCCGACGCGTGCGCCGATCGCCATCACGGCGTCGACCATCTCGCGCGCGCCTTCGTCGGCGATCAGCAGCACGTTCGTGTCGGGCAGGCCGAACTGCACGCCGCTCTCGAGCGCGTCGTAGAGCCGCAGTGCCGCCGGGTTCGCACCGCGTTGCAGGATCTCGCGGCACGCGTCGAGGCCGGCCGCGAACGTGTCGAAGCCGTACGCGATCGCGCGGCCGTAATCGGGCAGCCGATGCAGCTTCAGGCGCGCACGCACGATGATGCCGAGCGTCCCTTCGCTGCCGATGAACAGTTGCTGCAGATCCGGGCCGACCGCCGCGCGCGAATAGCCGCCGAGCGTGACGAGGCTGCCGTCCGCAAGCACCACGTCCATCCCGAACACCATGTCCTCGATCTTGCCGTAGCGCGTCGACAGTTGCCCCGCGCCGCGGCATGCAATCCAGCCGCCCACCGTGCTGATCCCGAACGATGACGGCCAGTGCCCCATCGTCAGCCCGTGTTCGCGTTGCAGCGTGTCCTCGAACACGTCGCCGAACATCCCGGCTTCGACGTCGACGATCTGGCTCTCGGTGTCGACACCGATCAGCCGGTTCAGCCCGCACACGTCGAGCACGATGCCGCCGCGCACCGGCAGCGCCGCGCCCGTCACGTTGCTGCGGCCGGCGGACGCCGTCACCGGAATCGTCGCCGCGTGCGCGATGCGCATCACGGCCTGCACCTGCTCGACCGTCGACACGCGCACGACGACCGCATGCGGCGTCGCCGGCCGGCCGCCCGTTTCCGCGACCATCGACGCGGCCCACCAGTCGCGGGTCCACGCGACGACGTCGGCCGGCTGCGCGAGCACCTCGTCGGCCACCGCGCGCAGTGCGTCGACCTGCTGCGGCGATACCGCGACCGGCGCGCGCTGCATGCCGGCCTCGACAGGCGCGCCGCCGGCCGCCAGGTTCAGCGAGTATGGCGGCGGCGTATGCGCGCCGACGACGTAGTTACCGCGGTTGTAGCCGCGCTTGATGGCTTCCTTGCTGATCATCCGTGTTCTCCCATGAGGATGGCTTTTTCGAGTGCGATGGCGGCGACGTAGTCGCGCACCTGGCTGGCGACGGCCGCATCGGACAAGCCGAGCTCCGCCTGAAGGATCGCGCCGACGCGCGGCGCCGCGCGTGCCGACGCATCGCGCGCCATCAGCCGCGCGCGGGTGCGGCGCGACAGCACGTCGTCGACGCTGCGCGCGAATTCGTGACGCACCGCATAGAGCACTTCCGCTTCGCTGTACGGCAGCCCTTCGACGATCGGCGCGAGCAGCGACGGCGCCGCATCGGCGAGATCGCCGACGAAGCGCGCCTCGGTGCCGTAGCGTTCGCCGAGATGCGCGGCAAGCCCGCCCGATGCGACGATCGCCTGCGGGTCGTAGCCGGCCGCGCCGAGCAGGTAGGCCGATTTCGTGCGGCAGCGTGCGCGGCGGCCGAGCAGCTTGCCGACCGTATCGATCGTCTGCTCGGCCATGTGCCGCGACGTCGTCAGCTTGCCGCCGACGATCGTCACGAGCCCGTCGGGCGCGACGTGAATCTCGTGATTGCGCTTCATCTCGATCGTCTTGCCGCCCGGCGGCCCGACGAGCGGCCGGCATCCGGCGATGCTGCCGACCACGTCGTCCGCGCTCAGGTCGGTCTTCAGCGCGGAACGCGCGCCGTCCAGCAGGAAATCGAGTTCCTGCCGCGTGCAGTGCACGTCGTCGAGATCGCCGTCGTAGTCCTCGTCGGTCGTGCCGAGATACGACACGTTGCCCCAGCGCGTGATCGTCGCGCGGCGGTTGCGGCCCGGCACGGGGATCGTCACCGTGCAGTCGTTGCGGATCTTCAGCCACGGGATCGCGACATGCACGCCCTTCGCGGGCCGCACCTGCAACGCGGGCGCATCGCCCTTGCGCGCGCCGGTCCAGTCGCGCAGCCAGACGCCGGTCGCCATCACGACCACCCGCGCCCGCACGCGCCGTTCGCGGCCGTCGGCATGCACGATCGCGCCGTCGACCTTGCCGTGGCCGTCGCGCGTCAGCTCGACCACGCGCGCGTGGTTTGCGACCGCCGCGCCATGAAACGCGGCCGTGCGCACCAGGTTCAGCGTCAGGCGCGCATCGTCGACTCGCGCGTCGAAGTACAGGAAGCCGCCCGTCAGGTGGGTTTCGTTGAAGGTCGGGCAATGGGACAGCACCTCGGCCTTGGTCAGCTTCTGGTGCAGGATGCCCTCGCGCCAGCCGCCGGCGATGTCGTAGGTCCACAGCAGGCTTTCGAAGGCCTTCGCCAGGCGCCGGTCGAACACGCCTTCGCGCTCCATCACCGGAAACAGGAACGGCAGCCGCTGCACGAGATGGCGCGCGTTGCGCCGCAGCCGCTGCCGCTCGAGCAGCGAATGACGCACGAGCCCGAGATTGCCCTGCTCGATGTAGCGCAGCCCGCCGTGCACCATCTTCGACGATTTCGACGACGTGCCCGACGCGAAGTCGCTCTTCTCGACGAGTGCGACGCGCAGCCCGCGCAGGCTCGCATCGAACGCCGCGTACGCACCCGTCACGCCACCGCCGACGATCAGCACGTCGAACGTATCGGTCTCGAGTCGTGCCAGATGCTCGTCGCGGTTCACGCGCAACGGTTCCGTGCCCGTCATGCCGGCCCGGTCCGTCCGGGGTTTTCTGGATGGCAAAAACATCATGCTGGTCGTTCTCCGTGCTTACGCATGAGCAAAATCGGCCGCGTGCGCGAGCTCGGACGCGATCCGCGCGTGCCAGGCCGCGCGCCGGCGCTGCCGGCTGTCCGCATCGATCGAGGGTTCGAACACGGCGTCGGTGACGAGCGTCGCGCGGGCCGCGTCGAGCGAATCCCACAGCAACCCCGATGCACCCGCGAGGAATGCCGCGCCACGCAGGCTCGCGCGGTCGCCTTCGCGCATCCGGCGCACCGGCACGCCGCTCACGTCGGCCTGGATCTGCAGCAGCGTGTCGCTGCCCGCGAGGCCGCCGCCGACGATCAGCTCGGACACGTCGGCCCGCGCGACCGCCTGGTTGGCTTCCATGCACGATGCAACCGAATGCGCGATGCCTTCGAGCACCGCATAGGCGACCTCCGCCTGTGTCGTCGCGATCGAGATGCCCGACAGCAACGCACGCGCGTTCGGCTCCATCCGCGGCACGCGCAGGCCCGTGAGCGCCGGCACGAACGTCACCCCGCGCGCCGACTGCACGGTGCCCGCCAGCGCGCTGATCTGCGCGGGATCGTCGAACCAGCGCAGCTTTTCGCAGACCCAGCGCAAGGCCGATCCGGTCGTCGCGACAAAGGTTTCGAGCGAGTAATGCGACACGCCGCCGTGCCGCCGTGCAGTCATCGCGAGCGTGCCGTCGTGCGCGTGACCGGGTTGCGCATGCGATCCGGCGTCCGGGCGCGCCGTACCCGTCAGCAGGTCGACGAAGCTGCCGGTGCCGTGCACGCACATCGCCTGCCCGCGCTCGACGCAGCCGAGGCCGACCGCCCCCGCGAACTGGTCGCCCGCGCACGCGAGAATCGGCACGTCGATGCCGAGCACGTCCTCGCGCGTGCGGCCGAACGCGTCGGCATCCTCGCGCAGCGCGGGCAGCAGCTCGCGCGGAAAGCCGAGCGCATCGAGCCACGGGTCGAAGTAGCGGTGTTCGCCGAGCCGGTACGCACTCGCGGAAGTTGCGTTGGTCGGCGTCGTCACGCACGCGCGCGCATCGGACAGATGCCACAGCAGCCACGTATCGATCGTGCCGAACGCGAGACAGCCGGCGCGCTGCGCGTCGGCCGCCGCCTGCGACGTGCGCAACTGGTGCACGGCCCACAGATACGGCGAGCGCACGCCCGCCGGCCGCCCGACCTGCGGCACCAGCACGCGGTCCCAGTCGGCCGCGAGACGGTCGAGCTCGTCGGCATGACGCGTGTCCTGCCAGACCATCGCGGGCACGAGCGCGCGCCCGGTCCGCGTGTCCCACAGCACGGCGGTCGCACGCTGCGTCGCGAGCGCCAGCGCGACGATGCGCACACCCTGCTCATGCGCATGGGCAAGCGTCGCGCGGCAGACCGCGAGCGTCTTGTCGAGGATCGCGTTCGCGTCCTGTTCGACGACGCCGGGCCGCGGGCTGTCGACCGACAGCGGCAGGTATTCCAGGCACGACACGTGTCCGCTCGCGTCGACGAGCGCGGCGCGCGTGCCGGACGTGCCTTCGTCGATCGCGAGAATGGCGTTTCGGGTTTCGGTCATCGCTGCGTTTTCTCGATGGCGGGTTTCAGGAAGGCCGACGCGGTGCGCGCGTCTTCGCCGAAGTGCGGCGCGTCGGGTTCGTTGTCGGGATTGATCGTCGTGCGGGTTGGATCCCAGCGGATCGCGAAGCAGATCGCGCTGGCCACGCACGGCACGATCGCGAGAATCAGGAACGTGTGCTCGAGGCCGTAGCGCGCACGAAACAGCGGAAAGACCAGCAGGCCGAGCGCCGCGCCGATCGACCCGAGCGCGCCGACGATGCCGTTCGCGCCCGCCCGCAGCTCGCCGCGAAACGACAGCGACGACAGGCTCTTGCCGTTCGCGCCGGGGCCGGCCGAGTGGAACAGGATGAACAGCGACGGCACGACCACCGACAGCCACAGCGGCATGCGCGCATGAAACAGCCCGAGCGCAACCAGCATCGCGCAGACCGCCGCGAAGCCGAATGCCGACGCACGACGCAGGCCGGCACGGCGGCCGACCGCCGACGACGAGAAGCCGCCAACGATCCCGAACAGGTTGAACACGAGCGCGCCGAGCGTCGCGTAGACGAAATCCTTGCCGAACAGCGCGGCGCTGATCAGCGGCAGATACCAGCCGATCGCGAAGTATTCGATCGACTGGCCGATCTGCACGGTCGCGGCCAGGATCGTGCGCGGCAGGTAGACGCCGCGGAAGATCAGCAGCACGTTCGCGAGGCCGCGCGTGGCCGGATTGACGACCGGCGTGCGTTCATGCGCAGGCGCGGCGATGAATCCCTGCCCGTAGATGCGTGTCATCGCGCGCGCCGCATCGTCGAGCCGCGCCTTGCGTGCGAGCCAGATCGGGCTTTCGACGAGGTACGCGCATTGCAGCGCGAGGATCGCGACGCCGAATACCGCGGTGGCCGCCACCGAGTAGCGCCAGATCGAATCGCCGACCTGCCACGCATGAAACAGCAGCGCGAGCAGCAGGTTCAGGCAGACGGCCGTGTACCACATGCCCTGCCAGGTATTGAGCCGGCTCTTCAGGCGGCCCGGCGTGAACTCCGCGAGCATCGCCATCGCGATCGCGAAGTCGATTCCGTACGCCATCCCGACGAAGAAGCGGCCCGCGAGAATCGCGTTGAAATCCGGTGCGAACACCACCAGCAGTGCACCGATCACCGACAGCAGCTTCGCGGCGATCAGCGGCCGCACACGGCCCCACCGGTCGGCCATCCAGCCGCCGATCGGGTTGAACGCGATCGCGACCCACGATGCGAACGACGTCATCCATGCGACCTGCGCGGCCGACAGATTCAATTCGTGTGTCATCGGCCCAAGGCCGGCGCTCAGTGCCGAGTTGGAAAATGCGTCGAGAAACAGCCCGCCGAGCGACAGCCACCAGACGAGCCCCGCCCTGCCCGTGATACCGGGGCGCGCGTCGAGAAAGGAGATGACGTCTTCAATGCCATGAAGCTTGACTGCGATCGTTTGCACAATCGGCCTCCGTATATTTTTTCTGTAAGAGGCTCGACATTGCAGATGCGATCGACGCATGGAGAGACCATCTTACAGATAGTCTCTTATCTAGATCTGCCAGCGCAATTTACGGCGGGCAGCGCGCCTGTGTCAAGCGCGGTCGGTTGTGCGTTGCAGCGAGCGGCGCATCATCGTGTCGCGCAATCGTTGCGCCCGCAACGGCGTTCGCACGCGGGCAATGCACCGCGAACCGCGCGTTTACCACGGCACGGTCCGCCCCAGGTAGTCGAGGTATTCGAGCCCGGGCCGCGCCCGCTTCGCGAGCAGCACGTCGACGAGGCCCGGCACGCTCTCTTCGATGGTCAGGCGCGCATCGGGCCCGCCAAGTTCGGTGCGGACCCAGCCGGGCGCCATCAATGCCATCGCACGACGCGGATCGGCCTGACGCGCCGCGAAGCTGCGCATGAACTGGTTCAGCGCCGCCTTGCTGCCGCGATACACCTCGCGCATCCCGCTGACGTTGTTCGCAACGCTGCCCTGCCCCGACGACATGGCGCCGATCAGGCCTTCCGCGGTCACGAGATCCTGCAGTGTCTCGATCACGCGCATCGGCGCCAGTGCATTCGTGATCATCACGCGCACGAATTCGTCGGTCGCCACTGCGCCGATCGTCTCGTTCGGATCGTTGGTCGTCCCCGCGTTCACGAACAGCATGTCGAAGCGCCTGCCCGACAGGCGCTCGCGCAGCACGGCCAGTTGCGCGGGCTCGCAGATATCGAGCATCTCGATATCGAGCCGGCCGTCGAACCGGTCGGCCAGGTCGTGCAGCTTCGTGCGCCCCGATCCTTCGCGCACGGTACCCGTCACGTTCCAGCCCTGGTTCAGGAAACCCTCCGCCATCGCGAGCCCCAGGCCGCGCGAGGCCGCGACGAGCAGGAGCGTGGGGACGTGTCGATTCGATTCAGTCGATTGCATGGTTTCCGCCTTGGTCTGGTTTCGTCATGCGGCCACTATAGGCGCGCACCACGACAGGCGCCAGACGCACCGGATGCAACCGACAGTTGCACCGAACGCCCTGTCATTCACGCAAAAGCGTATCCTGTCCGCATGGAAGACCTCGACCTGAACCTCGTCACCGCGCTCGACGCGCTGCTGTCGGAAAGCAGCGTGACCGGCGCCGCGCGGCGGCTGGGCCTGAGCACGTCCGCGATGAGCCGCACGCTCACACGGCTGCGGCTCTCCACCGGCGATCAGTTGCTCGTGCGCGCCGGGCGCAAGCTCGTGCCGACACCGCATGCCGCCGCGCTGCGCGACCGCGTGCATGCGATCGCGCTCGACGCACGCGCCGTGCTCCGGCCGGCGACGGCCGACGTCGACATCGCCACCCTCACCGCCACGTTCACCATCCGGGCGGCCGCGTCGTTCATGGAAATGCTGTCGGGTCCGGTGGTCACCGCGCTCGGCGAAGTCGCACCACACGTGCGCATCCGCTTCGTCCCGAAACCCGACCGCGATCCGCAGGCGCTGCGCGACGGGGCGATCGACCTGGAAATCGGCAAACGCGGCGACGATGCGCCCGAGCTGCACACGCGCATGCTGTTTCACGACTGGCACGTCGCGGTGGCGCGCACCGGGCACCCGCTGTTCGCATCGGCCAGGATCACGCCGGCGCGCTATGCGGCCTGCCGTCACGTGATCGCATCGCAACTCGGCGATTTCGACGGGCCGGCCGGCGACGCGACCGGCAGCGCCGGCCCGGGCCACGCCGTGCACGTCGTCGTGCCGGGCTATCCCGATGCGATGCGCGTCGCCGCCAGCACCGACCTGATCGCGCTCGTGCCGCGCTCGAGCCTCGGCAACGCGTTCTCGCCGGGACTCACGGAAGCCCTGGGGCTGCGCAGTTTCGAGATCCCGGTGCACCTGCCGGCGATCCTCGTTTCCGCGCTGTGGCATCCGCGCATGCATGGCGACCCCGTGCATCGCCGCCTGCGCGATGCCGTCATTGCCGTCTGCCAGCGCGCGTATCCGGATTCCCGCGCGCCGCGCGCAACCGCACGCCGCGCCGGACCGCGTACCGCCGGCTGACGTCACGCGGCTCAGACCAGCCGGCCGCCGCCGTCGATGTGCAGGATTTCGCCGTTCATGAAGCCGTTGCCCAGCAGGAACGCGATCGCCTCCCCGACTTCGTCCGCCCGTCCGACACGACCGCCGGGCAGCGCCGCTGCAGCGCCCGTGAGAATCGCGTCACGCGCTTCCGGGCCGAACCCATCGTAAAGCGGCGTTTCGACGAAGCCCGGCGCGACGACATTGACGCGAATCGGTTTCAGCTCCAGTGCGAGCGACTGCGCCAGCGCCTCGACGCCGCGTACGGCGGCGGCAATGACGGACGTGCCGTGCGCGGCCGGCCGATCCGACAACTGCCCGCCGGTCAGCACGATCGAGCCGGTCGCGGGCATCAGCGGCAACGCGGCCCGGATCGCATACACCGGCCCGGCGATGCGCTCGTGCAGCGCGGTGAGCAATTGGTCGGGATCGGTCTCGGTCAGCTTCCCGGCAATGAATTGACCGGCCGTGACGACGAGGTGATCGACGCGCGTCAACGTGTCGAATACGGCCTGCACGGCGTGCCGGTCCGCGATATCGGCGACCGCGATGCCCGCGCCGCCGATTGCCAGCGCGGCAGACTCGAGCTTCGCGCGGGTCCGGCCGACCAGCGTGACGCTGGCGCCCTTGGCCTTCGCGACGGCAGCGGCAGCGAGTCCGATTCCCGAACTCGCCCCGAAAACCACGACGTGCGCGCCCGCCAGCGCAGAACATTGCGTTACCTCGTTCATGTCGACTCCTCGTCAGGGGGTGAAGGTCCACGAACGTTAGGTCATTCTCCATTTCGCCGGAACATGGGAGACTTGCATAGGGCTCATGCCATAAGGGAATAAGATGGATTCGCTGCGTGCCATGCGCGTGTTCGTCCGCGCGATCGAGCTGGGCAATTTCTCGGCGGTCGCGCGCGAGGAAGACACCGGCCAGCCGACGATCAGCAAGATCGTCGCCAGATTCGAACAGGAACTGGGCGTGCGCCTGCTCGAACGTTCGACGACGAGCCTCGCGCCGACCGACGAGGGCAGGCGGTTCTACGACCGCTGCAAGCGCGTACTCGACGAATACGAAAGCGCGGTGGCCGACGTGCGCGGACAAACGCTGCGCCCGGTCGGCAAGCTGGTGGTCAACGCGCCGCTCGGGCTGGGCGAGCTGAGGCTGAATGCGCTCGTGCTCGAATTCCTCGCCGCGTGGCCGGAGATCGATGTCGAACTGCACCTGACCGATCGCGTGATCGATCTGGTCGAGGAAGGCGTCGACGTCGCGATTCGCCTCGGCCAGGTGCTGCCGCCGGATGCCGTCGCGCGCCACATCGCTTCGTCGCCGCGCCTGCTGGTGGCCACGCCCGCATACGTGGCGCGGACGCCGACGATCCGCCGCCCGGAAGATCTGACGAAGCACGCGTATGTCGGCTACGCCCGCGCGGACATCATCGGCAGCGAACTGACATTTGCACGGGGCGACGAGACAGTCGCCGTTCCGGTACGCGGCCGGTATCGCGTGAACAGCTCGATCGCGCTGCGGGAATGCTTCCTGGCCGGGCACGCGCTCGGCAGCGCGCCGGCGTGGCTCGTCCAGGACCTGATCGACGCCGGACAGCTCGTCAGGCTGCTACCGAAGTGGGACATGGTGCCGGCGCACGCGCTGCATCTCGTTTACGCGTCGCGCCGGTATCTGCCGCTCCGGACCCGCACCTTCCTGCAGTTCATGGAACAGCGGATTCCGGAACTGCCCGGTTTCAGCGCGACCGCCACGGCGGCTACGGTCGCGACGCGGCAAACCCGCTGATCGCCCGGCACCGATCCGCCCCCTTTCCCCGATCCAACGAATCCCCACTATTGCGGCGCGCGCCGGCGGCGCCGGCGGGCCCTTCGGCTAAAATGCCGCACTTTCCACCTTGTCCGGCCCGCTCGCCATGCAACCCGCCTCCTCCGCCCAACCTGCCTCCCACGGCGCCGACGCCGCAGCATCGGCCCGCGACCTCGTCTACGGCCCGAACGACCGGCCGGCGCCGATGGTTGCCTTCGTCGCCGCGCTGCAGCACCTGCTGGCGATCATCGTGCCGATCGTCACGCCCGGCCTGCTGATCTGCCAGGCGCTCGGCGTGTCCAGCCGCGATACGACCCTGATCGTGTCGATGTCGCTGGTGATTTCCGGCATCGCCACCTTCGTCCAGTGCAAGCGCTTCGGCCCGCTGGGCGCCGGCCTGCTGATCGTCCAGGGCACCAGCTTCAACTTCGTCGGCCCGCTGATCGCCGGCGGCAGCCTGATGGTCAAGCAAGGCACGCCGGTCGAGACCGTGATGGCCGCGATCTTCGGCGTCGTGATCGCCGGGTCGTTCGTCGAGATGGGCGTGTCGCGCATCCTGCCGTTCGTGAAGCGCCTGATCACGCCGCTCGTGACCGGCATCGTCGTGCTGCTGATCGGCCTCACGCTGATCAAGGTCGGCCTCATCAGCATGGGCGGCGGCTATGGCGCGATGGCCAAGGGCACGTTCGCGAGCGCGGAAAACCTGACGCTGTCGGGGCTCGTGCTCGGCACGATCATCCTGCTGAACCGCGTACCGATCGTCTGGGTGCGCAGCACCGCGCTCGTCATCGCACTCGTGATCGGCTATCTCGCGGCCGCCTTCCTCGGCCGCCTCGACTTCACCGGCATGCACCAGGCCGCGCTGTTCCAGGTGCCGACGCCGCTGCACTTCGGCATCGGCTTCTCGTGGTCGCTGTTCGTGCCGATGCTGATCATCTACCTCGTCACGTCGCTCGAGGCGATCGGCGACGTCACGGCCACCAGCAAGATCTCGAACGAGCCGGTCGAAGGCCCGGTGTGGATGCAACGCATCAAGGGCGGCGTGCTCGTCAACGGCGCGAACTCGCTGCTGGCCGGCGTGTTCAACACGTTCCCGAGCTCGGTGTTTGCGCAGAACAACGGCGTGATCCAGATCACCGGTGTCGCAAGCCGCTACGTCGGCATCTGGATCGCGGGGATGCTGGTGGTGCTCGGCCTGTTCCCGGTCGTCGCCGGCGTGCTGCAGGCCGTGCCGGAACCCGTGCTCGGCGGTGCGGCGATGGTGATGTTCGGCGCAGTAGCCGCATCGGGTATCAACATCCTCGCGGGCGTCCAGCTCGACCGACGCGCGTTGCTGATCATCGCGGTGTCGCTGGCGCTCGGCCTCGGCGTGTCGCAGGTGCCGGACATTCTGAACAGCCTGCCGCACGCGCTCAAGAACGTGCTGGAATCGGGTGTGGCGACGGGCGGCATCTGCGCGCTCGTGATGAACTGGTTCCTGCCGGAAAAGAAGTAACCGGACGAACCGCGCGACGCGCGTGCGCCTGTCGGGCCCATCGCGCGTCGTGCCGAACGACATCGGGGCGCCGTGCAGGCAACGCGATCTGCACCCCATCTCACGCGTTCGGCATGCGCCGTGGTCGACTGCGCATCCGAGGCGATCAATCGTCAAACCCGGTCAGGCCACCTTGGCCGATCGATTTGTGCTGGTTAGAATCACTGCATGCCCCAAGCCCCCGCACCCAACACCGCTCCCGAAGCGAGCGCCGTCCCGGTCAAGGAACGCGCGACCGTCGTCTGCTATCGCGACGCGCAGGTGTTGCTCGTCGCGCGTGCGGCGTCGCGCTGGGCGCTGCCCGGCGGCACGATCAAGCGCGGGGAAACGCCGCTCGAAGCCGCACATCGCGAGTTGTGCGAAGAAACCGGGATGACCGGCCAGGATCTGACGTACTCGATGCAATTCACCGGGCTCGCGAAAGTCCATCACGTGTTCTTCGCGGAAGTCGGCCCGGACCAGACGCCGCAAGCGAACAACGAGATCGAGAAATGCAAGTGGTTTCCGATCGACAGCGTCGACGGATTGCGCGCGAGTATTCCGACGAAGCGAATCGTCGAACTCGTCTACAACCACGAAATCCGCAAGGCGTAGCGCGCCGACGGCGAGCGCACGCGTGAGCCGTCGGCCGGCTCAAGTCGACTGTCGCGGAACGGCGGCGCGAACGCTCAGTGCATGCGCTTTCGGCGCAATTCGTGCATGGAATAGACGACGAGGAAGATGCCCAGCATCGCCACGCCGGACGCCATGAAGTCGTTTGCGCTTCCCGAGCTGTGCAGGGACTTCGGGAAAATGCCGAGACTCAATCCTGCGACAGCGAGAAGCAATCCTGCTGCCACGCCCCAGATCGGTCCGGCGGTCTTTTCGATTTTATTTTTCATACAGCACCCGTCTACAGTCATTACCTGAACGGTATCGGCAAAGGCGCCGCGTCTACCTTCAGTGATTCCACTATAGCCGGGAAATAATTCGCAGACTTTTAGTGCTTTTCCGGATCAAGTTTGCCGGGTCGTGACCGTCGCACGACGTCGCTCCGTGACGCAGGCGCGCCATCTGAAGCAGGTCGAATCGCGAGAAAACGGGATGGCGGAAGGCAGCAGGAGTCGAACCTACCCGGGAGTGTCTGACACCCCCAACCGGGTTTGAAGCCCGGCCGTACCACCGGATACGAATGCCTTCCGTGGGGAAAAGAACCAAAAGAACAACGAGCGCCTACGCCTGAATACCCACCCAACCGCTGTCAGGCCGCAGGTAGTGAAGATCGCGGTGGAAGCGAGTATACCCAACCCGATCGAAGAACTCGAGAATCTGGATCGCGCGCTTGCGGCCAAGCCCCGTCGCGTCGCGGAACGTCGCGGCATCGAGCCCGCCGCCGCGCGACGGCGCGAGATGCGCGACCAGCGCCGCCAGCTCGCGCGCAACATCCGCGTGATAGAACAGGTCGCGCACGACCTGGTGCACGTCGCCGCGCCGCGCCAGCTTGCGCAGCAGCGTACGCACCGCGTCCTCGGCGGCGCCCGTGTCGCGGGCCAGGTCGCGCACCCACGGCGGATCGAAGCGCCCCGCATGAATCAGCGGCAGCAGTTGCTGCGCCAGCGCTTCCTCGCGTGGCTCGAGGCTCACCGAATGCGTCGGCAGATGCAGCCACGGCCCGCTGCGCGCAACTTCGCCGCCGGCCACCAGCGCCTCGACCAGCGCACGCCACAGCGCGTCGCCGACGAGCGGCGCAGCCATCCGCCGCAGGCGTGCGGCGTCGAGCCCCTGCTCGTCGGGCATGCGCTCGTGATACGTGCGCAGCGTATCGATCGCCCGCGTCTGCAGCGCGCGCCAGTGTGCATGCGCAATCACCGCGCCGTCGTTCGACGCGGTGTCGCGTTGCCCGATCGGCAGCGCGTCGTCCGGCAATGCCAGCGCATTCGGCGCGAAACCCGTCAGATGCGTGAGCGTCGCGCGCGGAAGGCCGAGCGGCGCCTGCGCGAGCAACGCATCGAGTCGCCCTTCGTCGAGCCATGCCGCCAGCGCATCGAGCCATGCCCGGCGCGCGGGCGTGCGGCGCTTGCGTGCCGGCCCGAACGGATCGAGCACTCGACCGCCGCCGACGGTGCGCGTCGCCTGCGGGTTGCGGACGATGAACCGGTCGCCCGGCAGCGCGAACACCGGCTCGTCGAACACCAGTTGCACACGCATACGTTGGCCGGCCGCGAGCGTGTCGCCGTCGAGCAGCGCCACGTGTGCGACGCGATGCAGCGTGCCGAGATGCACATGCAGCGGCGCCCAGTGCGTCAGCGTCAGACCGGCGTCCGCGAGCAGCGTCAGCTCGACGTCCAGGCGCGGCGACGTCGCGACGAGCCGCGCATCGGCGACGGTATCGCCACGCTCGACGTCAGTCTTGTCGACGCCGGCCAGGTTCAGCGCGCAACGCTCGCCTGCGCGGCCGGCCTCGACCGGCCGGTTCTGCGCATGGATGCTGCGCACTCGCGCCGCGCCGCCCGTGCGCATGATCGCGAGCGTATCGCCCGTCGCGACGCGCCCCGCGAATGCAGTGCCCGTCACGACCGTACCCTGCCCCGCGAGCGTGAACACGCGATCGACCGCGAGCCGGAACAGCCCGTCGTCGCGGCGCGCACGCCACGCGATCGCCGCATCGGCCAGGTGACGCTTCAGCGCTGCGACACCCGGATCGTCCGCGACCGTCGCCCGCGTTTCGAAAATCGGCACGCCGGCCAGCGTCGAATCGTGCAGCCATGCGGCGATCTCGTCGCGCACCTCGGCGGCCCGCGCGGCGTCGACACGATCGCATTTCGTCAGCGCGACGGCGCCATGCGTGACGCCGAGCAGTTGCAGGATCGCGAGATGCTCGCGCGTTTGCGGCATCACGCCGTCGTCGGCGGCAATCACGAGCAGCGCGAAGTCGATCCCGCACGCGCCGGCCGCCATCGTATGAATCAGCTTCTCGTGGCCCGGCACGTCGATCAGGCCGAGCACGTCGCCGTTGTCGAGCGGCGTATACGCATAGCCGAGTTCGATCGAGATGCCGCGCGCCTTCTCTTCCTTCAGGCGGTCGGTATCGACGCCCGTCAGCGCGCGCACCAGCGTCGTCTTGCCGTGGTCGATGTGTCCCGCGGTCCCGACGATCATGCGGCGGGCCCCGCGAGCGGCACGCATTGTGCGGCGAACACCGCTTCTTCAGCGGCTTCGAGGCAGCGCAGGTCGAGCCGCAGCGCATTGTCGGCGATCCGGCCGATCACCGGGCGCGGCCATTCGCGCAGCCGCTTCTCGAGTTGCACGAGCGCCCGGCCGCCGCGTTTGCCGTCCGCCGGGCGCACGACGAGCCCGGCGCTCGGCAGTTGATCGACCGGCAGCGCGCCGCTGCCGATCTGGCTGAACATCGGCTCGACCGTCACGTCGAAACCGCCGCCGAGCGCGGCCTGCAGCATCGGGCGCACGCGTTCGGCCGCTTCGGCGATCTCGCGCTGCGGGCGCGTCAGCAGGCGCAGCGTCGTGAGCCGGTCGCGCAGGAATTCCGGCGACTGGTACAGACGCAGCACGGGCTCGAGCGCCGCGAGCGTCAGCTTGCCGACGCGCAGCGCACGCTTGAGCGGGTGTTTCTTGATCTTCGCGATCAGCGCGCGATCGCCGACGATCAGGCCGGCCTGCGGCCCGCCGAGCAGCTTGTCGCCGCTGAACGTGACAACGTTTGCGCCGGCAGCAACGGTTTCCTGCACGGTCGTCTCGTGCGGCAGGCCCCATTGCGACAGGTCGGCGAGCGTGCCGCTGCCGAGATCGACGGCGACCGGCACGCCGTGCTCGCGCGCGAGCGGCGCGAGTTCGGCAAGCGTCGCCTCCTTCGTGAAGCCGCTGATCGCGTAGTTGCTGCAGTGCACCTTCATCAGCAGCGCCGTGCGCGGGCCGATTGCGTCCGCGTAGTCGCGCAGATGGGTGCGGTTGGTCGTGCCGACCTCGCGCAGCTTCGCGCCTGCGCGGCTCATGATGTCGGGAATGCGGAACGCGCCGCCGATCTCGACCAGCTCGCCGCGCGACACGACCACTTCCCGCTTCGTCGCGAGCGCCGACAGCGTCAGCAGCACGGCCGCAGCGTTGTTGTTGACGACGGTCGCGGCTTCCGCGCCCGTCAGTTCGCACAGCAGATCGTCGATCAGGTCGTCGCGATCGCCGCGGCGGCCCGTGGCGAGATCGAATTCGAGGTTGACCGGCCGCGTGAGCGCGTCGACCACCGCGCGCACCGCGTCGTCGGGCAACAGCGCACGCCCGAGGTTCGTGTGCAGCACGGTGCCGGTCAGGTTGAACACGGCGCGCACGGCGCCCGTGCTCCGTGCGGCCAGCGTGCGCGCGAGGGTGGCGGCGATGCGCGGCTCGTCGAGCGGCTCGGCCGCTGCCGGATCGCGCTGCGCGGCGGTACGCCAGCGTTCCAGCTCCGCGCGCAGGGCGTTCAGCACGCGCGTGCGGCCATAGTCCACGATCAGCGGTTGCAACGGTGCCGACGACAGCACGCGCTCGACGGAGGGCACGCGCGCCAGCACCGCATTCAATTCATTCACACCCGGTTCGGTCACGTAGTGGTGGCTCCAGTCTCATGCTTCGCAGTCGGCCGGCGCCGGCGCTCGCGCACCGCCCCCGGCCTCGTGCCGTCAGTCCGCTTCCCGCGCGACGTCCGGCCACAGCAGCGGGTTCGGCGAACTGCGCTGGTAGCCGGCCTCGTTCATCAGCAGGTCGAGCGTGAGGCTCGCGAGATCGTCCGCCAGCGGCTCGAACTCGTAGTCCTTGTCCTGATAGCCGATCTTGCGATAGGTCTTGCACTCGTCGCACGATTCGGCCTTGACGGCTTCGCTGCCGCCCTCGATCCCGTGATACGCGATGCCCTTCGTCGAATCGCAGTGCGAGCACTTCGTGCGCACCATGTGCCACTCGGTCGTGCACAGCCCGCATTGCAGGAAACGGTAGCCCTGGTACTGGCCGCCGACCCGCACGACGCTCGCGACCGGATGCGAGCCGCACACGGGGCACAGCCCCGGCTGGTCGAGATACGGAACATCGGCCGGTGTCACACGGCTCGCGAGGTCCGTCCAGACCACCTGCAGCGCGGCCATCAGGAACGGCGCGGTAGCCGGGTCGACCTCAGCGAAGCGCAGCGCGAGGATCGCGTCGGCCTGCGCGTCGAGTTCGGCCGGCGCCATCAGACGCAGCCGGTCGAGCAGTTTCGCGAGCTGCGGGTTGACGAGCCCGGCGCCTTCGACGCGGTCGAGCAGTTCGTACAGCACGGCGCGCCAGCGCGCGTCGCGCTCACCGTCGAGTGCCGGCACGAGCGGCATCGAATGCTGCTGCGCACACGCGATCGCTTCCTTCGACGGCAGCGGCAGGTCCAGCGTTTGCAGCGTCGCATGCTGCGCGTCGGCGACGGTGGCCATCAGCCGCAGGTAGCCGCTGATCGGGTTCAGGTCGGCAAGCTTGCGCATCCGCGCGGCGCGCGCCGCGAACGCGGTCGCGCGCTCCGGCAGGCGAAAGCGCGGAATGGCCGAATGATCGAGTGCCGAGATCTCGGTCGGTTCGAGAATACGTTGTGTCACAAATATGTCTTCCAAATAAACAAGCGCCGACAGGTCGGCGCTTTCAGGCGGTTCCGACGGTCGACGGGGCCGCCCGCCGCAATCGGCGAGCCGCCCCGCTCCGGTGCGTTATTTCACGCTTTCACGGAACCACTTCGGGTGATGCTTGCGAGCCCAGCCCAGCGTGACGGTGCCACGCACCATCGCGCCGATCGAGCCCTTCACCCACAACGCCGCGTAAATGTGCACGATGATGCTCGCGATCAGCACGAAGGCCGCCACGGCATGCACGACAGCGGCCGCGCGGATCACCCCGATCGGGAAGTAGAACGAGAAGTAGCGCCGCCAGATCACGACTCCCGACAGCAGGAGCAGCAGCAGGCACGCCACCAACGTAAAGAATAGCAGCTTCTGCCCGGCGTTATAGCGCCCGACAGGCGGCAGCTTGTCTTCCTGGTTGGTCAGCACGTCGCCGATCTGCTTCAGCCACTGGCGATCGTCCGCGTCGAGCGCGTTGTGGTGCCAGAAGCGCACGACGAGGATCGCGAACGACACGAACATCACGAGGCCGACGAACGGATGCAGGATCCGCGTCCACTGGCCGCCGCCGAACAGCGCGGTCAGCCAGAACATCGACGGATGGAACAGCGCGAGCCCGGACAGCGCGAGCAGCACGAACGTGATCGCGGTGATCCAGTGGTTCGTGCGCTCGTTCGCCGAGTAGCGGACGATCAGGTTGGGGTCGTCGTGGCTCATTTCGCGTCCTCCTTGATGCGTCGGGCCTCGTCGCGCGCGGCCGATTCCTCTGCGTCGCTCACCTCGTTCGGACCGACGCGGACGTAGTGGAAGAACCCGGCGAGCGCGGTCAGCGCGATGCCGGCGACCGCGAGCGGTTTCGCGATCCCCTTCCACAGCTTCACCATCGGGCTGATCGACGGGTTGTCGGGCAGCCCGTGATACAGCGACGGTTTGTCGGCGTGGTGCAGCACATACATCACGTGCGTGCCGCCGACGCCCTGCGGGTCGTACAGCCCCGCGTGCTCGAAGCCGCGTTCCTTCAGGTCCTCGATCCGCTCGGCCGCGTGCTGCTTCATGTCCTCCTTGGTGCCGAACACGATCGCGCCCGTCGGGCAGGTCTTCACGCAGGCCGGTTCCTGGCCGACCGCGACGCGGTCGGAACAGAGCGTGCACTTGTATGCGCGATGATCCTTCTTCGAGATCCGCGGAACGTTGAACGGGCAACCGGTCACGCAATAGCCGCAACCGATGCAGTTCTCCTCGTGGAAATCGACGATCCCGTTGTTGTACTGCACGATCGCGCCCGGCGACGGACATGCCTTCAGGCAGCCCGGATCCTCGCAGTGCATGCAGCCGTCCTTGCGGATCAGCCACTCGAGGTCGCCCGCCGGGTTCTCGTATTCGGAGAACCGCATGACCGTCCACGAATGCTCGGTCAGGTCGGCCGGGTTGTCGTACACGCCGACGTTGGTGCCGACCTCGTCACGCAGGTCGTTCCACTCCATGCATGCCGTCTGGCATGCCTTGCAGCCGATGCACTTCGATACGTCGATCAGCTTCGCGACGCTCCCGGTCACCGGTTCGCGCACCGTGGGCGGTGGCGTCGTGGTGGCCGAGACGCGCTTGATGTCCAGCGATTGCAATGCCATCTCTTTCCCCTTACGCCTTTTCGACCTTCACCAGGAACGACTTGAATTCCGGTGTGTACGAGTTGCCGTCACCCACGGACGGAGTCAGGGTATTGGCGAGATAGCCGGGCTTCGTCAGACCCTTGAAGCCCCAGTGCAACGGGACGCCGACCGTCTGGACCTTCTTGCCGTCGACCGTCAGCGGCTTGATCCGCTTCGTGACGAGGGCGACCGCGATGATGTAGCCGCGCTTGGACGACACCTTCACGTGCTCGCCATGCGCGACGCCGACTTCCTTCGCGAGGTCTTCGCCGATCTCGACGAATTGCTCGGGCTGGATGATCGAGTTCAGCCGCGCATGCTTGGTCCAGTAGTGGAAATGCTCGGTCAGCCGGTACGTCGTCGCCACGTGCGGGAACTCCGCCACCTTGCCGAACGACGCACGGTCGTCCGCGAACACGCGGGCAGCCGGGTTGTTCAGCGCCTGCGGGTTGTTCGGGTGCAGCGGGTTCGCGTCGAGCGGCGTCTCGAACGGCTCGTAGTGCTCGGGGAACGGACCTTCGTTCATCCCCGCGCGGGCGAAGAAGCGCGCAACGCCTTCCGGGTTCATGATGAACGGCCCCATCCCGTTTTCGGGCGATTCGTCCACCTTGAAGTCCGGCACGTCGGCGCCCTTCCACGCGCTGCCGTTCCAGCCGATCAGCTTGCGGGTCGGGTCGAACGGCTTGCCGGCGACGTCGCACGATGCGCGGTTGTACAGGATCCGCCGGTTCGCCGGCCACGCCCACGCCCAGTTCAGCGTCTGGCCGATGCCGGTCGGGTCGGAGTTGTCGCGCCGCCCCATCTGGTTGCCGGCCTGCGTCCACGCACCGCAGAAGATCCAGCAGCCGCTCGCGGTCGTGCCGTCGTCCTTCAGCTGCGCGAACGCGGCAAGCTGCTCGCCCTTCTTCACGAGCGTCTTGGCCGGATCCTTCGGATCGGGCAGATCGGCGAGCGCCTTGCCGTTGAACTCCATTGCCAGCTCTTCGGGCGTCGGGCTTTCCGGGTTCGAGTACGGCCACGTCAGGTTCACGATCGGGTCCGGATACTTGCCGCCGTCCGTCTGGTACATCTTGCGCATGCGCAGGAACAGTCCCGACATGATCTCGAGGTCGCTCTTCGCCTCGCCCGGCGGCTCCGCGCCCTTCCAGTGCCACTGCAGCACGCGGCTCGAACTCACGAGCGAGCCGTTTTCTTCCGCAAAGCACGTGGTCGGCAGGCGGAACACCTCGGTCTGGATCTTCGACGCATCGACGTCGTTGTAGTCGCCGTGATGCTTCCAGAACTCGGACGTCTCGGTCGCGAGCGGATCCATGATCACGAGCCACTTCAGCTTCGCGAGGCCTGCCGCCGTCTTCACCTTCGACGGCGCCGCCGCGAGCGGGTTGAAGCCCTGGCAGATGTAGCCGTTCATCTTGCCGGCATTCATCAGCTCGATCACCTGCAGCAGGTCGTACTGCTTGTCCAGCTTCGGCAGGTAGTCGTAGCCCCAGTTGTTCTCGGCGGTCGCGGCATCGCCCCACCACGACTTCATGAAGCTGACGTGGAACGCCTTGTAGTTCTTCCAGTAGCTCAACTGGTTCGGCCGCAACGGCAGCTGCACGCGCTTCTTGATGTAGCCGTCGAAATCCTGCTCGGACTGCATCGGCAGCGTCATGTAGCCCGGCAGCAGGTTCGACATCAGCCCGAGGTCGGTCAACCCCTGGATGTTCGAGTGCCCGCGCAGCGCGTTCATCCCGCCGCCGGCGATGCCGATGTTGCCGAGCAGCAACTGCACCATCGCGCCGGTGCGGATGATCTGCGCGCCGATCGAATGGTGGGTCCAGCCGAGCGCGTACAGCACCGTGCCGGCGCGGCCGGGAACGGCCGTGGTCGCGAGCATCTCGCACACCTTCAGGAATTTCTCCTTCGGCGTGCCGCAGACCTGCTGGACCATGTCCTGCGTATAGCGCGCGTAGTGCTGCTTCAGCAGGTTGTACACGCAACGCGGATGCTGCAGCGTCGGGTCGACCTTCACGAAGCCGTCGTCACCGCGCTCGTAGTCCCAGCTCGATTTGTCCGGGTACGCGTGCTTCTCCGCGTCATAGCCGGAATAGATGCCGTCGTTGAACGCGAAATCCTCGCGCACGATGAACGAGAAGTCCGTGTAGTTCTTCACGTACTCGTGCTGGATCTTGTCGTTCGTCAGCAGATAGTTGATGACGCCGCCCAGGAAGACGATGTCGGTGCCGGTGCGGATCGGCGCGTAGTAATCGGCCACCGAGGCCGTACGCGTGAAGCGCGGGTCGACGACGATCAGCCGCGCCTTGCGGTGCGCCTTCGCCTCCGTTACCCACTTGAAACCGCACGGATGGGCCTCGGCTGCATTGCCGCCCATCACGAGAATCACGTCCGCGTTCTTGATGTCGACCCAATGGTTCGTCATCGCTCCACGGCCAAACGTCGGGGCAAGACCTGCCACCGTCGGGCCATGTCAGACACGCGCCTGATTGTCGAATGCGAGCATGCCAAGACTGCGGACAGTCTTGTGCGTCAGGTACCCGACCTCGTTGCTGCCGGCCGACGCGGCCAGCATGCCGGTCGTGAGCCAGCGGTTGACCTTCGAGCCGTCTTCGGCCGTCTCGACGAAGTTCGCGTCGCGGTCGGCCTTCATCAGCTTCGCGATGCGGTCGAGCGCGTCATTCCACGAAATCGGTTCCCACTTGTCCGAGCCGGGCGCCCGATACTCGGGGTGCGTCAGGCGGTTCGGGCTGTGGATGAAGTCGATCAGGCTCGCGCCCTTCGGGCACAGCGTGCCGCGATTGACGGGATGGTCGGGATCGCCCTCGATGTGGATGATGCTCGGCTGCGCGTTCTTCGCGCCGTCTCCGAGGCTGTACATCAGGATGCCGCAACCCACTGAACAGTAAGGACAGGTGTTGCGCGTTTCGACTGTGCGCGCCAGCTTGTACTGTCGGACTTCGGCGAGCGCTTCGGACGGAGAGAAGCCCATCAGGGCTAGACTCGATCCGGCAAGCGACGTAGCCGTCACCTTCAGGAACTGGCGCCGGGACATTTGTAGCATGGCTGGTCTCGGCGTTATTGTGGGGGTGGGGAAACTGAAAGGAATTATAGACAGTTCGCGCAACTATGTTCGAATCCTCGGATCAATACTGAATTGTCTGATTACCAACGATGATCCGCGTTCCGCGCGCCACCGAACCGTCATGAAACGACAGATCACCTCCGAAGCCACCCGTCTCGCGCAACAACAGGCCAACTGGGCCCTCACCGCGTTCAGGCGCTTCTCGTCCGACCGCTGCTCCGCGATGGCCGCGGGCATCGCGTTTTTCTCCGCGTTCTCGCTCGCGCCGATGCTCGTGATGGTGATCGCGGTGGCCGGCTGGTTCTACGGCGACGACGCCGCGCGCGGCCAGGTGTTCGAGCAGGCGCACCAGCTGATCGGCGACGACGCGGCGGCCAGCATCCAGACGATCGTGCAGAACGCGCACCGCGCGGGCGAGCGCGGCGGGCTGGCCACGCTGATCTCGTTCGCGGCGCTCGCGATCGGCGCGTCGGCCACGTTCGCATCGCTCAGCGCCGCGCTCAGCGTGATCTGGCCCGCCACCGAAAACCGCTGGTCGAGCATGCTCGGGCTCGTGCGCGTGCGGCTGATCTCGTTCGGGCTCGTGCTCGGCGTCGCGTTCCTGCTGATCGTGTCGCTCGTACTCGACACCGCGATCACGTTCGTCGGCACCTGGCTGCTGGGCAATTCGCCGTACGTGATCGTCACGAACCTCGTGCAGTTCTTCGTCGGCATCGCGGTGCTCGCGGCTGCGTTCGCGTCGCTGATGAAGTTCCTGCCCGATGCGCGCGTCGCGTGGCGCGACGCCGCGGTCGGCGGGATCGTGTCCGCGATCCTGTTTTCCGGCGGCAAGAAGCTGTTCGCGCTGTACCTCGCGCATGCGGGTACGGCCAGCGCATTCGGCGCGGCCGGATCGTTCGCGGTCCTGTTGATGTGGCTGTACTTCTCCGCGATCGTGCTGCTGCTCGGCGCGGAATTCGCGGCCGCGCGCGGCAACGCGCACCGGCCGGCCGGCGCCGCACCGGCTGCATCCGTTCAACCCGGTCACGCCGACGACCTTACGCGCAACGACTGAACCGCGCGCCTTCCGCAAAACGGCTGCGCATCGCGCTTTCGCACACCCGGCACATCCGCCCGCCCCTTTGCAACCCCGCTGTCCGCCGCGCATTCGCGCGGCGTTGACGCGCTCTTTACACGCCGGCGCGCTCACACCCGCAAACGCAAACGTTTGCACACCCTCGTTTCCCTGCTCAAACCGGTCGAAACAGGAGGGTTGCCGCGTTGCGCACCAACTACCGAAACAATCGCACCGCAGCAATTGTCAACTATTTCATAAATGGAAACAGACACTGATGTGCTTGATATATATGGACTTTTTCACGCTGTTACCTTTTCGAGACACTTTATTTTTTAAGCTTTCTTGCGTGTATGGCACTGAGCTATTCTCCAATCCGCAACAAATAACGATGAATCATTTGCGTGGAGAAACTCAACGATGAAGAAGCTTGCTCTCTCGACCCTCTCGCTCGCCCTGCTGGGCGCCGCTGGCGCTGCCCACGCTCAATCGAGCGTGACGCTGTACGGCGTGATCGACACGTCGATTGCCTATGTTCACGGCAATAACGGCCAAGGCAACAACGCGTGGCAAATGCTGTCGGGCAACCTGCAAGGCAGCCGCTTCGGCCTGAAAGGCGCAGAAGACCTCGGCGGTGGCCTGAAGGCGATCTTCCAGTTGGAAAACGGTTTTGATCCGGGCACCGGCCACCTGAACCAGGGCGGTCGCATGTTCGGCCGTCAGGCATTCGTCGGCCTCGAAAGCAACCAGTACGGCACGCTGACGCTCGGCCGCCAGTACGACCCGCTGGTCGACCTGGTCCAGGCAGTCACGGCAGACAACTACTTCGGCAGCACGTTCGCAACGCCGGGCGACGTCGACAACAACGACAACTCGCTGCGCGTCAGCAACGCGATCAAGTACACCTCGCCGGTGTTCGCAGGCTTCCAGGCTGAAGGCATGTACGCCCTCGGCGGCGTGGCAGGCAAGACGGGCGCAGGCCAGACCTGGTCGGTCGCGGCTGCATACAACAACGGCCCGGTCGGCGTTGCTGCAGGCTACTTCTACGCGAACAACCCGTCGCCGACGACCGCTGGCCTGCGCGGCGGCTGGGGCTCGACGACGTCGGACAACATCGTCGACGGCCCGATCAACGCAGCTTACGTGACGGCGAAGTCGATCGCGATCGCACAAGTTGCTGGTCAGTACGTGATCGGCCCGGTGACGCTCGGCCTCGGCTACAGCAACGCACAGTACAAGCCGGACGCAGCCTCGGGCTTCAGCTCGACCCAGAAGTACAACACGGGCCGCGCGTTCGCGACGTACCAGATCACGCCGCCGCTGCTGCTGGGCCTCGGCTACTCGTACACGAAGGCTAGCGGCAACACGGACGCCAAGTACCATCAGGTTTCGCTGGGCGCGGACTACTCGCTGTCGAAGCGCACGGACGTCTACCTGGTCGGCGCCTATCAGCACGCAAGCGGCACGCAGCTGAACGCAGACGGCACGACGTCGGCAGCGCAAGCTTCGATCGGCTCGTACGGCATCGCCGGCACGAAGTCGCAAGAGCTGGTCGCTCTCGGCCTGCGCCACAAGTTCTAAGAAGTACGTTTCCGGCGTGCATGGCGTCTCCGACGCCTTGCCGCCGATCTGGAAAGCCAGTCCCGGTTTCGGCCGCGGCTGGCTTTTTTTTCGTCCCCCCGGCAGACAGGCCGGCACGCCCTGCGCGGGTCGCCGCGCAAAAACCGGCCCCCGCATACGTCGGCCAGCCGCCAGCGGCACCAGGCGGCTGCTAGGCACCCGAAACACCGTTTCCGGAAGCGCGGGCAGCTCGCCATTTCTCCGCACGACGACTACCATCCGCACTGCCGGCGTCGACCGGCTCGTCCGGTACGACGATTGTTTGCCCCGCGTGTCGATTTCGGCAGGCGTCGTCCGTCGTATCGAAGGCGGCACATGATTTGCCGCGGTCCCATACAGACAGGAGATTCGTCATGACGATTCAGAAGATCACGCCTTTTCTCTGGTATTCGACGGAAGCCGAAGAAGCAGCGGCCTTCTATGCAGGCATCTTTCCGGATTCGCGCATCGTGCGCGTCACGGCCGTGCCGGGCACTGACGGCACGCGGATGGTCGAGTTCGAACTGTTCGGGCAACCGTTCTTTGCCATGAGCCACGCGCGCACGGAGTCGTTCAACCACGCGATCTCGCTGCTGGTCAGTTGCGCCGACCAGGCGGAACTCGACCGCTACTGGAACGCCCTGCTCGACAACGGCGGCATGGCCGACGCCTGCGGCTGGCTGAGGGACCGTTATGGCGTGTCGTGGCAGATCGTTCCGGAAGCGCTCATCCCGATGATGACCGACCGCGACCCGGTCAAGGCGGCGCGCGTGGCGGCGGCGATGATGCAGATGATCAAGTTCGACGACGCCGCGCTGAAGGCGGCCTTTGCAGGCACGGCGGACTGACGAAACGCGCCGGGCTGCGCCGGCGTGACGCCGCACCGGGCGCCGACGGCCACCCGGCTCGACGGTTTGCGCGTGCAGCCGCATCGCAAGCGTTCACGATTCCCGGCGAGCCGGCCCGCACACCGGCTGCGTGCATCGCGACGCAAGCGGCTACGCCGACAGCATCGCCTCGACGGTCCGCCGTGCGTAGCCGATGAATGCGGCAAGCGGTTCGCCCGACAGGATTGCCGCGCCCGCTTCGCCACCGAGATAGGCGTCGCGCGCAGCCGCCGCAACCGGCCGGTGCGCGTGCGGCAAGCGCTCCAGCACCCATGCCGCTGCAACGTCCTTGGGCGCGATCCTGCCGGTCGCGGCGCTGTACCAGATGCGCGCGAGCGCAAGCACCACGTTGCACTCGTCGCCGCGCCAGTCCGGTTCGGCCTCCCACTGCGCAACGGTCGCGAGCAGCGCGGCGACGAAATCGCGTGCGGGTACCGGCTCGAACAACACGGCCGCGGGCGGCCCGGCCAACGCGACACAGTGCTGTCGCGCCGTCGTCAGCAAAATCGCCAGATCGTGATCGACGCGCGCCGGTTCGACGATGCCGGCTTCGAGGTCGCGGCGCAGCCATTCGCCGAACTGCAGTTCGCGTCGCGCCGGATGGCGCCACGGCACCACGTCATCGTGTGCGACGACGGTGACCTCCAGCGCGCGCATGCCGCCGGTACAACCGGGCGGCGCCGATGCAGCGAGCAGATCGCGCATCAACGCACGTCGCACTGTTTCGGCGGGCCGTGCCGCCGCCGTCACCAGCAAATCGATGTCGCTGCGCGGTTTCAATCCGCCGTCGAGCGCCGAGCCGAACAGGTGGATGGCTTCCAGCGTCGCGCCGAGATGCCGCTCGATCGCGGCGCGTGCGGCCGCGACCTGTACGGCGATTTCGTCCGGGATGCATTCAGTCACGACGGCGGGCCTTGCGATGCGCGCGCAACGGGTATCGCGGGAGCAACGCGTGCAACGGTTGCGGCGGGACAGCCTCCCGAGCAACCGCGGTTTGCAATTCGCCGTTCGGCATGACGCAGGTGCGGCTGCGACCGGCGATGCGTCGCGCATCGCGCATCGTGCGTCGTGCTGCACATCCCCGCCGCGCCGCAGATTCGCGGCCGCGCGATTTGCGCAGCGCAATAAAAATCCCCGCACGCTTTCGCGTACGGGGATCGCAGGACACTGCAACCGCTGCCGACATGCATTCGGCAGCCGTTGCGCAGCATTACGCTGCCGCGTCCTTCAGCTTCTTCAGCGCACGTGCCTTCACGCGCACGCTGGCCGGCTTCGCCGGGAACCAGCGCTCTTCGCCCGTGAACGGATCCTTGCCGAAGCGCTTCTTCTTCGCCGGCACGACTTGCGCCGTGATCTTCAGCAGACCCGGCAGCGTGAATTCGCCTGCGCCCTTCTTGTGGACCGAGCCCAGCACGACGTTCTCGAGTGCGACGAGCACTGCCTTGACCGCCTTCACTTCGACAGCTGCGCGCTCAGCGATGTGCGTTGCGAGCGATGCCTTCGTGAATTTGTCCTTCAGCGGCGTCGGAGCAGCCGGTGCTGCCTTCGCGACAGCCTTCTTGGCCACTACTTTCTTCGCCGGCGCAGCCTTTTTGGCAGCCACTTTCTTGGTGGCCGGTGCGGCAGCCTTCTTGGCCACCTTTTTTGCGGAAGTCGCCATGTTTCTCCTACCAGGTGTGGTCGTTGGATACACGAAGCGTGCAACGCGCGCGCTTCAACGCCGGATTCTACAAGCGCCTTGACGCTTCGTGCAGTACTTTTATGCGTTTTCGCGGGGTTTCCCGCAGGTTTTGTTGCACACGACCGACTTCATCGACGCTCGAGCATCAAAAAACGCCTTTACGTATACGTCCAAACGAGCCCGAACGCGAATTACGTTCGATATTTGCGCACCTATACTGGGCTCGCTCAATGCCCGGATGCCTCCATGCGCGAAGCCAGATACGTCAAAGGACTCGACGGCCTGCGAGCCCTCGCCGTCATCCTCGTTTTCCTGTCCCACAAGGGCCACGTCCTTGCCGTCGACGTCGGCAAGCTTGGTGTGTGGACGTTTTTCCTCATCAGCGGATTCCTGATCGTCGGCGAGCTGCATCGCAACCGCCAGGCCGTCGAGTGCGGCACCATGACGCGCCGCCACGCGTTCGCGCTGTTCCTCGCGAAGCGCGCGCTGCGGATCTTTCCCGTGTACTACCTGCTGCTCGCCGCGCTCGCGATCGCGCACGCGCTGTTCTACCAGCGCGGCGTCAACCTCGGGCTCGCGTGGCACGCGGCGTTCCTGTCGAATTACTGGATCGGCGTCGTGAAGGACGGCTGGCCGGGCTCCACCTCGCACTTCTGGAGCCTCGCCGTTGAACAGCAGTTCTATCTGATCGCCCCGCTCGCGCTGCTCGCGGTGCCTGCTGCGCGACACGTCGCGCTCGGTATCGCGGCCGTCGCGCTGTGCGCGGTCGCGCATCTCGCGCTCTACCTGTCGGATGCGTCGCCGGTGCTGATCTACGCGTTTTCGCCGTGGAATTTCGCACTGATCGCGCTCGGCGGCGTCGGTGCGATGGCGCTTGCCGACCGCGGCGCGGCCGCCGTGCGCCGTGTTCCACCCGGCTGGCTCGGCGCGGCAGGCGTCGTGTTCTTCCTCGCGCTGCCCGCGTGCACGACGTTGCCGGACGCAGTCGCGGGGCTCGCGGACCTCGGCCTGTCCGCGTCGCTCGGCGCGCTGATGCTGTGGATCGTCAGCGAACCCGACCATCCCGTCGTCGCGCTGCTCGACCGGGGCCCGCTCGTCTATCTCGGCACGATCAGCTACGGCTTCTACCTGTTCCACAACCTGATTCCGACGCGCTTCGGCGTGCTGCCCGCGTCCTTCGCGCACGTGCCGATGCCGGAAATCGTCCGCGACGCGCTGCCCGAAATGCTGCAATTCGCGCTGGCCGTGCTGCTCGCGCACTTGTCCTGGCGCTATCTCGAAAAGCGGCTGCTCGACTTCAAGAAGCCGATCGCCGCGATGCTCGCCCGGCACTTCACTGCGCAACCGAGCGCGTCGCCGCGCTGAGCGTCGCGCGGACGCGCACAAGAGCGCGGAAGGAAACAACACGCCCCGTCACGCCCGGGAGCCGATCCCGGCGATGCGCACCGCGTACTCGCGCGCCTCCGGCGAACCCGGATCCAGCGCGCGCATCGACGTGCATCGCGCCGGCGAACTCGCCGAGCCGCTTGCCCGGACGGACGCTTCGGCACCGGTTTCAGGCGCGGCGCCCTACTTCGCCGGCGCACTCCGCTGCGCACGCAGCACCGCCCGCCACCCGAATCCGGCACGACGCGCCGGACGCACGCACCAGGATCGCGCGCCCGCACATGCAAAAAAGCCCCGGCGCCTGAGCGGCCGGGGCCAACGGAACAACCACCACCTGAAACAACGGAGCGCGCGGCTGCTTATGCGACAGCAGCCAGCGCGGGCAAGCAGGTACGCAGGTACGCCTCGAATTCGCGGCTGACTTCCGGATGCTGGAGCGCCAGCTCGACGGTTGCCTTGAGATAGCCGATCTTGCTGCCGCAGTCGAAGCGCGTGCCGAAGTAGCGATACGCGAGCACCTGCTCGTTCGCGAGCAGCGACTGGACCGCATCGGTCAGTTGCAGTTCACCACCGGCGCCCGGCTTGAGCTTGCGCAGATGATCGAAGATCGTCGGCATGAACACGTAGCGGCCGACCACGCCGAGATTCGACGGCGCGTCCTCGGGCGCCGGCTTCTCGATGATGCCCGACAGCTTGATGACGTCCTCTTCCCATTCACGGCCTTCTACGACGCCGTACGAGCGGCTGTCCTCGCGTGCGATCGTTTCGACGCCGATCACCGAGCTGTGATAGTGGTCGAACACGTCGACGAGTTGCTTGAGCACCGGCTGTTCGCCGTGCAGCAGGTCGTCGGCGAGGATCACCGCGAACGGCTCGCCGTGCACGAGCTTCTCCGCGCACAGCACCGCATGGCCGAGACCGAGCGCTTCCGGCTGGCGCACGTAGAAGCAGTTGACGTTGCTCGGCTTGATGCCGCGCACGAGTTCCAGCAGCTTTTCCTTGCCGCGCGCCTCGAGTTCGGCCTCGATCTCGTACGACTTGTCGAAGTGATCTTCGATCGCGCGCTTGCTGCGCCCGGTGACGAAGATCATCTCGGTGATACCGGCGTTGATCGCTTCCTCGACCGCGTACTGAATCAGCGGCTTGTCGACGACGGGCAACATCTCCTTCGGGCTCGCCTTCGTTGCCGGGAGGAACCGCGTGCCGAGACCGGCAACGGGGAACACGGCCTTGGTGACTTTCAACATGTTCGCATCCTGATTGCGTTGACTGCGCCGCGTCGCCCAGCGACCCGGCGCGATTGTGTTCCGAACGGCATATCGAGAATCGACGGCACTGCCAATTCCACTCCGCTCATTTTCGATATGGACTGAATGCCCAATGATCCCGGAAAAAATATAATCCTTTCAATCCGGTCGATACTGCCGGATTGCATGCCGGCGCAGAAACAAATTACCGATTCTCCGGATACAAATTCTTACGATTCAAATTCCTCGATATAGGGCACGCCGCCCCGCTCGAGGCCCGGCCGAATCGGTTCGTTCTTCAGCGCCTCGCGGTACGCCGACAGCACGGCCATGACCAGCAGTACTGCAGCGCTCGCGATCCAATGCATGTCCATCTTGCCGCTCCTTGCATCAATCATCTGGAGCTTCAAACTATCAGAAAAAAATCGGCAAATAATTGAAGCCCCCCCGTGGAACCGCTTTCGGATCGCGATAAACCCATGATGTGGAATACCGATATTTCCCGGCGAGATTTTTTTATTCATTGATCGAATTCTTGCGCATTACGATTGAATGAAACTCCCCGTCAATCCGTCGCAAGGAACCGAATCGCATGCAAGCTTTCAGCGGATCGTCTCTGACCGCGCCGCCCGTCGCCGATCACAAGGAACACGTGATCGACGCGATGCGCGGTTTCGCGGCGCTGCTCGTCGCCTATTTCCACTGCCGCCAGATCGTCTGGGTCGGCATGCAGAGCTTCCATCAGGCTTACGGTCATGCACTGAACCCGGGCGTGATAGCCGGTTACCTGACCTTCCCGTTCGCGTGGGGCTCCGCCGGCGTGCCGATCTTCTTCGTGATCAGCGGCTACTGCATCCACCGCAACGCGGCGCTCAAGCTCGCGGCCAATCCTGCGTACCGTCTCGACGCGCCCAACTTCTGGGTGCGCCGGTTCGCGCGCATCTACCCGGTGCTGCTCGCCGCGCTGCTGTTCACGCTCGCGCTCGACTCGGTCAGCCTGCAGATCGAGCCCGTCAGCCACAAGATCCGCGACGTCGGCCTCCTCGCGTTCCTCGTGAACCTGTTCTCGCTGCAAGGCGTGGCCGGCTACACGTACGGGTCGAACGGCGCACTGTGGACGCTGTCGCTCGAAGTGCAGTTCTACGCGATCTACCCGCTGCTGTTCGCGCTGCGCCGCCGGATCGGCATGCCGGCCGTGGTGGCCGCGGTCGCGCTCGTCAACGTCGCGTCGGCGTGGCTGCTCGAACGGCACGACCTGCAGTTCTTCACGTCGTACTGGCTGTCCTGGACGATCGGCGCGTGGATTGCCGATGTGCGCGCGCAGCAGGCGCGCGGCACGGCCACCGTACCGTCGCGCGCGTGGTACGCCGCGGCCGCCGTGCTGCTGGCCGCCGGCTGCGGCGCGTTCCATTTCGGCCAGTACGGCGCCTTCCAGCTGTGGTCGGCCGGCTTCGCGTGCTTCCTGTACCGCGCGCTCGCCCGCCCGCCGCGCCCGACGCCGCCGCTGCGGGTGCTGAGCTGGTTCGGCGACTTCAGCTATTCGCTGTACCTGGTCCACCTGCCGCTGTTCGTCTGCCTCGGCTCGGTGCTGTTCCACTCCGAGCTGCAACTGTCGATCTGGCCGTCGTTCGCGTTCATGGCCGCCGCGATCCCGGTCGCCTACCTGTTCTACCGGATGTTCGAGCGGCCGGCGATGCTGTGGTCGGCCAGCTTCAAGCCCGCACGCCCTGCCCGCGTGGCCACGCCGGCGCCCGAACGGGCCGTCTGACGGAATTGGCCGGGTTTCGACGCCCCCGTCCGGCATTGGGCCGTGCGGGGGCTTTTTCATGGCCGGCACGCGGTTGGGTGCCGGGTTGCGCGGGATGGGGCAGCCCACGGCGGTCCGGCCGCGCTACGGCCCGCGTGGGCTGCCTCTGGCCGGTTTCCGCCGCATGACTGCCCCCGCGCGGGATGTCGCTTCACGATCGCCCTCGAAACGCGACCGGTCGATTTCGCACCTCGCACCTCTCCCGCGCCTCGCCAACCACCCCGCCCGCCACTCGCCCGCAAGCCACGCGCCCCGAAAAGCAAAGCCCCCACGCGGCTCAACACCGCATGAGGGCCCGTTTCCCGCCGGCGCGCGCCGGCTACCGCTACGACTTCTTCGCCTTCGCGGCTTTCGCCGTATCCGACAGGATCTTCTCGACCCGCTCCACGTAGGTTTCGGTCCCGAACCGGCGCACCGCGGTCGCGCGCCCGCTCGCGACGAGCCGCTCGCGCAGCGCGCCGTCGCGCTTCAGCGTAGCCAGCGCGTCGGCCAGCGCGGCGGCGTCACCCGGCTCGCAGAGCAGCCCGTTGTCGCCGTCCTCGATGATCTCGACGACACCGCCCGCGCGGGCCGCGACAACCGGCCGGCGCGCGAGCATTCCCTCGACGATCACGCGCCCGAACGGCTCCGGCGTGATCGACGTATGCGCGACGACGTCCACCGCCGTCATGCAGGCGGCCACGTCGCGCTGGAACCCGAGGAAATGCACGCGCTCGTCCATCCCGTGCCGCGCGACGTATTCGTGCAGCCGCGCCGCATAGTCGTCCTCGCCGAACAGCGGCGCGCCGACCAGCACCACGTGCATGTCGGGATGCCGCGCGGCGGCTTCCAGCAGCACGTGCTGCCCCTTCCAGCGCGCGAGACGGCTGAACGAGCCGACGAGCCACGCCGCCCCCGGCAACCCGAGGCGGGCGCGCAGCGAGGCCTGGCTGACGCCGTCCAGCGCATCGAACGGTTCGGCCGAAATACCGTTGAACACGACGTCGACGTGCTGCGGCGTGAAGCCCGTCAGCGCACGGAACGCCTGCGCGGACGCGTCGGAGTTCGCGATCACGCGCGTGACGCCGAGCCGCGCGCAGTACTTGATCGCCAGCAACTGCTTGCTGCCGAAATGGTCGGTGCTGACGATGTCGCGCAGGTGCCAGACCACCGGCTTGCGGGCGAGCCGCCCGGCGAGCGCGGCGACCACCATCGCACGCTGCGTGTTCGCGTAGATCACCTCGGCGCGGCGCGCGCGGCGCGCGACGTCGCGCACCAGCCGCACAAGCTGCTTCACCGCGCCGGGCGACACGCCGCCCTGCTTGCGCACGCCCGCGAGCGCGCCCTGCTCGACCACGTCGACACGCGCGCCGATCTCGTCGAGCGCCGCGCGGAACGGGCCGTCGTCGAACAGCAGCACGTCGGCGTTCGCGCGCATGTGCTTCATGATCTCGAGCAGCGACAGCTCGGCGCCGCCGAGCACGCCGCTCTGGTCGAGCACGAGCGTCGCCGGGCCGCGCGCGGCCGGCATCGGTGCGGCCGCGCCGCGCTGCGCGGTCGAGCCGGGCAGCGCCGCCTCCACATAGTCGAGGAAGCGCCGCCGGAACGTATCGGCGGAAAACCGCGCCGCGTTCGCGCGGCAGGCGACTGGCGTGAAACGTTGCGGCGCCCGCTCGAAATCGTCGACGGCCGCGATAACCGCGTGCGGCGTCTGTTCGTCGAAGAACAGCCCGGTCGGGTTCAGGTTCGATTGCGGATCGAGCACGGTCTCGAGCGCGCCGCCCTTGCCGTACGCGATCACCGGCGTGCCGCACGCCTGCGCCTCGACCACCGAAATCCCGAAATCCTCCTCGGCCGCGAACACGAACGCCTTCGCGCGCCGCATCCGGTCGTGCAGCACCGCGAACGGCTGATAGCCCATGATCTCGACGTTCGGGCCGGCCTTCGCGCGGATCTTCTGCATCTCGGGGCCGTCGCCGATCACGACGAGCTTGCGCTCGGGCGTGCGCGAAAACGCTTCGACGATCAGGTCGATCTTCTTGTACGGCACCATCCGCGACGCGGTCAGGTAGAAATCCTCCTTCTCCGCGTTCAGCGAAAACGCGTCGACGTCGACCGGCGGGAAGATCACCGCCGCGTCGCGGTGGTAGACCTTCTTGATGCGCCGCGCGATGAACGCGGAATTCGCGACGAAGCCGTCCACCGCATTCGCGGTGCGCGTGTCCCAGTTGCGGATGTAATGCAGGATCATCCGCGCGAGCAGCGATTTCGGCCCGTGCGTGAGATTCGACTGCTCCAGATACTGGTGCTGCAGGTCCCATGCATAGCGGATCGGCGAATGCACGTAGCTGATGTGCACCTGGTCCGGCCCCGTCAGCACGCCCTTCGCGACCGCGTGGCTGCTCGAGATCACGAGGTCGTACTCCGACACGTCGAGCTGCTCGATCGCGAGCGGCATCAGCGGCAGGTAACTGCGGTATTTGGTGCGCGCGAACGGCAGTTTCTGGATGAACGACGTCGTCACCGGCTTGCCGCGCACGAACGCGCGGTCGTCGAGAAAATCGACGAGGCTGAACAGGTCGGCGTCGGGAAAGCACGCGACGATCTGTTCGAGCACGCGCTCGGCCCCGGCATAGGTGACGAGCCAGTCGTGGACGATCGCCACGCGCAGCGCGCGCGACGGCTGCCGCGCGCCGGCCCGCTCGGCCGGCACCGGCCGGCGCAGTGCAGTGACATCGCCGGCTTCGGCCACGGCGGCATCGGCCGTGGCGAGATTCAATACGGCGTGTTCCGCCAGATCGCGATTCATACGGTTTTCCTCGCATTGAGACGGACAAACAGGTCGCGCACGAGCGCGCGCAATCCCGGCGTCATCGTGAGCGACCACGCAACATTCAGCACCAGCACGACCGCGCACATGCCGATCGACTCGCCGAGCCCCGGCCATGCCTGCGCCAGAAACAGGCTCGCGAGCAGGAAGGCGAGATGCGCGAGCATGTCGAGCACGATCGCGCGCATCCGGATCGCCGACAGATACAGCAGCACGCCGTAGTCGACGAGCGCGCGCGCCGCGACGACCACCGCCGCGCCGATCAGCCCGAAGTGATGAATGCCGAACCACAGGCCGCCGACGAAGAACGGCATCTCGACCAGCCCGGCGAATGCCGCGCGGGCCGGATTGACCTGCGACTGGATCAGGATCCGCGTGACGCTCGCCTGGCCGACGAGCCACACGCTGACCACCAGCACGCGCCCGACCGGCGCCGAATGCACGGCGAGATCGGCGCCGACCCACAGCGTGAGGAACGGCGCGAGCGCGAAGATCGCGACGATGCCAACCGGCGTGAACACGCCGTTCAGGAATTCGAGCGACTGGCGCGCGAGCGTGTCGGCATGGTCGCGGCCGACCGCCGACAGGCGCGGGAACAGCGTGCGCACGAGCGCGTTCGGCAGCATGTTCAGCCGCGTGACGAGGTTCTGCGGCACCGTGTAGTAGGTGACGAACTTCGCGCCCATGCCGGCGCCGAGCATCACGCGGTCGAGCGTGTCGGCGATCATGCTCGTCGTGCTCGCGATCAGCATCCAGCCGCCGAAGTTGAACAGCCCTTTCGCGGTGCCCCACTGCGGCGGGTCGATGCGCCGGATCCCGAGCACCTTGATGCTGGCCTGGCCGAGCATCACCGCCGCGATCAGGCGCGCGACGACGGCCGCCGCGAGCACCGTCTGCAGGTTCGGCGCGATCCACCAAGCGGCGCCGAGCGGCAGCAGCTGGAACAGGAACGTGCCGATTGTCTGGTTCGTGTTGAACACGCCGAACCGCTCGGCGCCGTTGATCGCGCCGGCGAACACCCACGACACGTTCGCGAGCGGAATCGCGAGCGCGAGCCACGGCAGCGCGAGATACACCTCGTGCTGCATCGCGGCCGACACCTTCGTGAAGTACGCGGTATAGATGAACGCGCCGAAATAGATCAGCAGCCCGCCGACGATGCCGGTGCCGAGATTCAGCCAGAACGCGCTCCAGAACACGCGCGCGCTTTCGTCGGCGTTGCCGCTCGCGAGCGCCTTCGAGATGTGGTTCTGCGCGGCCATGCTCATCCCGAGATCGAGGATCCCGAAATAGCCGATCAGCGTCCACACGAGGCTGACGACGCCATAGCGCTCGACGCCGAGCGTGTGGATATAGGCGGGCACCGTCACCAGCGACACGAAGGTCGGCAGGATCAGCCCGATGAAGTTGATCGAAACGTTCTTGAGTATGCCTTTGTCCATGCTTAAGCCTTGAGTGACGTCGACGGCGACGACGGCGCGCCGCCCGTCACGGTTTCCAGCGATACATCAGCACCTTGCCGCGCGCGTCTTCCTCGACGAACACGAGGTATTCGCCGTTCTCGCGCCGGAATGCGCTGATGCCGAACGGCACGTCGACCCAGCCGGATGCCTTGCCGACCTCGGTGCCCGGGCTCATCACGCCCACTTCCTTGCCGGTGTCCTTGTCGTACACGTGGATCTTGCCGACCGGCTCCACGGTGAAGAGGTAACGGCCCTCGACCGTGATCCCGATCAGGTCGAAGATCGGCTTCGCATCGAGCTTCCACGGCAGCGCCACCTGGTAGCGCATCACCGGCGAGCCCGTCGACCACTTGTCGAAACGGATCAGCACGCGCCCCACTTCCTTGTTGATGCCCGGCTGCGGCGGCGCGTCGGCCGTGTAGCCGGTCACGTACAGCGTGTCGGTCTGCGGCTCGTAGATCGAACGGCGCAGCTGCGTGAACGGCTGCGGCATCGGGTAGGTCGTGACCTTGTCATACGCGTAGATCGGGTTGCCGGCCTTGTCGACGCCGCCGTACTGGAAGCGATGGATGCCGCGCACGTCGCTGGTGCGCCAGATGTCGCCCTTCGTGTCGACCCACCAGCCCCAGCCGCCCGCCTTCGCCTTGCCGGTCGTGTTGATCTCGGCCTCGTCGGGATCGATCCGGCCGTTGCCGTTCGCGTCGCGCCACAGCCAGTCGCCGCCCGGCGGCTTGTTCGGCACCTTGTCGACCGGCCGCGCGCGGCCCGCGATCAGGCCCGACGGAATCGCGACCTCGCCGTCGCGCTTCGCGTCGAAGCGGTAAATCTTCAGGTGATCGGCGTACATGTCGGTCAGGTACAGGAACGTGCGGCCGTCCAGACGACGCGCGATCGGCATGCCCGGCCACTGGTCGGTGTGGAACACCGGGTCGTCCGGATACTTGAAGCGGTTCGACAGGAAGCCGACGTATTTCCAGTCCTGGCCCGGCGGCTTCGACAGGTCGAGCTCGAAGCGCTTGTTGCCCGTGTACACGCTGTTCGGCCGCGCGGGGTCGAGCCACGCGCCATCGACGAACAGCAGCCCCTGCACCTGCCAGCGCGGCTTGCCGTCCGGCGTATAGCTTTCGAGTACCGCGCCGAGCCCGGCGCCGATCGTGTCGTGGCGCGGCCCGATGCCGTTCATCGACACATAAATGTTGCCCGCGCGGTCGACGCCGACGCCCGTCAGCCCGTTGAAGCGCTGCGGCCCCGGCCGCCCCGGCACGGGACCCGCGAAGATGCCGCCGCGCTCGCCGAACGTGCCCGACTGCGCATAGCCCTTGCCGCCTTTCGAGAAAATCAGGATCTGCTGGCGCGGCCCGTTGTCCGCGACGAGCACGCGCCCTTTCGCGTCGACCGCCACGTCCACCGCATCGGTGCCCTCCGGCAGCGCCGGCGCATCGTCGAGCTTGCGGCCGTCGGCTCGCACGTGCACGAGATGCGCGGGCCCGTTCAGCGTATCGGTCAGCAGCCACAGCGTGCCGTCGCCGGCGAGCGCGATGCGGCCCGGCTCGTGCGCGCTCCACGTCCCCTTCTGCTGCATCGTCTCCGCGTCGTAGACATCCACGACGTCACGCGAAGGATTCGTCGCGAACAGCGTCTTGTCGTCGGCCGCGAGGCCGCCCACTTCCGCCTTCGCCTCGCCGACTTCCGGGCGAGCGGGGGCCGGCACCTCGTTCATCATCATGAAGCTCGCGGCCATCCGCGCGCGGCCCGCGTCGGCGCGCCCGCCCGGCGCGACCTGCGGCGACGCGCGAAACGGCGCGGGCTGCTTCATGTCGCCGATCGTGCGGCGCGAGATGCCGAACCACTGCTTGCCCTTGTCCGGCCAGATGCCGGGGGATTGCAGGTGGCCGCGCTCATTGCCGACGCCGATCGCGACATACGCGTACTTGCTGTTCACGGCGATCGCGTTGCCGCCGAGATTGCCCCAGCCGTGCGTGCCGCCGGCGAAGCCGAGCATCTTCCCGTCCTGATAGACGCTCGCCTCGGCCCCGCTCTCGTCCCACGGCGCATTCGTATACACCTTGCCGTCAGGCGTCACCGCGATCGCGCGGATGTCGATCTGCGTCCAGCTGCCGTCGCCATAGCCGAACGTGTTGCCGATCCACGACGTCGTCGCGGGCAACACCGTTTCGGCCGGTGCAGCGCTCGTCAGCAGCGCTGCGCATACCGTCATGCCAACCAGAATCAGACGTCGCAATGCGCTTCTCCAGACTTGATGCAACCGCGACCGGTATCGCAGCGGACTGCCGCCGGCGCACCCTGTCGCTAAATAGGTTTCAAACGTCGCGATGCAGGTTACAAGCAAAAATAATCACAAGAAATTTGGAAATATTTGAGGATGTTTCTGCCTGAAATATCGAACCGGAACAGGCAGTAAATCGCAGCCGGAAACGGCAATAACGACCGCCTTTTGCTCGCCGTCACGTAGAAAATGCCGCTCCGCACCGCCTGTCGCACGTGCCCGGGCGCGAACCTTTCATCTCATGACCGTAATAATCGGCATTTGAATGTTTGTCGTCGGATAAATGACGCGCGTTTTTTTACCGATTTCTTTTCCCTAGAATCAATTTCGATTCGATATCCCATTTAAAGGCATGCAATACGTACACGCATTGGCTACAGGCCGCGCAGGAGCCGGGCGATGACGGCCCGCTCGCGCCCCGCCGACCTCGCCCCGCCGCAACACGGCCGCATCGTGCAGCTCGACGGACTGCGCGCGATCGCGGTGGGCGCCGTGTTCCTGCAGCACGCGCTGAAGGCGCCGCTGTGGATGGGTGTCGACCTGTTCTTCGTGCTGAGCGGCCTGCTGATCACCGGCATCCTGCTCGATCGCAAGGCGCGCGGGCAGTCGTACTTCAGCCACTTCTACGCGCGCCGCGTGCGCCGCATCCTGCCGCCGTACGTGCTGCTGCTGGTGGTATCGACGATCCTGTTCGGCGCGAGCTGGCTGCCGCACTGGCCGTGGTTCGCATTTTTCTCGACCAACATCGGGCTGTCGCTCGGCAGCATCGGCCACGACAGCCTGAACGTGCTGTGGTCGCTCGCGGTCGAGGAGCAGTTTTATATTTTCTGGCCGTTCGTCGTGCTGTGGTGCTCGGAGCGCGCGCTGCTGTGGGTCGCCGCCGCGCTGGTCGTCGCCGCACCCGTGCTGCGCGCGATCGCGACGCCGTGGTTCGATTCGTTCTGGCCGATCTACTACCTGACGCCGTTCCGGATGGACCTGCTCGCGGCCGGCGCACTGCTCGCGATCGTGCTGCGCCGCGACCGGCGCGCGCTGGAGCCGTTCTATCCGCTCGCGATCCTCGGCGCGCTCGTATCGCTCGCGATCCTCGGCTGGCTGCACCTGTCGTTCCCGCGCTTTCGCGCCGCGAACACACCGCTGTCGAACGCGGCGCTCTACAGCATCTCGCTGCTGCTGTGCACGTCGATCGTCGTGATCGCGCTGCGCGGCCGCGGCCTCGTGCAACGCGTGCTGACCAACCCGATGCTCGTCTACGTCGGCACCGTCAGCTACACCGTCTACCTGATTCACCTGAGCGTGCTGTATGCGCTCTGGCCGCTGCACCTGAACCGCTTCGTCACGGCCGCGCTCGCACTGGCGATCACGCTCGCGTACGCGACCCTGAGCTGGTACGGCTTCGAACGACGCCTGACGCGCGGCCCCGCACGCAGCACGCTGCCGGCCGCCGCCAGCACGACTGCCTGAATTTCCCTATCTATCGATTTCGACAAGGACAACGCCATGACCCAAACTCGCAAGAAGGCCATCATCACGGGGATCACGGGACAGGACGGCGCCTACCTGACCAAGCTGCTGCTCGACAAGGGCTACCAGGTCACGGGGACTTACCGCCGCACCAGCTCGGTCAACCTGTGGCGCATCGCCGAGCTCGGCGTCAACACGCACCCGAACCTCACGCTCGTCGAACATGACCTGACGGACGCCGGCTCGAGCGTGCGGCTGCTGGAACGCACGCAGCCCGACGAGTTGTACAACCTGGCCGCGCAAAGCTTCGTCGGCGTGTCGTTCGAGCAACCGTCCACGACCGCGGACGTCACGGGCCTCGGCCCGCTGCACCTGCTCGAGGCGATCCGCGTCGTGAGCCCGAAGACGCGCTTTTACCAGGCATCGACGTCCGAGATGTTCGGCAAGGTGCAGTCGATTCCGCAGACGGAAACGACCTCGTTCTATCCGCGCAGCCCGTACGGCGTCGCGAAGCTGTTCGCGCACTGGATGACCGTGAACTACCGCGAGTCGTATGGCCTGTTCGGCAGCAGCGGGATCCTGTTCAACCACGAATCGCCGCTGCGCGGCCGCGAATTCGTCACCCGCAAGATCACGGACACCGTCGCGAAGATCAAGCTCGGCAAGGCGACGCGCCTCGAGCTCGGCAATCTCGACGCGAAACGCGACTGGGGCTTTGCACTCGAGTACGTCGAAGGGATGTGGCGGATGCTGCAGGTCGACGAACCCGACACCTACGTGCTGGCAACCAACCGGACCGAGACCGTGCGCGACTTCGTGCGGATGGCGTTCGCGGCGGCCGGCTATCAGATCGAGTGGACCGGCAAGGGTGAGCAGGAGCGCGGCCTCGATGTGGCGACGGGCAATGTGCTCGTCGAAGTGAATCCCAAGTTCTACCGCCCCGCGGAAGTCGATCTGCTGATCGGTTGCGCGGACAAGGCCAAAAGCAAGCTCGGCTGGGCGCCGGAAACGACGCTCGAACAGCTTTGCCAGATGATGGTCGAGGCGGATCTGACGCGGAACCAACACCATGACACGTTCTGATATCGAACACGCGCCGCGCCGTGCATTCGTCACGGGCCTGACGGGTTTCACCGGCCGTTACATGGCGCAGCATCTCGAAGCCGCCGGCTATGAAGTCTGGGGGACGGTCGCGCCCGGCTCGCCGCCCACCGACGATCCGGTGTTCGCGAACTGCACGCTGCTGCCGGTCGACCTGCTCGACGCGGACGCGGTGCGCGCAGCGGCCGCCGACGCCCGGCCCGACGCGGTCGTGCATCTCGCCGCACGAGCGCACGTCGCACACGACGAACCGTCGCAAACCTACGCGGTCAACGTCGTCGGCACGCGCAACCTGCTGGCCGCTCTCGCGGGTCTCGACCGCCGCCCGTCGGCCGTGCTGCTCGCGAGCAGCGCGAACATCTACGGCAACTCGACGGCCGGCGTGCTCGACGAGAACGTCCCGCCCGCCCCCGCGAACGACTACGCGATCAGCAAGCTCGCGATGGAATATGCGGCGAAGCTGTGGGCCGACCGGCTGCCGATCGTGATTGCGCGGCCGTTCAACTACACGGGTGTCGGCCAGAGCGATGCGTATCTGCTGCCGAAGCTCGTCGCACACTACGCGCGCAACGAACCGCGGATCTCGCTCGGCAATCTCGACGTGCGGCGCGATTTCTCCGACGTGCGCGACGTGACGGCTGCGTACCTGAAGCTGATCGAAACCGCGCCTGCCGGCGAGATACTCAACGTCTGCTCGGAGCGCGCGTATTCGCTGAAGGAAGTGCTGGCGATCCTGTCGCGCATCGCCGGCTACGTGATCGACGTGACGATCGATCCGCGCTTCGTGCGGCACAACGAGGTGAAGAGCCTGAGCGGGTCGCGTGACAAACTGCGGCGCGCGGTGGGCGAACTGCCCGTCACGCCGCTCGATGAAACGCTGCGATGGATGGTGAGCGCGGTGCGCAATGACCTGCCGGCGGACGCACCGCCGGCATCCGCACGCCCGCTGAACGGATCGCGCACGCGCGAAGGCGTGCGCCGCGACTATGTCGCCGATGGCGACAGGGCGTCCGTGCAGGCACGCCCCGTCGCATCGCTGTAAGGCTGCCTGCCGGCGCGCTCAGCCTTCAAGACCGCGTGCGAGATCGTTGCGGACGTCGTTCGCGTGCTCGAGGCCGACCGCGAGGCGGATCAGCCCTTCGGTGATTCCGGCTGCCGCGCGCGCTTCCGGCGTGATACGGCCGTGCGTCGTGGTGGCCGGATGCGTGATCGTCGTGCGCGTGTCGCCGAGGTTGCCGGTGATCGACACGAGCTTCGTGCCGTCGATCACGCGCCATGCGTTCGCGCGCTGCTGCTCGGGCGTGTCGCCCTTCAGCTCGAACGACACGATCGCGCCGCCCGCCTTCTGCTGGCGCTTCGCGAGCTCATGCTGCGGGTGCGATTCGAGGCCCGGATAGAACACGCGCGCAACGGCCGGATGCGAATCGAGCCAGCGCGCGATTTCCAGCGCATTCGCCGATTGCTTCTCGACCCGCAGCGACAGCGTCTCCATCCCCTTCAGCAGCACCCACGCGTTGAAGGCCGACAGTGTCGGGCCCGCGCTGCGCACGAACGGGAACACCTTGCCCATGATGAATTCCTTCGTGCCGACCAGCGCGCCGCCGAGCACGCGGCCCTGCCCGTCGAGGAATTTCGTCGCCGAGTGCATCACGACATCCGCGCCGAGCTTCAGCGGCTGCTGCAGCACCGGGCTGCAGAAACAGTTGTCGACGACGAACAGCGCGTTCGCGGCCTTCGCGATCTTGCCGATCGCCTCGATGTCGGCGAGTTCGGTCAGCGGGTTCGACGGCGTCTCGAGGAAGAACATCTTCGTTTCCGGCCGCACCGCTTCCTGCCACGCGTTCAGGTCGGTCGGGTCGACGAAGGTCGTCGTGATCCCGAACTTGCTGAAGATCTGCGAGAACATCCCGAGCGTCGAGCCGAACAGGCTGCGCGAGCTGACGAGGTGGTCGCCTGCCTGCAGCGCGGACATCACGACCGACATGATCGCGGCCATCCCCGACGCCGTCGCGATGCACGCCTCGCCGCCCTCGAGCGCCGCGAGACGCTCCTGGAACATGGTGACGGTCGGGTTCGTGAAGCGCGAATAGGTGAAGTAGTCTTCCGAGTTCGCGAAGCGCTCGGCCGCGTCGGCCGCGCTCGAGAAGCAGAAGCTCGACGTGAGGAACAGCGCTTCCGAGTGCTCGTTGAAGTCGCTGCGCAGCGTGCCTGCGCGCACGGCAAGCGTGTCGAAGTTGAGGGAGTCGTCCATGTTCCGTTTTCCGTATCCGATGGCCACGCGCGTCGCGCAGGCCAGACAAAACCAGGCCCAAAAACAAAAAGCCCGCTATGCGTCTGCATCAGCGGGCTTCGGTGCGGTACGACAGCGATCGACTCGGGCCGGCTGTCGCCGGCCTTCGCTTTAGCTGTTTTGGGAAGTCGCCCCGCGTCCGCAAGCTGATATCAAATCGACGCAAGGCCACATCCTATCACGCTTCGCCGGAAGCGTGCGCCGGTGTCACTCGACCGACAACTGCAGGTTCATCTGCGAACGCTCGGTGTCGCCGGCGGTGTCCCGATCGGCCTGCGACGCCGGCGCGAGACGCGCGCGCTCGATCGCATCGAGATACTCGGGCGTCACGTCGCCGGTGATGTAGTTGCCGTCGAAGCACGACGCCTCGAAGCGCTCGAGCTTCGGGTTGATGTCGCGCACCGCGCGGCGCAGGTCGTCGACGTCCTGATAGATCAGGTGGTCGGCGCCGATCATCTTCGCGACTTCTTCGTCGGTGCGGCCGTGTGCGACCAGCTCGCCGCGCGTCGGCATGTCGATGCCGTACACGTTCGGGAACTTCACGGGCGGCGCGGCCGACGCGAAGATCACCGACTTCGCGCCCGCATCGCGCGCCATCTGCACGATTTCATGCGAGGTCGTGCCGCGCACGATCGAGTCGTCGACGATCAGGACGTTCTTGTCCTTGAACTCGATGCTCATCGCGTTGAGCTTCTGGCGCACCGACTTCTTGCGCACGGCCTGCCCCGGCATGATGAACGTACGGCCGACGTAGCGGTTCTTGAAGAAGCCCTCGCGATACTCGACGCCGAGCTTCGCGGCGACCTGCATCGCGGCCGGGCGCGACGAATCGGGAATCGGCATCACGACGTCGATCGGCACGTTCGGCAGCTCGCGCTTGATCTTCTCGGCGAGATAGTCGCCCATGCGCAGGCGCACGTTGTAGACGGGCACGCCGTCGAGGCACGAATCCGGACGCGCGAGGTACACGTATTCGAACATGCACGGGTTCAGCGTCGGCTGCTCCGCGCACTGCTGGCTGTGGAAGTTGCCGGCCGGATCGATGAAGATCGCTTCACCCGGCTGCACGTCACGCACGAATTCGAAACCGATGCCTTCGACGGCCACCGACTCCGACGCGACCATCCACTCGGTGCCGTGTTCCGTTTCGAGCTTGCCGATGCACAGCGGGCGGATGCCGAACGGATCGCGGAACGCGAGCAGGCCGTAGCCGGCGATCAGCGACACGATCGCGTACGAACCCTGCAGGCGGCGATGCACGCCCGAGACCGCCTTGAACACCGACGCCGGATCGAGCTCGAGGCCCGTCGTCGACAGCTGCAGTTCGTGCGCGAACACGTTGAGCAGCACTTCGCTGTCGGAATTGGTGTTGATGTGCCGGCGGTCGATCCGGAACATCTCGTCCTTCAGTTGCTGCCAGTTCGTCAGGTTGCCGTTGTGCGCGAGGATGATCCCGAACGGCGCGTTCACGTAGAACGGCTGCGCCTCGGCTTCGCTCGACGCCGAACCGGCCGTCGGGTAGCGCACCTGGCCGATGCCGTAGGTGCCGGGCAGGCTGCGCATGTTGCGCGTGCGGAACACGTCGCGCACCATGCCGTTCGCCTTGTACATGTGGAAATTGCTGCCGTCCGCCGTCGCGATGCCCGCCGCGTCCTGACCGCGATGCTGCAGCAGCAGCAGGCTGTCATAGATCAGCTGATTGACCGGGGATTGGGAGATAACACCTACGATGCCGCACATGGCATGTCCTTCAAGATGACAAAATCGGTTCCGTCCTGCCCGGCCGCGTCGTCACACGCGTACGTACTGGGCCATGCCGTCGGGCAGGAGCTGCTTCAGCTCGTGCACGCCCTGTTCGGCGAAAGGACGCAAGAGCGCATTGCGCCAGAAATCCTGTTTGGGCAGTTCGGTCAGCCCGGCCGCCGCGACCAGCAGCACCACCAGCACACAGCCGCGGACGAGCCCGAACATCATGCCCAGCGAGCGGTCTACGCCGCCCAGGCCACTCGCCTGCGCGATCCGCGACAGCAACGCGTTTGCGACACCGGCGACCAGCACGACGCCGATCACGAGCAGCGCGAAGGCGATCACCCATTGCGTCAGCGCACCGCCCGGCCAGTTCGCCGGAATGTACGGCACGACCAGCCCGACGTAGCGGCCCGCGATCACGATCGCCGCGATCCAGCCGATCAGCCCGAATATCTCCGACACGAAGCCGCGCCACGCACCGCGCAGCGCCGACAACACGATCACCGCCAATACAGCGTAGTCGAAAGCCGTCAGCATCGTGCGTTATTGCGTCAGACCGGCTTCGCGCACCTTCGCGATCGCGGCGGAGGCCGCCGAGCGATCCGCGAACGGGCCGGCACGCAACAGTGTAGCCGTGCTGCCGTCTGCCTGCTTGCGATGCTCGACATATGCGGGCACACCCGCCGATTTCAATTTGGTCGCCCACGAACGGGCCGTCGCGTCATCCTTGAACGACCCGAGCTGCACCGCGAAGCGCGCACCGGCCGGCGAGGCCGGCGACGATGCGTCGCCGCTGTCCGGGCTCGCGGCGTCGGCATTCGCGACGGTGGCGGGCGCGGGTTTCGGCGCAGCCGGTTTCGCCGCGGGGGCGGCCGGCTTCGGCGCGGGCTTCGGCGGCGTCACGCTCGCGGTGGTCGTCGTATCGGGTTTCGCGGCCGGCTTGGCTGCGGGCGCCGGCACAGGTGCCGGTGCGGCCACAACGGCCGTATCGGATGCCGGCGGCTCGTCATGCGCGACGCCGGCCTGCACGTCGGACGCATCGTCGTCGCGCGGCGCGACCGCCTGGTGCGCGGGCCGGTTCGGGATGTCGATCGCGATGTCGTCCGTGACCGGCTTCGGGTGCGAATCGAGCACCATCGGCAGCACGATCACGGCCGCCACGACGAGCGCGATCGCACCCACGAGGCGACGGCGTGCGCGTTGCTTTTCTGGAAGGGTCGGATCGAGGAGCAGCGCGTCCGATTCCGGACGCTCGGTGCGGCGCGAGCGGCGCTCGACGCGTTCAGTGGTGCGCTCCGTGCGCACGTTCCGGGAGGTCCCGGTGCGACCGCCGCGCCGCGGGGGCGCGTCGTCGTCTTTTTTGCCGAACGAGAAAATTCCCATGAATGGCTGAGTCCGAAACTGCCCGTCAGTCAGTGTTGCTGCGATTTACGGTAGGCCAGCACGCCGGCAACCGTATGGAAACTGCCGAAAACCACGATTCTATCATTCTCGGATGCTCTTTTTAGTGCATCGCGAAACGCTTCTGCCGGCGACGCGTAACGCGTCACGCTCGAATCGGGCCCCTCCTCCACGCCTGCCTTGCGCAGCGCGGCTTCGAGCTGCTCCGCGGAGGCCGCGCGCGGCAGCGGCAGGTCGGTCACGCACCAGTGGTCGATCTCGCCCTTCAGGTGCTGCAGCACGCCGTCGATGTCCTTGTCGTGCATCGCGCCGAACACCGCGTACGTGTACGGGAAGAAGCCCATGTTGCCGAGGTTCTGCTCGAGCACGGCCGACGCATGCGGGTTGTGCGCGACGTCGAGCACGATCGCCGGCTTGCCGGGCAGCACCTGGAAGCGCCCCGGCAGCTCGACGTTCGCGAGCCCGAGCCGGATGTCCTGCGCGGACACCGGCAGCACCGGGCGCAACGCCTCGAGCGCGGCGAGCGCGGCCGACGCATTGATCAGCTGATTCGCGCCGCGCAGCGCCGGGTATGCGAGCGCCGGATAGCGCTTCTCGCGGCCGAGGTAGCTCCACTGCTGGCGCTCCGCGCCTGCCTGCGCCTCGTAGCGGAAATCGCGGCCGACCAGCCACAGGTCGGCGCCGATCGCTTCGGCGTGGTCGATCAGCGTTTGCGGCGCGGCCGGATCGCCGCAGATTGCCGGCTTGCCCGCGCGGAAGATCCCGGCCTTCTCGAACGCGATCTTCTCGCGCGTGTCGCCGAGGTATTCGGTGTGGTCGATGTCGATGCTCGTGACGATCGCGCAATCGGTATCGATGATGTTGACCGCATCGAGCCGGCCGCCGAGGCCGACTTCGAGGATCACCGCGTCGAGCCCGCGCGACGCGAACAGGTGCATGATCGCGAGCGTCGTGAATTCGAAATACGTGAGCGACACGGGCTCGGGCAGCGACGTGCGCGCGGCTTCGACCGCCTCGAAATGCGGCAGCAGTTCGTCATCGGTGACGTTCTGGCCGTTCACGCGTGCGCGCTCGTTGAATTCGAGCAGGTGCGGCGACGTATGGCAGCCGACCTTGTAGCCCGCGCGCACGAGGATCGTCTCGAGGAACGCACAGGTCGAGCCCTTGCCGTTCGTGCCGCCGACGGTGATGACGGGGCATGCGAATTCAAGCTGCAGCGCCGCCTTGACCTGCCCGATGCGGGTCAGGCCCATGTCGATGCCGACCGGGTGCGCGCGTTCGAGATGCGAAAGCCACGCGTCGAGAGTGGGAAAAGTGCTCATCGGATCAAATCTGGATCGGTACCGCCACTACGCCAAAAAACGAAGCGCGCCGCCTGACGCTGAAGCCAGGCGACGCGCAGAGTTCACAACCTTGCGCCGGTCAAGCCAGCGCGTCGGCCGGCTGTCGCTGCAGCAGCGCGAGCAATTGCGCGATTTCGTCGCGCATCCTGCGGCGGTCGACGATCATGTCGATCGCGCCCGTCTTCAGCAGGAATTCGGCGCGCTGGAAGCCTTCCGGCAGCTTTTCACGCACCGTCTGCTCGATCACGCGCGGGCCGGCGAAGCCGATCAGCGCCTTCGGCTCGGCGATCACGACGTCGCCGAGGAACGCAAAGCTCGCCGACACGCCGCCCATCGTCGGGTCGGTCAGCACCGAGATGAACGGCAGCTTCGCCTCGGCCAGCTTGGTCAGCATCGCGGTGGTCTTGGCCATCTGCAGCAGCGACAGCAGGCTTTCCTGCATCCGTGCGCCGCCCGATGCGGTGAAGCAGATGAACGGCACGTGCTGTTCCAGCGCGTTCTGCGCGCCGCGCGCGAAGCGCTCGCCGACGACCGAACCCATCGAGCCGCCCATGAACGAGAACTCGAAGCAGGCCGCGACGACGGGCAGCGTGTGGATCGCCCCGCCCATCACGACCATCGCGTCGGTCTCGCCCGTCTCGTCCATCGCTTCCTTCAGACGATCGGGGTACTTGCGGCTGTCCTTGAACTTCAGCGTGTCGACCGGCACGATTTCCTGGCCGATTTCATAGCGGCCTTCCGGATCGAGCAGCCCGTCGAGGCGTTCACGCGCGCCGATGCGCATGTGGTGATCGCACTTCGGGCATACGTGCAGGTTCGCATCCACGTCGTTGCGGTACAGCACGGCCTCGCAGGACGGGCACTTGACCCACAGGCCTTCCGGAATGCCCTTGCGGCTTTTCGGGTCGGTCTGCTTGATCTTCGGCGGCAACAGTTTGTCGAGCCAGCTCATCGTATGGTTTCCTGTTCCGTGGCGGGACGGGCCGCTTGGCCCGCCCGCTTCCTGTGTTGTGTTTATCGCGCCGTCTTGCCCGCGCCGTCCAGGGCGGCACGCAGCTCGGCGATGAAGGCCTTCAGCGCGGCGGCGGCAGCATCCGGCGCAGCGCTTTCGAGCAGCTGCACGAGGCGGCTGCCGATCACGACGGCGTCCGACACTTCGGCCACCGCGCGCGCCGTTTCGGCGTCGCGGATACCGAAGCCGACGCCCACCGGAACCGGCACGCGCGACTTGATGGCCGGGATTTTACCCGCAATGCTCGAAACATCCAGATTTCCCGCACCGGTCACCCCCTTGAGCGACACGTAATACACGTAGCCGCTCGCGATCTTGCCGACGTCGGCGATGCGTTCGTCGGTCGACGTGGGCGCGAGCAGGAAGATCGGATCGATCTGCGCGGCACGCATCTTTTCGGCGAATACGCCCGCCTCTTCCGGCGGATAGTCGACGACCAGCACGCCGTCGACGCCGGCCGCGTGCGCCTCGGCCGCGAACGCGTCGACGCCCATCCGTTCGATCGGGTTCGCATAGCCCATCAGCACGACGGGGGTTTTAGGGTCGGTCTCGCGAAAACGCTTCACGTCGGCCAGCACGCTCTTGAGCGTGACGCCGCGCGCGAGCGCGCGCTCCGACGAGCGCTGGATCACCGGGCCGTCGGCCATCGGGTCCGAGAACGGCACGCCGAGTTCGATCACGTCCGCGCCGCCGGCGGCGAGCGCGTGCATGAATTCGACGGTTTTCGCGGGATCGGGGTCGCCGGCCGTGATGAACGGGATCAGGCCCTTACGGCCTTGTTCGGCGAGCGCGGCGAAGGTTTGCTGAATACGGGACATGGCAATTTTCCTGTGTCGATCCGGAGTTGGCGCTTCAGCGCTTACTCCGGACCCATACAAAGTTAGAGTTCGGCGATGCGGCGGCGCGATTCACGCGCACGCCGGCGCAGCGAGCGCGTTCACGCGCTCGTGCGCGATCGCACAATAACTTTCGTTGATCTCGTAGCCGACGAAGTTGCGCCCCTGCCGTGCGCAGGCCACCGCGGTCGTGCCGCTGCCCATGAACGGATCGAGCACGCGGCCGCCCGGCGGGCAGCTTGCGAGCACCATCCGCTCGATGATTTCCAGCGGCTTCTGGGTCGGATGATCGACGCGCTCCGCGTGCTGCCGGTGCAGGCGCGAGACCGACCAGACGTCCTTCGGGTTGTAGCCCATCTCCAGCCACTTGCTGCCTTCGAACAGCTTGCGCGAGCGGGCCTTCTTCGTATCGGCGTCGTACGGGATGCGGACCGGATCGAGATCGAAGTAATACGCCTTGGAAACCGCGAAAAAGCCGATGTTGTCGTGCACCGACGTGAAACGGCGCGTCGTGCCGCCCATGCTCGGCACGCGCCGGTCCCAGATGATCTCGTTGACCATCGTGAGCTTCGTCTTCAGGAAACTGAAGATTTCCGGCGCGTACTGCCACGTGCAGAAGATGTACATCGACCCGCTCGGCTTCAGCTTCGGAATCGCGAGCTCGAGCCACTCGCGCGTCCACGCGAGGAAATCGTCGCCCGAACGCTTGTCCGAGTCGTTGCCGTAGTCCTTGCCGAGCCCGTACGGCGGATCGGCGACGATCAGGTCGATCGACGCATCCGGCAGGTGCGCGGCATCGGTCAGGAAATCGCGGTTATGCAGTTCGATCCCGGACGGCAGCGCGCGCGGCACCGCGACGGCGGGCTGAACCGCCTCCGCCTCGCTCGCGGCACCGCCGCCCGGTTCTTCGATCAGGTCACGCATCGGTCGGGGTCAGAGGTCGATACCCGATCGCTCGGCGACCGTGTGCATGTCCTTGTCGCCACGGCCCGACAGGTTGACGAGCAGGATCTTGTCCTTCGGCAACGTCGGCGCGAGCTTCACGCCATACGCGATCGCGTGGCTCGACTCGAGCGCGGGAATGATCCCTTCGATCCGGCAGCAATCGTGGAATGCCTTCAGCGCTTCGTCGTCGGTGATCGGCACGTACTGCGCGCGGCCGCTGTCCTTCAGCCATGCGTGTTCGGGGCCGACGCCCGGATAGTCGAGACCTGCCGACACCGAATGCGTCTCGATGATCTGGCCGTTGTCGTCCTGCAGCAGGTACGTGCGGTTGCCGTGCAGCACGCCCGGGCTGCCGGCGATCAGCGATGCCGCGTGATGGCCGGTGTCGAGGCCGTCGCCGGCCGCTTCGACGCCGATCAGCTGCACCGACGTGTCGTCGATGTACGGATAGAAGATGCCCATTGCATTCGAGCCGCCGCCGACGCAGGCGATCACCGCGTCGGGCTGCCGGCCCGCGAGTTCAGGCATCTGCACCTTGCACTCGTCGCCGATCACGCGCTGGAAGTCGCGCACCATCATCGGGTACGGGTGCGGGCCCGCCACCGTGCCGATGATGTAGAACGTGCTTTCGATGTTCGTGACCCAGTCGCGCATCGCCTCGTTCAGCGCATCCTTCAGCGTGCGCGAGCCCGACTCGACCGGCACGACCGTCGCGCCGAGCAGCTTCATCCGGTACACGTTCGCGGCCTGCCGGCGCACGTCTTCGGCGCCCATGTAGACGATGCACTCCATCCCGAAGCGCGCGCAGATCGTCGCGGTTGCAACGCCGTGCTGGCCGGCGCCCGTTTCCGCGATCACGCGCTTCTTGCCCATGCGCTTCGCGAGCAGCGCCTGGCCGATCACGTTGTTGATCTTGTGCGCGCCCGTGTGGTTCAGGTCTTCGCGCTTCAGGTAGATCTGCGCGCCGCCCAGCATCTCGCTCCAGCGCTGCGCGTGATAGATCGGCGACGGACGGCCGACGAAATACTTCAGTTCGCGCTCGTACTCGGCGACGAAATCGGGGTCGTTCTGGAATTTTTCATACGCCGCGCGCAGTTCGTCCAGCGCGTGAATCAGCGTCTCGGCGACGAACACGCCGCCATACGGGCCGAAATGGCCGCGATCATCAGGAAGGTTGTACATGGTGTCTCTCTCGATCGGTCGGCGCGCCCCGCTTGTCAGGCCGCACCGCTTGCATCACCGGGCGTCCGCTTCGCGCACCGCGCGTACGAACGCCGCCATCCGGGCGTGGTCCTTCACGCCCTTTGCGCCCTCCACTTCGATGCCACTCGAGACATCGACAGCAAACGGACGCAGCTGGCGGATCGCATCACCGACGTTTTGCGCGCTCAAGCCACCACTCAAAACGGCCCGATGCGCGAGCTCTGCGGGAATAAGAGACCAATCGAAGACCTTGCCGCTACCGCCGTAATCCGGCACCAGGGTGTCGAACAGGAGGCCGCGCGCTTTCGAATAATGAAGTGCCGATTCTACCAAATCGGACGGCTGCGTCGAGGGGCCGACGCGCACCGCGCGCAGCCACGGCAGCCGTGCCGCGCGACCGAGCGCATCGCACTGCCCGGGTGTCTCGTCGCCGTGGAACTGCAGCACCGTCAGCGGCACGTCGCGCACGACGGCCTCGATCTCGGCTTCGGTCGCATTCACGAACAGCCCGACCACCGACACGAACGGCGGCGCGAGGCTCGCCAGCTCGGCCGCCTGCGCGATGGTCACCGCCCGCGGGCTCTTCGGATAGAACACGAGGCCGATCGCGTCGGCGCCGAGCGCCGCCGCGTGCAGCACGTCCTCGGGACGCGACAGCCCGCACAGCTTGATGCGCGTGCGCGGCGCCAGGCCGGTCGCGGCGGAAGTCGGGGAAGACACGGCGTGATCCGTCATGATTGAGGGTCCAGATCGGCCCAGACGCTGCTCCACGGCACGCTGCCGAGCTGCGCGGGCGGGACGGCGAATTCCGCCGGGTAGCCGACGTGGGCGAGGTACAGCCCGTCGGCCATGAAAGTGGGCGCCGCGAGATTGCGGTCGCGCCCGGCCAGCACGTCGGCGAGCCAGTCGGCCGGATAGCGGCCGCGCCCGACCGCGACGAGACAGCCCATCAGGTTGCGCACCATGTGATGCAGGAACGCGTTGGCGCGGAAGCGGAAATGGATGAAATGCCCGTCGCGCCGCACGTCGATCCGATACAGGTGTTTGACCGGTGTCTTCGACTGGCATTCCGACGACCGGAACGACGAGAAGTCGTGCTCGCCGATCAGGTGCGCGGCGGCGGCGCGCATCGCATCGTCGTCGAGCGGCGTGTGGATCCAGCCCGCACGACCGGCCAGCATCGGCGAGCGCACGGGATGCACGTACAGCGCGTAGTAATAGGTGCGCTCGAATGCCGAGAACCGGGCGTGGAACGTGTCCGGCATCGGCTTCGCCCATTGCACCGACACGGTCGACGGCAGGAACGCGTTGGTGCCGCGCACCCACGAGAACACCTCACGGTCGAGGTCGGTGTCGAAGTGCACGACTTGCCCGAGCCCGTGCACGCCGGTGTCGGTCCGCCCGGCCACCGTCGTGTGCAGCGGCACCCGCGCGAACTCGGCCAGTGCATGTTCGAGCCGGTCCTGTACGGTCTTGCCGTGCGGCTGCGCCTGCCAGCCGCAAAACGCCGCACCGTCGTACTGGACACCCAGCGCGATCCGCTTCACGCCTCGTCCGCCAGTTTCGCGAGCAGCGCACGCGCGTCGTCGCGCGTCGCGGTGTCGTTCGCGTCGACCACTTCCTGCAGCAGCGTCCGCGCGCCGGACAGGTCGCCCAGTTCGACGTACTCCGACGCGAGATCGAGCTTGTTGCGCGCAATGCGGGCGAGCTCGTCCGGCGTGAGCGCAGGCAGCGCGGCGCCCGGCGCGGACGGCAGGTCGAGATCGAAATCGAGCTTCAACGCGCCGAACTGCGCGCCGCCGAGCGGCGGCAGCGACGACGTCGCGAGCGGGCTGCCCGCGTGGCCGGCAGGCGTCGCCGCGTCCGGATCCCAGTCGAACTCGTCGTCCTGATCGGCCGGATGTTCCAGGGCCGCATCGTTCGAGCCAATCGGCAGGTGCTGGGCGGATTGACCGTTAGTTGCAATTTTCTCGGCGTCGAACTGCCCTGCCCGCGCGGACAGCTCGTCCGGCGTCAACGCCGGTTCGTCCATCGCGCGCGGCGGCAGCGGCATGTCGAGACTGTTGAGCGCGCTGATCGCGTTCTGCATCAGCGTCGCGTGCTGCGCTTCGGTCACGGAAGGCGTGGCGGGTACGGCGCTCCGCTCGGCCTGCTCGGCCTGCTTGTCCACGGCAGCGGCTTGTTCTGCCTGATCCGCGTCATGCGGCGCCGAAGCCGGAACCGCCTCGTTCGCAGGCGATACCGCAGCGTGGGCAGACGGCAAGTCGAGCGGCTCGTCGTGCGTCGTCACTTCGGACGCAGGCGATACATCCGCCGCAGGCGGCTCGATCGTCTCGGCTGCTGCGGCAGTCGCCGCGGCGAGGTTCATGTCGGAAGCCGCGTCGCGCGCGACCGGCATTTCGGGCTGGATCGGCAGTTCGCGTTCGACGGGCGGCGCGGCTTCCGCAGCCGCGGCGCCACCCGTTGCAACAGCGGCAACCGCCGCCCCCTCATCACCCGATTGCCGGCCTTTCCGGCGCTTGCGCCACGCAAAGCCGGCCGCGAGGACGATCACGGCCGCACCGGCCACGGCGGCCGGGCGCCAGTCCATCTGCTCGGTACGGCGGGCGGGCGTCGCAACCGGGGCGACAGGAGCGGCCGGCTGCGCAGAAGCCGATGCCGGTTGCGGCGCGCTGGCGGCCGCACCCGACGCGGCTTCGCCTGCCGTCGATGCAGCGGCCGGCGCACCCGTGTCGTTCGCGGCCGGACGCGGTGCGGCGGGCACCGGCGCGGGCGCAGGCGCGACGCCGGTCGTCGTAGCCTGCTTGCCGATGCCGTGCTTCTGCAACTCCATCAGCACACGATTCTTCAGCGCCAGCAATTGCTGCAGGCTCGACGGGCGCGGTTGCGACGCGCCCGTGGCAGGCGCCGCGCCGGCCGGTTCGTGCACACCCGAAACCTGGCTGCCCGGCATCGACTGAACCGCGGCCTCGCTCGCGGACGACGGCGCCGACTGAATCGCACCGCTCCAGACATGCGGCCCGCTTGCACCCGCGGCAGGCGCCGCCGGCGTGCTTTCGACGGCCGATGCACCATGCGCGGCCGAGACGCCGATCGAAGCCGACGCCCCCGCAGCCGTCGCAACACTCGCACCGCTCACCGGCGCCGCATGCACGGCCGGCACCGGCGGCGCGGACTGCACGGCCGAGCCGGGATGCGGCGCGGATGCGCCATGCTGCGCGAGCGCCGCCCCGCCCGATGCGGCGGCGGGTGCGGAAGCGGCCTCCGCGCCGGAGGCAGCGGCGGCGCCAGCCGGCACGAGCGCCGCGCCGGTCGCGTCGAGCGCGGGCACGGTCAGCGTCGCGCCGACTTTCAGGCGGCTCGCGTCGCGCTTCATGAACGCCTGCGGATTGGCGTCGAACAGTGCGCGACCGGCGCGCGCGAGCACGCCGGGATCGTGCGATTGCGTCGCCGCTTTCGCGATGTCGTTCAGCGACTGGCCAGGCTGGACCGTCACGGTAAGCGGTGCGGCGGCGCCGGCAGCGGAGGACGCCGGCAGTTCGCCGGCGCCGGCCGCCCAGGCCGATGCAGCTGCGCCGAGCGCCAGGATCGCCAGCGCGCCACGCACGGCGCGCGACAGACGGGACTGACGCGGAAACAAGGAAATTCGGGACATCGTTGGCTCTATCGCCGCGCGCGGGCGCGGCTCGGATTCGCGGTTGGAAGCGTCAATAAAGTTGCCGCAGAAATGCAAAAGCGTCGCGCGGAACGCGACGCTTTCGGCGGGTCTGTGCGTCGTAACCGCGTAGTTTACTTCACGCGCTCACGTTCGGGCCGAATTCCTCGCCGGCAGGTGCAACCGGCGCGATCAGGCGTCCGGGCCGCCCGGTCCGCACGCGGCATGCCGCATGCCGCAGCCTGTGCACCGGATCGGCCTGATCGCGCCCGCATCCATTGCCGGAAGCCGTCGCGGCAGCATCGCCCGCCGGCCCGGACGACGCGGCTTGCCGGCGTTCACCGCACATCGGCCGGAGGGCCAGGGCGGCAGAATCGGGACGCGTTCGCTCAACAATTCGCGCCGCCTGCCGTTAATGGATTAACAGCCGGAAATCAAAAAAATCCCGACCGGCCGCCAATTTCATTCCAATCCATTTCAATTCACCGATAAGAAGGCAATTCTCCTCTCTTATCGGCGAAATGAAGATTTCCCCCGCTAAACCCCCGCCCCATAAGGCTTTCAGCCGATACCACACGACCCTTTGCTCATACAGAAGCGGTCATTTCTTCACCAATTCAATTACATTACACAAAATTACACAGATCAAATAATTGCCGTCGCTAGGATCGTCTTCAAACAGGAATCGGCACATTTCGACCTTCGTGCCTGCACATGCCGGAAAGGCGGGAGCACGATCGGCCGGGCTGATGCCGTGAAGTGCCAGAGGGTCATCGCGCAGTCGCACGACTGCATTCACTCACCAGCTCGTTACGGGGATCGAACATGGGCTATCAGCAGGGTTTGAGCGGGTTGGCCGGCGCGTCGAGCAATCTCGACGTGATCGGCAACAACATCGCGAATGCAAACACGGTTGGCTTCAAGCAGGGGCGCGCGCACTTCGCCGACATGTACGCGAATTCAGTCGCGACGTCGGTCAACACGCAGATCGGCATCGGCACACACCTCGCATCGGTGGAACAGAATTTCAGCCAGGGGTCGATCAATTCGACGAAGTCGTCGCTCGACGTTGCCATCAACGGCAACGGCTTCTTCCAGATGTCGAACAACGGCGTGACCACCTACTCGCGCGACGGCACGTTCCACCGCGACAAGAACGGCGCCATCGTCGACGCGCAAGGCCGCAACCTGATGGGCTATGCGGCAGGCGCGGGCGGCGTGATCAACACCGCGCAGACCGTGCCGCTGCAGGCGCCGACCAACAACATCGCGCCGCGCGCGACGAACAAGATCACCGGCCAGTTCAACCTGAACTCGCAGGACAAGGTGCCGGCCAAGACGCCGTTCAACGCGAGCGACAACACCACGTACAACTACAACTCGTCGATCCAGGTCTACGACACGCTCGGCGGCTCGCAGCAGGTCACGATGTACTTCGCGAAGAGTGCTGCCGGCACGTGGCAGGCCTACGCGGGCGTGCAGGGCCAGACGCCGACCAACCTCGGCACCGTCACGTTCGACGCGTCGGGCCGGATCAGCTCGACGACGTCGGCCGCGACCGGCCAGCCGACGCCGAGCCTCGGCCAGTTCGCGTTCTCGATCCCGAACACGACGGGCGGCGCGAACCCGCAGAACCTGACGCTCGACCTCGGCGGCACCACGCAGTACGGCGGCAAGGACGGCGTGACCAACCTCGCGCAGGATGGCTTCGCGAGCGGCACGCTGACGACGTTCTCGATCGGCACCGACGGCAAGCTGACCGGCAACTACTCGAACGGCCAGAGCGCGGTGCTCGGCCTGATCGCGCTCGCGAACTTCAACAATCCGAACGGGCTCGTGAACATCGGCGGCAACCAGTATGCGGAAAGTGCCGCATCGGGCGTCCCGCAGATCTCCGCGCCGGGCAGCACGAATCACGGCACGCTGCAGGGCAGCGCGCAGGAAAACTCGAACGTCAACCTGACGACCGAGCTCGTGAACCTGATCACTGCGCAGCGCAATTACCAGGCCAACGCGCAGACGATCAAGACCCAGCAGGCGGTCGACCAGACGCTGCTGAACCTGCGCTGATCCACGCATGAAAACGCGCCGCGCCAGCCTCGAATCTCGAGGCCGGCGCGGCGCGTCGTCATGTGCCGCCCGGCCCGCAGGCCGGGCCGGCAGCGTACTTACTTGTCGAGCAGGATGCGCAGCATGCGGCGCAGCGGCTCGGCCGCGCCCCACAGCAGCTGGTCGCCGACCGTGAACGCCGACAGGTACTCGCCGCCCATCGCGAGCTTGCGCAGGCGGCCGACCGGCACCGTCAGCGTGCCCGTGATCTTCGCCGGCGACAGGTCGCGCATCGACGCTTCACGCTCGTTCGGCACGACCTTCACCCAGTCGTTCGCCGACGCGAGGATGCCGTTGATCTCGTCGAGCGGCACGTCCTTCTTCAGCTTGATCGTCAGCGCCTGCGAGTGGCAACGCATTGCGCCGATCCGCACGCACAGCCCGTCGACCGGGATCGAACCCGGCTCGCCCATCGCCGGCTTGCCGAGGATCTTGTTGGTTTCCGCGCCGCCCTTCCACTCTTCCTTCGACATCCCGTTGCCGAGATCCTTGTCGATCCACGGAATCAGCGAGCCGGCCAGCGGCACGCCGAAGTGGCTCGTCGGCATCGCATCGCTGTTCATCGCGGCCAGCACGCGGCGGTCGATGTCGAGGATCGCGGAAGCCGGATCGGCAAGCTGTTCCTGCACCGCGCCGTTCAGCGCGCCCATCTGCGACAGCAGCTCGCGCATGTTCTGCGCGCCGGCGCCCGATGCGGCCTGGTAGGTCATCGCCGTCATCCAGTCGACCAGGTTCTCGCGGAACAGGCCGCCGAGCGCCATCAGCATCAGGCTGACCGTGCAGTTGCCGCCGACGAAGTTCTTCGTGCCCTTGACGAGCGCGTCCTTGATCACGTCGAGGTTGACCGGATCGAGGATGATCACCGCGTCATCCTTCATCCGCAGCGACGATGCCGCGTCGATCCAGTAGCCGTTCCAGCCGGCCGCGCGCAGCTTCGGGAACACGTCGTTCGTGTAGTCGCCGCCCTGGCACGTGATGATCACGTCGCACTTCTTCAGCTCGTCGACGTTGGTCGCGTCCTTGAGCGTAGTCTCGTTTTTCGCGAACGACGGCGCTTTGCCGCCCGTGTTGCTGGTGCTGAAAAACACCGGTTCGATCAGGTCGAAATCGCCCTCTTCCTGCATGCGCTGCATCAGGACGCTGCCGACCATGCCGCGCCAACCTACGAGACCTACGTTCATGACTAACCCTTTGCTTTGAATGGAGCTTCCCCGCCATTTCCGTCCCCGCGTGACCGCGCGGGGAAACAGGCGGGCACGACGGCGATCAGCGTTTAATGATCGTTTTCGTGGTAATGGTTTTCGTGATGACGATGGCGCGCGCACCCGCACGGGCAGTGTTGCCGTGGAGTTTCAGGACCGGGGAGATCAGGGAAATCAGCGCCATCGTTCGAGTCTACACAAAGCCGGTGGCCCGCACAACGGCCAACCGTGGGCGAACCGGCCGATTTTCGCGGCCCGTTCGCGCCCTTTCTACACTATCGGTGCCGCATCGCGTTACAGCGCCGCGACCACCGCGTCACCCATCGCCGTCGTGCCGACCTGCCGGCAGCCCGGCGTGGCGATGTCGCCCGTACGGTAACCCTGCTCGAGCACCGTTTTCACCGCGCGCTCGATACGATCGGCCTGCTCCGCACGATTCAGCGAGTAGCGCAGCATCATCGCAGCCGACAGGATCGTTGCGAGCGGGTTGGCAATGCCCTTGCCCGCGATGTCCGGCGCCGAACCGTGCGACGGCTCGTACAGACCCTTGTTGTTCTTGTCGAGCGACGCCGACGGCAGCATGCCGATCGACCCCGTCAGCATCGACGCTTCGTCCGACAGGATGTCGCCGAACATGTTGCCCGTGACGATCACGTCGAACTGCTTCGGCGCCTTCGCGAGCTGCATCGCCGCGTTGTCGACGTACATGTGCGACAGCTCGACGTCCGCGTATTCCTTCGACACGTCGATCATGATGTCGCGCCAGAACTGCGACGTTTCGAGCACGTTCGCCTTGTCGACCGACAGCAGCTTCTTCGCGCGCTTGCGGGCGGCCTGGAACGCGACGTGCGCGATGCGGCGCACTTCCGGTTCCGAGTAGCGCATCGTGTCGAAGCCTTCGCGCTCGCCCGCGAACGGGCCGTCCGGTGCAGCGCGCACGCCGCGCGGCTGGCCGAAGTAGATGTCGCCGTTCAGTTCGCGCACGATCAGGATGTCGAGGCCCGCGACGAGCTCGGCTTTGAGCGGCGACGCATCGACGAGCTGCGGATAGCAGATCGCCGGGCGGAAGTTCGCGAACAGCTCGAGATGCTTGCGCAGCCCGAGGATCGCCTGCTCGGGGCGCAGCGCGCGCTCGAGCGAGTCGTACTTCCAGTCGCCGACCGCGCCGAACAGGATCGCGTCGGCTTCCTTTGCGAGCGCCAGCGTCGCGTCGGGCAGCGGATGGCCGCTCGCCTCGTAGCCCGCGCCGCCGACCGGCGCCTGTTCGAGTTCGAACGTCTCGTCGAGTGCGTTCAGCACCTTCACGGCTTCATTGACGATTTCCGGACCGATGCCGTCGCCGGGCAGCACTGCAATCTTCATGCGAAATTCCTGACTGGGTAGGTGGTTATGGAGGCAGGCCGGCGAACGCGCCGCCGGCGCGCCCGCCCGAAAGGCACGATCAGCCGACCAGCTTGGTGTTGAGCCACGGCTGCTTGACGAGCCGCTCGGCTTCGAACTGGCGGATCTTGTCCGCGTGGCGCAGCGTGAGGCCGATGTCGTCGAAGCCGTTCAGCAGGCAGTACTTGCGGAACGCGGCGATCTCGAACGGATACTCGCGGCCGTCACCCGAACGCACGACCTGTGCGTCGAGGTCGATCGTCAGTTGAAAGCCGTTGAACGCAACCGTCTCGTTGAACAGGTGATCGACCTGCTGCTCGGTCAGCACGATCGGCAGCAGACCGTTCTTGTAGCAGTTGTTGAAGAAGATGTCCGCGAAGCTCGGCGCGATGATCGCGCGGAAGCCGTACTGCTGCAGCGCCCATGGCGCGTGCTCGCGCGAGCTGCCGCAACCGAAGTTCTTGCGTGCGATCAGCACCGACGCGCCCTGGTAACGCGGCTGGTTCAGCACGAAGTCGGGATTCAGCGGGCGCTTCGAGTTGTCCTGGCCCGGCTCGCCGTGATCGAGGTAACGCCATTCGTCGAACGCATTCGGACCGAAGCCCGTGCGCTTGATCGACTTCAGGAACTGCTTCGGGATGATCGCGTCGGTGTCCACGTTCTCGCGATCGAGCGGCGCCACGACGCCGGTATGTACAGTGAATTTTTCCATGATCCGTCTATCCGGTTGAAGGGCCGGCACGCGGCCGGCACACATCGACAAATTCTCGGTGGCAGTGTCAGTCCGCGGCGCGCTGAAGCGCGTTGCCCGCGGCGTTGACGTCCTCGCCGAAGCCTCGGACGGTATTGCAGCCCGCGAGGCCGAAGCCCAGCCCCGCCAGCGCCAGCGCGGCAACCAGCCGCGCGATGACCTTCGATACCGTCACGCGTTACCCCAGCTGGCGAATGTCGACGAAGTGGCCTTCGATCGCCGCGGCTGCCGCCATCGCGGGGCTCACGAGGTGCGTGCGGCCGCCCGCGCCCTGCCGGCCCTCGAAGTTGCGGTTCGACGTCGACGCGCAACGCTCGCCCGGATCGAGCCGGTCGGCGTTCATCGCGAGGCACATCGAGCAGCCCGGTTCGCGCCATTCGAAGCCGGCGTCCGTGAACACCTTGTCGAGCCCTTCGCGCTCGGCCTGCGCCTTCACGAGGCCCGAACCCGGCACGACCATCGCGAGCCGCACGTTCGATGCGATGCGACGGTTCAGCTTCTTCACGACGTACGCGGCCGCGCGGATATCTTCGATCCGTGCGTTCGTGCACGAGCCGATGAAGATCTTGTCGACCTTGATCGATTCGATCGGCGTGTTCGGCTCGAGCGCCATGTACGCCAGCGCGCGCTCCATCGCGTCGCGCTTGACCGGATCCTTCTCGCGCTCGGGATCGGGCACGCGACCGTCGATCGACGTGACCATTTCCGGCGACGTGCCCCACGTGACCTGCGGGACGATCTCGGCTGCATTCAGCTCGACCACGCGGTCGAACTGCGCGCCGTCGTCCGACTTGAACTGGCGCCAGTATTCGACGGCCTGGTCCCATTCCGCGCCGGTCGGCACGAACGGACGGCCCAACAGGTAATCGATCGTCGTGTCGTCGACGGCGACCATGCCCGCGCGCGCGCCGGCTTCGATCGCCATGTTGCAGACGGTCATGCGGCCTTCCATCGTCAGCGCGCGGATCGTCGAGCCGCCGAATTCGATTGCGTAGCCCGTGCCGCCTGCCGTGCCGATCTTGCCGATGATCGCGAGCACGATGTCCTTCGCGGTACAGCCGCGCGGCAGTGCGCCCTCGACCTTCACGAGCATGTTCTTGCTCTTCTTCTGCAGCAAGGTTTGGGTGGCGAGCACGTGCTCGACTTCCGACGTGCCGATGCCGTGCGCGAGCGCGCCGAACGCGCCGTGCGTCGACGTGTGCGAATCGCCGCACACGATCGTCATGCCCGGCAGCGTCGCGCCCTGCTCCGGCCCGATGATGTGGACGATGCCCTGGCGCACGTCGTTCATCTTGAACTGCGTGATGCCGAACGCATCGCAGTTCGCGTCGAGCGTATCGACCTGCAGCTTCGAGACGGGATCGGCGATGCCGTGGCTGCGGTCCGTCGTCGGCACGTTGTGGTCCGACACGGCCAGGTTCGCGCTGATGCGCCATACCGGACGCTGCGCGATCTTCAGCCCTTCGAACGCCTGCGGGCTCGTGACTTCGTGCAGCAGCTGACGGTCGATATAGAGCAGGGTCGTGCCGTCTTCCTCGGTGTGGACCACGTGGGTGTTCCACAGTTTGTCGTAGAGAGTCTGTGCCATGGGTATGCGGGGTCGTTGTGACTACAAGCCTTGCGGATGGAGTCGATTATGCCACGCAGTGCGCGTCGCGGCGCAGGCCGGACGCGAAAAAACCCATTAAAAACAGTGGTTTGGCTGGTAGTGCCAATACCTGTATCGGCATTACCCGGCAAAACGGGGCACGCACGATCCGGCGGGCGGCGATCGCGCAAACGCGTCGCCCGGATCCCGCGCCGTGCCCCGCGGCCGGCGGCGTCAGCCGTTCGGGTACTCGCGGTTGATCAGGTCGAGCCGCAGCATCGCGAGCTGCATGCCGGCGTTGCTCAGCAGGTAGAGATCGCGCCGCCGCATGGCCGGCATCTGCGCGGCCGTATCGTAGAGCGACGGCAGCGCGAAGGCAGCCGGCACCGCCGCCTGCATCCCCGCCGCATTCGACACGCGCACGGCGAGCGACGCCTGATCCAGATGCGTGACGACGCCGACCTTGCCGGGCGCCGAGGCCGAGCCGGCCTGTTTGACGATCGCGGCGGCGACGCCGTCGGGCGTCGGTATCGGGCTGCCGGCGGCCACGGCAGGTGTCGCGATCGACGTCACGCCGGCCGTCAGGCCGTATTTCGATGCGAGCACGCTCGCGATCTCCTGCTGCGCGAAGACCGGCGCCGTGACCTTCTGCCGAAGCTGGAACACGGCGTCGGCAATCGCCTCGTTGACGGGACCCGGCACCGGTGCGGCGGCCGATGCGCCGGCACGACTGCCAAAGCTGAACGCGACAATCGTATTGATGGCGGCCACGGCGACGGTCGGCGGCGTCCACGAGAAAAACGTGTCGAGCAGATAGCCGGTTTCGTCGGTGGCGGTCGCGCGATCGTTCAGTTCGTTCGTCAGCTTGCCGAGCATCTGGCGCTGCAGTTCCGCATCGGAAACGGGGGCATCGCTCGCGAAAGCGGGCACCGCGGCGGCGCACGATGCGGCGAGCAAGGAAGTGGAAGCCAGGAAATGGCGGCGGTTCGTCATGGTCACGGAATTCGAATGGGAAACGGAAGGCATCAGCCCTTCGGGAACGCCTGCATCGTCGCGGTCATCGCGCGCGTCAGCATCTGCGCATACATGTCGTGCACGAGGTAGAGGCTGCGGTTGCGCGTCCACGGCTGGCCCGACTGCGGGTCGTACGTCGTCGGCAGCGGCACCTCGGCAACCGCAGCCGCCTTCATGCCCGCCTGCTGCGACGTCTGGATGCAGCGCTTCGCGTGATCGCGATGGCCGACCACCGCGACGGTGCCCATCGCCGTCGCGCCGCCCGCGCGTGACACGGCCACGGCCGCGACGCCCGCCGTGCTCAGGTACACGATCGAGCCGTCGTTCGCGATCACCGGTTCGACCGACGACAGCACGTCGGCGCCCATCCCGTATTTCGACACGAGGAAACGCGCGATTTCCCACTGCGCATAGACCTTGACGGGCTTCAGCTGACGGATGCGGTACACGGCATCCGCGAGCGCTTCGTTCACGGGCCCCGGATCGGGCAGCGCCGACTGGTTGCCGCCGGTGCTCGACGTGTTGCCGCTCGCCGCGTTCGGACGGTTGCCGAAGCTGTATGCGACGATCGCGCCGATCTGCGCGGCCGGCACCGTCGGCAGGTCCCACGTGAAGCCGACGTCGGTCAGCGCCGGTACGATCGCGTTGACCGTCGCCGCATCGCCGAGCTGGGCGTTCAGTTTCGCGGACATTTGCGCGGCGAGCGCGCTGTCGGCGATCGGCACCGGCGTGACGTCGTCGCCCCCGCATGCGCTCAGCAGTGACGAGGCCACGACGGCTGGCGCGGCGGCGAGGAATTTTCTTCGGGACGAAGCCGGGGAATGCTGACTCATGAGCACGATACGCAATGATGCGAATGACGACCGTGCCTGAGGACAGGCAGGGTCAACGCCATTCGCAGGGGTCAAGGGGAAAGGCAATCGGGCAACCGCGCGCGAACCGGAATCGCGGTGCGCCACCGATCGACGAAGCGCGATCCTAGGCGGCGTTGGTTAAATTGCGGTGAAAGCGTCGGCTGAATCCGCTCGATCGCCGCGCCGTTTCGCCGGCGGACGATTTTGTTTCACATGCGGTGAGCGAGCCGCCTGCCTGTTTCGCCGGTGGAGCGCTCGCGACAGGCACGGGGTTTCGATGTCGCGACACCCGCGCTACGATGGCGCAACACACGTCCCCACGATCCGGACCCGGAGCCCACCACGATGAAGCTCGGCCTGAACGAATCGCTCGCGCGCCTCGACGACGAAGGCTCGCTGTTCACGACACTGTTTCGCCACGGCACGCTCGACGTCGAGCTGTACCGGCCGCGCGTCGAGGACCTGCAGACGCCGCACTCGCGCGACGAGGTCTACGTGATCGCGACCGGCACGTCGCGCTTCGTCGTCGACGGCCGCGAATGCGACGTCGCGGCCGGTGACACGCTATTCGTCCCCGCCTGCGCGGCGCATCGCTTCGTCGGCTTCTCCGACGATTTCTCGACCTGGGTGTTCTTCTACGGCCCGGAAGGCGGCGAGCGCGCGTGACGCACGATGCGCGCGGCGCTTTTCCTGCGATCGCCTAGACTGTCTATTCGCAACGGGCGGCGCACGGCCGCCCGGTCGTCACGATGCCGGCAGCATCCGGTTCAACGAACAGGAAGACAGCATGCGATATGCACTCTATTACTGGCCCGAGATCCAGGGTCGCGGCGAGTACGTGCGGCTCGCGCTGGAGGCAGCCGAGGCCGACTATGTCGACGTCGCGCGCGAGTCGGGGCGCGGGATGGGCGTACCGGCAATGATGCGCATGATGAACGGCACGCAGGCCGAATGCGTGCCGTTCGCGCCGCCATTCCTGAAGGCCGGCGACGTGGTCGTCGGGCAAACGGCGAACATCCTGCTGTTTCTCGGCGCACGGCTCGGGCTCGCGCCCGACGACGAGGCCGGCCGCCTGTGGGTACACCAGCTCCAGTTGACCGTCGCCGACTTCGTCACCGAGATCCACGACACGCATCACCCGATCGCCAGCGGCCTGTACTACGAGGACCAGAAGGCGGAAGCGGCCGAGCGCGCGGCCGATTTCCTCGAGAACCGGCTACCGAAATTCCTCGGTTACTTCGATCGCGTGCTCGGACAGAATCCGCACAGGAGCGGCTATATCGCGGGCAGTGCGCTGAGCTATGCGGACCTGTCGATATTCCAGATCGTCGAGGGCCTGCGCTATGCGTTTCCGAAAGCGATGAAGCGCGCGGAGCGGAACATCCCGGCGCTCGTTGCGCTGCATGATCGCGTCGCGCAGCATCCGCCCGTCGCGCGCTATCTCGAATCGGAACGCCGCATCCCGTTCAACGACATGGGGATCTTCCGGCACTATCCGGAGTTGGACGCATAGCGGCGCGGCGAGCGCTCGGGCTTATGCGGCGACCGCTGTCTCGTGCAGATGACGCCACGCGATCAAGCCATCGGCCTCGCGCCGGAACATGGCCGTCGAGCGCCGCACCGTGCGCCGCCCTTCTCCGTCGGTTTGCGTCTCGCGATAGCCGATCGCCGCGCCGTCGGACCACACGGCAAGCGCGCGCAATTCGTCGATGCCGATCACCAGCCCGGGACGCGCGCCGTGCCCATGTGAAAACAGCGCATCGACGCCTGCGTAATCGAGCACCGTGCCCGACATCGTTATCATCGAAAATTCCGGTGAAAAGCGCGCCATCAGCGTCGCGAGCCGCTCGCGGCCCGCACGGCCGGACAGCCAGCATTCGATGTCGGCGACGGTATCGACGACTTCCTTGAAAAACGGATTCGGCAGATTCATACGGCTCTCAGGTTCTCAATAGTGGGATGAAACGGGTTGCGCGACCGGCGCGCGGTGCCCGGGCAGCCGGGCGATCAGGCCGAGCGGCAGCAACGTCAGCAGCGCCGCCAGCCCGAAGCACCACCGGTACGGCGCGAGCGGCGGGCCGCCCGCATCGAACGCCAGCAACGCGTTGAGCGCGCTGCCAAGCACGGCCACGCCGATGCAAAAGCTCAATTGGCGATTGATGTTCCACAGCGCACTCGCGTCGCCCATCCGCTCCGCCGGCACCCCGGTGAACGCCGCGCTTTGCGACGTGCTCGTGCACAGGCTCGCGCCGTACCCCATCGCGACGAACGCCACGATACGCACGGCTTCGACGCTCGCCCACGGCGTCGCGAGCAGCGCGATGCCGACACAATCGATCGCGATCCCGCACACGAACAGCGGCTTCGCGCCATGGCGAGGAAAACAGCGGCGTGTCGTCGCGATCGCGAAGAACGCCGCGATTGCCCACGGCAGCATCAGCGCGCCGGCATGCGCGGCGCTCAACCCGAGCGCGTTCTGCAGGTAGAGCGACGCGACGAGATTGACGCCCGTGAAGATGCCCGGCACGCACAGATAGACCGCGACACCAGTGCGCAGCAACGGTTGCGCGAGCAGGCTCAGGTCGAGCACCGGCGACGCGGCACGACGCGCATGCCACACGTAACCGGTACCGGCGGTCACCGCGATCGCCAGCATCGCAAGCGGAAAGGCCGCGCCGCCGGGCTGCCCCGCCGCGGTCAGCCCGAGCAGCAACGCGACGAGCGCCGCGGCGCTCAGGCCAAGCCCCGGCAGGTCCAGACGCGGCGGCCGCCCGTGCGCACCGGCGCGCGGCAGCCAGGCACACGCAAGCGCGCAGGTCGCGGCTGCAACCGGCACCATCGCGAAGAAAATCGCGCGCCACGACCCGCGATCGACGATCGCACCGCCGATCGCGGGCGACAGTGCCGGCACGAGCAGCGCGACCATCATCACGATCGACGTGAGCCGAGCGTGCGCGTGCGGCGGATACGCTCGATAGGTCATCGTCTGTCCGACCGGAATCAGCAGCCCGCCGCCGAGCCCCTGGACCAGCCGCGATGCCAGCAGCGCTTCAATTGACGGTGCCGCGCCGACGGCGGCGCTGCCGAGCGCGAACAGCAGCAACGACGCGACGAATACGCGACGCTCGCCGCAGCGGCGCGCCAGCCACGTGCCGAACGGAATCACGACGGTCAGGCCGAGCACGTACATGTTGCCGACCCACGCGAGCTGCGCGACCGACGCGTGCAGTTCGCGCTGCAGTGCCGGATAGGCGGCGTTCAGCATGAACATGTTCGCGAGATCGATCGCGAATCCGAGCAGGTAGACGACGGCAATTCTGGAACGGTCTGGCATGGTGCGGCCGGGACATCACGAAACGCCGCAGTGTAGAAGCCGGCAACCGCATCCGTAAGCGGCCGGATTCGACCAGTCCGGTCGAAAAATTTTGACAATCGGCGCGCGCCCGGGCAGCCCGATGCATGACGCTCCGCACGCGACCGCACATTCGGGTACCCTTCGAGCGATCCCACGCACAGACAGGACCCACGACTCGACATGGTGAGCCTCGATCGTTTCGTCGTGTTCCGTGCCGTCGTCGAAGCCGGCTCGTTCACGGCCGCCGCGACTGCACTGAACCAGGCCCGCGCGGCCGTCAGCTTCAACATCAAGCAGCTCGAGGCGGAGCTCGGCGTCACGCTGCTCACGCGGACGACCCGGCGCGTCGAGCTGACCGATGCCGGCGAGCGCTTCTACCAGCGCTGCCTGCGCGTGCTCGACGAAGCCGAAGGCGCGATCGACGACGCGCGCGGCGAACATGGCGGGATGGAAGGCATCCTGCGCGTGACGTCGACGGTCGAATATGCGGCACGCGTACTCGCACCGGCGCTGCATGCGTTTACCGCGCGTCATCCCGCGTTGCGCGTGCGGCTCGACACGCATACGTCGCAGGCCGATCTCGTGCGCGACCGCTTCGACGTCGCGATCCGGCTCGGACGCCACGAGCATTTTCGCGACCTCCCCTATCGCGGCATCTGTCTCGCCACCTACGACGTGCTTCCCGTGATGGCGCCCGGGCTGCCTGCGCGGGCCGGCGTGCCGCAACCGGCATCGCCTGACGATCTGGCGCGCCTGCCGCAGCTCGGGCACAGCCGGCTCGAGCGGATCGCCGAATGGGCACTCACCGACCGCGCAGGCCGCGAGCATGCATTCCGGCCTCGCACGAAGCCCCACATCGTCGTCGACAACGCATCGGTCTTGCGTGAACTCGCGCGGCAAGGCAGTGGCGTCGCGCTGCTGCCCGAATGGCTCGTACACGACGATCTCGAAAGCGGTGCACTGGTCGACGCGCTGCCCGCGTACCGGTTTCCGCAACAGAACGTCTATGCGCTGTACGTCGCGACACGGCACGTGCCGCAGAAAGTGCGCGCGTGGGTCGATTTCATGAAGGCGCAGTTGAAGCCCGCGCGCTGAGCGCGCCATTCGCGCGTCGCCGCCCGGGGGCCTGAAGCAATGCCGGCCGCGCAATGCGGCCGGCTCCCGTTACAGCGCTGTCACCCGCGGGCAGTCAGTGCGGCTGCCCGTGCTGCCCGGCCGCTGCGTCGACGGCCTCGACCGAGCGCGTCAGCCACGGCCCGATGTCCATCTCCTCATAGCGCACGAGCCGGCTCTTGCGCACGCGGCGATACGCCCACCAGATCGCGACGAACAGCGGAATCCACACATAGATCGACAGCACTTCCATCCAGTCGACGCGGGCCGCGAAGAACGCCTGGTAATCCTGGCCGAGCGAAATCACGATGCAGATCGCGATCGCGAACAGCGGCCCGAACGGGAACCACTTCGCGCGGTACGGCAGCTGGTCGAGCCGGTAGCCCTGCTTCAGGAAGCCCTTGCGGAACCGGTAATGGCAGACCGCGATCCCGAGCCACGCGATGAATCCCGTGATGCCGACCGTATTCAGCAGCCACAGATAGATACTCTGATTGTTGGTCAGCGACGTGAGGAAGCACAGCCCGCCGACCGCCATCGTCGCGTACAGCGCGTTGCGCGGCACGCCGCCCGGCGACAGCGTCGCGAACATCGCCGGCGCGCGTCCTTCCGCTGCGAGGTTGTACAGCATCCGCGTCGCCGCATAGGTGCCGGAATTGCCGGCCGACAGCACGGCCGTCAGGATCACCAGGTTCATCGCACCGGCGGCAAGCGGAAAGCCCGCGTGGCTGAACACCAGCGTGAACGGGCTCACGCCGATGTCGGTCACGTCGCTCTTCAGCAGGTTCGGGTCGGTGTACGGCACGAGCAGGCCGATCACGAAGATCGCGAGCACGTAGAACAGCATGATCCGCCAGAAGATCTGCTTCACCGCGCGCGGGATCGTCTTGCGCGGGTTTTCCGATTCGCCGGCCGTGATCCCGACCAGCTCGGTGCCGAGGAACGAGAAGCCCGCGATCAGCGCGACGCTCATCATCGCGTGCACGCCGCCGACGAACGGCGCGTCGCCCGTCGTGAAGTTGCGCCAGCCGACCGGATGCCCGGTGCCGAGCACGCCGGCCGCGATCAGCAGCCCGGCCGCGACGAACGCGATCACGGTGACGACCTTGATCAGCGAGAACCAGTATTCCGATTCACCAAAGCCGCGCACCGACAGCGTATTGAGCAGGAAGATCAGCACGAGAAAGCCCGCGCCCCACCACACGCCCGGCACCGACGGAAACCAGTAGCGCATCACGATCTGTGCGGCGACCAGTTCGATCGCGATCGTCACGGCCCAGCTGTACCAGTAGGTCCAGCCAAGCGCGACGCCGAAGCCTTCGTCGACGTACTTCTCGCCGTAGATCGCGAACGAGCCCGACACCGGCATCAGCGCCGCCATCTCGCCGAGCCCGGTGACGACGAAGTAGACCATGATCCCGATCGCGAGATACGCGGCGATCGCACCGCCCGGCCCCGCCTGCGCGACCGACGCGCCCGACGCGACGAACAGCCCCGTGCCGATCGAGCCGCCGATCGCGATCATCGCGATGTGGCGGCCCTGCAGACGGCGCTTGAGCGCCGTCCCGGACGGCGCGGCCGTCTCCGCTGCCGCTTGCATAGCATCCATAGTGTTCACCCTGATTGGATCCGGGTCAGCCAATTCGATTCGGAATGCAAATCGATTGCCCGGGTCATTCGCCTCGGAACCGGCCCTGTCCGGCCGGTTGTCTCACACGACGCTGCGCTTGATTGCCTGCAGTTCGGCCGTCGTCACGATCTTCTCGATCCGGAATCGCGGGCTTTCCAGCCACACGTTCGCGATGCGCCGGTACTCGTCGAGATCCTCGCACGCGAGTCGCACCAGAAAATCGAACGTGCCGCTGACGAGCCAGCAATCGAGCACGGCCGGATTCGCGCGCATTTCGTCCTCGAACGGCGCCTGCGAACGCCCGTGGTCGGCCAGCACGATCTGCGCGATCACGACGATCGGCTTGGTCGCGCGCGGCGCCTTGATCACCGCGCGGTAGCCTTCGATCACGCCGAGCGCCTCGAGCCGCTCCACGCGCGCCTGGCAGGGCCGCGGCGTGAGGTTCACGCGCTCCGACAGCTTCCGGTAGGAAATCCGCCCGTCGGTACGCAGGATGTCGAGGATCCGGAGATCGATCTTGTCGAGCTGCATCTTCTTGTCGGTCATCCGCGTTCGCTCCGGTCGGATCGTGGCTGGTGCGCGGAACGTCTCCATTTCCGCGCGGGGGCCACATTATCCGGCCGAAGCGGCCGCGCGCCAATCGGCTAGAACCGCAGCGACAGGCAGGTCAGGCCGCCGTCCATCTTGCGGAACTCGCTCGTATCGATCACGTGCAGCGGCAACCCGAGCGGCGCGATCGCGTCATGGACGCGCGGATAACCGGCCGGCGTGATCAGCGTGCCGTTCACGCGCAGCGTGTTGCCCGCGTATTCGTCGGCAGCGGAGATCGCGATCCGGCGATAGTCGGCGAATGCCGGATGCGCGGCCAGCGCCTCGGTCACGAGCAGCGTGTCGTCGCCGAGCGCGTTGACGACCGACTTCAGGTGCAGGCCGGCGCCGACCGGCACCGCGACGACCGAGTAGCCATAGCGTGACACCAGCGCGTCGAACGCGGCGATGCCTTCGGCATCGGTGCGGCCCGTCAGGCCGATGAAGAAGCGCTTGCCGACCAGCATCACGTCGCCGCCGTCGAGACGGCCGTCCTGCATCGGCAGCAGGTCGCGGTGCGCGGCGAGCGCCGCTTCGATATGCACCGTCTCGCCGCGCCGTGCAGGTGCGCCGGGGCGCGTGATCACCGCGAATTCAGGCGTCACGACCGCAACGTCCTCGACGAAATGCGAATCGGGGAATCCGTCCAGCGGCGGCAGCTCGGTCAGCTCGACGCCGAGTGCGCGCAGCGCGTCGCAATACGCGTGGAACTGCGTGAGCGTCTTGTCGTAGTCGGGCGCGCCGAGTTCGGCGGTGGTCAGGCCCGCGCCGCAGGACGGTGCGGGACGGCGAACGATCGCTTGCGTGAATTGCATCGACTCCTCCATGGTCTGCGCCGCACCCGTGCGGCGCACGGGCCAGCGGCGTTGTGTCCGGACCATTATCGGAAGCCAAATTGCGCAATTCGTGTCGATTTCGGCTGCGCTGACAGCCGATTGCGTCGAATTGCGCACGGCACGCAGCGGATTCGGCAGACGGCCGTTCATCGCATCGCGAACGGCCGTCTGCGCAGTGGGCGGGGCCGTTACGCGCCCGGCCCGAACCCCAGCTGCGAGCGCCCGGGCGCCGTCAGGTCGCCCTCCTCGCCACGCCCGTCGAATTCGACCTCGAAATGATCGGCCGGGAAATCGGGCGGGCTCTCGCCGCGCAGGAACGCGGATCGCTGGCGCTGCAGGTACGCCGCGTTCTTCGCACAGCCCGGTGCGGCCGCGATGTACATCACGTTGCTGTCGCCGCTGCCGCGGTGCGCATCCTCGACCGCATGCACGACGTCGCCGTGCCAGAACACCGCGTCGCCCGGTTCCATGTGCGGGATCGGCACCAGCGCGTCGAGCAGCAGCGCGTGCCATTCGGGCCGGATCGACAGCGCGCGGCCGGGACGCGCGCCGCACAGGTCGTCGTCGGCGACATCGTCCTGCAGCGCGCGCAGCACGACGTACGCCATCGCGTTCGCGACCGGGATCAACTGCAGCGTGCCGTCGCCGGGCCCCTGCGGCGTCAGCGCGGTCCAGCCCTGGAACGTGCGGAACATCGAACACACGGCCGGCGACGGAATCTCCTCGACGTCAGCGCGGAACGCCGCATCGAACGGATCGTAGTCGCGCCAGCGGCCGGCCAGCACGTGACGGTAGACCTGCCGGAAGTTCGCACCGAGCCAGCGCTCGACGGAGCCGCCGTCGACGTGCGGCGACAGCCCGAGCGACGTCGAACCGGGCGGCCGGCGGCGGATCCGGTCCGCATAGGCAGGCACCTGGTCGGGATCGAAATGCGTGTGCGTGGCGTCCGCATGCCGCCACAAACGGTTCAGGAACACACGCGCCTGCGTCAGTGCCGGCGACTGGCGCGCGGCCACCTGCGGCTTCGACCAGTAAACGCCGTAGATCTGCGGCTTGCCCGATGCGAGATTGCCGAAATAGCGGTCTTCCGCACGCGCATTCAACCGGTCGGCAAAGCGGTTCGCGTCCAGATACGCGCCAATCTCGTCGTTCCAGTCGTCCGCCTGCCGTACATCGAACACGCCGCGAATCACGACCGCGCCATGCGTACGGATCGCGGCAATCGCGCGCGGATCGACCGTCCCGCCCGCGATATCCGCGAACGGCACGACCGGAATCACGTCTTGGCCGTGCGCCTGCGCGCGGCGGATCGCGTCGACCTGCCGCGCGATGTCGCCCGCCAGTTCGCGGAACGTGGCCGCATAACCGGGCAGGTCGGCGCGCAGCGCCCGTTTCGCCGTCCGGATCGCGGCGGGCAGATCGTCGATCGTCAGTTGCATCGTGGTCTCCTCGCTGAAGCGTGTCGTGATGTGCTGTCAGCGTAAGGCCGGCACATGGCCGCCATTGCCACTATCCGGTCAACTATCGATACAATTCTGACAACCGCGCGTTACGCCGGACGATGACAGACCACGCAAAGCTTGTTGCCGTCCGGATCGCGGAAATAGGCGCCGTAGTAGTCGCGGTGATAGTCCGGCCGCAGGCCCGGCGGCCCTTCGCAGGAGCCGCCATGCCGCAGCGCGAGCGCGTGGCAGCGGTCGACGTGCGCACGGGTCGGCGCAGCGAACGCGATCGTATGGCCATTGCCCGGTTCGGGCGCGCGGCCGTCGAGCGGTTTGCCGAAGAAGAACAGCGGCCGGTCGGCATCGGCCGGCATCCAGCCCGACCACCCGTCCGGCTCGCGGAATTTCAGGCGCAGCCCGAGTGCGGCGAACAGCGGTGCGTAGAAATCGTAGGCGCGCGTCGTATCGCTGACGCCCACGCAGACATGTGAAAACATGGCATCGCTCCGTGGTAACGATCGCGCTCACGATCATGCCACGACACGCTGCCCACCCCCATCGGAGGCCGCGATGAAACCGCAGTACGAGCACGTGACGTTCGCGCCCGGCTGTTCGATCCGCGTCTATCACCGCCAGCTCGCGCGCATCCCGTTCGAATGGCACCGCCACCCCGAGTACGAACTGACGCTGACGCTCAACAGCCGCGGCCAGCGCTTCATCGGCGATCACGTCGCGCGCTACGCGGACGACGATCTCGTGCTCGTGCCGCCCAACCTGCCGCATACGTGGTCGTCGAACGCACGGATCGATCGCGAGGCGCCCGAAGTCGCGCTCGTCGTCTGGTTCGACGGCGACTGGGTGCGGCGGCTGGCCGATTGCTGCCCCGAATACGCGCCGCTGCGCTCGCTGCTGCGACGCGCGGCGCCAGGCCTGCGTTTCGACGTGGCAGCCGCCCGCGCGATGCGTGCGCGGCTGCCGCAATTGCTCGATCCATTACCGCGCGCACGGCTCGCGGCTGCGCTCGATACACTCGCCGATCTCGCGGAAGCCGGCGGCGAGCCGCTCGCCACCGCGCAGGCGTATGACCGGCCTGACGGCACGAGACCTTCCGTCGATACGGCCGCGCCCGAAGCCGAACGCCTCGACCGCGTGCTCGACGCGATCGACCGGCGCTTTCACGAACCGCTGCGCATCGACGCGCTCGCCGCTGCCGCGCACATGTCCGAACGCACGCTGCAGCGCCTGTTCGTCCGGCACCTCGGTGAAAGCGTCGGCCGCTACGTGCAGCGGTTGCGGCTCGCGCACGCGTGCCGCCACCTGGTTGGCACCGACTGGCCGATCGCGACAGTGGCCGCGCGCTGCGGCATTCCGAATGCCGCGAACTTCAACCGCCAGTTCCTCGCCGCACGCGGGATGACGCCGGGTGCGTACCGGCAGTTCTTCGAGCAGCACGGCCACGCCCCCGACGACGACGCGCCGTCACTCGACACACGTCCGCCATCGCTGGAGCGCCGCGCCGATCCGGCGCGCAAATGAAAACACCCCGACGGGATGACCCGTCGGGGTGTCGTGGCGTTGCGTTTCGCCCAACGCGAGCGGCCTGCCGGCCGTTCGCGCCGCACACGACTTAACGTGCGCTGATCGGCTTCGCTTCGCGCGGCGAATCGCCGATGAACAGCTGGCGCGGACGGCCGATCTTCTGTTCCGGATCGGCAATCATTTCGTTCCACTGTGCGATCCAGCCGACCGTACGTGCCATCGCGAAGATACACGTGAACATCGACGTCGGGATGCCCAGCGCGCGCTGGACGATGCCCGAGTAGAAGTCGACGTTCGGGTACAGCTTGCGCGACACGAAGTATTCGTCTTCCAGCGCGATCTTCTCGAGCTGCATCGCGAGCTTGAACAGCGGGTCGTCGTGCAGGCCCAGTTCGTTCAGCACTTCGTAGCACGTTTCGCGCATCAGCTTCGCACGCGGATCGTAGTTCTTGTACACGCGGTGGCCGAAGCCCATCAGCTTCACGCCCGAATTCTTGTCCTTCACCTGCTTGATGAATTCGGGGATGTTGTCCGGCGAACCGATCTGCTCGAGCATGTTCAGCGCGGCTTCGTTCGCACCACCGTGCGCCGGGCCCCACAGACACGCGATACCGGCAGCGATACACGCGAACGGGTTCGCGCCCGACGAGCCGGCCAGACGGACGGTCGACGTCGATGCGTTCTGCTCGTGGTCGGCGTGCAGGATCAGGATGCGGTCGAGTGCGCGGACGAGCACGTCGTTGACCTTGTACTCTTCGCACGGGTTCGAGAACATCATGTGCATGAAGTTCGCGCTGTACGACAGCGAGTTCTTCGGATACACGAACGGCTGGCCGATGCTGTACTTGTACGCCATCGCGACGAGCGTCGGCAGCTTCGCGATCATGCGGATCGCCGACACTTCACGGTGACGCGGATCGTTGATGTCGAGCGAGTCGTGGTAGAACGCGGACAGCGCGCCGACTGCGGCGACCAGGATCGCCATCGGGTGCGCGTCGCGGCGGAAGCCACGGAAGAAGAAGTGCATCTGCTCGTGCACCATCGTGTGCTTCGTGACGGTGTCGACGAATTCCTTCTTCTGCGCTGCGTTCGGCAGTTCACCCTTCAGCAGCAGGTAGCAGCTTTCGAGGAAGTCCGCGTTTTGCGCGAGGTTGTCGATCGGGTAACCGCGGTACAGCAGCTCGCCCTTGTCGCCGTCGATGTACGTGATCGCCGAATTGCAAGCCGCCGTCGACATGAAGCCCGGGTCATACGTGAACTTGCCGGTCTGGCCGTACAGCTTGCGGATGTCGATTACGTCCGGGCCCATCGTGCCCTTGTAGATCGGCAGTTCGACGCTCGGCGAGTTGTCGCTGAACGATAGCGTGGCTTTAACATCAGACGGAGTCATGGCACATCCTCAATCGAAATAAAGAAACGGGATTCGATAACGGGCACAGCGTGTCACACCTTGGCGTTACACGTTGCGCAGCATCTCCAACAGCCGGTGAATGTCCGGGCTGTCTAGGTCGCCTTCTGGTTCCTTGCGCGCGAGGAGCAAGTCCATCAGGTCGTTGTCGCTCAGATCGAGCAGGCGCGACAACGCGCCTACGTCTGCATCGGTGAGGTCATGCTCGTATCTGCTGAAGAAACGCTCGAAGATGATGTCGTTTTCCAGCAGACCCCGCCGCGCGCGCCAGCGGAGGCGCGCGCGACGGTGCGGGTCGGATTGATGCGAATCGTCGCTCATTGCACCCGGCCTTAAACCGCGCGGCGGACCATCAGTTCCTTGATCTTGCCGATCGCCTTCGTCGGGTTCAGGCCCTTCGGGCAAACGTCGACGCAGTTCATGATCGTGTGGCAACGGAACAGACGGTACGGGTCTTCCAGGTTGTCGAGACGCTCGCCGGTGGCGGTGTCGCGGCTGTCCGCGATGAAGCGGTAAGCCTGCAGCAGGCCGGCCGGGCCGACGAACTTGTCCGGGTTCCACCAGAAGCTCGGGCACGACGTCGAGCAGCTCGCACACAGAATGCACTCGTACACGCCGTCGAGCTCGTCGCGCTCTTCCGGCGACTGGAGGCGTTCCTTCTCCGGCGGCGGCGCGTCGTTGATCAGGTACGGCTTGATCGAGTGGTACTGGTTGAAGAAGTGCGTCATGTCGACGATCAGGTCGCGCACGACGGGCAGGCCCGGCAGCGGACGCAGCACGATCTTCTGCGGCAGGTCGTTCAGGTTCGTCAGACACGCGAGACCGTTCTTGCCGTTGATGTTCATCGCGTCCGAACCGCACACGCCTTCACGGCACGAACGGCGGAACGACAGCGTCTCGTCCAGTGCCTTCAGCTTCACCAGTGCGTCGAGCAGCATGCGCTCATGCTGGATGTCGAGCTCGTACGTCTGCATGCGCGGCGCTGCGTCCTTGTCCGGATCGTAGCGGTAGACTTCAAAAATGCGTTTTGCCATTTCGGATTCCTTTGACTCGGCTTAGAACGTGCGCGGCTTCGGCGGCACGGATTCGACCGTCAGCGGCTTCATTTGAACCGGCTTGTAGTCGAGGCGATCGCCTTCGCTGTACCACAGCGTGTGGCGCAGCCAGTTTTCGTCGTCGCGATGTTCGTAGTCGCTGTGTGCGTGCGCGCCGCGGCTTTCCTTGCGCGCTTCCGCCGACACCATCGTGGCGCGGGCCACTTCGATCAGGTTCTCCAGCTCGAGCGCTTCGACGCGCGCGGTGTTGAACACCTTCGACTTGTCCTTCAGGTGGATGTTTTCCACGCGCGCAGCCAGGCCGGCCATCTGATCGACGCCTTCCTTCAGCAGCGCCGACGTGCGGAACACGCCTGCGTGTTTCTGCATCGTCGCGCGGATGTCGTTCGCGACATCCTGCGTGTACTCACCCGACGTCGACTTGTCGAGCTTCGCGAGGCGCGCCAGCGAGAATTCGCCTGCATCGGCCGGCAGCGGCTTGTGTTCCTTCTGGTTCTTCACGTGCTCGACGATGTGGTTGCCGGCCGCGCGGCCGAACACCACGAGGTCCAGCAGCGAGTTCGTGCCGAGGCGGTTCGCGCCGTGCACGGACACGCACGAGCACTCGCCCACTGCGTAGAAGCCGTTGACCGGTTCCTTGTGATCGCGCGACGTGCCGACGACCTGACCGTGGATGTTGGTCGGGATGCCGCCCATCTGGTAGTGGATCGTCGGGACGACCGGGATCGGTTCCTTGATCGCGTCGACGTTCGCGAACTTCAGCGCGATTTCGCGGATCGACGGCAGACGCTTCATGATCGTCTCGGCGCCGATGTGCGACAGGTCGAGCAGCACGTGATCCTTGTTCGGACCGACGCCGCGACCTTCCTTGATTTCCTGGTCCATCGAACGCGACACGAAGTCACGCGGCGCCAGATCCTTCAGCGTCGGCGCGTAGCGCTCCATGAAACGCTCGCCGTTCGCGTTGCGCAGGATACCGCCTTCGCCGCGCACGCCTTCGGTGATCAGCACGCCCGCGCCGGCCACGCCGGTCGGGTGGAACTGCCAGAACTCCATGTCCTGCAGCGCGATGCCCGAACGCGCAGCCATGCCGAGGCCGTCGCCGGTGTTGATGAACGCGTTGGTCGACGCCGCGAAGATCCGGCCTGCGCCGCCCGTCGCGAACAGCGTCGTCTTGCCTTCCATGATGTAGACGTCACCCGTCTCCATCTCGAGGGCCGTCACGCCGAGCACGTCGCCATCCGCGTCGCGGATCAGGTCGAGCGCCATCCATTCGACGAAGAACTGCGTCTTCGCTTCGACGTTCTGCTGGTACAGCGTGTGCAGCAGCGCGTGACCGGTACGGTCGGCGGCCGCGCAAGCGCGCTGGACCGGCTTCTCGCCGTAGTTTGCGGTGTGGCCGCCGAACGGGCGCTGGTAGATCGTGCCGTCCGCGTTACGGTCGAACGGCATGCCGAAGTGCTCGAGTTCGTACACGACGTTCGGCGCTTCACGGCACATGAATTCGATCGCGTCCTGGTCGCCGAGCCAGTCGGAGCCCTTGATCGTGTCGTAGAAGTGGAAGTGCCAGTTGTCTTCGCTCATGTTGCCGAGCGATGCACCGATACCGCCCTGCGCGGCCACCGTGTGCGAACGCGTCGGGAACACCTTCGACAGCACGCCGACCGACAGGCCCGCGCGCGACAGTTGCAGCGCTGCGCGCAAGCCGGAGCCGCCCGCGCCGACGATCACCACGTCGAACTTGCGGCGCGGGAGATTAGATTTGATTGCAGCCATTCTTTACACTCTCCAGAGAATCTGCGCGGCGTAGCCCGCACATGCGAGCAGCCAGACGATGGTCAGCGATTGCAGCAGCAGGCGCACACCGACGGGCTTCACGTAGTCCATCCAGATGTCTCGCACGCCGACCCATGCGTGGTAGAAGAGGGAAAGCAGCATCACGAAGGTGGCAAGCTTCATCCATTGCGCGGCGAAGATCGATGCCCAGCCTTCGTACGAGAAATCGTGCGCGCCGAAGAACAGGACGAGCAGAATGACCGTGTAGACCGCCATGATCGTGGCGGTGATGCGTTGCGCAAGCCAGTCGCGCAGGCCGTAGTGAGCGCCGACGACGAGGCGCTTCGAGCCGATTCGGTTATTGGCTGCCATTTTCTTAGAATGCTCCGAACAGTTTGAGTGCCATGGCGATCGTCAGGGCGATCGAGACGACAAAGACGACGACTGCCGTCCGCTTGCCGCCTTCCTTCGTGACGGCGTCGTGGTTGACGTCCATCAGCAGGTGGCGAATGCCGGCGCAGAAATGGTGGAAGAAGGCCCACGACAGTGCGAGGACGATCAGCTTGACGATGATGTTGGAGAGGAAAGCCTTGAAGACTTCGAAGCTGAGCTCGGACGTCAGGCTCTGGTCGAAGAGGAACAGCAGGAACGGCAGGAACAAGAACAGCAGCGCGCCGCTGACTCGATGGAGAATCGACAATATCGCTGCCAGCGGCATGCGATATTTCATCGTGATATCGCCGAATCCGATGTTCCGGTATTCCGGCCTCGGCTTTCTTACTGCATCAGTCATGCTAGACCCCTACTATGTTGTCACACTAATCCGCGATTTTAGCGCCTTTTTATATCGCGCTGCAGCGAAAGTCTGCTCTGGATAGTTGCGCGAACAAGAACAAAGGCGGCCCGAAACGTGCTTCGCGAGCGTGGGAATCGCGAAACACTCGGCTTGAGCCGAAACAACGTCAACTCAAGTCATTCTGATAGTAGTACCCGGTTGTGACATACCAGCCGCGACGCACTTCCACCGGCCGGTCTCCGTATGTATAGGACACGCGCTCGACCGACAGCAACGGAAAACCCGCAGGCACATGCAGCAGGTCGGCCACCGACGGCTCGGCCGCGACCGCGCGGATCTTCTCCGTCGCGCGGATCATCCGCGTGCCGAACTCCGTCTCGAACATGGCGTAGAGCGGCCCCTTGTACTCGCTCAGCCGCTCGAACGTGAGCCCGCGGAACATCGCGCCCGGCAGCCAGATCTCGTCCAGCACCGTCACCTCGTTCTCGAACTCCAGCAGGCGGCGCACCTGGACGACCGGATCGGCCGGCTTCAGGTCGAGCTGCCGCGCGATCTCGGCCGGCGCACGCAGGCGGCGGCATTCGAGCAGGCGGCTCACGTGCGGATGCTCGGCACCGTCGTCGGCCAGCAGGCGCAGGAAGCGGAACTGCGCGCGATCCTCGTTGTGCGTTGCAACAAAAGTGCCCTTGCCCTGCCGCCGGACCACGAGGTTTTCGGCGGCCAGTTCGTCGATCGCCTTGCGAACGGTGCCCTGGCTGACCTTGTAGCGGGCCGCGAGCTCCACTTCGCTGGGGATGATCTCGCCCGGCTTCCATTCACCGGTTTCGAGACTTTGCGTGATCAATGACTTAATCTGCTGGTATAACGGGCTGAACGTCGGCGACGGCGGCGCCGCAGGCGAAGGTGCGGGATCGCCCGCGCCCGGCTGCCCTGGGCTGCCTGCGCCGGTCTGATTCGCGGTATTCGCCTGGTTCGATGTCATGGCGCGCATTTCATCACAAACCGCACTTTTTCGTCCACTCAATTTCCGCAAAACATCTGTCTTATATAAGACATATGATACCGTTTGACTTTGCGCGTGACGGCTCCTACACTCCGGGTCGAGCAAGGGTTCGCGGGTGCAACAGCGCGTCCCCGGCTACGTGCCACGGCCGTCTCCAGGTTCACCGCGTCTGCCATCGCGAGTCCTCCGCCCTGCTTCAATGCAACGCTACGCACAACGCGCATAGAATGGCGTTTTCGCTAGCGTCCAACGCTTCACCCGTCCTGGAGATTTTCAATGGCTAAGCCCGCAAAGCGCGTTGCCGTCACCGGCGCCGCAGGTCAAATCGCTTACTCCCTGCTGTTCCGCATCGCGAACGGCGACCTGCTCGGCAAGGACCAGCCGGTCATCCTGCAACTGCTCGACCTCCCGCAAGCCCAAGGTGCCGTCAAAGGCGTCGTGATGGAACTCGACGATTGCGCGTTCCCGCTGCTCGCGGGCGTCGTGATCACTGACGATCCCAAGGTCGCATTCAAGGATGCAGACGTCGCGCTGCTGGTCGGTGCACGTCCGCGCTCGAAGGGCATGGAGCGCAAGGACCTGCTGTCGGCAAACGCTGAAATCTTCACGGTTCAGGGCGCTGCGCTGAACGAAGTCGCCAGCCGCGACGTGAAGGTGCTGGTCGTCGGCAACCCGGCGAACACCAACGCCTACATCGCAATGAAGTCGGCACCGGATCTGCCGAAGAAGAACTTCACGGCCATGCTGCGCCTCGACCACAACCGCGCGCTGTCGCAGCTCGCCGCCAAGTCGGGCAAGCCGGTCGCATCGATCGAAAAGCTCGCCGTGTGGGGCAACCACTCGCCGACGATGTACCCGGACTTCCGCTTCGCGACCGCCGAAGGCGAATCGCTGCTGAAGCTGATCAACGACGACGTGTGGAACCGCGACACGTTCATCCCGACCGTCGGCAAGCGCGGCGCGGCGATCATCGAAGCGCGCGGCCTGTCGTCGGCAGCGTCGGCAGCGAACGCGGCGATCGACCACGTCCGTGACTGGGTGCTCGGCACGAACGGCAAGTGGGTCACGATGGGCATCCCGTCGGACGGCTCGTACGGCATCCCCGAAGACATCATCTACGGTGTGCCGGTCGTGTGCGAAAACGGCGAATACAAGCGCATCGAAGGCCTGGAAATCGACGCGTTCTCGCGCGAGAAGATGGACGGCACGCTGGCCGAGCTGCTCGAAGAGCGCGATGGCGTCGCCCACCTGCTGAAGAACTAAGCATCACCCGCATGACCGGGCGGCCCTCGGGCCACCCGGTTCCGGTCCGGGCCGGCCTGTCGCCGGCCTTGCCGAACGATCCGATTCGCGCACGTTTTGCCGCCCCGCGCCCGCCGCGTACCGGCCCAGAACCTGCCCGAATCCGATTTTCTCCACGCTGACACGCTCCCCTGACGTCGAAGAGATGGCCGCGCTCACTCCTGCACAAGTGCTGTACGACGGGGCGTCCCCGCCCGCGATCCTGCCCTGCTGCGATCATTACGCGGGCAGCGAAAAGCTGATGCGCAAATCGCTCGCGCTACAGGCCGAGCTGGGTCCCGTATTCGACATCACGTTCGACTGCGAGGACGGCGCCGCCGTCGGCCAGGAAGCCGCGCACGCGGCGCTCGTCGCCGACCTGCTCGGCAGCGACGAGAACCGCTTCGGCCGCGTCGGCGTCCGGATCCACGACTTTTCCCACCCGCACTGGCGCGACGATGTCCGCATCGTGCTGCGCGCCGCACGCGCACCGGCCTACATCACGCTCCCGAAGATCGCGAACGCCGCCGATGCCGCGGAAATGACCGCGTTCATCGAAGGTGCGCGCCGCGAGCTCGGTATCGCGCAGCCGATTCCGGTCGACGTGCTGGTCGAGACGCATGGCGCGCTGGCGCAAGCCGCGGCCCTCGCCGCGCTGCCGACGGTCGGCACGCTGAGCTTCGGGCTGATGGATTTCGTCTCCGCGCACCATGGCGCGATTCCCGATTCCGCGATGCGCTCGCCCGGCCAGTTCGAACACCCGCTCGTGCGCCGCGCGAAGCTGGAAATCGCCGCGGCCTGCCACGCGCACGGCAAGACGCCGTCGCACAACGTGACGACCGAAGTGCGCGACATGCGCGTCGTGGCCGGCGATGCACGCCGCGCGCGCGACGAATTCGCGTTCACGCGGATGTGGAGCATCCATCCCGCGCAGATCCGCCCGATCGTCGACGCATTCGCGCCGCGCACCGACGAAGTCGCGCTGGCCGCCGAGATCCTGCTGGCCGCGCAGGCCGCCGACTGGGGCCCGACGCGCCACGGTGATACGCTGCACGATCGCGCGAGTTATCGCTATTACTGGTCGGTGCTGCGCCGTGCGCGGGCCACCGGCCAGCCCGTACCGGCCGAGGCCGCGCCGCTGTTCGGCCCGGCCGCCGCAGGCCCCGCGCCGTAAGTGCGCGCCGCCCGCCGATACACGAGTTTCATGCATTCGCCGGGGCGCAAACCGGTCAGAGGTTTGCGAAACGACAAAAAACGTAACGGAGCCCGAAAACCTGAAATATGCGCGGCCAAATAGGTGAAAATAGCGGCCGCTGCGCGCTTTCGGGGCGCGTGCAGTTTCAAACCGGCCGGCAGCTTCGATTGCCGGCCCTTGTCAACTGATTATCGAAAGGTTCTGACTCCATGAAGAAACTCCTGATCGCTACCGCCATCGGCGCCTTGTCCGCCACGATGCTGGTGTCGGCTCCGAGCGCGTTTGCCCAGGGTACGGCCACGACGACCGCAAAGAAGGCAACGGCCAAGCGCCCGGCGCCGGCCAAGCGCATCATCCCGCGCAGCAAGAAGGCGCAGGCGCGCGCAGCCGCCAAGGTCGATCCGGTACCGGACGGCGCGGTCAAGTGGGCCTGTAAGGAAGGCCTGTCGTTCGACCTCGCCGGCGACATGAAGCGCGACCAGGTCGTCACGGTTCACTGGGCGAAGAAGAACTACAAGCTGCCGCGTCAGGCCACGACGACGGGCGCCGACACGTTCTACGATCCGGCAGCAGGCTTCAAGCTGGTCGTGATCCCGACCAAGGCGATGCTGTTCTCGGACGCAAACGGCGGCGAGCGCCTCGCGGACGAATGCGTGACGCCGGAAATGGCACAAGGCACGGCAGCGCCGACGCAATCGAACGAGCTGAAGCCGGCAACGAACTAAGCGCGTTCCCCTCGGCCCCTCGATGTCCGCCCCGGTCTCCAACGTCCGCCCTGCTCCGGATACGGTACTCGTCGATATCGTCGACTACGTGCTGAACACCGGCATCGACAGCGCGCTCGCGCTGGAGACGGCGCGTCATTGCCTGATCGACACGCTCGGATGTGGACTCGAGGCGCTGTCCTACCCTGCCTGCACCAAGCTGCTCGGCCCCGTCGTGCCCGGCACGATCGTGCCGAACGGCGCGAAGGTGCCCGGCACGTCCTTCCAGCTCGATCCCGTCCAGGCCGCGTTCGGCATCGGCGCGATGATCCGCTGGCTGGACTTCAACGACACCTGGCTCGCTGCCGAATGGGGTCATCCGTCCGACAACCTCGGCGGAATCCTGGCGACGGCCGACTGGCTCTCCCGCACGGCCGTCGCGGCCGGCAGGAAGCCGCTCCTGATGCGCGACGTCCTGGTCGCGATGATCCAGGCCCACGAGATCCAGGGCTGCCTCGCACTCGAGAATTCATTCAACGCGGTCGGGCTCGACCACGTGCTGCTCGTGAAGGTCGCGTCGACCGCCGTCGTCGGCCGGCTGCTCGGGCTCACGCGCGACGAGCTGCTCAACGCGTTGTCCAACGCGTTCGTCGACGGCCACGCGCTGCGCACCTATCGCCACGCACCGAACACCGGTTCGCGCAAGTCGTGGGCGGCCGGCGACGCCACGTCCCGCGCGGTGCGCCTCGCGCTGATCGCGAAAACGGGCGAAATGGGCTACCCGTCGGCACTCACCGCGAAAACCTGGGGCTTCTACGACGTGCTGTTCGACGGCAAGCCGTTCCGCTTCCAGCGCCCGTACGGCACGTACGTGATGGAAAACGTGCTGTTCAAGATCGCATTCCCCGCCGAGTTCCACGCGCAGACGGCCGCCGAATCCGCGCTGCAGCTGCACGCGCAGCTCGCCGCGGCCGGCCGCACGACCGACGACATCGGCAAGATCACGATCCGCACACATGCGGCCGCGATCCGCATCATCGACAAGCAGGGCCCGCTCGCCAATCCGGCCGACCGCGACCACTGCATCCAGTACATGGTCGCCGTGCCGCTGCTGTTCGGCCGGCTGACCGCGGCCGACTACGAAGATTCGGCCGCCGCCGATCCCCGCATCGACGCGCTGCGCGCGAAGACCGTATGCGTCGAGGATCCGCAGTTCACGAAGGATTATCACGATCCGGACAAGCGCTCGATCGCGAATGCGCTGACGATCGAGTTCACGGACGGATCGAAGCTTGCCGAAGTGGCGGTCGAATACCCGCTCGGCCATCGGCGGCGCCGCACCGACGGCATCCCGCTCCTGGTCGACAAGTTCAGGACCAACCTCGCCCGCCGCTTCCCGGCAAAGCAGCAACAAGCGATTCTCGACGTGTCGCTGGACCAGGCAAAGCTCGAAGCGATGCCGGTCAATGAGTACGTCGACTTGTATGTGATATAGCCGTCAGATACAGGACACGTAGTTTCCTAGCCTTAAACCCAGGAAAATCACCATGGCCCACAATCTCCACAAGACCCTCAAGGAATTCGACAGCGGTTCCGGCAAAGGCAAGTTCTACTCGCTGCCGCAGCTCGGCAAGGAGCTGAAGACGAAGATCGAACGCCTGCCGGTGTCGATCCGTATCGTGCTCGAGTCCGTGCTGCGCAACTACGACGGCAAGAAAATCACCGAAGAGCACATCGAGCAGCTCGCGAACTGGAAGCCGACCGCAAAGCGCGTCGACGAGATTCCGTTCGTCGTGTCGCGCGTCGTGCTGCAGGACTTCACGGGCGTGCCGCTGCTCGCCGACATCGCGGCCATGCGCGGCGTCGCCGAGCGTACGGGCAAGAACCCGAAGAAGATCGAGCCGCTGGTCCCGGTCGATCTCGTCGTCGACCACTCGGTCCAGATCGACTACTTCCGCCAGAAGGACGCGCTCGACCTGAACATGAAACTGGAATTCCAGCGCAACAACGAGCGCTACCAGTTCATGAAGTGGGGCATGCAGGCATTCGACACGTTCAAGGTCGTGCCGCCGGGCGTCGGCATCGTCCACCAGGTGAACCTCGAATACCTCGCGCGCGGCGTCCACAAGAAGGCCGAAGGCAGCGACACCGTGTACTACCCGGACACCCTCGTCGGCACGGACAGCCACACGACGATGATCAACGGCATCGGCGTGGTCGGCTGGGGCGTGGGCGGCATCGAGGCGGAAGCCGGCATGCTCGGCCAGCCGGTGTACTTCCTGACGCCGGACGTCGTCGGCGTCGAGCTGAAGGGCAAGCTGCGCGAAGGCGTGACGGCCACCGACCTGGTGCTGACGATCACCGAAATGCTGCGCAAGGAGAAGGTCGTCGGCAAGTTCGTCGAATTCTTCGGCGAAGGCACGAAGTCGCTGTCGCTGCCGGACCGCGCGACGATCGGCAACATGGCGCCGGAATACGGCGCAACGATGGGCTTCTTCCCGGTCGACGAAAAGACGATCGACTACTTCGAAGGCACGGGCCGCACGAAGGCCGAAATCGCTGCGTTCGAAAACTACTTCAAGGCGCAGAAGCTGTTCGGCATCCCGAAGGCCGGCGACATCGACTACACGAAGGTCGTGACGCTGGATCTGACGACGGTCGCCCCGTCGCTGGCCGGCCCGAAGCGCCCGCAGGACCGCATCGAGATCGGTCACGTCAAGTCGACGTTCACCGACCTGTTCTCGAAGCCGGTCGCGGAAAACGGCTTCGCGAAGAAGGCGGACGACCTGGGCGCGCAGTACACGACGAGCAACGGCGTCGACGTGAAGAACGGCGACATCCTGATCGCCGCGATCACGTCGTGCACGAACACGTCGAACCCGAGCGTGCTGCTGGCCGCCGGCCTGCTCGCGAAGAAGGCCGTCGAAGCCGGCCTCACGGTCGATCCGAAGATCAAGACCTCGCTCGCGCCGGGATCGCGCATCGTCACCGAGTACCTGACGAAGACGGGCCTGCTGCCCTACCTGTCGAAGCTCGGCTTCGAAGTCGCGGCCTACGGCTGCACGACCTGTATCGGCAACGCGGGCGACCTCACGCCGGAACTGAACGAAGCGATCACGAAGAACGACATCGTCGCGGCAGCCGTGCTGTCGGGCAACCGCAACTTCGAAGCGCGTATCCACCCGAACATCCGCGCGAACTTCCTCGCGTCGCCGCCGCTGGTCGTCGCGTACGCGATCGCCGGCAACATCACGCGCGACCTGATGACGGAACCGGTCGGCAAGGGCAAGGGCGGCCGCGACATCTACCTCGGCGACATCTGGCCGACGAGCGAGGAAATCCACGCGCTGCTCAAGTTCGCGCTCGATCCGAAGAAGTTCGAGGACAACTACTCGAAGCTGACCAAGAAGGGCGACCTCTGGAGCAAGATCGAGGGCGAATCGGGCCAGGTGTACGACTGGCCGAAGTCGACGTACATCGCCGAGCCGCCGTTCTTCGGCAGCGACTTCTCGATGGAACCGGCTGCGTCGATCCCGACGGTCAAGGGCGCGCGCGCGCTGGGCATCTTCGGCGACTCGGTCACGACCGACCACATCAGCCCGGCAGGCTCGATCAAGGAAGACTCGCCGGCAGGCAAGTGGCTGAAGGAAAACGGCGTGCAGAAGGCCGACTTCAACAGCTACGGCTCGCGCCGCGGCAACCATGACGTGATGATGCGCGGCACGTTCGCGAACGTCCGGATCAAGAACCTGATGATCCCGGCGAAGGCGGACGGCACGCGCGTCGAAGGCGGCCTGACGATCCACCAGCCGAGCGGCGAACAACAGTCGATCTACGACGCGGCGATGCAGTACGTCGGCGCCGACACGCCGACCGTCGTGTTCGCGGGCGAAGAGTACGGCACGGGCTCGTCGCGCGACTGGGCCGCGAAGGGTACGCAGCTGCTCGGCGTGAAGGCCGTGATCGCACGCAGCTTCGAGCGGATCCACCGCTCGAACCTGGTCGGCATGGGCGTGCTGCCGCTGCAGTTCAAGGGCGCGGACAGCATCCAGTCGCTCCGCATCACCGGTGAAGAGACGTACGACATCGAAGGCCTCGGCGACGACTTCAAGCCGCAGCAGGACGTCACGCTCGTGATCAACCGCAAGAACGGCGAAACGCAGCGCGTGCCGGTACTGCTGCGCATCGATACGCCGATCGAAGTCGACTACTACAAGCACGGCGGTATCCTGCCGTTCGTGCTGCGCTCGCTGCTCGCAGCGTAAGCGCCCTGCTTTTGCAGGTGTCGCAACCGCCTCGCGGCGGTTGCGGCCGATTTGGATGCCCGACTTCGGTCGGGCTTTTTTTTGGTCCATCGCGGATGCATCGACGCCCTGCCGACTGGCCGCGCCACGCACACGGACAGCCGCGCTGCAACGCAGGGCACCGTGTCACAATGGCACCACCCTCGACCCCGACCGCGCCCCATGCTCCGTCCCGCCCTGCAACTTGCCGCAGTGCTTCTGTCCTTGATGACCGCCACGACGGCGCTGGCCGACGGTCAGTACTTCCACAAGCGCTTTGCAGGCCGGATCGACGGCCGCCATGCGTTCACGATGGATCTCAAGAATGTCGACGGAAGACTGACGGGAAGCTATCGCTACGCAGGCAAGCGCATCGATCTGTCGCTGAGCGGAAACATCGATGCGGCGGGCGCCTTTACGATGGACGAGACCGGAAGCGACGGCCAGCGCACCGGCACCTTCACGGGCAAGGTGGTCGACGACACGCTCGACGGTACCTGGGCATCGGCCCGTGGCGACCGGCATTTGCCCGTCGACGCGCACCAGACGTCGGAAATCGTCATCGGCTCGAAACGCGAGATTCTCACGCAGGCGATCGGCACGTATGTGCTCGACAGCATCTCCGGCTTCGGCGGAGCCAACGGCATGTGGGATTCATGGCGCGACAAAGGCCGATGGAAATCGAACATTTCGGCCATCGCAATGGCGCGCCGCGAGTTCTCGGACGTGAACCTGACACGCGAGGACCTGCATCGGCTCGACAGCATGACCGTCACCGTGGACCGGGCGCTCGCGACGCACCTGAGCGTCGACGGCAAGGTGCTGCTGTCGATCCCGTACCGCGACGCAGGCATGCAGTACGAGCTTGGCCGGCCCCACGACGACACCGCGGCCCTGTCGCCCGCCACGACGGTGCATGACGAGCATCTCTACCTGCTCGCGCGCGACGAGATCGATTTCGTCCCGGCGATGTCGGGTCGCTTTTTGCCCAACGATCACCTGGACGTCGCGACCATCAGCTATGCCGTCGTCGACAAGACCTTCGACGTCTCCTTGCAGGACAGCAACTGCTGTAGCGGCACCGTGTTCACGTTCCGGCGCAAGGATCGGTAACGGCGCCGCGCCGCGTCACGCCGCATCGCTGCGTCGCGCCTTCGCGCCGGCACCCGCCCGCGCGTTCTTCTTCAGATGCGTGCGGTTGTATTCGATCGCCGCGCGCACCAGCGTCTTCAGCGCCTGCTTGTCGATCCGGTCGCCTTCGAACAGATCGATCGCGCGCCGCGCATTGCCTTCCAGGCCGTCGTTGAACAGCTTCTCGGGATCGGGCAGCTGCGCGCCGTGCATGAAGGTCACTTTCACCTTGCCCTTGTGCGCGTTCGCCACCGCGATCATCCCGTCGCACGACCAGACGGGGCTGCCCATCCATTTCCATTCCTCGACGATGCCCGCTTGCGCGGCGAGAATCGTCTGGCGCAGGTCGGCGAACGTCTTGCCGCGCCAGTCGGCGATGCCTGCAATCAGCGCGTCGATGCGCTCCGACGGCGTGAGGTCGGTTGAGCTCATGCGCGCGCCTCCGTGCCTTCGTCCGGGCGCGCCAGCACCTGTTCGAGCGACTCGAAGAACCGTACCCAGCCGTGCTGCGCACCACGGTACGCCTGCTCCTGATCCGCGCGGAAGCCGACCTGCTCCATGCGCAGGTGCGTACCGGCCGGCGTCGGCGTGAGCGTCCACGTGACGACGCTGTCGAGGCCGTACGCAGCCCACGTGTAGGAGAGCGTGCGCGGCGGCTCGATCGTCAGCACCGTGCAGTCGACCGAGCCCCAGTCCGCGCGAAAGCTGAATGCGCGCCCCGCGACGGGCTCGAAGTCGCTCTTCATCAGCCACGCCTCGATCAGGTGCGGTTGCGTGAGCGCGCGCCAGATCTTCTCCGGCGGATGCGGCAGCTCCCGGTCGACGACGACGGAGCGCGTTTCGGTCGTGGCTTGGTTCATTACTGATCCATCCTTTTGAGCAAATCTTCGAGGGCATCGAACCGGCTCTGCCAGAAGCCTGCCATCTGGCTCGTCCAGTCGATCAACGGGGCCAGCGCCTGCGGCTGCGCGCTGTAGTGCGTCTGCCGGCCTTCGTGACGGTCGTTCACGAGTCCGGCCTGCTTCAGTACGCCGAGGTGCTTCGACACGGCCGGCTGCGAGACGCCCGCATGGGCCGTCAGTGCGGCGACCGTCAGCTCGCCCTCCGCGCACAGCCGCTCGAATAGCGCGCGGCGCGTCGGATCGGCAAGCGTCCTGAAAAGCATGTCGTGAGCGTTCTGCATGTCGTCCAAAATCCATAACCATCCGGTTATGGATTGAAGGATATCCGCTGATCGGCGCACGTCAAGGCGGGATTTCGCGAACGATGTCAATCGATCGCGAGCGGGTGGCGCGGACGTCACGCCGGCTCGCGCGCGTCGGCCAATTCGAGCGTTTCCTCTAATCCGCAATCGCGGCACGCGATCCGAAAGGCGCCTGCAAGACTGCCCGCCGCGCTGTTCCACAGTTCGGGAAACGTTTGCGTGTAGCCGGCCCCGTTTTTGTGCATGCGTGCATCCGTTCCTGACGAGGTGCTTTCGCTTGACCACATAGTGCGACTCGGCGAGTGGCAACGGACACGCAAACGCCACGCATGTGCGCGTCGGTCCGCTCCGCGATCGCGCACGTTCCGATGCCGCGACGAATGACTCGTGCGTGCGAACGTCGCGACTCGTCGTGCCCCCGTGCCGCGAACCGGTTCCGCTCGCCGGACCGGCCATCGCTTGCACGCACGACGCGACAGGCGCGTGCGCACGCAACGATGTCAGAACTACCAGCTATGGAAAATGGCAGCTACCCGAACGGCACCGACGCCCTACGCTCGTCACCGCTCGCGGCCCCACAAGGGCCGGGGGTTCCAGTAACGTCGCCTCTCCTAAAAAAGGACTCCCGATGAAAAGGAACGCCTGGTTTGCCCTTCCCCTTCCGTCGCCCCGCCGCCTCGCGTGCGTGGCACCGCTCGTGTTCGCCGCAGCCGCGGCGCATGCGGCGACGGATTGGGTCGATACTCATACGAAGGCCTTTCTGACCGGCCCGCAGTTGATGGCGCGCAGTGCGGCGCCGTCGCTCGAACTGGCAGCCGGTGAAACGACCAACGTCGTCGTCAGCCTGAAGCTGCGCAACGCCGCGCAGCTCAAGCAACTGGCGCGCGACGTGAACCGGCCCGGCAGCGCGCATTACCGCAAGTACCTGACGCACGAGCAGTTCCTCGCCAACTATGCGCCGACGGATGCGCAGGTGAAGTCGGTCGTCGACTATCTGCACAAGAGCGGCTTCGTGAACGTCGAAGTCGCGCCGAACCGGCTGCTGGTGTCCGCCAGCGGCACGGCCGGCACGGTGAAGACGGCCTTCAATACGTCGCTCGTGCACTTCCAGTACGCGGGCCGTTCGGGCTTCGCCAATGCGTCGACCGCGCAGGTGCCGCGCGCCCTCGCCGACGTCGTCGGCTCGGTGCTCGGGCTGCAGAGCGTCGCGCACGCACGGCCGATGCTGCGCATCGGCAACGTGGCCAAGCCGCAGGCACTCGCGGCAGGCACGGCGACGGGCCACTATCCGAAGGAATTCCCGGGCCTCTACAACGCGACCGGCGTGCCGACCGCGGCCGGCGTGACCGTCGGCATCATCACGATCGGCGGCGTGTCGCAGACGCTGCAGGACCTGAAGCAGTTCACGTCGAGCAACGGCTATGGCGCGGTCGCAACGCAGACCGTCAAGACCAACGGCTCGGGCGGCAGCTACACCGACGACCAGGACGGCCAGGGCGAATGGGATCTCGACAGCCAGTCGATCGTCGGCTCGGCCGGCGGCCAGGTCGGCAAGCTCGTGTTCTACATGGCGGACCTCAACGCCGCCGGCAACACGGGCCTCACGCAGGCGTTCAACCGCGCGGTGTCGGACAACACCGCGAAGGTGATCAACGTGTCGCTCGGCTGGTGCGAAACCGACGCGAACGCGGACGGCACGATCGACGCCGAGGAGCAGATCTTCACGACGGCAGCGGCGCAAGGCCAGACGTTCTCGGTGTCGTCGGGCGACGAAGGCGTGTACGAGTGCAACAACCGCGGCTACCCGGACGGCTCGAACTACACGGTGTCGTGGCCGGCCTCGTCGCCGCACGTCCTCGCGATCGGCGGCACGACGCTCTACACGACGTCGGCAGGCGCGTTCTCGAACGAGACGGTGTGGAACGAAGGGCTCGACGGCAACGGCAAGCTGTGGGCGACGGGCGGCGGCGTCAGCACGATCCTGCCCGCTCCGTCGTGGCAGTCGGGCAGCAACCGCCAGTTGCCGGACGTTTCATTCGACGCCGCGCAAAGCACGGGGGCGTACATCTACAACTACGGCCAGTTGCAGCAGATCGGCGGCACGAGCCTCGCCGCACCGATCTTCACGGGCTTCTGGGCGCGTCTGCTCGCGGCGAACGGCACGGGCCTCGGTTTCCCGGCCGGCAACTTCTATGCGGACGTGCCGTCGCATCCGTCGCTCGTGCGCTATGACGTCGTGTCGGGCAACAACGGCTATCAGGGGTATGGCTATACCGCCGGCACCGGTTGGGATCTGACGACCGGCTTCGGCAGCCTGAACATCGCGAACCTCAACCAGCTGATCAAGTCGGGCGGGTTCTGAGCGATGCATGAAGGCCGGCGCGCGGCGGCGTTTGCCGCGCGCCGGTTTGTGACCGTCCCGCGCCCTACTCCGTCGCCCGCTCCTTCACGCGTGCCGACGTGGCCGGCGCACCGTTGCGATGCGACGGTGCAAACAGCCGCAGCCCGCTCGCGACGCTCGCCGCGCCGGCGAACCCCGCCCCGAGCATCAACGCAAGAGTCGGCCCGTGACGCCCCGCGATCCCGAACGACAATGCGACGAGCGCCGCTCCCGTTGCCTGCCCGATCAGCCGCGCGGTCGCGATGATCCCGCTCGCGCCGCCGCTGCGCTCGGGCGGCGCGCTCGACATCAGCGCCTTCAGGTTCGGCGACTGGAAGAAGCCGAAGCCCGCCCCGCACAGCATCATCCGCCAGCCGATGTCGACGACGCCCGGCGACACCGGCAGCGCGGCGAGCGACACCATGCCGGCGCTCAGCAACGCGAGCCCGATCGCGCCGAGCAGACCGGGCGGATAACGATCCGACAACCGGCCCGCGATCGGCGCGGCGAACGCGACGATCGCCGACCACGGCGTCATCAGGAAGCCCGTCTCGACCGCGCTGCGATGCAGGACGGTTTCGAAATAGAACGGCAGCGACACGAACGCGAGCCCCTGCGCGGCGAACGCGCACACGGCCGTCAGTGCGGACAGCGTGAACACGGGCCGGCGAAACAGGTCGACCGGCAGCATCGGCGCCGGGTGCCCGGCCTGGCGGCGGATCAGCAGCCAGCCGAACGCGAGCGCAACCGTGGCCGACGCGAACACGATCGAAAGCGGCCCGCGCTGCGCGAATTCGCCGAGCGCGAAGATCAGCGACGCAAACGTGATCACGTTGAACAGCGCGGCAACCGGGTCGAACGCATGTTTGCCGCGTGCCGTCTGCGGCAGCGACGGAATCGCCACGGCAAGCGCGAATACGCCGAGCGGCACGTTCACCGCGAACAGCCACGGCCACGCGGCAACCGACAGGATCAGCGACGCGATCGTCGGCCCCACCGCGAACGACACGCCGACGACGAGCGCGTTGAAGCCGACGCCGCGCCCGAGCCGGTGCGCGGGAAACAGCCCGCGGATCAGCGCGACGTTGACGCTCATGATCGCGCTCGCGCCGAAACCCTGCACGATCCGCGCGGCCGTCAGCATCGGCAGCGTCGACGCGAGCGAACAGCCGAGCGATGCGAGCGTGAACACCGCGAGCCCGGCGATGTACACGCGCTTGTGGCCGACGATGTCGCCGAGCGACGCGAACGGCAGCAGCGTCGCGACCATCGCAAGCTGATACGCGTTGATGATCCATACGGAAGCGGCCGGCGACGCATGCAGGTCGGTGGCGATCGCGGGCAGCGCGGTGTTCGCGATCGCGGTGTCGAGCGTCGCGAGCGCGACGGCCAGCAGCACCGCGGACATCGCGCGCCAGTTGACGGCCGGCTCATGGGCGCCGGCGGGGGAAGCGAATTCGGACAAGATCGGGCTCGGCTGACGAGCGGCGCGTGACGCCGCGTCGCGGATTGAACTCGCGGCGGCGTTCCGGCCGGACCGCCCGGAGCGCACGCCACTGCGCCCCGTATTGTTGCAGAGCCGCATCGAACGTGCAGGCGGCCGCGTCGTCAGTCAGCGAAATGAAAGCAAATGCCGTACTCGAAGTGTCAGCTCACCGCGCGCCGTGCATTGCGCCCGCGCAGCCATTCGAGCGCCAGCAGCAGGCTCGTCGAGAAGACGATCAGGATCGTGGCGAGCGCAGCGATCGTCGGGCTGATGTTCTCGCGGATACCCGTGAACATCTGGCGCGGCAACGTCGTCTGGTCCGCGCCCGCGAGGAACAGCGTGACGACCACTTCGTCGAACGACGTCGCGAACGCGAACAGCGCGCCCGACATCACGCCCGGCGCGATCACCGGCAGCGTCACGCGGAAGAAAGTCGACACCGGGTTCGCGCCGAGCGACAGGCTCGCACGCACGAGGTTCTGGTTGAAGCCCTGCAGCGTCGCGGCGACCGTCGTCACGACGAACGGCACGCCGAGCGCCGCGTGCGCGGCAATCAGCCCCGTATAGGTGTTCGCGAGCCCGAGCGGCGCGAAGAACAGGTACATGCCGACGCCCACCACCACGACCGGCACGATCATCGGCGACAGCAGCACGGCCATCAGCAGCCCCTTGCCGCGGAAGTCGGCCTTCGTGAGGCCGATCGCGGCGAGCGTGCCGAGCACGGTCGCGACGACGGTCGCCGACGGCGCGACGATGAAGCTGTTCTTCGCGGCCATCCGCCACTCGTCCGACGCGATCAGGTTCTCGTACCAGCGCATCGAGAAGCCCGGGATCGGATAGACGAGGAACGTGCTCGACGAGAACGACAGCGGCACGATCGCGAGCACCGGCAGGATCAGGTACAGCAGCGTCAGCACGACGAGCACGCGCAATGCGACGTACCACGCGCGCTCGACGAACGACATGTGCGGCGCGAACAGCGGCCTGGCGAGTTTCATGATCGGAATCCCCTTCCCGTTTCGTTGCGTGTGCCGGTCCGGACGCTCAGCCGAGGCTCACGTTGGTGCGCGTGAAGCGCCCGTACACCGCGTACAGCACGAGCGTCGCCGCAAGCAGCAGCCCGCCGAGCGCGCACGCCATGCCCCAGTTGATCGTCACGTTCGTGAAGTACGCGACGTAGTAGCTGACCATCTGGTCATTCGGCCCGCCCAGCAGCGCGGGCGTGATGTAGTAGCCGATCGCGAGGATGAACACGAGCAGCGCGCCCGCGCCGACGCCCGGATAGGTCTGCGGCACGTACACGCGCCAGAACGCGGCGAACGGATGGCTGCCGAGCGACACGGCCGCACGCTGGTAGGTCGGCGGAATCGACTTCATCACGCTGTACAGCGGCAGGATCATGAACGGCAGCAGGATGTGCGTCATCGAGATGTACACGCCGACGCGATTGAACAGCAGCGTCAGCGGCTGCGAGATCAGCCCGCTGCCGATCAGCGCCGTGTTGATCAACCCTTCGCTCTGCAGCAGCACGATCCACGCGGCGACGCGCACGAGCACCGACGTCCAGAACGGAATCAGCACGAGGATCATCACGAGGTTCGCGCGCCGCTCCGACAGCGTCGAGATCCAGTACGCAAGCGGATAACCGAGGAGCAGCGCAAAGAGCGTGACGGCGATGCCGATCACGAACGTGCGACCGAAGATCGCGAGGTAGATCGACTGGTCGGGATCGGCCGGCACGATGTGGCCGAAGCCGTCCTGCTTGTGGTCGAGCGCGGCGAGCAGGTAGAACGGCGACACCTGGCTGCCGTTCTTCGCGATCGCTTGCCAGTACGCGACATCGCCCCAGCGCGAGTCGAGGTCGATGAATTTCGCGCGCGTCTGCGCGGGCGTCGGCGCCGCGTCGTTGTCGCCCTTCAGCGGCATCGCGCGCGCCGTCTTCGCGACGAGCGAGCGATAGCCGGGAATCTCGGTGTTCAGGCGCCGCGCGAGCGCACCCATCGCCTCGCTGTCGGCCACCTTCGTCATGTCGGCCGCGAGCGCGACATACGCGGCGTCGGCCGGCGGCGCCTTGCGGTCCCAGCCCGACAGCGCGGCGACCGTGTTCGGCAATGCGGTCGCGATCTCGGGGTTCTGCACGGCACGCGTGAGCAGCGTGCCGATCGGCACGACGAAAATCAGCAGCAGGAAAATCGCGAGCGGCGCGACCAGCAGCAGCGCCATCGTGCGCTTGCGGGCCTCGGCAGCCTTCAGCTCGCGCTTGAGCGCGGCGTTCGACGGCGAGGAAGGTGCGATCGTCAACGTATTCAACGGTTCTCTCCGGCCGGGCACGCGCCGGCGGAATGCCGCGCGACGCGTTCGACGCGTCGCGCGGCCGGTTGCATCAGGGCACCTGTCAGGATGCCTGACCGGTTACTTCGTTGCCCATGCGGCGAAGCGCTGCTCGAGCTCGTCGCTGTGGTCGGTCCAGAAACCGATGTCCTCCAGCACCGCGTTCTTGCCGTTGGCCGGCGAGTTCGGCAGGTTCGCGAGCGTCTTCGCGTCGAGCGACTTGATCGCCGCGATGTTCGACGGGCCGTACGCGATGTGCTGCGCATACGCCTGCTGCGGCTTCGGCGTCAGCGAATACGCGATGTACTGCTCGGCCAGCGCCTTGTTCGGCGAGCCCTTCGGAATCGCCCAGTAGTCGAGGTCGTAGATGCTGCCGTTCCACACGACCTTGAGGTTCTTGCCTTCCTTCTGCGCGGCATCGATGCGGCCGTTGTACGCGGTCGACATCACGACGTCGCCGGCGACGAGGAACTGCGGCGGCTGTGCGCCCGCTTCCCACCACTGGATGTACGGCTTCAGCTCGTCGAGCTTCTTGAACGCGCGGTCCTGGCCCGCCTTCGTGCCGAGCACCTTGTAGACGTCCTTCGTCGCGACGCCGTCGGCCATCAGCGCGAACTCGAGGTTATAGCGTGCGCCCTTGCGCATCCCGCGCTTGCCCGGGAATTTCTTCACGTTCCAGAAATCGGCCCAGCCGGTCGGCGCCGACTTCAGCTTGTCTGCGTTGTACGACAGCGCCGTCGACCACACGAAGAAGCCCACGCCGCACACTTGCGGCGATTCCGGAATCAGGTCCGACTTCTTCGCGATCTTCGACCAGTCGAGCTTCTCGTAGAGCCCTTCGTCGCAGCCGCGGTTCAGGTCGCCCGATTCGACTTCGACCACGTCCCAGTTGACGTGCTTCGCCTCGACCATCGCCTTCACCTTCGCCTGCTCGCCGTTGTACTCGACGGCGGTGACCTTGTTGCCGGTCGCCTTCTCGAACGGCTGGTTGAACGCGACCTTCTGCGCGTCGCCGTTCGCGCCGCCGAAGTTGACGACCGTGAGTTCCGCAGCCGATGCCGATGCACCGAACGCGATCAGCGCCAGTGCGAGTGCCGTGCGGCGCGCGTTAAAGCTTGCTCGTTTCATGATGGTTCCTCTCCTCTCGTGGTGGAAGTGGGCTTTGTTGTTGACGACGTGCGGCGGAAAAGCAGGGAAACCGGGGTTACGCGAACACACGCAGGTGTTCGGGTGCGAATGCGAGCGAAACGGGCGCGCCGGGCGAGAAAGCGTCGAGCGCACCGGTGCCGAGCGGCACCTTCACGAAGCATTCGTCCTGGCCTGGCAGCGCGCAGCGCATGCGCACGTGATCGCCGAAATAGATGAGGCTGCGTGCTTCGCCGCTCAGGCGGTTGGCGGCGCCGTTCGCGTGGCCGTTGACAGCGAGGCTCATGCGTTCGGGGCGGATGCACGCGACGGCCGCTGCGCCCTCGGCGGCTTCGCCAATATGGCGGCCGACGAGCTTCGTGCCGTCGTCGAGCCGGAACTCGCAGAAATCGCCGTCGACGCGCGCGATGGTGCCGCGCAGCCGGTTGCTGTCGCCGATAAAGTTCGCGACGAATTCGTTGCACGGCGATTCGTACAGGCGATCGACGGTGTCGAGCTGCTGCACGATGCCCTTGTCGAACACGGCGACGCGGTCCGACATCGTCAGCGCCTCGCCCTGGTCGTGCGTCACGTAGACGAAGGTCACGCCGAGCTTTTCGTGCAGCGCCTTCAGTTCGTACTGCATGTGTTCGCGCAACTGTTTGTCGAGCGCGCCGAGCGGCTCGTCCATCAGCACCAGCTTCGGCTCGAACACGAGTGCGCGCGCCAGGGCAATGCGCTGCTGCTGGCCGCCCGACAACTGCGCCGGATAGCGTTTCGCGAAACGCTCCATCTGCACCATCTTCAGCGCATGCGCGACGCGGTCCGCGCGCTCGCCGGCCGGCAGCTTGCGCACGGTCAGCGGATACGCGACGTTCTGTTCGACCGTCAGGTGCGGGAACAGCGCGTAGTTCTGGAACACCATGCCGATGTTGCGCTTGTGCGGCGGCACGTTGTTCAGCAGCTCGCCGTCGAGGCGGATCTCGCCGCCGGTCGGGAATTCGAAGCCGGCGAGCATCATCAGGCAGGTGGTCTTGCCCGAGCCGGACGGCCCGAGCAGCGTCAGGAATTCCCCTCGGTGGATGTCGAGGTCGAGCGATTTGACGACCAGCGTTTCGCCGTCGTAGGTCTTCCGCACGCCGCGAAAGCTGACGATCACATCATCGGACTTCATCGTGGCTGTCCCCTTGCTTCGCGACAATTGATTTTGAGATGCGAGCCACTATACGGCGCGCACGGTTCTACAATAGGGAACCATTTCAATATTCCAAGTAGGACCACTTTGGATACCGTGATCGTCGCCGACTGGCTCTCCGCCCGCCTCGACCGCAGCTCGCCGGAGCCGATGTACCGGCAGTTGCTGCAACTGATGCAGCAGGCCATCCTGACCGGGGAATTGGGGCCAGGGACGAAACTGCCGAGCTCGCGCACGCTCGCGGGCGACCTGTCGATCGCGCGGAATACCGTGCTGCACGTGTACGACCAGCTGACGGCCGAAGGCTACGTGCTGACGACGACCGGCAGCGGCACCTATGTGGCCGACACGCGGCCGGACGCCGCGGCGATCCACGTGCCGGGCACGGCGGCGGCGCCGTCAGCCGCCGGCGATCTGCCGCTGCCGGACGCGCAAGGCAGCCTGTCGGCGCGCGGCCGGCAACTGATCGAACATGCGGGGGTGTCGCGACGCCAGTGGGGCGCGTTCATGCCGGGCGTGCCGGACGTGTCGGAATTCCCGAGCCGCACGTGGAGCCGCCTGCAGGCGCGGCTGTGGAAGGAAGCAAACCCCGAGTTGCTGACCTATGCGCCGGGCGGCGGCTACCGGCCATTGCGGCGTGCGCTCGCCGATTACCTGCGCGTCGCGCGTTCGGTCAAATGCTCGCCGGACCAGGTGATCATCACGACGGGCATTCATCAGTCAATTGATCTCGCGGTGCGGCTGCTGTCAGACATCGGCGATCGCGCGTGGGTCGAGGAGCCGTGCTACTGGGGCGTGCGCAGCGTCCTGCAGGCGGCCGGCCTCACGCTCGCGCCGGTACCGGTCGACCAGGAAGGGCTCGACCCGCGTACCAACGACATGCAGCATCCGCCGCGGCTCGTGCTCGTCACGCCGTCGCACCAGTACCCGCTCGGGATGGTGATGAGCCTCGCGCGGCGCCGGATGCTGCTCGAATATGCGCGCCAGCACCGCTGCTGGATCATCGAAGACGATTACGACAGCGAGTTCCGCTACGGCAGCCGCCCGCTCGCGTCGCTGCAGGGGCTCGACGACGGCGGCCGCGTGATCTACGTCGGCAGTCTCGGCAAGATGCTGTTCCCGGGGCTCCGGATGGGCTACATGGTCGTGCCCGAGCATCTGGTCGATACGTTCCGCACCGGGTTGTCGGAGCTGTACCGCGAAGGCCAGCTGATGCAGCAGGCGGTGCTCGCCGAGTTCATCATGGACGGCCACCTGACTTCGCACGTCCGGCGGATGCGCACGCTGTACGGCGAGCGCCGGCAGCTGATGATCGACGCGATCCGCGCACGCTTCGGCGATGCGCTGCCCGTGATGGGCGACGAGGCCGGCCTGCATCTCGTGCTCGGCCTGCCCGATGCGTGCGACGATCGCGCGGTCACGCAGAGCGCATTCGACGCGGGCGTGATCGTGCGCCCGCTCACCAGCTACTACAGCAACCTCGACACCGCGCGGCAGGGCCTGCTGCTCGGCTATGCGTGCGTCGCGCACGAAGGCATCGGCCCCGCGTTCGACACGCTCGGCGATACCATCGAGCAGCATCTGCCGCGCGACATCACGCGCGCGGCATAAGGCCGGCCCCGCGCGGCAACGCCCGCGTCATTGCGCGCCACCTGCTCCGCGATCGAGCGAAGCCGCGCGCACGGCTTCGCCGGGCTTCGTGAACACACGCTGCCGCAGCGCGGCGATCTGCGCATCGCGATCCTGCGGCGACAGGCCGGCCGATTCGATCTGCGCACGCTGCGCCGCGTAGTCCGCATAACGGCTCTGCCACGATGCATCGTCCTGCTGCAATTGCGCGACGCGCGCGGCGGCCTCGGGGCCGAGTGTCTGCGTCAGTTGCGCGCGCATCGCATCGGGTGTCGCGCCGCTCTTCTGCAATTGCGCGATCTGGTCGATCGCGGCGCGCTGCCGCTCAACCCGCGCCTGCGCAGCGCGTTCGTCGGCCGGCATCTGCTGCTCCAGCGCCGCGAGCCGCTCGGCCTTCTGCGCATCGGTCAATGAGCGATCCTGAGCGATCTTCAGGCGTGCGAGATCGTAACGCTGCCGCCACTGCTCCGCACCGAAGAACGGCTGGCTCCAGTCGCCGAGCGTGCGATACGCGATCGACGCGCGCTGATCGAGCGCAAGCTGCAATGCACCGAGGTCGGACTTGTCGACCGCGCCGGCATCGCGCAATTTCGCGAGCGCGTCGAGATACGCGCGATACCGGTGCCACACGTCGAGCGCCTCGACCTGCGCGACCGTGCCGTCGAGCTGCGCGGCGATCTCGCGCACAACAAATGCATCGAGCGCGGCCGCGCTCAGGTCGCTCTGCGCGGTCAGGCAATAGTCGAAGAAATCGCGCACCGCGCGCGACTTCGCGAGATGGCCACCTGCGTCGAGCGGCAACCGCGGCGCGCTGGAACCGGCCAGCGACGGCGGCAGGCCCGCACTCGCCGGCACGGCGGCCTGCGGCGGTGCCGCCGTCGCGCCACCGACCGTTGCCGCATCCGGCGAATCGCCCGCCGCACCCGAGCCGCGATGCCACGCCGCTCCGCTCCACATCGCGACGCCGGCGACCGCCGCCAGCCCCACGACACCATAGATTGCTGCGCGCCGCGCCAGCGGCGCGCGCCCTTCACGTGCCGTCATCGATTACACGCCCGCGAGCTGCAGCCGGTTCGCATGCGTGCGGATCACCGCGACCGGATCTTCCGCATACGCGCCGCGCACGCCGAGCAGTTGGTTGATCTCGTCGATATGGTTCCACTTGTAGCTCGTGCTCAGCACCTTGCCGTACAGCGCGCTGCACTTCGACACGAGCCCGTCGTTCTGGCCCGAGCCACGGTTGATCATCACCGTGCCGGTGCCGAACAGCGCGAGCGTCGACGGGTCGAGCGCGTTTGCGGGATCGACGAGCGGAATGGTGCTCGTGTCCTGCGCCCCCGTCACGCCGAACAGCGAAAGCGTCGGCTGGATCGCCGTGCCGGCCCACGAATACAGCAGATGCGTGTTGCCGCCGACCGTTTCCGTCGGCGCGCCGGTCTGGCAACTGCCCGGTGCGCCAAGGCCCGCGCTCGGATAGTTCTGGTTGTAGGTCGCCGCCTGCGAAGTCGTCAGCGTCTTCAGCGATGCGAGCGCATCCTGATTCGTGTTGTGACTGCTGCTCGTCAGGATACCGAACACATTGACGAACGCCGCGATCACTGTCGACGACAGCCCGGTCGGATCGTACGCGAGCACGCTCTGCACGAAATCCGCGAACTCGGAGCCGCGATGCGGCGTGCCGATCGTCGTCACCGACGCGACGAGATCGGGCGCGACGGCCGCGACATAGCGCGACGTCAGCCCGCCCTGGCTGTGACCGACGAGATTGACCTTGGCCGCCCCCGTCGCGGCGAGTACCGTCTTCACGTAGGCGAGCAGCTGTTCGCCGCGCCCGTTCGGGCCGTCGTCGCTCTGGAAGCCCGACAGGTTCGCGACGTAGACGGTCGCGCCATGCTGCTGCAGATCCTCCTGGATACCGTACCAGTACTCGAGCACGCCGGCGTACTTGTCGGTGCCCGTGAGCCCGTGCACGAGGATGATCGGATAGCGCGTCGCCGCGTAGTTGTCGGCGGGCGCGGTCGCCGCCATCGCCGCGTGTGTCGTTGCGAGCGTCATCAGCGCGGTCGTCCCCGCGAACGGCGCGACGCTCATCGCGCATGCTACTGCCCCTGCCACCACCCTGGAACGCATCGATCTGGCCATGCATGTTCTCCTGATTATTGTGCTGCCGGTGAGAATGAAACCGGATCGACACGCACAATGCATCGCAACCGTCGCAAGCACCGTGTGCGTCGAATGCGGGAGTGAAGCACGAGTCGCGAACGTTTGCGCCCTGACTAGATACGGTTCTCTAATCGGTTGACGCGCCCCGCCCGTTCGGGCGGGGCCGCGTTCGCGCGTACGCATGCTGCAATGCACACGCGCTGCGGGCTACAGCTTCGCGCTCACGCGTACCCAGGCGGTCCGGCCCGGCTCCATCACCGGCGCATTCGCCGGATAGCCGAAACCTGCGTTGCCGGCGAGGTTCAGATGCTCGGTGTAGGCCTTGTTCAGCACGTTGTCGACGCCGACCGAGATCTGCACGGTCTTGCTCACGTTGTACTGCGTATGCAGCGACAGCACGCCGAAACCGGCGCTCGGGCCGAAGTCCTTGCCGACCACGTTGCCCTCATTCAGTGCATAGCGATGCTGCGGCGCAACGATTCGCCACAGGCCGCCGGCCGACCATGCGCCGCGCGTGTATTCGAGCCCGATGCGCGCCTCGAGCGGCGGCATCTGCGGCAGCGGATCGCCGCTCGCCACGTTGCGCCCCCACGCGTACGCGAGCGATGTCTCGACGCGCAGCGGCGCAACCGGCCGCCACGACACGCCGGCTTCGCCCCCCATGATCTGCGCGTTGACGTTGGTCGCCTGCGTGGTCGGCCCCATCATGCCGGCCGCGTAGTTGAACAGGATGAAGTCCTGAACATAGCCCGCGTACGCCGACACCCAGGCATCGAACCGGTCGCTCTTGTACTGCGCGCCGATGTCGAGCTGCGTGGTCTTCTCCGGCTGCACCGCCGAGAACGCATTGACCGAACCGGCCGGCCCGCGCGTCGCGGAGAACAGCTCCCAGTAGTCGGGATAGCGCTCCGCGTGGCCGATGCCCGCGTACCACGTGACGGGCAGCGACGCGAGATCGCGCTCGTAGCGCACGAAGCCGCTCGGCAACACGCGCGAACGATCGTCGTCGAAGGTCGGGTTCGGCTTGCTCATCATCATCCCGCTCGTCATCGCGCGCTTATCGCGGGCGCTCGCATAGTCGATGCGCGCGCCGCCGATCACGCGCGACACTTCGCTCGCGTACCACGTCAGCTCGCCGAACACGCCGGCATTCCACATCGTCGCCTGCGCATCCCACGGCTGGTCGCGATAGTTCTGCTGCCCCATCGACGAGCGCGAATCGAGCCGGTTCGATTGCGCGTCGACACCCGTGACAAACTTGAAGTCGTCGCCGAAGCGGAAGGTCGCGGCCGCACGCGCGCCGACCGTGCGGCGGCGCACATCGGCGGCCATTCGCATCGGCATGCTGCTGGTCGGGTCGGGTTGCCGCAACGTGTAGTTGTCCATCACGTGATCGGCTTCGTTGTAGTACACGCGTGCCTCGATCCGGTCGAGCACGTCGCCGAGATGCCGCTTGTCGAACGACAGCCCGAACGTCTCGCGGCGGAAATGCGCGCCGTCCATCCCGCGCCCCGCGTAACGCGCATAGCCGTCGCCGGTGCCGGCGGTCAACTCGACGCGCGTGTGGTCGTCAGGCGTCCAGCCGAGCGCCGCGTCAGCGTTCCACTTGTCCCACTGCGACGGCACCGTGTTGCCGTTGCCGTCCTTGTAGTCCTGCGAATGCGCGTGGTTCGCGGTCACGCGGCCATAGACGTCCGGCGTGCCGGCCGTCAGGTCGATGTTCTGGTCATTGCGGCCGAACGACCCGCCGACCAGGCTGCCGTCGAAACGCATGCCGGGGCGCTCGAAACGCGGCGTCACGCGCTCGAACAGCACGGTGCCGGCCGATGCGCCGGGACCGTACAACACGGACTGCGGCCCCTTCACGACGGTGACCTTGTCATAGCTTTCCGGCGCGATGTACGACGTCGGCGCATCCATCCGGTTCGGACACGCGCCGAGCGTCGGCATCCCGTTCGCCAGGATGTTCAGCCGCGAACCGAACATCCCGCGCAGCACGGGGTCGCCGTTCGTGCCGCCGCTACGGATCGACGTGAAGCCGGGGATCGTCTTCAGGTAATCCGCGCCGTCGCTGGCAGGCAGCGGCTGGCGCGGCGCCTTCGGATCCGTGACGACGACGAGCGGCGTCGACAACGGCGATGCGACGACTTCGACGGGCGGCAGCAGCGTGGCCGACTCGTTCACGGGCGTGGCGTCCACGCGCGCCGTTTCGGCCGCCGCGGCACTCGCTGCCAGCGCGCCGGCAGCCAGCGCAGGAACGGTAAGTTTCAACATGCGCGGCACGCGCCGCGCACAGGCATTGCGTGACGCCCGCGGCGCACGCAACTGGAAATTGGTCATGATCGAAAGCCCGAGTAACGCCCTCCACGCGGCCGCGACGGGCCGCACGGATATCGGCGGTGGTATGAACGGATAACAGCGCGTCAGGCGCGCTCGGGCGGTGCGCGTGGATACGCGCGCGGATAGCGGTCGGCGCGCGCCGCGACGACAGGCGGCGCGGCGGCGGCAACGGATACGACGGGAATGGAGCCGAACGACGCGGCGGCGGGCGCGCCGATCGCGGGGCTATGGGCGAAGAAGCCGCAGTAGCCGCACGCGTCGAGATGCAGCGCGTGATCGTGCATGCTGCCCGCATCGACCGACCGATGTGCACCATGCTCTGTACTGCAGACGGTTGCGTCGGGTGTGGCCGCCTGCGCGATGCGCCACTGCGACACCAGCGGCGCCGCGATCGCGATCCAGATCGCGAGCACGCCAAGCCAGGCAGTCAGGTGACGATGTCGGTGCAGCATGCGCGGCGACGAGTAAGCGGAATGTAAAAACAGCCGAGATGTTACAGAATGTTCAGCGCAATGACCAGCACGGCAGACCGTAAACGGACCGGGGGCGCATGGTTGTCAGCACAACCATGCGCCCCCGCCTGCCGGGCGTTTCCGGATCCCGCGATTACGGCGCCATGCGACGCAGCACGTCGTCGCGCCGGATGAAATGGTGATACAGCGCGGCCAGCGCATGCAGGCCGATCACGAAGTAGAACGCGTTGCCGATCAGCTCGTGCGCTTCCTTGATCGTCGGCCGCAGCGCCTTGTCGGGGCCGAACAGCGTGAACGACACGCCGAGCCAGTCGAGCGACACCGGCTTGCCGCCCATGTTGATCATCATGATGCCGAGCAGCGGCTGCGCGATGATGAACACATAGAGCGCGACATGCGCGAGCTTCGACAGCCAGCGCAGCAGCGCCGCCTGCGGAATGGCTTCGGGCACGCGGCTGACGACCCGCCACAACACGCGCAGCACCGACAGCACGAGCACGAACGTGCCTGCGGTGAGGTGCACGTTCATCCAGAACACCCGGCTGTCGCTGCCTTTCGGCCCGCGGATCTCGATGGCCAGGTAGGCCAGCGCCACCAGCAGGAAAATGGCCCAGTGGAAGAAGATCGTGGGCGAGCTGTAGCGCGTCTGTTTCGCGAGAATGTTTCTCATGCTTCGTCTCGTGTTGTATGCGGGGAGGCGCGCAGATGGCAACCAGGCCCTGCGCCTGGCAAAGCTTTCACGATTGTAGCCGCACGGGCGTCCGGTTTTACGCGGCACGGTCAAATATCCGACGAATCGTTGACACGCACCGTGGACATCCCGCATATGGAAAGTCCGCATCGCGCGCGCAAACGGCTGTGGCACGATGAAGTTTTGGTGCGACGGCGCGCGGGCATCATGAGCAAAGCGTTCTTCGTTGCGGCCTACCGGCTGACCGCCGCGTTGCTCGCGGTATCCACCACGCTGCACAGCGTCGCCGACTACTGGCACCTGCCGGACTTCCGTCTCGGCAACTATCTCAGCTACTTCACGCAACTGAGCAGCCTCTACGCGGCCGCGATGCTGGCTGCGGGGCTCTGGCGCATCGCGCGCCCCGGCTCGGCCCGCTACGAATCGATGCGCGGCGCCGCCGTGCTGTACGTGCTGATCACCGCGATCGTCTACGAACTCCTGCTGGCGCGGCTCGATGCGCTGCGCCATGTCACGCCGGCGTTCAACAACTGGGTGCTGCACCGGATCGTGCCGCTCGTGATGCTGTGCGACTGGCTCTACGTCGAGCCGCGCAGGCCGATCGCGCGAAGCAGCGCGTTCGTGTGGCTCGGTTTTCCGGTCGTCTATCTCGGCTATACGCTCGTGCGCGGCGCGCTGGAGAACTGGTATCCCTACCCGTTCGTCGATCCGCGCCCACACGGCTACCTGCCGGTCGCGATCCAGTGTTCGCTGATCGCGCTCGGCGCGGCGGCGCTCGCATTGGGCATCCGCTGGCTCGGCAATCACGCGAGACAGTCCGGTACCGCGACACTCAAGGAGGGATGAAAACGAGAACGTGTGCGCCGCCCGGCGCACACGGGATACTGCAGGCCGTCAGCCGCCGTTGCGCGGCAGGAAATTCATCGGGTCGACGACCTTGCCGTTCTGGCGGACTTCGAACTCGAACGTCGAACGACCGTTCGCGTCGGTGCCCATTTCGGCGACCGGCTGGCCCTGGCGCACCGCATCGCCTTCGTTGACGAGCAGCTTGCCGTTGTGCCCGTAGGCCGTGATGAGCCCGTTGTCGTGCTTCAGGATCACGAGCGGACCGTAAGCCTTGACGCCGGACCCGGCGTAGACCACCCGCCCGTTTGCAGCGGCCCGCACCGAATGGTCGGGCCCGGAGGCGGCGATCACGACGCCGCGCGTCTTGCCGGCCGAGAACGGTGTCGCGACAACACCCGTGGCCGGCCATGCGAGCGAGCCCGGCTGGGCCGCCGCCAGCGGCTGCCCGGGCGAGGTCGCAGCCTGCGGCGGCGCGACGCGCAGCACCTGGCCGGGCGACACGGCGTCGGTAGGCGCCATGTGGTTCCAGCTGGCGACGTCCTGCACGCGCTGCCCGTAAGCGTTCGCGACGCCTGCCAGCGTATCGCCCGGGTTCACGCGGTAATAGCCGGCAATCACGCCCGGCGTCGCAACCGACGTGGGGGTCGACTGGCGTGCCGGCTGCCAGCTGTCGGTCCACGGCGTCATCGTGCAGCCCGTCAGCGCGATGGCCGCGGCAACGAGCGCTGCCTGCGGCAGCCAGCGCGTCAGCGCATCGTGGATGGGAATAGTTTCTCTCAAGGGTCCTCCCGGATTTGCGTCGTTGCGCCGCCCACCGCCCCCCGGCGCGCGACGCACGATGTCCGGCCGAACGGCCGGATCAACCAGTATCCGACCGCTCTCGCGGCCGTCAGTTTCCACAGCGGAACGTCAGCGCGAATGAGCTCACCGGCCCCTTTTTCGCGTCGTCCCGATCGGCAAAGATACCATTTGTCGCGGTCAAGGCCGCGACAGTTGCCCGATCCGGCAACAATCTTGCGGCGTCGCACCGGGGTGCGGGCAAGCTGCGCAGCCCGCCGCGCGGGCCGCCCGGCGGGCTTCCGCCGGCTTTTTCGCCGGCCCGGCCGCCGTCGCGCGCCGTATCGGCCCCGTCATATTCTCCGCTCCGATCGCCGCCTATACTCGGTGATGCAGCGTACAAGCCAACGACAACGAGGAGCATGACAATGAATAATGCGACGTTTCTCTCCGTGCAGCTCGACGCCGACGATTTCGCCGGTTCCAGCAGCCTGGTCGAATTGCTCAACCGGCACTTGCTGTTCGCGACCGACGTCGCCGAAGCTGCGGACGCGCTCGTCCAGCTGGCGAGCGTCACGCACCTGACCGGCGCCACGCGGCACAGCGTCGAGCTGCCGGTCCTCGCGATCGAACGGCTGCGCGATGCGCTCGACACGCTGAGCGGGTACGACGAAACGTGGCTGCAGGTGCTGGAACCGGCCGAAGCGCTGTTCCGCGATATCGGGCGCGGCAAACGCTCGCTGCACTGAGCGCCGGCGCGTTGCGCGCCACCCATGAAAACAGCCCGTCGTTCCGCTATGCGGAACGACGGGCTGTTTGTACTACGGGGGTCGGATCCGGCCGCCAGAGCGGCCGCATCATTAACGACCCTTGTAGACCGGTGCGCCGTCAGCGATACGCTTGACTTGCCAGCCGGTCTTTGCAGCAGCCGGGGCGCCCGATTCTTGCGCACCGGCCGGTTGCGCGCCGTAGCCGGTCGTGTCGGCGGCGGCGACGTTTTGTTGCGGGTTCAGGCGCGCTTCAGCAGCCTGGATGCCTTCCGGGTAGTTCGTGCGGTCGCTGCCCAGCTTGTAGCCGGCTTGCTGGACGGCGACGAGATCGGCCTTCACCTGTGCGCGGGTGACGGGCGCATTCTGTTGAGCGAACGAGACGGCGGGAACGGCGAGGACAGCAGCTGCAGCGAACGTAGCGATCAGCGATTTCATGATTACCTCCGGGATTTTTTTGCTCCGCCGCACACACCATGTCTGCAGCGATGGAACAGAGTTTAGTCCCGGCAGCACCTAGGGAAAACCATGAAAGAACGAAAACACTGTTTCCCCGGAGCCAACAATGTCGGCATCCGGGATAGAGAAACCCTATTCATAGAATAGATTTTCGCAACAATGCTGTCCCCACGAGCCGGTTACGACCAGTTCGCGTGGAAGCTGCCCGGCTTGTCGGTGCGCTCGAACGTGTGCGCGCCGAAGAAGTCGCGCTGCGCCTGCACCAGGTTCGCCGGCAGGCGTTCGGAACGGTAGCTGTCGAAGTACGCGACTGCCGACGCAAACGCCGGTACCGGCACGCCGGCCTTCACCGCGGCGACCACGACATCCCGCAGCGCCGTCTGGTAGTTCGCGGCGATGTCCTTGAAGTACGGGTCGAGCAGCAGGTTCGCGAGCGCCGGATCCTTGGCATAGGCGTCCGTGATCTTCTGCAGGAAGCGCGCGCGGATGATGCAGCCCGCGCGGAAGATCTTCGCGATCGTCCCGAGATCGAGGTTCCAGCCGTACTCTTCCGACGCCGTGCGCAGTTGCGCGAAGCCCTGCGCGTACGAGATCACCTTGCTCAGGTACAGCGCGCGGCGCACCGCTTCGACGAACGCGGCGCGATCGCCGTCGAACGGCGCAGCGGCCGGGCCCGACAGGATCTTGCTGGCCGCGACGCGCTCGGTCTTCAGCGACGACAGCACGCGCGCGAACACCGACTCGGTGATGAGCGGCAGCGGCACGCCGAGATCCAGCGCGTTCTGGCTCGTCCACTTGCCGGTGCCCTTCTGCGCGGCGCGATCGAGGATCACGTCGACGAGATGCTTGCCGGTCTCTTCATCCTTCTTGCCGAAGATCTTCGACGTGATCTCGATCAGGTAGCTGTCGAGCTCGCCCTGGTTCCATTCGGTGTACACCGCGCCGAGTTCGTCGTTGGTCAGGCCCGCGACGTCCTTCAGCACCGAGTAGCTTTCGGCGATCAACTGCATGTCGCCGTATTCGATGCCGTTGTGGACCATCTTCACGTAGTGGCCCGCACCGTCCGGGCCCATGTATGCGACGCACGGCTCGCCGTCCGACGGCGCCTTCGCGGCGATCTGCTTGAGGATCGGCTCGACGAGGTCGTACGCGTCGCGCTGGCCGCCGGGCATGATCGACGGGCCGCGCAGCGCGCCCTCTTCGCCGCCCGACACGCCGGTGCCGATGAAATGCAGGCCCGATTGCGCGAGCTCCTGGTTGCGGCGGATCGTGTCGGTGAAGTGCGTATTGCCGCCGTCGATCAGTACGTCGCCCTTCTCGAGCAGCGGCTTGAGCGATGCGATCGTCGCATCGGTCGCTTCACCGGCCTTCACCATCATCAGGATCCGGCGCGGCGTTTCGAGCGACGCGACGAACGCCTCGAGCGTGTAGGTCGGCACCAGGTTGCGGCCGGGGAATTCGGCGATCAGTTCGTCGGTTTTCTCGCGGCTGCGGTTGTACACCGACACCGCGTAACCGCGGCTCTCGATATTGAGTGCGAGATTGCGGCCCATCACCGCGAGCCCGATCACACCGATTGCTTGTTTGCCCATTAGTCAATTCTCCGGAAAAAACGGGGCGCGACCCGAGCCGGGCCGCGCGCACAGGCGAAAGGATAGTGGAAACCCGGCGGCGATGCGCGCTTGCGTGTCATTGCTCCGCGTGCGGCAGCCGCCGGAACACGACGCTCAGGTTGTTCGCCGGCATCTCGACGACCTCGATGCAGTCGAGCCCGCGATCGAGGCCGAGCGCGACGACGGTCTCGAGATCGCGCACGCCCCACGACGGGTCGCGGCTGCGCAATTGCAGGTCGAAGGCTTCGTTCGACGGCGCCGTATGCCGGCCGTCGCGACGGTACGGGCCGTACAGGAACAGCACGCCGCCCGGTCGCAGCAGGCGCGATGCGCCCGCGAACAGCGCTTCCGTGCAGGCCCACGGCGAGATGTGAATCATGTTGATGCAGACGATCGCGTCGAGCGCCGCGACCGGCCACGATGCGTCGCGCACGTCGAATGCCAGCGGTCCGGCGACGTTCGCGAGGCCCGCATGCGCGATCCACGCGGCGATCGAGTGCCGCGCCTGTTCGTCGGGGTCGCTCGGCTGCCAGCGCAAATCCGGCAATGCGTGTGCGAAATGGACGACATGCTGGCCGGTGCCGCTCGCGATTTCGAGTACGTTGCCGCTCGCCGGCAGCACGCGGCGCAACACGTCGAGGATCGGCTCGCGGTTGCGTTCGGCCGCGGGCGCCAGCAACCGCGCGGCGGGATCGGGCGAAGGTTTTGCGCCAGTCACGATGCCTGCTCCAGTGTGTTGCCGCGCAGACCCAGCCGCGCCGTGAGCGCGTCGAGCGCGGGTGCGCACGGCGCCTCGACCTTCAGCGTCAGTATCGGATCGGCGCGCGTATGGCCGAGATTGAGCGCGGCGACCGGCTTCTGCTGCGCCTGCGCCCATACGCAGAAGCGGTAGCCGGAATACACCATCAGCGACGAACCGACGACGAGCAACGCATCGGCCGCATCGAGCGCCTGCGACGCCAGCGCGACGCGCTCGCGCGGCACGTTCTCGCCGAAAAACACGACCGCCGGCTTCAACAGTCCGCCGCACTCGGGGCACGCCGGAATGCGAAACGAATCGAGCGCAGCCCATTCGAGGTGCGCGTCGCCGTCCGCGGCCGGCTCGGCCTGCGCGCCCAGCAGTTCGGGATTGTCGGCTTCGAGCACGGCCTGGATCGTCGCCCGCGCGTGATGCGCGCCGCATCCAAGGCAGGTCACGCCGTTGATTCCGCCGTGCAGCTCGATCACGTCGCCGCTGCCCGCGCGCTGATGCAGGCCGTCGACGTTCTGCGTGACGAGGCGCTCGATCCGGCCCGCGCCACCGAGCCGCGCCAGCGCGACATGCGACCCGTTCGGCCGCGCGCGGCCGACGACGGGCCAGCCGATCATGCTGCGCGCCCAGTAGCGCCGCCGCGCGGCATCGGAGCCGAGGAATTCGTGGAGCTGGATCGGCGGCGAGCGCATCCATTGGCCGTTGCGGTCGCGATAGCCGGGAATGCCGGAATCGGTGCTGATGCCCGCGCCGGTCAGCACGAGCAGGCGCGGATGACGCTCGACGAACGTGTGCAGCGCATCGAGCGCGGCCGGATCGACGCCAGCGGTTGAGGGGTCGTGCAGGACTTTATCGTTCATGTTGGCAACGCGTGATCGGGTGCGCCGGCAGGCCGTGCGCCCGCACGGGCGGCCAGGCACGCCAGCACATGATACAGAACGCCGCGCGATCGGGCGGGCGCCCCCGCGGCAAACCGGCGCACAAAAAAAGACGCCCATCGCCACTCGGCGACGGGCGCTTCAACAATTGATCCATCGGGGTAGTGGATCAACTGACAGCACAACGTTGCGGCGCCCGCCATGCCGAGCATGAAGGACGCATTCCCCGGACTACGCGTGTTCCGTGATGCCGCGCGCATCGCTGCGTTACCGGCTTGCCGATCCGCCCCGGCGCCTCGAACGCGTCACGCCGATGCCATACACGGCGCGCGAACGCATTCGCCGCGCGACGACTTGCGTTGCGCCATGGCATGACGATCCGGGATCCAGGCCGGGGCCATCCGCCCGCGTTCGCGGTTCATCCCCGACGGCCGACCGGGACCGGTCGGCCTCGTGCGTCACGCATGCACGTCGTCGTTCAGAACGAACCCGATTGCTCGGATGGAACGGAAAGCCGCCCGCTCACGTCGCCGCAATCAACGGCGAAGCGAACACCCTGGCAGGTCGGCGATTCATGTTTGCAACACGACATGTTGCATTTCGGTCTTTTTTCATTCTCTTGTCCCCGTCTTCGATACGTCCGACCCACTGAAGCGATTGCCGGGCCGACTGCGCCCGCGATCGCGCTCACGGCCCCTACAGATATGCAAGGAGCGCACCATGCTTCACGCCGCAAGGCCGCGCGGGCGGATACGCGGCTGCCGGCGCGAATCGCGCACCAGCAGAAAGCGCGAACGTTTCGAAACTGAAACGCGGGGGGGGGGGGGCGTCCGGTCGAGGACGTCCGGTCGCGCCTGCCTGCGCGCCGCTCACTCACGCCCCGGGCCGCGATCGCGGCGTTGCATCCGCGCGCCATCGCCGGCCGGCTTACAATCGCCCCACAATGGCCGCCCGCACATGAGCGCATGTGCGGGCCGGATCTTGCCTCGCGCGCGCGGCGCTTCGCCGCCTGACCGGAGACCCCACCCGACGCATGACCGACGCAAACGACTGGCTGGATATCGACTACCGGACGCTGTTCCGGCTGCGCCCGGATCGCCGAATCGAACGCGAGAACGATCCCGGCTGCTCGCCCGGGCCGCGCTTCTGGCTGGGCCGATGCGCATGCGGCACGCTGGCGGGCGTCCGCGCCGACGTGCCTGCGGACCTTGCGGACGAACTGACGCGCATGGCCGACAGCGAGCCGCCGTTGTCGGACAGCGTTCAGCCTGCGCATCTCGAACGCTATCTCGCGCAGCTCGCGCCTGTTTCGCACTGGAACATCGGCCTCGTGTACGCGCTGCCGAACGCGCTTGAATTCGACACCGGCGCGCACGTCGCGCTGGTCGACGGCAACAGCGACGCAGGCCGGCAATTGCGGCAATCGCTGTCCACGCACGGAATGCCCGGCGGCCTGCGCTCGATGGGCTTGTGCAGCATCGCCGATTTGTGGGCGCCGTGGTGCGCCGCTGTCGTCGACAGCGAAGTCGTGTCGGTCGCGTTTGCCGCGCGGCTGTCCGATACCGGCGCCGAACTCGGTCTCGCAACGGCCCCGGCGTTCCGCGGGCGCGGCCTCGCGGCAGCCGTTACCGCCGCGTGGTCGCGGTTGCCGTCGCTTCGCACGCGCACGCTGTTCTACAGCACTGACCGCGACAACCGCGCGTCGCAACGCGTGGCGTCACGCCTCGGGCTCGTGCTGCGCGGCACGACGCTGCGGGTCACGTAGCACCGGAGGGGACGGCACGGGCCGCCCCGCTCGCGCGTGACACAAACACGCTAGCATTCCGGCACGGCACCCCACACGTGCGCCCTGCCTCGCCCCAAAGGATCCGACATGACCACCCTCGCTCCCGCCCGCCCCGACGTCGCGCATCGCGTGTTTTGCACCGGGCGGCTGTCGATCGGCCTCACGCTTCCGCTGCTGCGCAGCGGCCAGATCGTCGCCGACTTCGACGAACAGCTCGAACTCGCCGCGCTGGCCGATACGCTCGGCTTTCGTGCGCTGTGGATTCGCGACGTGCCGCTGAACAGCGCCGACTATCCCGATCCGGTCGGCCATCTCGACCCGTGGGTGCTGCTCGGCGCACTGGCGGCGCGCACGCGCCGGATCGCGCTCGCCAGCGGCGCGATCGTGCTGCCGCTGCGTCATCCGCTGCATATCGCGAAAGGCGCGCTGTCGGTCGCGACGCTGTCGGGCGGACGCTTCATCCTCGGGCTCGGCTCCGGCGACCGGCCGCCCGAATACGCGGCGTTCGGCGTCGACGCGGAAACGCGGCGCGACCGCTATCGCGCGCACTGGGACGTCGTCGCGGCCGCGCTCGGCCTGCCGTCGCGCGTATTGCCCGACGAAGCGCCGCCCGATGCGCCCGAATTCACGCTGCTGCCGCGTGGCGACGACGCGGTGCCGATGCTTGCCGTCGGCTCGGGCGGACAAAGCGTCGACTGGATCGCACGGCATTCGATCGGCTGGATGACGTATCACCGCGATCCGGAAACGCAGCGCGCACGCTATTCGATGTGGCGCGCGGCGGTCGACCGGCTCGCTTCGCCGGACTTTCGTGCATTCGGCGTGTCGATGCGGCTCGATCTCGCCGCGGACCCCGATGCGCCGGCCACCGCGCTGCCGCTCGGTTACGCAACCGGGCGCCGCGCGTTGGTCGACATCCTGCGGGACATGCGTGCCGCGGGTACGCATCATGTCACGCTGAACCCAGGATCGGACCGGCCCGTACGGGAAGTCATCGAAGAAATCGCGGAGCACGTGCTGCCGTTCTTTCATGACGAAAATGCCTGATTCATCAGGAATCCGAATCCACTTGATGAGATACACAGGCCGATCGTGACCGGACGAACGCTCACGTAACGACGCGCCGCGCGCCGGTGCCGGCGCCTGCCAACACGCGCTACAGGCGCCTAACGACCGGGCACGCAGGCTGCTCCCGCATTCCGGTCGGTCGGTCGCACGCCTGCGTCCGGCACCTGCCTGCGCGAACGCGCCGCCAACGCCCGCGCCGCCTCGCGCATGCCCGATTCGAATAGTCGTCGACGGAACTATTCGGTCCCGATCGCGATCATGTTAACTTCCGTCCATCGTTCAGCCTGGCGGGCCGCGTGCCGATGCGCGCCCGCATGCCCACTCCATGCGACATTTCCTTCTCGGCTGGCTGCTTGCCGCCTTCGTCTCGGCCGCCCATGCGGCCGCCCCCGCCCCGGCCGCGGCGTCGGCCGCCTCCGGCACCGCGCCCGCCCTGACGCCGCAACAGGCCCAGCAGGCACTCAATGTGCTCGAAAACCCGCGCGATCGCGCGCAGGTCGAAACGACGCTGCGCGCGATCGCAGCCGTCGGCGCCTTGAGTGCGCCTGCGGTCGCGGCCAGCGAAGCGGCCGCCGCCAGCGGCGCATCGGCTGCCGCCGCCCCGACCGCACTCACATCGAACGGACTCGCATCGCTGCTCGTCCGCCAGGGATCGCGCTGGACCATCGAAATCGGCGGCGCACTGAAGGAGTCGCTACGCTCGCTGCTCGATATCGGTTCGGTAGGAAGCTGGTGGCATGACAGGCTCGTGCGCGCCGACGAGCGCGCGAATCTCACGCACGCGATCTGGATCATGCTCGCCGTGCTCGCGCCGGCGCTCTTCGTCGAATGGCTCGCGAAGCGGCTGCTGCGACGCGCGCTGGCCGCGGTGGCCGCACGGCGCGGCGACGCATCGCGCCAAACAGCATCCGATCCCGCCGCACCGGACGCGGACGACGCGGAGCCGGCAGACACCGCCCCCCCGCCCGACGCTGCCGGCGCCGACACGCCGGACGCAGCCCCCTCGGCGTCGCCTGGACGAGGCCACGCGCGGCGGCACACCACACTGCTGCACCGGATGCCGCGCGCGCTCGTCAGCCTCGCGCTGCGCGTGGTGCCGCTGCTCGTGTTCGTCGGTGCAGCGAGCCTGACGATGTCGCTGATCGATGACGCAGGCACGCCGGTCGAATCCGCACTCGAAGCATTGATCGACATCTACGTGATCTGCCGGCTCGTCACGATCGTCAGCCGGCTGTTCTTCCAGCCCGATGCGCGGCAGTTGCGGCTGGTGCACATCAGCGACGCATGGGCCGATTTCGCGCAACGCTCGATCGCGCGGATCGCGATCGTGGTCGGCGCGTGCACGGCGGCCGTCGAGATCGCCGCGAACTTCGGCCTCAGCGAAGCCGGCCATGTCGCGCTGCTGAAGGCCGTCGCGCTCGTCGGGCACCTGATGATCTCGGTGCTGATACTCCAGTGCCGCCAGCCGGTCGCGGCACGGATCCGTGCCGCCGGCGCCGACCGGCCGGCCTTCGCGGTCGTCGGCAACGCGCTCGCGGATGCCTGGGCGCCCGTATCGGTCTTCATCGTGATGGCCCTGTGGTTCGTCTGGGCGCTCGACGTCCACAACGGCTACCGCGTGCTGATCACTCTTGGCGGCCGTTCGATCGCCGTGATGATCGCGATGCGAATGGTGTCGATCGTCGTGTTCGGCGCGCTCGCGCGGCTGTTCCAGGGCCGCGACGAAGACCGCACGCTCGTCCATCTGCACGCGTACCGCTATTACCCGCTGCTGCGCCAGATCGTGTCGGGGGCGATCGGCATCGTGACCGTCGTGCTGCTGCTGCAGATCTGGGGCGTACCGGTCTTCCGCGCGTTCGAGACGGGCACGATCGGCCACCGGCTCGCGTCCGCGCTGGTGACGATCGCGATCGCGGCGATCGTCGCGCTCGTCGTGTGGGAAGCGGCCAACATCGCGATCGAACGCCGCCTGCAGCGCTGGACGCGCGAAGGCAACCTGGTGCGCGCGGCGCGGCTGCGCACGCTGCTGCCGATGCTGCGTTCGCTGCTGTTCGTGATGATCGCGCTCGTCGTCGTGCTGACGGGCCTCAGCGAACTCGGCGTGAACGTCGGCCCGCTGCTGGCCGGCGCCAGCATCTTCGGCGTCGCGCTCGGTTTCGGCTCGCAGAAGCTCGTGCAGGACTTCATCACCGGGATCTTCCTGCTGATGGAGAACGCCATGCAGGTCGGCGACTGGGTCACGCTCGCCGGCGTGTCGGGCACGGTCGAATACCTGTCGATCCGTACCGTACGGCTGCGCGCGGGCGACGGATCGCTGTACACGATCCCGTTCAGCTCGGTGACGACCGTCAACAACACGAATCGCGGGCTCGGCAACGCGGCCGTCAAGGTCAGCATCGCGTACGGCGAGGACATCGATCGCGCGATTGCGACGCTCAAGGAAATCGGCGCCGCATTGCGCGACGATCCGAAGTACCACGACGGCATCCTGTCGGACTTCAGCTACTGGGGCATCGACCAGGTCGACGGCGCGGCGCTCGCGCTGGCCGGACAGATGCAGTGCACGGACGCGACGCGCTGGAGCGTGCAGCGCGAATTCAACCGGCGGATCGCGGAGACGTTCCGCGAACGCGGCATCCGGATCGCCAATCCGCAGCGCAGCCTGGTGGCCTATGCGGACGGATCCCGGCCTGCCGGCAATGGTGAAGGCGAGCACGCCACCGACAACGGCAACGCGCCGGCAACGGCAGGCCGGCCGCCGTCGCCCGGCAACGGGGAGCACAAGCCGGGCTGACCATTCAAGGCGCGTGACGCGCCGTGCTCAACGCGCGGCGGGTTTCTTCACGCGCCCCGCGCTGTTCGCCGCGGGCGTTGCCGCCCCCGGTTTCGCCGTGCGTTTCGGCGCGGCGGAACCCTGCCCGCGCTTCGCCACGGTTTCCGAGCCGGCCACCGGCACATCGCGCTGCGCATGCCATTGTTCGAGCAGCACGCGCGTCTGGTCGGTAATCGTCTCGATCAGCAACGCCGCGCGTTCGCCCTCGAAAGCCTCCCAGTCGAGCAACTGCAGCGCCGAACGCTGCGCGATGTGGAACACCGTGAGCTGCCCGAACAGGCTCAGCGCGCGCAACCGCGTGACAGGATCGTCGCCCGGCCGCCCCGAGATGCGGCCGATCAGCTCGGCGCTCACGTCGTTCAGCGGCTTGCGCATGCGCGTCATCAGGATTTCGCTCGCGCTCGCCGGTTCCTGACCGCCCTGCTCGCGCGCGAAGAACATCCGCTGGTTCATCGTCTTCGGCGCGGTAAACATCCGGTCCGACAGCGCGCGCAGCAGCCCGATGAACGCGTCGACCAGCACGTCGACGTCCGCGTCCGCATCGAGCATCGCCCACGCATGGCCGACCGCCGGCGCGAACACTTCCCAGCCGTTCTCGGCAATCGTCTCGACACACGCGCGGTACACGCCTTCCTTGTTCTCGAAGTAGTACTGGAGCGCCGGCGCGTTCACCCCCGCCATCGCGGCGATCTCGCGCGTCGACGCCCCCGCGAACCCGCGTTCGCCGAACAGTTCGATCGCCGCCTCGATGATCCGCTGGCGCGTTTCGTCGCCGCGCGCGTAGCCGCCCGCCGACGTGCGGCGCAGCTTCTTCGCTTCGTTCATGCCTTCCTCGTCATTCGCTCGATCGACATTCTACTTGACACAATTTTATCAACTGGAATAATTCTTCCACTTGGAATAAATTGGACTCAGCATGTCGACGCCGCAAGACCCGCCACAGAAAGCAGATCGTCAGGAAAACGGAACAACGTCGCGCAACGGGAACGGCGGAACAAAGCGGCGCATCCTGCTCATTGCCGCCGTGCTCGCGGCCATCGGCGGCGCCGTCTGGCTCGGCCGCTGGTGGACGGTCGGCCGCTTCATCGAAAGCACCAATGACGCGTACCTGCAGGCGGACAGCATGACTGCCGCGCCGAAAGTCGCCGGCTACGTGACCGATGTCTACGTGCGCGACAACCAGCCCGTGAAGGCCGGCGATCCGCTCGTGCGGCTCGACGTGCGCCAGTACCAGGTTGCGCTCGCGCAATCGCTCGCGACCGTCGACGCCCGCCGCGCGGATATCGCGCGCGCAGAAGCCGACATCAGCCAGCAGCACGCGAATCTCGAACAGGCCGATGCGCAGGCGAAGGTGTCGCGAATCAACGCGCAGCACGCGAGCGACGAATACACGCGCTATGCGCCGCTCGCGGCGACCGGCGCCGAAACGCACGAACGCGTCGCCGACCTGAAGAGCACGCGCGACCAGGCAGCCGCGACGCTGGCCGCGAACAACGCGTCGATCGCCGCCGCGCGCACGCAGATCGCGTCGTTCACCGCGCAGCGCCAGCAGGCGCGCGCACAGCTCGAGGCCGCGCAGGCCAGCGCCGCGCAGGCGCAGCTCGATCTCGACAACACGACCGTACGCAGCACGCTCGCCGGTCGCGTCGGCGATCGCACGGTACGCGTCGGCCAGTACGTGCAGCCCGGCACGCGGCTGCTGACCGTCGTGCCGGTCGACTCGATCTATCTCGTCGCGAACTTCAAGGAAACGCAGATCGGCAACATGCGCATCGGCCAGCCCGTCGAACTGCATGTCGATGCGCTGCCGGACGGCGCACTGTCCGGCGTCGTCGACAGCTTCGCGCCCGGCACCGGCGCGCAGTTCGCGCTGCTGCCGCCCGAGAACGCGACCGGCAACTTCACGAAGATCGTCCAGCGCGTGCCCGTGCGCATCCGCGTTGCCGCCGATGCGCGCACACAACGCATGCTGCTGCCAGGGCTGTCCGTGACGGTCGACGTCGATACCCGTTCGGTCCGCGACGAGAAGCGCCATGGCTGACACCCCCGCCACGATGCCCGCGCCGCCGCACGAAGGCCGCGCGAGCGTGACCGACTGGATCGCGGTTGCTGCCGGCGCGCTCGGCGCACTGATGGCGACGCTCGACATTTCGATCACGAACTCCGCGCTGCCGCAGATCCAGGGCGAAATTGGCGCGACGGGCACCGAAGGCACGTGGATCTCGACCGGCTACCTGATGTCGGAAATCGTGATGATCCCGCTTGCCGCGTGGCTCACGCGCGTGTTCGGGCTGCGCAATTTCCTGCTGACGAACTCCGCGCTGTTCATCGCATTCTCGATGATGTGCGGCTGGTCGCATTCGCTGCCGATGATGATCGCCGGCCGGATCGGCCAGGGCTTCACGGGCGGCGCGCTGATTCCGACCGCGCAGACCATCATCCGCACGCGGCTGCCGCTGTCGCAACTGCCGGTCGGGATGACGCTGTTCGGCCTGATCGTGCTGCTCGGGCCGCTGTTCGGCCCCGTGCTCGGCGGCTGGCTCGCGGAGAACGTGAACTGGAGCTGGTGCTTCTTCCTGAACCTGCCCGTGTGCCTGCTGCTGATGGCGCTGCTGGTGTTCGGGCTGCCGTCGGACCGACCTCAATGGCACTCGTTCTTCAACGCGGACTGGCTCGGCATCCTCGGCCTCGCGATCGGCCTGAGTTCGCTCACCGTCGTGCTCGAGGAAGGCCAGCGCGAACGCTGGTTCGAATCGCAGATGATCGTCACGCTGAGCATCGTGTCGTTTGCCGGGATGGTCCTGATCGCGCTGTCGCAGCGCTTCGCGAAACGGCCGATCATGCGGCTGTCGCTGATGCGCAACCCGCGCTACGCGAGCGTGATCGTGATCGTGTCCGCGGTCGGCGCCGGGCTGTACGGCGTGTCCTACCTGCTGCCTCAGTTTCTCGCGATCGTCGCCGGCTACAACGCGGAACAGGCCGGCGCGATCATGCTGCTATCGGGGCTGCCTGCCTTTCTCGTGATGCCGATCCTGCCGCGCCTGCTCGGCAAGGTCGATTTCCGCATTCTCGTGATCTCGGGGCTGCTGCTGTTCTGCCTGAGCTGCATGCTCGACATCAGCCTGACCGCGCAGAGCGTCGGCCATGACTTCGTGTGGTCGCAGCTGATCCGCGGCGTCGCGCAGATGCTCGCGATGATGCCGCTCAACCAGGCGTCGATGGCGGCCGTCGCACGCGAAGACTCGGGCGATGCGGCCGGGCTCTACAACATGGCGCGCAATCTCGGCGGCTCGATCGGGCTCGCGATCATCGGCACCGTGATCGACCGGCGCACGACCTTCCATACGGCCGCGCTCCGCGAATCGGTGACCGCGAACTCGCTGATCGGGCAGGATCGATTGTCCGCCTATGCGGCCAACTGGTTCGCACACACCGGCGACCTCGCGTATTCGAACATGCGCGCGCTCGGGCAACTGGCGCAGCAGATCCAGATCCAGGCCGTCGTGATGACCTACTCCGAAACCTTCTATCTGCTGGGCCTCGCGCTGCTCGCCTGCGTGCCGCTCGCGCTGCTGCTGAGAACGCCGCGCGGGCCGCAACCGATGTCGTCCGGCCATTGAACCGTCTTACGCGATGAAATCCTTCTCCCTGCCCCGCCACCCTGTGCTCACGTTGTGCGCGGCCGCGTGCCTGCTCGCCGGCTGCACGGTCGGCCCCGACTACCCCGGCGCGCCCGCCGCACCGGATGCGCCGGCCTTCGTGCGCGCGCCGGCTGCCGGCATCGATGCCACCGCGCCCGCGCCGAGCGCGTGGTGGCATGCGTTGAACGATCGCCAGCTCGACGACCTGATCACTGCCGCGCTCGTGTACAACCCCGATCTGCACGCCGCGCAGGCACGCTTGCGCGCCGCGCGCGCGCAGCTCTCGCAACAGCGCGCGGCGCAGTTGCCAAAATCGTCGGCCACCGTCGCGGCCATCCGCATGCGCGAACCGGACGTCAGCGCGCTCGGTTCACTGCTGCCGTCCAACGGCTCGAACCAGTCGGGCGGCACGTCGCCGTCGCTCGGCGGCTCGGGGCCGTTGCAGCTCTATTCGGCGGGCTTCGACGCAACCTGGGAAATCGACCTGTTCGGCGGCACGCGGCGCGCGGTCGAAGCGGCGTCCGCACAGGCCGAAGCGGTCGATGCGGACCTCGCCGATACGCAGGTGTCGATCGCGGCCGAAGTCGCGAATGCGTATGTCGACCTGCGCGACCAGCAGCAACGGCTCGCGCTGTCGCAGCGTACCGCCGGGTTGCAGCAGAAAATGCTCGAACTCACGCAGCAGCGCCGCGCGCGCGGCGTCGCGGCCGATGCGGACCTCGAACGCCTGACGACGCAGGTCGAAAACACGCGTGCGTCGCTGATCCCGCTCGACGCGCAAGTCACCGAATCGCTCGACCGGCTCGCGATCCTGACGGGCCGCGCGCCGGGCGCGCTCGACGCCGCGCTGTCGACACCGGATGCCCCGCTGCCGACGCTGCCCGGCACCGTCGCGATCGGCGATCCGGCCACGCTGCTGAAACAGCGCCCCGACATTCGCGCGGCCGAACGCCGGCTCGCCTCGAGCAATGCGCAGATCGGCGAGCATGTCGCCGACTATTTCCCGAAGGTGACGCTGCTCGGCGATCTCGGCTTCAGCGCGACGGACCCCGGCCATCTGTTCCGCAAGCAGAATTTCACGTGGGTCGGTGCGCCGTACCTGCAATGGAACATCCTCGATTTCGGGCGCACACGCGGCGCAGTGCGGGCAGCCGAAGCATCGCGCGACGAAGCGGAAGCCAACTATCAGAAAGCCGTGCTCGGTGCATTGCAGGACGCCAACACCGCATTGCAGCGTTACGGGCATCAGCGCGAACACGTCGTCGCGTTGACGAAGGTGCAAACGTCGGCCGTGCGTTCGCGCTCGCTGATGGACCAGCGCTATCGCGCGGGCGTCGCGTCGATGATCGACCTGCTCGATACGCAACGCGAAGCGCTGTCCGCGCAACAGAACGTGATTGCGGGGCAAGCCGAGCTGATCAAGGACTACGTGTCGCTGCAAAAGAGCCTCGGGCTCGGCTGGCAGACGAACGCCGGGTGACGGTACCGGCACGCATGATGCACGATCGATGCATCATGCGTGCGCAATGACTCATTGCGCACGCAACAATACTGGTTCGTTTCGTCCGCAACGAACGGGCTCTCGCCGTGTCGATTCCGCCGCTATCGACGACATATCGAATATCAATTAGCCAATCCCCTGACGATCTCTTCTAATTCAGTCGGCTTCCCCACCACCGATCGGATTCAAGGAGTTCCATCGTCATGTCCTCATCCTCCAATCGCGTGCTGCGGCACGCAGTTGCCGCCATCTGCGTTGCCCTCTCCGCTTCTCCGTATGCCGCCGAACTCACGCGCGACACCGGCGCACCCATCGGCGACAACCAGAATTCGCAGACGGCCGGCCCGGCCGGCCCCGTGCTCCTGCAGGACTCCGCGCTCATCGAAAAACTGCAGCGCTTCGACCGCGAGCGCATTCCGGAACGTGTCGTGCATGCGCGCGGCACCGGCGCATTCGGCGAGTTCGTCCCGAGCGCCGACCTCTCCGAGCTGACGAAAGCGAAGGTCTTCACGCCGGGCACCCGCACACCGGTGTTCGTGCGCTTTTCCACCGTGATGGGCTATCGCGGCTCACCCGAGCAGGCACGCGACCCGCGCGGCTTCGCGGTGAAGTTCTATACGCAGCAGGGCAACTGGGACATGGTCGGCATCAACTTGCCCGTGTTCTTCATTCGCGACGGCATCAAGTTCCCCGACTTCGTTCACGCGAACAAGCCAAGCGCCGTGACCGGCGTGCAGGATCCGAACCTCGCGTTCGACTTCTTCGCGCACACGCCCGAAGCGACCCACATGCTGACGATGCTGTACTCGAACGCGGGCATGCCCGATTCGTATCGACACATGGACGGTTTCGCGGTGCATGCGTTCAAGTTCGTCAACGCGCAAGGCGACGTGCACTACGTGAAGTTCCACTGGAAGAGCCAGCAAGGCGTGCATGGCCTGCGTCCGCAGGACATCGCCGCTTCGATCGGGCGCGACTGGAACATGATGACGAACGACCTGTACGGCACGCTCAAACAAGGCGATTTCCCGAAATGGGATCTGTATGTGCAGGTGCTCGCGCCGCAGGACCTGAACCGCTTCGACTTCGACGCACTCGACGACACGAAGGTCTGGGCTGGCGTACCTGAACGCAAGGTCGGCACGATGACGCTCAATCGCGTGCCCGACAACTACTTCCAGTCGACCGAGGAATCCGCGTTCGCACCGTCGCGGCTCGTGCCGGGCATCGAGCCGTCCGAAGATCGGATGCTGCAGGATCGTCTGTTCGCGTATGCCGACACGCAGATGTACCGGCTCGGCGCGAACTTCATGGACCTGCCGGTCAACCGCCCTGTCGTGCCCGTGGTCAACAACAACCAGGACGGCAAGATGAATGCCGGCGACCGCAAGGGCGAAGTGAACTACGAGCCGTCGACACAGCGCGAGCTTGCGCAGGATCCGCAGTACAAGTCCGTGCGCATGGCGCTCAACGGCACGACGCAACAGGAAGCGATCCACAAGAAGCTGCTGTTCCGTCAGGCCGGCGAGTACTACCGCGGCCTGTCGCAGCAGGACAAGGACGATCTCGTCACTGCGTTGTCCGGCGATCTTGGCCAGGTGAAGAACGCGCAAAACCAGTACGCGATGCTGTCGTACTTCTACAAGGCCGATGCGGACTACGGCACGCGTCTCGCGCAAGCCGTTCACGCAAATGTCCAGCAGGTGCAGTCGCTCGCGGCGAAGCTGAGCGAGAACTGATCCCGCGACGCCGGTCGCTGCCGACGTGCGCGGTTGTGCCGCGCACGTCGGCCTGACTTCTTCATCAGGACACCCCCATGCGCTCAGAACGCTTCACACGCGCGATCCGCGCGGCTGCAATGACTGTGGCGCTGGCCGCGATCGCCGGCTGCGCGCACCTGCCCGACCAGCCGACGTACGGCAAGGCCGATCCCGCCGCACTGCGCCGCTACGACGGCGACTGGTTCGACGCTGCGCGCGTCGGACGCGTCGATATCCTGCGCGCGTTGCGCGACGCCGGCTATCCCGTCGACGCCACCGACAGACACGGCTATACGGCCGTGATACTCGCGTCGTACGACGGCCAGCCTGCCGCGCTCGACTACCTGCTGTCGGCCGGCGCCAACGCGTGCATCGGCGATCACCACGGCAATACGGCGCTGATGGGTGCGCTCTTCAGGAACGCGCCCGGCATCGCCCGGCGCCTGCTCGACACGCGTTGCCCGATCGATCAGACGAACGGCGCCGGCGAAACCGCGCTGGGGTTCGCGACGCTCTTCAATCGCTTCGAACTGATTCCGCTGCTCGTTGCGCATGGCGCAAATCCGAACCATGTCGACCGGCGCGGACAGTCGCTGCTGCAGCTCGCGCTGACGCACGACAACACTTACGCCGCGGATGCGCTGCGGCAAGCTGGTGCCAGGCAGTAGCGCGGCCGGCCGGCAGGCAGATCGGCCGGCCACTCGATGGCCTCGTTCCGGACAATGCGGCGCCAACCGAGCCGGCCGCCTATTCACGCTCGTGACCGGCATCGCCGAGGCACTTTTGTCCGGAAATGCCCACGACTCGCTGCATGCATATCTCGTAAAATACGGACCGACGAAGCACGACGATCGTCAACATCACAGTCGACATCGAGGCCAGCCGGCCGAAGCAAGGATCGATTCATGGCGTCGCGTCGGCACACCGATTCATCCCCCACACAGGTTGCAACTTGAAGTCGCATCACCATTCACTCCGTCTCCGCCTGTCGACGCTCGTCGCAGCCTTCGCATCGTGTGTCGCCATGTCGACGGGTCACGCCGCCGCCAGCCCATCGCCCAACGTCCGCGCCGCATCGTGGATCGTCGTCGACGGCGAGTCGGGCCAGACGCTCGTCGAACATGACGCCGACGCCGAACGCCAGCCCGCCTCGCTCACCAAGCTGATGACGGCCTATCTCGTGCTCGACGCGCTCAAGCACGGCACCGTGCGATGGGACGAGAAGCTGGCCGTCGACGCGGCCGACATCGGTTCGGTCGGCAACGATGAAGCACGGATGTATCTCGTGCCCGGCCAGCATGTCCCGGTGAAGGAACTCGTCCTGGGTCTCATTGCGGCGTCCGCGAACGACGCGGCACTGGTGCTCGCGAAGCGCATCGGCGGCTCGCCCGAAGGGTTCGAGCAGAAGATGAACGCGATGGCGCACCAGCTCGGGATGAACCACACGCACTACACGACGCCGTCCGGCATCACGACGCAGGGGAACACCACGACGGCACGCGACCTGTCGGTGCTGGCGTTGCGCCTGACGAACGATTTTCCGGAGTACTACACCTTCTCGTCCGAGCAGAATTTCTCGTACGGCTCGTTCCGCAAGCGCAACAAGAACTGGCTGCTCGGAAAGGATCCTTCCGTCGACGGGATGAAGACCGGCCACACGCAAGCGGCCGGCTACTGCATCGTGGCCACTGCGAAGCGCCGGCAAGCATCTCCGCCGATGACGCGACGCGTATTCGCGGTCGTGCTCGGGGCGCCCACGGCGAACGACCGGATCGTCGGCGCCGGCAAACTGCTGAACTATGGATTCTCGGCATACAACGATCAGCCGGCCGCCGGCAGTTCCGGGACGCACGTGGTTACGCAGAGGGTGCAGTAAGGCGTTCGCTCACCATCGGTGAACACCTGCGCACTCAGAAAAACTCGTCGAGCAGCCGATAGAACGCAATCCGGTCGGGATCGGGGTGTTCGATCCCGTAGCGCGTGAAGAAACGCGCGACCCATTCGCTGCCCAGATCCGCTTCGATATCGCGCGCCGCCAGCGCCAGATCCTGATAACGATCGGCCACCCCCAGTCGTCCGCAGTCGATGAAGCCGGAGAAGCGGCCGTCGTCGGCCATGAGGTTGGGCAGGCACGCGTCGCCGTGCGTGACGACCCTGTCCTCGGTCGACGGCCGGTGCGCGAGAAGCCTCGCGAACAGTGCGTCGAGCGGCACGCCCGCATTCGTGTCGTCGAGGTTGTCCTCGTCGGCGAGCCCCGCATGCATCCGTGCGCGGGCCCGCTCGATGCGATGCGCGGCGCCGTGATCGAACGGGCACGTGGCCGGATCGAGCCGATGCAGCGCACGCAGCGCGTCGGCCATGATCGCCACCTTCTCGGCCGGCGCGAGCTGCGCCGTTTCGAGGTTGTCGCCGCGCACGGCGCTCAGCAGCATCCACTCGCGCCCCGCCGCCGACGCCACGTCGAGCACCTGCGCGCCCGGCAGGCCCGTGCTCGCCAGCCAGCGCAGCCGCGCCGCCTCGTCACGCAATTCGCCCAGCGGCCCCGCGGGCGCCGTCTTCACGAACCGGCGTGAGCCGTCGCGCGCATCGAGCCGGAACACGGCGGCGTCCGACTGACCGTCCGTCTGCCGCGTCCATCGGCAGCCGGCCAGCCTGGCCTGCCACGCCATCGGCACTTCGTTGCCGAGCGGGTCGTTATCGATCACGTCGCGGTCGATCCTCGTTGACTGGGCCGGCAGGCGGAATGCCGACGACCCCGCGCGCATGATACAGCGCCGCGACCATTCGTCCGACCATTCCGGCGTTCGCTGACACCCTCTTTTCGATTCCTTTCGCCGGCTCCATCGAATCTCCATCTTTCCGCATAAAAGCCCCCAACTAATCCACGCAAACTCCGCCTCGTCAAAGCAGGCAGTGGGCTGCCTGCGTTTCCTGGAGTCGCGATGAAAAATCAGAAACGATGCTGCTACAGCGCGGTATGCGCGCTGGTGGCGGCAATGCTGGCGGGTTGCGGGCCCGCCGAACAGCAGGCCGCCGCACCGGCCACCCCGGTTGCGGCCATGACCGTGGCAGCCACGCCCCTCGACGTCACCGAGGATCTGCCGGGCCGCGTCGCGGCCGTGCGGGTGGCCGAGATCCGGCCGCAGGTGAGCGGCATCGTGCAGCGCCGCCTGTTCGAACAAGGCACCGAAGTACGCATGGGCCAGCCGCTGTTCCAGATCAATCCGGCCCCGTTCAAGGCTGAAATGGACACGGCCGCGGCATCGCTGCAGCGTGCGCAGGCCGCGCTCGAACGCGCCAAGGTGCAGACGGCCCGCTTCAAGCCGCTCGTCGAAGCCGACGCGATCAGTCGCCAGGTGTACGACGACGCCGTCTCGCAACGCGACCAGGCCGCTGCCGACGTGGCGCAGGCCCGCGCGACGCTCGCGCGCCGCCAGCTCGACTTGAAGTTCGCGACCGTTGAAGCGCCGATCGCCGGCCGCATCGACCAGGCGCTCGTGACCGAAGGCGCGCTGGTGTCGAGCGGCGACAGCCAGCCGATGGCGCGCATCCAGCAGATCGACCAGGTCTACGTGGACGTGCGCCAGCCCGCCGCGTCGCTCGAATCGTTGCGCGGCGCACTCGCGGCGCAACCGCGAACGTCGGACAGCAACGGCCTGCCGGTCGACGTGCTGCGCGACGACGACACGCGTTACGACGTGAAGGGCCGCATGCTGTTCTCGGGCGTCAACGTCGATCCGGGCACCGGCGACGTGCTGCTGCGCGTGCTGGTCGACAACCCGAAACGCCAGCTGCTGCCGGGCATGTACGTGCGTGCCCGCATTCCGCGCGCGCACTACGCGAACGCGGTGATGGTGCCGCAACAGGCGGTCGTACGCGCCGGCGGCAAGCCGCAGGTATGGGTGCTCGACGCGAAGGGTACCGCGCATCTGAAGGCTGTCGAAGTCGGCGAACTGACGAACCGCAGCTATCGCATCAAGTCGGGCCTGCAGGCCGGCCAGAAGGTCGTCGTCGAAGGCATGGAACGCCTGATCGACGGCGCGCCGGCCGCCGCGACCGACTGGAAGTCGCCTGACGCGGCCGCCACCGCGTCCGCGCACTGAGTCACGAGGAACCTCCAGTCATGGCTGAATTCTTTATCCGACGCCCGGTGTTTGCCTGGGTGATCGCGCTCTTCATCATCCTGACGGGGCTGATCGCGATCCCGCAACTGCCGGTCGCGCGCTACCCGTCAGTCGCGCCGCCGTCCGTCACGATCACCGCGAGCTACCCCGGCGCCACGCCGCAGACGATGAACGACGGCGTGCTGAGCCTCATCGAGCGCGAACTGTCCGGCGTCAAGAACCTGCTGTACTTCGAATCGTCGGCCGATACGTCCGGCTCTGCGCAGATCACCGTGACGTTCAAGCCCGGCACCAATCCGGAGTTGGCGCAGGTCGACGTGCAGAACAAGATCAAGTCGGTCGAGCCGCGCCTGCCCGCGGCCGTGCGCCAGAACGGGCTGATCGTCGAATCCGCTTCGTCCGGCTTTCTGATGATCGTCGGCCTGCGCTCCGACAACGGCCGCTTCGACGAAAGCGCGCTCGCCGACTACATGGCGCGCAGCGTGTCCGAGGAGCTGCGGCGAGTCGACGGCGTCGGGCGTGTGCTGCAGTTCGGCTCCGAACGCGCGATGCGCATCTGGGTCGATCCGCAGAAGCTGATCAATTTCGGCCTGTCGATGAGCGACCTGACGACCGCGATCGGCCAGCAGAACGTCCAGATCGCACCGGGCAGCCTTGGTGCGCTGCCCGCGCTGCCGGGCCAGCGCGTGACCGTGCCGCTCACCGCGCAGGGCCAGCTCACGACGCCGGAAGAGTTCGCGAAGGTCGTGCTGCGCGCGAACGCGGACGGCTCGAAGGTCGTGCTCGGCGACGTCGCGCGCGTCGAGCTCGGCTCGCAGAACTACACGTTCGTGAGCCGCGAGAACAACAAGCCGGCCACCCTCGCCGGCGTGCAGCTCGCGCCGGGCGCCAACGCGGTGAAGACCGCGGACGCGATCCGTGCGCGCATGGCCGAACTGAGCAAGTCGATGCCATCGGGCATGACCTACTCGATCCCGCTCGACACGTCGCCGTTCGTGAAGATCTCGATCGAGAAAGTGCTGCACACGCTGCTCGAAGCGATGGTGCTCGTGTTCCTCGTGATGTACCTGTTCCTGCAGAACGTGCGCTATACGCTGATCCCGGCCATCGTCGCGCCGGTCGCGATGCTCGGTACGTTCACGGTGATGCTGCTGACCGGTTTCTCGATCAACGTGCTGACGATGTTCGGCATGGTGCTCGCGATCGGCATCATCGTCGACGATGCGATCGTCGTCGTCGAGAACGTCGAACGCCTGATGGCCGAGGAAGGACTGTCGCCGAAGGATGCGACGTCGAAGGCGATGAAGGAGATCACCGGCGCGATCGTCGGCGTCACGCTGGTGCTGACCGCGGTGTTCCTGCCGATGGCGATGGCAAGCGGCTCGGTCGGCGTGATCTACAAGCAGTTCACGATGTCGATGGCCGTGTCGATCCTGTTCTCGGCGCTGCTGGCGCTGACGCTCACGCCGGCCCTGTGCGCAACGATGCTCAAGCCGCTCGAACCGGGCCACCACGAAAAGCGCGGCTTCTTCGGCTGGTTCAACCGCCGCTTCGACCGCCTGACGAAATGGTACGAGACGCGCGTCGGCCGCCTGGTCGGCCGCACGGGCCGCGTGATGCTGGTGTTCGTCGCGATTTCGGGCGCGCTGGTGTTCGGTTTCCGCAGCCTGCCATCGTCGTTCCTGCCGGACGAGGACCAGGGCTACTTCATCACCAGCTTTCTGCTGCCCGCAGACGCTACCGCCGAGCGTACGCACGATGTGGTCAAGACGCTGGAGAAGCATCTTGCTTCGCGTCCGGCAATCCAGTCGAGCATTTCCGTGATCGGCTACGGCTTCTCGGGCCAAGGTCCGAACGCGGCGATCAACTGGTCCGTGATGAAGGACTGGAAGAACCGCGGCGGCTCGTCGACGATCGAGGAAGGCATGCTCGCGCAGCAGGCGATGGCCGGCGTAACCGAAGGCACGGTGATGAGCTTGCTGCCGCCGGCGATCGACGAACTCGGCAACAGCTCGGGCTTCTCGATGCGCCTTGAAGACCGCGCCAACCAGGGCACTGCCGCGCTCAAGGCGGCGGAAGCCAAGCTGCTCGAACTCGCCGCGCAAAGCAAGGTCGTGACCGGCGTGTATCCGGACAGCCTGCCGGCCGGCACGAGCATCCGCCTCGAGATCGACCGCGCGAAAGCGCAGGCGCTCGGCGTGTCGTTCACGACGCTCAGCGACACGCTGTCGACCGCAATGGGTTCGACCTACGTGAACGACTTCCCGAACGCAGGCCGCATGCAGCAGGTGATCATCCAGGCCGATGCACCCGCGCGCATGCAGATCGACAACGTGATGAAGCTGTACGTGCGCAACGCAGCCGGCGGCATGGTGCCGATGTCCGAGGTGGTGCGCCCGGTGTGGGCCGAGACGCCGCTGCAGATGGTGCGCTTCAAGGGCTATCCGTCGGCGCGGATCTCGGGCACCGCCGCCCCGGGCCAGTCGAGCGGTGCGGCGATGGCCGAGATGGAACGTCTCGCCGCGCAACTGCCGCCGGGCTTCGCGGTCGAGTGGACCGGCCAGTCGCTGCAGGAACGCCAGTCGGCGTCGCAGGCGCCGATGCTGATGGCGCTGTCGATGATCGTCGTGTTCCTGGTGCTTGCCGCACTGTACGAAAGCTGGTCGATCCCGCTGTCGGTGATGCTGGTGGTGCCGCTCGGCCTGATCGGCGCGATCGGTGCGGTGCTGCTGCGCGGGATGCCGAACGACGTGTTCTTCAAGGTCGGGATGATCACCGTGATCGGCCTGTCCGCGAAGAACGCGATCCTGATCGTCGAGTTCGCGAAGCAGTTGCGCGAGGAAGGCAAGGGGTTGATCGAAGCGGCCGTGCAGGCGTCGAAGCTGCGCCTGCGCCCGATCCTGATGACCTCGCTCGCGTTCGGCCTCGGTGTCGTGCCGCTGATGATCGCGACCGGCGCCAGCGCCGAAACGCAGCACGCGATCGGTACCGGCGTGTTCGGCGGCATGGTGACCGCCACGGTACTGGCCATTTTCTTCGTCCCTGTTTTCTTTGTGTTCGTGATGAGCATCCAGGAGCGCATCGGCGCATGGCGGGCTTCCCGCAAGCAGCCGGCCGCCCCGACTCACGGACAGGAAGGTTGATGCCATGCGATTGCTTATTCTTCCCCTCGTCCTCGCCCTGTCGGCCTGCTCGCTGGCGCCGACGCTGGTCAAACCCTCGATGCCGGTGCCGACGGCCTACACGGCCGCCGCAGCCGCCGACCTCAAGGCCAACGCCGCCGATCTCGGCTGGCGCACGATGTTCGGCGATCGCCGCCTGCAGCGCCTGATCGAGCTGGCGCTCGAGCACAACCGCGACCTGCGCCTGGCGGCGCTGAACGTCGAAGCTGCCGAAGCGCAATACGGCATCCAGCGTTCCGCGCGCCTGCCGTCGATCGGCGCCGGTGCGAACTTCACGCGCCAGCGCACGTCGGACGACACGCAGTCGAGTCCGCCGCTGTTCGGCACGACGCAGAACCAGTACGGCGTGAACCTCGGCATCAGCGCGTTCGAGATCGACCTGTTCGGCCGCGTGAAATCGATGTCGGATGCGGCCTTCGCGCGCTACCTCGCGACCGATCATGGCCGCCGCGCGGTGCAGATCTCGCTGGTCGGCGGCGTCGCGGATGCCTATTTCGCCGAACGCCTCGCGCAGGAGCAACGCCAGTTGTCCGAGCGCACGCTCGCCGACTGGCAGCAGTCGCTCGATCTCGCGCGCCGCCTGAAGGAAGCGCATCAGGCGAGCGGCGTCGACATCGCACAGGCCGAAGGCCAGGTCGCGAGCGCCACGGCCGATCTCGAAGCGCGCACGCGCGCCGTCGAGCAGGCACGCAACGCACTGCGCCTGCTGGTCGGCACCGAGCTGCCGAAGGATCTGCCCGATCCGGTGCCGCTTCAGCAGCAGCCCGTGATGACGCAACTGCCGGCCGGCCTGCCGTCCGAGCTGCTGTTCCGCCGCCCGGATCTCCAGCAGGCCGAACAGAATCTCGTCGCTGCGAATGCCGATATCGGCGCCGCGCGCGCCGCGTTCTTCCCGCGCCTGTCGCTGACGTCGTCGATCGGCTTCCTCAGCCCGGCGATGGGCAGCCTGTTCGACGGCGGACAGCGCACGTGGAGCTTCGCGCCGCAGGTCACGGTGCCGATCTTCCAGGGCGGCCGGCTGCGTTCCGAACTGCGTCTCGCGGAAGTGCGCAAGTCCAGCGCCGTCGCCGAGTACGAACGCTCGATCCAGACCGCGTTCCGCGAAGTGGCCGACGGTCTCGCCGGGCGCGAAACCTTCGGCCGCCAGATCGAAGCGCAGACGCGCGTGGTCGGCTCGGCCGAACGCCGCACCGACCTGTCGAACCTGCGCTATCGCGCGGGCGTCGAAGGACGGCTGGAACTGCTCGATTCGCAGCGGCAGCTCTATTCGGCACGGCAGGCGCTGCTCGACCTGCGCCGCAGCGAGCTCAGCAACGCCGTTGCGCTGTACAAGGCACTCGGCGGCGGCCTGACGGACAAGGACGTTGCGGCGTCGAAGAGCGTGGTGCAGGACTGAACGAACGGCACCGTACCGTCCGGCACGACGGCGGGACGGTACGGTGCAACCCGGCCCGGCAACGGGCTGCCCCGATTGTTCGACATCGCACGGCAAACTCCATGACGAATTCCCTGATACTGATTGCAGAAGACGAGCCCGACATTTCGGACATCCTCGATGCATACCTGAAGCACGACGGCTTTCGCACCTACCGCGTCGCCGACGGTCAAGCGGTGCTCGATGTACAACCGCGCCTGAAGCCCGACCTGATCCTGCTCGACGTGAAGATGCCGCAGAAAAACGGCTGGGCTGTACTCACCGAGCTTCGGCAGCGCGGCAATACGCCCGTCGTCGTCCTCACCGCATTCGACCGCGACCTCGACCGGCTGCAGGCGCTGCATGCCGGCGCAGACGACTACATCGTCAAGCCGTTCAACCCGGCCGAGGTCGTCGCGCGGCTGCGCGCGATCCTGCGCCGGTCGGCCGCGCCACCGCCCACACGCGTGCTGCGCGTCGGCGACCTGGAGATCGACACCGACAGCTATCTGGCCCGCGTGCGGACGCGTTCCGTCGAGGTGCCGATCACGCTGACGCTGACGGAGTTCCGGCTGCTCGCGCACATGGCGCGATCGCCGAGCCGCGTGTTCACGCGCGGCGAACTGCTCGATGCGTGCATGGCCGACGTCAGCGCGCTGGAACGCACGGTCGACAGCCACATCTGCAGGCTGCGCAAGAAGCTCGAACAGGCCGGCGCGCCGGGCATGCCCGAAGTGATGCGCGGCGTCGGCTACCGGCTGCGGGGTTTGCCGTGACGCTGCCGGCGCGGCCCGGCCGGCATATCGGGCAGACGATCGGCACGGGCGCGCTCGTCGTCGTGCTGATCGCCTGCACCGTTGCATTCTTCATCTACGCGCTGCATAAGCCGGCCGCGTTGCCGCACGACGCAACGGCCGACGCGATGATCCACAGCGCGTCCACTTACCTTGTACTCGCGACGGCGCTGCTCGTCTGCCTGCTGACCGCCGCGTTCGACCTCGTCAGGCTGATGCGTCGCACGCTCCGGTCGCTCGACGCGGTTGCGGAATCCGCCGGCCGCATCGCTGCCGGCGATCCGTCGGCGCGCGCAGTTTCCCGCGACGACTGCCCGGCCGACATGTCGCGCTTCATCGAGCACTTCAATGCGATGACTCATCGACTGAAACACGCCCCTTCATCCAATGCGGCCGCCGCCAACGGCACCATCCGCCACGACATGCGCACGCCGCTCGCGGATCTCGAAACCCGCCTCGATGCCATCAAGGCGCTCGCCGCCGGCGCCGATGCGCTTTCACGCGACGCGCTGCTGCATCATGTCGACGGGCTATTCCGGCTCGTCGACGATCTTCAGCTAGCCGAACGACCCGCTGCGCTGATACTCGATCTGCAACCGGCGGCACTCGACCGCGAGATCGAACATGCCATCGATTCCGCACGCGACGCGCTTCGAGAAGCGGGGTTCGTCGTCGATCTGGAGGCCGACACGATCGTCCTGGCCTGCGACGGCGCACGCATCCGGCAGGCCGTGCTCGCGCTGTTCGACGACGTACGGCGCCGCTCCACCCCCGGCAAACTGAAACTCTCCGTCAAAGAACGGCCCGCGGGCGCGATCGTCCGGATCGAAGACCAGGGCACGCGCCGGTTCGACGAAACCGGTCTCGGCGTGTGCGTCGTTCGCACGGTCGTCGAAGCGCACGGCGGACAGGTCCGCCATCTCGCGTCGCTGTGCGGCGATGCCGTCCTCGAATTCGACATCCCGCGACGGGCCCCTGCCATTCGAGCATTTCCTCGATAACGATTGCCCGTTTCAAAACGCCTCGGAAAGGATCGGCGAGTCACGTTCGGCATTACCTGCCTTGCCGGTTTCGAACATTACAAATAGCCGCCGATCTTTTCAAAATCATTGCGCTTTATTCGATTTAATTTTGTTTCATATAATCAAAAAAAGTTTGACACCCCGCTTTCGTTCTTGATACCGTCCGATGCAAGCAATCTGACGAATTGCTCACCACGCAATCGATTCCGCTCCACGTTTTTTCGCTTCCGCTGCACCGACGTGCTCGCCGCCGGATGACACGTTTTCACGCCGGCGCGTGCAACATTCCGATGCATCTCACTGGACGGCTGCCATCCGGCAGCAGGCCGAAGGATCGAATCAAATGAGCAGGACAACGAAGTTGTTGCTCTAGCAATCCCGCCCGCGCCATGTCCGGCACGGCTGCCCCGCAGCGCGGCGCAGCCTCCCCGTTACCGCGTTTTCCGTATTTCGCCCCCGGAGAAAAACCGCTTTCCGGATAGGGCGAAAGGCCCTGCCGCATCCGTGTCATCCGCACGCATGCGGCAGAAAGCGGCGGTGCATCACCCGCACCGTTGTCGACCGTTGTTGTTCGTGCAGTTCGATGTTCAACCGGAGGGGTAATTCAAATGAATCAGGTTGCAAACAAGAAACAAAAGCACATTCGCCTCGTGAAACTCGTATTCGCCGCCGCAGCCGCCGCTTCGTTCGGCATGGCGACCGCCCATGCCGCGCCCGCGGCCGGCTGGACGGAAACGCGCACCAAGGGGTTCCTGCCGCTCGTGCAGCAAAACGAAGCCGGCACCGCCGGCGCGCCCGCCGCGAGCACGGCCGCCGCTGCCGCTGCGGCCATCGAAATGGCGCCCGGCGAATCGGTGGACGTCGTGCTCGGGCTGAACCTGCGCAACGAAGCCCAGCTCGACCAGTACCTGCGCGACCTGCATACGCCCGGCTCGCCGCACTACCGGCAGTTCCTCACGCCTGCGCAGTTCGCCGCGCAATATGCGCCGACCGACCAGCAGGTCGCATCCGTCGTCGCACACCTGCGCAAGGCAGGCTTCGTGAATATCGTGGTCGCGCCGAACCGGCTGCTGGTGTCCGCGTCGGGCACCGCGGCAACCATCAAGTCCGCGTTCCGCACGACCCTCAAGCGCTTCACGCGCAACGGCCGCAGCGTCTATGCGAACACCGATGCCGCGCAAGTGCCGAACGCGATCGGCGGCATCGTCGGTACGGTGCTCGGCCTGCAGAACGTCGAGCTGATGCATACGGGCGCGGGCAGCAAGCCGCAAGGCAACACCAGCAACCTGACGATCCCGGCCGGCGCGTCGGCCGTGCCGCACAACCCGACCGAGTTCTCGTCGATCTACGGCGGCGACGGCACGCCGACCGCCTCGCAGACCACGGTCGGCATCATCTCCGAAGGCGACCTGTCGCAGACGGTGAGCGACCTCAATACGTTCGCTGCGAACAACGGCCTCGGCTCGATCAGCAGCAGCATCGTGAAGACGGGCCCGGCCGGCAGTTCGTACACCGACACCGACGGCACCGTCGAATGGAATCTCGACAGCCAGTCGATCGTCGGCGCGGCCGGCGGCAGCGTGAAGCAGGTCGTGTTCTACGCCGCGCCGTCGATGTCGCTCACGGCGATCACGGCCGCCTACAACAAGGCCGTGACCGACAACGTCGCGAAGGTGATCAACGTGTCGCTCGGCGTGTGCGAATCGTCCGCGAACAGCACCGGCTCGCAGGCCACCGACGACACCATCTTCAAGCAGGCGGTCGCGCAGGGGCAAACCTTCTCCGTTTCCGCCGGCGACCACGGCGCGTACGAATGCGCGAGCGGCACGCCGTCGCGCTCGACCTACACGGTGAGCGAACCGGCCACGTCGCCGTACGTGATCGCGGTGGGCGGCACGACGCTGTTCACCAATTCGTCGACCAACGCGTACAACAGCGAGATCGTCTGGAACGATCCGAGCTGGCAGCCGGGTACCGTGTGGTCGACGGGCGGCGGGTACAGCAAGTACGAGGCCGCGCCGACGTGGCAGTCGTCGAGCCTCACGGGGTCGACCAAGCGCGCACTGCCCGACGTCGGCTTCGACGCCGACCTGCGCACCGGCGCGATTCTCGTCGTGAACGGCCAGACGTCCGACACGCTGTGGGGTTCGGGCTACCTGAACAACGAAGGCGGCACGAGTCTCGCCGCGCCGATCTTCACGGGCATCTGGGCGCGGCTGCAGTCGGCCAACAACAATGCGCTCGGGTTCCCCGCGTCGAGCATCTACAAGTACTTCCCGTCCAACGCGGCGCTGGTGCACGACGTCACGTCCGGCAACAACGGCAGCGGCACCTACGGCTACAAGGCGAAGGCCGGCTGGGACGCGACGACGGGCTTCGGCAGCGTGAACATCTCGAAGCTGAACGCGTTCATCCAGAGCACGTCGGATTTCGCGCGCTGATGGACGGCTGACCGCCCCGGTTCCGGGCGTGCGCCGCTTCGCGCGCCCGGAACCGCATACCCCCGCGTAACAAGAACCCGCGACGGCTGCAAAGCCGTCGCGGGTTTTCTGCATTCCGCGTAATCTCGCGGAGCATGCCACCGGGACGATACGCTCGCCGACCTTGCAATCGTTGCGCAAGCAACTTTCATATCGCTTACCCGACCGGCGCCCACCTGCTTACGGACTGCAAGGTACACACACTGTTACACAACCCGCTGACACCTTCCGTGCGTGTCGTGCGTTTAACTGAATATATCGATTCGTCGCGGGACACCCGCCATGCGGACATGGGCTCGGCACAGTGCTGATGCCGATCGCGCGGCCCGCGTGCCCGACAACGCCGCACCACACCGAACCAACACCATGAAAACCGCACGTGCACATCACCGCCCCGTCAGAACGCTGATCGCGTCGTCCATCATCGTGTCGCTGCTCGGCCTGTCGGCCTGCAACAAGAACAGCGACAGCAACGCCGCCGTACCGGCCAGCGACGCAAACACGGCCTCGGCGGCACTGCCCGCGTCGGCACCGGTCGCGTACACGCCGCCGACGGCCGACCAGCTCTACCAGATGGTCGCGCCGATCGCGCTGTTCCCCGACAAACTCGTCGCACTGGTGCTGGCGGGTGCAACGTATCCGGACCAGGTGACGGGCGCCAATACCTGGGTGACGCAGAATCCGTCGCTGAAGGGGCCGGCGCTCGCGACCGCCGCCGATACGCAGCCGTGGGACCCGTCCGTCAAGGCGTTGACCGCGTTCCCCGCGGTGCTCGCGCAGATGGCGTCGACCCCGGCCTGGACCACGTCGCTCGGCCAGGCGTACTACAACGATCCGACCGACGTGATGAACGCGATTCAGGTGATGCGCCAGCGCGCGCAGACGTCCGGGCATCTCCGCTCCGGCGGCCAGATGCGGGTCACGCAAGTCGCTCAGGCCGCGCCGGCCGGCTATACGCCGGCCACCGACGCGCCCGTGGTCTACGCCGGGCCGGCAATCGTGCCGCCGCCCGAGCAGGCGATCGAGATCGAGTCCGCGCAGCCCGACGTCGTCTACGTCCCGTCGTACAACCCGACCGTCGTCTACGGCGAGCCGGTTTCAGCCTACCCCGGTTATGTGTATCGGCCGCCCGCATACAGCACCGGCGAAATCGTCGCGGCCGGCGTGATCACATTCGGCGTCGGCATCGCCGTCGGCGCCGCGATCTTCGGACACCACGACTGGGGCTGGCATGCATGGGGCATGAACTGGGGCGCGCCGCATCCGGACGGCCCGCGCTGGAACGGCGGCTGGCAACGCCCGGCCGTGGTGTACAACCACACCACGTACGTGACGAAGTCGACCACCGTGATCAACAACATCACCAACATCCGCAACACGCGCATCACGAACAATTACGGCGGCAACGTCACCAACAACACGACGATCGAACGCAATACGATGCAGCCGGGTACGGAGCCGATACGCGGACAGGCGATGGAGCAACGCCCGGGCGCCGCGCCGATGACGATGCCGCATTTCGCCGCGAACGACGCGCGCCCCGGTGCCCGGCCGGCGCCGGAAGCCTTCGCGCAGCACCGCGCGAATGAGCCGCATGCCGACGCACCGGCGCAGCACCCGCCCGGCGCGATGCACGACGAGAGGCAGCAGGCGATGCAGCAGGAGCGCGCCGCGCCGGAAAATCGCGCGGCCGTGCAGCAGCAGCAACTTCAGCAACAGCAGCGCAACGAGGCGCAGCGGCAACACGAAGCGATGCAACAGCACGACGCGGCACGGCAGGAGCAGCAACAACGAGAGGAAATGCAGCAACACAACGCGGCGCAGCAACAACAGCGCGAAGCAATGCAGCAACGTAACGCGGCCGAGCAGCAACAACACAAGGAGGCGCAACCACGCAACGAAGCGCACCCGCAGGAACACGCGGCCGCGCCGCCGCGGCAACCGGCGCCCGAGCACGCGCCCGCTCAGCATCCGCACCCTGCGGAATCGCATCCGCCGCAGCACGAGTCGCGCGAACACCGTCCGGAGTGACAACGCCACACCACGGCAGCACGACACGGATCACGCTGCGGTGCGAAAACGGCGCGGCCTATCGCGCCGCGCACCTTTTGTATCGCACGCGACGCGCGCCGCCTGCTTCGTCAACGCTTCTCGGCCCTGCCGCGCCATTCAATCTGCCCAGTTGCGGACGTAGTCCGGCACGGGCACGTTGCCGTCGGCATGAATGGGCGTGCCGCGCGCCGTCTTCAGCGGCAGGATCCCTGACCAGACAGCGAGTTCCAGATCTTCGTCCTTGTCGGACGGCATCGAGTCGCTGACTTTCACCGCCGCTTCCGCAAGAGCAATCCGCAGCACGCTGGTCGCGTTGAGCTCCTTCGAATTGCCCGGCCGCGCTTCATGCTTGCGACCCGCGGCGATCTTGTCCATGAAGGCATCCAGCGCCTCGAGCTTCTCCGCACTGCCCTCCACCACATCGAACTGCCCGTAGATCACCGCGGATCGATAATTCATCGAATGACTGAAGGCCGACTTGGCCAACACCAGCCCGTCCAGCAACGTGATGGCGACGGAGGCCGGTGCGCCCGCCGACAGCGCCTTGACCATCCTGCTGCCGTTGGACCCGTGGATATAGAGGTCGTCGCCCCGTCTCCAGTGCGCGGTCGGGATGCAATGCGTGTCCTCGCCGGCGCTGAACGCGATGTGGCAAACGTACGCGTCGTCCACGATGCGGTAGAGCATCGCGCGATCGCAATTCGCCAGTTCGGGCAGGCGGCGAATGGTGGTACGGGATGTGGGAGAGAGGACGGCCTGGTCTTTCATGTTTCGTTTTCCTGTTCGCACGACCTTGCGCGCATCGATCGGCCCGCATTTCGGCAAGTCGCGGGTATCCGCTCGAACATATATTTGTACTGCGAATTGCATGAATTCGGGATCGAAGCGGAATCGTGCGGCATCCACGCCTGAGCGACCACTCGATCGGCCTATCGACAGCCGCTCGCCAAATCGATCAAAATACGCGCGGGCCCCGAGCCGAAACGACCACCGGAAATGCCAGCGTACTGGCCTGCACCGCGAGAACGTGAACAGTACGATGCGCGTCGAATCTTAAAAAGAACCAGCTCAAGGATATTTTTTAGAACCAGCCCATGGATCTCGCGCTGCTCATCTCATCGCTTTCCCGACAGGACGGCACGACAACGCACAGCCAGCAGGAAGCCCTCTACCGGAACCTGCGCAACATGCTGCTGGACGGGCACATTCCGCCCGGCACGCGGCTCGCTTCGACGCGCGTGCTCGCAGCGGAGCTGGGTATCGCGCGCAATTCGGCGGTCTATGCGTACGAGCGCCTTGCCGAGGAAGGCTTCGTGGCCGCCACGCGTAACGGCACGATCACGCTATGGGACGGTTGCGGCCGCCCGAGCGCCGCGCACGAAAACGGCCCGGCCCCGGTTCGCCTGTCCGAGCGTGTGCACGGGCTCGAAAACGCCCACCCCGAACCCGAACGCATGCTGCCGTTCGTCCCCGGCCTCCCTTCACTCGACGAATTCCCCGTTGCCCAGTGGCGCCGTTGCATCGAGCGCGCGTGGAAAGTCATCAAGCCCACCCAGCTCGCGTATGGCCCGGTCGAAGGGCTGCCCGAATTGCGGCGCGCCGTGGCCGCGTATATCCGGGTCTCGCGCGGCGTGCGCTGCGAAACCGGGCAGGTCTTCATCACCGACGGCACGCAAAGCAGCCTCGAATTGTGCGCGCGCATGCTGGCGAATCCCGGCGAGTTCGGCTGGCTCGAGAACCCCTGCTACAACGGCGCCCGTACCGCATTCCAGTCGACCGGCCTGAATATCGTGCCGATCGACGTCGATCACGAAGGGATGGCGCCGACCGGCGAACAGTGGCGCACGCAAGCGCCCCGGCTGATCTATACGACGCCCTCGCATCAATACCCGCTCGGCGCGCTGATGAGCCCCCGGCGGCGAGCGGCGCTCGTCGAGCACGCGCGTACGTGCGGCGCGTGGATCATCGAGGACGACTACGACAGCGAGTTCCGCCACGGCGGGCAGCCGCTGCCCGCGATCCAGGGCCTGCATGCCGACGCGCCGGTCTGCTATCTCGGCACGTTCAGCAAGACGATGTTTCCCGCCCTTCGGCTCGGCTTCATGGTGGTGCCGCCGATCCTGGTCGACCGCTTCACCAGCACGCTGCGCGAACTCGTCCATCGCGGTCATTCGGCTGATCAACTCGCGATGGCCGAATTCATCGACACCGGCCTGTTTGCGCGGCACCTGCGCAAGATGAGGGCGCTCTACGCAGACCGGCGGAGCAGTCTCGAAGCGGCACTCGCCCGCCACCTCGGCACCACGCTGAGCATTCGGGCCAGCCCGGGCGGCATGCATCTTTCCGCGGACCTCGCGATTGCGCTGCACGACACCGACATCGCCCGCGCCGCATCCGCGCAGGGCTTGCAGCTTCAGCCGTTGAGCAGCTATGGCGTCGGCGACGGCCGCCGCTACAACGGCTTCGTGCTCGGGTATTCGGGGCTGAACGACGCGACGATCGAGACAGCGGCGATGCAGTTCGCGACCGTCATCGAGCAGCACGCACGCAAGCGGCCCTGAGCGTCACACGACGCATCGCCGCTCACAGTTGCGATTCGATCGGAAACAGCCCGAGAAACCACACCTCCATCCGGCGCGCCGTCGACACTTCGGGGTCATGGTCGAACTCGGTGACCTTCCCGTCCGAATCGGTCTGAATCCACTTGAGCCGCCCTTTCCCTGCCGGATCGGTCCGCGGCTCGACACGCCACGCGATCCGGTCGAGTCGCGATTCCAGATCGTTCGCCACCTGCGCCGCAATCGCCGGGCTCTCGCAGAAAACGCCGATCTCGGTATTGAGGTTCAGCGAGCGCGGATCGAAATTCATCGATCCGATGAAAATGCGCTTGTGGTCGAACACGTAGGTCTTCGCATGCAGCGACGCACGCGACGACCCGATGATGACGTCCTTCGAAATGCTCTTGTCGCCCGACGGCCGCCGTTCGTAAAGCCGCACGCCGGCCGCCACGAGATCGCTCCGGTAGCGCCGATAGCCGGCATGCACGGCCGCCACGTCGGTCGACGCAAGCGAATTGGTGAGCACCGTCACGCGCACGCCGCGCGCCGAATACGCGCGCAGCCGCTCGACGAAGTCCTTGCCCGGCACGAAATACGGCGACACGATCAGCAGGTCATGTTCGGGCTGCAATACGATGGCGCGCAACTGCGGCAACAGGTGCCCGTCGCTGTCCTTCGGCGAATGCGCGATCTTCGACGGATCGTCGTACAGCACCGTCGCGTGCCCCCACGACAGTTCCGTGCCCTGCCCGTGAACGATCCGGTCGAGCCGCTGCCTGGCCTCGATCACGTAAGGATTGTCTTCCATCGTCCTCAGGTAGTCGCGCAACCGTTCGCGCTCGCGATCCAGCCCGCCCGGTGCCGCTGCGTGCCCGACCAGTGCGTCGATCGGATACGCATACGGGGAATTCCAGAACGTGTCGAATTCCGTCGAGATGGCTTTCACGGCCGGACCGTGGACAACGACATCGATATCGCCGAACTCCAGCATCGTCGATGCACCGAAGTATTCGTCGCCGATATTGCGGCCGCCGACGATCGCCGCCTGGTTGTCCGCGATCATCGCCTTGTTGTGCATGCGCCGGTTGACACGCGAGAACTCGAACACCGTGCCGATCTTCTTGAACCGGCGCGTGGCAACCGGATTGAACAGCCGGATCTCGATGTTCGGGTGCGAACTGATCTCGAGCAGCTTGCGGTCGTCCGCGTTCGTGCCGAGATCGTCGAGCAGCACGCGCACGCGAACGCCGCGATCGGCCGCGCGAATGATCGCATCGGCCAGTTCATGCCCGGTCAGGTCGTCGTGCCAGATGTAGTACTGGAGGTCCAGCGAACGGTCGGCGCGGTCGGCAAGCAGCACGCGCGCATCCAGCGCGTCGACCGGATCGGTCAGCACATGAAACGCGTCCTGCCCCGGATGCGTGCTGGCCTGCTGCTGGAACGCGGCGCCTAGCCGCGTGCTTTCCGTGTCGGTGAACGCATGGGTCGGTACACGATCGGCCTGCGGCGGAAGGCTGGCGCACGCAACGAGCACCAGCGACGAAAGAATCGCACCCCACGAACGCAGCATGGTCATGATTGACGCCCCCCACTCGCGGGCGAAGGTTGTTTATTCTGGCCACCGGATGAATCACGGGGCTGGCCGGTTATCCGCCGCGCGCGGCCGATGTCCGGTAGTCGCGCGTATCGGTCGCGCTACAGCATACTTCGATTGCCGACGGCGCGGCACCCTCTCCGTGTTTTCCCGATCCGGACGTACGCTCACGCAAAGAAAAACCCGCGACGCATGAAGCCGTCGCGGGTTTTCGGCATGCCATGACACGACGCGGCATACCTTCCGTTTCTTGCACGAAAGTCGCGCACATTCATTGCCACGCGTGCAGCAGCCGACTACCCGGTAGTGGCGAAACCTCGGACGACTTCGCGAAGCAATCCAGCCGTGCCCAAGCCTCGAGATAGCGATACGTCGGCACGCCTTTCGTGCGCGGCGCGTGGCCTTTACGTTTCTGCTTCCTGATTAACCCATCATCGACACGAGTCGACATTTACCACAACAATTCAATTCAATAATAAACAATCGTCAAATCCACCCCTGGCACAAAAATCAACACATCATTCAATTTTTATTCATCATCATAAAAAAATCATGCGATAGCCTGAAAATCAACAACCACCTCAACAGGAGAACAACTTGTCCAGATATCGCGATTTAATCGAGCAACGAGCCGAGCTGGAAAGGCAGATAAATGCCGTGAAATCGAGCGAACGGGCTGCCGTACTCGACGAAGTAAGGCGGCTCGTGATCGAATTCGAGATCAACGCGCGTGAAATCTTTGGTGCGAATAAATCGAAAAAGGGTATTAAATTAACCCCGAAGTTCCGCGACCCTGAAACAGGCAAAACCTGGTGCGGCCGCGGGAGAACGCCCTTGTGGCTCAAAGACAAGGATCCCAAGAACTATTTAATTGCCCGATAGACTATCGATGCGATATCCGAGCGATGTCGCATTTCGATATCCGGCAAGCGTATTAAGTCGTTGAAGCCCTGCCCCGCCGCGTTGCCTCCCGGTCAGTCCGCTCGCCCCCCTGGGTCGACAGCAAGAACGGCGCGGGCCGAAGTCTTCCGCCCGTCTCCCGATTCGTGCGCATGTAGTCGAATGCGCGTTACGTAACGTCAACCACCCAGGTCCGGGCCATCAGTAACGTACATCGACGATCACGCTGTCCGTGTAGCTACCGACCGGCGGGGTCGACTGATCGGTGTAAATTCGGGCGACATACGGAAATGTCTGCACCGCCGTGCCGTCCGCTGCCCCGCCGCTGCCGACCCGATTCGTTGCCTGCCCCCAGATCGTGCCGCCATTGGCCGCATAGATGTCGTACTGCAAGACGTTCGTGCCGCTCGTCATCTGCCTGCGTCCGTTCGCGGCGGCATGGCTGCCCGGGCTCAGGCCGACGGTATAGGTCATGCCTTTCGTGCAGGTCAACGACAGACTCCCGTTGACCTGCGCGAAACTCGCTACGGTCGGCGCGGATCCGAAGTTCACGTCGGGGGCGGTGATCGTGCAATCGTTGGTCACCGTCAGCGTGACCGGAAACGTCGCCGTGTTCTGTCCGTCGTTCCATCCAAGGCAGAATGATCCGAAACCGGCGCCACTGCAGACATGCCAGTTCCACGCAATCGTTAAGGTATCGGTGTAGGTTCCGGCGGCAACATTGCTTCCCAGTGCGGTTCGGAAAAACAACGGAAGCGCGACGCTCGAACCGCCGCCCAAACCGAGAAAGCTCACGAATTGGGTATCGGCCCAGTTATAGAGCTGCCCGAAGTTCAACGGCTGCGAGTAATTCTTGTCGGCGAACATCGTATAGGCGATTGCATCGCCGGCGGCACCACGCAGCTTGCCGCCGTTGGCCGACGTGATCGTTCCGTTGATCGCATTTCCGCTCACGAGAAAGGCAAAAAGCGCGCCACCGCACGACAGCCCGGCGCTCGGCGACGACGTGGATTGCTGTTGGCTTGACAGGTTCAGCGACGTGACCGAGCCGAACGCCGCCGGCGAAGGATTGGCCGTCGTGCAGTCCGCGTAGGCGGGTATCGGGGCAATCGTCGCGATGAGCGCCACGAATGCCGCACGTCGAATGAATCCGAGAAGCGATCTCATGGGATTGACCTCACAGTGACTCGTTGCATGACAGTGGCCCGATACGGCTCGTCCCGGCGGCGTTCACATCAAGAGGAAACGCCGCGCTGCAATGCTTGCCGTCCGGCAATGCGACGCTCAGATGATTGGTGCTCGAGAGCCCTTCGAAATAGGTTTCCCCGTTCCAGCCGACGAGCGACGTTTGCCCGCTCTCGCGGTGCGTCACCGTTGAGCCGACCTTGACCGGTTTGCCATTCGCGTCGACCAGCAGGATGGTGGCCGACACCACACGTTCGATCGGAAACGTCACAAGCGCGCCGGCACGGTGCCTCACGGCGACGCGCCGTTCGACCATCGACACCCGCATGTCGTCCGGCAGGCCAAGCGGGTCGATCTCGTACTTTGCCCCGTAGTAGGACGGCGCCCACGGCACCAGCAGATGGCCGCCGTTGTCCGTCGTGCCGATGCGCTGATTCTCGTAGCGCACCGGAATACCTTTCTGCCCTTGGGTGTCGACCAGCACGAACGAATCGTCGACGCGATTGGCCGGCAGCACCGCACCGTCCATGACGACCAGCGATCCCTGCATGTCGCCCCAGCGCGTATACCCCTCGCGCGAACCGTATCCGTAGACGCCGCCCTGCACCTGGAAGTAGCGATTGCGCCACGTCATGTCGCCCTGCTGATACCGGGACCCGCCGCCGGCATACGCGAGATTCCAGCCGAAGCCGCCATCGCTCGGCACGCTGCGGCTGTACTGCACGCGCTCGCTCCGGTTGTCGTTGCCGTCTCGCGACGCGCTGACGCTCACCGTGCCCCGGCCACCGAGCGGCACGATCAGCTGAACCTGTGCATCGATGCCGCGGTTGCCCATCGTTCGGTTCAGCGATGCGTAAAGCGTCGCCCGGTCAAAGAGCGGCCGCGTGTACGAGACGTTCGCGATCCGCATGCGCGAGCCGTCGCTGCCGCGTACGTCGAAATAACCCACGCCGATCGCGCCGCCAATCGCACCGAGATTCAGCGCGCCCGTGGCCTGCGTGCTGCTGCGTACCTGTCGGTAAACGAGGCCCGCCGACAGATCGTATGCCGACAGATCCCGGAATTCGCCGGTTCGCTGGATTCGCTGCAATGAGACGCTGAAGCGTTGCGACGAATAGCCGTAACCGAACGCGTATTGCTGCCCCGACGTTCCGCCCATCGTGCTCTGGCTCGCGGCAACACTGGCGACGCCGAGCCGGCCGACGCCGAGACCGAAACCCAGGCCGCCGAGCGCGAAACGTTCGCCGCCTTCCACGTGCCCTTCGATCGTCAGCGCGTTCGTCAGGCCATGACGCACGGTTCCCGACACCGCAGACTTGCCGTACGAAAGCGAGCTGATCCCGTAGTCGCGCCGCATGGCGCCCGCCGACAACGAGAAATCGGACAATCCTTTCTTCAGCAGCGTATTGGCGACGTAGAACGGAATGGTCGTCGCAACCTGACGTCCGAGCGCATCGGTCGTCACGACGGTGGCCTCGCCCGCACCGTTGATGAACGGCACGTTGTTCAGCGTGAAGGGTCCCGGGTTGACCTGGCCGGTCGTCGCCTTGCTGCCGTTGATGAACAGATCGACCGCAGTCGGCACGGCCGCCTGCCCCGAAAACTGCGGCAGCGGATACGTCACGATGTCCGGACGCACGCTGAAGTCGCGTGCCACGGATATGCCGCCGAGACGCACGGCGCTGGTCCACGAAAGAGCCCCGGTGACAAGGTCGCCCGCCGTATACGTCAGCATCCGGTTCTGATCGGAGTAGCTCCAGGTCGTGTCGTAGCGCAGGTAGCGATTGTCGCCGCGCATGCCCGCGCCGCTACCGTACGATCGCCGGTAGACGCCGGTATTGGTCAGGATGCCCCAGCGATCGAACAGGCGCTGCTCGGTCCAGGCCGACGTATAGCCCGTGCCGCGCGTCGGCGAACTGGTGTAGACGTCGTAATTGAGCAGCAGGCCGCGACTCACCGCGGCAGGCGTCCTGTCGTACACCCTCGCCGATCCCACGCTCTGCTCCGGCAGCCAGTCGGATGGCACGGTCAGGTTCAACCGCTGTGCCGCGCCGTCGTATTCGACCTCGACGCCGTCGAGCCTGGCGAGATCGACCATTTCGTCGGCGGACGCTCCCGTACGGACGGAAACCTTCGCAAGGTCTCCGGCCCGGACCGTATAGGTCCCGTCAAGATAGCGCACCGGCACGATCTGTCCGGTTGCCAGATGATTGACCACCAGTTCGAGAAACAGCGTGCCGCTACGAACTAACCGAGTGGGCGGCGGCAGTCCCGTGGCGTAGCTTTCCGCGAGCGTCGCATCGCCCGCATGCGCCGCGCTCGCCGCCGCCGCGAATGCAAGCCCGGTAACCCATACGGTGCCACGCATGCGCGGCATCCGCTCGTTTCCTGCTCGAATATCTCGCACCGGCCCCCCGTCGAGTATCGTGATTGTCCGTTCCGAGCGACCTGTGAAACTACGGATGCATGTCAGCGTCATCCGGACGCATTTCGACGCCTGTCTTGCCGTTGACCGTGGCAACCAGATTCGACTGCGCGGCGAGCTTCAGGTCCTGCGGCAACGGCCAGCGCATCCGAGCACCGGGCAACACGTAGCCCAGCAGCCCCCGCTCGATCTCGGTGCGCTGTTCCCCCGACTCGAACGCAATCTGCGTGATGCGCGCATGCACGACGCCGCGATTCGCCACCACGAGCCAGCGCTTGCCGTCCTCGCGAGCGATATGCCAGCCGAGCACCGGCGCCGAAGCCGTGGCCGGATCGCGGCGTTTGTCCGGGTCTTCCTTGGTCCATACGCCGTTCCCGTCGACGAACAGCGGTATCGAGTAATGCATCTGGAACCGCACGCCGAGCGACGTATTGCCGCCTTCCCCCCCGGAATCCTCGGCCTGGGGAATCTCGTCGATGAGCACCCGATACGCGTCCTCGGCTCCAGGCGCGACATCGACCAGCTTCGTCAAGCGGATCAACTGCCGCTTGCCGGGCAGCACCGTCGCCATCGGCGGGCTGCTCACGACGCGGCGTTGATTCTCCGCATGAAGCTCCTTCCAGTCGGCCTCGCGCCACGCGAGCACGCGAATCTGCAACGTGACCGGCTTGACGTCCTGATTCTCGAGCCACAACGCACTCGCGCGCTGGTCGCTCTCGATCACCGGATCGATCGGCCAGATCATCACCGACGTGGCCGCATGAGCGGCGCCTGTGCATGCGATCGTCGTCGACACCGCCATCGCGGTCGCGCGTCGCATCGTGCGTCCCGGCCGAGCGGTCGCAATCGGATCGTTCATCTCGGATTCCATCCTGATTCAGTAACTGATCGTGACCTGGGCGGTATCTGTATAAGTACCGGCCGGCGTGGAACCGCCCGGCAGACTGAGCGAGCCGTAGATCGGCAAGCTCGCGACGCCCGACACGGGCATCGATACCGGTTGTCCGATGTTGAGCGCTTGCGTGTGGGCGGCATCCGCATAGAGCTGATAACCGATGAGCGTTTCGCCCGGTCCCTGCAGATTCCGTTGCGTATTGCCCGACGAGGGATTGAGTCCACCGTCGACGGCGATCTTCAGCGTCGTGCCGGACGAACACTGGATCTGCAGTGCACTACCGGTCGCGACCGCATTGACCTGCCCGGCCGACACGGCGGGATAGGTGCCGAAATCCAGCAGCCCGAAATTGACGCTGGTACCGCCGCCCGACACACCACACCCCGACACGATCCGCGCGCTGATCGCGAAGGTCTTCGTCGTCGGTATCGGCGTATCCGCCATGCCGGTAACCGGAAACATGACAGCACTCAACAGAAGAGCCCGGGTTTTGCAGAGCCACATAGCGATCCCGTCGTGAGATGCGCGTCTTGCGGCACCGTCGGCCGCCGCAAGACCGGAGAGGGTTGGCGAGTGCGCTTACCAGCCGACCGTGACGTTCAGCACGTCGGTATACGTACCGGCCGCGAGAGCGGACGTGCTGGTCTTGTTCACGACACCGTAGATCGGCAGCGCGAGCGCCGTGCCCGCAGTCAACGGTACGGTCTGCGCGGTACTCGCCACATACTGATTCTTGAACGCGTTATCCGAATAGACTTCGTACGGAACGTAAGACGTACCGTTTGCCAGTGCGCGCGTACCCGTTCCGACGCTGGCCCCCTTCCCCGCGTTCTTGCCGCCGTCGACCGTGACTTTCACCGAGGTCACGTCGGGCGAACAGGTTATCTGAGTCGTGCTCGTTCCGGTCCCGGTCGTTTGCGCATTCAACGACCCGGTAAAGCCGCTCGGCTGCGTGCCGAAGTTGAGCGAACCGAAATTGGTGGTCGTGCTGACCGAACCGCTGCCGGCATTGATCGCGCAACCGCTGGTCAGCACGAGCTGCGCATTGACGGTACCGTTGATCGGATTCGATTGCGCATGCGCAAGCCCGCCGGCCACGGCGAACGAGACGGCAAGCAGAGCTTTCAAGTGAGCCTTCATGTTTTTCCCCGGTTAAGTTGATCACTGCATGGTTGACGACTGGAAGCACAACGCTCGCCTGCACCACCGCCAACCAGGCGACGGGGCCGATTCAGACAATCCGCAAACGAAACCCCGAACCATTCGAGTGCCGTCTGCACCAGAACCTTGAAAGGTTCGTCGACGTCATCAATTTGATTCGCAATACGAATTAATTGATGGACAGCATTGAAAACGATACTTGTTTGAACGCTTCCTTACCGATTTCAGGCTTGTTCCGTTCAATCGGTTCGGACTCGATTAAATCATCCACACCGATTGCTGGAAAGAGCACGAACGGACACGCGAGACGTAGTTCCGGACACCGATATCTCATCGAGATCCGGCGGGCTGTTCGGTAAATACCGGATACTCCACCGCACGGCACAGCATCCTCGTCACGATCAGCGCGCCTTCGATGTCGCGTATCGGATCGGCAAATTGACTCTCGCCTGCGGCAGCAACTTGATCAGCTTCGCCCGTGCCTCGACCGCGTCCTCGAACGATGCGAAGCGCAGCGTGCTGATGCGCACCGGCGCGAAGTAGGCCGTCGCCACCGGTGATTTGCCGAGCTGACCGGCCACCTCGCGCACGCGATCCGGTTCGACTTGCGAGACGACCAGTTCATTGCGGGTCTCGCCCACCACGCCACGCTCGTTGACAAGCAGCGTCGCTCGATCGCCTGCCGAACCGGCACGCATGGATTTGGCAGTTTCGCCCGCATTCAGATGCTTGAAGGTCTGACCATCCAGCCGCACCGACGGCGCATGCGCGTACTGCGCCAGCTCCTGCGGCGACAATTGCTTGCCGGCGATCGATTCAGCCGCGTTCACATGCAGCGTTGCGAGCACCGACAGCATCGCGCCTGAAATCCAGTACCTGATGAAAGATTGATGGCTCATGATCCGGGTCTCTCAACGAGCTGCGATGATGCGGTATTCGACGGACAACGGTTTGCTCAGGCGCGTGAGGTTACCGGGGGAGCTGTTGCATTCGGGCTGCGGCACTACGTTGACCGCGTAGACCTCCCAGGTTCCGGCGGATTGCTCACCGTAGAATGCGTAGCTGCCGAGGCCGTAGTGGCTGACCTCCGAAACATTGTTCGTGTAGTAGCTGTTATACGGCAATGCAAGCGTCGAAATCGTACCGGACGGCGATTTGACGTACACACCCATGCTGCCGATACAGACACTCCCGGTCAGGCGAAGCTGCAACTGATCGACGTTGTCGTTGCCGGATACGCTGAATTGGCCAAGCTTCTGAACGTGCCCGTATCGTATCTGCATGACGTCTGGAAAGGCCCGAGCGAAACCAGGAATCGTCAAATCGGCAGCGGCGTGCGATGTGTAGGATCTCGCCTTCCGGACCGCCGCCGCAGCGTCGATCAGACCGAAGCCGTACCATGTCGAATATGCGTTGCCGGCACCATTTGTCTGCCAGCCATAGTCAAGACGCGCGGTGGTCGCTCCGTCGACGAGGTCCGAGCGGGTGTCGTACGAGGCGCTACCGTCGCCGAGATCGATCCTTGCGTCACGTCCGTCACGCGAACCATAACCAGCATCGATCTTTCGCGCGGTGGTGCGCAGGATGTCCCTGACGTCGCGCCACGTCAGCGTCGGGTTGACCGACAGCATCAACGCCACAATGCCTGACACCATCGGAGTGGCCGCCGATGTGCCATTCATGCTCGAGTACTTGCAGTCGGGATTCTCGCGAAGGTTGACACGCTTGCCGGCGGTGTCGAAGTCGTTCATCGCTTCGTTCTTCGAGTCAGCCGGAGAACGGTAGCGACTGTAACCGCGGTGACAGCCTGTCAAATCCGTCGAGAAAATCTTCGGACCAGGAACTGTCTCGCCGTACGCGCCACTATCCCCGTCTTCGCCTCCCAATGCGGTAATCCAGTTGACCGGGCCGGCATTCGAGTCGCTTGCCTTTCTCCCCATCGCGTTGGCGGAGGCCACCATGATCACGCCCGGTTCGAGTCCTTCCGGATCATTGGCCGGATTCTCGCAGGAAATCATGCCGCGCTTGCCTCCAACCGTCGGGCAATCGCGCGTGGTCCTGGTCGCCTCATCATAAATTCCGGTGTATTCGTTTCCCGTCGCCTTGAGCATGACGAGCCCCTTGCCGTCACGGCGCTCCGGAAAAGACCGGACGGCCTCCGTGCTGGACGTGTCGGTATCGTATTCAATCGGGCTCCGCGGATTGATCCCATACGATGCATTGATGATGTCAGCGTTCTCCGACCACGACACGCCGCCGTAAGCGGCGACCTGATTCGAAACGTCATCGTCGAAGCCGAGAAAGCGCGCACCGCCCAGATTCACATCCGGCGCAACGCCCACGATGCCTTTCCCATTCATTGCCGCTGCGGCTATTCCCGCGACGTGGGTTCCGTGAGCCGATTCGATATCGTCTGGCGTGGGGTCGTTCGTATCGTTGAAGAAGTTATGCATCATCGAGCGTTTGACGTTCGGCGCCAGATCTTCGTGTGCGATGTCGATACCGTCGTCCAGCACCAGCAGATTGACGCCCTGCCCCAAAACCCCATCACGAAATACGCTCTCGATGTCGAGGTCCGTCTCGCCGTCGGCCACGTTCGGGAAGTCCGCGAAATAGCTCCCTGGCTGCTTCAATGCCCATTGATATTTGAAAAGCGGCTCGCACTCGAAAACGAGTGCGCCCTGGAATGGGCAAGCCATTTTCGCCGTGCTGTCGCTTCCGTTGGCGCGGCTGCCCGCGGCGGCACCGGTGCCTGACGCATCGTCGCCGCCGCAGGCAGACAACGCCAGGCTCGCGATCAGCGTCAAGCCGAATGTCTTTCGATAACGATAGAGCATGGAATTTTCAGATCGATGTTGATGGGTATGCGCTGGTCCGCTGCCAGGATCACGCTGCGATGCCGGCGTCGGAATCTTCGCCTCGCGCTCGTACAACGGCGCAACGCGCCTTTTCCTGCCATTGACCTCCTCAAGAAGTGTTCAGGACGTACTCCAATCCAGTTCAACCTCGTCGCATTTACCCGACAACCGGTCTCGACCTGGAATCAATTCAAGTCGATACCCATATCCCCTCACGGCGGTGAGCAGGTAGCCATTCTCCGGCGTCAGGTCGAGCTTCCTCTTCAGATTCGACACGTGCGTCCTTATCTTCCCGCGAGCTTCCCCGGTCGAAACGCCCCAAGTCATTTCCTCGAGATAGTTCAACGAAAGTGACTCGCCGAGATTCCGAAAAAGCGAAAGAGAAATATGGAATTCCATCACGTTGACCGGAATGTTCGTTCTCTGCCGCCGGACCTTCTTGCTGAGCAGGTCGAATTCGTACGCTCCGTGAATTTCCCTGCTAGGACGCGACTTCCTCGCCCTCGCGCGCCTCACGAGCGCATCGACATACGACAGAAAAACGGGACGTGACGCGGTGGTCGCGATATATGCGTCAGCACCCGCGTCCAGCATCGACACGATTTTCCATTTCTCCACACCCGACGTTACGAAAAGAATCGGCGTTTTTTCGAGCGCGCCATTTTTCCGGCGAAGCAAGACCCGTCCCGACACGGAATCCAGATCCTCGAATCTCGTTACAAGGATGCTTAAATCTTCCGGGTTCTCATAACTTAATATATCGTTGAAATTTATAAAAAATATGCAATCGTAATCCGACTCTTTCAGATTATTAATAATCCACGATTCTATTTTCGAATCTCTTGATAAAATTGCCGCCCTCTTCTTCGGCATCGTCAAAATCACGCGGCCACCTCGTTTCGTCCTCGACGCTTCAATTCGACACGCACGGCAGATCGACCGACTATCGCTCGGTTCTGCGCCCCCTCATCCGAATCACGACCCTGACGATCCGCGTAGATACGGAATCACACCCCGCTCCACGGCGATCTGTCGATCGCAAAAACCGTCGACCAGATATCTCGCCGCGCGATCCCGGCGCCACGACCGGCCGATGCGCGGGTACTGCGGACTTCGACTCGCCGAACGCTATACGACGCCGGCATCTCGCCGAAAATCACTCGGGCTACATCCGGTCCACCGGCGGAACGCATTTCTGAAGCTCGACGTATCCGCGTAACCGAGCTTTTCGGCAATGTCGTCCATGCGCAAACGCTTATCCAGCAGCAGGCGCTTGGCCCTTTTTTGTCGCACCATATCCAGGACCTCGCGATAGCTGCAGCCTTCGTCGGTCAATCGCCGGCGCAGCGTTCGCTCGTTGATGCCAAGATGCCGGGCGACATCACTGCTGTCCGGATACTGATCGGGAAGGGATTCAAGCAACGAGAGAATGCGTTCGCGATATCCGCGCACTTCCCGCGAGAGCATCGTATCTAGCGCTTCTCCGCTCATCGCGATGGCTGCCTGAAAGACCGCCCGGTTTGCACTCGGTATCTCCTGATCGAAGCAACCGCCCGGTAACGTGAAAACAATGCTCCGGCCACCGAACCGAACCGGAACACCGAAATGCGCCTCATACGGGCCCGGATCGTCGGCCGCTTCAGGAAGCCGCAGGCGAATCAAATCGATCTTGTCGCGCAGCAAATTCCTGGTGATCGCATATGACGCCGCGGCAACCACATTGGCATTGAAAAGCCTCAGTTCCGGGGGTAAATCCGGGCTGTCGCGCAAATCGATGCTGACATCGACGGTACCGGCATCGGCATCGGACGCGTCGACACGCACACCACGAATGTTCTGGTTAAGCGGCAGCATGTACGTCCTGACGACTTGAAACGCCTCTCCAAAGTTGGCGGCGGTCTTCAGAGCCAATCCGACAACGCCGTAATCCGACAGCCGATAGTGCTCGCCGATGCGAAGCGCTTCCCGCGGCGACATGCTGTTCTGGGCAATCCAGTCGTAAAGCAGCCCGCTAGGCAAGCGCCCCGCCGACCGGGAGTCGCCCCACAGATCGGGAATCGCGACACCCTTCTCCTTCAGATAATTGATGAGAGGCCGCCATTCGATATCGAATCCGATGGTGTCGACGTGATCCATCCACCCTCTCTTTCCGTTCCCGTGCCCTATGCAATGACGCCGTGCACCCGACATTTCATCTTTCATTCACTCGTCGTCCATCGTGTATCTGTCATACGCCGAGTTCATCGCGCCCTTCGGTGACGCGGATCAACACATGCTTCTCCAACGAAATCGATGCCCGACGCCAGCTTCGTGACATCGCAAACCACAACGCTGTCGCAACGCTGCCGTTCACAATCGGCGCATCTTTTGTTTCCTATTAATTCGTTATCCGAATTTTTTAATCGACATTAGAACTCTGACCAATGCGATTGCCCTTCTCAGTCAAGCAAAAAGGCCGACATGCAACGGCTCGAGAACTTCCATGAACCGCATCCGGCCTCCGCGCAATCGATCGCGCGTGTATCGAATGACTACTGCCTGCTCAATGCAAAAATTAGAACATTCGGCCCTGAACCGGGGAAGCGTAACAGCGGACAATGAGCAGGTTTTTTCGGACAACGCAATGCTGCCGTCGTCGCGATGAGAACCATGGCCTGCATCGCCAATGCATGCTGGCGAACTGGTCAGGATCCGGTCGCTGGCCGGAGCCGGCTGCCCCTGAACCGCTGTCGAACCGAAAGTATTCTCCCATGGCACGATCAGCACTCGATACTCTGCAAATGCAGACGCGCATTCCCAGCAGTTGCCCATCGTGCAGAAAACCGGAACGATCGGGGAAATGGTCCGAGCAGGTATGACGCCGGACCGGTAAAGATCCAACCCTTGCCGGAGACGCCAGCGTCATTTTCCGATCGTGACTCGCATACACGAGGGTCGGTTGAGGAACGAGCAATGACCGGCGATCATCCCCGCGTCAGGCGACGCGCCGCGACAGGATTCAGCGGCTTCGGACGCGTCGGCAGGTGACATGCGGGCGGGTACCGCGGTCAGAATGGCTGGGAGCCCTCAACCTGGCCATCTGCCGAATCCGGAGCGAGCACCCTGCCCAACTGGACCTTGTTGCTCACCCCGAGGTGCGCATAGACACGCTGCAAATAGGTTCTGACCGTTGCGGGCGACAGGCCGATCACGCGTGAAATTTCCTTGTACGAGCGACCGGCAGCAAACTGATGCGCAATCGCCCTCTCCTTGGGCGACAGGACGAACCCATGCCCGTCCGGTGCAAGGGATACATGCAGATAAGATCCGAAATAGCCGATCTCGACCGCCCTTCCCCCCAGACGCGTACGGCAGGGCGCGTCGTTGAAGATCTGAACGAACTCTCGCGGCAGCGTTCCGCCACGCCACGTCGGCCAGTTCAAGGAGATGAACTCGCACAGCCCTCCGCCTATGCCGACAATTCTTCCGTCCTTGTCCGCAATCCCGCTCGAGTGCACGTTGTCTGCGGCTGGAACGGAAAGCATGCGTTGAAGATTCTTCCGCCATATCTGCAGTGTGTACTTCATGATCTGCCCGAAATATGCCATGTCGATTTCATCGAACGGCTGCGCATCCTGCCCTCGGTACAGCGTGCAAAAGAAATGATTCCTCGTGAACGGCTCACTCAGCAATACCGATACGCCATGCGCCAGATCGTATTCCCGGCAAAAAGCCCTGACCTCCTCGGTTTTCCCGGGAGCGCTGTAGTTCTCGTCCGTAGAAAAAGCATGAACCTCCCCGATACGGCGTTCGACTTCTATCGCGAATGCGTCCTGTGCCGAGATGAGAAGCCACCTTTCCTCGAAGTCCGCCGGTAGTCCGATCAATTCCTTCTTGTAGACCGTCGGTGTGACTTCATTGGCCCCACGACCAACCAGCCCCCACCACGCGGAACGACAGGATATTGATTGACTGACAAGTGAAACCGCGGAGCCGATGAAGGAAGGGGCGGGAATTTCGCACGAAAGCGCGTGGACCCGCAACAAAACGTCTCCGAGGAAATTGATCGAATCAACCGATTCGCTCCGACTCGCCTGCATCACATATTTCCTAACGAGAAGAATTCAAACGCAATGAATGCAATCGTCGCATCGACGCGAGGTAAGCCGGCATGGAGCGTTGAGTTGTTGCGGGAGGAAGGGCTTGGGGCCAACGCATCGGCTTGATGGAGCCGGGGTCCGGTTGGGCGGAGCCAGTTGGTCGAGTTCGTGAGATTACCGACAGTCGTCGATCTTAAGCGATAGGACCGGACGGCGTGATGCCACACCGGCATGGCCTGATGCGTGAGAGGCATACCGGCTGCCTACGAAACCACCCGGACACCCTGAAAAACAAAAAACCCGTGAAGCCTTGCGGCATCACGGGTTTGGAATTTTCCTCGGCTGACCTTGGAACGGAATATGGTGGGCCCGGCGGGGTTCGAACCCGCGACCAATCGATTATGAGTCGACTGCTCTAACCGCTGAGCTACAAGCCCTGATGAGATACGACGCGTGCTACACGCCGCCCCGGCAACGAAGCCGGGCCGGCATTGTAACAACAAAGGGGACAAACGCCACCGGCATCACGCAGATGCCGGCGGCGTTCGCAGGAGAGACGCTGGAAATCAGTTCCCTTCGAGGAACGACTTCAGCTTGTCGGAGCGGCTCGGGTGACGCAGCTTGCGCAGCGCCTTGGCCTCGATCTGACGGATCCGCTCGCGCGTGACGTCGAACTGCTTGCCGACTTCCTCGAGCGTGTGGTCGGTGCTCATCTCGATACCGAAACGCATCCGCAGCACCTTCGCCTCGCGCGGCGTCAGCGAATCGAGCACGTCCTTCACGACGTCGCGCATGCTGGCATGCAGCGCTGCATCCGCCGGCGCGACCGTGTTGTTGTCCTCGATGAAGTCGCCCAGATGGGAATCGTCGTCGTCACCGATCGGCGTTTCCATCGAGATCGGCTCCTTCGCGATCTTCATGATCTTGCGGATCTTGTCTTCCGGCATCTCCATCTTCTCGGCGAGCGTTGCCGGATCCGGCTCGAGACCGGTTTCCTGCAGGATCTGCCGCGAGATGCGGTTCATCTTGTTGATCGTTTCGATCATGTGAACCGGAATACGGATCGTGCGCGCCTGGTCCGCGATCGAACGCGTGATGGCCTGACGGATCCACCACGTCGCGTAGGTCGAGAACTTGTAGCCACGACGGTATTCGAACTTGTCCACCGCCTTCATCAGGCCGATGTTGCCTTCCTGGATCAGGTCGAGGAACTGCAGGCCGCGGTTCGTGTACTTCTTCGCGATCGAGATCACGAGACGCAGGTTCGCCTCGGTCATTTCGCGCTTCGCCTGGCGTGCCTTCAGTTCGCCGGCCGCCATCTGGCGGTTGGTTTCCTTCAGGTCCTTCAGCGGCAGCACGACACGCGCCTGCAGGTCGAGCAGGCGCTGCTGCTGTTCGCGGATCGCCGGAACGTTACGCGACAGCACCGCGCTGTACGAATGGCCTTCGGCCATGATCTTCTCGGACCAGTCGAGATCCGTCTCGCTGCCCGGGAAGCGCGCGATGAATTCCGAACGCGGCATGCCGCACTTGTCGACGACGATGTGCAGGATCTGGCGCTCGACCTGACGCACTTCGTCCACCTGCGCACGAAGCGTGTCGCACAGGCGTTCGACGGTACGCGCGGTGAAGCGGATCGTCATCAGTTCGGTCTGGATCGTTTCCTGCGCCTTCAGGTAGGCCTTCGACTTGTAGCCTTCCTTCTCGAACGCGCGACGCATCTTGTCGAACCACTCGCTGATCTGCGAGAACTTGTCGAGCGACGCACGCTTGAGGGCTTCGAGCTGGGCGGCGTTCGCCGATGCCTGGGCGGCACCGTCGTCCTCCTCCTCTTCCTCTTCTTCCTCTTCCTCTTCAGCTTCCTCGTTCTCGTTCTCGATGGCTTCCGCTTCCTTCGCGGAGAAGCCGTCGGTGTCGGCCGAGTCCGAAGCATTCGGATCGAGCAGGCCGTCGACGAGCTCGTCGACGCGGATCTCTTCGTTCGCGACGCGTTCGGCCATCGCGAGGATGTCGGCGATCGTCGTCGGGCATGCGGAGATGGCCATCACCATGTGGCGCAGGCCGTCCTCGATCCGCTTCGCGATCTCGATTTCGCCTTCGCGCGTGAGCAGCTCGACCGTGCCCATTTCGCGCATGTACATCCGGACCGGATCGGTCGTGCGGCCGAATTCCGAATCGACGGTGGACAGCGCGACTTCCGCTTCCTCTTCGACTTCATCGTCCGACGACGCGGCGGGCGCGTTGTCGTTCAGGAGCAGCGTTTCCGCGTCCGGAGCCTGCTCGTAAACCGCCACGCCCATGTCGTTGAACGTGCCGATGATGCCTTCGAGGGCTTCGGTCTCGGTGAAGTTGTCCGGCAGGTGGTCGTTGATTTCGGCGTACGTCAGGAAGCCGCGCTCCTTGCCGAGCTTGATCAGCGCGCGCAGTTTCACGCGGCGCTCTTCGAGCTCCTCGGCCGTGCCCGGCGTGCTCGTCGCAAACGCTTCCTTCAGCAGCGCCTTTTCCTTGGCGCGACGATCGCGCACCTTGGATTTGCCCGGTGCAGCCGCGGCTGCGGGCTGCTCGTCGCTCTGATTTGCGTCGTCTTCGACGGATACTTCGTTCAGCTTTTTGGTCATGGAGTTCGCCGTACCGGCTATATCGACTCGCGGCTGCTGGACGACAGCCGGTTGAACCGTGGGTGCATGAGTAGTACGTACTGCCGTTTCGTCCGCGTCGGCAGTCGTGTCCCTTGCGCTTTTCGCACTTGCCCGCTTCGCCGCCGGCTTGGCCGGCCCGGAGTCGGGTCTGGCGGCAGCCCGTGTTCTGGCTGCCGGCGCCGGCGCAGCCTGAGCAGTGCCGGCCGCGGTTTTCTTTCCTGCAGGGGCTGACGTGGCTGAAGACGTTGTCCTGGTGGAAGAAGCAGACTTGGCCGCTGTGACCTTCTTGGTCGGCTCCGTCGAGCCCTTGCCTGTTGCTTTCTTTCCGCCTGTCGTCTTTGCCATCGCGATTCTCGCCTCTGCTTAGAAAACAAACCGCTGGAAACCTTATATTATAGCACGCTGGGGAGCCCTCTCTAAGCGCCCCGGCCGCCTACAGCCCGAGCCGACGTTTCATGTCGGTTCGCTGCTGGTTCAATTCCGTCAATTCGGTCAATTCCTCGGGTGTGAAGGTGGATTGCCGCGCCAGCCGGTCAAGCCGGTCGCAGCAGGCGTCATAGCGCATCTTGAGCACCGCCGCCTGCAGTTCCTCCCCCGCGATCCGTTCCTGTTCACGCTGCCGCTCGGGCACCGTCTCGTCTTCCGGATTCTGTAACAGCAAGTCGCGGACGTTTTCATCATAGTCCAGAATTTCGCGGAAGATTTCCTCGTAAGTCGCCCCGTTCGAGGACGTCCGCAGGACATCCGACAGCAGCCGGAACTCCGCGCCGTCGCCCAGCGCACGCGCGTGGTCGACGACTTCCGCGAACAATTCGCCGATGCGCGGCAACGCCCGCAGGGTCGCAATCTGTTCGTCGTCGAGCTGCGACGCGATGCGCGGATGCATCACCAGCGTACGCAATGCACGCTTTTCGCTGTCCGTCACGCGTCGCCGCTCGCTGCGCGCGGGCGCCTGGCGCGGCGGCGCCGCGATTCGCGTATCGACGTCGGACAGCCCCGCAACCTCTTCGAACGGGATATCGAGACGGTCCGCGAACATGTGCATGATCTGCGCACGCAACGCATTCGCAGGCAGCGCCTGCAGCAGCGGCTTCGCATCGAACAGCGCCTTCGCGCGACCTTCCGGCTGATCGAGCGCCTTGCCGGAAATTGCTTCGTTCAACAGAAATTGCGACAGCGGCATCGCGCGCTCGACCTGCTCGGAGAACGCGTCCGCGCCGAACTCGCGTACATAGCTGTCCGGATCATGCTCGGTCGGCAGAAAAAGGAACCGGATCGTGCGATTGTCGCCCGCGTGCGGCAGGCAGGCCTCGAGCGCGCGCCGCGCCGCCCGCCGCCCGGCCGAATCGCCGTCGAAACTGAAAATGACCGTGTCGGTCTGGCGAAGCAGCTTCTGCACGTGAATCGGCGTGCACGCGGTGCCGAGCGTCGCGACCGCATTCGGAAACCCGAGCTGCGCAAGCGCGACCACGTCCATGTAGCCTTCGACGACCAGCACGTACTTGCGCTCGCGAATCGCGAGCCGCGCCTCGAACAGCCCGTACAGCTCGCTGCCCTTGTTGAACAGCGGCGTTTCGGGCGAGTTCAGGTACTTCGGCTCGCCGCTGCCGAGCACGCGGCCGCCGAACCCGATCACCTGCCCCTTCACATTGCGGATCGGGAACATGATCCGCTCGCGGAACCGGTCATAGCGGCGCGCGACGCCCTGTGCGTCGGTTTTCTCGCTGACGATCACGAGCCCCGACTCGACGAGCGACTCGTCGCGATAGTCCGGGAACGCGGTTTCGAGGTTCTGCCAGCCGTCCGGCGCGTAGCCGAGACCGAAGCGCGCGGCGATCTCGCCGGTCAGGCCCCGGTTCTTCAGGTACTGGATCGCGACGGTCGCGCCGCGCAACTGCTTGCGGTAGTAGTCGCATGCAGCCGTCATCGCGTCGGACAGCGCGGTCGCCACCGATTTCGACACCGGCGCCGGATAATCGCCGCCTCCGCCGCCGCCACCGCGCATCGACGGTTCGTGCGGCACGGTCAGCCCGACGGACTGCGCGAGCTCCTGCACGGCTTCCGGGAATGTGAGCCCCGCGTGTTCCATCAGGAAACCGATCGCCGTACCGTGCGCGCCGCACCCGAAGCAGTGATAGAACTGCTTGGTCGGACTGACGGTAAACGACGGGCTCTTCTCGTTATGGAACGGGCACAGCCCCATGAAGTTGGCGCCGCCCTTCTTGAGCTGCACGTACCGGCCCACCACGTCGACAATATCGACGCGGTTCAGCAAGTCCTGCAGGAACGAATGCGGAATCACCGTGGGATCGAGCGAAAAAAGACGAAACGACGCCCGGCGCGCGCATCGCTGGGCGCGCCGGGAACGGGTTTTACTTCGTGAGCGCGGCCTTGACCTGCGCGGAAACGGCCGTCATGTCGGCACGGCCGGCGAGCTTGCCCTTCAGCACGCCCATCACCTTGCCCATGTCCTGCGGGCCGGCTGCGCCGGTTTGCGCGACCGCTGCCTGGACTTCGGCCGCCACTTCGGCGTCCGACAGTTGCGCGGGCATGTAGCCGCCCAGCACGGTCAGCTCGGCCTGCTCCTTCGCGACGAGATCGTCGCGGCCGGCGGCCTCGAACTGGCTGATCGAATCCTTGCGCTGCTTGATCATCTTGTCGATCACGGCGGTGATGGCCGCGTCGTCGAGCGTGACCCGATCATCGACCTCACGCTGCTTGATCGCGGCCATCAGCAGGCGAATCGTCGCCAGGCGCTCGCTTTCCTTCGCGCGCATTGCGGCCTTCATGTCTTCGCTGATCTGCTCTTTCAAACTCATCTTTCACCCGGAATGGAAACGTGAATCCGACGCCCGCGAATGGGCGTCAACACAAAAACCCGCTTGGGACAGTGTCTCAAGCGGGTTGCTCGAATCCGGCATCGGCGACTCGCCGCCTGATCGGCTGCGCGATCGCACCCGATCGCGCGGAGTCGCCGGTGCGCCGCTCAGCGAACCGCGCGGCGCCCAATCGTTCAGTACAGCTTCTTCGGCAACGTCTGACTGCGAATCCGCTTGTAATGACGCTTCACTGCAGCGGCCTTCTTGCGCTTGCGCTCCGCGGTCGGCTTCTCGTAAAACTCGCGCGCACGAAGTTCGGTCAGCAGACCGTTCTTCTCGATCGTGCGCTTGAAGCGACGCATTGCAACTTCGAACGGCTCGTTCTCTTTAACGCGAATGATCGTCATGATCCGACACGAATAAAGGATTGCAGGGAAAGACTACCGAGTATAGCAGAGCGATTGGATTGTCCAAAGGCACGGGGACTGGTCCCGCTTACAGGGGCCGGCCCGTCAGGCGCCGCGTGCATACTCCGCCGCGGCCTGCCCGGCCGCCGTGCCGGACGCCCACGCCCACTGGAAGTTGTAGCCGCCGAGCCAGCCCGTCACGTCCACCGCCTCGCCGACGAAGAACAGCCCCGGCACGCGTGCGCTCATCATCGTCGCCGACGACAACTCCCGCGTATCGACCCCGCCCTTCGTCACTTCGGCCTTCTTGTAGCCCTCGGTGCCGTTCGGCGTCAGCGTCCAGCCGGACAGCGCGTCGCCGATCTGGCGCAGCGTCTTGTCGGGCAAGTCTGCAAGCCGCGCGTCGGCCGCGACGCGGTGCGTGTCGAGCCACGCATGCGCGAGGCGCGACGGCACCCAGTCGGCGAGCAGCGAACCGATCTGGCGCTTCGACGTGCGCTTCGCGTCGAGCAGGTCGGCCACCGTGTCGCGCTGCGGCAGCAGGTCGACACGGATCGGGTCGCCGGGTTGCCAGTAGCTCGAGATCTGCAGGATGCCGGGCCCGGACAGCCCGCGATGCGTCAGCAGCAGATCCTCGACGAATTCACCGCCGCGCTTCTTGTCGCCGGTCGACACGCGCACTTCGAGCGACACGCCCGACAGCGCCGCGAATGGCTCCCAGTCCTGCTGCGCGAACGTCAGCGGCACGAGCGCGGGCCGCGTATCGATGAGCTTGTGACCGAACTGCTTCGCCAGCCGGTAGCCGAAGTCGGTCGCACCGATTTTGGGGATCGACAATCCGCCCGTCGCGATGACCAGTGCGCGCGCACCGATCGCCCCCGCCTGCTGCGTATCGAGCACGAAGCCGTCGGCCGGCGCATGGCGCACCGCGTCGACGACGACCGGCCGGCGCCACGCGATGCCGCCCGCGTCGCACTCGTGCTTCAGCATGTCGATGATCGCGTCGCTGCCGTGGTCGCAAAAGAGCTGCCCCTTGTGCTTTTCGTGCCAGGTCACGTGATGGCGCTTGAGGAGCCCGAGGAAGTCGCGCGGCGTATAGCGCGCCAGTGCCGAGCGCGCGAAATGCGGGTTCGACGACAGATAGTTGTCGGGGCCGGCGTACAGGTTCGTGAAGTTGCAGCGGCCGCCGCCCGAAATGCGGATCTTCTCGGCGAGCCGCGGCGCGTGATCGATCAGCACGACGCGGCGGCCGAGCTGCCCGGCGACCGCGGCGCTCATCATCCCGGCGGCGCCCGCGCCGATCACGGCGATGTCATAAGTTTCCATGGCGCGGATTGTACCTGCCCGGCATCGGCCCCGGGCCGCCGCCAGCGGCAGCCGGCCCTCGCCTGCTATACTTTCCGGTTACGTCGACCTTCCTGTGGCGCGCCCGAAACGGTGCGCCCTGCCCGTACCCATGCTCGTTCTCGGCATCGAAAGCTCCTGTGACGAAACCGGCCTCGCGCTCTACGACACGCAGCGCGGCCTGCTCGCGCACGCGCTCCATTCGCAGATCGCGATGCACCGCGACTACGGCGGCGTCGTGCCCGAGCTCGCGTCACGCGACCACATCCGCCGCGCACTGCCGCTGCTCGAGGAAGTGATGGCGCAAAGCGGCACGCGCCGCGACGACATCGACGCAATCGCGTTCACGCAAGGCCCCGGTCTCGCCGGCGCGCTGCTCGTCGGCGCGAGCATCGCGAATGCGCTCGCGCTCGCGTGGAACAAGCCGACCGTCGGCATCCACCACCTCGAAGGCCACCTGCTGTCGCCGCTGCTCGTCGACGAACCGCCGCCGTTCCCGTTCGTCGCCCTGCTGGTGTCCGGCGGCCATACGCAACTGATGCGCGTGACCGACGTCGGCGTGTACGAGACGCTCGGCGAAACGCTCGACGACGCGGCCGGTGAAGCGTTCGACAAGACGGCGAAGCTGATCGGCCTCGGCTACCCGGGCGGCCCGGAAGTGTCGAAGCTCGCCGAGACGGGCACGCCGGGCGCGGTCGTGCTGCCGCGCCCGATGCTGCATTCGGGCGATCTCGACTTCAGCTTCAGCGGCCTGAAGACCGCCGTGCTCACGCAGATGAAGAAGTTCGAAGCAGCGAAGCTGGAGGGCGTTGCGCTCGACCGCGCGAAAGCCGACCTCGCGCGCGGCTTCGTCGACGCGGCTGTCGACGTGCTCGTCGCGAAGTCCCTCGCCGCGCTGAAGAAGACGAAGCTCAAGCGCCTCGTGGTCGCAGGCGGCGTCGGTGCGAACCGCCAGTTGCGCGCGGCACTGTCGGCCGCCGCGGCCAAGCGCGGCTTCGACGTGCACTACCCCGATCTCGCGCTCTGCACCGACAACGGCGCGATGATCGCGCTCGCGGGCGCCCTGCGGCTCGGCCGCTGGCCCGAGCAGGCGAATGCGGACTACGCGTTCACGGTGAAGCCGCGCTGGGATCTCGCGTCGCTCGCACGCTGATTCACGCAACGCGGCGCCGCACGCAAGACAACAAAAAGGCCGCTCGTTCGAGCGGCCTTTTTCATTGGCGCGGCAAAAGGACGCAGCGTTATGCCGCCTGGCGCTTGTCCCGCTCGATCAGCGCATATGCGCTGTGATTGTGGATCGACTCGAAATTCTCGGCTTCGAGCACATAGGCGGCCACGCGCTCGTCCGCATCGAGACGCTGCGCGACGTCGCGCACGAGATCCTCGACGAACTTCGGGTTCTCGTATGCACGCTCGGTGACGAACTTCTCGTCCGGACGCTTCAGCAGGCCCCACAGCTCGCACGATGCCTCTTCTTCCGCGATGCGGATCAGCGCCTCGACCGGCAGGTCGGCCGCGAGCTCGGCATCGATCGTCACGTGCGAACGCTGGTTGTGCGCGCCGTACTGCGAGATCTTCTTCGAGCACGGGCACAGGCTCGTCACCGGCACGAGCACCTTCAGGAACAGGCGCGTGTCGCCATTGCGGCTTTCGCCCGCGAGCGTCACCTCATAGTCGAGCAAGCTCTGCACGCCGGACACCGGCGCCGTCTTGTTCACGAAGTACGGGAACGTGACCTCGATGCGGCCGGCTTCGGCTTCGAGCTTCTCGAGCATCGACGCGAGCATCGCGCGGAAGCGCTCGACCGTCAGCGGCGCGCGGTTCTCTTCGAGCAACGCGACGAAACGCGACATGTGCGTGCCCTTCTGGTCGGCGGGCAGGCGGACATCGAGGTTCCAGACGCCGACGGTCGGCTGTACGTCACCGCTTTCGGTACTCACCGTCAACGGATGTCGCACCGCCTTCACGCCCACGCGCTGAATCGGAATCTGACGGGTATCCACCGTGCTCTGCACGTCGGGCATCACGAAGGCGGGATTCATCTGGTTCATCTTGTTCAATCCTTGTAAGCCGCGCGTTCGACGACGCGCACGCCGCATCATGCGGCAGCCGGAAAAGCAACATGGGCCCGCAGGCCCATGTTTTCCGCATCAATGAAGACCGGTTGCGCCAGTCGCACCGGCACCGCCCGCAGGCGGCGCCAGCTTATGCGACGCGCTTTGCCTGACCGGCGACATCGGCCGCCGGGTTCAGAAAGCGTTCGCGAATCGATTTCGCGATGCCCGCGCCGTCGAGGCCGCATTGCGACAGCAGCTTCGCGGGGTCGCCGTGATCGATGAACAGGTCAGGGAGGCCCAATTGTAGTACGGGTCGGATAACCCCACTCTCCATCAGGGCTTCCACGCAGGCCGAGCCCGCGCCACCCATCACGCAGCCTTCCTCGACCGTGACGAGGTAGTCGTGCGTTTCGGCGAGCTCGCGCACGAGCGCCGCATCGACCGGCTTCACGAAACGCATGTTCGCGACCGTGGCGTCGAGCTCCTCGCCCGCAGCCAGCGACGGTGCGACCATCGTGCCGAACGCGAGGATCGCGACGCGCTTGCCTTCCGGCTGCGACGACTGGCGACGCACCTCACCCTTGCCGAGCGGGATCTCGGTGAATTCCTTCACCGTCGCCACGCCCGTGCCCGCGCCGCGCGGATAACGCACCGCGGTCGGGTTCGGCTGTTGCAGTGCCGTGTGCAGCATCTGGCGGCATTCGTTCTCGTCGGATGCGGCCATGATCGTCATGTTCGGGATGCAGCGCATGAACGCGAGATCGTACGCGCCCGCATGCGTCGCGCCGTCCGCGCCGACGAGGCCCGCGCGGTCGATCGCGAACACGACCGGCAGGTTCTGCAGCGCGACGTCGTGGATCAGCTGATCGTAACCACGTTGCAGGAACGTCGAGTAGATCGCGACGACGGGCTTCAGCCCTTCGGTCGCGAGGCCGCCCGCGAACGTCACCGCGTGCTGCTCGGCGATGCCGACGTCGTAGTAACGATCCTTGAAACGCTTCTCGAACTCGACCATGCCCGAGCCTTCGCGCATCGCGGGCGTGATGCCGACGACGCGCGTATCGCGCTCGGCTTCGTCGCACAGCCATTCGCCGAACACCTGCGTGTACGTCTTCTTCGCGGGCGTGGTCGACGGCTTGATGCCTTCGGCCGGATTGAACTTGCCGGGGCCGTGATAGAGCACGGGATCGGCTTCGGCGAGCTTGTAGCCCTGGCCTTTCTTCGTCACCACGTGCAGGAACTGCGGACCGCGCAGTTCGCGGATGTTCTGCAGCGTCGGGATCAGCGAATCGAGATCGTGACCGTCGATCGGGCCGATGTAGTTGAAGCCGAATTCTTCGAACAGCGTGGCCGGCACGACCATGCCCTTCGCGTGCTCCTCGAGCTTGCGCGCGAGTTCGAGCACCGGCGGCGCCACGCTCAGCACGCGCTCGACGCCTGCACGCGCCGCCGCATAGAAGCGGCCCGACATCAGGCGGGCGAGATGGCGATTCAGCGCGCCGACCGGCGGCGAAATCGACATGTCGTTGTCGTTCAGGATCACGAGCACCTTCGCATCTTCCGACACGCCCGCGTTGTTCATCGCCTCGAACGCCATGCCGGCCGTCATCGCGCCGTCGCCGATCACGGCGATCGAGAAGCGGTCGTCGCCGTTCAGCTGGCTGCCGATCGCCATGCCGAGCGCGGCCGAGATCGACGTGCTCGAGTGCGCGGTGCCGAACGTGTCGTATTCGGATTCGCTGCGGCGCGGGAACCCCGAGATGCCGTCGTACTGACGCAGCGAATGCATCTGGTCGCGGCGGCCCGTCAGGATCTTGTGCGGGTAGGTCTGGTGACCCACGTCCCAGACGATGCGATCGTTCGGCGTGTTGAACACGTAGTGCAACGCGATCGTCAGCTCGACCGTCCCGAGGTTGGACGACAAATGGCCGCCCGTCTTCGACACGCTGTCGAGCACGAACGCGCGCAGTTCATCCGCGAGCGGTTGAAGTTGGCGACGATCGAGGCGGCGCAAATCCGCCGGGTCGTCGATGGTTTTCAGCAAGTCGTACATCGTCGTTCCATTGTAGGAAATCAAACGCGCCCGCATTCTGTTGCACGCACCGTAGCATGTGCGCGGCGGCGGGCTTTCGCGTCAGCTGACCCGGTTCACTACCAGGTCGGCAAGTTCGGCGAGACGCTGTGCGCGTGCGCCGAACGGTTTCAGCGCGTCGTGCGCTTCGGTGCGCAACTGCGCTGCCAGCTCGCGCGACGCCTCGAGGCCGAGGATCGATACATAGGTCGGCTTGTCGTTTGCCGCGTCCTTGCCGGCCGTCTTGCCAAGCGTCGCCGAATCGGTCGTGACGTCGAGAATGTCGTCGACGACCTGGAAGGCCAGACCCACGGCCCCCGCGTACACGTCGAGCGCGGCCATCGTTTCCGCCGAAGGCGTCTCGCCGGCCAGCGCGCCCATCCGCACGGCCGCGCGCAGCAATGCGCCCGTCTTCATCCGGTGCATCGTCTCGAGCTGTTCGCGCGTCAGCTTCAGGCCGACGCTCGCCAGATCGATCGCCTGCCCGCCGGCCATGCCGACGGAGCCGCTCGCGAGCGCAAGCTCGCGCACCAGCGCCGCCTGCTGCACCGGCGACAGCGCATCGGCGTCGGTCAGCGCAACGAACGCCTGCGACTGCAGGGCGTCGCCAACCAGCAGTGCCGTCGGCTCGTCGTACTGCACGTGCACGGTCGGCTTGCCGCGACGCAATGCGTCGTCGTCCATGCACGGCATGTCGTCGTGCACGAGCGAGTAGACGTGGATCATCTCCAGCGCCGCCGCTGCCGCGTTGCGCGCCGCTTCCGTCGCACCGGTCAGCTCGCCTGCTGCATGGCACAGCAGCGGGCGAACGCGTTTGCCGCCGCCGAGGACTGCGTAGCGCATCGCCTCGTGAAGTTTCGCGGGCATCGCGGTTTCAGCGGGCAGATAATGGCCGAGTGCGTCTTCGACGCGGTCAAGCACGGACCGCATCCATTGTTCGAATGTCATAGATCGTCGTCTTCGCCGTCCGTGGCGGCCGTTCCGGACGAAAGCGGCTTCAGCGTCGCGCCGTCGAGCACGCGAACCTGCTGCTCCACTTTCTCGAGCTGCTGTTGGCAAAACGCAACGAGGGTCGCACCGCGGCGATACGCCGCCAGTGAATCCTCGAGGCTCAACGCGCCGCCTTCCATCCGGGCAACCAGCGTCTCGAGTTCCGCGAGCGCCGTCTCGTAATTGTCCGGTAACGGTTCGGTACCATTGCCGGGCGGCGTGGCGCCTGGGGATGCGGTTTTCGCCATGGACGAGGGTGTCAAATTTCAAAACAAGTCGGACATTCTACGGCAAAAGAGAATTTTCCGACCTGCCGTCGTGGGCACCCGGACACAATTCCGGCCCCATCTTCGATACACAGTGTGCGCCTTCCGATGGTTGCCCGACAAAAAATTGACACAAATCAGGCACTTAATCCTAGCCTTGCGAGACGAACCGGGTATAATTCCCCGTTTCCCTAAATCGATTTTTCGATGGTTGGGTTGTTCACTGCTTTCACGCTAACACCGGGAGTGGGAATGTCCAATCTGAGCGATGCGCTTCAGTTGAAGTCGGCTCACAGCCAGCTTCCAGTCACTGCATATTTCGATGAGGCGCTACTCGAGCGCGAGATCGAAACCCTCTTCAAGAAAGGACCTCGTTACGTCGGGCACGAGTTGATGGTGCCCGAGGCGGGGGATTATTTTGCGCTGCCGTCCGAGAAGGAAGGCCGCGTGCTGGTCCGCAACCAGACGAACCAGATCGAACTGCTGTCGAACGTCTGCCGTCACCGGCAGGCGATCATGCTCAACGGGCGCGGCCGCACGCAGAACATCGTGTGCCCGCTGCACCGCTGGACGTACGACCTGGAAGGCGAACTGCTGGGTGCGCCGCACTTCCCCGACAAGCCCTGCCTGAACCTCGGCAAGAGCCCGCTGCAAAACTGGCAGGGGCTGCTGTTCGAGGCCGAAGGCCGCCATGTCGCGCGCGATCTCGCCAACCTCGGCACGAAGCATCACTTCGACTTCTCGGAGTACCACTTCGATCACGTCGAAGTGCACGAGTGCGATTACAACTGGAAGACGTTCATCGAGGTCTACCTCGAGGATTACCACGTCGTCCCGTTCCACCCGGGCCTCGGCAGCTTCGTGTCGTGCGACGACCTCAAGTGGGAGTTCGGCGACTGGTACAGCGTGCAGACGGTCGGCGTGCACAACGCCCTCGCGAAACCAGGTAGCGCGACCTACCAGAAATGGCACGAGCAGGTGCTGAAGTTCCGCAACGGCGTGCCGCCGGAGTTCGGCGCGATCTGGATGGTCTACTACCCGGGCCTGATGATCGAGTGGTATCCGCACGTGCTCGTCGTGTCGTGGCTGATCCCGCGCGGGCCGCAAAAGACGACCAACATCGTCGAGTTCTATTACCCCGAGGAAATCGCGCTGTTCGAACGCGAATTCGTCGAGGCCGAGCGTGCCGCCTATATGGAAACGGCCGTCGAGGACGACGAAATCGCGATGCGGATGGACGCAGGCCGCCGTGCGCTGATGGCACGCGGCGAGTCGCAGGTCGGCCCGTACCAGAGCCCGATGGAAGACGGCATGCAGCACTTCCACGAGTTCCTGCGCCGCCACCTCGGCGACCTCTGACAACCGGTGCGGCGCTTTGACGCCGCCCGGCATCCGGCAGACGAAAAGACGGGCTTCGGCCCGTCTTTTTTTGTTTAGACTTGGAGTGTCAGGCCATTTGCACTCCAGGGAGTCGTCATGCCACACACTCATTACACCACGCTCATCTCCGCCGCCAATCTCGCCGAGCGCCTGGCCGCGGCGCCTGGCAGCGTCGCGCTGTTCGATTGCCGCTTCGATCTCGCCGATCCCGGCGCGGGCGAAGCCGCCTACGCGGCCGGCCACATTCCCGGCGCACAATATCTTCATCTCGACCGCGACCTGTCGGGCCGCAAGACGGGCACCAACGGCCGCCATCCGCTGCCGACCCGCGACGCGCTCGCTACGTTGCTCGCCAGCCACGGTCTCAAGCAGGGCCAGCAGGTCGTTGCATACGACGCGCAAGGCGGCGCCTATGCGGCGCGACTGTGGTGGTTGCTGCGCTGGCTCGGCCACGATTCGGTCGCCGTGCTCGACGGCGGCCTGCCGGCCTGGGAAGCGGCCGGCGAGCCGCTGACGACCGACGTGCCGCAACCGGCCGCCGGTGATTTCCGCGCAGCCGCGCCGCTCGAATCGACGGTCGACGCTGCGGCCGTGCTCGCGAACGTGGCATCGCCCACGCGCGTCGTGATCGATGCGCGCGCACCGGACCGCTACCGCGGCGAAAACGAAACGATCGATCGGGTGGGCGGCCATATCCCCGGTGCGCGCAACCGCTTCTTCAAGGACAACCTGACCGCCGACGGCCGTTTCAAGACCGGCCATGAATTGCGCGAAGCGTTCTCCACCGTGCTGGCCGGCACCGAACCGAACCGCGTGATCCTGCAATGCGGCTCCGGCGTCACCGCTTGCCACAACGCGCTGGCGCTGGAAGTGGCGGGCCTGCACGGCGCGTCGCTGTACCCGGGCTCGTGGAGCGAATGGAGCGCGGATCCGTCGCGGCCGATCGCGACCGGCCCGACGCCGTAAGCGCGAGCACCGCGCAGCAGCGATAAAGCGGCGGCATGGGCCGCCGCTTGTCGTTTACATCACGCCGTACTTGTGGAACCACGCGATCGCGCGCTTCCAGCTCTCCTCCGCATCGGCCTTCACATAGCTCGGCCGGTAATCGGCAAAGAATGCGTGACCGGCATCCGGATACACGACGATCTCCGATTCGCGCGCGAGCTTCGAATCGCTCGCCTGGATCGCCTTGCGCATGTCGGCGAGCGACGCCTGCGTGATGTTCGCGTCCTTTTCGCCATAGAGCCCGAGCACGGGCACCTTCAGCGACGATGCATGATCGACCGGGTTGAACGGCGTCATCTCGTCGGTCTTGCCTTCCACGAACCCGTACCACGCCACGGCTGCCCGCACGTGCGGGTTGTGCTCCGCATACAGCCACGCCTGGCGGCCGCCCCAGCAGAACCCGACAACGCCGAGACGCGACAGGTCGCCGCCGTTCTTGCCGGCCCACGCGACCGTCGCATCGAGATCCTCCGTGACCTGCCGGTCCGGCACCTTGCTGACGATGTTGTCGACGACCCCCTGGATCGTCGGGTACTTCGACACGTTGCCCTGCCGCGCGAACAGGTCGGGCGCGATCGCGAGATAACCGAGCTTCGCAAAGCGGCGGCAGATATCGGCGATATGCGCATGCACCGCAAAGATTTCGTGAATCACGATCACGACCGGCAGGTTCGTCTTGTCGACCGGTTGTGCGCGATAGGCCGGCACGCTCGCGTCGCCCGAGCGGATCTCGATGGTGTCGACATCCAGCCCCGCGCTGTCGGTCGTGACCGTCTGCGCGGACACGGGCAGCACGGCCGCCGCGAAGGTGCCGCCCAGCGCGGCCTGCATGAATTTGCGGCGCGAGAACGGGATATGGGGGACCAGGCTGTCGACTTCGGGTTTCAACATGAATGCACTCCTCGATTGGGCGCCGCCGTCACGATTCCGGTTACGTATGACGGGGCATCGCGCCGGCGCGCGGCGCGGATGTCGCGGCGGTTGGCACCCCGCCGCAAGCGGAAACCCGGACACGATGCCCAATAATCCGTTGTCGCGTCAACTGTCAGATGTGTAAGACTCGATTACGGCGCGTTGCGCCGGTCGCTTCGATCCCGACGCAAAAGCCCGCCGGCGGCCCGTCGAAACACGGCGCGACAGCCCATGCCGATCGTCGTGGCGCGACCGGATACTTGCGAATCGAAAAGGAAAACGCGGGGTCAGCGCACGCGCTACCGCCCCGCCAACCGCGAAAGACAACCGGCGCAGCACACGCACGACGTGCGCCTTCCCCGCCCGCTCGACGCGCGAACGCGCGGTCAGTGCAGTTTGACGCGCGGCAGCGTCGTGCGCCGCAGCCAGTGCGCGACCGTATCGAGCATCATCCGCGGATAGCCGTGCAGCGCGGCGATGTGCATCCGGTACAGCGACATGTACATGAAGCGTGCGAACAACCCTTCGATCAGCATGTTGCCGCCGATCAGCCCGCCCATCAGGTTGCCGACCGCGCTGAAATGGCCGAGCGACACGAGCGAGCCCAGGTCGCGATACGTGAATTCGGGCAGCGGACGCCCTTCGAGCCGGCAGCCGATCGCCTTCAGCAGGAAGCTCGCCTGCTGGTGCGCGGCCTGCGCGCGCGGCGGCACGTTGCGCTCGTTGCCGGGCCATGCGCATGCCGCACAATCGCCGAGCGCGAAGATGTTGTCGTCGGTGAAGGTCTGCAGCGTGCGGCGCACGTCGAGCTGGCCAAGCTTGTTGACCTGGAGCCCATCGAGATTCGCGAGCACGGCCGGCGCCTTGATGCCGGCGGCCCAAACCGTCAGGTCGGCACGCACCGTCTTGCCGCTCGCCGTGTGGACGGCCCCGGGCGCCACCTCCGTCACGCGCTCGGCGAGCATCAGCCGCACGCCGATCTTTTCGAGCAGTTCGGCCGTCGCAGACGACACGCGCTCCGGCAACGCCGGGAGGATCCGCGGCCCCGATTCGATCAGCACGATGCCGACGTCGTGGCGCGGATCGAGCTTGTGCAGCCCGTAGGCCGACAACACCTGCGCGGTGTTGCGCAGCTCCGCGGACAGCTCGACGCCGGTGGCGCCGCCACCGACGATCGCAACCTGGATGCGCGGCTCTGCCGCTTCACCCGGCGCGGCCGGCGCCGGGCTCTGGTGCTCGGCGCGCATGCACGCGGCGATCAGCCGCTTGCGGAAGCGCTCGGCCTCGCCCACCGTATCGAGCGCGATCGCGTTTTCCGCCGCGCCCTGCACGCCGAAGAAGTGGGTCGTGCTGCCGATCGCGATCACGAGCGTGTCGTATTCCAGCTCGCGCGCCGGCAGCAGTTCCTCGCCGTCGCTGTCGTTGACCGGTGCGAGCGCGATGCGTTTCGCCGTGCGGTCGAGCCCGTTCAGCCCGCCCTGCTGGAACTCGAAGCCATGCCAGCGCGCCTGCGCCGCATATTCGAGCTCCTGCGTGAACGGATCCATGCTGCCGGCCGCGACTTCGTGCAGCAGCGGTTTCCAGATGTGGGTCGGATTGCGGTCGACGAGCGTGACGAGCGCACGCGCGGGACGCTTGCCGCGCGCGCCGTATTGGTCGCCGAGCCGCGTCGCCAGTTCCAGGCCGCCCGCGCCTCCGCCTACGATGATGATCCGATGCATCTGATTCCCCTTTGCGATTCGAAACTGCTGCCGCCGGACGAAGCAAACGCGATGCATTCTCGTCGCCCGGTGGATTAACCGGTTCGGACATCATCGATGTGCAGTTCGAAGCACTTCGATGCGTCCTGTCCCGGAACGCGGGGCGCGCCGCCCCGCGTCAATGACATGACTGACATGCATTGTCCGGGAGCTTGCGCGTTGACCACAAGCAAACCATCTCGATATTCAGCATCCCTGCAACAATATGCCGCGGGAAACGCGAACCGCACGGGGGTGCGTCAGTGTGCCTCTTCCCAGTTCGCGCCGGCGCCCACTTCGGCGACCAGCGGCACCTTCAGCTTCGCGACGCCGCACATCATTTCCGGCAGTTTCTCGCGCACCAGCGACAGTTCCTCGTCGGGCACCTCGAGCACCAGTTCATCGTGCACCTGCATGATCATGCGCGACGCGAGCTTGTCGCGCGTGAGCCAGTCGTCCACCGCGATCATCGACAGCTTGATCAGGTCGGCCGCCGTGCCCTGCATCGGCGCGTTGATGGCCGCGCGCTCGGCCGCCTGGCGGCGCGGGCCGTTGCCGCCGTTGATCTCCGGCAGCCACAGGCGGCGGCCGAAAACGGTTTCGACGTAGCCCTTCTCCTTTGCCACCGAACGCGTGTCTTCCATGTACTGCGCGACGCCCGGATAGCGGGCGAAATAACGGTCGATATAGAGCTTCGCCGCGTCGCGCGTGATGCCGAGGTTCGACGCGAGGCCGAACGCGCTCATCCCGTAGATGAGCCCGAAGTTGATCACCTTCGCGATCCGGCGCTGGTCGGAATTGACCTCCAGCGGCGTCACGCCGAACACCTCGGCGGCCGTCGCGCGGTGGATGTCCTCGCCCTGCGAGAACGCGCGCAGCAGCGACGCGTCGCCCGAGATGTGCGCCATGATCCGCAGTTCGATCTGCGAATAATCGGCCGACACGATCCGGTGGCCCGGCGACGCGATGAACGCCTCGCGGATGCGCCGGCCTTCGGCCGTGCGCACCGGAATGTTCTGAAGATTCGGATCGTTCGATGCGAGGCGGCCCGTCACCGCGACGGCCTGCGCATAGTTCGTGTGCACGCGGCCCGTCGACGGGTTCACCATGCGCGGCAGCTTGTCGGTATAGGTCGACTTCAGCTTCGACAGCCCCCGATGCTCGAGGAGCAGCTTCGGCAGCGGGTAGTCCTCCGCCAGCTTCTGCAGCACCTCTTCGTCGGTGGACGGCGCGCCGCTCGGCGTCTTCTTCACGACCGGCAACTGCAGCTTCTCGAAGAAGATCTGCCCGATCTGCTTCGGCGAGCCAAGATTGAATTCGCCGCCGGCCAGTTCGTACGCCTGTGCCTCGAGCTCGATCAGGCGCGTCGCGATTTCGGTGCTCTGCGCCTGCAGGCGCACATCGTCGATCAGCACGCCCGTGCGTTCCATCTTGCGCAGCACGAGCGACACCGGCATTTCGATCTCGCGGTACACGCGTTCGAGGCCCGGTTCGCGCGCCACTTGCGGATACAACGCGTGATGAAGCTGCAACGTGACGTCCGCGTCCTCGGCCGCGTATTCGGCGGCCTGCGTGAGCGCCACTTCGTCGAAACCGATCTGCTTCGCGCCCTTGCCCGCGACGTCTTCGTACTTGATCGTCTTGACGCCCAGATGACGCAGCGCGAGGCTGTCCATGTCGTGCGTGCGGTGCGATTCGACCACGTACGATTCGAGCAGCGTGTCGTGCTCGATGCCGTTCAGCGCGATGTCGTAGTTCGCGAGCACCTGCGCGTCGTACTTCAGGTGCTGGCCGACCTTCTTGCGATCGGCCGATTCGAGCCACGGTTTCAGGCGCGCGAGCACCTCGTCGATCGGCAGCTGCTCCGGCATGTCGGGGCCGCGGTGCGCGACCGGCAGGTAGGCCGCCTTGCCCGGCTCGACCGAGAACGACAGGCCAACGAGCCGCGCGAGCATCGGGTCGAGCGCGGTGGTTTCCGTGTCGAACGCGGTCAGTGCGGCCGCATCGATCTTCGCGAACCACGCGTCGAACTGCTCCCAGGTCTGGATCGTGTCGTATTCGCGCACGATGTCGGCCGCCACCACCGGTGCCGGCTCGCCTTCCGGCGCATCGGCGCCGCCGCCTTCCGCGGGTGCGCTGTCGACTTCGCGCAGCCAGGTCTTGAAGCCGTAGCGCGCGAAGATGTCGCGCATCAGGTCGCGCGCTTCGCCGTCGCTCTTCAGCGACGCTTCGATCGATTCGAGATGCGGGGTGAGGTCGCAGGCCGTCTCGACCGTCACGAGCGTGCGGCCGAGCGGCAGGAAGTCGAGCGCGCGGCGCAGGTTGTCGCCGACCACGCCCTTGATCTCGCCCGCGTGCTCGATCACGCCGTCGAGGCTGTCGTATTGCGCGAGCCATTTCACGGCCGTCTTCGGCCCGCACTTCTCGACGCCCGGCACGTTGTCGACGGTGTCGCCGATCAGTGCGAGGTAGTCGATGATGCGCTCGGGCGGCACGCCGAACTTCGCGATCACGCCGTCGCGGTCGAGCGTCTCGTTGGTCATCGTGTTGACGAGCGTGACGTGGTCGGTCACGAGCTGCGCGAGATCCTTGTCGCCGGTCGACACGATCACGTTCATCCCGTGCCGTTCGGCTTCGCGCGCGAGCGTGCCGATCACGTCGTCGGCCTCGACGCCTTCGACCATCAGCAACGGCCAGCCGAGTGCGCGCACGGCGCCGTGGATCGGTTCGACCTGCAAGGCAAGGTCGGGCGGCATCGACGGACGGTTTGCCTTATAGTCGGCATAAAGGTCGTCACGGAACGTCTTGCCCTTTGCATCGAACACGCAAGCGCTATACTCTGCACTGACTTCCTTGCGCATACGGCGCAGCATGTTGATGATTCCGTAGAGCGCTCCGGTCGGCTCCCCGCCAGGGCCACGCAAATCAGGCATCGCATGGTAAGCCCGATAGAGATAGCTCGAACCATCAACCAATAGCAGGGTCTTACCTTCCAGATTTCGTTCTTCAGGCATTATGAACAAGAGAAAAGTGATTCCGAGTCTGCGTTCGCTCGCAGATCAAGAACGCGCGACGGCCAAGAAGGCGCGCGCATCGTGGCAGATGTTCACGATTATGGCAGAGTTTATCGAGGCGACCGAGTACCTGTCGGAGATCCGCCCGGCTGTCAGCATCTACGGTTCTGCCCGCCTCAAACCCGATACGCCGCACTACAAGCTCGCCGCGCAGATCGCACGCAAGCTGTCCGACGCCGGCTTCGCCGTGATCTCCGGCGGCGGCCCCGGCATCATGGAAGCCGCGAACAAGGGTGCGCACGCCGGCAAGGCGCCGTCGGTCGGCCTGAACATCGAGCTGCCGCACGAGCAGGCCGGCAACCACTACCAGGACATCTCGCTGCGCTTCCGCCACTTCTTCACGCGCAAGGTCACGTTCGTGAAGAACTCGGATGCCGTGATCGTGATGCCGGGCGGCTTCGGCACGCTCGACGAACTGTCGGAAGTGCTCACGCTGATCCAGACGAAGAAGTCGCGCCTCGTGCCGATCATCCTCGTCGGCAGCGAGTTCTGGCAGGGGCTGCTGCAATGGTTCCGCGACCAGTTGATTCCGATGGGCCTGATCAATCCGGAAGACATGGACCTGATGCAGGTGATCGACGATCCCGACCAGGTGCTCGACGCCGTGCTCGCGTTCTACGAGGACAGCGGCGAAGAGGAAGGTTCGGACGATGACGATCATCCGCCGCGGCCCGAAGAAGACCGGATGTTCTATCTGTAACGCATCCGTGGCGAGCGCCGGCCCGACGGCCGGCGAGCTGCCTGACGTGCGGCAGGTATCGCTTCGGCGGCCTGCCACGCGTCATTTTGTAACGCACCGTTAATCCGGCTTCGCGGCCGCGCGCCGCCGAATGTCAAATCCGCGCAGCCCGCACTGTGCGATGCGGAGTGTCCTTCCGAACCTGCGGTCCACCATTGTCAAATGGCGCTGGCGCATACCCGCAGCCTGCCTCTGTCGGCCGGCAACCCTCCGTAATAAACTCGTCTCGCCTTTTCCGTCATGTGCCCGCACACTGATTGTGTCGGCGCGGCGTTCCCCCGGTGGAACGGCCCCCTCGCTTCCATCGCGTCGTGCCGGCCTCTTCACAACGACATCACGGAAAAGAACATGCAACGCTCGCTGATCGCCCTCGCCTTCGCCGGCCTCGGCCTCTCGCTGTCCGGCCTCGCTCACGCCGTCAACGTCGACGTCAACATCGGCACGCCCGCGCCGGTCGTCGTTGCGCCTGCGCCCGTCATGGTCGCCCCCGCGCCGGCAGTCATCGTCGGCTGGCACGGCGACCGCTACTGGGACGGCCACCGCTACTGGCAGCGCCGCGAATGGGAAGATCACCAGCGCTATCGTGGTCATGGCGGCTATCACTGCCCGCCGGGACACGCGAAGAAAGGCGAGTGCTGAGCGACACCGCGCCTTCACCCGCGACGCAAGGCCGTCCGCGCGCTTCGGCGCCGGGCGGCCTTTTGATTTCCGGCCGCCGATATCGTGGATGAACGGCAGGCCTGACCGCACGGCGCCGGGTGGTAGGATCGCCCTTGTCCAATGCCAATCCCGCCATCCATGCCGCTCGTCCGAATCTGGGCCGTCGACCACGCCCTCGCGTCCGGTATCGCCGCACCGACCGACATCCTCACGGCGGCCAATCATCTCGCGTCAGCAGCGCCGCAAGGCCGGATGACAACGCCGTTCCGCTGGCGTGTCGAATCAATCGGCGGACGCCCGGTGCGCACGGCCGCCGGCCAGCTCATTCCTGTCGACGGCGCGATCGACGGCGGCAGTGCCGCCGACGCAATCTGGCTCACGGGCCCGTTCGTCGCCGACCTCGACCGTCTGCTCGACCGGCCCGCGGTGCTCGCCCCGCTGTTCGACGCATTGCGCCGACAACACGCGCGCGGCACGCTGATCGCGACGTACTGCACCGGCGCGTTCCTGCTTGCGGAAGCCGGGTTGCTCGACGGTCGCGTCGCCACGACGCACTGGTCGAAAGCGTCGAGCTTTCGTGCCCGCTATCCGGACGTGGCGCTGCGCGCGTCGGACGTGCTGACCGAACAGGACGGCATTCTGTGCGGCGGCGCCGTCACGTCGTACCAGAATCTCGCGCTGCGGGTCGTCGACAAGCTGGCGAATGCGCGCGTGGCCACGTCCGTCGCGAGACTCATGCTGATCGACATGAACCGCGATTCGCAGGATTCGTTCATCGACCTCGACCGGATGGGCCACCGCGGACACGACGATCCCGCCATCGCGCGTGCGCAACGCTGGATGGAAAAGCACCTGCGCGAACCGTTCAGCCTCGCGCGGCTGAGCGACCATGTCGCGATGAGCGAACGCACGCTGCATCGCCGCTTCCGGGATGCGGTCGGCGCCCCGCCGCTCAGGTATCTGCAGACGCTCAGGATCGAAGTTGCGAAACGGCTGCTCGCGGAAACGAAGCTCGCGATCGATGCGGTGTGCGAACGCGTCGGCTACGCGGACATCAGCGGTTTCCGGCAACTGTTCAAACGCGAGACCGGCATCTCGCCGGGCGAATATCGCCGTCGATTCGCGCGTTAGCCGTCCGGAACGGGCGCGGGACGCGATGTCGGGAATGGCATCGTCGAATGGCAGTTTCGCCACTTCGTGCATCGGCATGCGGTTCATACACTGGATTCACGTCGCCGGAACCGGAGCGACGCCGTCTCCACCGAACCAGGACACCGTCATGCCGATGATCGACATCACTATCCCCGAAGGCGCGCTCGCGCCGCACGCCGAAGCGCAACTGATGAACGCGCTGACCGGAATGCTGATCCGCCACGAGGGACTCGATCCCGACAATCCGCGCGCGTGCGACGTGACCTGGATCTTCGTCCACCGGCCGGCGGCCGTGTATCGCGCCGGTGCCATTGCGCCCGAGCCGATCTACCGGATCGTGCCGACCGTGCCGGAAGGACAGTACACGGACGCCGCGCGCGCCGCGCTGATCGCCGACGTGACCGCCGCCGTCGCACGCGCGGAAGGCGTGCCGGTCGACGCCGTCGCGACGCGCGTGTGGGTCTTTCCGACGGAAATCGACGATGGCTGCTGGGGGAGTCGCGGCACGGTGCGCCGCCTGCCGGACATCATGGAATATTTCGGCGGCGCGACGCTGCGTGCGCTCGGGGAACGGCGGCTGGCGACCAAGCGGCGCACGGATGCGATCCGGGTCGTCGATGCAGTGCGCGAGTCGATGCGGGACACGGAGCGGAACGGGTCGCGAGAACCCGTTGCCGGGGAGGTGCGCTGACGCCGGTTCGCAACCGGACGCGGCCGGCCGCGGGTGGCAGGAACAAGACAAGCGCGCCCCAGCTGGCCGCACATCGCACATCGCGATGCGCCGCCAGCCGGGGCGGCGTTCACATCACTGAAACGCCACTTCCGCAAAACTCCGCAGCTTGCAGATGGAAAATCACATTAAATCAATGCGTTGCGTGAGTTCCTCTAACTTACGACGGAAATACCGATCGAGATTCCGCTGGGATTTCCGCAGCGATTTGGGAACAAGTTAGACAACTTTTTCGGGCAATTCAGGCCATTCCAGTTCATCCACGCTGAAATTTAGCCGCACACGGTAGAGCAGCCGGTCATTGCATTTGCGGCGCGAGAGACCGGTTATTCCTCTTGTGCTTGCGCGCTCCGCTCTCGCTGCCACTCATCAAATTCAAAATTGTCATGGTGGACAAACAATGCGCGCACGGTGTCGGAAGTCATTCGTTCAAGGTCGTCAATCACATCACCGCCCACTAGAACCCCTACGATGGTGCCGCCAGTTCCCGGTCCGTTTGGTTCGTGCTTTGCCCAATGAAATTGAAATCGATCGCGAATGTAGTTGCGGATGTAGCTTCGAGGGCCTCGAAGGCCAAAGTGACCTACAGGATAGAACTCCGCCAATCTCAGCCAGGCATATTCGAGGAAGTCGATGACGTCATAGCTTGCTTGGCGCATCTCGACAGTAATCCCCGTGTCCCATCCCTCGCGGGCGCTGTCGTATACAACACGCCGCAGCTTTGGAAGGGCCTTGATGAATCGGATGTCAGACGCTTGGCCGGTGTATCTGCGTGCAAATTCTTCCACAGGCGACGCGACTGCGTCAGCTTTGTCCTTACGTCTATGGAGGTAGATTGCAGCACCGGCGAATATCAGCGCTACGACTGTGGCATACGCAGCGTCGCTGTATTGCTTGAGCGAAAGAAAATACCAGACTGCGCCTGTCGCAAAGACGCTACATATCGCCCATGCAAGTTGGATAGTCCATTCCGGAATTTTTCGCATTGTTGTCCGTCTTGCCTTCACCTGAACCTATGCATGATGATAGCGAAGCACTACACGGCTGAGGGTATCGTTGTGACGCCCTGCTGATCCACCACACGAGGCCACTTTCGCGACATGCCGCCCGTAGAACAAAAAGCTAGCGCAAACATCACCTTCATCGAACAAAGCGCCCCAATCGACGAGTACGGTCGCGCTCTTTATGCCGTGTCGCGGTCGATCCTACGGGCACACATCGACTCTCTATCGAACGAGGACCTGCGCGATCTCAATACGCCGTTGAAAGAAGTCAGGATGCGCCAGTTGGCGAAAGTCGCTCGCATCGAACGCGACAAAGGTGTGCGCGGCGACGGGTTCGAGTGGGCGGTTCACGAGGCCATCCTAGGCCGAGAACCGTCTGTCACCAATCCCGTCGCAGAAGCACTGCGCCGCGCATCGAAATACGTGAAGGACGCCGAGCCGCGCTCCATGCTCTTCGGTCAGGAGCGGGCGAAATATCTCGGTTTCACCGATGCCATGATCGATGAAGCCGGTACCGACGCCTACTTACTGCCCCAAGGCACTGGGAGGCCCTTTCGCTTCGGGCCTTGGGTGCAGGTGGCCGCTCAAGGCCATGCAGCAGAGCACGCGCTGAACGAGCGAATTAAGAAAATTTGGAAGACCGACCTGTTCCTTTCGGCTGAAGATGATCCGCGCTACTTCGCAGCGACGGTAAAATCGAACTTCGGGCTACTCGAAGGTGGTAAGGGACTGCGTGTCGGTATCGTTCCCGAATCTACCGACCGTCGTAACCGTCAAGGCGTCTCGTTCAGCCAAGAACACGGGTTGTGGGTCGTGACGCTCGCGGATCCGAATGGCTTCATGGGGCTGTTCAATGACGCATATCACGCCGTCGCGCGTGCAATCTGCACGCTCGGCAGGCAGCCGACCCCGCCCTACTACACAAAGCCTTCCGCCAAAGCTCAACTCGTCCAGCAGCAGCTCGAGAAATATCCCGATGCCTTGGCGGTTGAGATCGAAGATGCTCTCAACGAGGCTGCGCAGCAGGACCTGGTCGAAAGCAATCATCGTCTCGTCAGCGTCAACGCCCCCGACTGGCTGCACGTCAAGGCTATGGCGCCGAAGATCATTTCGCCGAAACCCAAGTTTGTGAAATTGGATTAGCGAAAGGGAAACGGACAAAGCGTCGAGACAGTGAAACCATGCTGCAGTTTCGCTTTTCGGCGCTTTACAAGCGCGGTACGCGGCCAGCCATTCCACCGTGCTGAATTTTGTCCTGCCGCCAACGCGTCACGCGGGCAGGAACGTAGCGCTGCAACGCGCCGAGCGCATATAACACGCCCCGCTTTAAGGGCCCCGTGGTGGGCTTCTCAACCGCAACGTGCAACAGCAATGCAGCCCCGATCGCCGTGGCGACATCGGTACACGCTTTGGGAAACGCGCAAATTCCGCCCTTCAACGCCACTCTTCAAAATTCAGGTACTCGCCGAACCGTACCCTAACGCCGTTCAACGCCTCGCCAGTAAACCATCTCATCAGCTCAAGGTGCTCTTGAACGTGCTCCTCCGGCATTACGTCGTTGTTTCGCGCGACGGCATTTTTAATCGCCCACAAGGAAGCGTGCCGTGAATTGAGTTCTTGCACGTATTCCGCAAGGTCATTCCCGAACAAGAACTCCATCTTGGGTAAGAGGTTAATCATCGCGATCCTCTCCGGCGAGTTGAACCGTCGCTCCGAGCCCTGCACAACGCCAGATACAAACGTCCAGACGACCATAAACAGGTCGTAGCGCTTTTCGAACAGGTCGAGGTTCAGTTTCGCCCGCGCGACGCGGTATTGCCGCCACGCAATCAGGCCGCCGACGATTCCGACCACAAGCGCTACGACCGCCGCCGGCACGCCCTTCACCAATTCAAACCAGATGGATTGCGCCCCAGACATTCCCGACGATGTCGATGCGCTGACATCGATGTGGCCGATTGGAAATGTGATCGCCGAAACAGGCGCACGCCCCGTCAGTGCAAAGTAAATGGCTTTCGCCTCGCACGCTGCCAACATATTCCCCCCGGCTCATAATTGAATGGCCGGAGCGTACATGAAATTGGCAAACGCGCGCGACTGCATAATCACGGTGCATAAAGGCGCATAGAAGCATCGGGCCGCCGACCGCCGCGCGGCCCGCGCCGGCCGGCCCCGAGCCGCCAGTGCATGCGTGCATAAAAACCACTCGATTTTGCGGGCAGGTGGGGCGGGGTCACAACTGCGCGCGCCGGGCCTGCGTGAGCCTCATCAGGGCCCGACCCGCCACGTCGAGGCGGCCCCTGGCGCGCGTGAGCAGCCTCTCCATGGGCACACCGCATGTCGGCGAACCTGCGGCGCGCATCCGCGCGGTAGGCCGCTCTGAGGGCGCGTGAACCTGCTACGGCCATACGCGGGCATAGGCAAAAAAAAAACCGCCAGCACCGAAGTGCCTGGCGGCCTTTTGCTACCGACCGACTGCTCATTTCCGCAGCGGGCGCGGGCGCTTCGGAAACAGATATTCCGGCTGGTATCGCTGCACAAACGCGTCGCATTGCGCGTCCGTCAGTTCATCCAGCCTGATCGCCCGGACCCAGAATGCGCAGCCAGATACCGCAATCGCGCGCACGTGCTCGGCGCCCGGCTGGAAGCACACGGCCGTCCTGTCGCTACCCGCGACGTATCCGCTCCAGTGCTCGCAAGTCCAACACGGGTGGCCGTCGAGCTTCGGGATGAATAGGCCATAGCCTGATCGTACGTTACCCATCACAAACACCTGTATATTTATACAGTGTAGCTGCACGCACCGATTCCCGATACGGTGCAATTGACAGCGCCAGGGCGACATAATGGGGACAGCAAATTCACGTCCCCCATGCGCTGGATGTGCGTGATCGCGTCGTGAATGCGATGAGTCAGCGGCAGACGGGGTGAACATGAAAAAGCCAATTCTTGCCGTGGTGGTTGCTACGGCGTCGGTCTCGGCGTCGGCGTTTGACGTTGACGGTTTCCGAACCGGAATGAGCGTGAACGAGGTAGTTACTGTCGTCCGTAGGCAGGGCTGGGAGCTTGCCCCAAGCAACTCGGTAGCCGGAGTCTATATGGAAGCCCGCTACGGTCAGGACGACAAGTTAACGGAGCTGGGTCCTGCGAACTTCTCGTTCTGCAAAGGACGGCTTGTCGCGTACACCAGGGGACTGGACTTCGACACTGAGTATGTGCCCCAACTGCGCGAGATGGTTGGAAGATACGGAAGTCAACCGACTATCGAGGTCAGGCAACAGCCGTGGAGCGGCCCAGGCGGCGGCTACATCTCGATCGTTGCGACCAGGTGGTCTGTTGGTCGAGAACGCATCGAAATTGATTTTGAGCCGGAAGGGCGTACCGGAAACGGATCGCTGAAGAACAGCCGAGGTGCAAACCTATCGTACGTTTTCCCCGCACAGTGCCCCGCGCCTTGATTGATGCGACAACGTAAAGGGAGCAGACCGTGTGCACAAACTACAAAGCACCGAACGAAGATCCGGGCATCAACGAGCTGAAGATCGGCATCAGCGACTTGTTCCGCCGCGATCCCTGGGATGTCGACGTATGGCCCGGCGTATGCGCCGAAGACTCGCAGCAACTACGTCAAGATGATTGGCCTCATTCGGAAAGAGTTTGGCCCCCAGTGGCTAGTCGAGGACGTCAGGCCGGCCGACGTCGCTCGGTTTCTGGACAAGCATTTCCACGACAAGCCGAGCAGCAGCAACAAACACAAGGCATTGCTGTCGCTGATCTTCATGCATGCTGTTCGGCGCGGACTTTGCGACCGCAATCCCGCGCGCGAGATCAGCGCGGCCAGGGAAAAGAAGCGGGATCGCTACATTACGGACGACGAGCTGGACGCAGTACGGGCGGCCATCGTTTCCGGTGCCGGCTACAAGACATCGTCCGCACGGTCGATCCTCTGCCTGATCGACCTGGCGTACCAGACCGCTCAACGTATCGGCGATCTTCTCGCGCTCAACTGGCAGAACGTGTCCGACGAGGGAATTTCGTTTCACCCGAGCAAGACGGTCAACAGCAGCGGCGTGCGCCTGTTGATCGAGATGACGCCCGAGCTGCGAGAAACACTCGACCTGGCGCGCGGCGGGAAGATTACCGCCATCGGGCCAGTGATCTGCACGCATGCCGGCGGCCGCTTCACGTACATCGGCGCGTACTCAGGATGGAAGCGCGCGTGCCAGCGCGCACGATCGGCCTACGAGAAAGACTGCGACGAGAGGGGGATCACCCCGAACCCGCTGCACCTGATTGGCATGCACTTCCACGATCTGCGGGCGAAGGCGCTGACCGATCTAAAGCGGCAGCGGGGAGCCGCGGCAGCGCAATCACTGGCAGGCCACACGACCGAAAGCATGACGGCGCACTACACGAAGTCGCGCGAAGTAGAACGTGTCCAACCAGTCCCATTGACGCGCGCAAGTTTGACACTGGCGCTCATGTTAGACACGAAGGCTCCCCAGATTGTCCGGGGAGCCTTATACCGCAATGGCTTGTTACTGAAACGCCACTTCCGCAAAACTCCGCAGCTTGCGGCTATGCAGTTTGTCGAGCCCGTTCGTGCGCAGGATTTCCATCGCCTTCACGCCGATCTGCAGATGCTGGTCGACCTGCCCGCGATAGAACGTGTCGGCCATGCCCGGCAGCTTCAGCTCGCCGTGCAGCGGCTTGTCCGATACGCACAGCAGCGTGCCGTACGGCACGCGGAAGCGGAAGCCGTTCGCGGCGATCGTCGCGCTTTCCATGTCGAGCGCGATCGCGCGGCTCTGCGACAGCCGCTGCACGGGCTCGCGATGGTCGCGCAGCTCCCAGTTGCGATTGTCGACGCTCGCGACCGTGCCCGTACGCATCACGCGCTTCAGTTCGACCCCCTCCAGCCGCGTGACGTCGGCCACGCCGCGCTCGAGCGCAAGCTGCACTTCGGCCAGCGCCGGGATCGGCACCCACAGCGGCAGGTCGGCGTCGAGCACGTGATCCTCACGCACGTAACCGTGTGCGAGCACGTAGTCGCCCAGGCGCTGCGTATTGCGCAGCCCCGCGCAGTGGCCGAGCATCACCCACGCATGCGGGCGCAGCACCGCGATGTGATCGGTGATCGTCTTCGCGTTCGACGGACCGACGCCGATGTTGACCATCGTGATCCCGCTGCCGTCCGCGCGCTTCAGGTGATACGCGGGCATCTGCGGCAGGCGCGGCGGCGCGGCGCCCTCTGCCGGCTCGCTGCCGAGGTTCGCGTTGTACGTGACGACATCGCCCGGCTCGACAAACGAGCTGTACTGGCTGCGGTATGCGCGCACCTCGGGGTCGTCGCTCTCCGTCATCACCGTGCGGCCGAGCTTCACGAACTCGTCGATGTAGAACTGGTAGTTCGTGTAGAGCACATAGTTCTGGAAGTGCGTGGGCGACGTCGCCGTGTAGTGACGCAGCCGGTGCAGCGAGAAGTCGACGCGCGCGGCCGTAAACAGCGCGAGCGGATGCGGCTCGCCCGGCGCCGGCTCGAACGTGCCGTTGACGATGCGGTCGTCGAGGTACGACAGGTCGGGCGTATCGAAGATGTCGCGCATCGCGAGCAGGCGGTCGCGGTCGAGCTCGCCCTCGAGATGGATGCCTTCCGGAAACGCGAAATGAATCGGAATCGGTTGCGACGACACGCCGATCTCGATCTTGACATGATGGTTCTTCGACAGCAGGCGCAGCTGCTCGCGGTAGTAGTTCGCGAAGAGATCGGGGCGCGTGACCGTCGTCTCGAATACGCCGGGGCCTGCGACGAAACCGTACGAACGGCGCGAATCGACGTGCGTGTTCACGTCGGTGCGGATCCGCACGAACGGATAGCACGCGCGCACGTGCTCGGTGATCGGTTCGTGGCGGCGATAGCGCGCGAAGGCGTCGCGCAGGAACCCCGTATTCGTGTCGTAAATGGCGGACAGCCGCGCAACGGCGGCGATCGGATCGTCGAAAGCCTCGACCGACGGGCTTTCGGGCGACAGCACTCGGTGCCGGCGGCTCAAATCGTTCTTCATTTTCATCACCTCGTCTGATCGGACGACATTACCACGGAACCCGGTCGCCCTCATGGCCGCCCCTGCGCACGCCAGGGCCGGATGGCGCGCAGTATTTGCTAAAATCGCTAGGTTCACTGGAGACTCATCATGAAGCCGCTCATTCTCGTCGTCGCTGCCGCCGCGTTTGCCGCCGCCAGCGCCGCTTACGCCGCCGGCGGCACGCCCGACGCCGACGCGCAGGCCCGGGCCGAGGCCAACGAGGCCGCCGGCCTGCCCGATCTCCGCAAGATCAACCGGCCGGGCGCCGAAGTCACGTCGAAAGTGGACTTCGCCGACATCCGCCGCACGCCGAGCTTCCACGAAAAGAGCAAGAACGGCACCGAAGTCACCGAGTATCGCGACCGCGGCAAACCGGTCGAGATCGACGTGAAGTCGAACTTCGGCACGCGCTACCAGATGAGCTCGACGCCCGACACGTCGCCGAAGCCGCACGACGCGGGCATCCCGATCACGCGCCTGCCGTCGCTGAACCTGCGCTACTGATTCCGTGGCGCGCCGCGCCGATCGCGCCGCGCCGCCCCTTCACCTGCTGTCGCGATGCACGCCGCCCGCGTGCCGACACCCTGACCTGACGCATTCCGCATGGCCGTTTTCACTGCTGTTTCCGACTCCGATCTCGCGCAATGGATGCGCCACTACGAACTGGGCGACGTGCTTGCGTTCCGCGGCATTCCGTCCGGTATCGAAAACAGCAATTTCTTCCTGACGACGACGCGCGGCGAATACGTCCTCACGATCTTCGAAAAGCTCTCGGCGCAACAGCTGCCGTTCTACCTCGACCTGATGCGCCACCTGGCCGGCCACGGCGTACCCGTGCCGGATCCGATTCCGCGTGACGACGGCGCGCTGTTCGGCGAGCTGCACGGCAAGCCGGCCGCGATCGTCACGAAGCTCGACGGCGCGGCCGAACTCGCGCCGGGGGTCGAACACTGCATCGAGGTCGGGCAGATGCTCGCGCGCCTGCACCTCGCGGGGCGCGACTATCCGAACAACCAGCCGAACCTGCGCAGCCTGCCGTGGTGGCAGGAGAACGTGCCGGCGATCGTGCCGTTCATCACCGACACGCAACGCACGCTGCTCGAAGGCGAACTCGCGCACCAGGCGGCCTTCTTCGCGTCGGACGACTACGCCGCGCTGCCGGCCGGTCCGTGCCATTGCGACCTGTTCCGCGACAACGTGCTGTTCGCGCACGCGGCACCCGGCACCGGCCACGCGGTGCGGCTCGGCGGCTTCTTCGACTTCTATTTCGCGGGCTGCGACAAGTGGCTGTTCGACGTCGCTGTGACCGTCAACGACTGGTGCGTCGACCTCGCGACCGGCGTGCTCGACGTCGCCCGCGCCGATGCGCTGCTGCGCGCGTACCAGACGGTCCGGCCGTTCACGGCCGAGGAACGCCGCCACTGGAGCGACATGCTGCGCGCGGGCGCGTACCGTTTCTGGGTGTCGCGCCTGTACGACTTCTACCTGCCGCGCGCGGCCGAGATGCTCAAGCCGCACGACCCCGGCCATTTCGAACGCATCCTGCGTGAGCGTATCGCGCATACGCCCGCGCTTCCCGAGATCCACACCGCATGCAACTGATCGAAGTGCCCGCGAAAACGGGCTATGTCTGGTTCCGTCAAGGCATCTGGCTGTTCCGCCGGAATCCGCTCGCGTTCATCACGCTGTTCTTCACGTACCTGCTCGCCATTACGCTGGTGTCGATGGTGCCCGTGATCGGCTCGGCGCTGCCGCTGGTGTTCATTCCCGGCATCGCGGTCGGCTTCATGGCCGCGTGCCGCGACACGGTGGCCGGCAAGACCGTGATGCCGACGATCCTCGTCGACGGCTTCCGCTCGTACGGCACCGTCGCGACCCAGCGGCTGCTCGTGCTCGGCGTGATCTACGTCGCATCGATGGTGCTGGTGTTCGCGGCTTCGTCGTTCGTCGACGGCGGCGCGCTGTTCCACGTGATGATGGGCGCGGCCGACGAAGCGAACGCGACGCCGGAGACGCTTGCCGCGCAAGGCACGCTCGGCGCGCTGTTCTTCGCGACGCTGCTCTATCTGCCGGTCGCGATGCTGTTCTGGTTCGCACCGGTGCTGGTCGCGTGGCATGACGTCCCGCCCGCGAAGGCGCTGTTCTTCAGCGTCGTCAGCTGCTGGCGCAATCGCGGCGCGTTCGTCGTGTACGGCGTGCTGTGGTTCGCCGTCGCGCTCGGCACATCGCTCGCGCTGTCGCTGCTGCTGCAGGCGCTCGGCGCCGGCGCGTATGCGCTGACGATCATGATGCCGGTGACGATCATCATCGTCACGATGCTGTACTGCTCGTTCTACGCGACCTATCGCGGCTGCTTCGGCATACAGGAACCGGGCGCGACGACCACCACGTCGGGCCGCTGACGCCTCTCCGGCCGGCGCGCGTCGCCGGCCGTCATGTCGTTCACCGCGCCGGGTCGTCTCCCGGCGCGCTTCCGGCCTCTCCCCTTTTCCCGTATCGATCACCGGCTGCCCCGTCGCCGGGCGCCCCTGTTCAACCCGATCTTTTGCGCGCAAAATAATTTGCGTACAAATCGTTCGCGCGTCCGTCGCGCCTCCGGAATCATGGACCGCCCACCCGCACTGCCCCAGACGCTCGACGAGCAACTGTGCTTCGCGCTCTACTCGACTTCGCACGCGATGACGAAGGCGTACAAGCCGCTGCTCGACAAGCTGTCGCTGACCTATCCCCAATATCTCGCGATGCTCGTGCTGTGGGAGCGCGACGACATCGCCGTGAAGGACATCGCCGCGCGGCTCGATCTCGATCCGGCCACCGTCACGCCGCTGCTCAAGCGGCTGGAGGCGCTCGGATACGTCGAACGCGTGCGCAGCGCGGCCGACGAACGCGTCGTGAACGTGCGCGTGACGCCGGAAGGCCGTGCGCTGAAGGAGCGCGCGCGCTCGGTGCCCGCCGATCTCTTTTGCGCGATGCAGCAGACACCCGAATTCCTGGTCAGGCTGCGCGCCGATCTCCAGCAGTTGCGCGACGCGCTGTCGGCCGCCAACGAACGCTGAGCCCGTGCGCCGACCGATCGGCCCGGCATCGCCGGGCTTTTTCTTCAAAATTTCATTTGCACACTAATGATTTGTGTTCTATATTTTCTTCGTGGCCGGCGACATCCCGTTTGACCGGACCGCTTTTCCCCTTTTCCCGACAGGAGCTGCACGATGAACATTCTGTACAAGACCAGCGCCACGAGCACGGGCGGCCGCGACGGCCGCGCAGTATCCGCCGACAACAAGCTGGAAGTGAAGCTGGCCGCGCCGCGTGAACTCGGCGGCACGGGCGCGGAAGGCACGAATCCGGAGCAGCTGTTTGCCGCAGGTTACTCGGCCTGTTTCCTGAGCGCGATGAAATTCGTCGCCGGCCAGAACAAGCAGGCACTGCCGGCCGATACGCAGGTCACGGCGGAAGTGGGCATCGGCCCGAACGACGCAGGCGGCTTCGGGCTCGACGTCGAGCTGCGTGTATCGCTGCCGGGGCTCGACAAGGCCGACGCGCAGGCGCTGGTCGAAAAAGCCCACCACGTGTGCCCGTATTCGAACGCGACGCGCAACAACGTGCCGGTCCGCCTGACGGTCATCTGACGCGACGCAGGACCACGCATGCAAAAAGGGCGCGTGCGGCTACATGCCGCACGCGCCCTTTTGCGCGATTCGTCGAAGCGGCGGGCTAGCGCGCCCGCCTGCGCTGCTTAGCGCGAGCCGATCGAGTACGGGCGGTTCATCGCCGCTTCGCGATCGATCTTGCGCATGCGGAATTCGAGATCGTAGATGTCGGTGGCATCGGCCAGGTACGCTTCGGCGCGCTCTTTCGAGGCCTTTTCAGCGTTTTTGGTCAGCATCAGGAAGAGGTGGCTCAGCAGGTACATGGTCGATCTCGCAATCCAAAGGTTCTTTGACTAGGGTATTCCCGAATTATAGGGAAAACCCTAGGCTTTGGCCAGCTCGATCAGCCGATGCGTCGTTCGGTCGCCACAGTGCGTTGATTCGCCTCGAAAAAAGCCCAGATCATCGCGCTTGCATCGGGGCCGACCGCCGCATGAAACGGCACGGCTTCGTCGCCGCCGGCCCACGCGTGATCGAGCCCTTTCACATGACAGAGCCGTACGACCGGCTCGCCGTCGCGGCAGACGTCGGTGATCTGCGCACCGGCTTCGCGCGTCTCGACGCGCTCGCCGCCGCGCAATGCGCCGCGGGCGTCGGCCAGCCCGTTCAGGCGCATGAACTGCACGGTCAGCTGGTCGGCATTCTTCGGCGCGACGACATGGTCGCCGTCACCCTGGACGATCAGCGCAGGCATGCCCGGATACGCAGCCGCATCGACCAGCGCATCGACCACCGCGGCCGGATTCTGCCGCAGGCCGCGTCGCATCACGTCCATCGCGGCGATGCCGGAATTCGCCTCGCCGAACGCGGGACCCGAGTGCAGTGCCACGGCTGCGAAGCGGTCCGGATGGTGCAGTGCAAGAAGCGACGCCAGACCCGCGCCGGCCGACAGCCCCGCGACGTAGACACGCGACGCGTCGAAACCATGCGCGTCGACGAGCGCGTCGACCAGCGACGCCACCGTGTTCGCTTCGCCGCGGCCCGCGCGGTCGGTATCTTCATACCAGTGCCAGCAGCCATGTGCGTGTGCGCGCAGCGACTGCTCCGGATACAGCACCGCGAAACCATGTTTGTCGGCCAGCAGATTCATCCGCGTGCCCTGCACGAATTCGTCGACGGACTGCTGGCAGCCGTGCAGCATCACGACGAGCGGCATCGCGCCGCGCCGGCGGCCCGGCGGCACATACAGGCCGTATGCGAGATTCTGGACGAGACGCCCGAGCGCGGGCGCCATCGGATGTTCTCCGCGCGTCCACTCGCCCGCCGCCCACGCGGCGGCACGCGGCCGCACGCGCGATTCGCGTGGCGGGGACAGATCGGATACGGCCGGAGAGGCCGCAACCTCGAGTGCGTCGCGTGTGATGCGCTGCGCATCGCGCGCCGCGCGCTTCGCGGCCGGAGACAGCATGCGTTTCATGCCGCCCAGCCACACCTTGGTCAGACTTTTGGTCATCGATCGGGCTCGCAGTCAGGAAAAATAGGGGCGCCATGAAGGCGCCGCAATGGATGCATCGTTCGACTTTGTGCAATGCACCATAACATTGTTTCTGGGATTTTTCCTGCATGCGGATAGTTCCCGGCGGCGCAAAAAACGGGCCTCATGCATACGCGGCGCTATACTGGTGTTTCGCCGCTTGTATCCGTTGTAGTCGTTCTTTCCGGCTCGCGCGTTGATTTAAGCATTCTCCCCGCCTTCGTTCGTCCCCTTCCCGATGTTCGACCTGTCGTCTCACCTGTGGATCATGATCACCGCGTTCGGCGGCGCCGGCCTGACCCTGCCGCTCGCGATCACGATCGCCATCTGGCTTGCACTCGGCTACTCGTGGCAGCGCGCGGCCGCATGGCTCGGCGTGCTGGCGGCGGCGATCGGTGTGGTGGCGCTCACGAAGATCGCGTTCCTCGGCTGGGGCATCGGCATCCGCGCGTGGGATTTCACCGGGTTCAGCGGCCATGCGATGCTGTCGACGTCGGTGTATCCGGTCGCGATCTTCCTCGCGCTGATCCGCACGCGCACGCCGGTGCGCATCGCCGGGATCGCGCTTGGGCTCGCGGCCGGCATCGCGGTTGGCGTGTCGCGCGTCGCGCTCGACGCGCATTCGCCGTCCGAATCGATCACCGGCTGCATCGTCGGCGCGATCGCCGCACTCGCGTTCATCGCCGGCTCGTGGCGCGCGGTGCCCCACCGCTGGTCGGTGCCGGCGGTCGTCGCGAGCCTCGCGATCGTCACCGTCGCGCTGCACGGCATCACCGTGCCGTCGCATCGCTGGGTCACCAAGGTCGCGCTGCAACTGTCGGGCCACGAGCGCCCGTTCGTCCGCGCGCGCTGGAAAGCCAACCCGAACTACCATCCCGCATCGCAGCCGTCGTCGCTGCAGCGCACCGAATCGTCGACGCACACGCTCCGTACGTGACGGGCCGCCCGGCCGCACCTTTTCAGGTCTGACCATTTCATGCGCGCCGTCGCATGAACGGTATGTCGAGCGTTATAACCCGCCCTATATTACGATTACGGTTTCCACCCATTCAAAAACGAATCCACCATGCGCTCAACCGTCCGTCCGCTTCGCCGCACCCTGCTCCGCCTGCTGCCGATCGCCACGCTTGCCGCTGCCGGTATCGCATTCAGCGCACCCGCTTCCGCCGCCGACGAACTGGTCGTGTCGGCGGCCGCCAGCCTGACGAACGCATTCAAGGCCGTCGGCGAAGCGTACGAGAAGCAGCACCCGGACACCAAGGTGCTGTTCAACTTCGGCGCATCGGACGTGCTGATGCAGCAGATCGCCAAGGGCGCGCCGGCCGACGTGTTCGCGTCGGCTGACCAGAAGGCGATGGATCGTGCGGCCGACGAAAAGGTGATCGTGCCCGGCACGCGTCGCGATTTCGCGGCGAATTCGCTCGTGCTGATCGTGCCGGCGGAGGGCCATGCGGCCGCGCCGACGTCGCTGAACGACCTGACCGCGCCCGGCGTGAAGCGCATCGCCTACGGCGACCCGGCATCGGTGCCGGTCGGCCGCTACACCGAAGGCGCGCTGCGCGCGGCCGGCGTGTGGGATGCCGTCAGCGCGAAGGGCGTGCTGGCCGCCAACGTGCGCCAGAGCCTCGACTACGTGGCGCGCGGCGAGGTCGACGCGGGCTTCGTGTTCGGCACCGACGCCGCGATCATGCCGGGCCGCGTGAAAGTTGCGCTGACGGTGCCGACCAAGACGGCCATCACCTATCCGATCGCCGTGGTCAAGGACAGCCGCCACGCCGCGCAGGCACAGTCGTTCATCGACTTCGTCGCGTCGGCGCAGGGCCAGGCCGTGCTGTCGACGTTCGGCTTCAAGCCCGCTGGCAAGTGAGCGTATCGCGATGCAAGACGCCTGGGTACCGCTGCTGTTGTCGCTGAAGGTCGCCGGCTGGGCGACCGTGCTCGACATCGTGCTCGGCGTCGCGGCCGCGTTCGTGCTCGCGCGCTGGCGCTCGCCGCTGCGCGACGTCGTCGATTCCATCCTGACGCTGCCGCTCGTGCTGCCGCCGACGGTACTCGGCTATTACCTGCTCGTGCTGCTCGGCCGGCGCGGCGTGTTCGGCGCGTGGCTCGACAGGCTCGGCATCGAACTCGTGTTCACGTGGCAGGGCGCGGTGATCGCGTCGATGGTCGTCGCGTTTCCGCTGATCCTGAAGTCGGCGCGTGCGGCATTCGAAGGCGTCGATCCGCATCTGGAACGCGCGGCGCGCACGCTCGGGCTCGGCGAAGTCGCGGTGTTCTTCCGCGTGACGCTGCCGCTCGCCACGCGCGGCATTCTCGCGGGCGCGCTGCTCGCGTTTGCCCGCGCGCTCGGCGAATTCGGCGCGACGCTGATGATCGCCGGCAACCTGCCCGGCCGCACGCAGACGCTGTCGGTCGCGATCTACGCGGCGGTGCAGGCCGGCGACGACAACACGGCCAACTTCCTCGTGCTGGTGACGTCGATCACCTGCGTGCTCGTGCTGCTCGCGACCGGCTGGCTCGTGCCGTCGCGCGCCCGGCGGAGCCAACTGACATGAAGCACATGCTCCGTTCTTTCCGTTCCACGGCCGGATGGCTTCGGCGGAGGCCCGCATGAGCCTCGTCGTCGACATCCGCAAGACCTACGCGAACGCCGAGCGCCGCTTCACGCTCGACATGTCGTTTACCGCGACGACACAGCGCGTCGTGCTGTTCGGGCCGTCCGGCGCGGGCAAGAGCATGACGCTGCAGGCGATCGCCGGGCTGCTGTCGCCCGACGAAGGCTCGATCACGCTGAACGGCGAAGCGCTGTTCGACGCCGCGCGCCGCATCGACGTGCCGACCCGCGACCGCCGTGTCGCGTACCTGTTCCAGGACTATGCGCTGTTTCCGCACCTGAACGTGCGCCAGAACATCGCGTTCGGGCTCACGTCGGGGCTGCGCAACCCGCGCGCGAAGACGGTGCCGCCGGAAGTCGCGTACTGGCTGCGCGCGTTCGACCTGGAAACGCTCGCAGGGCAGTATCCGTCGCAACTGTCGGGCGGGCAGAAACAGCGCGTCGCGCTGGCGCGCGCGCTGGTCGCGCAACCGCGGATCCTGCTGCTCGACGAACCGTTCGCGGCGCTCGACGGCGCGATGCGCCAGCGCATGCGCCACGAGCTCGCCGAACTGCAGGCGCGGCTCGATATCCCGATGGTGCTGATCTCGCACGACCCCGACGACGTCGCCGCATTCGGCGACCAGGTCGTGCAGCTGAGCGAAGGACGCGTGCAGGCGACCCCGCCGCACGCCGAGTGGCCGACGCGCGTCACCTGAGCGCGCGAGGCCGTGGTCGTGGCAGGCACGTTGGAGCCTGAGAGAAGCCGCGCGTAGCGGCATAAGCTGAAAGCGGAAACGAAGCCGGCGCCGTGCACGCGCTGTGCGATGCCGGCTTCGCCCCGTCCGTCACACGATTGTCGACGCGCGCCGCCCTGCCTGCTGCGTCAGCCCGTCACCGCGAGAATCACGCTCGACGCCTTGAACAGCGCGATCGCCCGACGGCCGGCGTCGAGTTGCAGCGCCTGAACGCTGTCGTTGGTCACGACGGCCGTCAGCGTCCCGCCGCCATCCAGCGCCAGCGTCACCTCGCTGTTCACCGCGCCCGCCGCCACGGCTTCCACGCTGCCCCTCAGCTGGTTGCGCGCGGACACCTTCAGGTCGGCATCGTCCACCGCCAGCACGACCCACGACGCCTTCACCAGCGCGCAGGCGTCCGCCCCTTCCTGCAAACCGAGCGCATCGGCGCTTTCGTGCGTGAGCACCGCGACGACCGCTTGCCCGCCCGGCAGCACGAGCGTCACCTCGTCGTTGACGGTGCCGCGCACGATCGACGCGACCTTGCCGAACAACTGGTTGCGCGCGCTGGTCTTCATCCCGATCCGGCCGATCAGCGCCCAGTCGACGTCGAAGCCGGCAACGGCCGCGCTCGCGGCCTCGATGAAGCGGCGATGCTCGCGCTCGATCGTGCGGAATGCGGCGATCAGCGAGGTCGCGCGCGGCGTCAGCGTCGTGCCGCCGCCACCCTTGCCGCCCGTCGAACGTGCGACGAGCGGTTCGCCGGCGAGATTGTTCATCGTGTCGACTGCATCCCACGCGGCCTTGTAGCTGAGGCCGACGGCCTTCGCCGCGCGCGTGATCGAGCCGGTGTCGCCGATCGCCGCGAGCAGCGCGATGCGCGTCGCGCCGCCGAGCGTCTGTTCGCCGGCGCGCAACCATAGCTCGCCGCCCAGTTCGAGCGGTTCGGCGGACGAGGAAGAATGCGGTGCGTCGGTCATCGGCATGCCTTCGGGAAACGGGCGGCCATTATAGTCAGCGCGCGCCGCTCAGCCCGGCTTGCCGTCGAGCTTCGGCGGACGCAGGCTGGCGAGCAGCGTCTCGGCGTCGCGCGCGGCGCGCTGTTCGAGCGCCGCGCCGTAGCCGCGCACGAAGCCGAGCTGGTACGGCGGCGCCGCCAGCTGCTCGAGGTGATGCAGTGCGACCATCGTGTCGTTCGCTTCGCCGAGCACGCCCTGCACGCGCGTCAGCGTCTTGACCGTCTCGTTGCGCGTGCGGCGCGACGCCAGCGATGCGAAGAATTCGAGTGCGTAACGCAGCCGCTTCGCGTCGATCCGCACCTGATGGCGCGCAGCCGTATCGAGCGACGTGAGCGACGGCGACGCGTAGAGATGGCCGAACAGCCGACGCACGCGCTTGGTTGCGTGACGCCGCAGCGACGGTGCGTCGTCGCCTTCGGCTGCCGGCAGCGCCAGCGTGCCCAGCCATTCGAGCCAGCCGAGCGTCAGCCGCGCATAGCGGGCCGAATGGAGCGCTTGCCGCAGCTCGACGCGCGCGGCCATGGACTGCGCGCGGGCGGCATCGAGCGTGCCGTCCCAGTCGCCGTCACCGCCGTCGGCCGCGATCAGCGCAGGGAGGCTTTCGGTCGAAAACACGTCCCAGTCGCGCACCGTGCCAAGCAGCGCGGCGACCCAGCGCAGGTCGGCGCCGAGCGTGTCCTGCCATGCGCGGTCGGCAAAGCGCGGGAAAAAGCGCATCAGCGTGCGCAGGCGGCGCAGCGCGACACGCATCTGGTGCACGAATTCGGGATCGTCGTGGTCGAGCACACCACGCTCGTTGCCGAGCCATTGCGCGGTGATGTCGCCGGCCAGCGCGAACAACGCGCCGCGTTGCGTGCGGATGCCGGTCAGGTCGACGAGTCGCGCCTTGACCAGCCCGGCCGCCGCAAGCTCGCCCGCGCAAGCGCGGTCGATCACGCTCGTCAGCTGCACGAAGGCGGGCCATGCGCCGCTCAGCTCGCGCGCCGCGGCGAACAGCGCATGCAGCGCGGCCGTGCGCGCGGCGACGGTTTCCCAGTCGGGTGCGGCAAGGCGCAGCTCGACGTAGCGGCGCGGCGGCTCGCCGCCGCCGGTCAGCGTGATGTCGTCGAGCGTCATCTCGACCACGACGCCGCTGTCGTCGGCCCACCGCCCGCGCCGCCGTTCGCTCATGAGGCGCAGCGCCGACGCTTCGGGCTGCGCACCCGCAGCCGGAGGCTCGGCGGCCTCAGGCGCGACGCCATTGACTTCGTCTGCCGGTGCATCGGCATCGGCCGCGGTCGTCGTCACGGGTACGGGTAACGGCATCGCGACGACGATGCCCGCATGCTCCGCGTCGAACAGTTCGCGCTCGGTGACGCCGGGCGCAAACGCCTTCGTACGCGACGCGACGACCCGCCTGCCATGCGCGTTCGACTCGACCCACGTCCACCAGCTCGCGCCGGGGCTCGTTTCGGCCTCCTCGATCTGGCATGGCTCGATCGTCACGCGCTCATGGCCGCGACGCATCCGCACCTGCGGGCAGATCCGCCACGCGCGCACGAGTTCGGCGCCGAAGTCGCGCTGCGTGCCGCGGGTGCGACTCGCAGCCTTGACCGGCCACCCTTCCAGCGACAGCGACAACACGATTTCCAGCACACGCGACATGGAAGCTCCTGCACATGAAGGATCGCCGGCGCATCATCCGCGCCGGCGTCGCCCGTGAAGCAGCTTCCATAGTACACGTCGCAAAAACGTGCCGGCGACGGTCTGGCCCTGTCGGCCTGTCGCAGGTCAAACGGCGTATTGCGCGAGCCCATGGCCGAACGACCAGTTCTCCTTCAGCACCTCGACAAGATTGATGAATACGTCCTGCTGCCGCACGCCGGGCTGCTCCGCGAGGTTGTCGGCGATCGCCCGGTACAGCGCCCGCTTCTGCTCGAGCGTGCGCGTGTTGTTCGCGGTGATCTGGATGATCACGAGATCGTCGCTGCGCTCGATGTCGAGGTAATGGCGGCCATACACGAAGTTCTCGGCCGCATGCTCGGTGACGACCATGAAGATGTCGTCCTCGGGCACGTTGAACGTGCGCACCAGCGCACGTTGCACGCCGTCGACGAGTGCCGCGCGGTAGGCGGCCGGTTTGCCTTCGCGGACGGCGATACGGGTGAATGGCATGGTCCTGCTCCTGTCGGTGGGTAACGTTGAAGAACGGAAACACAGCGTCAGGTTAGGCCCGCCGATCTATAATGAACAGTCATTGATGGATATTTCATTCATTTACACTTGAAATGAAAGTACTCGATCTCGATGCTGTCCGCGCGTTCGTGCTGGTCGCCGATCTCGCCAGCTTCACGCGCGCCGCCGATGCGCTCGGCACCACGCAATCGGCCGTCAGCCTGAAGCTGAAGCGGCTGGAAGCCCACCTCGGCAAACCGCTGCTGGCGCGCACGCCGCGCGTCGTCAAGCTGGCGGCGGACGGCGAGAATTTCCTGCCGGCCGCCCGCGCGCTGCTCGATGCGCACGAGCACGCGCTCGGCGCGATCTCGGCGGGCACTTACCGCCTGTCGCTCGGCGTCAGCGAGCACGTCGCGGTGCCCGACCTGCCGGCCGTGCTCACGAGCCTGCACCGGCAGGATCCCGGGCTGTCGCTGGAAATGCATCTCGGAACGTCGACCGGCCTGCTCGCGCAATACGACGAACGCCGGCTCGATGCCGTGATCGTGCGGCACGAACCGGGCGAGGATCCGCCGCGCGAAGACGGCACGCTGCTGTTTACCGAGCCGCTGGCCTGGCTCGCCGCGCCCGACTGGTTGGTGCGCGCGGGCGAGCCGCTGCCGCTCGCGGTGCTCGCCGGCCCGTGCGGCGTGCGCGCCGCCGCGCTGCG
>NZ_CABVPX010000011.1 GCF_902499125.1 Burkholderia arboris
CGGGTACCGCGACGAGGAATATTTCTTCCTCAAGATCCGCGCCGCGTTCCCCGGTAATCCTCGATGAACCTTTTTTTTGCGTCGCGAGCCGCCACCTGGGCGCGCGGACGCGGCTGGGCGCTGTGGAAGGCGCTCATCACGCTCGCGAAACTGGATGAAAGCCTGCACGCGAGCGATCCGTCGACCCGCACGATCCGGCACCTGCTGGACGATCATCGCCGGGAATGCGGACACTGAGCGCCGACTGACCGCCCGCGACGCGATCACGGCGTGCCGATGCGTTGCGGAAACAGGCACGTATGCGTTTTCACGTACAGGTTCGGATTGCCGCAGCGGTGGCCGGCATAGTCGATCTGCTCGCCGGGCATGAGGTCGGCCGGCACCGTCTTGCGCGCCGCGGCGGGCGCGGCCGCCGGGGTGCCGGAACGTGTCGATGCACAGCCCGCGAACAACGGGACGATCAGGACTGCGATCAAGGCTAAACGGATGGCGGGACGATCCACTTTTCGGTCCGGGATGAAAGTCTGAACGGGGTCGCCCGCTTTCCATGCTGCTGTCGCGAACGGCGCGAATGCCGTCGGCCCTGGCGGCCAATGGCAGACTTCATGTTCCCCTGCCCGCCCATCGCGCCCATGACGCGAACATGACGGTTGCGTCATGTCGGTCGTGTCTCAACGGCGCGCTGCCGGCTTGCGCAATCTGACGGTTTTTTCATCTCGCGATCACGATGACGCACGGCGGCTTTCGCATACTGGGTCCATGGTTCGCCACCCGGCGGCCTGATCAAGGAGAGCATTCGATGAAAACGGCAAAACTCGCAGCACTGTTCGTCACCGCCACGCTGTCGCTCGGCATGGCCACGCAGGCCGCGTTCGCGGAAACGCAAACGCAGGGCAAGAGCCGCACGCAGGTCGTCAACGAGCTGAAGCAGGCGCAGCACGACGGCGTCGTGCCGACAAGCAAGACGCAATACCCGCCGACCGGCGAGATCGTCGCGCGCAACAAGGAGCTTCACGGGATTTCGGTGCATGGCGGCGAGAAGAAGCCGCAAACCGACAACCACGACAACCTGACCGCGCGGCAATGATGCCCGGCCACCCGATCGCGGACAGCGCGCCGCGCGTGGCCGCATCGCGGCGAACGCGCGGGCGTCACCGCCCGCGCTGTCAGGTGCGGATGGCCGCCGGCCGGTCCGGCTCGGCCGGCCGGCGCGGAAAGCGCAGCCAGAACGTCGTGCGGCGGCCGGGATCGCTGTCGACGCCGCATTCGCCGCCGTGATTGTCCATGATCGACCGGACGATCGCGAGGCCGAGCCCCGTGCCCGACGCCGAATTGTGCCGCGACGGATCGACGCGGTAGAAGCGCTCGAAAATCCGCCCGACATGCTCCGCGGCGATGCCGGGCCCCGTATCCGACACGGCGATCGTCGTCGCGCCGCCCTGCTCGACGCAGTCGATCGTCACGACACTGCCGCGCGGCGCATAGGTCAGCGCATTGGACAGCAGGTTGCTCAGCGCGCGCTGGTACAGCGTCAGATCCGCATCGACCCACGCGTGGCCGTCCACCTTCACCGTCACGCCCTCGTCCTCCGCCAGCGGCTCGTAGTAGCCGGCCACCCGCTCCGCCTCCTGCGCCGCATTCAGGCGCCGCACGCCGATTGACGTGCCGGCCTGCTCCGAGCGCGCGAGAAACAGCATGTCCTCGATCATCCGCGACAACCGCTGGTATTCGTCGATGCTCGACTCGATCACGTTCCGGTATTCCTCCGCGCTGCGCGGCTGCGACAGCACGACCTGCGCGGCCGCCTGCAGGTTCGTGAGCGGCGTGCGCATGTCGTGCGCGAGATTCGACGAGAACTGGCTCAGCCGCGTGAACGATTCGTTCAGCCGCGCGAGCATCCCGTTGAACGCATGCTCGAGTTCCTTCAGCTCGCCGGACGTATCGAGTTCCGGCAGCGGATGCGCCAGCCGGCTCGTCGACATCTGCTCGGCACGCGCCGCAAACCGCCGCAGCGGGCTCAGCCCGAGCGCCGCGATGCCGTACGCGATCGCAGCCGCGAGCACCACGCCGAACACCTCGATCACGACGATCGTATAGGCATGCGTGCGCAGCAGCAGCACGTCGGCGCTGCGGTCGTACTGCACCGCGACGCGCACCACGGGCCCGCCCGCCCCCACCCCGGCGCCGGCCAGCGGCACATTCGTCACCAGATACTGGTGCCGCGCGCCAGGCGGCGCGACGCCGACCGGCACACGCCCGGCATCCAGCGACATCAACGGCGCATACGGGCGGAAGCCGGGCGTACCGACGAGGCGCATGCCCGTGGCATCGAAGATCGCGAGATCCATGTTCGGATGACCATGCAGCTGGTCGATCCAGATGTCGGTGTTGCGCGCGACGTCGGCCGTGCTACGCGCTTCGGCCAGGTGCGCGCCCAGTGCGGCGGAAATGCCGGCCATCTGCTCGGCCGCCGTCGTCTCGACACGGTTGCTCAGCGCTTCGTACAGCGCAACACCGCTCGACGCGAGGATCACCGACGTCGACAGGATGATCAGCGCGGTCAGGCGTCCACGCAGCGTGCGCGGCAGCAGGCGCGCGATCATGCGGCCGCGCCGCCGCGCGCTTCGAGCACGTAGCCCATGCCGCGCACCGTGTGGATCAGTTTCGGTTCGTACGCATCGTCGATCTTCGAGCGCAGCCGCCGGATCGCCGAATCGACGACGTTCGTGTCGCTGTTGAAGTTCATGTCCCACACCTGCGACGCGATCGTCGCGCGCGGCAGGATCTCGCCTTCGCGGCGCATCAGCAGCCACAGCAGCGCGAATTCCTTCGCGGTCAGCAGGATCGTGTCGCCCTGCCGCGTGGCCTTGCGGCGCGTCAGGTCGAGTTCGAGATCGGCCACGCGCAGCGTGTTCGAGTCGCGCGGCTGGCCGCGCCGCAGGATCGACTTGATGCGCGCGGTCAGCTCGACGAAGTCGAACGGCTTCGCGAGATAGTCGTCGGCGCCGAGCTCGAGCCCCTTCACGCGATCGCCGACGTCATCGCGCGCGGTGAGGAACAGCACGGGCGTCGACTTGCTGCGCCGCAGGTTCTGCAGCAGCGTCCAGCCATCCTGGCCGGGCAGCATCACGTCGAGCACGAGCAGGTCGTATTCCTCGGTCTCCGCCTGGTGCTGGCCCGTGATGCCGTCCTCGACCCAGTCGACGACATAGCCGGCCTCGGTGAGGCCCTTGCGCAGGTACGCGCCCGTCTTCGGTTCATCTTCGACAATCAGAATTCGCATCACGCATTACCCTTGAAGAAACCCAGCCGGCGCAGCAGACCGGCGCCGAGGCCGCCGCGGAACGCCGCACGCCACGACACCGCATGGCTGACACGGTACAGCACCGGCAGCACCAGCAACGTCAGCGCCGTGGACGACAGGATACCGCCGATCACGACCGTCGCCAGCGGACGCTGCACCTCGGCGCCGGTGCCGGTCGCGAACGCCATCGGCAGGAAGCCGAGCGACGCGACGAGCGCGGTCATCAGCACCGGCCGCAGCCGCGTGAGCGCGCCGTCGTGTACGGCAGCGTCGAGCGGCATCCCTTCGTCGCGCAGGTTGCGGATGAACGAGATCATCACGAGACCGTTGAGCACGGCCACGCCCGACAGCGCGATGAAGCCGACCGCCGCGGTGATCGACAGCGGAATCCCGCGCAGCCACAGCGACACGACGCCGCCGCTCAGCGCGAACGGAATGCCGGTGAACACGAGCAGCCCGTCCTTCACGTTGTTGAACATCACGAACAGCAGCACGAACACCATGAACAGCGCGAGCGGCACGACGAGCTTCAGGCGCTCGCTCGCGCTTTGCAGCTGCTCGAACTGCCCGCCCCACGACACCCAGTAGCCGGCCGGCACGCGCACGTCCTGCTGCAGCTGCTCGCGCGCATCGGCGACGAACGAGCCGACGTCGCGGCCGCGCACGTTCGCGCTGACGACGACGCGCCGCTTGCCGTCCTCGCGGCTGATCTGGTTCGGGCCCGGCGCGACATCGATCGTCGCGAGTTCAGCCAGCGGCACGTACGGGGCCGCGGCGAGCGGCGCGCTGGCGCCGGCGGCCGGCGCGGGCAGCGCGATCGGCAGCCGCTTGATCGCCTCGATGTCCGAGCGCAGCTCGTCGGGCAGCCGCACGACGATGTCGAACCGGCGGTCGCCCTGGAACAGCGTGCCGGCCTTCTGCCCGCCGACGGCCGCGGCCACCGAGTCCTGCAGGTCGGCCACGCTCACGCCATAGCGCGCGAGCTTGTCGCGATCGAGGTTGACGGTCAGCACCGGCAGGCCCGTGGTCTGCTCGACCTTCACCTCCGATGCGCCCGGCACCTTCTGCAGCGCGGCCGCGATCTGCTCGCCGGTCTGGTTCAGCACGGCCATGTCATCGCCGAAGATCTTCACCGCGACGTCGCTGCGCACGCCCGAGATCAGCTCGTTGAACCGCAGCTGGATCGGCTGCGAAAACTCGTACGCGTTGCCCGGCAGCTCGGCGAGCGCTTCCTCGATCTCGCGCACGAGCTGGTCGCGCGGCTTCTTCGGGTCGGGCCACCGGTCGGCCGGCTTCAGCATGATGTAGCCGTCCGACAGGTTCGGCGGCATCGGGTCGGCCGCGATCTCGGCCGTGCCGGTGCGCGCGAATACGCGCTCGATCTCGGGGAAGCGCGCCTTCAGCGTCTTCTCGATCGACTTCTGCATCTCCACCGACTGCGACAGGCTCGTGCCGGGAATCCGCAGCGCGGAGACGGCCAGATCGCCTTCGTTCAGGCTCGGGATGAACTCGCTGCCGAGCCGCGTCGCCAACCCGAGCGTGACCAGCACGATCGCGCCCGCGCCGATCATCACGCGCGCCGGGCGCGTCATGAACGCGGCAAGCACGGGTTCGTACGCGCGCCGCGCCCAGCCCATCAGCCGGTTCTCCTTCTCCTCGACACGCTCGCCGATGAACAGCGCGACGGCCGCCGGAATGAACGTGACGGTCAGCACCATCGCGGCCGCGAGCGCCATCACGACGGTAATCGCCATCGGGTGGAACATCTTGCCCTCGACGCCGGTCAGCGCAAAGATCGGCAGGTACACGACCATGATGATCAGTTGCCCGAAGATCAGCGCACGCCGCGCTTCCTGCGATGCGCCGAACACTTCGGCAAAACGCTCGTCGCGCGTGAGCGGCCGTCCGGCCGCCGACTGCGCATGCGCGAGCCGCCGCACGCAGTTCTCGACGATCACCACCGCGCCGTCGACGATGATCCCGAAGTCGAGCGCGCCCAGGCTCATCAGGTTCGCGCTTACCTTCGCATTGACCATGCCGGTGAAGGTCATCAGCATCGACAGCGGAATCACCAGCGCGGTGATCAGCGCGGCGCGGATGTTGCCGAGGAACAGGAACAACACCGCGATCACGAGGATCGCGCCTTCGAGCAGGTTCTTCTTCACCGTCGCGACGGCCTTCTCGACGAGCACCGTGCGGTCGTACACGGGAATCGCCTTCACGCCGGCCGGCAGCGTGCGGTTCACGTCCTCCATCTTCGCGGCGACGGCCTTCGACACCGTCCGGCTGTTCTCGCCCATCAGCATGAAGACCGTGCCGAGCACGACTTCCTCGCCGTTCGACGTCGCGGCGCCCGTGCGCAGTTCGCGGCCGATGTCGACCGCGCCGACGTCCTTCATCCGCACCGGCACGCCGCCGACGTTGGTCAGCACGATGTTCGCGATGTCGTCGACGGTGCGCGCCTGGCCCGGCACCCGCACGAGATACTGCTCGCCGCGCTTTTCGATGTAACCGGCGCCGACGTTGTCGTTGTTGCGCTCCAGCGCGCGCACGACGTCGGCGAGCGTCAGCCCGTACGACATCAGCTTTGCCGGGTTCGGCGCGACGCGGTATTCCTTCACGTAGCCGCCGATCGAGTTGACCTCGGTCACGCCGCGCACGTTGCGGAGTTGCGGCCGGACGACCCAGTCCTGCAGCTCGCGCAGGTCGGCCGCCGTATAACGCGTGCCGTCGGGCTTGCGTGCGTTGGCATCGGCCTCGACGGTCCACAGGTAGATCTCGCCGAGGCCCGTCGACGTCGGCCCCATCGCGGGCGCGATGCCGGCGGGCAGCTTGTCCTTCGCTTCCTGGATGCGTTCGTTGACGAGCTGCCGCGCGAAGTAGATGTCGGTGCCGTCCTTGAAGATCACGGTGACCTGCGACAGCCCGTAGCGCGAAATCGAGCGCGTCTGCTCGAGGCCCGGCAGCCCGGCCATCACGGTCTCGACCGGATAGGTGATGCGCTGTTCGGCTTCGAGCGGCGAATAGCCCGGCGCGGACGTGTTGATCTGGACCTGCACGTTCGTGATGTCGGGCACCGCGTCGATCGGCAGCCGCTGGTAGCTGAACACGCCCAGCGCGGCCACGGCCGCGATCGCCAGCATCACGAGCCAGCGGTGCGCAATCGCAAAGCGGATCAGGCGCTCAAACATGTCGGGATTCCTTGAAACGGGGAACGGTCGGCCGCACCGGACGAGCCGCCCGGCCGGTCACACGGCGAGCCGGAAAGCGGGCCGCATACCGGGCCGCGAGCCGGGCAACGGCGCACACGTCACGCTCATTCATGTTCCGCGCTCCCCTTGCCGAGTTCCGCCTTCAGCACGAAGCTGTTCGACGCCGCATATTCCTGGCCAGGCTTGAGCCCCTTCAGCACTTCGGTCGCGCGCTCGTCGCGCCGCCCCGTTTCGACCGCCTGTGCGACGAACCCCTTCGGCGAACGCACGAACACGGAAGGCGCGCCGTCGACGTCCTGCAGCGCGTCGCTTGCCACCGCCAGCGGCACGCCCTGCTTGCCCGCGTCGACGGACACGTTCACGAACATCCCCGGGCGCCACACGCCGTCCGGGTTCGGCAGCACGACGCGCGCCGGTGCGGTGCGCGTCTGTTCGCCGAGCAACGAGCCGACGTACGCGATCGGGCCGCTCGAACGCGATTCGAACGCGGTCGCACTGACGGTCGCGTCGCGGCCGACGCGCACGTCGTTCAATCGCTGCGCGGGTACGGCCATCTCGGCCCACACGGTCGACAGGTCGGAAATCACGAACATGCTCGCGTCGGCGGCGATCGCCTCGCCGGGCGTCGCATGTTTCTCGACGACCGTGCCCGCGAACGGCGCGCGCAGCTCGTAGCGGTTCAGCGCGCCCGCGCCGACCGGCGCGTTCAGCGCGGCGAGCTTCTGCCGCGCGTTCTGCACGGCGATCTCGGCCTCGCGCAGCTGCACCTGTGCCTGCTGGTAGTCCTGCTCGGCCGAGATGCGCTCCTTCCACAGCGTGCGTTCGCGCTCGTAGGTCGCCCGCGCGCCCGACAGCCGGCGCTCGGCCGTCAGCAGTTCGCTGCGGCGGTCGGCCAGATCGGTGCTCGCGATCACGGCCAGCACCTGCCCCTTCGCGATGTTCTGCCCGAGCGATACCGACACCTGCTCGACGATGCCGGCCACGCGCGGCACCACGTGCGCAGTGCGGTCCTCGTTGAACTTGATCTCGCCCGGCAGCTGGAACGGCGTCGCGATCTGCGCAGGGCCGGCCTTCGCGAGCGCGATCTTCGACGTCGCCAGTTGGGCGTCGGTCAGCGCGATCGCGCCGTCGGCGCGCGCGAACGGGAACGACGCGGCGTCGTTGCCGGCCTTCACGTCGATCGTCGCGTCGAACACGTGCGGCTTCGCGATCGACTGCGCGGACACGAACTTCTGGCCTGCCGCGTCGAAACGCAACGGTTCGTGGGTGCGGTCGTACCGCACCAGCGTGCCGGACACGGTCACGGCCTTGGTCGCAGGCTTGCCGTCGACGAACGGATAGACGACGAGCCGTGCGTCGCCGGGCTTTTCCGTCATCACGATCTCGACGGACAGCTTGCCGCGCTTGAGCACGACGCCCCCGCGCGCCCCGGCGCCATCGGCGGGTTGCGCGGCTTCGGCACCCGCTGGCGCCGACGTGCCGCCGCCGCCCCGCGTGACGGCGAGCGCGCCGATCACGATCCCTGCGCCGCCGAGCACGGCCGCCGCAATAACGAAGATTCTGCTGCGTGACATGATGATCCTTCAGGTAAGAGGGGCGCTTATTGCGCGACGGCCGCGAGCGGCGTGCCGACCAGCCGGCCGATATCGGCGCGGGCCGAATGGACGTCCGCGAGCGCGCGCACGTATTGCGACTGCCCCTGGAACAGCGTGCGCTGCGCGTCGAGCACGTCGAGGAAGCTGAACTTCCCGAGTTCGTAGCCGCGCGACATGGCATCGAGCGCGAGGCGCGCGGCCGGCAGGATGTCCGACTTCAGCCGCTGCGCTTCCTGCTCGGCGGCCTCGAAGTTCGCGTAGGCCTGCGTGAGCGCCAGCCGCAGGCGCGTGCGTTCGCGATCGAGATCGGCGTTCGCGCGCTCGGCCTTGTGCGTCGCCTCGAGCAGCGCGCCCCGGTTCGTGTTGAACAGCGGAATCGGGATCGATACGCCGACCACGGCCTGGTTGTCGGGGACGCCGCCGGTCGTCACGCGCTTCACGCCCGCGCTGACCGTCACGTCCGGAATGCGCCGCGCACGCTCGAGCGACACGGCTGCGTTCGAGCGCAGCATCTCGGCGCGAGCGACCCGCGCGAGCGGCGAATCGTCGAGCTGCGCGGTCAGCGCGGACAGCGGCTCGACCGGCGGCACGGCTTCCAGGTCGCCCTGCACCGCGAGCCGGTCGCCGCGCGCTTCGCCCATCACCGCGTTCAGCTTCTCGCGCGCAACCTCGACCCGGCCGCGCGCGGTTACGACTTCGATCTGCACACCGGCCGCCGCCACCTGCGCCTTGGTCGCCTCGACCGGCGACACCTTGCCGGCCTGCGCGCGGCGCCCCGCAAGATCCGCGGAGCGCGCGGCGATCGCGGCCGATTCCTCGGTCACCTGAAGCTGCCGCTGCGCGGCGAGCAAGCCGTAGAACGCGGCGATCACGTCGGCGCGCACGGCGGCGCCCTGCTCGTCGAGCGACGCGCTGGCCGACTCGCGGCCGTACGACGCGACGTCGAGCCGCGCGCGGCGCTTGCCGCCCAGCTCGATGGTCTGGTTGATCAGCGCGGTCGACGTGCGTTCGGCGCGGCTGAAGCCTTCCTGCAGGAACGACACCTCGGGATTGGGGCGGGCACCGGCCTGCATCAGCGCGCCGGCCGACGCGTCAACGTCCGCGCGTGCGCCACGCAGCGCCGGATTGTTCCGGGCCGCAACCGCGAGCGCATCGGGAAGCGTCAATGACGGGGGGGAAAGCGCACCGGATGGCGGTGCGCCGGTCGGCGTTGCGCTGCCTGCTGCAGCCGGGGCCGGCCCCGGCGACAGCGACGGCTGCGCATAAGCCGTCGCGGCCATCGCGAAGGCGACGGCCACGGCGAGAGAGAGCTTGAGCATGTTCGGTTCTGCGGTAACGGTTTGCGACCGATGCTACGGTCGGGCCGCAGTGCGAACATGAGGCGAAGATGATATTTCCGTCATGTCGGGCGCAATCGCACGCAGACGTGCAATGCCCTGAGGGGACGGCGCCCCGCATTGACGATCGGGAGGATTCGGTGCGCGTGCGGCGCGACGGCCGCACGAAAGACAGCAGAGAGCCGGGGATTCGACACGCGCAGGCCGCACGCCCCCTCGCGCGAATCAGGTGATGCGTTGCTTCGCGCGCCTGCGTTGCACGAGCCAGTCGAGCAGTTGCCGCCCGTCGTGTTCGCCGAACCAGCGCGCGTGCCCGATCAGGTAGCCGTCGTACGCGATGTCGACGATCGCCGGCGCATCGATGATGCAGCCGAAATACGCGACTTCCGACAGCGCGAACTCCGTATGCACGATCGGCAGCAACGCGACCAGCGCCGCGTACGCGTCGTCGCTCAGCGGTTCCAGCGATTCGTAGCCGTCGAGCAGCGCGTCGATCTGTTCGTATTCGATGCGCCGCGCATCGGCCGGCGCCATCCAGTCGACCGTATTGCGCTCGATCGCAAGCGCGAGGTCCATCACCGCGCACGTGCGATCCGACAAGCCGAAATCGAGCACGGTGCGCACCTGCGCGCCGGGTTCCGCCCCCGTCCACAGCAGGTTCGACGCATGCCAGTCGCCATGCGTCCACAGCGGCGGCAACGCCGGCAGCAGCGGCACGAGGCGCGCGTGATACGGGCCGATCGCGTCGGCCACGTCGCCGCACCAGTCGCGCGAACCGAGCGCGCGCACGAGCAGCGGCTGCGCATCGACCCAGCGTTCGAGCGCGCCCGCCAGATCGGCGGACGACAGCACGCGAAAACTCGACAGCAGCGTGCGGACGGGCCGCGCGGGTGCGTCGTAACCGGCCGACGCGCGATGCAGTTCGGCCAGCGCGCGGCCGGCCGCGTACGCGTGCGAAGGATGCGTGAACGGCTGCCACGACATCACGCCACGATACGGGTCGACGCCGGGCGCGAGCACGTGCACCTCGTAGGTCCAGTCGCCGGACGCAAACGCGGTCGCGCCGTTGCGATCGGCCAGCACGTCCACCACGGGGATGCCGCGTTCGCGCAGATGCGCGATGAAACGATGCTCTTCCTCGAGCCCCGCGACATCGCGCAGGCTCACGTGATGACGCTTGACGAACAGCCCGCGCCCGTCCGCCATCCGCACGAGCACGGCCGCCGCGAACTGCCGCGGGCTGTGCCACGTGAGCCGCGCCGGCTCGCCCGCGCCGTCGATCCGCGCGAGTACGGCCGCCACCTCGTCGTACGTCATCAGCGGCCAGTCGCGTTCGGCCTGCTCGCCGTCGACGCCGAATTGCGGCGGCGCGACGTCACGCGACAGGGGGCCGTCCGGCTCGAGTGGGAATGACATGACCGATGTTGCTCCGTCGTTGAATCCGTGCGTGAATCAGCGTGCGCCGCCGCCCGACGCCAGTGCGCCGCCGGCTGCCGCGCGCAACGCAGCGGCCGTGCGGCTCCAGTCGCGCCAGCCGACGACGGCCAGCCCGATGAACAGCGCATAGAGTCCGGCCGTCAGATACAGTTCCTTGAACACGAACATCCCGACGTACACGACGTTCACGACGATCCACAGCCCCCACGACGCGATGTAGCGCCGCGCGGTCCAGTATTGCGCGACGAGGCTGAACGCGGTCAGCGACGCATCGACGAACGGCAGCGCCGCATCGGTCCAGCGCGCCATCATGCCGCCGAGCAGCGCGCTGCCGATGATCGCCGCGATCAGGTCGGGCAGCATCTTGAGCGGCCGCACGCCGGTGACGGGCGCGACGTCGCCGGCCGGCGCCGCGCCGCCGTCGGCCTCGCTCGCGCGCTGCGCGAGCCAGCGCTGCCAGCCGTACACCTGCAGCACCGCGAATGCGCCCTGCAGCAGCATGTCCGAATACAGCTTCGCATCGAAGAAGATCCAGCCGTACAGCGCGACCGACGCGAGCCCGACCGGCCAGCACAGCATGCGGCGCTTCGCGGTCAGCCAGATCGCGAGCGCGCTGACGATCACGCCGGCGATTTCGAGTGGGGACATCGTCTGTGCTCTCCTGGTTAGCTGCCGGGGCGGCGCATCACGCGGCCGGTTCCGGACGGTCAGAAATCATAAGTCAACGACACGCGCGCGGTGCGCGGCGCCCCCGGGAACAGGTACGCATCGCCCTGCTGCTCGCCCGCGTCGCGCCAGTAGAACTTGTTGAACAGGTTGTCGACCGACACGCGCAGCACCGTGCGATGGCCGCCGATCTTCGTCGTATAGCGCGCGCCGAGATTGAACACGAACCACGACGGCACGCGCGCGGTGCCTTCCTCGTTCGCATTGCGCGCCGCGCTGTACTCGACGCCGCCGAGCACGTTCAGGCCCGCGACGCCCGGCACCGCGTAGTCCGCATACAGCGACGCACGCAACGCCGGCACGTTGATGATCTGGTGCCCTTCGTAGGTCGGCGACCCCGAATCGACCGCACGAGCGCGAATCGCCGCGACGCTGGCCGTCAGCCCCAGCCGCCCGGTCAGGCGGCCGGCCGCGCCGAGCTCGATCCCCTGGTGCCGCTGCGTGCCGCGCTGCACGAACGTATAGGACGTGCCCGACGGATCCGGGTCGGCGAACTGGAACGGCTTGCTGATCGAGAACACGGCGGCCGTGAGGCTCAGCCGGTCGAGCCAGTCGTATTTCGCGCCGACCTCGAACTGGTGCGATTCGACGGGCGGCAGGAACGCATACGCGTTGGTCGCGCGTACCGGCGCCTGATCGCCGAGCGACAGCGCCTTGCTGTACGACGCATACAGCGACAGCACGTTCACCGGCTTGTAGACGAGCGCGACCTGCGGCAGGAACACCGAGCGGTCGGTGCGCGTCGTGTCGCCGTCGAGGCTGCTCCAGCTGCGCTGGCGCAGCAGCACTTCCTTGCCGCCCGCGAGCACCTGCCAGTGTTCGCCGATGCTGATGCGGTCGAGCCCGAACACGCCGTATTGCCACGCGTCGAGGCGCGGATACGACGGCCCCGGCGAATTCGGCGACGGCGAGAAGGTCACGTCGGGCCCGTAGACGTTCTCGCTGCCCACGTAGTCGTACACCGCGTCGGCCATGTGCACGACGCGCCGCTGCACGCTCACGCCGAGCGTCAGCTCGTGCCGCAGCGGCCCCGTCGCGAACTTGCCGGTCGCGACCGCGCGCAGGTCGTCGTTGCGCCGGTATTCGCCGGGGCTGCGGAAGTCGTAGACGTCGTAGTCGCCGTTCGCGCCGAAGAAGAACGGCGACGTCGCGCCGGCCGTGCAGCTCGCCGCGTAAGAACAGCCGTACGCGAACGCGCTGTTGTCGTCGATCATCGTGCGGCTGCGGCCGGCGGCGAGGTAGGCCTTCCAGTCGTCGTTGAACTGGTAGTCGAAGCGCGCGTTCAGGTTCAGCGCGTCGGTCGTCACCGGTTTCGCCCACGGCTGCGTGCCGAGCGCCTTCGACGTCGTCTTGACCGACGGCACGACGGTGCCGCCGAGCAGCTGGTAGCCGGGCGCCGAGCGCTGGATCCACTGCTGGAATTCGGCGTTGAGCTGCAGGCTCGCGCGCGGGCTGATGTCCCAGTCGGCGGCGATCGAGCCGAACGTGCGCCGCCCGTTGGTGCCGTCGATGTAGGAGTGCATGTTCTCCTTCGCGGCATTGATCCGGAAGCCGAACTGATTGTCGGGGCCGAAGCGGCGGCCGAGATCGACGGCCGCCGACGTCGAGCCGCGGCTGTCGACGCCGCCCGTCACGCTCGCGACGTTCGCGGAGCGCTTGGTCACGAAGTTGATCACGCCGCCGGGTGCGACGACGCCGCTGTCGATACCCGCGAGCCCCTTCAGGATCTCGACGCGCTCCTTGTTCTCGAGCGGCACGTTCTGCTCGCCGGACACCGTCAGCCCGTCGATCCGGATCGCGCTCGCGAGATCGACCGGAAAGCCGCGGATCGCGAAGCCTTCGAAATAGCCGACCGGCGCGTAGTCGTTGACGACCGATGCGTCGTTGCGCACGACGTCGCTCAGCCGCTTCGCCTGCTGGTCGTCGATCAGCGCGCGCGTGATGACGTTCACCGACGCCGGCGTGTCGCGCAGCGGCGCGTCGTCCAGCCCCGCGACCGAGGCTTCGCGCGCGCGCAGCGTGCTGCCGCGCTCGCCGCTCACCGTGATGGCAGGCAGCGTCGCGCTGCCGGCCGCGCCGGCGTCCGGTGCGGGCGCGTCGCCGGGTGCCGCGGCGGCCTGCGCCGCGAAAAGCGTGATGCCGAGGCCGACTCCGAGCCCGACCTTCGTGCGCCGCCGCCGTGCGGGCAACGCTGTTGTTCTATTCACCGTCATTGTTCTGGATGGAAAACTCGCCACTCGACCTTGTCGAAACCCGTTACGAAGCTGCGACGCGTGCTCCCGCGGATACATCCGCCCCTTCCTCCGGACGCATGCGTCGACACGATTTTCATCAGGCGAATCGGACGATTCGGCACGCGCGCGTGCCGGCCGGTCAGGAAGACGCAGGATGGGACATCGGATTCAGGTGACGCGCCGGGCACCGACGCAGCTGTCGACGGCTTCGTCGGGAACTGGCGGGCGGCCGGCGGCATCGCGCGGTCGTGTCATGCGGGGGACGCTTCGAACGCCCCGGTGCGGGCGGCGGGCCTTGCGCCGGCCGTTCTCGTCGGAACGGCGGCCTGCCCGTCGCGCGCGACATCGCGGCGTGGCGCGCATTTTACCCCGGGCGGGCGCATTGACCGTGGAATCCGGCGGAACGGGGGGCGGGAAAGGCGGGAACGGGGAAAAGCGCTTCGGGCGGCACGGCAACGGCGACGATCCGGCCGCGCCGCCCGTCATGCGACGCAACGTCGACGATCGGCGCGATCGCGCGCCGGTCAAGCAACGGAAACCGCGAGCAGGCGATATCGTCCGCTCGCGGTTTCCGGGCCGCTCAGAACCCCTGCATCGTCACGGTCGGATCGACGACCAGATGCACGACGCCGTAGATCACCGCGCCGACCAGCAGCGCGAGCAGGATCGCCACGAACGGCAGCAACGTGAAGTTGGCGTTCGCGAGATCGGTCGCGTGCGCCTTGCTGTTGCGCACGCCGAAGAAACTCCACAGGACCAGGCGGACCATGCCGAGCAGTTTCATGATGGGCTCCTTTCATCGAATCGGTTGACGCTATCGTCGATCCGACCGGCATCCGAAAAAAGAAGCAGTTGCGCGCGCTTTTCGCGCAGCAGGCCGTCTGCGGCGGCATGTCGCAGGGGCGTCAGCGGTCGAGCACGAGCGGCTCCGTGGCCCCTGCCGCGGGCCGCGCGACGCACAGCAGCGCGCAGCCGGGTTCGACCGCTGCATCGGGCGTTTGCTCGTAGTCGACCGAACCGGACAGCACGCGCGTCGCGCACGTGCCGCACGAACCGGAGCGGCATTCGGACGGCACGGCCACGCGCTGCCCTTCCGCGAATTCGAGCAGCGTGCCGTCGGCGGGCGTCCACGCGGCTTCGCGCGCCGTGCGCCGGAACACGACCGACACGCTTGCCGCCGCCGGCGTCGCTGACGCGCGGGTCGTACTGCGTGCGACGCTCGACGGCCCGAACGCCTCGAAGCGGATGCGCTCGTCCGCCACGTTCAGCGCGCGCAGCCCGTCGTACAGGTCGCGCATGAACGCCGCCGGCCCGCACAGGTAGAAGTCGTAGTCGTCGAACGACAGGATCCGCTTCAGTTGCGCGATGTCGATGCGGCCGGCCCGCGCTGCCGAGCCTTCGCCGGGATGACTGTCGAACCAGTGAAGCGACACGCGTGGATCGGTGGCCGCGAGGTGCGCCAGTTGCGCCGCGAACGGCCGGTCGGCCGCTTCGCGCGCGCCGTGCACGAACACGACGCGGCGCGACGGTGTGTCGTCGGCCAGCGCACGGTGCAGCATCGCGACCATCGGCGTGATGCCGATGCCGGCCGACACGAGCACGGCCGGCCGCGGGCTCGCGAGATCGAACGTGAAGCGGCCGCGCGGCATCTGCGCGTCGAGCGTCATGCCCGCCTGCGCGTGATCGTGCAGCCACGCCGATGCGCGTCCTTCGCGCTTCACGCTGATCCGGTACTGCGCACCGCCCGGCGCGCCGGACAGCGTGTAGCTGCGAATCGCCGGCGCATCGCTGCCCGGCAGCGCGATGCGCAGCGTCAGGTGCTGCCCGGCTTCATAGGCGGGCAACGCGCCGCCGTCCGCCAGTTCGAAATGGAACGACCGGATCGCGCGCGCTTCGTCGACGATCTTCGCAATGCGCAGCGGCCGCCATGCGGGTGCCGATGCAGGTGCGGCCGCAGGCGCCGCAGGGGCAGCCCCCGCCACGCCCTCCGAAGCCGCCGCCGTCGCCACGAACTGCGGCGCGCGCTCGACCGCCGACCACCGGAACGGCAGCACCGCACGCACGCGCCGCACTTCCCGCACATGGAAGCGCACGACGCGCTGCGCGCCGTCGAACGACGCGACGAGCGGCCCGTCCCACACGATTTCCGCGTGCGCGGCGACATACAGCAGGTCGCCGCTGTCGAAATCGACGAACAGCAGCCCCGCGCGCGGATCGTGCTGCAGGTTGCCGAGCGTGTTGAAGAAGCGGTTGCCGCTGAAATCGGGCGTCGTCAGCGTATGCGCATCGTCTACACGCACGAAGCCCGGCATCCCGCCGCGATGCGATACGTCCGCGCCGCGCGCGGCGCCCGCATCCGCCGACGTGTTCGCACTCGCGACGAAGAACGTGTCGGCCTGCGCGAGCAGCGCCCGATCCACCTCGCTCAACGCGTCGGACACGTCGGGCGCGACGGATGCATCGACGGCCCGCGCGACGAAAGCCGGCTTGCGACCCTGAATGTACTTCGCGCAGTTGCCGAAGCTCTGCTCGACCGCGATCGTCAGCGCATCGCCATCGATCGCGCGCACGACGCCGTTCACGCGATTGCGCCGCCGCGTATCGAATTCGATCCCGAGCCCGCCGAGCGCCGCGCCCGGCTGCCACGCGCCGGCCAGCGGATCGCCCGGCAGCGCACGCGCCGCGATGCGCAGCGTGCGTGCATCCGGCGACGTGACGAAGCCCGGCGCGCCGGCGCGCAGCGTCGCCCACGGCTGCCCGTGCGCATCGACGCCGCCGAGCACGAAGAACGGCAGTTGCGCGAAGAACGTCCGGTGCTGGTCCGGCATGAAGCGCCGGATCCCGCGCCGGCCGGCCGCGCCTGCGGCCTCGCTCACGCCCGCGCGCTGCTGCACGGCGAGTTCGCCCGCGTGAAACGGCGCGGTATCGAGTTCCCAGCCCGGTATGACGGCGGTCGGCGCGTTCATCGCGTTCTCCTGGACAGGCGCGGTTGTGGGGGGCGTTACGCGGCGAGCAGGCCCGCGCGCGTCGTCGGCATGCCGACGAAGCCCGGCAGCGCCTCGACGCGGGCCAGCCACGCCCGGACGTGCGGATACGGTTCGAGCGACACGCCGCCTTCCGGTGCGTGCGCGATGTACGTGTACGCGGCGATGTCCGCGATCGTCGGCTGCGCGCCGGCCGCGAACGGCTTGCCGGCCAGTTCGCGATCGATTACGTCGAGCACCTTCGCGGCCGTGCGCTTGGCCGCCTCCGGGTCGAGCGGCGCCCCGAACACGGTCACGAGCCGCGCGGCCGCCGGGCCCGACGCGATCGGGCCGGCCGCGGACGACAGCCAGCGCTGCACGGCCGCCGCGCCGACCGGGTCGCCGGGCAGCCAGTGCGCGTCGCCGTAGCGCTTCGCGAGGTACACGAGAATCGCGTTCGAATCGGCGATCACGGTGCCGCCATCGTCGATCACGGGCACCTGCCCGAACGGATTGAGCGCGAGGAACGCCGGTTCGCGCTGCGCGCCGGCCGCGAGATCGACGTCGATGGTCTCGGACGGCAGCCCGAGCAGCGACAGGAACAGCCGGACACGGTGCGCATGCCCCGAGAGCAGGAACGAATAGACGCGGATCGGCGAGGCAGGCTTGCTGGCGGCAGACATGGAAAACACTCCGGAATCTCGCGCCGCCGGGAGTCGGCGACGAACGGCTCCAGCGTAGCGCTCGCCGTTCATCGCCAGAAGACGGATAATCGTGGAAACATTATCCGCTTTCATAGGACAATCGACGATGGCCGACCTGCGCGACGTGAACCTGAACCGGCTGGCGATCTTCGTTGCGGTGGTCGATGCCGGCTCGCTGACGGCCGCGGCCGAGCGACTCGGCCTCGCGAAGACGGTCGTCAGCACGCACATGCAGCGCCTCGAATCGGAGGTCGGCGCGAACCTGCTGGTGCGCACGACCCGGCGACTGAGCGTGACCGATGCGGGCCGCGTGTTCTACGACGCGTGCCGCGACATCGTGCGCGCGACCGAAACCGCGCTCGACGCGGTGTCGTCCGATGCCGGGCCGCTGCGCGGCACGCTGCGCGCGAGCGTGCCGATCGACTACGGTGCGCTGGTCGTCGCGCCGGCCGTCGTCGCGTTGCGCGACCGGCATCCGGAGCTCGATGTCGAACTGGTGGCGAACGACCGCGTCGTCGATCTCGTCGCGGACAACCTCGACGTCGCGATTCGGATCGGCCGCCTCGCCGATTCGAACTACCGCGCGGTACAGCTCGGCACGTACGAGAAATGGCTGGTGGCAAGCCCTGCGTTCGTCGCGCGGTACGGGCTGCCGCGCGATCCGGATGCGCTCGCCGGGCTGCCGTTCGTGATGCTGTCGACGCTGTCGCGCCCGCACACGCTCGAACTCGGCAACATGGACGGCGCCCATGCGGCGGTGCGCTGCGTCGCGCCGGTCGTGTCGAACACCGCGACCGCGTGCCGCGCGATCGTGCTCGCGGGCGGCGGCTTCGGGCTGCTGACGGATTTCTCGACCGCGGACGACGTCGCAGCCGGCCGGCTCGTACGGCTGCTGCCGGGGTGGCGCACGGCGCCGGCCGGGATTCACGCGGTGTATCCGTCGACGCGGCTGCCATCGCCGAAGGTGCGGGCGTTCATCGATGCGATGAAGGGGCGGATCGGGGAGACGCCGCCGGGGGCACCGGTGCGTGCGAAACGCACGACCGGCTGAACCCGGATTGCCGGTCATGCCGGACGAGGCTCCGGCAATCCGTGCGCTTCAATTACCTCCAAATTCCTTTCTCGCGGCTTTCCGATTCGGATCGAATATACCCTCTTTTATTTCCGAAAATTAGGCATTGCCTTTCCATTTTTTCTACTAATCTTATTCCCGGTAATACGCTGATTTGCGTTTACCGAAATGCCTCAATACTCCACTTTATTCAACAAAGGAGTCTGAAAATGCAAACCGCCGCAATTTCATGGGGAAGCACGCCGTCGATCCGCGTCTACACGGCCAACGGCAACAAGATCACCGAACGCTGCTACGACGGCCAGAACTGGTACACGGGTGCGTTCAACCAGGCAGGCGACAACGTGTCCGCGACATGCTGGCTGGTCGGAAGCGCAATCCACATCCGCGTGTACGCGACCAGCGGCGGGACGACGACCGAGTATTGCTGGGATGGCGACGGCTGGACCCGGGGCGGATACACGGGTTCCTGATCGAACGTGCCTGGGGCGCCGAGGGTTGAGCGCCACGATCGGCGCAATGCGAGCCGTTTCACATTGCGCCGTTTTTTAATTGCCATCGCATCCCGCCATCAATCAATGGCGCATGGAGAAAGATTAATACAGCGATATTTTTAAACCCGATCACAATTCGTCACCCAATCTCTTTTTTATTTATTAAAAAGACGATTAAATCGCATGCAATGACAACACGGCGCCCCGGGCACCGTGCGGTTATCCTGTTTTTTCATTTTCAGCCTGCCATTGCCGGGGCATCACGGGAATGGCGCAATACCATCCGGCCTACCCGATTTCCCGCAACGTCCCCAGCAGCACCCGCCGGCAACTCGCGATCATCTGCGCCTCCGGATCGCGATATTCGGTGAGCAGCCACGCCGCGCCGACGTTCGTCATCGCGCCGACGAGCGCGAGCCCGATCAGCCGCTGCTCGGTGCGCTCCGCGGGCGTCGCCGCTTCATGCGGCGCGCCGATCGCCATGATCAGCTTGCCGAAGTCGATCAGCATGCGCTGGTACGTCATGTCGGTGTCCGCGCTCACGCCCATCACCTCGAGCAGCAGCACGCGGGCCGCGCACGGGTCGCGCAGGAACCCGAAGAACGCGGCAAGCCCGACGTCGACGCTCTCGTACAGATCGCCGCCGCGCTCGGCCACCGCCTGCGCGACCGCGTCATGCAATTGCTGCGCGTGATGCAGGTAGGTGCAGCGCAGCAGATCCTCGGTGCTGTCGAACGCCGCATAGAAATAGCGATCGTTCAGCTTCGCTTCCTGGCAGATCGACCGCACGGTCGCCTTGCGGAACCCGACCGTGCCGAACACGCGCGTCGCCGCGCGGATCAACGCGTCGCGCCGCTCGGCGGCCCGTACCTCGGGCGCCACGCCGCCATACGACCGGCCCCTTTTTTCCGTTTCGAGTGCTTTCTCCATTCCGCTATTTGACATCAGGACACCCGAAAACTAAAGTGGTGACGATCAACACCACAATAGGCGCACCGCCGGTGCAGCGCAAGCGGAACGGGAGGAACGACGAATGAAGGGGTTTTCCGGGAAGGTCGCCGCGATCACGGGCGCCGGTTCGGGCATGGGCCGCAGCCTCGCGGTCGAGCTCGCGCGGCGCGGCTGCGAGGTCGCGCTCGCCGACGTCAACGAAACCGGGCTCGCCGGCACGGCGGCCGCATGCGCGCAGCACGGCGTGCGGGTGAGCACGCGGCGGCTCGACGTCGCCGACCGCGATGCGGTGTTCGCGTGGGCCGATTTCGTCCGCGCCGGGCACGGCAAGGTCAACCTGATCTTCAACAACGCGGGCGTGTCGCTGGCCGCCAGCGCCGAGACCGCGCGCCTCGCCGATCTCGAATGGATCGTCGGCATCAACTTCTGGGGCGTCGTGCACGGCACGCAGGCGTTCCTGCCGCACCTGCGCGCGTCCGGCGACGGTCACATCGTCAACACGTCGAGCCTGTTCGGCCTCGTCGCGATGCCGACGCAAAGCGCATACAACGCAACCAAGTTCGCGGTGCGCGGCTTCACCGAAGCGCTGCGGATGGAACTCGAGCTCGACGGCGCGCCGGTGAGCGCGACCTGCGTGCATCCGGGCGGCGTCGCGACCAGCATCGTCGACGCGGGCCGCGTCGATACCAGCATTCACGCACTGACGGGCCAGGACGAAGCGACCCATCGCCGCCAGGCGAACCGTCTGATCAATGCAACGACGGCCGACGACGCCGCGCGGCAGATCCTCGCGGGCGTCGAGCGCAATGCGCGCCGCGTGCTCGTCGGCGCCGACGCGCGCCGGCTCGACCGGATCGCGCGCCTGCTCGGCGCCGGTTACCAGTGGCTGATGCTGCGCCACGTGCGCCGCGCCCGCGCACGCAACCTCGACCGCGCGCATGCCCCGGCCGCGCTCCCGACCACGCCGACCAAGGACCCCGCATGACCTCGACGACGACCGACCGGCGCGATGCGCCGCCCGCCCCCGGCGCCCGCCGCGACAGCAACGACCTCGACGTGCTGATCGTCGGCGCCGGCCTGTCCGGCATCGGCGCCGCGTATCACCTGAAGCAGCGCTGCCCGCATGCGAGCGTCGCGATCGTCGAAGCGCGCGAAGCGATCGGCGGCACCTGGGATCTGTTCCGCTATCCGGGCGTCCGTTCGGATTCCGACATGTTTACGCTCGGCTACAGCTTCCGCCCGTGGCACAGCGACAAGGCGATTTCCGACGGCCAGACGATCCTCGACTACATCCGCGACACCGCGCGCACGTACGGCATCGACAAGACGATCCGCTACGGCCAGAAGGTCGTCGCGGCCGACTGGGATTCGAACCGTGCACGCTGGACGGTGCGCATCGAGCGCACGCAGGGCGGCACGACCGACACGCTCGTGACCACCTGCCGCTTCCTGTTCATGTGCAGCGGCTACTACGACTACGACGCCGGCTACCGGCCCGACTGGCCCGGCATGGACACGTTCGAGGGCAACCTCGTGCATCCGCAGCACTGGCCGAAGGACCTGTCGTACGCGAACCGGCGGGTCGTCGTGATCGGCAGCGGCGCGACGGCCGTCACGCTCGTGCCGTCGATGGCGGCCGACGCACAGCACGTGACGATGCTGCAACGTTCGCCGACCTACATCGTGTCGCTGCCCGCCCGCGACAAGATCGCGAATGCATTGCGCCGCGTGCTGCCGTCGCGGCTCGCGCACCGGCTCGTGCGCGTGAAGAACGTGCTGCTGACGATTTACCTGTACAACGTGTCGCGCCGCAAGCCCGACCAGACGAAGAAGTTCATCATCCGCGCGGCCAGCAAGCAGCTCGGCCCCGACTTCGACGTCGCGAAGCACCTGACGCCGCGCTACATGCCGTGGGACCAGCGCGTGTGCCTCGTGCCGAACGGCGACCTGTTCAAGTCGATCCGCGCGGGCCGCGCGTCGATCGTCACCGACGAGATCGAGCGCTTCACGCCGACCGGCCTCAAGCTCAAGAGCGGCCAGCAGCTCGACGCGGACGTGATCGTCACCGCGACCGGGCTCAAAGTGAAGATGCTCGGCGGCGCGCGCGTCACCGTCGACGGCCGCGTGGTCGACCTGCCGGAGACCGTGTCGTACAAGGGGATGATGTACAGCGACGTGCCGAATCTCGCGTCGTCGTTCGGCTACACGAACGCGTCGTGGACGCTGAAGGCCGAACTGATCGCGCGCTACGTGTGCCGGCTGCTCAACCACATGCGCGCGAACGACTACGACACGTGCGTGCCGCGGCTCGGCGCCGGCGAACTCGGCGACGTGCCGGCCGTCAACCTGAGCTCGGGCTACATCCAGCGCGCGGCCGGCATCCTGCCGAAGCAGGGCCATCACAAGCCGTGGAAATTCCACCAGAACTACGTGCGCGATCTTGCCTCGCTGAAGTTCAGCGCGCTCGCCGATTCGGCGATGCATTTCGAACGCCGCGCAAAAACCGGCCCGGCCGCCACCGCGCCGGTCGCCGAACCCGCACTCGAAACCCGTTGAGGCCGACATGACCCCTGTGCTCCATCTGATCCAGAACGTACTGCTCGGCGTCGTGGCGGTGCTCGCCGCGCTCGCGCTGTTTACCGGTTACGTGGCCCGGCGCGTGACGCGCGGGTTTCCGCCCGAAGGCCGCTTCGTGGACGTCGGCGGCGACCGCATCCACTACGTCGAATACGGCGACGGCCCGCCGATCGTGTTCGTCCACGGGCTCGCGGGGCAGTTGCGCAACTTCGCGTACCTGCCGCTTGCACGTCTCGCGCAACGGCATCGCGTGATCATCATCGACCGTCCGGGCGCCGGCCGCTCGCTGCGCGGCGCGGGTTCGCAGGCGAACGTGTACGCGCAGGCCCGCACGGTCGCCGCGTTCATCGACGCGCTGCGGCTCGACAAGCCCGTGCTGGTCGGCCATTCGCTCGGCGGCGCGATCGCGCTGGCGGTCGGCCTCAACCATGCGGACCGCGTGAGCCGGCTCGCGCTGATCGCCCCGCTGTCGCACGAGCAAACCGAGCCGCCCGCGCCGTTCCGGCCGCTGATGCTGCCGTCGCCGCTCGTGCGCCGCTTCGTGTCGTGGACCTTCGCGATCCCGCTGACGATCCTGACCGGCCGCAAGGCGGTGCGCCAGGTGTTCGCGCCGGAAGACGTGCCGCGCGACTTCCCGGTCAAGGGCGGCGGCCTGCTCGGGATGCGCCCGCACGTGTTCTATGCAACGGCGACGGACCTGCTGTCGGCGCCCGTCGACCTGCCCGCGATGGAGCGCCGCTACGCGGATCTCGCGCTGCCGGTCGACGTGCTGTACGGCCGCGCCGATCCGATCCTGAACTGGCGCGAGCACGGCGAAGCACTCGCGAAGAAATCGGCGCGCGTGCGGCTGAAAGTGGTCGAGGGCGGGCACATGCTGCCGGTCACGATTCCCGATGCGACGGCCGACTGGCTGCTCGAAGTCGCCGCCGCGCCGGTCGAAGCAGCCGCACCGGCGGCACGCATCGCGTAAGCCGCGGCAGCGAAACCGGGCCTGATTCCGTGCCGTGCCGCCGGCACCGCGGCGGAATCAGGCTTCGTCGTCGGGTAGCGACAGCCCGAGATCCGATATCACCTCGCGCGCGGTCCGGAACGCCTCGACCGCGGCCGGCGCCCCCGCGTACAGCGCGCTGTGCAGCAACACCTCGCGGATTTCGACGAGGCTCGCGCCGTTGTTGAGCGCACCGCGAATGTGCCCCTTCAATTCCGTGCTGCGGCCGAGCGCCGCCAGCATCGCGCACGTGCACAGGCTGCGCGTCTTCAGGTCGATCCCGCCGCGCTGCCACGTGCTGCCCCACGCATGTTCGTTCAGCCAGTTCTGCAACGGACGCGAAAATCCGTCGAGATCGCGCATCGCGCGCTCGACGAACGCCTCGCCCATCACGTCGATCCGCCGCGCCTTGCCGTATTCCCTGTCCTGTTCGCTCATGTCGGTGTCCTGGTTGGAGTCGTGGCCGCTTCAACGCCACCGGCGGCCGGGGGATTTCGCGCCATGTTCATCGGGCCGCCGCGTTTCGTCAAAGATGCGGCCCTCGGTTCGCCCCTGCCCGCGCAACGCGATGTCGAACGCTACGTAACATCGCGCCGCACGTTACGTCGGCTTACGGGAACATCGCAACGGACACGCAGGCGCACCGGACGTGCCCGTCGCGCGAATCCGCCATTACTCCGTTTAAATCGCGCCGATATTCCCGATTCCCGCAACAAAGCACGACACCGTTTCTCGAAACCTGTCGTGGCGCGGAATTTGCAGTGAAGGCTTCGACACACTTCCAATGTCGAGGCCAACATGCACAAACTCTTCAAAAAGACGACGGTAACGATGGCCGTCTCGTCACTGCTCGCGCTGTACGGCTGCGGCTCGGTCGATGGACCGACGACCCCGCCGACGATCAAACCGAGCACGTCCGGGACGGGTGGCACTTCGGGGACGTCCGGTACGTCCGGCGGCGGTTCGTCGGGGACGTCGGGTGGCGGTAGTTCGGGGACTTCCGGTACGTCGGGTACTTCCGGTACGTCGGGTACTTCCGGCACCTCGGGCACTTCCGGTACGTCGGGTACTTCCGGTACGTCGGGTACTTCAGGCACCTCGGGTACTTCCGGTACCTCGGGTACTTCCGGTACCTCGGGTACTTCCGGTACCTCGGGGACTTCCGGTACCTCGGGGACTTCAGGCACCTCGGGTACTTCCGGCACGTCGGGTACTTCCGGTACCTCGGGTACTTCCGGTACGTCGGGTACTTCCGGCACGTCGGGTACTTCCGGTACCTCGGGTACTTCCGGCACCTCGGGCACCTCCGGTACGTCGGGCACCTCCGGTACGTCGGGCACCTCCGGCACCTCGGGCACCTCGGGCACCTCGGGCACTTCCGGCACGTCGGGCACCTCCGGTACGTCGGGTACTTCCGGCACGTCGGGCACCTCCGGTACGTCGGGCACTTCCGGCACCTCGGGTACTTCCGGCACCTCGGGCACTTCCGGCACCTCCGGTACGTCGGGCACCTCCGGCACCTCGGGCACTTCCGGCACCTCCGGCACCTCCGGCACCTCGGGCACTTCCGGCACCTCGGGCACCTCGGGCACCTCCGGCACCTCCGGCACCTCCGGCACGTCCGGCACGTCCGGCACGTCCGGCACCTCCGGCACCTCCGGCACCTCGGGCACTTCCGGCACCTCCGGCACCTCGGGCACCTCCGGCACCTCGGGCACTTCCGGCACGTCGGGCACTTCCGGTACGTCGGGCACTTCCGGTACGTCGGGCACTTCCGGTACGTCGGGCACCTCCGGTACGTCGGGCACTTCCGGTACCTCGGGCACCTCCGGCACCGGCGTCACCCCCCTCGGCAATGTCCTCCAGAAATCCGGCAACCTCGTGACGGCGCTCGGCACGACGGTCGCGAACGGCGGCGGTCAGATCGGCGGCGTGCAGATCCCCGGCACGAACCCGACGACGGCCACCAGCGTCGGCAACGCTGTCACGAGCCTCGGCAACGGCGTGCAGTCGCTCGGCAATGGCGTCGCGGCCGGCCTCGGCTCGATCGGCGTGTCGGCGAACCCGCTCGGACCGACGCTGACGTCGACCACCGGCCTGCTGACCGGCGCCGGCGGCGCGGTCAACAATCTCGGCAACGCGGTGAAGAGCCTCGGCTCCGGCCCGCTGTCGCCGCTGTCCCCGGTCACGACGCTCGTCGGCGATCTCGTCAATACCGTCGGCGGCGCCGTCAATTCGACCGCGTCGGGTCTCAACACGGCGCTGAACAGCGCGCCGGTCCAGCAGCTCGAGACGCAGGTCGGCAAGCTGATCAACCCGATCACGAATACGCTGACCGGCGGTGTCGCGACGCCGGGCGCCACGCAGACGCTCGGTGGCGTCACGCTGCTCGGCACGCCGCTCAACGGCCTGCTGAGCACGCTCGGCAACGGTCTCGCGCTCGCGGGCTCGAAGGTCGGCGGCGCAACCGACAACCCGGTCGGCGCGGGACTCGGCGGCGTCGTGACGCAGCTCGGCAACACGGTGACGTCGGCCGGCGGCCTCGTCCACGACAACAACGCGGGCAGCTCCAGCAGCGGCACCGGCGGCAGCAACCCGCTCGCCCCGATCACGGGCCTGCTCGGCACGCTGACGGGCGGGCTCGGCGGCGGCAGCTCGAGCGGTTCGGGCGGCACCAGCGGCACGAGCAGCGGCGGGCCGCTCGGCCCCGTCACGGGCCTGCTCGGCTCGCTGACGGGCGCGCTCGGCGGCATCGGGTCGAGCGGCACGGGCGGGACGAGCGGTACCGGCGGCACCAGCGGCACCGGTGGCGCGGGCATCGGCGGCCTGCTGGCGCCGGTCACCAACCTCGTCAACTCGCTGACGCCGCTCGGCGCCAGCCTCACCGGCACCGTCACGACGCCGGGCGGCAACGTGACCGGCTCGCTCGGCGGCGTGCTGACGAGCGGCCCGGTCGGTGCGCTCACGGGTGCCTTGACGACGCCGGCCGGCTCGGCCGGCGCCACCGGCACGGTCAGCCCCGGCGCAGCAGCCGGCACGGTGACCACGCCGGCCGGCAGCGGCACCGTCGCAGCCGGCCTGACGGGCGGCTCGAGCGGCGGCGCCGCAGGCGGTGCCGGCAACCTGCTGTCGCCGGTGACCAACCTGCTCGGCGGTCTGCTGGGCGGCGGCACCAAGAAGTAAGCCTTAACGCATCACGAACCAGAACGACAGGCCAATGGCCGGGCGCGCATCCATACAAAGCCCGGCCGACGGCCGGCGTCACCCGCCAAGCGGGGACGCCGGCCCTCATCCCTACGAGGATCCAACCATGAATTCCACGCTCGACGGCATCGTCGCGGCCCAGGACCGCCCACCCCGTTCCGCCACGCCCTTCCGGGCCGGCCTGCTCGGCATCACGGCCGGGCTCTTTGCGCTGTGGGTCACGCGCGACCATCCGACGCTCGATGCAGCCACGCGCGCGGTCATCGCCAGCCTCGCGATCATCGGCACGATCGCGCTGCACGAACTCTTCATCTCGCGCGTCTACCTGCGCCCGAGTGCCGGGCTGTCGCGCCAGGCCGTCCGGCCCCTGGGCATCGCGCGCGTCACGACGCGGCTCGGCGCGCTGACGTCGATCTACGCGGGCATCGGCGTCATCTACTGGCTGCTGCCCGAATACCACGGCGCGTTCTACTTGCCGTTCTGGTCGCTGCTGCGCTCGCTCGCGCCGTACGTGATCGTCGCCGCGCCGTTCTACTTCGCGTGGATGGACCGCCACCAGCGCGAGACCGACGACGCGTACCTGCTGTGGGGCCGCTTCCTGTTCCGCCGCGAGCAGCCCGCGAGCTGGAAACCGGTGCGCGAGATGCTGGCCGGCTGGGGCGTGAAGGCATTCTTCCTGCCGCTGATGACCGTGTATCTGTCGAAGGACGCCGATCACCTGAGCGCGTCGCTCGCGAACGCGATGCACGCGCCGATGACGATCTCGACCTTCGTGTTCATGTACGACCTGTCGTTCACGATGGATCTGATGTTCGGCACCGTCGGCTACCTGTGCACGTTCCGCATCCTCGACAGCCACGTGCGCACCGTCGAGCCGACGACGCTCGGCTGGGTGGCCGCGCTGATCTGCTACCAGCCGTTCTGGTCGCTGATCTCGAACAACTACATCCGCTACGAAGGCTCGGTGTTCTGGGACAACTGGCTGCTGTCGGCGCCGACGCTGCGCGTGATCTGGGGCGCGGCGATCATCCTGCTGCTGCTGACCTACGCGCTGTGCACGATCTCGTTCGGGCTGCGTTTCTCGAACCTCACCAACCGCGGGATCATCACGTCGGGCCCGTACCGCTTCACCAAGCATCCGGCGTACATCACGAAGAACCTGTCGTACTGGATGGTGTCGGTGCCGTTCGTCGAGCCGCTCGGCTGGCAGATCGGGCTCATGCACTGCGCCGGGCTCGTCGCGGTCAACCTGATCTACTACACGCGCGCGAAGACGGAAGAACGTCACCTGATGCGCGATCCCGACTATCGCGCCTATGCCGAATGGATCGCGCAGCACGGGCTGTTCGCGCGAATCCGGCACGCGTTCGGAGGGCGGCAGGCGGCGTGACCCGGCGACTCCGTGCCGGGCCGGCCACGCGTCGGCCCGGCCGCCAACGCGCACGCCGCCGGCTCATCCGCATCGGCGCTTCAACATGGAAATCGCGACGACGCATGCCGCCGGCATGACGAAGCAAAATCCCGCCAACGGCCACGGCGTATCGCCCGGCAGTACCAAGGTCGCAAACGTGCCGGCCCCGCCGACGATCAGGCTCTGAACACAGTAATACAGCGCGACCGCGGTTCCCGCGGCATCGTCGAAATCCCGAAGCGCACCGTTCGCCGTCACCGACGACATGAGAACGATGCCGACCGCGACGATCCACATCGGCATCACGAACGCGACGAATGACGGCGCCATCGCGACGGTGCAGGCCGCCAGGACGATGGCCCCCGTCATCATGACGCCGGCGCCGCGGACGAAGCAGCCCGGAATGCCCCAGCGCGGCACGAACCATCGCGCAAAGCGCGCGGCGATGATCATCACGATCGCGACGGTGGCAAATGCCGCACTGAATTCGGTGCGGGAAAAACCGGCACGACCGATGAGCACACGCGGCGCGATCGAGAAGAACACGAAAAAGGCACCCATTGCAGTGCCGAAACCGAGCGCATGGACCCGGAACGACTGGTTGCGCATGATCGACGCCACCGGCAGTCGTGGCCTGCTCTTCACCGGCGGTCGCGTTTCATGCCAGCGCGACCACGCGCGGCCGAGTGCCAGACATCCGGCCAGACCGAGCGTCACGAAGATCGCGCGCCATCCGAAACCGTGCGCAATGCCTGCACCGAGCATCGGCCCGAGCGCCGGCACGAACGCCAGGATCGCGCCGAACTGACTGTAGAGGGTGCTGCCTTCCGGCCGGCCGGCGTAGACGTCGCGCACCGTCGCGAAGGTAGCCACGAGGACGGCGGACGCACCCAGCGCCTGCAGCAGACGCAGCGCAACGAATACGTCACCGCTGCTTGCCATCGCGAGCGCCAGCGAGGCCGCCGAGAACAGCAGCGCGCCGCCCAGCAGGACCGGCCGCCGTCCGACACGATCCGACAACGGGCCGAACATCAACTGGCCCACGCCAAGCACGACCATGTAGACGCTTAGCGTCAACTGAACCATCGCGGGCGACGCATGCAACGCCGACGGCATCTCCGGAACCACCGGCAGATACACGTCCATGGCCAGCGACGCGAGGAGATCGAAGGGGGCCATCAGCAGCAGGGCCGACGGCAACGAGTAGGCCCATGCGGGCGCAGATTGATCAGGCATGACAAGGCTTCCGCTCGGACAAAGGAAATCCGGCGGCAATCTGCCTGCTGAGTCAGTGACGAGAGGAGATCGCCGCAACAACCGGGTGAAGAAGGTTGCTGCGGCTCAGCGATCCGTGGACGGGCCCGCTCCCATGATCAGATCCTTGTGGGGGTCGTTAGCCGTGCAGTGTATGCGATTTCGCGGCGCGAACGCGCAACGCGGCCACGACCATCCGCAGCCTCTCGCACGGCATCGGCTCACGCCCCCTTGCGGCCAATTGTCGCGAAACACCGCGATTCTCCTCTTTTCGTCGCTTTTCTCCGCCTGCCCGATTGCCGCCCCCCGGCACCTCGCGTAGGGTGCTGGCCGTCCGCGCACGATCCGTCGCGCCGACACCCGACCGTCGTTCCGCACGACGGCCGTGCGGGCCGTGCCCGCCGCTCACCGTCTCCGCGATGCCGCCCGCCGGCGCCGCGCATTCATGAGGAAAGAGGCGTGATCCACAAAGTCCTGATCCTGTTCGCACTCTGCATCGCGGGCCTCGCCGCGATCGCCGCCGGTTTCCAGCACATCCCCAGCTGATTCGCGGCCCCGGCTCGCTGCGCCGAGCCCGGGGGCCGCACCCATTCGTTTCCCATTTGCGATGAACCTCTTTCCCGAACCGCCCGCGACGGGCGGCCTTTGCCATGCGTATCGACGTACAGCATTCCCAGCACGACATCGACGACGAACTCGACCTCCTTCATGAACGCCTCCACCAGCCGGGCCATCGCCTGCACGGCCTGCCGGCCGTCGCGCTCGGCCGCTCGGGCCTGATCGTCCGCCACCGCGAAGCGGATGGCGAATACTTCCTGTACGTCGAAGATCCGGCCGCGCGCCAGCTCGCCGGCTACACGGTGTTCAACCGGCTGCCCGAGATCCCGCGCCGCGCCGACCGCTACCTGCGCGCGCCGCACACGCGGCTGCGCGGCTCGGCGCAACGCAAAGGCGTCGCGACGACGCTGTACCGCTGGGGGCTCGACGCGGGCCTGTGCCTGCTCAGCGGCGCGCGCCAGTCGGTCGGTGCCGCGCAGTTGTGGACGGCGCTCGCGCAGGATTACCGGCACGGCTTCGTCGATGTCGCGGGCCGTGCGCTGCACTATCTCGGCGATGTCGTCGCCGACGACGTGCACGGTGCGCTGCATACGCGGCGGCTGTTGCTCGGGAATGGATGGACGATGACGGAATTCGCGCGGGCGGCCGGCATGAGCGATACGGAACCGGTTCGGTGCGATCCCGCGATGGTATTAAACGCGACACGCCGGGACGCAAGCATCGGCAACGGACACGACGACGCCCGGCCGCCGATGCGATAATCCGTCGGATCCGCGCGACGCGGCTGCGCATTGCGCGCCAACCGAAACGCACCTCGATGACCACCGATCCCCGACCCGACGCCGACCGCCGCATCGACATCGTCGCGCTGTGCGGCAGCCTCCGCGCGCAATCGTACAACGCCGCACTGCTCGATGCGGCCGCACGCGTCGCCCCGCACGGCATGCATGTCACGCGCTTCGATCGTCTCGGCGAATTCCCGTTGTTCAATCCCGATGCCGAATATCCGTCGCCTGCTGCGGTGCGCGACCTGATCGACCGCCTGAACGCAGCCGACGGCATGCTGATCGCCAGCCCGGAATACGCACACGGCGTAACGGGCGTGATGAAGAACGCGCTGGACTGGGTCGTGGGATGCGAAGCGGTCGTGTACAAACCGGTCGCGGTGCTGAATGCGTCACCGCGCGCGACCCATGCGGACGCGGCGCTGCGGGAAACGCTGTCGGTGATGTCGGCGCGCATCGTCGAACCCGCGTCGATCACGCTGCCGGTTCTCGGGAGCCAGCTCGACGCGGCCGGCATCGCCGCGCATCCGCCGTTCGCGTCGGCGCTCGCCGACGCGTTGCACGCGCTGCGCGCGGCAATCGACGCCACGCCGCCGGGCCGATAGGCAACCCGCACGCCCGAACGCGTGCGGCATCGCGTTATCGCGCCTTGGCGCGCGTCACCTTCTTCGCCGGCTTGGCCGCCTTTGCGCGCGGCGCTTCCTTCTCGGGCTGCGCGCCGCCGCCGGCGAGATCCTCGAGCCACGCGAGCGCATCGACATAGGACAGGAACTGCTGCAGGTATTCAGGCGACAACTCGCGCATCGTCGCAAGCGACCGGTGCACGAGACTGTTCGAATTGAGCGGCCCCGCGTTGCGCGGCACCTGGTCGAGCGATTGCCGGTACTGCTGTTCCGTGCGGACTTTCGACCACATCGCGCGGAAGTAGTCGACCAGTTCGGGATCGAGCCCGCGCCGGTCGGCCTGCGCATCGCGAGCCAGCCCTTCGACGAGCGCCGCGAGCCCGCCATGTGCGGGCGCCGCCGTCACGGCAGCCAGCGCGTCGCGCATGGGGCCGGCTTCACCGGCCCGCGCAACGACCTCGGCAAAACCGTCGAGCAACGTCGCCAGCCGCGCGTCGAGCAACGCGCGCGCGCCGCCCTCGAGCGCGGCCGCGCGCCGTTCGAGCGCGTCGATCCGGTGAAAGCGCACGGGATCGAGCTGGTCGGCGCCCTGCTCGCGCCATGCGTCGAGCGTTGCGCGCACGTGCGTCGCGTCGCCCGTCACTTCGCCTTCCCTCCGTTCGATGCCGACTTGCGCGGCACCGGCGCGATCTCCACGCGGCGGTTCTTCGCGCGGCCTTCATCGTCCGCGTTCGAGCTGACCGGCTGCTCGGAGCCGAACGCAGCCGCGAACACCGACGCCGCCGGTACGCCGGCGTCGATCAGCGCGCGCGTGACCGTCAACGCGCGCTTGGCCGACAGCTCCCAGTTGTCCGCGAACAGGCGGTTGCCGGCATGCACCTGCTGGTCGTCGGCGAAGCCGCTGATCATCAGGATCTCGTCGCGCGTCTTCAGGTACGTGGCCAGCGGTACAGCCAGCGTCTTCAGCAGGTCGCGGCCCGCCGGCTGCAACTGATCGGAGTTCAGCGCAAACAGCACGTTGCCGCTGATGCCGATGCGCCCGTTCACGAGCGTCACGCGGCCGGCCGCGAGCGGCCCGGCGAGCGCCTGTTCGAGCGACTTGCGCTGCTGCGCCTCGAGCTGGCGCGCACGCACGGCTTCCTCGAGCTTCGACGTCAACTGAAGCTGCATGCCGATCACGCCGACGAGGATCAGCACGAACGCGCCGAGCAACACCGACATCAGGTCGGCGAACGCGGGCCATACCGGCGCCGATTCCGCGCCGCCGTCGATTTCGTCGTGCATGCGTTACGCTCCGACGGGTGCCCGCCGGCCGGCGAGATGCTGCAGGTCTTCGACGATCTGCTTCTGCGACATCACGCTCAGGTCGATCACCTCGCGCGCCTGCGCGACGTAGTACTCGAGCTGCTCGTCACTGCGCGCGAGCGATTTCTCGAGCGCGGCCTCGATGCGCTGCAGATGGGTCAGCAGCTTGTCGTTCGATTCGCCGAATACCTGTACGGCCATCCCGAACGCATCGCCGAGGCTCGCCACTTCGACGGCGCCGGCCGTGACCTGCGCGGCCACCGAGTCAAGCTTGCGCGTTTCGGCATCGACGGTGTCGTTGAAGCGCGCGCCGACGCGATCGAGCAGATCGGCCGACGTGCTGACGAGCGCGTCGATCGCGGTGCGCTGTTCGGTCGACGCGTGGTTGACCGCGCCGAGCAGCGTTTCGAGCGTCGCGAGCAGGCGGCTGCGCTCCTCGAGCGTCGCGGTGTCGCGCACCATGCTGTCGGACAGGCGCTGGCGCAGTTCGGCGACGACGTCGGCCGCGGCCTTCGGTGCTTCCGACGCAGCCTGCACGAGGCGTGCGATTTCGTTGATCGTGTCGCTCGCGTGCACTTGCGCCTGCGCGGTGATGTCGTTCGCGGTGCGGGTCAGCGTGTCGCAGATGTCCTGCTGGCGCGTCGCGGCCTGCGCGCTCGTCTGCGCCCATTCGTCGCGCAGCGCGGCCGCCATCGCGGCGAGCGAATCGTTCCATGCGGACAGGCGGGCTTCGTCGCGTGCGGCCAGTTGCGTCTGCAGGCCGGCATGCGAGTCGCGAATCGTCGACAGCAAGTCGTTCGAGCGTTGTTCGAACGTTGCAGCTTGCGTGGTCAGATCGCGCGTCGTCTGGGCGAGCGCGTCGCAGATTTCCTGCTGACGGCCGGCGCTGTGCACACCCGCGCGCTGCCATTCGTCACCCAGCTTCGCGGCCATCGCGGCCAGCGAGTCGTTCCATGCCGACAGGCGCGCTTCATCGCGTGCGGCGAGCTGCGATTGCAGGCCCGTATGCGAATCGCGGATCGTCGACAGCAGGTCGTTCGAGCGTTGTTCGAACGTCGACGCCTGCGTGGTGAGGTCGCGCGTCGTCTGGGCGAGCGCGTCGCAGATTTCCTGCTGACGGCCGGCGCTGTGCACACCCGCGCGCTGCCATTCGTCGCCGAGCTTCGCGGCCATCGCGGCCAGCGAGTCGTTCCATGCCGACAGACGTTCTTCGTCGCGTGCCGCGAGCTGCGATTGCAGGCCCGTATGCGAATCGCGGATCGTCGACAGCAGATCGGTCGAGCGCTGTTCGAACGTCGAAGCCTGCGTGGTGAGGTCGCGCGTCGTTTGGGCGAGCGCGTCGCAGATTTCCTGCTGGCGGCCCGCGCTATGCACGCCCGCGCGCTGCCATTCGTCACCCAGCTTCGTGGCCATCGCGGCCAGCGAGTCGTTCCATGCCGACAAACGTTCGTCGTCGCGTGCGGCAAGCTGCGCTTGCAGGCCCGTATGCGACTCGCGAATCGTCGACAGCAGATCGCTCGAACGTTGTTCGAACGTCGAAGCCTGCGTGGTGAGATCACGCGTCGTCTGGGCAAGCGCATCGCAGATTTCCTGCTGGCGGCCCGCGCTATGCACACCCGCGCGCTGCCATTCGTCGCCCAGCTTCGCGGCCATCGCGGCCAGCGAGTCGTTCCACGCCGTGAGGCGCTGTTCGTCGCGCACCGCCAGATCGGTCTGCAGCCCCGCGTGCGACTCGCGCATCGCGGCGAGCGTCGCGCCCGAATGGCGCTCGAACGTCGCGGCGGCTTCACCCAACGCCCGCGCGTGCTGGCCCGCGAGCGCCTCGCCGACCTGCTCCTGACGCGCCAGCGCATCGCGCCACGCATCCGACAGCCGGCCTTCGGTCGATTCGAGACGCGTCGCGACGCCGTCGAGCAGGTCCGTCGAACGCTGCGCGAAGGTGTCGGTGAACTGGCCGAGCGTCGTCTGCAGTCGCTGCGCGACGGCGTCGCCCGCCTGACGTTGTTCGTCGATCGCGCGGTTCCAGACGGCCGTCACGTTGCCGGTGGTCTTCTCGAAGCCTGCCGTCAGCCCGTCGAGCTGACGCTGCACGGCGCCGGTCACGGTGTCGCGCAGCGCGGCCATCTCCTGCGCGAGCCCCGTCATCGTCGCGGCGACGACCGGCTGCAGCGCTGCACCGGCCACCCGTGCGCTTTCGGCGGCGCTTTCCTTCAGCGCGTCGCCGACGTTCGACGCGAGCCCCGCATACGCGCGCTCGGTCCGGTCGAAAAACGCCTGCTGGCTTTCAAGCTGACGGTCGTGCAGCGCAACGCTGCGCGCCTCGAGCGTCGTCATCATCGTCTGCAGCCGGTCAACCAGCGCCGGCATCACGTCGGCCTGGCGCTGCAGCAGCCGGAACGATTCGTCGCGCTGATGCGCGGACGAATGCACGCGCAGCGTCGTCGCGATCTTCGCGTCGAGCTGCTGGGCCGCATCGATCCGCTCGCGGCGCACGAGCGCGGACAGCAGCCCGAGCATCGCGGACGTCGCGACACCGGCGATCGACGTGCCGAACGCGAACCCGAGCCCCTTCACCGGCGCGATCAGCGACGCGCGGATCGCATCGAGATCGGTCGCGCTTTCGAGTGCGGCGCCGGTGCCCTTCAGCGTGACGACCATCCCGAGCAGCGTACCGAGCATGCCGAGCAGCACCAGCAGGCCGACGAGGTAAGGCGTGAGCGCCGGGCCGGGCAGCGCGACGCGTGCGCCTTCGACACGGGCGCGCACCGCGCCGCGCAGGCCCGGGTGCAGGGTGTCGAGCCATGTGTCGAGCGTCGCGGGCGGCTCGGTCAGGCCGGCCACCGCGCGCGACAGCGTGGCGGTCGCCTGCCGGTAGCGCAGCAGCTCCCACGCGCCGGCGACGTAGCACGCGCCGATCAGCAGCGTGACGGCCGACGCCAGCGGGTTCGACGCGATATAGCCGACACCGATCCAGCCCACTGCGAGCAGACCGGCGACGAAGACAACGAGATCAAGGCGAATTCTGGACATAGCGTGTTGATTAGCAGGTGCGAAGGGCCGCGAGCAGCCCGTCTACCGTTTGAAACCGGACTTCGAGTTCGGCAAGCAGGATGCTTTGCATCTCGTCGCGAAACGTATCGAGCCATGTGCCGGGCACGATGGCCGCGACGGTCGCGACGGTCGTAGTGTCGGCCGCCGCGCGATCGTCAGCCGGATCGGCCGGGTCGGCGGCGGCTGCCGCGGCGGCGGATTCGGCATCGGCCAGCGCCTGCCGCTCCGCGTCGCGCAACCGCCCGAACCGCGTGCCGAGCAGCGCGGGCACGGCCGACAGCAGGCTGCGCTCGCGCGCGCCGAGCACGCGCTCCATGATCGTGTCGAGCGTCGCGAGCCGCGCCATCCCGGACGAGCGCGCGGCGAGCGCGACCCGCAGGCGGCCGCGCAACTGGCCGATCGCCGTCTCCATATCCTGTTGGAGGGTCAGATAACGCTGGCGGAAGTCCGCGAAATCGGCCGTATCGGCGGCCGGCGGCGGCAGGTCGCCGGGCCGGCGCCGCGCGCGCGGCCGGTTGGTGGCCGTGATCGCCTGCGCGAGGTCGTGCCGCACGCGTGTGCAGTCGCGTTCCGCATCGTAGCCGCGCACGCCGGCCGCGACGCCCGGCGGGCTCGCAGTCAGCGCGGACGACAGCGTGATCGCGTCGGTCCAGCCGAGCCACTGGCTCAGCCGGTCGGACAGCGTCTGCCGGGATTCCGCGACGTCGGCATCGGCCAGGCGCGCGAGCAGCCGGACGAGTGTCGGACCGCTCAGCGCCGGGCGCGGAGGTGCTTGCACCATGCTGCAAACCGTCAAAAAAGGCAGCAGTTTACACGTCGCCGGGAGGTCGGCCGCCAGAATCGGGCGCGCGACGCCGTCCGGCGCGTCGTGCGACACACGCGAACGCCCGTCGCGCAAGGCTCGGCAGGCGGTGGCGGGGAGTCGGGAACAGGGCTGGCGGCAGCTCGGCGAGCGGCCGCGTCATGAGGAAGCAACGCGTTTGCGGAACCCCGCTGCGCGATCGGGCGGCGGCCCGGCCGGTTCGCGCCGGCGGCCAGCCCGGGGATGGCTGGCCGCCGTACGATGCGTGTCAGGTCAGGAACGAGGCGGTCAGATCCCCGCCTTCGGCGCGTTCAGGATCAGCCGCAGCCCGAGCAGCGTGATCGCACCGGCCGCGATGCGGTCGACCCACTTCTTGGCGCGCAGGTAAAGCTCGCGCGGCCGGCGCGTCGAGAAGCACAGCGCGACGAGCGTGTACCAGCCGAATTCGACGGCGAACACCAGCGGCGGCAGCACGAGGTAACACCACAGCGGCGGATGCTGCGGGAGCAGCGCCGCGAAAATGCTGCCGTACCAGATCGCCGTCTTCGGGTTGCTGAGCTGGGTCGTGAGGCCCGTCAGGAACGACTTGCGCGCGCTGCCGCCCGCCATCGCCTGCGGGTCGTCCATCGCGATCGGCCGGTCGGCGCCGCGCCAGATCTTCGACGCCATGTAGATCAGGTATGCGCCGCCCGCGACCTTGAGGCCCACATAGAGCCATTCGACGGCTTGCAGCAGCGTGTAGAGCCCGGCCAGCGCGACGCCGCCGAACACGATGCCGCCGATGCCCATGCCCAGCGCGGTGGCGAGCCCGTCGCGGCGCGACAGCCCGATCGAATTGCGGGCAACCAGCACGAAGCTCGGGCCCGGAATCATCGCGCCGAGAAACAGCGCAGCCAGGATGGCGAGTACGGCAGCCGATGCAGTCATCGAAGTCTCCTTGGTCAGCGGCGCCGATTCGCCGGCGCCGGCGTGTCGTTTCCGACGGTCGAGCCGCTGATTCTGGCACGCTTCGCACGTGGCCGAAAGCGGCCGCGCGCTGCTATGCTGACCCTTTTTCCCGTCATCCCGCCCCGCCGCCATGATCGAAATCCGCGCCGCCTGCTACCCCGACGACGCCGCAGCCGTCGAAGCGATCTTCCGCGAGTACATCGCGAGCCCGACCGTCAGCCTCGAATTCCAGGACTACGAGCCGGAAATCGCCGCGCTGCCCGGCAAATACGCGGCGCCGCGCGGGTTGCTGCTGCTCGCGTGGCACGGCGAGCGCGTGGTCGGCTGCGCGGCGTTTCGCGAAATCGACGATACGGCGTGCGAGATGAAGCGTGTGTACGTACGCCCCGAGGCGCGCGGGCTGAATGTCGGCCGCCAGCTCGTCGAACGGCTGCTGCGCGACGCGAAGGCGGCCGGCTACGCGCGCATGTGCCTCGACGTGCTTCCGGAGTTCGTCGCCGCACGGCAACTGTATGCGTCGCTCGGTTTTACGCCCGCACCGCCCGTCGCGTTCAATCCGGTGCCGGGCACCGAATTTCTCGGGCGCGATCTGTAACCGCCCGCGGCCAGCAACCCTTTCCTCCTTTCGACCGGACCTCCCGCCATGCGCGTTCTCCGCCTCGCTACCCTGCTGCTCCCGTTGCTCGCGGCGCTGCCTGCCGCCGCCCGCGCCGACGACCTGCCGAAGTCGATCGCCACGCAACTGCCGCCCGGCTACCAGCCGCTGCTCGCGAAAGCCGGGCCGGCGCTCGACAACGGGCGGCACAGTTTTCTCGTCGTCGCGCATCGCGCGGTCGATACGCGCGAACAACCGTCGCCGCGCCCGCTGCTGATCTACGAGGAGCAGGCCGACCGCACCTTCCGGCTCGCCGCGCGCAACGACCAGGTGGTGCTGCGCGCGAACGAAGGCGGCCAGTGCGATCCGTTCGATCCCGACGATGCCGCCGACAACGGCCTTGCGGTGAAGGGCCGCTATTTCACGGTGCAGAACTTCGTCGCGTGCGGGCAGCACTGGACCGACTACATCACGTTCCGCTACGACCCGCGCACGCACGGCTGGCTGTTCTCGAACCAGATCGTCACCGAATCGTTCCCGATCGACGACAAGCCCGACCACGTCACCGTCACGCGCGCCGACGCGCACCAGCCGGTGTCGTTCGGGCAGTGGAAACGCAAGGACTAGCCGCCGCGCGCGGCACGCATCGATGCCGTCGGCAGCGCCGTGGTTTCCATGCGGCGGCCATCGCCCGCCCGCCTCTCGCGACGCCGCGCCAACAGGTCTACCATAGGCGCTCGTCGCCCCTCGGCGACCGCGGGCACGGCACGCGGTTCGCGCCTGCCCCTTTCCTCGCTGCATCCGCCCAGGAGGACGTCATGACGCAACACTTCGACGCGATCGTCATCGGCACGGGCCAGGCCGGGCCGCCGCTCGCCGCGCGGCTCGCCGCCGCCGGCCTGAAAGTCGCGATCGTCGAGCGCGGCCGTTTCGGCGGCACCTGCGTGAACACCGGCTGCATCCCGACCAAGACGCTGATCGCGAGCGCGTACGCCGCGCAGCTCGCACGGCGCGCCGGCGAATACGGCGTGTCGGTGGGCCCCGTCACCGTCGACATGAAAGCCGTGAAGGCACGCAAGGACCAGGTTGCCGGCCGCTCGAACCACGGCGTCGAGCAATGGGTGCGCGGCCTCGCGAACACGACCGTGTTTCAGGGTCACGCCCGATTCGAGCGCGCCGACGCGGTGCGCGTGGGCGATGAACTGCTCGAAGCCGAACGCATCTTCGTCAACGTCGGCGGCCGCGCACAGGTACCCGCGATGCCCGGCCTCGACTCGGTGCCGTACCTGACCAATTCGACGATGATGGACGTCGACTTCCTGCCGGACCATCTCGTGATCGTCGGCGGCAGCTATGTCGGACTCGAATTCGGCCAGATGTACCGCCGCTTCGGATCGAAGGTCACGATCGTCGAGAAAGGCGCGCGCCTGATCCGCCGCGAGGACGAGGACGTGTCGCAGGCCGTGCGCGAGATTCTCGAGAACGAAGGGATCGACGTGCAGCTCGACGCGAACTGCCTGAGCGCACGGCGCGACGGCAACGGTGTCGTGGTCGGCCTCGACTGCGCGGGCGGCGGCCGCGAGGTCGCGGGCTCGCACCTGCTGCTCGCGGTCGGCCGCGTGCCGAACACCGACGATCTCGGGCTCGACCGGGCGGGCGTCGCAACCGACGCGCGCGGCTACATCGCCGTCGACGAGCAGCTGCGCACGAACGTGCCCGGCATCTGGGCGCTCGGCGACTGCAACGGACGCGGCGCGTTCACGCACACCGCGTACAACGACTACGAGATCGTCGCGGCGAACCTGCTCGACGACGATCCGCGCAAGGTGTCCGACCGCATCACGGCCTACGCGATGTACATCGACCCGCCGCTCGGCCGCGTCGGCATGACGCTCGCGGAAGCGAAACAGACCGGCCGCCGGCTGCTGGTCGGCACGCGCCCGATGACGCGCGTCGGGCGAGCGGTCGAGAAAGGCGAAAGCCAGGGCTTCATGAAGGTGATCGTCGATGCGGACAGCCACGCGATCCTCGGCGCGTCGATCCTCGGCGTGACCGGCGACGAAGTCGTGCACGGCATGCTCGACGTGATGGCCGCCGGCGCGCCGTACACGACGATCAGCCGCGCGATGCATATCCACCCGACCGTGTCGGAACTCGTGCCGACGCTGCTGCAGGACCTGCATCCGGTCGCGTGATGCGCGGCGGGCGGCTGCGCACGGGTGTCGGACGGTGTGCGAAGATGGCCGCTCGCCACGACACCCGGGAACGCCATGGACCGCCTGCAAGCGATGCAGATCTACGTACAGATCGTCGAGCGCGGCAACTTCACGCAGGCCGCCGACGCACTGCAGTTGCATCGGCCGGCCGTCACGAAAGCCGTGCAGCAGCTCGAACAGGCGCTCGGCGTGCGGCTGCTGAACCGCAGCACGCGGCGCGTCAGCGTGACGGCGGAAGGCGAAGCGTTTCATGCGCGCTGCGTGCAGCTGCTCGGCAGCATCGACGATGCGTTCGCGTCATTCCCCAAACAGCGGGCGGTGCCGAAGGGCCGGTTGCGGATCGACATCGCGCTGGCGCTGGCGAAGACGGTCGTGATTCCCGCGCTGCCCGACTTTCAGCAGCGCTATCCGCAGATCGAACTCGTGCTCGGGGCAAGCGACCAGCCGGTCGACCTGATCGGCGAAGGCATCGACTGCGTCGTGCGGGTCGGCACGCTCAAGGATTCGAGCATGGTCGCGCGCACGGTCGGCGCGGTGCCGATGGTCACGTGCGCGTCGCCTGCCTATGTTTCGCGGCACGGCTTGCCGCGCACGCTGGACGACCTGCGTACGCATCGCGCGGTCAACTTCTTCACCGGCAGCAATCGCCGCGTGCTCGAGTGGACGTTTCGCCCGCACGGCGAAACCGTCGCGGTGAAGCTCACGAGCAGCCTGCTCACGGACAACTCGGAAGCGCTGCTGTCCTGCGGGCTCGCGGGCCTCGGCATCGTGCATGCGCTGCGGCCCGCGCTGCAGTCGAGCATCGACGCGGGCCTGCTGATCGAACTGCTGCCCGGCGTGCCGGCCGTGCCGAAGCCGGTGTCGGTGCTGTACCCGAACCGCGCGCACCTGTCGGACAAGGTGCGCGCCTTCATCGACTGGCTCACCGACCTGTTCGCGCGGCGTTACCCGGCGTAGCCGCGACCCGATAACCGATCGACCGCTCCATGTACCGCGCCAGCTGTTCGCGGGAAAATGCCGGCTGCTCGATGCCGCTGCCTTCCAGAAACGCGACCACGTTGCGACAGTCCCACACGTAATTGTTCTGATACAGCTCGACCGTGCTCAGGCCATCGCGAATGTTGTCGTCGAACAGGCTCAACAGCGGATACAGCGGTGCGTCGATATCCGTCTTCCATGCATCGAGCCATTCGCGGTACGGAACGACCCTGAACCGCAGGTCGAAGTATCGTTCGAGCCTCGAGAAAAACGCCTTCAGCGTCAGGTCGGACTCGGGCGAATTGATCAGGTTGAACTTCCGCCCCAGCGCCGCCGGATTGCGCGAAATCCGCGCGAGCGCTTTCGTCATGTAGTCGACGCTCGTCAGCCCTTCGCGCAGGTCGTGCAGGTCGGGCACGGTGCCGCGCGCGATGCACGTCCTGACCAGCCGCCCCCACCATTGATAGTCCGCGCTCACGCCGGTCTCGCCGTGAAACGTCGCGTAGCCGAGCCGGAAGGTCATCAGCGGCAGGCCGCGCAGCGCAGCCAGGCCGGCCATTTTCTCCATCACCCACTTGCTGCGCGTATAGCCGATGTCCTCGAGCACCGCCGGCAGGTTCTGATCGATGTCGTCCGCCTCGGTCATCATGGTCTTGCCGGTGACACGATGGCCCCAGCTGTACACCGAGATCGTCGACAGCAGGATCAGCGCCTTGGTTCGCCGGCATCCGGCAAATGCGAGGATCCGGGCCAGGCCGTCCACGTTGATCCGCTTCATGTACGAATACGGCTGGATGAAATTGACCGCGCTGGCCGAGTGGTAAACGAGGTCGATCCCGTCCGCCAGCGCCGCGTAGTCGTGCTCGTTCATGCCGAAGCGCGCTTGCGTGACGTCGCCCGCCCACACGCGGATGCGCGAACGCTCGCCTGGCCCGAGGTTCACGTCGTACGCGCGCAGTTTTTCATCGATCCGCGCCCGCCCCGCTGCCGCATCCTTCGCGCGCACCAGACAATGCACGGCCGCCGACGTCGTCGCGAGCAGTTCGGCCAGCAAGTGGACGCCGACGAATCCCGTGGCGCCCGTCAGCAGGATCGTGCGCGGACACGCGAGCAGCGCCTCGTCGAACGCTCCGCTGAAATCCGCTTCGTCCGGCACGCGGATATCGTTCTCCAGCGCATAAACCGGCTCGCGTTCGATCGCGCGCGCCGCGCTGGCGGCACGTCGCTCGATTTCGCGTGCAAGCGCCTCCACCGATTGGTGCTCGTAGACGTCCCGGATCAGCATCTTCGTCCCCGCCGCGTCCGACAACGCCCTCGCGAGCTTCGCGGTCAGCAGCGAGTTGCCGCCTATATCGAAGAAACCATCGGTCTTGCGAAAGGACGCGTGGCCGGTCAACGCGACGAATGCATCCGCGACGATCCGCTCGACGGCGGAATACAGCGCCGGCTCCGTCCGGCTGCGCTGTGCTTCGCGGTATCGAAGTTCGAGCGCGGCCCGGTCGGTCTTGCCGTTCGCCGTCACCGGCATGCCGTCCAGCAGCACGTGACCGACGGGCCACATGTAATCGGGCAGGGTTTGCCGGACGCTGGCCTTGAGTGCATCGACGATACGCGCATCCGGCACGGCGGGATCGCGCGGCACGACGAACGCGACAAGCTCCATCCCGGCTCCGGCCGCGCCGGGCAATGCCAGCACCACGGCCCTGCGCACTTCGCCGGACCGGACAAGCGCAGCGTGAACTTCGCTCAGCTCGACCAGATTGCCGCGAATCTTGACCTGATCGTCCAGGCGCCCGAGGAACTGGATCGAGCCGTCGTCCAGCCAGCGCCCGAGATCGCCCGTGCGATAGATGATCCGGCCGGGCTGCCGCGGGTGCGGACGAAATTTCTCGCGGGTCAGCGCCGGGTTGCCCAGGTAGCCGCGGGCCAGGCCCGGCCCGCCGATGCAGATCTCGCCGACGTCGCTCCCCGTTACAGCATCCCGTGCGTCGTTCAGGATCAGGATCTCCGTCGCGCCGACGGGCCGCCCGATCGACTCCGGACGGCCGAGTGCCGCGCTCGGCACAACCTGGCAAGTCGCGAAGATCGTCGCTTCGGTCGGCCCGTAGTAATCGATCACCGTGTAAGCGATCCTGCCGGTATCGATCGGGCCGAGCTTTTCACCGGCCGTAAACAGGTACTTCAGCTTCAGGTCCGCAGGCTGGCCGACACCGACCACGTCAGCCACCATCACGGTGGGCACGTACGCATGCGTGATCCGGTGGCGGGTGAAGAAGCCGACGAGCGCGTCGGCGTCCACACGCGTTTCGTCGTCCGGCAGACACAACGTCGCGCCCGCGCAAAGGGCCGACCAGATTTCCCACTGCGATACATCGAAGCCGAGGCCGGCCATCAGCGTCGTACGGCTTGCACCGTTCATCGCGAAACGTACGTTGTGCCAATCGACGAGCGCCGACACGGCGGCATGTTCGACGATCACGCCCTTCGGCGCACCGGTGGAGCCGGACGTGAAGATCACGTAGATCGCGCCGCCCTGCGCATCGGCATGTTGCGTTGCGCGTGCATCGTCGCGATCCGGCCGCCACGCGGACAGGTCCGCCACGCTCGCGAACGGCGCTGCCGCATCGCGCGGCGCCGTACGGGCCGTCAATACCAGCGCGGCATTGCATTGCCGCAGGATGTGATGTTTGCGGGCGTCGGGATAGCGTTCGTCGATCGGCACATAGGTTGCGCCCGCCTTCAGGATGCCGAGGATGCCGACAATGAACGCCGCGTTCCGCGCCGCCTCGATCGGCACGAGGTCGCCGCTTGCGATGCCTCGCGCCCGCAATGCACGCGCCACCGCATCGCTCCGAAGGTCCAGTTCCCTGTAACTCAGGCATTCATGCTCCGAAACCACGGCTGACGCGTCCCCGTCACGCGCCGCCTGAGTCCGGAATATTTCGATCACGTTCGATTGAGTAGTCATCCTTTTTATTCCTCATATCGACAGGCGCAGATCTCAATATAGAGTGGCACGCATAAAACGCAATTCACTGGTGAACGGCACACAGGCAACTTGTGTCGGTCACGAACCGCGTCGTCACACACAGCGAAACGATGGCGATGTTTGATGCATTTGAAGCAGCATTCGACGACGTGCCGGGTATCGCGGCGCCGGTCGCCCAACCAGCGTAGTCCATCGGACATCGACGGCCACACATACGTTGGCATCCATTGTTATTCGTCAAATAACAATCAATGATCCCGGCGCACGTTTATCCGGCGCGGACACCCGCCTACGATGCTTCTTCATCGACACCCGTTCATCGAAGGAGCAATCCATGTCCCGCATCGTTCGTTTCCACCGCATCGGCGGCCCCGACGTCCTGCAGATCGACACCATCGACGTGCCCGCGCCAGGCCCCGACGAGATTCAGCTGCGCGTGAAGGCGATCGGCCTCAATCGCGCGGAAGTCATGTTCCGCAGCGGCGAATACACGTTCATGCCGCGCTTTCCGGCATCGCTCGGCTACGAGGCGTCGGGCGTGGTCGCGGCAGTCGGCCGCAACGTGACGGCATTCGCCGAAGGCGACGCGGTGAGCGTCGTACCGGCGTTCTCGTTTGCCGACTACGGGATGTACGGCGAGGTGGTCAACGTGCCCGCGCACGCCGTGGTCAGGCATCCGGACAGCCTGTCGTTCGAGGAAGCCGCCGCGACGTGGATGATGTTCGTCACGGCCTACGGCGCGCTGATAGAACTCGGCGGACTGAAGCGCGGCGATGCGGTGTTGATCGGCGCAGCGTCGAGCAGCGTCGGGCAGGCGGCGATCCAGGTCGCGAACCACATCGGCGCAGTGCCGATCGCGCTGACGCGCGGCGAATCGAAGCGTCAGGCGTTGCTCGACGCGGGCGCGAAGCACGTGATCGCCGGCAGCCCGGCCGACCTGCCGCAGCAAGTGGCGGAGATCACCGGCGGCACCGGCGCACGCCTCGTGTTCGATCCGGTCGGCGGCCCCGATGCGGCGAACCTGCTGCGCGCGCTGGCCACGAACGGCACGTTCTTCCAGTACGGCGCACTCGATACGCGCGACATCCCGGTGCCGGTGATGGATCTGCTCGCGCGCCACCTGACGCTGCGCGGCTACGAGCTGTTCGAGATCACCGGCGACGCGCAACGGCTCGAGCGCGCGAAGCGCTTCATCGTCGACGGGCTCGCGGCCGGCGCGCTGAAGCCGCTGATCGACCGCACGTTCGCGTTCGACGACATCGCCGACGCGCACCGCTACATGGAAGCCGGTGCGCAGGTCGGCAAGATCGTCGTCACGGTCTGAGCCGTGCGCGGCGGGCGCTGCCCGCCGCCCGCTCAGCTTTCGAAATACCGCGGCCGATCGATGTCGGCCAGCAGCCGCGGCTGCGTCGGCACCCAGTCGAGCAATGCGCGCGTGCGCTCGCTGGTGGCCGGCGCATCCATCCCGGCAAACATCGCGAACCAGCCGAAATGCTCGCCGGCCTCCGCCGGCGACTTCGTGACGACCGGTACGTTCAGCCGCCGGCCGATCACGTCCGCGATCTCGCAAAACCGCACACCGGTATCGTCGACCGCGTGATAGCGCGCGCCGCCCGTCCCGCGTTCGATCGCGAGCCGGTACACACGCGCCGCGTCGAGCCGGTGCACGGCCGGCCAGCGATTGCCGCCGTCGCCGACGACCGCCGAAGCCCCCTTCTCCCTCGCGAATGCAATCAGCCACGGGACGAAACCGTGATCGCCGTCGCCGTGTACGGACGGCGGCAAGCGTACGACCGACGCATGTACGCCGCGCGCTTCCAGCGCGACCGCGGCCGCTTCGGACGCACGCGGATAGGCCGGCGACACCGGCACGTGCGAATCGTCTTCCGTCGCCTCGCGGCCCGGCGCGACGAGCGCCAGCCCCGACGTGACGACCAGCGGCCGCGCCGAACCCGCGAGTACCGCGCCAACCGTCTCGATCGCACGGCGATCGAGTTCGCAGTTCTGCGCGAAGCGCGAGAAGTCGTGATTGAATCCCGTGTGGATCACCGCGTCGGCGGCTTCGGCGCCGCGCGTCAGGCTGCCGAGATCTTCCAGCGACCCGCGATGCACGTCGGCGCCTGCGGCGGCCACCGACGCGGCCGCCGCTTCGGACCGCGCGAGCCCGAGCACCGAGTGCCCGGCGGCAACCAGTTCGGCGACGACGGCCGAGCCGACGAATCCCGACGCTCCCGTAACAAAGACACGCATGTTCAGTACCTCCGGATGAAATGGAGGCTTACTATCTGTCGATGGCCGCTCGCGGTGAAGTCGTGACGGTTTACCGGTAAACGAACTAACAGGATATGGCTGACGCCCCCGACAACCTGCTCGGCGCGTACCTGCGGGACCGCCGCGAGAAACTCGACCCGGCCGCGCTCGGGCTGCCGGCCACCCGCCGCCGCACGCCGGGCCTGCGGCGCGAGGAAGTCGCGCAGCGCGCGCATGTGAGCGCCGCGTGGTACACGTGGCTCGAACAGGGGCGCGGCGGCGCACCGTCGGCCGATGTGCTCGACCGGCTCGCCCGCGCACTGATGCTGAACGAAGCCGAACGCGAACACCTGTTCCTGATCGGCGTCGGCCATCCGCCCGACGTGCGCTATCGCGCGCCGGCCGGTGTAACGCCGCGCCTGCAGCACGTGCTCGATTCGCTCGACGCGAGCCCCGCGATCGTGCGCTCGGCGACGTGGGACGTCGTCGCCTGGAACGACGCGGCGGCCGCCACGCTGACCGACTACGCGACGCTGCCCCCCGCCGCGCGCAACATCCTGCGGCTGATCTTCGTCGACGCGGGCGTGCGCGATGCGCAGTCGAACTGGGAGCGCGTCGCGCGGTTCGCGGTCGGCGCGTTTCGTGCGGACGTCGCGCGCATTGGCGCGACGCAGGCCGTGCAGGCGTTCGTCGACGAGATGCGCGCGACGAGCGCCGAATTCGACACGATGTGGCGCGACCACGACATCCATTCGCATGACGAAAGTACGAAAGAAATCCGCCATCCGCAGGCCGGCCGGATCGCGTTCGACTATTCGGCGTTCTCGGTCACCGGCCGCCCCGACCTGAGCCTCGTGATCTTCACGCCGGCGACGCCGGCCGACCGCGCGCGCATCCGGGCGCTCGTCGCAGCGCGCGACCAGGCCGGTGCGCGGCAGGCGCCGGCTGCATGACCGCACGCGGCGGGCGCCGCCGCCCGCCTCGCCGGCCTTCCCATCCGGCCCCTTCGGCTGCCTTCACCCCATCGCAATCCGCACTGATTCCCAGTCGAATATTTAATTTTCACCTGGCGTAGCGCGCGCTTACCCTTTCGGCATCGCATCACAGGGCCACCGGCCCCTCCCTGGAGCATCCCGATGACCGACCCCGGCACCGCGCAAGCCGTCCACCGCCCGCACGCGGCTTCCGTGTCCTATGGCGCACTCGCGCTGCTGGTACTGGCCGGCCTCAACCTGCGCCCGTTCCTGACCGCGTTCGGCCCCGTGCTCGACGTCGTACGCGCCGACACGGGCCTCGGGTTTCGCGCGGCCGCGCTGCTGACCACGCTGCCGTTCGTGCTGATGGGGGTCGTCGCCGGGGCCGGCGTCGGGCTCGCGCGGCGCTTCGGCGAGCAGCGTGCGCTGACCGCCGCGCTCGCGCTGATCGCCGCCGGCTGCACGGCGCGCCTGTGGACGCACGGCAGCGCGGGGCTGATCGCGACCGCCATCGCCGCCGGCGCGGGTGTCGCGGTAATCCAGGCGCTCGTGCCGGGCCTTGCGAAACGCTGGTTCGTCGACCGGTTGCCGCTCGCGATGGGCCTCTACTCGGCGGCGCTCGTCGGCGGCGGCGCATTCGGCGCGATGGCAAGCCCGTGGCTCGCCGCGCACGGCGGCTGGCATCTCGCGCTCGCCGTATGGGCGGTGCCCGCCCTCGTCACGCTCGCGCTGTGGCGCGCGAAAGCACCGCGCGACACCGTGCAAGCGACGGCCGCGTCGGCGTCGATCACCGCGTTCGTCCGCATCCCGCGCGCATGGCAGCTCGCGCTGTTCTTCGGCCTCAGCAACAGCGGCTATGCGAGCCTCGTCGCGTGGCTGCCGGCGTTCTACCGCAGCGTGGGCATGAGCCCGCAGGCGAGCGGCAACCTGCTCGCGTGGATGGCGCTGTTCCAGGCCACCGGTGCACTGGCGATGCCGATGCTCGCGAAGCGATCGGCCGACCGTCGCGCCGTGCTGTGGCTCACGCAGGCGCTGCAGGCGGTCGGCTTCATCGGATTCGCGACGCTGCCCGCGCTCGCGCCGTGGCTGTGGGTCGCGAGTGTCGGCCTCGGGCTGGGCGGCTTCTTCTCGATGAGCCTGATCGTCACGCTCGACCACCTGCCCGATGCACGACTTGCCGGCGCACTGGCCGCGTTCGTGCAGGGCATCGGCTTCCTGACCGTCGCAGCGAGCCCCTGGTTGATCGGCTGGCTGCGCGACGCGGGCGGCGGCTTCGCGATCGCGTGGTGGATGCATCTCGGCGTGATCGCGTCGACGGCCGCGCTGAACGCCGTGTTCTCGCCCGCCGGCTACCGGAACAGCATGGCGCGCATCGCCGGCGCCGCCCGCTAAACCCCCCTTCGAATCCGGGCGGCCGCCGGCCTTCTCCTGCGACCGCCCCGCCGCCCGCGCATGGCCGGGCGCGGGCCGTCACGCCCAATGGCCGCTTCCCCGCTTCACGACAAACAACATCAACCGGTAATGGAGACAATCATGAAAAAGCTCGTTCTGGCCGCCGCGCTCGCGCTGGCGGCAGGCGCCGCCGCCGCGAAAGACCCGGCGGTGCTGCGCCTCGGCGTCGATCCCAGCTACGCGCCGTTCGAATCGCTCGCGCCCGACGGCAAGCTCGTCGGCTTCGACATCGATCTCGGCAATGCGATCTGCGAACGGATGAAGGTGCGCTGCGTGTGGGTCGAGAACGCGTTCGACGGGATGATCCCGGCGTTGAAGGCACGCAAGTTCGACGGCGTGCTGTCGTCGATGAGCGTGACCGAGAAGCGCCTCGCGCAGATCGCGTTCACCGACAAGATCAACAACGTGCCGCCGCGCCTCGTCGCGCGGCGCGGCGCGAACCTGCAGCCGACGCCGGAGTCGCTGCAGGGGAAGAGTGTCGGCGTCGAACAGGGGACGACGCAGGAAACCTATGCGCGCACCTACTGGGAACCGAAGGGTGTGATCGTCCGCACGTACCAGACGCAGGATCTCGTGTATCAGGATTTGCTGTCGGGCCGGCTCGACGCGTCGTTGCAGTCGTCGGTGCAGGCCGATCTCGGCTTCCTGAAGACCGCGAAGGGTGCGAATTTCGAATTTGCGGGGCCGGCGCTGCATGATCCCAAGACGCTCGGTGTGGGTTCGGCGATCGGCATGCGCAAGGACGACGACGCGCTGCGCACGCAGATCAACCAGGCACTCGCGAGCCTGATTCAGGACGGCACGTATCAGCGAATCGCGAAGAAGTACTTCGCGTTCGACATTTACAACTGACGAACACGGGCAGAAGACGCAAAAGGGCGTCGTGCATTCCTGCGCGACGCCCCTTCTTCGTGTACGGAAAACGGCCGGCTAGGCCACCGCGCGTTGCAGCAAATCCGTTGCGAACGACCGCGCATGCGCGACCGCTTCCTGTGCATCGCCGAAGACGCCGAGCTGATCCCAGTGCTCTTCGGCCGCGTATGTCCCCTTCACGGCGAGCGCCCGCTGAACGCTCAACTGCGCCGCGTATCGGCCATCGTCCAGCGGCCGGGCCGTCGCGACGACCTTGTGCGGCGGGCTGGCGCGCTCCGGCTGAACCAGCTCGACCGCCCCGCCGACGACGCCGAGATTCATCAACTCGTTCCTGGCCTTGCAGTCCGGGCAGTGGAAGCACCACCCCGCGTCGTCCTGATGGGGCTTGACTTGCCCGCGAGCCAGCACGGCGCGACATTCGACGTTTTCGCAGATGAACGGCATCGCAGCGTCTCCGAAGTTGTTTGACGGAAATCCTAGCATGTCCGCCGGCTCTCAACCATCGGCATCCGCATGATTGACGCACCGGAATTCCAGTTCGTCACGATGGCCGGGCGAGGCGCGCACCCACCCCTTTCGCTGCACTGCAATATCGGCGCCTTCCTTTCCTGATCCGGGAAGCGCATTCCCGTTCGTGCCCCATGCATTCTCGGAGAATCGTGCAAGAAATGCGGACTCGCAGGATAACGCCGGCGCCCCCTTCCGCGCGATGCTGACGTCTCTTCACCGTGAACCGAGGAATGAACATGACGAACCACAACATCGAACAGAAAGTGGTCCTGATCACCGGCGCAAGCAGCGGGATCGGCGAAGCCACCGCCCGCTATCTGGGCGAGCGCGGTGCGCGCCTGATGCTCGGCGCACGCCGTACCGAGCGTCTTGCGGACCTGGCCGGCAACATTCGCACCCTGGGCGGCACCGCTTCGTGGCGTGCGCTCGACGTCACGAAGCGCGACGACAACGTCGCGTTCGTCGAAGCCGCGCTCGCCGAGTATGGCCATATCGACGTCATCGTCAACAACGCAGGCGTCATGCCGCTTTCGCCGATGGCGTCGCTGAAAGTCGACGAGTGGGACCGGATGGTCGACGTCAACATCAAGGGCGTGCTGTACGGCATCGCAGCCGCACTGCCGGTGATGAATCGCCAGGGTTTCGGGCAGATCATCAACGTATCGTCGATCGGCGGGTTGCGGGTATCGCCGACGGCCGCCGTCTATTGCGCGACGAAGTATGCGGTGCGCGCAATTTCCGATGGCTTGCGGCAGGAGAACGACAAGCTGCGCGTCACGAGCATCTGCCCCGGTGTCGTGACGTCCGAACTGGCCGACACGATCACGGACCCGACCGCCGCCGACCTGATGGCGAAGTACCGCAGCATTGCGCTCGAACCGGAAGCGATCGCGCAGCCCGCCGATGTCGACGTGAACGAGATCGTCGTGCGCCCGACGGCAACGATCGGCGGCTAGCGGGTAACGACGCGCCGGCCGGATGTCGCTCGCGATACACTGTCTGCCCGACCACCGAAGCGAGAAACCCCCGATGTTGATCCGCGTTGCGACACTGGCCGATGCAGCCCCGCTTGCCGACTTGAAGCGCGATACGTTTCGCGAAACCTTTCTGCAGGACGGCTTCGGCATCAACTATCCGCCGAACGATCTTGCCGCGTACGAGGCGCGCAGCTACTCGGTTGAAACGGTCAGCGAACAGCTCGTCGACCCACAGTGCCGCACGTGGGTCGCCGAAGACGACGACGGTACGCTGGTCGGCTATGCACACGCGGGGCCGTGCAAGCTCCCGCATCCGGAAGTGGCCGACGGTTCGGGCGAGATCCATCAGATCTACCTTCGACGGGGTACGCAGGGAACCGGCGCCGGACGCACGTTGTTCGATGCCGCGCTGGCTTATCTGTCCGACGAACGCCCCGGTCCGGTATGGCTAGGCGTGTGGTCCGGCAACGCGAAGGCCATCGCGTTCTACGAGAAGGCCGGCTTCAGGCAGGTCGGCACGTATGATTTCAAGGTCGGGGAATCGACCGACCTCGAATACATCTACCGTCGCTAATTTCACGGATAGGGGAATCCGCTGCAATCGACGTGAATCGACATGTCCCCGTCGATCGCGGTACCTTGAACCCATGCCGCCTGATCCGGTTTCCCTCGTAACCGTCACGACAACGACAACCATCGGAACTGGGGGGGCGTCGGGAACGCGCGCGCGGTAGTCTTCGCAGTTGCATGTCACCAGCGCCCCGCCGGCAAGCGACGGGGCTCTTTGCGTTTACGGCACCCCGCTTCTTGTCGGAATCACATCAGCCAGGAGTCGCCATGAACGAAGTCGATCGTCAAAACCGGAACAACAAAAACGAGGTGCTGCTCATCATCTCGCGCCGGATCGTGCCCGGAAAGCGTCACGAACAGATCGCCGCGTATGAGCACCTGGCGTCCGTCGTTCGGGCCGAACCCGGTTGTCTTCAATACGACCGTCATCCCGTCGTCGGCGATGAAGACAGGTTGTGCTGATCGAGCGCAGCGCATCGGCTGACGCGCTGGCCGCTCACGAAGTGACGCCCCACATCATCGCCAACGATGCACGGAGCCCGGCGTTCAGGGTTGCATCCGCGACGGTCCTGCGGCTGGCGCCAGACGGCGTCGCATAGGCGAAAAAAAAGGTGCATCGCGGGTTTCCGGTGCGCACCATACATTTGTCCGCGTTCGCCCACGAGCGCGGCACTGGCGCCTCCAATCGATGCGATATTGTTTTGGCGAACCATCACTGTCAGCATACGCAGACTGCCCATAGCGACTGAATTTCAGCGTGGGCACCCGCCGGAAACCGAGTACAGCACCAGGACAATCATGTCGCGACTGAAACGGTGGAAAATTTTCTTCCTGGTGGCCGATCTCCTGCTTCTGATGGTGTCCGCGCCAGTTGCCTTGACGTTCTTCTTTTCAGCGTTCACGGTTCCAAAAGAATTTCCATTCTGGCTTCTCGCGTGTGCTGGCGCCGTCTCTGCGCTCTTGAGCGTCGTCGGCGTTGCTCGCCTCGAAAAACTTTCTCCGTGGTGGCATTCAATGATCACGGTGTTGGCCGCGGGTTTCATCTATCCCGTCATCGCCTTGATGGACGCATTAGGAAAAAACCCGCCTTGAGGATTGGGTAAATCATGCTCATCTTTCGTTTGCCAGTCGGGCAACGCGAAGGCCATCGCGTCCTACGAAAAGGCTGGTTTCAGGCAAGTCGGGGAATCGACCGACCTCGAATACATCTACCGTCGCTGACCTTCGCCGCTGCATGACAACCGCGCCCCGCCGGCAAACGACGGGGCGTTTCGCGTTTACTGCGCGTCGCAACTTGCCGGCTGCGCGGGAACCGATTGCGATGTCAACGACGTATTTCCCTCGTTTCAGGCTGAATGACACGATTTGAGGGTTCTCGCTAAAATACGCCTTCCCGAGTTTCCGGTATCTGCCCTGTCATGCATCGAATTGGATTCTTCGTTTGCCGTGGCTACGATGCGCTTGACCTTGGCGGGCCACTGTCGGCCTTTAATCAGGTAACCACGGCTGCCGGTCATACGCCCTATGACCTTCATGTCATCTCGCAATCCGGCGGCCCGATTCCCGGCAATACCGGCCTTTCGATCGACACGAAGCCAATGGGAAGGCGCACGTTCGACACGGTCGTTTTCGTGGGCGGTGATATCGAGCCGATGCAGACACCGGAAAACGTCGCCGCTGCCCGAAAACTGGCCGCCAGGGCCTCACGGGTCGCCAGCGTGTGTACGGGAGCGTTCCTGCTCGCGGAAACCGGCTCGCTGGACGGACTGAGAGCAGCGACGCACTGGCGATACGCTGCGCTGATGCAGTCGCGCTTCCCTCGCATCAAAGTCGACGGCGACAGTATCTATGTCGTGGATGGCCACGTCTGGACATCGGCAGGCATCGCCTCCGGAATCGACCTGGCGCTCGGCATCATCGAAAAAGACCTGGGGGCGGAAATTGCGCGCGCCGTCTCCCGGCTTCTGGTCGTGCCGTATCGTCGACCCGGCGGGCAGTCGCAATTCTCCGCGATGTCGCAGATGGAACCGGAATCGGATCGCATCCGCATCGCGCTGAATTTTGCGAGGGAACATCTGGCGGAAGCGTTGCCGGTCGAACGACTCGCGGATGCCGCACGATTGAGCGTGCGACAGTTCGGACGCGCGTTTCGCCGGGAAACCGGCGAAACGCCTGCGAAGGCGGTCGAACGCTTGCGCGTCGAAGCCGCGAGGCTGCGGCTGCAGGGTGGCAGCGAACCGATCGAACAGATTGCGCTGGCGGTGGGGTTCACCGATCCGGAGCGGATGCGGCGAGCCTTCATCAAACTGCATGGGCACCCGCCGCAGGCGATTCGGCGCGAGAGCAGATCGAACCCAGCACGCTGATCGCCCTCGACGATCGGCGTGCTGCGTGATCGACGTCCCGCTAACGGACTATTGGCGCGTGGGCCAGTGACGCGCCGTGCCGCCGGACGCTCATTGGCCGCCGGTCTTGACGGGCGCGTAATCGTTCCACATGTCGCGATGCAGTTTCCACGCGCCGTCCTGTTTCAGAAAGACGAGAATCTGCTTCGCGCGGATCAGGCGCTTTCCATCGTGATCGCGCACCTCCGCATCCGATACCTCCGTCACTTCCCGGTCATTACCGTAAAACTCGTAATTGCTGAACGATACGGTGCCGGGTTTCGATCCGGCATACCCGTTGGCGAAATACTCGGTGATCGCACGGCGCCCCGTGACCTTGTCGCCGCCGAGCGGCAAGAGCGCGCCGTCGTCGGTATAGAGTCGGCCGAGCGCCTCATAATCCCCGCGCGCAAAGGCATCGGCCCATCGCGCGTTTTCGGCCTTGATGGCCGCTTCGGGCGGACGTTGCGAACCGCCGGCAACAGCCGGCGCCGTGAAGGCGAAAAAGGACACGCAGGCCGCAAGCGCGGCAGTACAAAGACGGATCTGTTGCATCGAGTGATTTCCGGTTGTGGCTTGAATTGAAGCGGGTGCCCGAGCGGGCAGGCGGCGCAGGCAGCGTCGCCTGCGGCCTTCATCGAGGCCGGCGGATGGCCTCGCACACGTGGGCTGAAGACGTTCAGCGCACGCCGGGGATTCGTGCGAGCCCCCTGGATGCGCCGGGCAGTTCCTTGTCGACCATCGCGATCACTTCCGGCCGCGCGTCCCTCGGATGACCGGAATGGAACGGCGGAGCGGGATCGTATTCGATCACGAGTTGCGTGAACTCGGCGGCCTGTTGGCCGCGCAGTTTCGCTGCCACGCGAAGCGCGAAGTCGATGCCCGCCGTCACGCCGCCGCCGCTCATGAAGCGGCCGTTGTCGTCTTCGACGAAGCGATCCGGAACGGGAATGGCGCCATATTCGGACAGCTTGTTGACGAACGCCCAGTGACAGGCGCTGCGCTTGCCCTTGAGCACGCCCGTCGCGGCGAGCACGAGCGATCCGTTGCACACCGACGTCACGTGTTTCGCGCTTTGTGCCAGGCGCCGGATCTGCGCCTGGTACGCCGGTTGCATCGGCACGCTCAGATCGGATCCGCCGGGAACGAGAATCACGTCGGTCTTCTCGATATCGGCCAACCGTTCGGTATTGCCATACACGACGCCGAATTCGAGCGTCACGTTGCCGCCATTGAGGCTCGCGTAACGAACGTGCGTATTCGGCAACCGGTGGAAAATCTCGCTCGGGCCGGCAAAGTCGAGCAGCGTCCCCCCGTCGTAATTGACGATCAGAATATCGAGGGGGTCGTTCGGGGCAAGCATGGCATCGCTGCCTGCCTGCGCAAGCGCGGGCGTCGCGTGCCCGAGCAAGGCCCCGCCGCCCAGCATGGCGCCGAGCGTGGCGACGCTTCCAAGCTTGAGCATGTCGCGGCGCGAACGACCTGCCCGGTTGAGTGGCGTGGCGGATGCGTGGTTATCGCTACTGTCGGTCAAGATGATTTCTCCTTGCACTTCGGCCCCCTCTGCGAGCGCAACCAGGCCGGGCCGGATTGAACCACCGCCACGACGAAAGGCATGGCGGACGTGAAGTCGGGATGTGGACGAGCCGCGACGACGTGCCGGGCTCCGGATGCATGAACTGCAGGCTTAAAGCTGCGACGCTCCGCCGTCGACGACCAGTTCGGTGCCGACGACATAGGAGGATTCGTCACTGGCGAGATAGAGGGCCGCGTTGGCGATGTCCTCGGCCTTGCCCATGCGGCCCACCGGAATCGCTTCGGCGAACTCGGCCTTGCGGTCGCGCACCCATTCGTCGGGCATGCCCCACCGGGAGAGCAGCGGCGTGTCGATCGCACCGGGGGCGATCGCGTTGAAGCGGATCTTCCGGCCGAGAAACTCGTAGGACCAGCTGCGCGCGAGCGATCGCACGGCAGCCTTCGCGGCCGCGGTCAACGAGATGCCATGCTTGCCGGTCTGCGCGACGAACGAGGTATTGAGGATCACGGACGAACCTTCCCGCAAGTCCGGCAGCACCGCCTGCAGCGTGAACACCACGCCCTTGACGTTGATGTCCATGATCTCGCCATAAAGTGCGTCGTCGATGTCGTTGACCGCGGACGGGAATGCCCAGCCCGCATTGGCGAACACGATATCCAGGCCGCCGAATTTCGCGTTGACCTCGGCGGCAATCGCCCGCATGTCCTCGAGCGAACGGACGTCGCCCTTGAGGACGATCGCGTTCTCGCCAAGCTCGGCCTTCACATGCTCGAACACGGCCTCGTCGCGGCCGGTAACCGCTACCCGGGCGCCCTCTGCGATGAACAGCTTCGCCGTTGCGAGGCCGATGCCGCTCGTGCCCCCCGTAATCAACGCTGACTTGTTCTTGAGCCTCATCTTCCGTTCCTTTTCATGTCGTGAATGGATCAGGCCGAACGTTCACAACGCAATCGCGTTTGTGCGCTGTCCAGGCTTGATCTGCCACTGAAGTATGGAACGTGAGGCAAATGGCTCAAAGGTCGTATAACCCTCGAAAAACGCCACCCGATTCGAATGGACGCCGCATCGACCTGCTTCATCTCCGGTACGCCACTTGCGTTACGATGCGCTTCATCCTCAACTCCGCAGCAGGACATGAGCACTCGTTCCATCAAGGCACGCGCCGCATTCATGGTTTTTATCGCGATTGCAACTGTCCCGCTCGTCGCCGTCGCAACACCGCCTCGGGAAGGCAACTCACCGAGCTACGACACCTACAAATCGTGGCTGGTCGCCTGCGACAACGGACTGACCTGCGAGGCGAAGGGTTTCGCGAGCGGCGGCGAAGCCCGCGCGGACTTGCGCTTCATTCGCTCGGCCGGGCCAAACGGCTCGCTCGAAGCACGTCTCTATATCGAAACCAACGCGAGTATCGATCCGGATGAGCTGCGTGTTGACGGGGCGCCGCTGCGGCTGGACGCGTCGGCCTGGAACGTGAACACCGACCTTGCCAACAACCTGGCGACTTTGTCGGTCACGCAGCCTGCGGCCGTCGCCGCATTCGTGTCACGACTTCGCAACGGCACGAAGCTTCAGGTCGGCTCGGATGCAGGCGCCTATGTTCCCCTCGACGGCATGGTCGCCGCCCTCTTGCGCATCGATGACCGGCAGGGACGTATCGGCGGTGTGACCGCATTGATCCGCAAAGGCCCTGCACCCGCCTCCCAAGTCCCGCTCGCACCGTCGCTGCCGCTCGTACCGACACGGAAGATCACTTCGCGGCTATCCGGGCAGGAGGAACAGAACCTGATCGCGCGCACGAAACGTGTCCGGGACGCCAGCAGCTGCGAAGAGAATGCGTCAACGCATCTCGAAGAGGCCGCGTATGCCCTCGACGCACGCAAGGCGCTGGTTTTCCTTCCCTGCATTCAAGGCGCGTACCAGGGATCGTCGAACGTGTTCGTCGCCCCGCGCACGGGTGGCGGCGCACCGGAGCCCGTCAAGCTGAACGATGCTGCGGAGGGCACTTCGGACGCGTTGCTGTTCGAACCGAACTTTGATCCGGCTACCGGCACCCTGTCGACTTTCGGCAAAGGGCGCGGGCTGGCCGATTGCGGCTTTCGGACCGAATGGATCTGGGATGGCCACGCGTTTCAGATGTCGTCGGCAGCCCGGCAAGAAACGTGTGGCGGCGTTGCGCCGGGTGACTGGCCCACCCTCTATCGGTCGCGAAAGAAGTAAGGCAGTAATCGCCTTCGATGACGGGCGCGGCCGAACTGGCGACCGCCAGACCGGCCCCGTATCGACCTACGGCCGCCCGATTGCGCTGCGGCCGCCGCATGCCGGATCCGGCGATACGCCAGCCGCGCCGGCGTGACCGCTCAGTAGTGGCTGCGCCCCCACAGCGTCTTCGGCTCGTCGAGCAGATGACGCAAGCCGCTGCGCTCGATCATCGTTTCCGCAACTTCGTTCACGCGCTCGAGAATCTCGCCTTCATCCACCGACAGCACGCGACGGTCCTCCATCAGCACCCTGCCGCCGACCATCGTCATGCACACGTCGGCCGCGTTCGCGAAGCACGTCACGCGATACACGGGCATGTTCATCGGCATCATGTGCGGCCGGAACAGGTCGACGAGAATGATGTCCGCGAGCTTGCCGGTTTCGAGCGAACCGATTTCGTGATCGACCGACAGCGCCTTCGCCGCATCGATCGTCACCATCTCCAGCACCTTGCCGTGCGGCAGCACGTCCGGATCACGGAAATGCCGACGGTGATAGTGCATGCACTGCCACATGTGGCGGAACATGTCGTAGCCGCGATCGGGCGCCGCGCCGTCCGACGCGATCGCCACCGTCACGCCCGCGTCGATCAGCTCGGGCACCGGGCAGCGCCCGATGATCGACATGATCGCGCTCGGGTTGTGGATGATCGCGGTGCCCGTCTCCACGCATGCCGCGATGTCGTCGTCGGTCAGGTCGATGCTGTGCGACATGAACGACGTCGGCCCGAGCAGCCCCAGCTCGCGATGCGCGAACGCGAGCGTGCCCGCGCGGTGGCCATCCTGCGTGAACGTCAGCCCGCGCCCGCGCGCAAGCGCACCGTAGCGCGCGGCCTGGTCGCGGAAGTCGCGCTCGTACTGCGCAAGTTCCGGGTCGTGCTCGGGACCGTACACGGGCAGCGTCAGCGCGATCCGGATCCGGCCGTCGGCATCGCCGTGGCATTCGTCGACGATGCGCTCGCACACGTCGTACATCGTGTCGAAACCGATGTCCCGCGTCTCGCTGCCGTCCGGCGTGTGGCGCGTGTACGCGCGCGGCGCGGGCGGACGCGACGGGCCGACCGCGACGATCGAGCGCGTACCGGTGCGCACGACTGCGTCGCAATGGCGTCGCGCATAGACCGGATCGTCGACGCGCATGATCGAATTGCCGCCGCCGAGCAGCGACACGCCGGTCGTCACGCCGGCCTTCAGCCGTTCGAGCGCGGCGAGATGCGATTCGGTTTCCCAGAATGCCTCGTCCGACGCGCGCGTGTAGATCGTCTCGGCCGCGGCCGACCATGCATCGCCGTCCGCGCCGCCAATCGTGCGCAGCATCGCGTGGCCCGCGTGCGCATGCGCATCGATCAGGCCCGGCAGCACGGCCTTGCGGCGTGCGTCGATCGTGCGCGTCGCACGGTAGCGCGCCTGCAGTTCTTCGGTGCTGCCGACGGCGACGATGCGATCGCCCTCCACGGCAACCGCGCCGTTCTCGATCACGCGCCGCTGCGGGTCCATCGCGATCACGCAGCCGTTCGCGATCAGCGTGTCGATCGCTACGCGCTTGTCTTCGGTCGTCATGACGTGTAGTCCTGTTGTCGTTCGATTGAGCGGGGCGCCGTTTCGCGGTCAGGCCGCCGGGCGGCTGCCCGGCGGCCTGACCGCGAAACGGCGAAGCAACTGTCACGCGGAGCGCACCGGCGCCGCGACACGGGCCTTCAGCTTGCGCTGCACCGTGCTGATCGCGATGAACACCACCGCGTTCACGGCGAGCGCGACGAGCCCGGGGTTGATCGACGTGAACGTGCTCGACGCGCCGGGGAACAGCGACGCGAGCGTCACGCCGTAGTAGTTGGTCATCGCGATCACGATCGCACCGGCGACGATGCCCGCGAACGCGCCCTCGCGCGTGCCGAACGGCCGCTTCAGGAAGCTCGATGCGAGCATCGGCACGAGCTGCGTGAGCAGGCTCGACGAGAAGATCGCGAGCGTCACGAAGGTTGCGCCGCCGCGCAGCACGAAGTAGACGACCACCAGCGTGAAGATCGGCAGCGCGATCCGCGCAACGCGCGTCACTTCGCGGTCGGTCGCATTCGGCGCGAAGCCTTCGCGATAGATGTTGCGCGCGATCGTCGTCGATGCGTTCAGCATGATCAGCGAGCCCGGCACCAGCGCGGTCAGCAGGCCCGTGCCGCCGACGACGCCGACGAACCATGCGGGGAACGTCTGCTTCACGAGGCGCAGCAGCGCGAGATCGGTCTGCGCGCCTTCGAGCCCGTGCACCGTCATCACGGCCGCGAAGCCGACGAGGAACAGGAACGCGATCAGCACCTGGTACAACGGCATCAGGATCACGTTGCGGCGCAGCGCGCGCTCGTCCTTCGCGACGTAGATCGCGGTGAAGCCGTGCGGATACAGGTAGTAGCCGAGCGACGTGAGCAGGATCGTCGAGTTGTACCAGCTCAGGTTGAAGCCGTGCTCGGGCATGCGCAGCAGCTCGGGATGCGCGGCATCGATCTTCGCGAACATCTCGCCGAGGCCGCCGTAGTAATGCATCGGCAGGTACAGGCCGAGGAAGATCGCGATCGCGAGGATCAGCACGTCCTTGAAGATCGCGATGCTCGCCGAGCCGTGAATGCCCGACACGACCATGTACACGGCCATCAGCGTCGCGGCGATCCAGATCGCGGCCGATTGCGGAATCAGCCCGTACGACATCTCCGACACGATCACGCCGAGCCCGCGCAGCTGGATCATCAGCAGCGACACCATCGCGAACACCGCGACGATCGACACCAGCACGCCGATCGCGCGGCTGTCGTACTTCGACGCGAAGTAATCGGCGAACGACACGAGGCCGCGCTCCTTCGCGTAGCGCCAGATCGCCGGCAGCATCCAGTAGCCGATCACGAACGCGAGGCAGCCGTACGACAGGATGTAGAACGCCGGCACGCCCTTGCTGTAGGTCCAGCCGCTCGCGCCGAGGAACGAGAACGTCGAGAACGCCTCGCCGGCCATCAGCAGGAACGTGAGCAGCGAGCCGAAGCCGCGCCCGCCGACCGCCCACTGTTCGAGCGTGAGCTTGCGGCCGCGGCGCGCCATCACGCCGATCGCCAGCGCGAATACGGCGAACGCCGCGATGATGATGATCGAAGCGTTCATCGCGCGTCTCCCGTGCGGCCGTTGCGGTCCGCGTCGCGCTCGTCGAGATGGAACAGGATCGCGAGGATCACGGCAGTCGCCGCCATCCAGATCAGGTTCCAGACGAGCAGGAACGGCAGCCCGAACAGCAGCGGACGTGCGTCGGCGAGCGAGCCGCCTGCATACATCCCGACGAACGGCAGCGCCGCCAGCAACAGTTTGAATTTCATGTGAGTCTCCTCCGGAAGACGCGCGAACGCGTCAGGACATCAGAACTTCGTGCGGATACCGGCCACCACCGCCACTTGCGACGTCGTCGACGACGGGCCGTCGGCGCCCTCGATCCACGCGTTGCCCACCGACGACGACGCCTTCTGGTAGAAGCCGTTCACGTACAAGTCAGTGCGCTTGGACAGCAGGTACTGCACGCCGGCCGACACCTGCTGATAGTGTCCGCTGTCGCCGCTGCGCGCGACCTTCGTATACGTGTAGCCGCCGGCCGCCATCAGTGCGGGCGTGATCATGTAGCGCAGGCTGCCTTCGTAGTTGTTGAAGCGCAGCGCGCCGCCCGTCGCCTGCCCGAAATTCGAGCCCGTATACAGCAGGCCGAGCGTCGCCGGCCCGATTGCGTAGCTGGCGCCCGCACCCCAGATCTGCTGGCGCACCGCGCTCGACAGGCCGGCGCCGAACACCGATGCCGACGCGGGAAAATAATTGTCCGACGCGACGGCGCCCGTCGCGCTGCTCGCCGGATGGTTCACGCGCGTGTAGGCAGCGCCCGCGTTGAGCGGCCCGTTCACGTACGTGACGCCCGCGCTCCAGGTGTTGTCGTTCGCGAAGCCGGTCGAGTTCGAGAACCCGTACATCAGGTTCGCCTGCAGGCCGGCGATCGTCGGCGAGATGTACTTGACCGCGTTGTTGGTGCGGAACGTGTTGTTGATGTCGTCGTTGTCGAACGGGTGTGTCGAGTACTGCGCGAGGAAGCTGCTCATCTGCAGCGAACCGAGGATGTCCTGCGTCGAGTTGTACTGGCGGCCGAGCGTCACCGCGCCCCAGTTCGCGCCGCTCAGGCCGACCCATGCCGACCGGCCGAACATCCGGCCGCCCTGCCCGAGCGCGCCGTTCGCGACGTTGAAGCCGTTTTCGAGCCTGAAGTTCGCCTTCAGGCCGCCGCCGAGATCCTCGGACCCGATCAAGCCCCAGCGCGGGCCCGACTCGTTGCCGCCCGTGAACTGCCACAGCGAGTGGCCCTTCGCGTTGTTCGTATAAGTCACGCCCGCATCGACGATCCCGTACAGCGTCACCGTCGACTGCGCGTGCGCGGCGCCGGCGAACAGCATTGCGACCGCGGCGCCCAGTGCGGCGCCCGTCTTCCCACCCATCATTCGCACCATCTCCATCATCTCCTCTCCAAACCTGCTCATCGATGTTGTGTTTTATTGATCCTGCCCATACGCGCCGGTCGGCTTGTCTAAGCTTGGCTGGATGGTATCCAGCCGTAACCGCATCAAGAAATGAAATGTTCAACTGGCCATCAGTTGAAAATCGAATGAGGGCGATGAAGGGGAAAATGCGCGGGGGTCAAGCGACCCCGCAAGAGAAACGAAAGCACGCAGGCCGGCTGGACGCGGTGCGTTTTGATCTGACGTGAATGACTTGCGTAAGCAAGCTGACGAAATGGCGACGCGCGACGCCGCTATACGGTTTTCCCTGATAGCCCGTGCATCGGCCGCCGCAACGCGGCGTCGAACGGGTTGGTGCGTGGCCCGATCGCGTCGGCCTGGCGCCGCAGCAACTCGACGACCATTGGCATCCGGTCGTCGCCGAGGCGCGACGCGAGCGTGCCGACACTCAATGCGCCGACCGGATAACCGGTGCGATCGAGGATCGGCACCGCGACGCCGGCCATCCCGTCGAGCACGCCGCTGTTGCGTCCCGCGTAGCCGAGCTGCCGCACGCGTTCGATCTCGGTGCGCAGGTACACCTCGTCGAGCACGCCGTAACCGCGGATGCGCGGCACGTTGAAGCGGATCACTTCCTCGCGCTCGGCTTCGGGCAGGAACGCGAGGATCGCGAGGCTGCCTTGCCCGACGCCGAGCGCGATGCGCCCGCCGATGTCGCCGGTAAACGAGCGGATCGGGAACGGCCCTTCGCACAGGTCGAGACACACGGCGTCGAAGCCGCTCTTCACCAGCAGGAAGATCGTCTCGCCGAGGCTTGCGCACAGCCGCAGCAGCGCGGGACGGCACAGCGTGCGCATGCTGCTCGGGTTGCCGGCCTGCGCGGCAAGCGCGAAGAAATCGACACTCAGCCGGTACAGCTTCGACTGCTCGTCCTGCTCGACCATCCCTTCGGCGATCAGCGATTGCAGGATCCGGTGTGCGGTGCCCTGCGTGAGGCCGACGGCCTTCGCGAGATGCGTGACGCGCACGCCGTCCTGCTGCATGCCGGCCAGTGCGCGCAGGATCGCGAACGCGCGCTGCAGCATGCCGGTGCCCGGTGCGCCAGCCGCATCGGTCGCATCGGCGGCGTCCTCGCCCGCGCGCGGCGCGCGTGCGGCCGGCGACGTTCCGGTCGAATGGGGTTCCTGCATGCCGGCTCTCCTCGATGATTTCGTTGAACGGAATACGGTCACCGCCATTGTCGTCCGGCCGAAATCTCGCGGGCATCCGGGTGTGCACGGGATTGACGCGGCTGTTTCGCGGCCTGAACGCCCTTCACCCAACGGAACGATTTGCACGCGATTCCTCCGTCCGTTCCGTTTATCGGAATTTTTCCAAAATTCCTCCCGTTGAGCAGAATTCGAAATTGACGCTCCGAAATATGGCTGGCTAGAGTCCGCCACATCGGTACACCGGCCACGCGGTGTGCGAACCCGGAGCTTCCCATGTCGTTTCTCACGCTTACGGATCTGACGAAAACCTTCGGCGAGCTCACCGCCGTCGCCGACGTCAACCTGTCGGTCGAACAAGGCGAATTCGTGTCGCTGCTCGGGCCGTCCGGCTGCGGCAAGACCACCACGCTGCAGATGATCGCGGGCTTCGTCGACGTCACGCGCGGCCGCATCGCGCTCGACGGGCAGGACATCACGCACCTGAAGCCGAACCGGCGCGGGCTCGGCATCGTGTTCCAGAGCTATGCCCTGTTTCCGCACATGAGCGTCGCCGAGAACGTCGGCTTCGGCCTCGACATGCGCGGCGTCGACAAGGCCGAGCGCGCCGAGCGCATCCGCGCGGCCCTCGCGCTCGTGCGTCTCGACGCGCTCGCGCACCGCTTCCCGCGCGAGCTGTCGGGCGGCCAGCGGCAGCGCGTCGCGATCGCGCGCGCGGTCGTGATCGAGCCGCCGGTGCTGCTGCTCGACGAACCGATGTCGAACCTCGACGCGAAGCTGCGCGAGGACATGCAGTTCGAGCTGCGCGCGATCCAGCGCAAGATCGGCACGACGACGATCATGGTCACGCACGATCAGTCGGAAGCGTTGTCGATCAGCGACCGCGTGGTCGTGATGGAAGCCGGCCGCATCACGCAGACCGATACGCCGTACCGTGCGTACGAGCGCCCGGAAAACCGCTTCGTGTCGCAGTTCATCGGCAAGGCGAACCTGCTGCCCGGCACGGTCGTCGCGCACGACGGCGACGCGATCCGCATCGACCTCGGGCACGACCTCGCCGAGACGGGCCGTACCGCGCACCTGCCGCCGCGCGAGCGCGACGTGTGCGTCGGCGATGCGGTGTCGGTCTGCATCCGTCCGGAAAAGCTGCGGCTGTGCGCGCCCGATGCGGGCCGCTTCGCCGCGACCGTCACGAGCCGCTTCTTCCTCGGCAGCCAGTGGCTGTACCGCGTCGACAGCGCGCTCGGCGAAGTGCTCGTGTGCTGCCAGAACGAAGGGGCGGAGCCGCTCGCGGAAGGCGCGCCGGTCGGGATCGACTGGCACAGCGACGCGGTGCGCGTGATGCGCCGGGAGGCCTGAATGGGACAGCCTACCCGCCCGCTCCCGGCCGACGGCGCGCCGGCCGCGCTCGCGCAGCCGGCCGCGGTTTCCGCCGGTGCCGTGCCGGCACGCGCCGCCGCCGCGCACCCGATGCGCGCGACGTGGCGCGCCCATGCGCCGCTGTGGCTGATGTGCGCCCCCGCGTTCGCGCTGTTCGCCGCGCTCGTGCTCGTGCCGCTCGCGATGACGTTCATGCTGACGTTCTACCGCTTCGACCCGGCCACCGGCCCGATCGCCGCGTTCCAGTTCGGCAACTACGCGGAAGTGCTCGGCTCGTCGTACTTCCACACGATCTTCGCGCGCACGTTCGGCATCGCCGCGCTGACGACCGCGATCTGCGTCGCGATCGGCACGCCGGAAGCGTACGTGCTGTCGAAAATGCGCGACCCGTGGCGCTCGCTGTTCCTGCTCGCGATCCTCGCGCCGCTGCTGGTGTCGGTCGTCGTGCGCGCATTCGGCTGGAGCATGCTGCTGAACACGAGCGGGCTCGTGAACCAGGCGCTCGGGCTCGCCGGCCTCGGGCCGTACAAGCTCGAATACACGACCTTCGCGATCGTGATCGCGCTGGTGCACGTGATGCTGCCGTTCATGGTGATCCCCGTGTGGACCGCGTTGCAGCGGCTCGATCCGCAGACCGAGCATGCCGCGCTGTCGCTCGGCGCATCGCCGTTCACGACGCTGCGCCGCATCGTGCTGCCGCAGCTGATGCCGGGCGTGCTGTCGGGCAGCCTGATGGTGTTCGGGCTGTCGGCGAGCGCGTTCGCGATTCCGGGCCTGCTCGGCGGACGCCGGCTGAAGGTCGCGGCCACGGCCGTCTACGACGAATTCCTCGGCTCGCTGAACTGGCCGCTCGGCGCGACGATCGCGGTGCTGCTGCTGGTCGCGAACCTCGTCGTGATGCTCACCTATTACCGCGTGCTCGAACGCCGCTACGCACGCAGCCTCGGAGGCGCATCGCGATGAGAAAGAACGGCCCCTTTGCCCTCGCCTTCCACACGCTCGTGATCCTGTTCGTGCTCGCGCCGCTCGTGATCGTCGTGCTCGTCGCGTTCACGCCCGACGAAACGCTGACGCTGCCGACCCACGGGCTGTCGCTGCGCTGGTTCCGCGCGATCCTCGACTACCCCGACTTCGTCACCGCGTTCTTCAACAGCGTGAAGCTCGCGTTCGCGTCGGCGACGCTGTCGCTCGCGATCGCGCTGCCGGCGGGCCTCGCCATCGGCCGCGCGACGTTTCCCGGCCGCGCGTTCCTGAACGGGCTGCTGCTGTCGCCGCTCGTGATTCCCGGCCTCGTGCTCGGCATCGCGCTGCTGCGCTTCTTCGCGCTGATCGGCGCCACCGGCTCGTTCGCGTGGCTCGTGCTCGCGCACATGATCGTCATCACGCCGTTCGTGATGCGGCTCGTGCTCGCGTCCGTCGCGGGCCTCGATCGCAGCATCGAGCAGGCTGCGTGCTCGCTCGGCGCGGACCCGTGGACCACCTTCCGCCGCATCACGCTGCCGATGATCGTGCCCGGCATCACGGGCGGCTGGCTGCTCGCGTTCATCAACAGCTTCGACGAACTGACGATGTCGATCTTCGTCACGTCGCCACAGACGGTCACGCTGCCGGTGCGCATGTACATGTACGCGACCGAATCGATCGACCCGATGATGGCGTCGGTGTCGGCGCTCGTCATCTTCATCACCGCCGGCGCGATGCTGCTGCTCGATCGCGTGTACGGCCTGAACCGCATCCTGATCGGCCAACACTGATGACGACTTCCGCTTCCCGCTCCACCGGCATCGCGAACGACGGCGCGCAGTTCGTGCGCGTCGCCGAACGCGAACGCGCCGTCGTCGCGTTCACGCTCGACGGCCACCCGGCGCAGGCGCTCGCCGGCGACACCGTGCTCACCGCGATTCTCGTCGCGCAGCGCCGCGTGCGCGTGAGCGAATTCAGCGGCCAGCCGCGCGCGGGCTTCTGCCTGATCGGCGCGTGCCAGGACTGCTGGGTGCGCACCGAGGCCGGTGCACGCCTGCGCGCATGCACGACAGCGATCGCCGAAGGCATGCGGATTCTCACGGCCGCCCGGCCGACGACAACCGGAGACGCGTCATGAGCACCGGACTGCAACCGGCGATCGTCGGCGCGGGCCCGGCCGGCGTGCGCGCGGCCGAAGCGCTGGTCGACGCGGGGCTGCGCCCCGTCGTGATCGACGAGAACGCGCGCTGGGGCGGACAGATCTACCGGCAACCGCCGGCCGACGGCGCGTTCGCGCGCGGCAAGCGCACGCTGTACGGCTTCGAGGCCGCGAAGGCCGACGCCGTGCACCGGACGATGGCCGCGCTGCTGCCGCATGTCGACTACCGGCCGAACACGCTCGCGTGGTCATGCGGCGCAGGCCGCGTCGATACGCTGCAGGACGGCCGCGAAGTGACGGTGCCGTACTCGCACCTGATCATCGCGAGCGGCGCGACCGACCGCATGCTGCCCGTGCCGGGCTGGACGCTCGCGGGCGTCTATACGCTCGGCGGCGCGCAGGTCGCGCTGAAGGCGCAGGGCTGCGCCATCGGCCGGCGCATCGTGTTCGCGGGCACGGGCCCGCTGCTTTACCTCGTCGCCTACCAGTATGCGAAGGCCGGCGCGCAGGTCGCGGCCGTGCTCGACACGAGCCCGCTGCGCCGCCAGGCCGCCGCCGCGCCCGCGCTGCTGCGCATGCCGTCGACCTTCGCGAAGGGGCTCTACTACATCGGCTGGCTGCGCACCCATGGCGTCGCAATCGAAACGGGCGTCACGCTCGAGCACGTGCTCGGCGACCAGCACGTCACCGGGATCGCATGGCGCGCTGCCGGTGACGACGCACGGCCGCGCCTGCTCGACTGCGACGCGCTCGGCCTCGGCTTCGGCCTGCGCTCCGAAACGCAGCTCGCCGATCTCGCCGGCTGCCGGTTCGGGTTCGACCCGCTCAATCGCACGTGGCTGCCCGAGCGCGACGCGGCCGGCCGCACGTCGGTGCGCGGCCTTTACGTCGCAGGCGACGGCGCGGGCATCGCGGGCGCCGACGCGGCCGAAGCGTCGGGCCGGCGGGCAGCGCTCGCGTTGCTCGACGACGCCGGCATCGCGTCGCCCGCGCCATCCGGCAAACCCGATGCGGCGGCGCTCGAACGCACGCTCGCGCGCGTCGGCGCCTTCCGCGCGGGCCTCGAAGCGGCGTTCGCGCCGCCGGTCGAGCAGGCCGCGCGCTGCCCCGACGACACGATCGTGTGCCGCTGCGAGGAGATCGACGCGGGCACGCTGCGTCGCTGTGTCCGCGACGGTGCCGCGACCGAGCTGAACCGGCTGAAAGCGCTGACGCGCGTCGGAATGGGCCGCTGCCAGGGCCGCATGTGCGGCGACGCCGCCGCGCTCGTGCTGGCCGCTGAAACCGGCCGTCCGCTCGCCGATGCCGGCCGGTTGCGTGCGCAACCGCCCGTGAAGCCGTTCCCGATCTCGGCCGCGCTCGCGGGCGACGATGTCGCGACGATTCCCGACGAGGCGCGCGATGAGTGAGATCCGGCATTACGACGTCGCGATCGTCGGCGGCGGCCTCGTCGGCGCGTCGGCGGCACTCGCGCTGACGCGACGCGGCTTGCGCGTCGGGCTGTTCGAGCGGCGCGACTGCGGCGCGCAGGCGAGCGGCGTGAACTACGGCGGCGTGCGCTGCCAGGGCCGGCCGGCCGAGCAATTGCCGCTCGCGCTGCGTGCGCGGCGCATCTGGGACCGCCTGCCCGAACTGATCGGCATCGACGGCGAATTCGTCGTGTCGGGCCACCTTCGGCTCGCGCGCAGCGACGCCGATCTCGACGCGCTCGACGCCTACGCCGCGCTCGCCGGCGAACACGGCTTGCCGCTACAGGTGATGCGCGGCGATGCGTTCCGGCGCCGCTATCCGTGGCTCGGCCGCGCGGCGCTCGGCGGCTCGCTGTGCGAGACCGACGGTCACGCCAACCCGCGCCTCGTGTCGCCCGCGTTCGCGCGCGCGGCCCGCGCGGCGGGCGCGGACGTGTTCGAGCACACGCCCGTCGACGACGTTCACCACGACGGCACGCACTTTCACGTTCAGTCAGGCGGCCGCGCCTGCACCGCGACGTGGCTGATCAACTCGGCCGGCGCGTGGGCGAACACGATCGCCGGGCGCTTCGGCGAAGCCGTGCCGATGGAGCCGATCTATCCGAACATGTGGGTGACCGAACCGCTGCCGCCGTTCATCGCGCACAACCTCGGCGTCTACGGTGGCGGCGTGTATGCGCGGCAGGTTGCGCGCGGCAACTGCGTGATCGGCGGCGGGCGCGGCCGCGGCGACGGCGAATTCGGCCAGCCGTCGGTCGATACGACGCGCGCGGTGATGCGCGACGCGTGCGCGCTGCTGCCCGCGCTGCGCGATGCGCTGCTGATCCGCACGTGGAGCGGCGTCGAAGGCTGCACGCCCGACCACAACCCGATCATCGGCACGAGCCGCACGACGCCGCGCCTGCTGCATGCGTTCGGCTTTTCCGGCGGCGGATTCCTGCTCGCGCCGGGTGTCGGCGACGTGCTCGCCGATCTCGTCACGACCGGCGAAACCGCCACGCCACTCGATGCATTCTCGATCGGCCGCTTCGTCCGCGAAGCTGGGCCGGCCGCCCCTTTCCGTCAAGAGGAGACCCAACGATGAAACTGCTCGGAACGATCGCGGCGGCCGCCGCGCTCTGCATCGCAGGCGCCGGCGCGCCCGCGTTCGCGCAAACGAAGACGATCTACGTCGGCATGAACGGCGGCCCGATGGAGAAGGCGTACACGAGCCAGGTGCTGCCCGACTTCGAGAAAGCGAACAACGTGAAGGTGGTCGTCGTGCCCGGCACGTCGTCGGACGTGCTCGCGAAGCTGCTCGCGAACCGCAACAAGCCGCAGATCCACGTCGCGTTCCTCGACGACGGCGTGATGGCGCGCGCGGTCAGCCTCGGCGTGTGCCAGAAGCTCGACGATACGCCGGTGCTGAAGGAGCTGTACCCGTTCGCGCGGATGAAGGACGACATCGGCGCGGGCGTGCAGCTCGGGATGACCGGCATCGCATACAACAAGAAGCTGTTCGCCGAGAAAGGCTGGACGCCGCCGACGTCGTGGATGGATTTCGCCGATCCGAAATACAAGGGCAAGGTCGTGTTCCAGTCGGCGTCAAGCAGCACGTTCGGGCTGCACGGCTTCCTCGCGATCAACCGGCTGCTCGGCGGCAACGAGCAGAACGTCGAGCCCGGCTTCAGCAAGTGGGCGAGCACGGTCGGGCCGAACGTCGTCGAGTACATCCCGAACTCGGCGAAGATCTCGGAGATGGTGCAGACCGGCGAGGCCGGCCTGTTCCCGCTCACGCCCACGGGTGTCGGCGACCTGCAGGACAAGGGCATCCCCGTCGCGTATGCGAACCCGAAGGAAGGCCCCGTGCTGCTGCTCGTCGACCTGTGCGTGGTCGCGAACAATCCCGATCCGCAGCTCGCGCAAAAGCTCGCGCAGTTCCTGCTGTCGGCGCCCGCTCAGACGAAGGCCGCCGAGGCCGGCAAGCAGATCCCGACCAACCGGCTCGCGAAGATGCCCGCGGCGATGCAGCAGAGCCTCGGCAATGTCGACGATCTCGTGCGCAAGGTGACGGTGGTCGACTGGACCGCGATCAACGCGCGCCGCGCGCAGTGGGATACGCGCTGGAACCGGCAGATCGAGCGCTGATCCCGCACGGGCACCGGCACCGGCACGGGCACGGGCACGGGTGCGGGTGCGGGTGCGGGTGCGGGTGCTGCGGGTACGTTACCGCAACCGCTCGGCGAGCGCGCGCGCAACCATGCTCAGCGCGTCGCCGCGTTCGAGCGCGGCGCGCGGCCGGGCGGCGTCGCCGTGCGCATCGAGCGCACGCGGCGCGAAGTCCGGCGACGACGAGAACTTGACGATCGTCAGCGCGGACTTCGGATCGACGAGGATCGACTGGCCGAAGCGCCCCGCCGCCGCGAACGAGCCGTCGCCGTCGTTCACCTGATACCAGTAGTCACGATACGCATAACCGTCCTTGCCGGGCACGACGTTGCCCTTCGCGAACAGCGCCGCGTTGTGCGCTGGCTGCAGCGCGGCGCGAATCGTCGCGGCGGGCAGCGTGCCCGGCGCACCGCCGAGCCCGGTGCGCACGCGTTCCGCGAAGCGCGCGGCATCGCGCAGCGTCGTATACAGCCCGCCGCTCGCCATCGCCATCGCGTTGCGGTCCACGGCGACGTATGCATCGTCTTCCGCGAAATCGCGCCACAGCCACCGCTCGACCAGCGCGCTCCACGACTGCCCCGTCGCGCGCTGCATCGCCCACGCGACGGCTTCCGGCGAGCCGTTCTGGTAGAACCACATGCTGCCCGGCGCCACCTCCGGCACGCGCTGCACGGTCCGCAGGAACTCGACGATGCTGGCCGGCGCGCCTTCGCGGTGCGGCACCAGCCCGACCGCGCCGAACAGGCCGAGATCGGGCGGGATACCCGGCGTATAGGCAGTCGGCACTTCCATGTCGAGGTTCTGCTGCAGCGTTGCACTGCCGAACGGCGTGTCGGCCAGTTCCGTCACCGTGCGCGACAACGGCGCGCCTGCGTCGAGCACGCCGGATTCGATCATCTGCGCGGCGAGCAGCCCCGTCACCGATTTCGTCATCGACGCCCATGCGTGCGTCTGGTCGGGCCGGAATCCGTCGAAATAGCGCTCGTAGACGATCCGGCCGCGCTGCAACACGATGAAGCCGTCGGTATGCGTCGCGCGCAAATACGCGTCGAGCGTCAGCGTTTCGCCGCCGATCGTCAGGGGCAGCGCGTCGAGACCGGGCGCCGGCTGCTCGGGCAGCGGCATCGGCGCGGCCGCGTGCCGGATGCCGGCCGTCGGCGCGAGCAGCCGCGTGTTGCTCAACGCCCAGCGCAGGCTGGCCGGCGTGAACGCGTTTTGCTTGTTGACGAGCTGGTCGGCCGGTGGCGGGAAGCCCTGCATCATGCCCGCAGGCGCCGCGCCATGGGTCGGCGCGGCCGGTGCAGCGGTCGCGGCGAGCGCGAGCCCGCCCGCCAGCATGAAAGTGCTGGCAAGCCGGCGGCTGCGTCGGGTCGCTGTAATGCGTCGATGAATTCGCATCGAGTCATGCCTCGTAGTGGAAAGGAATCGGGCGATGCGCCCGGACATTACGGCTGCTGGCCGTCGATACGCAACAGGTTCGACACCGACGTTACGCCGTCGACGCCCCGCGCGACCATCGCCGCAAGCGCCACCTGCGACGTATCCATGACCGAGCCCGACAGCGTCACGCTGCCGTCGCGTACGCGCACGAGGATGCGCGTCACGTTCAGGTTTTTCGTACGGGCCAACGCCGTGCTGACGCGACGCTTCAGCTTGCGATCGGCCGCCTTGCGTTGCGACGGCGACAGGCCGGCCGGTGCCGGCGCTTGCGCTTGTGCGGATTCCTGCGCCACCGGAGCCACCGGAGCCGCCGAAGAGGGAGCCGCCGCACTCGCGGCATCGGGTTGCGCGCAGGCGGTGATGCTCCAGCACGCTGCCATCAGCAGCGCTGTAGCCAGTCGGAATGAAGTACGCATGATCGGATCACGCTCCTTGAAAGCCGTTGATAGGAAACCTCAGAACTGCGTCATCAGCCCGATCGACACACCGGTCGTCGCACTCGCGCCGCGCCGCAGGTTCAATGCCGCGATCGTCGACGGGTCACGCATGTAGGCGCCGGTCATCCCGTTGCGGTCGACTTCGACATACAGCTCGGTGCGCTTCGACAGGAAGTACTCGGCGATCGCATAGGTCGTCAGCTTGTGGCCGTCCGCGCCCGACACGTTGCCGAGGTTGCGCGCGCGGTCGTAGAACGCGGCCGCGCTCAGCTGCAGCGAAGGCAGCGGCTGCACGACGACGCCGAACGACGGGATGTCGTCGCGCCGCGACGGCGCACCGGCCTTGTTCGCCCGCACGTTCAGCGACGCATAGCTCAGGTAGAAGCGCGCGCGGCCGAGTTGCAGCGTGCCGCCCGCCTGGATCGTCTGCGCGGATTGCGAGCCGTCAGGGCTGTACGTCTTCGCATACGACACGCCGCCCATCAGGTCCGAATACGTGTACATCGCGGCCGTCGAATAGCTGGTGCCCGCATGCGCGCTGCCCGCGACGCCGCCGGGCGAATAGTTCGCGCCGAACCGCAGCCCGCCCACCTGCCCCAGATACTTGACCATGTTGTTGAAGCGCGAATCGAGCGTGAAGAAGTTGCCGTCGAACAGCACGCCCGGCTCGACCGCGAGCGACTGCCCGCGCCCGCCGAGCGGATCGAGCGCGATGCCGAGATCCTCCGCGACGTTGAACTGGCGGCCGAGCGTCACGCGGCCGAAATCGCCGGTGAGGCCGACATACGCGGCCTGCGAGAACAGCGTGCCGGACGTCTTCATCGCGCCGGTGCCGCTGTTGAATGCGCCGTCGAGCACGAACAGCGCCTTCAGCCCGTTGCCGAGATCCTCCCGGCCGCGAATGCCGAACTCGTTGCCCGCGATGATGTTGTTGTTGAAGCCGACCTGGCTGCCGCCCGGCAGCCCGTTGACCCAGCGCACGCCGCCGCCGATCCGGCCGAACAGCGTCACGCTCGACTGCGCATGCGCGCTCCCGCACAGCGCGCCGACCAGCGCCGCCGCGATCATTTTCTTCATGTCTCCTCCTGCCGCGTCGTCGCGCGGCGTATCGTGGTGCTGCTACCGTCGAAAGGCGCCGCCCGGCAAGCAGGCCGCACGCCGAAAGCGATGTGACGCGATGCGCGGTGCTAGCGGCCGCACGCGCCGACCGGCGGCGCGGCGTGTTCCGCGTCACCGGCGAGGCGCCGCAGCGAGCGCTGCGGATCGAGGCACCAGGCGCCGAGCGCGCCGCAGGCGATCAGCACGACGCCGCATACGATGCTGGCCTGTTCGAAGCCGTGCGCGACCGACGCGCCGGCCCCCTCGATCAGCATCCCGGTAATGACCGGCGCGCCGAGGCCTGCGAGCGATGCGAAGCCGTTGCTGAGTGCGAGCACGCCGCCGCGTTGCGCGTCCGGCGTCACTTCGGCGAGCATCGCGGGGCCGATCGAGTACATCGTCAGCGTCAGCCCGCTGCCGAGCGTCAGCAGCACGAGCTTCGCCGCGCGCGGCATCTCCGGTACCGGCAGCAGGGCCAGCATCGCGCCGGCGATCGCGAGCGTAACCGCGATGAACGTGCCGCGCCCGTGCCGAGACGGCATCCCGCGTGCGAGCAGCGTTTGCGACAGCCACGCGAGCGCGAGGCTGAGCGGCGACGTGACCGCGACGAACAGCGCGAACATCCGGCCGGCCTCGTGCGGCCCGAAGCCGAGCCCGAGCTGCAGGTAGGTCGGCATCCACGTGAGCGTCATCGCGAGAATCCAGTTCGCCGCGAAGTGGCCGAGGAAGTTGCCGAGCACCGTGCGGTCGGTCAGCAGCCGCCCGTACGGCACGCGGTCGCCGCCGGCCGTGCGTGGTGCCCGCGACAGCGTGCCCTCCTCGCCGACCACGGCCCACGCGATGCACCACACCACCCCGAGCAGCGCCAGCACCGCGAAATTCGCGCGCCAGCCCCAGTGCGACGTGATGACCGGGATCGAGAGCCCCGCGATCAGCAGGCCGAGCGCGCTGCCCTGGTGCAGCAGCGCGACGGGGAGGTTGCGCCGCGTATCGGGAAACCACTTGTAGATCGCGTGCGTCGCGACCGGCGACGCGGGCCCTTCGCCGATGCCGAGCAGCACGCGGCACGCGATGACGACCCAGATCGAGCTTGCGACGAGCATCGGCAGTTGCAGCAGCGCCCACGCGGCCGCCATCGCGAACAGCAGCCATTTCGCGGGCCAGCGGTTCGCGGCGATGCCGCCCGCGACCGCCGCGACCGCGAACAGCCAGTTGAGGCTGCCGCCGATCACGCCGAACTGCGTCGGGCTCAGATGCAGGTCGCGCATCATCGGCACCGACACGAGGCCGAGCACGACCTTGTCGAGAAAATTCACCAGCATCATCAACGCGAGCATCGTCGCGATGGACCACGCCCGTCCGGGGCGGTATTGCGCGCCATTCGTCATGGCTGTCTCCTGTTTCGTTGTCGTGGGCGGCCGGGTGCGTCGCGCTACCCGCCACCGTGCTCGCCGGGTGCCGGCACATGGTCATCGCCGTCCGGCAAGCCGAGCGAGAACTTCACCGGGAAGCGCACCGCGAGCGTGTGGTCTGCCGCCACCTCGCGCGCGACGCCGCGTGCCCGCACGTGCGGGTCGTCGAATACCTCGCCGGCCACCGGCACGCGCGACACCGGCAAACCGAGCGCGCCGAGCACGCGCATCCAGCCGTCCAGCGTGCGGGTCTCGAACGTCGCGCGCAGCAACGCGCCGAGTTCGTGTCGATGCGCCTGCCGGCCCGCGCGCTGCGCATAGCGCGGGTCGCGCAGCGCCGGATACGCATCGCCGAGCGCATCGGCGAACGCGGCCCAGAACTTGTCCTCGAACGTCGCGAGCACGATGTGCCGCCCGTCTGCGGTTTCGAACAGGTCGTTGTCGGGCATCACCCAGCGTGCGGTGTCGGGCGTATCGCGGCCCGTGCGCAGTGCCCACGCGGCCGGGGCGGTCCACGCGAACATCGCGTCGTGGATCGACACGTCGAGGTGCTGGCCGGCCCCGTTCGCGCGTGCGCTCATCACGGCAACCGCGAGCGCGAGCGCCGCATGCATGGCGGCCGCATGATCGGCGAGCCGCACGCGCGGCCGTGCAACGGCGTCATGCAGTTGCGCGGGCACCGACCAGTAGCCGGCATCGGCCAGAAAGTTCAGGTCGTGGCCGGGGCGATTCGCATACGGGCCGTCCTGCCCGTAGCCGGTGATCGAACACAGCACGACGCGCGGGTTCGCACGGGCCAGCGCCGCGTAATCGAGCCCGAGCCGCGCCATCACGCCCGGCCGGTTACCTTCGACCACCGCATCGGCATCGCGCACGAGATCGAGAAAGCGCGCGCGGCCGTCGGGCGTCTTCAGATCGAGCACGATCGAGCGCTTGCCGCGGTTGAACTGCGCGAACGTGTCGGCGCCGAACTGCCGCAACGTGTCGCCGCCCGGCGGCTCGACCTTGATCACGTCGGCGCCGAGCTGGCGCAGCAGCGCGCACGCATGCGGCCCCGGCAGCAACTGCCCGGCATCGATGATCCGCACGCCGCGCAGGCACGACCAGGCGGGCGCGTGGCCGTCGCCGGCCGGCCACGCGTCGGGCAGGTCGCATGCGCCTTCCATGTCATCGCGAGCCGTCATGCTTCGCGCCCCGCGCCGGACGGTTCGAGAATCGCCTTCGCGATCGCGTTGCGCTGGATTTCGCTCGTGCCGGTCAGGATCCGGAACATCCGCAGCTTGCGGAACGTCTGCTCGACCGGGTGGCCGCGCGTCACGCCGACGTTGCCGTGAATCTGCACCGCCTTGTCCGCCACCTCGAAGCAGCGCTCCGACACGTACAGCTTGCACGCCGATGCCGTCATTCGCAGGTCCGCGCCCGCTTCGGCCAGCGCGGCCGTGTGCGCGATCATGCTTTCGCACGCCCACAGCGCGGCGGCCATGTCGGCGAGCATGTGCTGGATCGCCTGGAAGCGCGCGATCGGCCCGCCGAACTGCCGGCGCGTGCGCGCATGATCGAGCGACGCACGATACGCGGCCATCGCGAGGCCGAGCATCGTCGGGCAATGCAGCAGCCGGTTCACGTTGATGCGCGACATGCCGAGCCGGAAGCCGTTGCCGACGCCGCCGAACACGTTCTCGCGCGGCACGCGCACGTCGACGAAACGGATATCCGCGTCGATGTGCTGGCCCGACATCGGCACGTACTCGTGCTCGACGCTCACGCCGGGCAGGTCGAGATCGACGAGCACGGCGGTGATCTGCGGCGGCGTCGTGGTCGCATCGGTCACGCACATCACGATCGCGAAATCGGCGAACGGCGCGCCGCTGATGTAGTGCTTCGAGCCGTTGATGACGAGCGAATCGCCGTCCTCGACCGCCGTCGTGCGGATGCTCATCGCGTCCGAGCCCGAGTGCGGCTCGGTCAGCGCGAAGCACGTCGACTTCTCGCCGCGCATCACCGGTTTGAAATAGCGTTCGAGTTGCGCGGGCGTCGCGTACTTCAGCATGTTGCCGATGCGCGGCGGCCCGCCGAGTTCGCCGAGCACGTGCGGCGCGAGGGCCGCGCCGCATGCGGCCAGGTCGGCCTTCAGCGCGCACACCTCGGCGATCGACAGCCCCTGTCCGCCGATCTCGACGGGCAGGCTCGCGGTGTAGAAGCCGAGCGCGGCCGAGCGTTGCCACACGCGGCGCAATACGTCGCGCGGCCACACGTCTTCCGAGTCGAGCCGCAGCTCGCGCTCGATCGGGCGCAGTTCGTCGTCGACGAAGCGCAGCACGGCCGCGCGCAGCGCGACGAATTCGGGGCGTTGCAGATGATCGAACATGGTGGTGTCTCCTTCAGTTGACGCGGCGCGCGACGCCGTGCCAGTACTGCTCGCGTACGAGCTTGCGGGCGATCTTGCCGCTGGCGTTCTTCGGCAGCTCCGCGACGAAATCGACGGCGCGCGGCAGCTTGTAGTCGGCGAGCAGCGCGCGGCAATGCGCGACAAGATCGGCGGCCTGCGCGTCGCGGCCGGGTTTCAGCACGACGACGGCCTTCACGGCCTCGCCCCACTTTTCGTCGGGCACGCCCACCACGCACGCCTCGAGCACGTCCGCGTGCCGGTACAGCGTCGCCTCGACTTCCGTCGGGTACACGTTGAAGCCGCCCGAAATGATCATGTCGTTCTTGCGGTCGACGAGGTAGATGAAGCCTTCGTCGTCGGTGCGCGCGAGATCGCCCGTATGCAGCCAGCCGTCGACCAGTACCTCGCGCGTCAGCTCCGGCGCGTTCCAGTACCCCTGGAACACGTCCGCGCCGCGAATCACGATCTCGCCGATCGCGTCGCCGTCGACTTCGCGCCCGTTCGCGTCGACGACACGCACCTCCGTCTCGCCGAGCGGCCGGCCGCACGACGCGAGCCGCGCATGATCGGACAGCAGCGCGTATGCATGATCGGCGATGCTGAGACGCGTGACGCCCGACGTCGACTCGCTGGCGCCATAGCCCTGCGACAGCACCGGGCCGATGCGCGACCACGCCTCCTCGATGCGCGCCGGCGCCATCGGCGCCGCGCCGTAGCCCAGCACCTTCAGGCTGCGCAGGTCGGCGTGCACGAGGTCCGGCTCGTTCAGCACCATGTTGATCATCGCCGGCACCATGAACGCGTGCGTGATGCGCAACCGCGCCACGTCGGCGAGAAAGCGCGCGGGCTCGAATGCGTCGAACAGCACGAGCGTCGCGCCGCAGAACAGGTACGGCTGCATCAGCATGCCCGACGCGTGCGTGATCGGGCCGATCAGCGCGAGCCGGTCGCCGGGCTGCGCGGGGCGGTCCATGCCCAGCACGATCTTGCGCAGCGACGCGAGCCGGTTGCCGTAGCTCTGCATCGCGGCCTTGATGCGCCCCGTCGAGCCGGACGAGAAATGCAGCACCGCGAGATCGTCGATGGCCGGCGCGTAGTCGGGCGTCGCGCTGCTGCCCTGCGCGAGCAGCGTTTCGTAATCGAGGTAGCCTTCGGTCACGCCGTCGATCGACACGAACCGCTCCACCGACGCGAAGCCCGGCGAGTCCGGTGTGTAATGCGTATAGCCGCGGCCGCCGATGAACGCGACGGGCGTGCAGTTGCCGACGACGTCGGCCGCCTCGGCCGCCGTGAAGCGCGGATTCAGCGCGGCCTTCACGAGGCCGGCCTTGTACAGCGCGCACTCGATCTCGACGAGTTCGATGGTGTTGCGGGCCTGCACGGCAATCCGCTCGCCGGGCGCGAAACCCAGCCCGCGCAACGCATTCGCGAGGCGGGTCGAACGCTCGTCGAGCTGGCGGTACGTGACGGCGCGGTCGCGATGCAGCACGGCGGGCTGGTCGCCCCAGTAACGGGCCGCGCGCCGCAGGAAGTAGGCGAAGCTCAAGCGAATTCTCCTGGTCGAACAATGCCGCCAGTCTGTAAGATGCACAGGCATCACCACAATGCATCATTGGCTATAAAATCATAACTCATTGGAATTCCCTGATGGATACGCGCGATCTGGAATACCTGCTGGCCGTCGAACGGCACGGCAGCGTCGGCAAGGCTGCCGACGCGTTGGGCCTGTCGCAGCCGGCGCTCACCAAGGCCATGCAGCGGCTGGAGACGCAGGTCGGCGTGACGCTGTTCGAGCGAACCGCGAGCGGCATGACGCCGACGCCGGCCGGTGCGCGGTTCGTCGCGCGCGCGCAGCGGATCGCGCTCGAATTCGACGATGCGATGCAGGAGATGCGCGCGATCCGCGGCGGCGAGCAGGGCGTCGTGCGGATCGGCTACTCGCCGACCGTGCCGACCGCGCTGGTGCTCGGCGCGTGCCGGCAACTGATCGGCGAACGGCCGGCCGCGAAGCTGCGGCTGCGCTGCCGGCTCGCGCGCGAGTTGCTCGATCTGCTCGCGGCCGGCGAGCTCGATCTCGTCGTGGCGCCCGCACCGATTCAGCCTGACGCGACGCTCGTGCGCGTCGAGCTGTTCAGCGACCGCCTGTCGGTGCTCGCCGACGAAGCGCATCCGCTGCAGCGCAAGCGCAGCCTCACGCTCGCCGATCTCGTCGACCAGGAATGGCTGCTGCCCGAAACGACGCTGCCCGTGCGGCGCCAGATCGACGACGCGTTCCGCGCGCGCGGCCTGCCCGGCCCACGCCTGCGAGTCGAAACGGATTTCGGCAGCACGTCGCTGCTGCACCTGCTGCGCGGCACGCCGCTGCTGTGCGTCGGCGGGACCGAGGCGCTCGATCAGCTCAACGGACTGCGCGCGCTCGACCTGCTGCCCGGCGAACTCGACCTCGGACGGCGCATCGCCGCGATGCATCGGGCGGGCGCGTACCTGCCGCCGCTGGTGCAACGCATCGTCGCGCTGCTGCAGGCGCGCGTGAAATAGCCGCCCGCACCTGCCGCGACCATCATTTGCGGGAGTGATGACACTCCCCTTTTTCTGCGGATTTGACCGGGAAGGCGGTGCCGACAACACTAGCCCGCAGTGCCGCACAGACGGCGCGTGCCCGCCTCCCCCTTCAGAGTCCGCCATGTACCCGACCGACACCGTGCAATCCCCGAGCGCCGCCCGGCCGCTCGCCGACCGGCAACTGCGCCGGATCGTCATCGCTTCCGTCGCCGGCAACGCGATGGAGTGGTATGACTTTTTCGTGTACGGCACGGCCGCGGCGCTGGTGTTCGGCCACGTGTTCTTTCCGCCCGGGGCCTCGCCGCTCGCGGGCAGCCTCGCCGCGTTCGCGGCATTCGCGCTCGGCTTCGTCGCGCGGCCGCTCGGCGGGATCGTGTTCGGCCACGTCGGCGATCGCTACGGGCGCAAGGCGTCGCTCGTGTGGACCCTGCTGATCATGGGCGCGTCGACCTTCGCAATCGGCCTCCTGCCGACCTACGCGCAGGTCGGCCTGTGGGCGCCGGCGGCGCTCGTCGTGCTGCGCCTGCTGCAGGGCGTCGCATCCGGCGGCGAATGGGGCGGCGGCGTGCTGATGATCAGCGAGAACGCGCCGCCCCAGCAGCGCGGCTATTACGCCGCCTGGAGCCAGCTCGGCGTGGGCGGCGGCTTCGTGCTGTCGTCGGCCGCGTTCCTCGCCGCGCAGGCGCTGCCGGACGACGCGTTCCGCACGTGGGGCTGGCGGCTGCCGTTCCTCGCGAGCATCGTCATCTTCGCGATCGGCATTTATATCCGCCGCCACCTGCCGGAAAGCCGCGACTTCGAGCAGGCCGGCAAGCGCGGCAAGCATGCGCATCTGCCGATCGTCGAGTGCATCCGCCGTCACCCGAAGGAAATCCTGCTCGCGATGGGGCTGCGCGTGGCCGAGAACGGCGGCGCGTACATCTTCCTTGCGTTCTCGCTCGTCTACGGCAAGTACGTCGGCATTCCGAACGGCGTGATGCTGACCGGCGTGATGATCGCGATGATCGTCGAGATGGGCGCGATGCTCGCCTGGGGCAGGCTGTCCGACCGGATCGGCCGCAAGCCCGTGTACCTGATCGGCGCGCTGAGCCTCGTCGCCTGTGCGTTTCCGTTCTTCTGGCTGCTCGATACGCGCGTGACGCCGCTCGTGTGGCTCGCGCTGACGGTCGGCACGGCCGTCAGCCACGGCGCGATGATCGGCACGCTGCCCGCGCTCGTCGGCGAGCTGTTCAGCACCGAGGTGCGCTACTCGGGCGTCGCGCTCGGGCACGAAGTCGCATCGATCTTCGCGGGCGGGATGTCGCCGCTGATCGCGACCGCGCTGCTCGCGCGCTATCACGCGTCGTGGCCCGTGTCGCTGTTCCTCGTCGCGCTCGGCCTCGTCACGGTCGCCACGCTGTGCGTGATGCGCGAGACGCGCACCACGCACGCCGACGGTTCGCGCGGCGACGCCGCATGACCGGGCGACGGTCAGCGCCCGGCGGCGTGCCGCGCGCTGTCGAACGCCGGTGCAAGCCCCAGGTGATCGAGCAGCCGCGCGAATTCGCCGAGCCGCTGTCGCATGTACGCGGGCACGTCGACGTCCGCATAGTCATGGAAGCCGGTGCCCGTGCGCACGCCGTCGCGGCCGGCTTCCATGTTGCGTACGACGCTCGCGGCCGGTGCGAAGCGCGGGCCGATCTCGCCGGCCAGGTACGTCGACGCGTAGTACAGGATGTCGCAACCGCCCCAGTCGATGAATTCGAGCAGCCCGAGCACCGCGAAACGCGGCCCGAAGCCGGTACGGATCGCCGTGTCGATATCCTCGGCGCTTGCGACGCCCTCCTCGACCATCCGCGCGGCTTCGTTCATCGCGAGCGCCTGGATGCGCGGCACGATATAGCCGGGCGCCGGCCCGCAGATCACCGGCTGCTTGCCGACGCGTTCGAGCAACGCGGCGAGTGCGTCGACGATGGCTTGATCCGTCGCAGCGCTGCGGCTGATCTCGACGAGCGGCATCAGCAGCGCGGGATTCAGCCAGTGTGCGTTCAGCATCCGCTCGGGGTGCGTGACATGACGCTGCAGCTCGGTGACGACGAACGTCGACGTGGTCGACGCGATGGTGGCGCGCGCATCGACGTGTTCGCCAAGCCAGCGCAGCGCCCCGGCTTTCGCATCGAGCACTTCGGGCAGCGCTTCGAACACGATATCGGCGTCGCGCACCGCGTCTGCCGCGCCGCCGTACGAGACGAGCGCGATGCGTGCGACGACAGCGTCGGCCTGCGCGGCATCGATGCGGCCGTGCGCGATCTGCGCGTGCAGCGGCCGCACCATCTCGTCACGGGTCCGCGCGTCGAATGCCTGCCAGCCCGCCGCGTCGCGCGGCTTGAAGTCGATCAGCGTCACGTCGAGGCCCGCAAACGCGAACACGAGTGCGATCCCCTGCCCCATGCGTCCCGCACCGAGCACATGGATGCGCGTCACATCGGCGGCCGCCTTCATGCCGAGTACCCCGCGTCGAGCAGCGCGCGCAGCGCATCCTTCGACAGCGCCGCCAGCCCGAGCCGCTCCAGCGTGCGCCCTTCCGCATACAGCTCGCGCACCGCGACCGCGCTCGCGATGCTCAGCAGCCCCTGCGCGACCGGCGTCGGCACGCCGGCCCAGCGCCCGCACGACACGATGAACGACAGCCCGAGCCGGGTGTCTTCGAGCATGTAGCGATGCGTACGCAGATCGATCTTCTCGCGCCAGTCGCCGCTATCGGTCAGCTTGCCGTGCGCGCCGCGCCCGTACATCCACTCGTCGCCTTCGGTCGCGTAGTGATCGGCGAGCGGGAAATGCGGCGCACGGTAGCCAAGCGCTTCGCGCACCGCGATGCGTTCGGCGTCGAGCGCATTCGTCACGCGGCGGATCGACGGTTGCGTGCCTTCGTGATGGATATCCCACGCATCGAAGTGTTCGAGCGGCCCCGCGTTCATCAGGATCAGCGGCGGATGGATCACCGGGCCCGCGTTCATCAGCGCGCCGGACAACGCATCCTCGACCGGCTCGACCGACGGATAGCCCGCGCGCAGCACGTCGAACGCCCAGCCGGCCGCGCTCGCCGGAAACACGCCGGTCGGCAACCGCGTCGCGTATGCGCTGATCACGACCTCGTTGTCGCCATGCTTGCGCACGAGGTACGGCAGCGTGCCCGTTTCGGCGAACGCGACACGCGAACGGTTGCCGGCGTCGGCCGCCGCACGCGCGAACACGATGCTGCCGAACGTGCCGGGCGGCAGGAACACGACCTGCCCGTCCTCCAGCAGCGGCGCAACCTGCGCGGCGAGCGCATCGTGCGACGTGGCCGGCAGCGGCACCACGACGAGCTGCGCGCCGCGCAGCGCGGCCGCGAGATCGTCGGTCAGGCGGATCGCGCCGGGTGCGTCGCCGAGCGGCACCGTCCGCTTGCCGCGACAGTCGGTCACGTTCAACACGCCCAGCTCGCGCAGGCGCGCGTGCGGCTCGCGGTCGCGCCGCCACCACGTCACGTCATGGCCTTTTTCGAGCAGGTCGATCGCCGCCGCATGGCAGCCGTGGCCGCCGCCCAGAACACATGCCTTCATCGTTTTCTCCCGGTGATTGAGTGTTTCCGAGACTACGCGGCCGCCCTCGCCGCGTCGCTTCAAAACGCGCAACGACACGCCCGTTCGCGCAACGCAATCGCGGCGCGGCGCATGGCGCCGCGCCCCTGCATCCGCTACGAGGCCTATCAATGGACATCGCACTTTCCCGCCATGCGCCGAACCGGCTCGGCACGCTGCAGGCGCCCGACGAAGTCGAACGCGCGGTCGCACACCGGCTCGGGCCGCACCGGATGGCCGCTCACGGCCGCGATCCGTTTCATGCGGAGCTGTACGAAGTGCCGCTGCACCACGGCGCGCTGCTCGAACTCTGCTACGGCCGCGAAACGCGCATCGATTTCGGCGACGATGCCGATCACTTCCTGTTCAGGCTGACGCTCGCGGGTGCATGCGAGCTTCAGGCCGGCAGCGTCGTCGCATGCGCAGGCCCCGGCGAGCTGACCGTGTCGTCGCCCGCGCTCGCGAGCCGCCTGCGCACGAGCCCCGATTGCCGCAACCTCGTACTGCGGCTCGAACGCGGCGCGCTCGAACGCAAGCTGCAGGACATGCTGCAGGCGACACTCACGCGGCCGCTGCAGTTCGATCTCGCAGCCGGCGGCGCAGGCGCAGGCGCCGCGTTCGTGCTGCCGACCTTCGAATACCTGTGCCGCCTCGGCGCGCAGCCGGGCATCGGCACGGCCTCGCCGGTGTTCGGCGCGGACCTCAGCGCGTGGCTGATGTCGCTGCTGCTCACGCACCTGCCGCACGCGTACAGCGACGCGCTCGCACGCGGCACGCCGCCCTTGCCGGCGCACGTGCGCCGCGCGTGCGACCACGTCGACGCGCATCTCGGCGAACCGCTCGCGCTCGCCGCGCTCGCAACGGTCGCGGGTGTCGCGCCGCGCACGCTGCAGCACGCGTTCCGCGCGTTCCTGCACACCACGCCGGCCGCGTACGTGCGCGAGCGCCGGCTCGCCGCGGTGCACGCGGCGCTGCAACGCGGCGACGCGCACAGCGTGACCGACGTGCTGATCGCGCACGGCATCCACGGCTTCGGCCATTTCGCGAAGGCATATGCGCGGCGTTACGGCCACGCGCCTTCCGTCACCGCGAGGCAGACACGATGACGCATCCCGCAACCGGCCGCCCCGCGGCCCCGGCCCGCGCCGAACCTTCAACGAAGGAGGCCGACTCATCCGACGGCCTGCGCGTGCAGGATCTCGATCTCAACCTGTTGAAGACGTTTCGCGCGGTCTACGAGGAGCGGCACGTCGGCCGCGCGGCGTTGCGGCTCGGCGTCACGCAGCCGTCCGTCAGCCACGCGCTCGGCCGGCTGCGGCTGATGTTCCGCGACGCGCTGTTCGTGCGCACCGGCACCGGCGTGGAGCCGACGCCGCGTGCGCAGCGGCTCGCGATCTCGGTCGACAAGGCGCTTGCGATCCTGCAGGACGTGCTCGACGAAGGCTCGCGCTTCACGCCCGACAGCACGCAGCGCGTGTTCCGCCTGCACATGAGCGATTTCGCGGCGAGCGCATTCCTGCCGACGCTGCTCGCCGCGTTCGACCGGCGCGCGCCGGGTGCGGTGATCGAGACGCTGCACGTCGACGAATGCCAGCTCAACGTCGCGCTCGAATCGGGGCGCATCGATTTCGCGCTCGGGCATTTCGCCGATGCATCGAGCCACTTCCAGCGCACCGCACTGCTGCACGAACGTTGCGTGCTGCTGATGCCGCGCCGCACCGCCCAGCGTGTCGGCTTGCCCGACGATTTCGTGCTCGACGGCGCGACACCCGACACCCTGCGCTTCGTCGCGGTCACGTCGCATCCGCAGTCGATGCAACTGCTCGAACGGCACGAACTGATGCCGCGCGTGCGCGCGGCGCTGCCCGATTTCATGGTGGTGCCCGCATTGCTGCAGGACGGCGACTACGCGCTGATCCTGCCGGAGACGATCGCGATCACGTTCGCCGCGCGGCAGCCGTGCGTGCTGTACGAGATCGCTGGCGCTTGCGAATGGGCCGTCAATGCGTACTGGCACCGGCGCTTCGACGCGGACCCCGGCCACCGCTGGCTGCGCGCGCTGCTGCTCGAACTGTTCAATATCGGCGAGCAGGCGCCGTTCGACGCATGGCTCGCCCCGCAGCCGCCCGCCTGCGCGTAGCGGCGCAAGCGGGCCCGCCGACACACCTAGAACGACGTGAGGATGCCCGCGACGATCGAGCTCGCGGTCGCGCCCGGCTTGGCGACCGCGACGCCGCCGCCCGCCGCGCCGTTGACGACGAAGCGCGCATGCGCGCCGTTGCGCACCATCGCGGCGCCCGTGTACAGCACCGTGCGCTTCGACAGCGGATAGTCGAAGCGGATGCCGTACGAATCGGCGTTGCCGTCGCTGTCCGCGATCTTCCGGTAGTGACCGACGCTCAGCAGCAGCGACGCGCGCCCGATCGGCACCGTCGCGCTCAGCTCCACGACGTCGCTGTGCGGATACGCGCTCTGGCTGTCGATCGCGGTCGCGACGTCGGGGCCGCCGCGATGGCGCATGTACAGCGCGGCGACCTTCACGACGTTGAAGTCGTACGAGATCGCGCCGAGCGTGTAGTTGCCGTTTGCGGCCGGGCTCGTGTCGCCGAGCGCGGACGCCGCCACCGGGCTGAACTTCTGCTGCATGTAGTCGACGTCGACCGACAGGCCGCCGCGCACGTAGTTGATGCCCGCGCCATACGTATCGCCGAGCGTCGCCGGCTGTCCGGCCGCGCCGTTGGTGCCGCGCGCGGCCATCGCGCGCAGCAGGAAGCCCGCGTAGCGCGGCGACGTGTAGCGCATCGAGTTGCGCACGCGCAGGAACGCCGGCCCGACGAAGTTGTTGGTCGCGTTGCCCCATGCGAGCCCCGCGCCGAGGCCCGGCAGGCTGTACGTGACGAGCGTCGTATGCACGATCGTGTAGAGCTCGCCGAACTGCACGCCGCCGAACGGCCCCGTGATGCCGACCCACGCTTCGCGGCCGAACAGCGCGCTGCTGTTCGACAGCGCACCGCTGCCCGCGTTGAAGCCGTCCTCGAGCTTGAAGATCGTCGCGTAGCCGCCGCCGAGATCCTCGACGCCCTTCAACCCCCACTGCGACGCCCACAGGTTGCCGCTGCCCATGCGCGTCACGTGGCTCGGCCCGGCGTTCGCGTATTCGATCGCGGTGTCGATGCGGCCGTAGAGCGTCACGCTCGATTGCGCGGCCGCCGGCAGTGCGATGCACGCAAGCAGCGCGACAAGCGGTACGGCAAGCCGGTCGGCCCGCCCGTTCGGTTGGTTCATGTTCGTCGTCCCGTAGAAGTGCCGGCGCCGTTCGGCGTCGCGCCGCGTGGTGTGAAGCGCGTTCGCCACAGGGGGCCAACGCTGCCGATAAAAAACGGGCCGAGTCTAGGAACGACAATTTCGGACGTCGACGCAATGCGCTCTATAACGCTTATAGATGCGCCGCATGAGGCGCGCGCGCCCCGCCGCACGCGCGCTGCGCGGCGGTGCGCGCGCACGGTCTCGGTGTTTTCTTTATCCGGGTCGGTAAATGTCCGTGTGGCGCCGCTGTCACTCCGGCTATGGCGGCCGAATTTGGCCGACTACGCTGCGTCTCCGATCGTGTCACCCGCACGCTTTCGCGCCGCGACGGCGCCCGGCCCGCAAGGCCGCTGCCGCGCATTTCCACCGCCCGCTCCTGGAGAATCCGCATGTCCGCATCCACGGCCCGCGCTGCCGACGGCAAGCGCTATACGTACGAATGGTATGTCGTCGTCATCTGCATGCTCGCGTACGTCTTTTCGTTCGTCGACCGCCAGGTCCTCGTGCTGATGATCGAACCGATCAAGCGCGACCTGCACCTGTCCGACACGCAGTTCAGCCTGCTGAACGGCTTCGCGTTCTCGCTGTTCTACGCGGTGATGGGGCTGCCGGTCGCGTATCTCGCCGACCGCTATGCGCGCCCGCGCATCATCTCGATCGGCATCGCACTGTGGAGCGTCGCGACAGCCGCGTGCGGGCTCAGCCAGCATTTCGTGCAGATGTTCATTGCGCGGATGGGCGTGGGGGTCGGCGAAGCCGCGCTGTCGCCCGGCGCGTATTCGATGCTTGCCGACTACTTCCCGAAGGAGAAGCTCGGGCGCGCGATCGCCGTGTATTCGCTCGGCTCGTTCATCGGCGGCGGCGTCGCGTTCCTGATCGGCGGCTACGTGATCGCGCTGCTCAAGCATGCGAGCGCGTTCACGCTGCCGGTCGTCGGGCAGGTGCACGCGTGGCAGGTCACGTTCCTGATCGTCGGGCTGCCGGGGATCCTGGTTGCACTGCTGTTCGCCGCGACCGTGCGCGACCCGCAGCGCAAGGGGCTCGCGCAGGATCGCTCGGGCGCCGTGCGGCGCGTGTCGATGCGCGATTCGCTGCGTTTCGTCGGCACGCATCGCGCGACCTTCTCGTGCCACTACCTCGGTTTCTCGTTCTACGCGATGACGCTGTACTGCCTGCTGAGCTGGACGCCCGCGTTCTATATCCGCCGCTTCGGGATGACGGCCGTCGAAGCCGGCTACACGCTCGGCATCGTGCTGCTGGTCGCGAATACGGCCGGCGTGTTCTGCGGCGGCTGGCTCAACGACTGGCTGCTGCGGCGCGGCCGGGCCGATGCGCCGATGCGCGCCGGTGCGATCGGCGCCGCATGCATGGTGATTCCCGCGACGCTCTTCACGCAGCTCGACAGCCTGCCCGCGTCGCTGGCCGTGCTGGTCGTCGCGATGTTCTTCGCGTCGTTCCCGATGCCGACGTCGACCGCCGCGATGCAGACGCTCGCGCCGAACCAGATGCGCGCGCAGATCTCCGCGCTGTTCCTGCTCGTGTCGAACCTGATCGCGCTCGGGATCGGCACGACCGTCGTCGCGCTGTTCACCGATCGCGTGTTCGGCACACCGGCCGCGGTCGGCCATTCGATGTCGATCGTCAACGTCGCGGCGGCCACGCTCGCCGCGCTGCTGCTCGCCGCCGGTTGCCGGCACTATCGCCGCAGCCTCGATCGCGAACGCGGTCACGCATCGGCAGCGGCACCGCTGGCCGCCGGTGCGGGCGACGCGATCGCCGCGCGTTGAGCACCGACGGCGGCCCAAGCATTATCCATCCGACTGATTCCGGCATCGCTTTTTAATCGATTTGATTTATGCGACGCCCATCCCTATTCTCGATCGCATGACGGCGCGGGCTCTGCCGCGCCGCTTTCCTCCTACCCCACGGAATTTCCCATGCAAGCGAACCGCCACCAGGTCCGGATCGACGCGCTGATCGACGCGGCGCAGGACATCCGCTGTTTCCGGGTTTCGCGCATCGACGGCCGGCCGTTCGATGCGTACGAACCGGGCGCCCATATCGACGTCACCGCGCCGTCCGGCATCACGCGGCAATACTCGCTGTGCGGCAACCCCGACGAGCGCGGCAGCTACCTGTTCGCGGTGAAGAAGGAAGCGCAGTCGCGCGGCGGCTCGCGTTCACTGCACGACGACGTGGCCGTCGGCGCAGAGCTGTCGATCGGCACGCCACGCAACCTGTTTCGTCTGACGGATGACGCGAGCGAGCACGTGCTGATCGCGGCCGGCATCGGCATCACGCCGCTGCTGGCGATGGCGTACGCGCTGCACAAGCGTGGCGCGCGTTATCAACTGCACTATTTCGCACGCAGCCGCGAGCACGCCGCCTTTGTCGACGCACTATCGGCCGAGCCGTTCGCGTCGCACGTCACGTTCCACTACGGCGTCGAGCCCGATGCGCTCGCGGCCGAACTCGGCCGCTGCGTCGCGTCGATCGATGCGCAAGCGCATGTCTACACGTGCGGCCCGGGGCCGTTCATGGATGCGGTCGTCGCGGCCGCCGCGACGCGTGTGCCTGAAGGCGCGATTCACCTCGAACGCTTCGCTGCAGAACCCGTCTCCGCCGATGCGGGCCACGCCGAAGCCGGCACCGGCCCGGCCGACGGCTTCGAAGTGCGGCTGCAGCGCAGCGGGCAAACGGTGCGCGTCGCGCCCGACACGTCGATCGTCGACGCGCTCGCGCGGATCGGCATCGAAGTCGATACGTCGTGCGGCGAAGGCGTGTGCGGCACGTGCATGGTGCCCGTCATCGACGGCGAGCCCGATCATCGCGACCACTGCCTCAGCAAGGCCGAACGCGCGAGCAACACGGTGATCTGCTGCTGCGTGTCGCGCTCGCGTTCGGCAGTGCTGGTGCTCGATCTCTGAAGCGGCCGGCGCGCGCCGGCTGCCGTCACGCGTCGTCGAAACGCTCGACGATCTCGGCAAGCAGCGCGCGCATCCACGCATTGCCTTCGTCCTCGTGGAAATGCTCGTGCCAGTGCATCGTCACCGGTGCGGGCGGCAACGTGACGGGCAGGTCATAGAGGCGGAATGCGTTGTCGCGGTTCAGGATCTGCGCGAGCCGCTTCGGCAGCGTCGCATAGAGATCGGTGACCGACAGCACGCTCGGCAGCGCAACGAAATGCGGTACTTCCAGCGCGATGTTGCGGCCCACGCCCTGCGCGCGCAATGCGTCGTCGAGCGCGTGATGGCTGTGCTCGACCGACTTCACGTTCACGTGCGCGGCGCGCACGAACTGCTCGAGACTCAACACAGCGCCGGCCGGCAGCCCGCGCCGGCGGCCCGTCATGCACACGTAGGTTTCCTCGAACAGCACCTGGTGGCGCGTGCGCGGCATCAGTTCCGGCAGGTTGCCGATCGCGAAATCCAGCCGGCTCGCACGCAACGCCTCCTCGATCTCCTCCACCGGCAGCGGCTGCACGCTCAGCGTCACGCGCGGCGCGCGCTCGCGCAGCGCCTGGCAGATCGCCGGCAGGTACGCCATCTCGCCCGCATCCGACAGCGACACCCTGAACGTGCGCGTGCTGGTGGCCGGATCGAAGCGCTCCGCGTAGCGCAGCGCCACGCGCACCATGTCGAGCGCCTTGCCGACGATCCCCGCGAGCTCGAGCGCGACCGGCGTCGGCTGCATGCCCGCGCGCGTGCGCACGAACAGCGGATCGTCGAACAGCGTGCGCAACCGGCCGAGCGAATAGCTGACGGCCGGCTGCGACAGCGCGAGCCGCTCGCCGGCCTTCGTCAGGCTGCGCTCTTCGACGATCGCCTGGAATACGCGCAACAGGTTCAGATCGAGATGATCGACCGACGTCATCGTTGCCTCCATTATTTGCCGTATTTATTGACTGGCTAATTTTAGATCAATTTGACGGATATATAGCATGAGACGAGACTGGGTACTCGATACCGCGCATGACGCGGCCCGATTTCGCGACTCTTTCCCCACGACGACGATGAGCGACATTTCCTACCAGACGATCGACACCCGCGCGTTGCACGGTCTCGCGCAGCCCGACCGCATCGCGCCCGCGATGTATCACGATCCCGCGCTGTTCGAGGCCGAGCTCGACCGCATCTTCTACCGCACCTGGATCTGGGTCGCGCACGAGAGCGAACTGCCGAACCCGGGCGACTTCATCACGACGACGATCGGCCGCCAGCCGGTGATCGTCGTGCGCGACAAGACCGGCGAGATCAACGTGCTGCAGAACCGCTGCCGCCATCGCGGCGCGACCGTGTGCGAATCTCACAAGGGCAACGCGAAGGGTTTCACGTGCCCGTATCACAGCTGGTCGTATGCACTCGATGGCACGCTGCGCGCGCTGCCGTACGGCGACGGTTATGAAGGCGTGTGCGAGAAACGCGACCTGCCGCTCGTGAAGCTGCGCGCCGGCGTGTACCAGGGGCTGATCTTCGCGAGCTTCAACGACGACATCGAATCGCTCGAGGATTTCCTCGGCGGCGCGAAGCCGTGGATCGACCTGTTCATGAAACAGGGCGCCGGCTACCCGATCAAGGCGAACGGCGAACACAAGTTCAAGTTCAAGGGCAACTGGAAGATCCAGCTCGAGAACACGACCGACCTCTACCACTTCCCGGTCGTGCACAAGTCGTGGATGAAGTCGATCGACGACGAGACGGCCGCCGCGATCACCAGCTTCATGACGAGCGAGGATGCGTTCTGCCGCGGGCTCGGCAACGGTCACAGCCTCGCGGTGTTGATGCCCGAGCTGATCGACCTCGACGAAGACGACGGCGCGCCGCTGCCCGAGCGCTTCGCGCCGCTCGCGGCGAAGCTCGCCGAGCGCCATTCGCCGGAGGCCGTGCGCCGCATCGTGCGCTCGCTGATGGGCGTCGGCTTCAACCTGAACCTGTTCCCGAACCTCGCGCTGTCGATGGCGTTCTTCCGCGTGCTGCGGCCGATCGCCGCGAACGAAACCGAGATCCGCCACGTCGCGCTCGCGATGGACGGCGGCCCCGACGAAGCGAACCGCGAGCGGCTGCGCATCCACGAGCATTTCCAGGGCCCGTTCGGCTTCGGCAGCCCCGACGACGCGGAAGCCTGGGAGCGCGTGCAGCGCGGCGCGCACGCGGGCCCCGACGTGCCGATCCTCGTCAATCGCGGGCTGAACCGCGAGACGACCGCCGCAAACGGCGAAAAGACCGCGCATGCGACCGACGAGACCGGCATGCGCGAGGCGTATCAGCAATGGCGCAAGATGATGGAGCAACAATGATGGACGACCGCAACGCCCTCTTTTCCGAGCAGACCTTCGCCCGCGCGGTCGAATTCGTGTGGCGCGAAGCCGAGATGCTCGACCGCCGCGACTACCGCGCCTGGCTCGACCTGTGGGATCCGGCCGGCCACTACGTGGTGCCGATCGACCCCGACACGACCGATTTCGCGGCGACGCTGAACTACGTGTTCGACGACCAGGACATGCGCGAGAAACGCGTACAGCGGATGGTGTCCGGTTACTCGGCGTCGGCGACCGACGCGGCGCGCACGGTGCGCACCGTGTCGCGCTTCACGCTGGAAAGCAGCAGCGCCGGCACCGTCGAGCTGAAATCGGCGCAGGTCGTCGTCGCGTACAAGCGCGGCGTCGCGACGCTGTTCGCGGCCGACGTCACGCACAAGCTGCACGTCGATGCCGAAGGCGAGATGCGGATCGCCGGGAAGGTCGTGCGCCTGATCGACTCGACCGAAGCACTCAGCGCGATCGGCTTCCTGCTGTAAGCCGTGGCCGGTTCACCGCTGCACGCGCAAAGGTGAGCCGGCAACCTTCACCTTTCCGGACCACCATGCCCACACTCGAAGTTTTCCTGCCGGCCGGCCATGACGACGCGCGCAAGGCCGAGCTGATCGCCAGGCTGACCGGTGCGACCGTCGACGCGATCGGCGCACCGGTCGAATCCGTTCGCGTACTGCTCACCGAACTGCCCGCGACGCATATCGGCCTCGGCGGCCGCAGTGCCGCGGACGGCGCGCCGCCGTCGCTGCCGGTGATCGTCGCGATCCTGATCGCCGGCCGCACCGACGCACAGAAACGCGCGCTGATCGCCGCGCTGTCCAGTGCGGGCGCGAACGTGCTCGACGCGCCGCTGCAGGCGACACGCGTGATCATCAAGGACATTCCGAACACCGACTTCGGCATCGGCGGCCAGACCGCGCGGGCGCTGGGGCGCTGATCGTGCGCCGCGCGTCGCCGCCCGGCCGTGACGCGACGCAGCGGCTACGCGTGCGTGCCGGCGAGCGGCAGCGTCACGCGGCAGTCGAGCCCGCCGCCGTCGGCCGGGCTCGCGGCGATCCGCCCGCCGTGGCGCGTGACGATGCTCTTGCACAGCGACAACCCGATCCCGTTGCCGCCGGCCTTCGACGACGAGAAACCGTCGAACAGCCGGTCGTGCGCATCTTCCGCAATACCCGGACCGTTATCGATCGCACGCAGTTCGGCATGCCCGGCCACGTTCGCCGTACCGAGCGTCAGCGTGCGCGGCATGCGCTCGCAACTGGCGAACGCCTCGATCGCATTGAATGCGAGATTCAGGATCACCTGCCCGATCAGCACGCGCTCGCAGCGGATCGGCAGCGGCAGGCCGGCCTGCACGATCGCGACCGTCACGCCGGCTTCCTTCGCACGCAGCTCGATGAAGTACGCGACGTCCGCGAGGATGTCGCGCAGGTCGGCGACCGCGACGGCCGGCTCGCGCTTCACGATGAACTCGCGCACGCTCTTGATGATCAGCGCCGCATGCTCGGCCTGCCGGTCCGCGCTGCGCAGCCCCCAGATCGCGTCGTCGACGGCGCCGTTGCCGTTCAGCCGCCGCACCGCACCTTCGATGAAATTGCGCACGGCCGCGAGCGGCTGGCTCAGCTCGTGCGCGATCACGCTCGCCATCTCGCCCATCGCGTTGTAGCGGCCCGCGTGTTCGAGCAGGCGCGCTTCGGCGCGGCGCGCGTCCTCGATCGCGACTTCGTCGCTCACGTCGCGGAACTGCACGAGCAGCCCGTCGAGATCGCCTTCGATCTCGACCTGCCGGCACAGGATGCGCAGCCAGCACGACGAGCCGTCGCGCCGCACGATCCGGTAGCGCTGCGGCGCGGACGGGTACGCCGACGGCGCATCGCGCAGTTGTGCGACAAGGCGGTCGCGATCGGCCTCGGAGCAGTAGTCGAGCACCTCGCCGAGCGCTTCGTCGGCCGCAAGCCCGAGCACGCGGCGCCCCGACTCGCTGATGAACTGCACGCCGCCGTGCGGCGTCACGACCGCGATGCCTTCGTCGAGATCCTGCATGAATTCGCGCAACCGCGCCTCGTAGCGGCGCAATTGCTGGCGGACCGCCTCTTCCGCGCTGATGTCGCGGAACTGCACCATCACGACGTCGTGCCCGCGCAGCGGCACGTAGGTCGCGGTGGCCTCGGACAGCATGTCGACGCCCGTACGCGATCGATAGCACCACTCGTACACCTGCGGCCCGTCGACGAGTGCGCGATCCCATGCGCTCACCGCGATCTCGCGCCGGTACTTCGGTTCGGGGCGCGTCATGTCCGGCGCCTTCAGCGGCAGCAATTCCTCGACGGAAAAGCCGAGCGCGATGCACGCGGCGCGATTCGCCCACACGATCGCCTTCGTCTGCGCGTCGTGCAGCAGCACGCAGGTCGTCAGCGCGTCGAGCAGCCGGTGGAAATCGTCTTCGTCGGGGAAACTCATGATCGGATTCGGGTGAAGGCGCGCGGCGTCGCGCAACCGGAAACCCAACATAGCACCGGCGCGCGCCGATCGCATCTGAAGATTTCTTTAGGCCGGCACGGAACGTCACCAGTCGCGCGGCCCAACGCACCAATTGCTGCGTGTTTTCGGCGTTTCTAGACTGGTTGCATCGTCGTGCTGCCTGTCCGCAAACCCGCACGGCACGCATGCCGCCCCGCATCCGAACCCTTATTCGCCCAGGAGACAACCATGCCGCAAGCCGCCCTCGCCATCGAACCCGCGCCGTCATCGCCGTCCGTGGCAGGCAGCGAGGCCGAGCAGTTGTCGCCGCTCGACGCGGCGATCGAAACCGTCGCCGCGCGCCGCGAAGAATTCGACCGCCTGTCACACGTGCCGCGCGACGTGATCGCGCTGTTCAGGCAGGCCGGCATCTATCGCGCGGGCACGCCGCGCCGCTTCGGCGGCGACGCGCTCGCGCCGACCGCGTTCCTCGACATGATCGAGCGGATCGCGACTGCCGACGGCTCGGCCGCATGGGTCGCGAGCTTCGGCTCCGCGAACGTCTATCTCGCCGCGCTGCCGCTCGAGACCCAGGCCGAGCTGTACGCGAGCGGCCCGGACCAGGTATTCGCGGGCGGCCTGTTCCCGGTGCAGCCGGCGCAGGCCGCGCCGGGCGGCTGGCGCGTGAACGGCACGTGGAAATTCGCGAGCGGCTGCAAGGGTGCCGACTGGCTCGGCGTCGGCATTGCCGTGCCGGGCGCGCAGGATGCGGCGCCGAACAAGCCGCGCACGGCCGTGTTCCGTGCGGCCGATGTCGAGATCGTCGAGAACTGGAGCGTGGTCGGCATGCAGGGTACCGGCAGCCATGACTTGCGCGTGAACGACCGCTTCGTGCCCGAAGCGTGGACCTTCGTGCGCGGCGGCGAGCCGACCGTCGACGAGCCGCTGTACCGCTACCCGACCGTTGCGTATGCCGCGCAGGTGCTGGCCGTCGTCAATCTCGGCCTCGCGCGCGCCGCGCTCGATGTCGTGAACCGGATGTCCGGCGGCCGGCAGACGACGACCGGCGCGCCGCGTCTCGCCGATCGCGCGTACTACCGCATCGAGCTCGCGAAGGCCGAGGCGCAACTGCGCTCGGCGCGCGCGTTCTTCTACGACGCGACCGACACCGTGTGGCAATCGATCCTCGCCGGCAACCCGGTGACGCCCGAACAGGTCAGCCTGCTGCGGCTCGCCGCGACGCAGATCGCACGCGAAGGCGCGAGCGTCGTCGAACGCGCGTACCGCCTCGGCGGCACGGCGGCGATCTATCGCACGCACCCGCTGCAGCGGCTGCTGCGCGACGCGATGGTCGTCACGCAGCACGCGTTTCTCGGCGAAGGCAACTTCGACGGCGCCGGCGCGGTGTTCACCGGTGTCACGCCGTTTCCCGGCTATCTGTAACCTGCGTCGCCCGAACGATTTTTAACGCGCATGAAGCCCATGCCGAAGCACCGTCGCCGGCCGCTTCATGCGCCCCACCGATTCCTCTGGAGAACCCGATATGTCCGATTCGAATCCGCTGCCGCTGCGCGTCCTGTTCTGCTGCGGCGTGTCGCAGAACTTCTTCGACCTGCCGCGCGAGAAGATCGGCGAAGTGTGGCAGGCGTACGGCGCGATGCTCGCGGCCGTCGAAGCGATGCCCGGCGTGCGCGTGCTCGGCGTGATGGACGACGACCGCCTCGTGGTCGGCCAGGCCGACGGCGCGCCGTGGACGTTCTACATCATGGCCGACGTCGCCGATTTCGACACGACGGTCGCCGTGTGCAACCTGTATCGCACGACGCCCGTCGGCGAATACAACCTGTGGCGCTACGGCAAGATCGAAGCACGCGTCGGCCGCGCGCTGACCGTGCCGCCGGCCGCGAAGCCCGCGGCGTGAGGCGTGCGATGACCGACCTGTCACCGGGCCTGATCGACGCGCTCGCGCAGCGTATGGCCGCACTCGACGCCGAGCGCGCGGTGCGTGCGACGATCACGCGCTACATGGCGCTGTGCGACGTGCCCGAAGACGCGGGCGACGGGCCACCGCTCGCCGAACTGTTCACCGCCGACGCCGTGTGGGAAGGCATCGGCCCGCAGTACGCGCAGAAGTTCGGCCGGCTCGAGGGCACGGCCGCAATCGTCGCGATGCTCGGCCGCTACCTGCCGCCCGATCCGCATTTCTCGGCGAACCTGCATTTTCTGACATCGGAGTCGATCGAGATCGGCGCCGGCAACGCGAGCGCGCGCGGCCGCTGGATCATGCTGCAAGCGTCGCGCTATGCAGACGGGTCGGCCGACCTGATCGCCGCGCGGCTGACCATCGATTTCGCGCCGGCCGCCCACGGCGCTGCGTGGCTGATCCGCCATTTCCGCACCGAGCGCGTACTCGACGGCCCGTGGCCGCTCGCCGCCGCGCCCCGGTCCTGATGCACTCCACCGCTTTCTCACGATACCGACCATGACAGGCTTCATCGACACCTTCACGCTCGGCGGCCCCGGCCCCACGATCGCGATCAAGGACACGATCGACATCGCGGGCCATCCGACCCGCGCCGCAAGCCGCGCGCTCGCCGATGCGCCGCCGGCCGCACAACACGCCGATGTGGTCCGCCTGTTGCTCGACGCCGGCTGGCAGATCGCCGGCAAGGCGAACATGCATGAACTCGCGTTCGGCATGACGGGCATCAACGACTACACGGGCACGCCGGTCAACCCGCAGGACGCCACGCGCATTCCCGGCGGCTCGTCGAGCGGCTCCGCGTCGCTCGTCGGGCTCGGCGCCGTCGATGCGGCGCTCGGCACCGACACGGGCGGCTCGATTCGCGGGCCGGCCGCGTGCTGCGGCGTGGCCGGGCTGAAGCCGACCTTCGGCCGCGTGTCGCGGCGCGGCGTCGCGCCCGCCGACACGACGCTCGATTGCGTCGGGCCGTTTGCACGCGATATCCGCACGCTCGCCGCGGTGATGGCCGCCATCGCGCCGGGCTTCGATCGCGCACAGGCTGCGGCCGCCGTGGCGGGCTGCACGGTTGCGCAAATCGCGGTCGAAGCCGATCCGGCGATCGCTGCCGCGCTCGATGCGGCCGTCCGCGCGTCGGGCCTGTACTCGCAGCAGGTCACGCTCGACGATATGCCGGCTTCGTTCGCGGCAGGGCTCACCGTCATCAACGCGGAAACGTCGCGCGCGTTCGGCCATCTGGTCGAAACCGGCCAGCTCGGCGTCGATCTCGATGCGCGCCTGCGCACGGCCGCGACGACGACACCTGCGGCACGCGCGGAAGCCGAGGCCATCCGCGCACGCTTCACCGCGCAGGTCGATGCGGCGCTCGAACACGCGGACGTGCTGGTGCTGCCGACGCTGCCCGCGCTGCCGATCACGCTGCGGCAGGCACGCGACGGCGTGTCGGTCATCGCGATGTCGTCGCTGATCCGCCCGTTCAACCTGAGCGGCCATCCGGCGCTCAGCCTGCCGCTGCCGATAGCAGGTTCGCCGCTGAAAGCCGGGCTCCAGATCGTCGGGCGCAAGGGCGCGGACGAACAGGTCTGCGCGATCGCAGCGCACTTCGAAGCGGCACTCGCCGCCTGAACCACGATGCGGGCGCCGCTTCAACCGGCGTGCGCCCGCAAACCAGGGAATCACGCACCATGTCAGATCGAGTCGTCCTCGTCACCGGCGCCGCGCGCGGGCTCGGCGCCGTCATCGCCGAACGCTTTCACGCAGCCGGCTACCGCGTCGCACTGGCCGATATCGCCGCCGACGCCATTCGCGCGCATGCGCGCGACCTCGACCCGAGCGCCGAACGCGCGATCGCGCTGTCACTCGACGTCACGTCGAAACGCGATTTCGAAGCCGCGCGCGATGCGCTCGTCGCACGCTGGGGCACGATCGACGTGCTCGTCAACAACGCGGGCGCGTCGAAGGTCGTGCCGGCGATGGAGATCACGGCCGAGCAGTTCGACCAGGTGATCGACGTGAACCTGCGCAGCGTGCTGTTCGGCTGCCAGGTGTTCGGCCAGTATTTCGCGGAACGCGGCGCGGGCCGCATCGTCAACATCGCATCGCTCGCCGGCCAGAACGGCGGCTCGGCGACGGGTGCGCACTACGCGGCCGCGAAAGGCGGCACGCTGACGCTGACCAAGGTGTTTGCACGCGATCTCGCCGCGCAGGGCGTGACCGTCAACGCGATCTCGCCGGGCCCGCTCGACCTGCCGATCGTGTACGAAAGCGTAGCGCCAGAAAAACTGCGCCAGGTGCTGGCAAGCCTGCCGGGCGGCAAGCTCGGGTCGGCCGCATTCGTGGCGGATGCAGCCGTATTGCTCGCGTCGGGCGACGCGCACTTCGCGAACGGCGCGTGCTGGGACATCAACGGCGGGCTCTACATGCGCTGAGCGCGACAGCCCCTATCGCGACGACTCCCCGCCGTCGCCCCACACGACCATCACGTCGCGCACGAGCGCGGCGATCGACGTCGCGCCGAGCTTCTCCTTGATGCTCGCGCGATGCACGTCGACGGTCTTCACGCTGATCGACAGGTCCGACGCGATCTGCTTGCTGCCCTTGCCGTCCACGACGCCGCGCAGCACTTCCTTCTCGCGCGCCGTCAGCGCATCGAGCCGCTGGCGCAGCTCGCGGTGGCGCTGGCTCACCGCATGCCGCTGCTGTGCGAGCCGCAGCGCGCGCTGCACCCGTTCGAGCATCTGCTGCGAGTTGTACGGCTTCTCGACGAAATCGATCGCACCGTTCTGCAGCGCGCGCACCGACATCGGAATGTCGCCGTGCCCGCTGACGAAGATCACCGGCAGCGTCGCACCGCGTGCATTCAGTTCGGCCTGCACGTCGAAGCCGCTTTTCTCCGGCATCCGCACGTCGAGCACGAGGCACGCGGGCAGGTTCACGTCGAAGCGTGCGAGAAAATCGGCGGCGTTCGCGAACCCTTCGGACGCGATGCCGACCGATTCGAGCAACCACGCGAGCGACGTGCGCATGCCGCTGTCATCGTCGACGATGTATACGATCGGTGCGGGTGACGTCGTCATCGCGGGTGTCTCGCTGAATATCGGTATGGGTATCGCACGCGCTGCGCGAGAGGCCGGTGTCCGGCGTGCCGCGTGCGTCGTTCGCTGGGGGTGTGCGGCACATCATAACGAGCCGAAAACCCGCTGGAAACCCCTTCACGTGCCGCACGAACGCGTAATCGCGATTTTTTTCGGGCGATGCGGCGCGCATCTAGGTAGAACCTTTAGACACGTTGGCGAGAATGCCATCTTCATCGTCAATCGTGCGAATGGTCGGCCGCATTTTCGCGACGTACGCTTGGGTCATCGTCGGCGATCCGGCGCTGCTCCGGCAGCGCTGCGCGATCGCCGCTTTCGTCCAATCAGGAGCGCCCATGTCTTCCACGACCGATATCCCGCGACCGGCGCGCGTCGAACCGACCGACGCGCAGAAGTCCTTCCGCCAGGCGATGGCCCACCTCGGCGCGGCCGTCAACGTGATCACCACGGCCGGGCCGCACGGCCGCTGCGGGATCACCGCGAGCGCCGTGTGCTCGGTCACCGATACGCCGCCGACGCTGCTCGTGTGCATGAACCGGTCGAGCGCGATGCACGCGACCTTCGAACGCAACCGCCATGTCTGCATCAACGTGCTGCCGGCCGAGCACGAACTGCTCGCACGGCACTTCGCAGGGCTCACCGATCTGCCGATGGAGCGGCGCTTCGATCTGCCCGTATGGGATCAGGGTGAGCAGGACGTGCCCGTGCTGCGCGACGCGCTCGCGAGCCTGCAGGGCACGATCGCCGAGATGAAGGAAGTCGGCTCGCATTCGGTGATGTTCATCGAGGCGACGTCGATCCGCGTGCGCGACGACGGCGACAGCCTCATCTACTTCAGCCGCGCGTTTCATCGCGTATCGCGCACGGCATGCGTGCGGTGACGTTCGCGTGATCAAGCGGGCGGGCGCAAGGCGCGCTGCCCGGCCGCAAGCGCCGCGCCCGCAAACAGCGTCAGCGCCGAATACACGAGCCCGCGCGCGAGCCCCGCGCTGTCCGACACCCAGCCGATCGCGACCGGCCCGGCGATCTGGCCGAATGCAAACACCGTGGTGAACGCGCTGATCCCTTTCGCCCAGCCGTCGGGCGGCAGGTTGTGCCGCACGAAGGCCGTCGTCGAGGCCACCGCCGACAGGAACGTCGCCCCGAACAGCACGCCCGATGCAAACGCGGCGGCCGGATGCACGAACATCGCGGGCATCAACGTCGCGATGCCGAGCAGCGCATTGAGCACGGCAAGCGCCTGGCCGCCGCGCATCCGGTCGAGCAGCCCCGACCACAACCGCGCCGACACGACGGTCGCGACACCGAGCATCACGTAGAACGCCGCGACCACCGTTCCGCTCATGCCCGCGCCGCGCAGCAGCGCGACGATGAACGTCATGTAGCCGATATAGCCGACACCGAACAGGCCGTAGCCGGCCAGCGCGAGCGCGAAACGGGCCGGGCTCGCGGTCGCGGCCGGCGGCGTGCCGTCGCGCGGCCTGGCCGGTGCCGCATGCCCATGCTCGATGCGGCGCGCGGCCGACACGGCCACCACCGAAAACAGCACGCATGCGACCGCAAGCGCGAACCATGCCGGCTGCCAGCCGTGCACGCCGTGCGTGAGCGTGGCCGGCACGAGCAGCGACGACGCGACGATGCCCCACCCCGTGCCGCCGTAGTAGAGGCCGAGCAGCAGCCCCGCATCGCGCGGCGATGCCGACGCAAGCCGCGCGGCCAGCACGCCGCCGCTGATGAAGATCAGCGCGCTGCCGACACCCGTTGCCAGCCGCTGCACGAGCAGCACGTGCATGCCCGACGCGAGCCCGCACGCGGCCATCAGCACCCCGGTCAGCGCGCAGCCGGCCGCCAGCAGCGTGCCCGCGCGCCAGCGCCGCGACAGCCACGGAAACGCGAGCGCGCCGATCAGGTAGCCGGCCGCGTTCGCGGTGTTCAGCGCGCCGGCCTGCGCGAATGTCCAGCCGAGATCGGCCTTCATCGGCGGCAGCAGCAACGCATACGAAAAGCGCGCGAGGCCGAGCGCGATCGCGCTGCCGAGCGACAGGCCGATCGCGAGCCGCCACGCGGCCACGCGGTCGGGGTCGGTTGCGCCGGCGTCCGGCCGCGAGGGGCCGGCGTGTTCCGGTTGCGGCGCTGCGCGCATCGGGTTGTCTCCATCGTTGTCATGCCGTCCTGATGACGGCGCGCGCGGCTTCAGCCGTCGCGCAAGATCGTCAGATGGTGCCAGAAAACCGGGGGCGCCGCCGCACGCGGGCCGGCGTGCGATGGGCGCGCGCGGCCCTCTTTTTCGAATCACGCGATTCGAAATAATCGATGTAATTGCATGTCATATTAGAAAAATTCACCGAATGGTTTTAAACGGTATCGATCCCGATAATTGAAAAATCAGGTCGGCCCCGTTATTCGATTTATTGGCGGATTTTCTGCATCGACCACGAAGAAACGCCCGTGTTTAGCACGTCCCGGCTAAAAACCTTGCAACGCATTGCATTCGTAAATTCGTCAGACTAATATCGACGCCACTTGTCCGGCATTCACAAAATGCTGAACGAGGAGCGGGAATATTTTTTCCGGCGATTTCATGTTGAATCACTCATGTTCACCACAGGAGAATTGACATGCAGGAAACCCAGCAGATCGAATTGCTTGACTGGATGCAGGAAGACACGCACCCCGAGGCCGTCGACATGATGGTCGAGGATGCCGTGGTGCCGTTCGGCACCGCGCTCTGGCCGGTCTGAGCGGGCCACCCGTTCTCGCGGAAGGGCTTCGGCCCTTCCGCCGCTTCCGGAGATACGCATGCTGAACCTGCACCGCGCGCTCGGGTTTCACCCCGCACTGCGCGACAAGCTGGCACGCGGCGAGTCGGGAAAACTGCTGGTCGGCCATGACACCCGCAACCGCGATATCGCGTTGCGCGCCTTTTCCGCCCTGCCCGAATCGCTCGACGCCACGACCCTCTGCCTCGAAAGCACCGCGCCGGCCGACATCGCCGCCGCGCTCAATGAAGCCGACCTGTTCGTGCTGCTGTACGACTCGTCGTGCCTGCCGGCCCCGTCGCCGAGCGGGCCGCCGTTCCTCGCCGCGATCCGCCCCGCGATCGTCGAGCACTGGAGCAAGTCGGTCCTGTTCAAGGATTACGGCCCGCATCTCGACGAGGCGTTCGCCGAATCGCTCGACGACATTGCCGCACGTAACGGCCGGCTGATCGACGCGGCCAGGCACGCATCGCAGATCCGCTTCATCGACGAAGCCGGCAACACGCTGACGGGCTCGCTCGCGCCGGACCAGAAATGGACGAGCGTGGACGGCATGGGCAATCTCGACGTCGTGCCCGGCGAGATCGCGACGCACGTGACCGACCTGAACGGCTCGGTCGTGTTCAGCGGCACGTTTCTCGGCACCGTGCCGTTCGCGATCAAGTACAAGGTGGCCGAGCGGCTCGCGACGCTGCAGGTCGAACACAGCACGATCGTCGATTTCGACACCGACGACGCGGGCTTCCGGCGCGATTTCACGACTTATCTCGACCGGCACGCGAATCACCGGCGCATCGAGGAATTCGGCATCGGCACGAACCTCGGCATCCGCGGGCTGTACGGCCGCAACGCCGGGTTCGAGGAACGCCACCCCGGCCTGCATCTCGGGCTCGGCGGCGGCGAAAACGGCAGCCACCACCTCGACCTGATCTTCGCGCGCGGCACGCTCGCGCTCGACGAGCGGATCGTGTTCGACGGCGCGTTCACCGTCTGACGAGGTAGCGGGTTGCGTGCTCAGGCTTCGGCGGCAGGCGGGTCGCCGAGCCACTTGAACATCACGAGGCAGTCGACGAACCCGAGCCGCGCGTGACGGTATGCGCGCGGCAGCCGGCCGACGATCTCGAATCCCAGCTTCTGCCACAGCGCGACCGCGACCTCGTTCGTCGCGACCACCGAGTTGAACTGCATCGCGAGGAAGCCGCGCTCGCGCGCGACCTGCTGCGAGTGTTCGCACATCAGGCGCGCGACGCCGCGTCCGCGCGCGGCCTCGCTCACCATGTATCCGCAGTTGCTTACGTGCTTGCCAGGCCCCGCCGCGTTCGCCTTCAGGTAGTACGAACCGAGCACGACGCCATCCTCCTCGGCAATCCACGTGCAAAGCGGCGCGCCGAGCCACAATGCGCGCGCCGCTTCCTCTGTCGGCGCGGAATCGAATGCATAGGTTTCCTGAGCAGCGACGATGGCGCGATAGGTCGGCCAGAAGCGCGGGAAATCGTCCTCGGTCATCGGGCGAATCGTGATCATGCAGGTTCTCTCGTGTTGGCGATGTCGACAGGCAAGCAGCCGATCGTACCGCGATTCATTGACGATTGCCCGCTCGCAGCGCCGCGCAGCGATACGCGCCCGGCGGCACGCCGTACCAGCGCTTGAACGCCTGCGAAAAACTCGACAGGTCGCTGAAACCGAGCCGCTCGGCCACTTCCGCGAGCGACAGCCGCGCGTCGCCGAGCAGCGTCTCGGCCATCGCGCCACGCGCCTGCGCAAGCAGCGTACGAAACGTCGTCCCTTCCTCCTGCAGCCGGCGCTTGAGCGTGCGCGGGCTCGTGTTCATCAGCCGCGCCATGTCGTCGAGCGAGAACGGCGCGCTGCCGGGCGTCGAGCCCAGGTACTGGCGCACCATCTCCGACGTGCCCACGCGCGCGCGCCGCGCTTCGACGAGTTGCCCGCACATCTGTTCGCACATCGACACCGTCAGCGGATTCGCATGCGGCAGCGGCCGGTCGAGAAACCCGCGGTCGAACGCGAGGCTGTTCGCGCGCGCCGAGAACGCCGGCTCGATGCCGGCGATGCGCGGCACGACAAGCGACGTCGAGCGCGCGGCCTGCAGCGTGAAGTGCGACAACGTGAAATCGCCGCTGGCGATTTCCTGCAGCAGCACGGCCGCGGCCGTCATGTCGCGCTCGACGAGGAACCGGCTCAGGTCGCCGTCGAGTTCCGGCGCGCCGAAGTTGAGCACGCCGGTATCGGGCGCCTCGCGGTACGTGATGACGGTGTACGCGTACGTGAGCGGCAGGAAGCGCATCGCCAGCGCAAGCGCGTCGCGCCCGGTCGCGCTCGCGATCAGCCCGTAGCCCCACACGCCGTACGCGGAGAAGTGATAGCGCAGGCCGACCTCGAACCCGAGGCCCTGCGCACGGCCGAGCGCGCGCAGCAGGTTGCCGGTCAGCCGCAGTTCCTGCGCGGCCGTCACCTCGACTTTAGGATCGTCGAGTTGCGCATCCGCGAGGCCCGTACCGGCCAGCAGCGTCGTGTGCGGCACGCCGCGTTCGTCTCCGAAATCGACCAGCAGCCGGGCGCTGGCCGGACTCCGGGTGAAATCCCAGAAGCTCATGCGGAGAAACCCTCGAAGCGCCGATTTGGCCCAAATACTAAAACAATTGTCCCCAAGCAGCATTGGTGTTTTCCCATGCGGCCCGCACCATCGGCGTCATCCAGTCGTCGCCCGAACGACCCCAACGCCCCAGGAGGAGACACCATGCGACCGCGTCGCCCGACCGATCCCGCCGCCCGCTTCGCACACCGCCGCGCCGCCTGCGCCCGCATGCCGGCGCGCCTCGCCTGATCCATCGACTACCGAAGCAAGGAGACGATTCCATGAGCAAGACTTTCGACTACATCGTCGTCGGCGGCGGATCGGGCGGCTGCGTCGTCGCGGGGCGCCTGACCGAGGATCCGGCCGTGACCGTGTGCGTGCTCGAGGCCGGCGGCCGCGGCGACAGCGCGGTCGTCAACGTGCCGACCGGCGCGGTGGCGATGATGCCGACCCGCCTGAACAACTGGGCGTTCGACACGGTGCCGCAGCCGGGGCTCGGCGGCCGCATCGGCTACCAGCCGCGCGGCAGGACGCTCGGCGGATCGTCGGCGATCAACGCAATGGTCTACATCCGTGGCCATCGCGTCGACTACGACGGCTGGGCCGCACTCGGCAACGAAGGCTGGGCGTACGACGACGTGCTGCCGTACTTCCGCCTGAGCGAGCACAACGAGCGCTTCGACGATGCGTGGCACGGTCGCGACGGCCCGCTGTGGGTCAGCGACCTGCGCACCGGCAACCCGTTCCATGCGCGCTACCTGGCAGCCGCGCAACAGGCCGGCCTGCCGCTCACCGACGATTTCAACGGCGCGCAGCAGGAAGGCATCGGGATCTACCAGGTCACGCAGAAGCACGGCGAACGATGGAGCGCGGCGCGCGCGTACCTGCTGCCGCATCTCGGCCGTCGCGACAACCTGACGGTCGAAACGCACGCGCAGGTGCTGCGCATCCTGTTCGACGGCACGCGCGCGAGCGGCGTCGAAGTCCGCCAGCACGGCAAAGTCCGCACGCTGCACGCACGGCGTGAAGTCGTGCTTGCGGCCGGCGCGCTGCAGACGCCGCAGTTGCTGATGCTGTCGGGCGTCGGCCCCGGCCGCGCACTCCAGCAGCTCGGCATCGCGGTGCAGGCCGACCTGCCCGGCGTCGGCCGCAACCTGCAGGATCATCCGGATTTCATCTTCGGCTATCGCACGCGCAGCGTCGACACGATGGGCGTATCCGCACGCGGCGGCCTGCGGATGCTGCGCGAGTTCGCGCGCTTTCGCCGCGAACGGCGCGGGATGCTGACGTCGAATTTCGCGGAAGGCGGCGGTTTCCTGAAGACGCGCGCCGATCTCGCCGCGCCGGACATCCAGCTGCATTTCGTCGTCGCGCTCGTCGACGACCATGCGCGCAAGCTGCATGCCGGCCACGGACTGTCGTGCCACGTGTGCCTGCTGCGGCCGCGCAGCCGCGGTTCGGTCACGCTGAACAGCGCCGATCCGCTCGCGGCGCCGCGCATCGATCCCGCGTTCTTCGACGATCCGCGCGACGTCGACGACATGGTCGCGGGCTTCCGCATCACGCGCCGGCTGATGGAAGCGCCGGCGCTCGCGAGCTGGATCACGCGCGACCTGTTCACCGCAAACGTGACGACCGACGACGAGATCCGCGACGTGCTGCGGCGGCGCACCGACACCGTGTATCACCCGGTCGGCACCTGCCGGATGGGCCGCGACGAATGGGCCGTCGTCGATCCTCAACTGCGCGTGCGCGGCCTGCAGGGGCTGCGCATCGTCGATGCGTCGGTGATGCCGACGCTGATCGGCGGCAATACCAACGCGCCGACGATCATGATCGCCGAGAAGGCCGTCGACCTGATGCGCGGCGTGAGCCGTGTGCCCGCGCGGTCGCACGATGAAGCCGTCGGTCCGTCGACGGATCGCGATGCCGCTCTTTCCGCGTGCGCCACGCACGATGCCGTCCAGCCTGAGGAACCCCGCCATGCTGTCGCCTGATCCTTCCCGTTCCGCCGACTCCGCCGCACCGCTGGCAGCGATCGTCATCGGTGCCGGCTTCGCCGGCATCGGCATGGCCGTCGCGCTGCAACGCGCCGGCATCCACGATTTCGTGATCGTCGAACGCTCGCACGACGTCGGCGGCGTATGGCGCGACAACCGCTACCCGGGCGCCGCGTGCGACGTCCCCTCGCACCTGTACTCGTTTTCGTTCGAGCCGAATCCGGCCTGGTCGCGCATGTTCGCGCCGCAACCGGAAATCCACGCGTACCTGCAGCATTGCGCACGCAAGTACGGCCTCGCGCGCTACCTGCGCTTCGGCGCCGACGTCGACCATGCGCGCTACGACGAAGCCCGCGCGCTGTGGCACGTCACGCTCGGCGACGGCACGACGCTGAGCGCCGCGCTGCTCGTCAGCGGCACCGGCCAGTTGAGCCGTCCTGCGCTGCCCGACCTGCCCGGCATCGACACGTTTCGCGGCCGCGCATTCCACTCCGCGCACTGGGATCACGACTATTCGCTCGCCGGCAAGCGCGTGGCCGTGGTCGGTACCGGCGCATCGGCGATCCAGTTCGTCCCGGCGATCGCCGGCAGCGTGCAGCACCTGACCGTGTTCCAGCGATCGCCGGCCTACGTGATACCGCGCCCCGACCGCGCGTATCGTCCGTGGGAGAAGGCGCTGTTTCGGCGGATGCCGTGGGCGATGAAACTGCATCGCGCTTCGATCTACATGCGCTACGAATCGCGTGCGATCGCGTTCACGCGCCTGCACGGACTGATGAAAGTGGCGGTCGCCCGGCCGTTCCGCAAGCTGCTCGCGCGCGACGTGCCGGACCCCGCACTGCGCGCACAGCTCACGCCCGACTACCCCATCGGCTGCAAGCGCCTCCTGCTGTCGAGCGAGTACCTCGCGACGATGAGCCGCGACAACGTCGCGCTCGTCACGCAGCGGATCCGGCGCGTGACGGAGGACGGGATCGAGACCGTCGACGGCGTCCATCATCCGGTCGACGCAATCGTCTACGGCACGGGGTTCGCGGCCACCGAGTTCCTGTCGCCGATGCGCATCGCGGGCCGCGACGGGCTCGACCTGAACGACGTGTGGCGACGCGGCGCGCAGGCGTATCTCGGGCTCACCGTGCCCGGCTTTCCGAATTTCTTCATGCTGTACGGCCCGAACACCAACCTCGGTCACAACTCGATCGTCTACATGCTCGAAAGCCAGATCGCGCACGTGATGCGCTGCGTGCGAGCGATGCGGCGCAACGGTGCGCGCGAGATCGACGTCGACGCACGCCGCTACCGGCGCTTCAACGCGCACGTGCAGCAGCGGCTCGCCGGTTCGGTGTGGAGCGGCTGCAAGAGCTGGTACGTCGATGCATCCGGGCACAACAGCACGAACTGGCCGGGCTTCACGCTGACCTACCGGTGGATCACGCGCTTCACCGGCATGTCCGCGTACCGCTTCGCGCATCCGCTGCCCGGGCCGGCCGCGCCGGTGCACGGCACGGTGGTCGCGCCGCCGGCCAGCCGGCTGGAGGCGCTCGCGGCGGCTTCGCTGCGCGGCTTCCTGCGCGTCGCGTTCCGGCCGCTGATCGGGCCGCCGTTCGGCGCGCGCACGCAGCGCCGTGTCGTCGCGCTGCTGTCGCCGCTGATGCCCGGCGCGGGCGGCACGCTGCGCTACCGCACGTCCGCGTGCCACGTGCCGGTCGAAGTCGTCGCGCCGAAGCGCGGCGATACCGGCGGCGCGATCCTGTATCTGCACGGCGGTGCGTTCTGTCTCGGCGGGCCGCATACGCATCGCGGCGTGACGACGCGGCTCGCGAACGATGCCGGCCTGCCGGTGTGGGTGCCCGATTACCGGCTCGCGCCCGAGCACCCGAGCCCGGCCGCGCTCGACGATGCGCTGGCCGTGTACGACGCGATGCGCGCGCAGGGATATGCGCCGCACCGGATCGTGATCGCCGGCGACTCGGCCGGCGGCGCGCTGGCCCTCGCGCTCGCCATTGCGCTGCGTGCGCGCGGCGAACCGGCCGCCGCCGCGCTGCTGCTGATCTCGCCCGTGACCGACCCGGCGCTCGGCGGCGCGACGCTGGCCTCGCGCCGCCACGACGATCCGATGATCCGGCGCGGCTGGCTCGAACAGGGGCTGCGCTGGTATCACGGCGCCGGCTCGGCCGCCGCGCGCGGCCCGCTCGACACCGACCTGCGCGGCCTGCCGCCGATGCTGATCCAGGCCGGCGACCAGGAGGTGCTGCTGTCCGATGCGCAGCGGCTCGCCGATCATGCGCACGCATGCGGCGTGCCGTGCCGGCTGGAGATTCATGCCGCGCGCTGGCACGTGTTTCATCTGCAGGCGTTTTACCTGCGCTCGGCGCGGGATGCGTTGCGCACGCTCGCGGGGTTTGCATCGCAACGCGTCGCCGCGACGGCTGGACGCTGAAACGGGCGTGCCCGGCGGTCGGCACATGGCCGGTCGCCGCGGCGGCTTGCGGCGAAGCGACACCGTCTTGCAAAAACCGGCCGTTTATTTTTTTCCGTCGCGCGCGGCCGTCATGATCCCCGCAAGCCCCGGCGTGCCGCCGGGGTGACAACCACCCCACTCTGGCGGACACATCATGAAAAGAAGGCACACCCTCAACGCGCTTGCGCTGCTCTGCTGCGTCGGCATCCAGTGCGCGACGTCGGCGTTCGCCGACGAACCGAAGAAGGTCGCATTCGTCGACACGGGCAACACCGGGCGCAGCGTGATGGCCGAAGCGATTGCCGGCCAGCTGATCGCGCAGCGCCATGCGCACATCGCGGTGATCTCGCGCGCGGTCGACGAAGATCCGTATGACGAAAAGCCGGAAGAGAACGGTGTGATCCTGATGAAGCGGCGCGGCATCGACACGTCCGCGCACCGCTCGGTGCAGTTGAACGCGAACGACGTCAAGCATTCCGACGTGATCCTGACGATGACCGACAAGCACAAGGAGAAGGTGCTCGCGCTCTATCCGTCGGCCGCCGGCAAGGTCTTCACGCTCGCCGAGTATGCGTCCGGGAAGCACCTCGACGTGCCCGATGCTTGGGGCAAGCCGATCGACTTCTACGAGTCGGTGACCGCGCAGCTCGACACGTACATTCCGGCCGCGCTCGACAAGGTCGCGACGATCGCGCCGGCGAAGCAGTAACGCGGGAAGCCTGTCGGCCGCCGGACGCGCAATGCGCTGGCGCCGGCGGCTTGCCGCTACTCCCGCCCATCCGTCCTCGACGGCGCTTGCCCCGTCATCGCGCCATCGACACCGGCCATTCGGCCGAATCGCCACGCCTCGTACCGGATGAAAGAATGACCGTTGGCCGGGAAATCGCGGTATCGCACGCCATCCCCGAACGGCAACCCAACGCTGAAAACCCTGCTGGCGGTGCTCAAGACCGTCGGCCTGCGCCTGTCCGTCGTCCCCGCGCAGCGCGCACACGCTTGTGCGGCACCGTCCCGCTCACGGCCTGACCATCCACACGAGCAGCATCTCGGCGGGCGCGGCCGCCATCCCCGCCGGCGGATGCTCGATCGTCGGCTCGACCGCCAGCGCCTGCGCGATCGCCGCCGCATCGTCGATCGTCGTCGTGCGCACGATCGTCATCAGCCGGGCCGGCCGGTGCAGCGTCTCGCGATACAGCGCGCCGTACCACAGCGGCCGCATGCCGAGCGCGTCCTGCAGCACGTACGGATAACGCCACAGCCGCAGTACGAAGCGGCTTTCCGGATGGGCCGGATCGGCGCGGACGAACACGCGCCGCGTGCTTTCGCCATGCGTATAGCGCGGCAGCACGGGCAGCGTGTCGGCCGGCGCCTGCGGCAGCAGCCAGCGCAGCGCGGTGGCCGGCGACCACGGCGTCGCGCGCTGCCAGCCGGCCTGCGCGAGATGCCGGTCGAGCGTGTCCGACGTCGCGCTCCATTGCAGCGGCAGATACTCCTCGCGGTCGCCGCCGATCTCGGTGCGCCGCGTCGGCACGCGCTGCCATCCGCCGCGCAGCCACTGGTCGACGGTCATCGCGACCACGTCGCCGACATGCGGGCGCGACGCGCGATCGAGCTGCCATTGCGCGGGCACCGTCCATACCCCGGCCGTCGCGAGCACGACCACCACCGCGACGAGCGCGCCCCGCGGCTGCACCTGCTCGCGCACACGCCAGTACGCATAGGCGCCGGCAAGCAACGCGAACCAGGCCAGCCCGAGGCTCCAGCCGCCGAGCAGGCCCGACAACCAGGTATCGCCGACGTACAGCCGCGCGAACCCGCCGAGCACGATCCACAGCACGACTGCCGTCACGACCGGAATGCGCCACCGTGCTGGCCGGTCGCGCGTGAGCACCCAGCCGAGGCCGCTGCTCGCGAGGATCGCGAACGCGGCGTCGGCATCGGGCAGCGGCACGTGCAGCGCGCCGGGCGGCAGGCTCGCGGGCGTCGCGCCCGGTACGCCCGCGCCGAACGCCGGCACCAGCACGACGGCGACGCCGACCGTCGCAAGCCACCACGCGGCATTCAGCCAGCAGCGATGGATCATCAGCCAGACCAGAAACGCGGCCGCGACGATCAACCCCGTATCGTGCCCGTGCAGCACGGCAAGCGCACTCATCGCGGCATCGACGGGCGGCGTACGCAGGTTCTGGAGGAACGCAAACAACGCGATGTCCGCATGCATCAGCGGATCGTTCGCGACGACGTCCTGCACGATGCCCGCGAACAGCCACACGCAGCCGACGAACAGCAGCGCGAGCACGGGCACGGCGCCCGGCAGGCCACGCAAGTACGCGATCGCATCGTGCAGCCGCGCACCGAAGCGCGGCCAGCGGTGTGCGCATGCGTGCACGGCTTCGACGAGCACGCTGCGCAACAACGGCCAGCCGCGCCGCAGCGCGACGCGTACGCCGATCCACACGAGCGCGACCAGCGCGGCGACGACCAGCAGGATCGCGGCGACCCGCACGCTGATCGCCGCGGCCAGCGCGGCCGACGCGCCGAACAAGATGCCGGGTGCGACGTGCACGGGCGCCCATACGAGGGCCGACACGACGTTGACCGGATAGAACGACCGGCGCGGCAGCGTCGCACAGCCGACGACCACCGGCACGACCGCACGCACCGGCGCAAGGAAGCGCGCGAGCACGATGCTCTTCATCCCGTGACGCAGCACGAACTCCTCGCCGCGCGCGTACGCGTTCGCATAGCCGAAGCGTGCCCACACATTGCGGATCATCCCGCGGTAATGCCGTCCGAGCTCGTAGCTGATCCCGTCGCCGATCACCGCGCCGACGGCCGCGACGCCGATCGTGGTCCACCCGTCGAGTGCGCCCGCGCCGATCAGCGCACCGGCCGCGAACATCACGGCGCCGGCCGGCACGACCGTGCCGATCAGCGCGATCGCCTCGGCGCACGCCGTCACGAACACGATCGCCAGCACGAGCAGCGGATGCGCGCCGATCGTCCCGATCCACGCGTGGATCGTGTCGCTCATGGCACGCACCGTGGCGAAACGATCCGGCGGACGAACACCGGGTCGGCGAAGGCATGGGGAACGGTCATGGCGAGGTGCGCGCGGTCGCGCCGGCGTGAACGGTCAATCGAACTCGTGCTGCCGCGCGTCGGCCTCGAGCGGCGCGTCGTGGTAGCCGACCGTCGCGATCTCCTGCAGATAGCGCGCGAGAAACGCGCCGATCGAGCCGGCGGCCTCGTATTGATGCACGTGACGGAATTCGTGGGTCAGCAGGCGGCGCGTGTCCTGCCCGCGCAGCACGTACACCGCATGACCGAGCGTGAGGCCAATCGTCCCCGGCGACAGCAGCCCCGTGTCGCGGGCAATCGCGGCCAGTGTGGAGGTCTCGGGAAACGGCATGCGGTCGACGATCACGAGGCGGACCCGCTCCGGCCGCGCAACGCCCACCGTGCGCGCGTCGTCGGCCTGCGCCGGCGTCAGCGGCGCGCCCTGCGCGATCCCGCGCGCCGCCTCCGCATCGGCCCATGCGATCGCAGCAGGCAGGGCGGACGGCAGGATATCGGCAAGGTCGATCATCGCGGGGCTCCTCGGCGGGTGGCGTGGCGAGTGCATTGGCATCGGGCACCAGTTTAGTCCCGAATCAGGACGGTTCGCGGAGCGGTTCCCGTGACGCCGTGCCGGCCCGCCCATTGCGCAGCAGTCACCCGGGAATACCCTGATCCGCAAGCGCTTCGCATCGTACCCTTTCCGGCTGATTATTTCGTTTCAGTACACATTCGGCTCCAAGCTATCTCGAAAATTTCCCGGATGAGTACCGTTTTTGGGTCCGACGGAATATATTGGTCAGAAGAACGGCCGCGGCGACAACCTGACAAGCAGTTCGCGGCGTCATCCCGAAGAGGGTCGCTAGATGATCAGGGTAATTCTGGCTGACGATCACGCAGTCATGCGGGACGGACTGCGTTACATCCTGGAAATGGCCGGCGGTTTCGAGATCGTCGGCGAGGCGAGCGACGGCTCGGCCACGCTCGCGCTGGCCGAACGCGCCGCGGCCGACGTGCTGCTGCTCGACCTGTCGATGCCCGCGCCGACCGGCATCGAGCTGATCCGCCTGGTCAAGCGCCATGCGCCGTCGCTGCGCACGCTCGTGCTGACGATGCACGCCGAGGCGCAATACGCGGCGCGTGCGTTCAAGGCCGGCGCCACCGGCTACCTGACGAAGGACAGCGCGACGGCCGAGCTCGTCGAGGCCGTCGGCAAGGTTGCGGCGGGCGGCGTGTACGTGAGCCCGTCCGCGGCCGAAAGCCTCGCGCGCACGTTGCGTGCGCCGGCTCAGACCTTGCCGCACGAACGGCTGTCCGCCCGCGAGCTCGACGTGATGCGCCGCATCGTCGCGGGCCAGACCGTCACGCAGATCGCGTCCGAACTCGCGCTGAGCGCGAAGACGGTCAGCACGTACAAGACTCGGATCCTCGAGAAAATGGAATTGCCGCACGAAGCCGCACTGGTCCGCTATGCGGTGCGCCACGACCTCGACCCCGGCTCCGACGACGCATGACGACCGCCTTCCCCTTCCCGCCCGCGCCGCCGGACGACGACGATCCCGACGCGTCGCGCCTGTTCATGTCGTCGCTGCCGCCGGGCCGGCGCGAACGGCGGTTCGCGCTCGCGACCGTGCTCGTGTCGGCCGCGATCTTCGCCGTGCTCGCGCCGTTCGCGGGCATGCCGCTCGCGCCCGGCTGGGCATTCATTCCGGTGTACCAGTCGGCGATCGTCGTCAACGACATGGTGACGGCCGGCCTGCTGCTCGGCCAGTACGCGATCCTGCGCCAGAAGCCGCTGCTCGTGCTCGCGGGCGGCTACCTGTTCACGGGCTTCATGGCCGGCACGCACATGCTGACCTTTCCTGGCCTGTTCGCGCCGAAGGGCCTGCTCGGCGCCGGCGACCAGACCACCGCGTGGCTGTACCTGTTCTGGCATGGCGGCTTTCCGCTGGCGGTTTCCGCCTATGCGCTGCTGCGCGCGACGTCGCGCGCACGCCCGATCCCGACCCCGCAGCGCCGTGCGGCGATTCCGGTGGTGTTCTGCATCGCGTCGGCGGTCGCCGCGACGGTCGCGCTCGCGCTGCTCGCGACCGCCGGCCACGACCTGCTGCCGCGCATCATGAACGGCAACCGGATGGCCGCGACGATGACGAACGCGATCACGGTCGTCTGGGGGCTGAACCTGATCGCGCTGATGCTGATGTGGTGGCAGCGGCGCCGCCATTCCGTGCTCGACCTGTGGGTGATGACGGTGCTCGTCGCGTGGCTGTTCGACATCGCGCTGTCGTCGATGCTGAATCACGGCCGCTACGATCTCGGCTTCTACGCGGGGCGCGCATACGGTCTCGTCGCGTCCGGCGTCGTGCTGTTCGCAATGCTGTTCGAGAACGGCCGGCTGCATGCGCAGACGGTGCGCGCGCTGGCCGGCGCACGTTACCAGCATCTGCTCGTCGTGCAGAAGAGCGCGCAGCTGAACGATGCGAACGAACGGCTCGAACAGCGCGTCGCCGCGCGCACCGCGCAACTGAGCGCGTCGAACCGCGACCTGCGGCGCGAAGTCGAGGAGCGCGTACGCGCGGAGCGGGCGCTGCAGGCCTCGCGCGAAGAATTGCGCGAGATTGCCGCGATCAGCGCCAGCGCACGCGAAGCCGAGCAGCGCCGCATCGCGCGCGAACTGCACGACGAACTCGCGCAGACGCTCGCGACGCTGAAGAACGATCTCGAATGGCTGATCGACCGCGTACCGCAGGACGACGCGCAGCTCGCACGCAAGATCGCGGCGATGCATACGCTGGCGCGCGGCGCGGTGGCCGCGACGCGGCGCATCGCGTCCGACCTGCGCCCGCTGATGCTGGATGACCTCGGCTTCGCCGCGGCGATGCAATGGCTCGTGGAAGATTTCCGGCACCGTCACGGGATTGCGTGCTCGCTGCACGTCGAGCCGGCCGAGCTGCAACTCGACGAGCCGTATGCGACGGCCGTGTTCCGCATCGCGCAGGAAGCGCTGGCCAACATCGCACGGCACGCGGCCGCGTCGCATGCGAGCGTCGAACTCCTGTACGGCGGCGATGAGATCGCGCTGACGATCCGCGACGACGGCGCGGGATTCGATCCTGCCGTGCCGCGCAAGTCAGGTTCGTTCGGGCTGGTGGGATTGCGCGAGCGCGCGTATCTGGTCGGCGGCACGCTGCGGATCGCGACGACGCTCGGCGAAGGCACGACGGTCGAGGTCGAGATTCCGCTGACGCATGCGCCGGCGGCGGTCGCGCATGGCGGGAATGGGGGGGTGCGGATCGATCGCTGACCGAGGCGGCAATGCCGGCGAATGCCGGCTGCCGCGTCGATCACGCATCAGTGGTAGTCATCTTCCCGTTGATGACGTACGGCGAGAATCGTGACTTGCTCGGCCGCTTCGATCTCGAACAGCAGGACATAGCCCGATGTGCCGAAGGACACGATCAGCTCGCGCAAAAACGGATTTCCATCGTCGATCTTGCGGCATGTGAACGGAAACATTCGCAGCATGGCGATACCGTGTTCGATCGCGTCCGCGGCGCGCGCCGCAGCATCCACATCACGTTCGAGCAGGTATCGATACATCCGGACCGGATCTTCACGCGCCGCACGCGTATATCGGACCTGATAGATCAACCGGCCGCCTTCGTTGCACGCGCAGCCTTCAGCATGCCCTCGAGTTCGGCCTGCACGTCGGCGGCATCGACGTATTCACCGGTACGACGCGCCTCGTCGCGCGATGCGAGGCCACGGGTCACAAACTCGCGCTGCAGGCGGCGGCGCGCAATACCATCGCGCAGCGCCGACTCCATGAACGCGGACAAGGTCTCGTTTTCCTCGAGGACCGACTCTGCCGCCTCCCGCAATTGCGGATCGACACGCAGCGCCGGCATGGTCGCGGTTTTCATCGCACACCCCATGTATTACATATGTAATGCATGGTAGCACACCCGCTTTTTCGCGGGCAGTCGGCCATTCGGCCTAACCAACTTATCCGGAACCGCCATCCGGCGGGCGGCACGCTGCGGATCGCGACGACGCTCGGCGAAGGCACGGCGGTCGCGGTCGAGATTCCGCTGACGCATGCGCCGGCGGCGGTCGCGCATGGCGGGAATCGGGATTCGCGGAGGTAGGCCGGGTGAATGCCGCAGGCGATGGAAAACGCCGGGGCGCGATGGCTTGGTCGACCGCCTTCGTCACACCTGCCACTTTCAACATGCGCTCGTGTTCCGCCTGAACGTTTGCAGCTTCGACATGTTCACCGGTCCGGCGACCACGACTCATTCGCTACCCGACACTTCGCGCTTGCCATCATCCCGTGGCAACAGGATTCGTACCGGCCCTGGCGCGACGCGCGACGCTACAATTCGTCGCGGCCCTCGACATCGGCCGTTCCATTGCACCGGCCAACCGGATTCCACCCCATCGCCACGATGAAAACCCTCCGCAACTACGTCCTTTCCTTCTTCATCGTCGTGGTCGGCTGGCTTGCGGTATCGCTGCTGTGCTGGCCCACCCTGCTCGCGCTGCAGGCGCTGACGAAGATCCTGTTCATTCCGCATCCGGCCGGCAGCTACATCGGGCTCGGGTTCGTATCGACCGCCCGGCTCATGGATTTTCCGACCAGCTTCGTCGGCGCCTATTCGGTGCCGTTCATGAACGTGCCGCTCGGGTTCATCGCGATCGCCTGGTGGCTGGGCGTTGCGATCATCGTACCGACGACCTGCGCGCGATACCGCGTCATGGTGCGCGGCCGCCCGTCGGCACGGGCCGTCCTGTGGCGCGGGGCGCGCTCATTGCTGGTCTTCACCGTCGCCGTGCTCGTCGTCGCGACGCCGTTCCTGCGTCGCTACGAAATCGTGACGCCGGATCACCTCTACGTGCGACACCTGTTCGACTGGCACGAACGCGCGTATCCGCTTGCATCGCTGCAGGCAATCCGCGTGGACAACCCCGGCGGCAGCCGCAGCATCATCACGTGGGATTTCATCTTCGACGGCGACAACCGCTTCACGACGACCGCGCCGGACATCCACGCGCTCAAATACCTGCTGTCGAACACGCACGCGTCGGCCAATTTCGCGGTCGTCGGGAACCAGGTGATGAAGCGGTAGCGCCGCCCGTCCTCACACCCGCGCCGCGACCATCCCCCGCTCCGACCGCGTCCACGCGACCAGCGCGCCGATCCCGAGCAGCGCGAGGCACACGATCGGCACGATCATCGGCCCGAACGCGCTGCCCGTCACCTTGCCCGCGAACGGCATCAGGTTCTGGCTGAAGAAGCCGCCGAGGTTGCCGATCGAGTTGATCGCCGCGACGCTCGCCGCCGCCCGTGCGCCGGTGAAGTAACGCGGCGGCATCGACCAGAAGCACGGATACAGCAGCGGGATGCATGCACCGCCGAGCACGAGCGCGATGAAGCGCAGCGGCGTCGACGGCAACACGAGGCTCAGCAGGAAGCCGAGCGCGCCAAGCGCCGCGACGATCGCGATCGTGCGCAGGATGCTCTTCGCGCGGCGCAGCTTCGCCGGCAGCCACAGCAGCAGCAGCACCGCGAGCGCCCACGGCAGCATGCTCAGGAAGCCGTTCATGCTGCTCGACACGCCGAACGATTTCACGAGCGTCGGCAGCCAGTACGTGACGCCGTACAGCGACGTCGACATCAGCATGTAGGTGGCCGCGAACAGCATCACGCGCGGATCGAGCAGCGCCTTCCACGGCTGACCGTGTTCGGCCTGCGCCGGCTTCTCGCGCTCCAGCGCGGCCGCGACGATCTGCTTCTCGCGCTCGTCGAGGAACGGCGCTTCGCGGAACGATGCCGGCAGCACGCGGAACACAACGATCGCGACGATCACGGCCGGAATGCCTGTCGCAATGAATACCCATTGCCAGCCCGCGAGGCCCCACACGCCGTTCAGGCTCAGCAGCACGCCGCCGACCAGCGAGCCGAGCATGTTCGCGAGCGCGCTGCCGAGCGTGAAGATGCCGAGCACCTTCGCGCGGTAGCTCTGCGGAAACCACAGCGTCAGGTAGTAGATCACGCCCGGATAGAAGCCGGCCTCGGCGATGCCGAGCAGGAAGCGCAGCGAGCAGAACGCGGGCATCGACGTCGTGAAGCCCATCAGCACCGTGATGAGGCCCCACGTCAGCATGATCCGCGCGAGCCACACGCGCGCGCCGTAGCGATGCAGCGCGAGCGTGCTCGGCACCTCGAACAGCAGGTAGCCGATGAAGAACAGCGACGACGCGAGCCCGAAGGCGGCCTCCGTCATCCCGAGGCTGTGCACCATCTGCAGTTTCGCGAAACCGACGTTCTGCCGGTCGATGAACGCGATCAGGAACATCACGACGAGGATGGGCAGCAGGCGCCGCGCCATCTTCGACATGATGCGCTGTTCTTCGGCGGACGCGGGGTCCAGGGTGTCGGTAGCGTTCACTTCAGGCTCCTTGCGTGAATCGGTTGCGTATCGGTTGCATATCGTTTGAACCGGCACCGCGCGCAGCGTGCGCGGGCGCAGGATGTCTCGTTGACGGAGCGGCGGCGCTCAGCCCGACCGGTAGTCGTCGAGCATCGGCGCGAACATCTCGTGCCACACACGTGGCTTCGCCTTGATCGTGCCGGCGAGGTACAGGAATTCGACGTAGTCCATCAGCTGGTTCGGCAGCACCGAGAAGCGCGTGTCGGGTGCGGCGAGCATCCGCATCACGTCGTCGTGCGACACGCCGACGCCCGACGACGCCGCATACAGCGCGGCCGCCGCGCGCGGGTCCTGCGCGATCAGGCGGTTCGCTTCGTCGAGCGCGCCGAGAAACGCGACGGCCAGCGCGGGCTCCGTATCGACGAGCCGCTTCGGCGCGAACACGACGTCGAGCGTCATCGGGCCGAGCACGTCGACCGAGCTCACGACGCGGTGAATGCCCGGCTGCCGCAACTCGAGCGTCGAGAACGGCGGCGACGTGAAGTGCGCGGTCACGCCGTTCTCGCGGCCGATCAGCGCCTGCATCGCCTGCGGATGCGGGAGGTTCACGGTGATCGAATCGAGCTGCGCGAAATGCTTCGGGCCGAGTTGCCGGCTCGCGACCATCTGCAGCACGACCGCCGACAGCGACGTGCGGATGCCCGGCACCGCGATCCGGTCGGACGGCGTGAAGTCGTGCAACGACACGAGGCCCGGACGGTTCGCATTCAGCGACAGCGACGTGGTCGACAGCCCGCTGATGCCGATCACCTCGACATTCGGAATGCCGCGCGCCCGCGCCCACAGCTCGATGAAACCCGGTGCGCCGGCGCCCGCGAAATCGAGCGTGCCGGCCATCATCGCGTCGTTGACGGAGTTGCCGCCGTCGAGCAGCACCCAGTCGACCGCGACGTCGCGCACGCCGTGGCGCGCCGCGTGTTGCTCGAACAGCCGCTGCTTCTCCATCACGAGCAGCGGCAGGTACAGCACGCCATAGCCTTTGGAAATCCGGACCGTGCGCGGCTTCGCCCGTACGAGCGACGGTGCGGCGAGCACGCCGAGCCCGGCGGCGATCAGCGCGCGGCGCCGCGGCGACGCGGTCATGCGCGCCCCGCCGTGCGACGGACGGCACACGGCCACGCGAAGGCCGCCGTCGCGCGGCGTCGCACGTTCGTCGCTCCCGTGACATGCTGCATGTTGCCGTCTCCTTGAATATTTCTGGTATTAATGCCGTCCTTGCCTGCTGCTTCCGGCTCGACACAGGTTATCGATCGAGTCTGAGAAAATGCTGACATCCCGGCCCCGGGAAAACCCCTAATCCACCTACCTGCAAAACGGCACCATGCGCATTCTCGTCGTGGAGGACGATGCCGAAATCGGCGCGGCGATCCGCAGCCGCCTGGCGCGGCTCGGCCACGCGGCCGATCTCGAAACCGACGGCGCGACCGCGAACGGACTGCTGCGCGTCGAGCGCTTCGACCTCGTCGTGCTCGATGCGAACCTGTCCGGCATGGACGGCTTCACGGTCTTGCGCCACTTGCGCGCGTCGGGCAGCACGACGCCCGTGCTGCTCGTCACCGCGCGCTCGGCGATCGACGACCGCGTGAGCGGCCTCGGCCTCGGCGCCGACGACTACCTCGTGAAGCCGTTCGACTATCGCGAATTCGACGCGCGCGTGCAGGCGCTCCTGCGCCGCAACAGCGGCCATGCGAACGACGTGCTGACGCTCGGCGGCCTCGTGATCGACCGCAGCAGCCGCCTGGCGGAGCTCGACGGCCAGCCGCTGTCGCTGTCGCGCCAGGAGTTCGCGCTGCTCGAAATCCTCGCGAGCCGGCCGCAGCGCATCTTCTCGAAGGACGAACTGCTGAACCAGCTGTTCAGCTTCGGCAACGAGCCGACCGCGAACGCGGTCGAGCAATACGTGACGCGCGTGCGCAAGAAGCTGCAGGGCAGCTCGGTCGAGATCCGCACCGCACGCGGGATGGGGTATCAGATTGCCGCGCATTGACTGGTTCCCGAAGACGCTGTTCGGGCGGACGCTGCTTTTCATCGCGCTGGTCGTCGCGACCGGCGCGCTCGCGCTCGCGGCGATCGCGCGCTACTACGCGGGCGTCGCGGCCGAACGCGCCTACGACCAGTTGCTGGCAGGCGCATCGATCCAGGTCGCGGAGAATCTCTACGTACAGGGCGGCGTACTCGCGCTGAATCCGCCCGTCGCCGCACTGTCGACGCTGTCGCGCTACGACCTCGTCTATTACAAGGTCGTCGATTCGCGCGGCATCGTCGTGGCCGGCTACAACGATCTCGCGAGCCCCGCGACGCTCGCCGCCGCGAAACAGGGCCCCGCATTCGCGAATGGCGTCTACCAGGGGCACCGCATCCGCACCGCGACGATCGCACGCTACATGCCCGAGGAAAGCACGCCGGGCTGGGCGCTCGTGACGGTTGCGCAAACCACCCACGCGCGCCAGCAGCTCACGAACGACATGAGCATCAAGGTGTGGACGCTGATCCTGCTGATGAGCGTGCTCGCGATCGGCGCAAGCGGTCTCGCGATCCGGCGCGGCCTGCGCCCGCTCGCGCAGATCGGCACGATCATCGCCTCGCGCGATCCGGCCGACCTGCGGCCGGTGGCCGTCGATACGCCGAGCGAGATCGACGCGATCATCGGGTCGATCAACGGGCTGATGCGCCGCCTCGCCGAACGCATCAACGCGATGCAGCGCTTCATCGCCGACGCCGCGCACCAGATGCGCACGCCGCTTGCGCGGCTCGACGCGCAGATCGAGCTGCTCGACGGCGAATCCGATCCCGCGCGTCACGCGGCGCGGCTCGATGCGCTGCGCGCGACGTCGTCGGACGTCGGCCGGCTCACCGGGCAGTTGCTCAATCATGCGATGGTGATTCATCGCACCGAGGTCGTGCCGCTGCAACCCGTCGAACTCGTCGCGCTCGCGAAGGAGGTGCTGGGCCGCACGATTCCGCTCGCGGGCGAGCGCGACGTGGCCGTTGCGTTCGCGAGCGATGCGTCGCTGGCATGGATCGACGGCGACGCGATCAGCCTGCAGGAAGCGCTGTCGAACGTGCTGCACAACGCGCTGCTGCACGGTCATGCGGACGACATCGTCGTGTCGGTCGCAACCACGGGCAATGCCGACGGCGCGGTCACGATGACGGTGACCGACAACGGCCGCGGGATCCCGCGCGAGCATTGGGAAGCAGCACTGCAACCGTTCGTGCGGATCGCGCCGGACGGCAGCGAGCGGCGCACGGGGTCGGGCCTCGGGCTGGCGATCGTGCAGGAAGTGATGAAGGCGCACGGCGGGCGCGTGGGGTTTGCGTTTCCCGATGCGGGCGGGTTTTCGGTGGTGCTGACGTTCCCGCGCGCAGCGGGAACCGACGCGAAAAAGGCATAAGCCGTCGAATCAGTGCCGTGCCACGCGCAGCCGACGCTCAGTCGTCGTTGCCGTCGTCGAACCGGTTGCGCTCCGCATGCCGCGCCACCAGCTCGTCCAGTTCGTCGTACCGGCGATCGCAGAACAACCGGCACAACGTATCGACATCCGCGCGCGCGTCGACGTCGATCGTGTCGACGTGCTGCTCCAGCTTGCCCTTCCCGATCCCGAAGAGACCCTTCTTCATCCGCATGGACAGCGCATTCAGCTGGAAGCCGTCCGAATGCGCGTCGCTCAATGCTGTCACCCACAGCTCGCGCTGATCGTCGGCCTGCTGCAGCACGAGCGCCGGAAACGGGCCGTCCTGCGTCTCGTTCCATTCAACGTGCTGGGCCGCCCACGGGAACGCATCGAAGGCATGAACGAACGACGCATAGTCGGTCGCGCCTTGCTGATCGAGCTGATTGAAATCGTAGCCGACTTTCTGGATGGAGTAGGTCAACATGACGCGGCAGCCCCCGTGGCGTTCGAGATCAGGAGACCGTCAATCTACCCTGAATTTCGGTATCCGTGATGATTTTCCCGCGCCGCTCATGAACGCGAATTCGTGGTCGCAGCACATGGATCTTCGACGTAACGGCGCGCCAGCCCGACGAGCTCGCGCTTCAGTTTCGGATCCGTCAGCAGCCCGCGCCGGGCCGCGTTGTGCACGACGCCTTCGAGCGCGGACGACAGCACCTGCGCGGTCAACGTGTCGGCCTTGACCGGTGCACGCCCGCGGCACGCGGCAACGATCAGCGCATACCGGCGCAAATATTCCTTCTGGAACGTATCGTAAGCATCCTTCGCACCGCCCGGATCGGGCAGATCGAGCAGCACCCGGTGCAGCGCGGGGTAATCGCGGTGCGCGGCGATCAGATCGCCGATCAGGCCTTCGAGCCGGCGCCCGGCGCTCGCCCGGCGGTCATGCGCGCGCTGCAGCACGGCGAGCACGTCGTCGAAATGGCGACGCCGGATCGCATCGACCAACGCGAGCTTGTTCGGGAAATACTGATACACGGAGCCGATGCTCACGCCGGCGACCTGCGCGACCTCGTTGGTCGTGAATCCCGCCCAACCGTGGCGGTCCAGAACGCGAGCCCCGGCCGTCACGATCACGTCCACCGTCGCGCGCGAGCGGGCCTGGCGCGGGGCTTTCCGCATCGCGGCGGCCGCCCCGGAAACGCGAGTGGACATGCGGACTCCGACTGAAAATAATGGTGGCGAAGCTCACATATTAGGTGAAACCGACAAGGAAACGACCATGAGCGCGAACGCACTCCTGTCCCGCATGCTGCGCTACCAGGCATGGGCCCATGACGAAATGCTCGAGGCCGTGTCGGCGCTCGACCCGGTGCAGCACGCGGACACGCGCCATCTCGCGCTGCGGCTGATGAATCATTGCCTCGTCGTGAACCGGATTTTTGCCGCGCACCTGAGCGGCGAGCGTCATGGGTTCGCGTCCGACAACACGCCCGAAACGCCGGAACCCGATGCGCTGCGCGCGGCATTTGCCGCGCTCGATCGCTGGTACCTCGACTATGTCGAGACCGCTACGCCCGACATGCTGTCCGAGTCGATTCCGTTCGCCTTCACCGACGGCGACAACGGCGCCATGACGCGCGAAGAGATGCTGACCCATGTCGTCACGCACGGCGGCTACCATCGCGGCGAAGTCGGCAGACTGATGATCCAGGCGGCCGCGCGCTCGGCGCAGGATATCAGGCTCCCGTGGGACACCTACGCCGTTCACCTGCACCGGACGGAGCCCGGGCGCAGGCTTGAACGCCGGATCGATGAGGCGGCCCCGACGCATGCCGGGCGATGAAGGCGGTACGCCTGCTACGCCGCCACCGCCTCCCCGCCCAGATACGCATCGCGCACGCGCTCGTCGTCGAGCAGCGCCTTCGCGGGCCCTTCGAGCACGACGCGCCCCGTCTGCAGCACGTACCCGTAATGCGCGATCTCGAGCGCGAGGCTCGCGTTCTGCTCGACCATGAACACCGTCACGCCCTGCTTGTTGATCGCGTCGATCAGTTCGAGCACCTTGTCGACGTAGAGCGGCGACAGCCCCATCGTCGGCTCGTCCATGCAGATCAGCTTCGGCCGCGCCATCAACGCGCGCGCCATTGCGAGCATCTGCTGCTCGCCGCCCGACAGCGTGCCCGCGCGCTGCGTCAAGCGCTCGCGTACCCGCGGAAACAGGTCGAGCACGCGCTCGACATCCTCGGCCACGGCCGTGCGATCGCCACGCGTGTAAGCACCCATCAGCAGGTTTTCGCGCACGCTCATGTCGCCGAACAGCCGCCGCGCCTCGGGTACGGCCGCGATTCCGCGCCGCACGCGCTGCGGCGTCGCGAGCGTCGTCACGTCGTCGCCGTCGAAACGCACGACACCGCGGCGCGGCCGCATCAACCCGAGGATCAGCTTCATCGTCGTCGACTTGCCGCTCGCGTTGCCACCGAGCAGGCTGACGATCTGCCCGCGGCCGACTTCGAAGTTCACGTCGAAATGCACCTGCACGGGCCCGTAGTACGTGTCGAGGTGTTCGAGTTTCAGCAGCGCGTCGGTCATCGTCGTAACGGATCCGGAAGAAAGCAGGGTCATGCCGCCGCCTGCGCAGGACGATCGGCCCTCGCGCCGCCCGCATGGCGGCGGCCGAGATAGGCTTCGATCACGCGCGGATCGTGCCGCACGTCGCGCGGCGCACCTTCGGCGATCTTCACGCCGTTGTCGAGCACCATCACGCGGTCGGATACGCGCATCACGAGTTCGAGCTTGTGCTCGATCAGCAGGATCGTCAGGCCACGCGCCTTCAGCGACTGGATCAGCTGCAACATCTCGGCCGTTTCCGTCTCGTTCATCCCGGCCGTCGGTTCGTCGAGCAACAGCAGGCGCGGATGCAGCGCGAGCGCGCGGCCGATCTCCACGCGCCGCCGGTTCGCATACGACAGGCTGTGTGCCGGATGATCGATGCGCGGCGTGAGCCGTTCGCCGAACCCCGCGACGATCGCGCGCGCCTCTTCGCGCAATGCGGCTTCCTCGCGCCGCACCGACGCGGGCCGCACGAGCGCGCGCAGCACCTCGGCCGCCGCGCCCAGCGCGGGCCAGCCGGGCCGCGCCGCCCGCAGCCGCGCATGCGCGCCGATCAGCACGTTGTCGAGCACGCTCAGGTTGCCGAACACGCGGCCGTGCTGGAACGTGCGCGCAATACCGAGCGCCGCCAGCCGTTCGGGCGCCGTGCCCGTGATGTCGCGGCCGTCGAACGTCACGCGGCCCGCATCGGGCCGGTCGGCGCCCGCGATCAGGTTGAACAGTGTCGACTTGCCGGCGCCGTTCGGCCCGATCACGCTCAGCAGCTCGCCGTCGGCGAGCGTCAGGCTCGCGTCGTCGAGTGCGGTCACGCCGTCGAAGCGGCGCGTCAGGCCCTGCACGTCGAGCAAGGGTTGGGGGGTCGTCATCGCATTCCCTCTTACACCGTACCGAGCAGGCCCTGCGGCCGGAACCGCACGAGCAGCAGCAGCACGAGGCCGTAGATCAGCATCCGGTAGTCGGCCGCCCAGCGGAACAGTTCGGGCAGCCCGATCAGCGCGATCGCGCCCGCGATGCTGCCGGGCACGTTGCCGAGCCCGCCGAGGATCACCATCGTCAGCGCGAGGATCGATACCTGCGAATCGAAGGTCTGGTGATTGATGTAGCTGTACAGGTGCGCGGCAATGCCGCCGCTCACGCCGGCCGCGACACCGCCGACCGCGAACGCGATCGCCTTGTAACGGTTCGGCGCGATGCCGTGCGCCCGCGCGGCGACATCGTCCTCGCGCACCGCGCGCAGCGTGCGACCCAGATGCGAGCGCAGCAGCCGCGCTTGCACGAGCGCAAACCCGACGAGCACCGCGAACGTGAACCAGTACGCGGCGCGCGCGGTCGTCGCCCACGGCAGCGGCGCGATGCCGGTGATGCCGAGCGGGCCGCGCGTCAAGCCGTCCCAGTTCAGGATCACGAGGCTCACCACTTCACCGATGCCGAGCGTCGCGATCGATACATAGTGCCCGCGCAGCCGGAATGCCGGATAGACGAGCAGCGTGCCGAGCACAGCCGTGATGACGCCCGCGCACGGGATCGTCACGGCCGGCGGCCAGCCGAGATCCGACGACAGCAACGCCGACGCATACGCGCCGATCACGAGCAGTGCGGCATGGCCGAGCGAAATCTGCCCGACCGTGCCCGCGACGAGCGTGAGGCTCAGCGCGAGCAGCCCGTACAGCCACGCGTTGGTCAGCGTCTGCAGCACATAGGGCGACGCGCCGAGCCACGGCAGCACGGCCGCCAGCGCGATCAGCGCGACGAGCACCGGACGCGGCACGCGCACGGCTTTCGCGGCCGCGAGGAACGTGCCCGTCATCGGCTCGGGCGGCAGCGCGCGGTTCGCGCTGAACAGGCCGTTCGGCCGCCACACGAGGAACACGATCAGCAGCCCGAATGCGAACAGGTCGCGATAGCTCGTGCCGAACAGCGCGACGCCGTAGCTTTCGACGAGGCCGAGCAGCAGGCTGCCGGCGATCGCGCCCGGCACGTTGCCGAGCCCGCCGATCAGCAGCGCGACAACGCCCTTCAGCGTCGCCTGGAAACCCATCGCCGGATCGATGCTGTTGTAGTACATGCCGACCAGCAGCCCGCTCACGCCGCCGAGCGCGCATGCGATCGCGAATACGGTCTGGTTCACACGATCGACGTCGACGCCCATCTGCAGCGCCGCATCGCGATCCTGCGCGGTCGCGCGCACGGCCCAGCCGAGCCGCGTGAAACGCAGGAAGCCGTACAGCAGCGCGGCCGCCGCGATACCGATGCCCGCGATCAGCAGGTCGAGCGAGCCGAGCGTCGCGCCGGCGATCCGCACGTGCCAGTCGGGCAGCGGCGTCGGCACCGCGCGCGGGTCCGCGCCGAATGCGAGCTGCGCGAGCTGGTCGAGGATGAAGCTGATGCCGATCGTCGCGAGCAGCGGCGCGATGCGCGCCGCGTGGCGCAGCGGCCGCAGCCCGATCCGCTCGATCGCAACGCCGAGCGCGCCGCAGCCGGCGACGACCGCCGCCAGTGCGACCGGCAGCGGCAGCCCGAAGCGCGTCAGGCACAGCCAGCCGATGAACGCGCCGACCATGTAGACCGAGCCGTGCGCGAAGTTGATCAGGTGCGACACGCCGAAGATCAGCGCGAGCCCGACCGCGAGCAGCGCGTAGATGTTGCCGACGATGAGGCCGTTGAGCGTGTAGTCGAGCCAGGAAGCCATCACGATGCGTCCGTCACTTGCATGCGGTTCATGTCGGGTTCAGCGCGCCGCGAGCTGCGGCTTCGCGCCATCCCACAGCGCCCACTGCCCCTGCTTCACGACCAGGTACACGGTGCGCGCGCCTGCAACACGGCGTGTCTGCGGATCGAAGCGCACCTTGCCGAAGATCACGCTCGGCACGTCGCCGACCTTCGCGAAGCCGTCGTGCGCGGCCTGGCGCGTCGTGCCGTAGCGGCGCAGCACTTCCGCCGACAGGATCAGCGCGTCGTACGCACGCGCGACGAACGAATCGGGATCGGCATGGAATTTCGCGCGATAGCGCTGCACGAACGCCTGCACCTCGGGGCGCGGCTCGGCCGGGAAGAAGTTCGATTCCGTGTAGACGCCTTCGACGGCCGTGCCGCCCAGCTCGAGAAACTTCGGCGAATACACGGAGCCGACCGCCGCGATCGGCAGCGTGACGCCCGACGTGCGCGCCTGCCGCACGATCTGCGCGCCGTCCGCGTAGTACGAGATCAGCACGATCGAATCGGGCTTCGACGCGCCGATCCGCACGAGCGTCGAGCGGAAATCCTTCTCGGCCGGCTGGTAGCCCTCGGCCGCGACGACCTGCGCGCCGAGCCCGGCGACCGCCTTCGCGAAGATGTCCTTGCTGGTGCGGCCCCAGTCGGTGTTCAGGTACAGCACCGCGATCCGCTTGAAGCCGAGTTCCTTCACCGCATAGCGTGCGAGCAGCGGCTGCTCTTCGGCCTGGCTCAGCGCGGTGCTCCACAGATAGTCGCCGCCCTTCGTGAAATCCGGATGCGAATTCGTAAAGCCGAACTGCACCAGCTGGCCGCGCTGATAGATCGGCGACGCGGCCATCGACGTCGCGCTCGAGAAGTCACCCAGCTCGATCGCGATGCGCGGATCGGCGACGAACTTCTGCGCGATCGCCACTGCCTGACGCGGGTCGCTGCGGCTGTCCTGGAAGTCGATCGCGAGCGGCCGGCCGTGAATGCCGCCGCTGCCGTTGATCTCGTCGAGCGCGAGATCGAAGCCGCGCTTCCATTGTTCGCCGTATTGCGCGTCCTGGCCCGTCAGCGGCCCGCTCACGCCGACCACCACCGGCTCGCCCGACACGCCCGCCGCGAGCGCGCCGCCGGCCGACAAACTCCATGCGGCAGCGAGCGCCGCCACCGTGCCCAGTACGCGCCGCCATGCGCCGCGTGTGTCGTTCCCCGAAACGTTCATGCGTCCCCCAGCTTCAATCGGTCGAAAAGAGTGAGGGCATGTAACCATCCGGTTCAGGACGATCCAACGAAGTTTTGCGCATATCGATATCGCGTGCGACGCGAAGCGGATCACATACGCGAACGGTCATCCGTTCGACCCGCTTTGCACGCTGCATCGACATACGTCGCATCGCGTTGATTCGATGGGTGTTTCCTTCGGGTCGCCCCACACATTCGGTGCGCATGCGTGTGCAACCGGCCACCGCAGCGATCACACGCTTCGCAGTTTTCACGCTGTCGATAGCAAAAATCATTATATGAATCACGCATGCTCACACTCCTACAATGCGCAAATCGCATCATCGGAACGCGTCATGGAGCTGCATCAACTCGAAGCCTTTTCCGCGGTCATGTCGGCCGGCAGCGTGACCGGCGCGGGCGAATTGCTCGGCCGCTCGCAGCCGGCCGTCACGCGGCAGATCCAGGAGCTGGAAGCCGATCTCGGCTACGCGCTGTTCGACCGGCACGGCCCGCGCGTCACACCGACACGGCGCGCGTTCCTGCTGTACGAGGAAGTCGAGCGCTCGCTGGTCGGCCTGCGCGCGATCGAGGCGCGGGCACGCGCGCTCGGCAACGAAACGGCCGAACCCGTGCGCATCGCGGCAACGCCGTCGCTCGCGGCCACGCTCGTGCCGGCCGCGCTCGCCGCGCTACCCGACGACGCACACGCGCCGCATTACCAGTTGCGCAGCGAATCGGCCGAGCATGTCGTGCACGAAGTGCTGGCCGGCACGGCGGACGTCGGCGTCGTCACGCTGCCGATGGCGCATGCCGGGCTCGACGTGCACTGGATCGCACAGACCCCTTGCGTCGCCGTGCTGCCCGCCGGCGATCCGCTCGCTGCGAAGCCACGTATCGCGCTGCGCGATCTCGCGCGCCGTCGCATCGTGACGGTCGCGAACCGGCACCGGCTGCGCCAGCGGATCGACGCGGCGTTCGCCGCCGCGCGCGTCGATGCGCGCGTGTTCATCGAAACCAATGCGTCGCTGAATGCGGTGATGGCCGCGCGCGCGGGCATCGGAATCGGCATCGTCGATCCGGCGACGGGCGTCGCGCTGCCGGTGGACGGCGTCGTCGCACGCCCGCTCGACGTCGACATCCCGTTCGCATTCGGCGTCGCAACCCCGGCGGGCAAGCCGCGCACGGCCGCCGTCGATGCGCTGCTCGACGCGCTGCATCGCACGACGCGCGCACTGCTCGACGACGTGATCTTTCACGACGCCGCCGCGCACGATGCGCTGCTGCGCGGCGACCGGCTGCGCAGCGAGCGGGCCGCACGCCCGCCACGCGCCGCACGTGCGCGCCGCACACGACCGGAGGCCGCGTGACGACACCGCTCGACGCACTCGAAGCACGGCTCGCGCAGGATCTGCGCTGGCTCGACCTGCCCGCGCCGTCGTGGGTGCCGCCGCGCGAAGCGGACGGCGCACGCGTGCTCGACGTCGCGATCGTCGGCGGCGGCATGGCGGGGCTCGCGGCATCCGCCGAACTGCGCCTGCTCGGCATCGACAACCAGTGCGTGATCGACCGCGCGCCGGCCGGTTATGAAGGCCCGTGGGTCACGTTCGCGCGGATGGAAACGCTGCGTTCCCCGAAACAACTTGCCGGCCCCGCGCTCGGCCTGCCCGCGCTGACGTTCCGCGCGTGGTTCGAAGCGCAATTCGGCCGCGACGCGTGGGACGCGCTCTACAAGATTCCGCGCACGCAATGGATGGACTACCTGCGCTGGTATCGGCGCGTGCTCGACCTGCAGGTGCGCAACGACACGACGCTCGTCGCGCTGCGCCCGCGCGACGACGGCCTGCTCGCGCTCGACGTGCGCGGCAACGGCGAGGCGCAGACGCTGCTCGCGCGGCACGTCGTGCTCGCGACCGGCCGTGACGGTCTCGGTGGCCCGTATGTACCGCCCGTCGCGCAACGCGCACCGCGCACGCGCTGGGCCCATTCATCCGAGCCGATCGACTTTGCGGCGCTCGCAGGCAAGCGCGTTGGCGTAGTCGGTGCGGGCGCGTCCGCATTCGACAACGCGGGCACCGCACTCGAAGCGGGCGCCGCGCGCGTCGACCTGTTCTTCCGCCGCGCGGACATCCCGCGCATCAACAAGCTGACCGGCATCGGCAGCCCGGGGCTCGTGTACGGCTATGCCGATCTCGACGACGCGACGAAGTGGCGCTTCATGCACTACGCGCTGACGTCGCAAACGCCGCCGCCGCGCGACAGCGTGCTGCGCGTATCGCGCCACGCGCATGCGCATTTCCATGCGGGCAGCCCGATCGAGACGCTTGCCGGCCACGCGGGCGGCCTCGATGTGACGACGCCGCGCGGACGTTACACGGTGGACTTCCTGATTTTCGCGACCGGCTTTCATTCGGACTGGACGACGCGCGCGGAATTCGCATCGTTCGGCGCGCACGTGCGGCGCTGGAAGGATCGCTATCGACCGGAACCGGATCTGCGGCTCGACGAGCTTGCCGAGTCACCCGACCTCGGCCCCGCGTTCGCGTTCCAGGAGCGCGAGCGCGGGGCATGCCCGGCCGTCACGCGTATCCATTGCTTCAACCATGCGGCGAGCCTGAGCCACGGCAAGCTGTCCGGTGATATTCCGGCGATCAGCGCGGGCGCGAAGCGGCTGGCGCGCGGTATCGCGAGCCGGCTGTTCGACGCCGACCGCGACCGCCACTACGACGCGCTCGTTGCTTACGCGAATGCCGAACTGCAAGGCGACGAATGGCGCGACGCCGATGCGTGACCGCGCGCCATCGATCACACCGACGAAGAAGGAAAAACGAAACGATGACTGATTCCATCACGCCGGCCGCCGTGCCGGATACGATCGACGCGGTCGCGGGCCTGCGCGACGGCGACGCCGTCGCCGCGCTGCGCCGTGCACGCGCCAAGGTGCTGCTGCATACGCAGTTGAGCGAAGCCGCGTTGTTCGATCCCGCATTGCCCGATCTTTCGCTGGTCGAGCGGCTGCATGCGGCACGGTATGTCGCGCGGAAGTCGAATGCATCCGCGCTGGCCGACACCTATCGCGCCCGGCTGCTCGACGCGGGCGGCTCGGCCGGCGACATCGAACAGGCCGATGCCGACGCGTTCGACGCACTGCCGCAACGCGTTGGCGCGATCCTCGCGCACGCGAAGCGCCTGGCGCTCTCCGCTGTCGATGCGCGCGCATCCGATCTCGACGCGCTGAAGTCGGCCGGCCTCACGACGCCCGCGATCGTCGCGCTGTCGCAGCTCGTGGCGTTCGTCGCCTATCAGTTGCGCGTTGCCGTTGCCGCCCGTGCGCTTCAGGCACGCAAGACCAGGGAGGCTGCATGACGACGGCAACGCACGGCTTCACGTCCGACACGCTCGGCTGGCGCGCCTGGCTCGACACGGTCTCGCTCGATGCCGCGACGCCCGATCAGCTTGCGGTGCTCGAAGCGAGCCACCCGCAGGCGAAGACGTCCGACTACTACCTGCTGCTCGTCCATCTGCCCGAGATCCTGCGACAACGCTCGGGCGTGTTCAACGCGATCATGTACGGTCCCGGCGGACTCTCACGCGCCGAGCGCGAACTGGCCAGCACGGCCGTATCGCGCGTGAATGGCTGCGTGTATTGCGCGTCGGTGCATGCGCAGCGCTTCGCGCAACTCGCGAAACGCACCGATGCGATCGAGCAGGTGTTCGACGATCCGGCGACGGCCGGCACGACGACGCGCGAACGCGCGATCGTCCGTTATGCGATCGCATTGACCGAACACCCCGATGCGATCGACGAACGCGCCATCGCGGCGCTCGAAGCCGAAGGGCTGACGCACGAAGAGATTCTCGATCTGTCGCACGCGGTTGCGATCTTCGCGTGGGCGAACCGGCTGATGCTGACACTGGGCGAACCGGTGTTTCCGGAACCGGCGGCCAGCGCCTGACTGCACGGAAAGACGGGCTGCGGGCCCCGCCCGCGTTACGCCTTGTGCGTCGACAGCAAGATACTCGTCTCGGTATTCGCGATCCCGTCGATCAGCCGGATCGCACCGAGCACGCGATCGAAGTGCTCGAGCGAATCGGCATGCAGCTCGGCGACGAGATCCCAGCGCCCGTTCGTGCTGTGGATCGACGCGACGTTCGGATGCCCGCGCAGCACCTTCACCACCTCCGCGCCGCGATTGCCCTGCACCGCGATCGACATCAGCGCGCGGATCCGGTGGCGTTCCGCCGCCGGCTTGAGCCGCACCGTATAACCGACGATCACGCCGTTTTTCTCCAGCCGCGTCAGCCGGTTCTGCACGGTCGCACGCGCGACGCGCAATGCCTTCGCCAGCGCGACGACGGGCAGTCGCGCGTTGTCGCGCAGCAGTGCGATGAGCTGACGGTCGACGTCGTCGAGCGTGATCATGAACGGGCTTCCAGTTGAGCGTGAGCCGGCCGCCAGCGTGCCGGAGACTGCGCATTCCGGCCAGTGCAAACCGGACACATTGCCGGAATGGGCTGGCAATTTGCCAAGTCTATCGAGAAATCTGCCACTTTTGCTGTCTTTTTGTTGGCTCGACTCACGGAAATAATGACTCCATCGACCGGCCGACCACGCCGCGCCGAGGCTTTTCCAGGAAGCCCGGACGCGCGCCGAAGCCCCGCCCGGTCGACCAGAACGCCAGGACACCCGTACCGGCACTGAATATGGAGACAGACCGATGACCCGCTTCCTCGACGTTCCCGCCACCGCCCGCCTGATCGCCAGGACCGGCGTGACGACGTTCCTGCGCGAACTCGTCGACACGCTGCGCGCCGATTACCTGCACTGGGCCGATTTCGACAAGTCGCCGCGCGTCGCCTGCCATTCGCGCGACGGCGTGATCGAGCTGATGCCCGTCGCGAACGCGTCGCTGTTCGCGTTCAAGTACGTGAACGGCCACCCCGTCAACGCGGCGCGCGGCATGCACACGGTGATGGCGTTCGGCGCGCTCGCCGAAGTCGATACCGGCTACCCGCTGCTGCTCGCCGAACTCACGCTCACCACCGCGCTGCGCACGGCCGCCACGTCGGTGCTCGCCGCCCAGCTGCTGGCGCGGCCCGATTCGCGCAAGATGGCGCTGATCGGTAACGGCGCGCAGAGCGAATTCCAGGCGATCGCGTTCCACACGCTGCTCGGCATCGACGAAATCCGCGTATTCGACGTCGATCCGCTCGCGACCGACAAGCTCGTGCAGAACCTCGCCGCGTATCCGGCGTTGCGCGTCGTGCGCGCGGCATCGACCGCCGACGCCGTGCGCGGCGCCGACATCGTGACGACCGTCACCGCCGACAAGGCGTACGCGACCATCGTCACGGCCGACATGATCGAGCCCGGCATGCACCTGAACGCCGTCGGCGGCGATTGCCCCGGCAAGACCGAGCTCGAAGCGGGCGTGCTGCACGCAGGCCGCGTGTTCGTCGAATTCGAGCCGCAGTCGCGCATCGAAGGCGAGATCCAGCAGATGCCGGCCGACTTCCCCGTCACCGAACTGTGGCGCGTGCTGCAACGCGAGACGACCGGCCGCGAACGCGCGGATGAAGTCACCGTGTTCGATTCGGTCGGCTTCGCGCTCGAGGATTACTCGGCGCTGCGCTACCTGTACGCGCTCGCGCAGCAGCACAACGCGGGCGTCGAGATCGCGCTGATTCCGCCGGCCGTCGATCCGAAGAACCTGTTCGCGCTGATCGACGACCCCGCTGCGATCGCGCAGGGTCACGCTGCGTTCGTGACCGAAGCCGTCGCCGCGTTCGCGCGCTGACCGTCATCCGCGGGCGGCCCGTGCGCCGCCCGTTTTCCTGCCCTTCGCTCCTGCCTTTCATGAATCTCGTATCGATCCAGGCGCCGGCCGCCGTCGTGATGATCCGGCCGCACCGCTTCCTGCCGAACCCGCAGACCGCGGCCGACAATGCGTTCCAGCGCACGGCCGGCGGCGGCGCGGGCGACACACCGTCGGTATCGGCCGCCGCGCGCGACGAAGTCACGGCCGCCGCGCAGACGCTTGCCGACGCGGGCGTGCGCGTGCACGTGTTCGACGACCACGGCGAGCGCGACACGCCCGACTCCGTGTTCCCGAACAACTGGTTCTCGACGCATCCGGGCGGCCATGTCGCGCTGTTTCCGATGTACAGCCCAAACCGCCGCCGCGAGCGGCGCGCGGACGTGATCGAGATGCTGAAGGCCGAGTATCGCGTGCAGGACGTGATCGACTACTCGGGGCTCGAATACGACGACGTGTTTCTCGAAGGCACCGGCGCGATGGTGCTCGACCACGTCGCACGGATCGCGTACACGGCGCGTTCGCGCCGCGCCGATCCGGTCGCGCTCGAACGCTTCTGCACGAACTTCAATTTCGAGCCGATCTGCTTCGATACCGCCGATGCGAGCGGGCGGCCGATTTATCACACGAACGTGATGATGAGCGTCGCGACCGAATTCGCGATGGTCGGCCTCGACCTGATCGCCGACAGCCGGCGCCGCGGCGAAATCGCACAACGCCTGACCGAAACGGGACGCGCGGTGATCGCGCTCGATCAATCGCAAATCGAGAATTTCGCCGGCAATACGCTGGAACTGTCGGGCAAGGACGGCCGCGTGCTCGCGCTGTCGCGACGTGCGTTCGATTGCCTCACGCGCGACCAGCGAACGGTGATCGAACGCTCCGCGCGGCTGCTACCGCTCGACGTGCCGACGATCGAACTGGCCGGCGGGTCGGTGCGCTGCATGCTCGCGGGGATTCATCTCGCGCGGCGTCATGCGGCGCACGATGCGCCGGAAATCGAAGCAGTGGACCGGCAACGCGAAGCGGTATCGCACGCCTGAAGGGAAAGCGCATCGGCCTCACGTTACCGCCGACGCAACCGGATGCTTCGACCTGCGAACGAGGCCGAAGCATCCTGCACGCCGTTCAAACGGCCAGCAGCTTCAATCCGGCCGGCAATGTCTCACCGAACACGCGCACCGTATCGGCTTCGTCGAATGCGATCGCTTCACGCACCATGTCGATCCAGGCCGACGATGCATTCGCAGCCGACAGGCGCTTGATGACCGCCTCGCGCATAGCGTCGGGCAAATCGCGCGAACGATCGCCGGTCATCCGCGCAATCTGTGCGGCCGCGAACGCGGCCGGCTCGACCTGTTTCCAGTCGAGCGCGAACAGCGCATCGAGCCAGCCATTGGCCACTTCCGCCGGCACCACACTGTGCGCGCTGCCGTAGAACGGCCGGCGCGCACCGATCCGCCCGAGCGCCCACGCGCAAAGCGCACGCTCGGCCGGCTTCTGCAGTTGCGCGATCAGGCGCTCGGCCAGTTCGACCTTGCGCTCGACCGGCAGCCGTTCGAGCGACGCGGACAGCCGTGTCATGTCGGCCGGGCCGACCTTGCCCGGATCGAACGGCAGCTTGCGGCGCTTGTCGTCCGACGGTTCGAGGAACGCGATCGCGTCACGCACCTGCGTCTGCGCATCGTCGTCGAGGCCGCCGGCCACGCGCCGCCACAGCGTCCACCACTCGGACCACACCTGTCCGTCGGTCACGTATTGAATCCCGTCGTCGAACAGCGGCCACAGCTGCTCGATGCGCCATGCATCGAGCGGATGACCGAAACCCGGACGCAGGCAATAACCGGCAAGGTTCAGCCACGCGCGTTCGTGATCGGCCGAGCGGCGTCGGCGCCGTGCGCGCGCGAGCAACGCGTCGAACAGTTCTCGCGCGAGCGCCACATCCCACGCTTCGCGCGCGCCGAGCACGTGCTCAAGTTGTACGCGTAACCGGCGCGTGTCCTTCGGCGTCACGTCCGCGGCCTTGCTGCCGAACGAGCGCTCGATCAGCTCGATCGCCTGGTCGAGCCGCGGATGCCGCGCGGGCCCGGCATCGTCGCCTTGCACCGGCGCATCGCCGCGCAACTGGAATTCGAGCCGCCAGCGGCGCGCCGCGTCGTCGGTCGCGATGCAGTGCATTTCGAGCGTGCCGACCTCCGTCAGCGACGCGGTGAGCTTCACCGGCGTTTCGCGTGCGTCGCTGCCCGCCTTTGCGTCGACGACCGTCGCGATCGGCGGCAGCCGCACGAAATCGCCGCCGTCGAGATCGACGAGATCGCCGGGTTGATACTTCGTCTCGGCCACCGTCGACACGAGGTGGAAACGCACCGGCTGTCCGAGCTGCAACGCGAACGTGCGATCGTCGAGCCGGATCTCGCGGCCCTCTTCCGTACCGCGCGGCAGCAGGCAGACGCCGCGCGCGGCCGAATCGGCCGCACCGTCGTCGAGCACAAGGAAATAGCTGCGCGCGGAGCCGCCGCCGATACGGGGCGCACGCCCGGCTCGCGCAAGCCCGTATGCGACGGCACCACGCGCGACGGCCACATCCGGATGCGCGTTGTGCAACACGTCGAGCGGCGCGCCGCGCCACGCGCCGAGCGTCTGCGCGAGACGGCCGGCGAGCGCGCCCGCGCGGAACACGCCGCCGTTGAGCAGCAGCGTGTCGGGCAGCGGGCCTTCCGCATGACGGTTCAGGAATGCGGCGACGTGCCGCGTGACGGCCGCGTCGCTCGCATACGGCAGCCCGAATTCGACGATCGCCGCGCGCGCACGGCGCGGCAGCTCGCCGGCTTCGACCTGCGGAAAGAAACCGTCGACGACGATCTGCTCGACTTCCTGCCGCGTCAGCTCGGCCGAGCGCGCGCCGCCGACGAGCTTGCTGCCTGCGCCGAGCAGCGTGACGGTGACGGACGCCGGCGCGTCGTCGCCGAGCAGCCGCTCCTTCGCCGCGCGGCAGCGCTCGACGAGCTGCGACAGGCTCGCGGCCGACAACCGCGTGCCGGGCTCGGTCAGCCGCGTTTCGACCAGGCGCGCAAGCGCGAGGTCCATGTTGTCGCCGCCGAGCATCAGGTGATTGCCGACGCCGACGCGCGTAAACGCCGGCTCGCCGTCGTCGCCTGGCGCAACATCGACGAGCGTGAGGTCGGTCGTGCCGCCGCCGACGTCGCAGATCAGCACGCGCCGCGCGGCGGCAAACGTATCGCGCAGCGTGTCGCGCTGACCGTACAACCAGTCGTAGAACGCGGCCTGCGGCTCTTCCAGCAGCCGCAGCGCGGGCAGCTTCGCGCGCCGCGCGGCCTCGATCGTCAACGCGCGCGCGCCGTCGTCGAACGACGCGGGCACCGTCAGGATCACGTCCTGCTGCGCGAGCGGCGCATCGGGAAAGCGCGCGTTCCACGCATCGAGCACATGCGCGAGATAGCTTGCGCTCGCATCGACCGGCGACACCTTGTCGACGCCGTCGGCCGCGCCCCACGGCAGGATCGCCGCGAGCCGGTCGACCGCTGCGTGCGACAGCCAGCTCTTCGCGCTCGACACGAGCCGGCCCGGCACCTGCGCGCCGAGCGTGCGCGCATAGCGGCCGATCACGGCCGGCGGCACACCGGCGGCGTTCGCCTTCGCATCGGCCGCCCACGGCAGCCGCAACGCGTCCGGCGGCAATTCGCCGGCCGCCGGGTGATAGCGCACCGACGGCAGCAGCGGCTGCGCGGCCACCGCGCCGGGGCCGACCAGTTGCTCGACGTCGAATACGCGGATCGCGTCGGAACCGGCCTCGACGTACGCGACGACCGTATTGCTCGTGCCGAGGTCGATGCCGACCGTATAACGCTTCATCGCGCTCAGGCGGCGCCGCGCACGTCGAACTCGACCTTCCAGCGCTCGTTCGTGCCGCTCGGGATCGCCTCGAGTTCGAGCGTGCCGGCTTCGGTCACGCGCGCATGCAGCTTCACGGGCACGACTTCGCCGATCGTGCGCCCTTCGGCGGGCAGCGTCGCCTGGATTTCTTCCAGTTCCTGCAGCTCTTCCGGCGACCAGTAGTCGAGCAGCGTGCCGACCTGGTCCTGGCGGCGCACCGACGAACCGAAGAAGCGGAACTGCACCGGTTCGCCGACGACGAGGCCGAACTCCTGCGGCGGCAGCGCGGCGTCGGAGCCTTCCTCCATCCCGAACGGCGCGACGCACAGCGCCTGCACCGGCGGTTCGAGCCCCGGCACCGCCGGCATCGCCGACTCGATCGCGACGTAGTACGCACGCGCCGTGCCGCCACGAATGCGCACGCCGCGGCCGCGCTTCACAAAGCCGTAGTACGCCGCGCCGCGCGCGACCGCGAGGTCGAGATCGGCGCCTTCGAGCAGGCGCGCGGGCGGCGCGCCTTCGGCGGCCAGCCAGCTGTTGAGCGTATCGAGCACGCGCTGCGTGAGCAGCGTCGACTTGAACACGCCGCCGTTGAACAGCACGGCGGTCGGATGCAGGAACGTCGCGCCCTGCGGCAGCGTGCGCTGCACGCCTTCGAGCGAGTCGAGCGCCGCGACCTGGCGGCCGAGGAACGCCGCGAGATGGCGCGTGATGCCCGCGTCCTGCGCATACGGCAGGCCGAGCTGCGTCAGGCCGACCCGCGCGCGGCTCACCGGGCGCGCAGCGGCATCGACCTGCGGGAAGAAGCCTTCGAGGATCGTCTGCGTGAGTTCGGCGCGCGTGAGCTCCGTGCGGATCGAGCCGCCGATCAGCTTCGAGCCGCGGCTCGGCACGACGAGCGGCACCGCATCGGCTGACGGGTCGGACAGCAGCGTTTCCTTCGCGGCGCGGCACGCGTACGTGAGCGCGCGCAGTTGCCACGGATCGGCTTGGGTGCCCTGCTGCGCGAGCTTGCGTGCGACCACGTGCGCGAGCGCGAGGTCCATGTTGTCGCCGCCGAGCAGGATGTGCTCGCCAACGGCCACGCGATGCAGTTCGAGATTGCCGTCGCGCTCGACCACCGCGATCAGCGACAGGTCGGTCGTGCCGCCGCCGACGTCGACGCACAGGATCAGGTCGCCAACCTGCACCTGCTTGCGCCAGCCGCCCTGGCTCTTCTGGATCCAGCTGTACAGCGCGGCCTGCGGCTCCTCGAGCAGCGTCATCCGCGAGTAGCCGGCGGCGCGTGCCGCCTCGGCCGTCAGTTCGCGCGCGGCCGGATCGAACGACGCGGGGATCGTGACCGTTACGTCCTGGTCGGCGAACGGCGCATCGGGATGCGCGTGGTCCCACGCTTCGCGCAGGTGCGTCAGGTAGCGGATCGAGCTTTCCAGCGGCGACACGCGCGACACTTCCGGCGGCGCATCGCTCGGCAGGATCGCCGCGCGGCGGTCGACGCCGGGGTGGCACAGCCAGCTCTTCGCGCTCGACACGAGGCGGATCGGCGTGCCGGCGCCGCGCGTGCGTGCCATTTCGCCAACCGCGAAGGCGCGCGATGCCGTCCACGGCAGCGTCAGGTCGCCCTGCGTCAGTTCGCTTTCATGCGGCAGATAGAGGAACGACGGCAGCAGGTCGCGCGATTCCAGCGCGCCGGGCGCGGTCAGCTGCGCGATCGGCAGCACTTGCTGCGTGATCTTTTCGCCGTCGCTTGCGCTGCTGTCGACATACGACAGCGCGCAGTGGGTCGTCCCGAGGTCGATACCGATCGAATAGCGCGGATCGCTCACAGTTCCACCTCCGCCGGTGCGACCACCGAAGCGTCGTGGCTGCCCGTCAGCTTCGGCAGGCGCACGTCGGCCACACGCCAGCCGCGATGGCTGACCGTGCCCGTGAACGGTGCCGAGCCGACCACGTTGCCCGTCACGCGCACGGCCGTCGCGTCGAAGCCGGCCGGCAGCGTCACGCGGCTGCCTTCCGCTTCATCGCGCACCGGCACGATCGTGAAGTGTTCGCGCAGCGCAGCGCGGCAGCCGTCGTGCACGAGGCGAGCGGCGGCACCGATATCGGCGTCCGCGTAGCCGGCGATGTCTTCCTCGACGAAATCGATGAAGCGCGCATCGCGCTGCAGCAGGCCGAGCAGTTGCAGCGCAGCCTGCGGGCTCGCTTCGCGCAGCTCGGGCGCCGGCGCCTTCACGGGTGCGGGCGCCGGTGCAACCGGCGCGGCAGCCGGGGCCGGGGTCGGCGCGACCGGCGCCGGGGCGCCATCGCGGACGCGCAGCACGCCGGCCGCGAACTCGCGGTTGCCGAGCACGGAGAAGAACGTGCCGACGGCCAGCGACAGCCGGCCGAAGAAGGACAGGTTGGATTCGGGCATGGGGTCTGGACTCCTGTGGGCTCGCGACATGGCGAGCGATCTTGCCTGGGCGCCGGGCGGCGGCGTGCGGATTGCGCACTGCCGCCGCCCGGCGCGTGATTCGGTCGCGCCCTCGCGGGTGCGGAAAACCCGTATTTTGCCCTGTGGCGGGCGAACCGGGCAGAAGTTGGGGGACAGAACATCGCGGCACGGCAGTTTCAGCCGCGCCGGATCGCACGTCAGGCGCGAGCGACCGCGATGCTGCGATGCGTCAGCGCGGCTGGCGCAGCCGGGCCGCCTTCGCCTCGAAATCGCGCGACAGCATGCCGAGCGTGACTTCGCCGAAGCGCGCCAGCAGCGATGCTTCGGCATCCTTCAGCGTGGCCGACAGATGTGCGTTGACGGCCTGTTCGACCAGGCATTCGGGCTCGTCCTCCGGCACCAGGTCGGAAAACAGCGGCGGCTCGCCCACCGCGCGATAGACGTCGAGTAGCGTGATGTCGTCGAGCGCGACGCTCAACGCCCAGCCACCGCCGTGCCCTTTCTCCGACTGCACGTAGCCGCCATCGCGCAGGCCGCCGAGCAAGCGCCGCACGACGACCGGATTCGTGCACAGCATCGTCGCGATCGTCTCCGACGTCAGCGGGCCGTCGGCCTGGTCCATGTGGATCAGCGCATGCAGCATGCGCGACAAACGGCTGTCGGTTCTCACGGGCGGCACTCCCCTCTCTCGAAACTTCTGAAGTTGCATGAATGATACCATCGCCCTATCATGCAACTTCTCGTGTTTCATGAGTTGGCCGCCAGCGGAGCACGTGTGTCATTCACGCAGGTTCAGAAAGGAGTGGATACATGGATACCCATCATGAAGTGATCGTGGTCGGCGGCAGCTTTGCAGGACTGTCGGCCGCGATGCAGCTGGCACGGGCACGCCGTCGCGTGCTCGTGATCGACGCAGGCCGGCCGCGCAACCGCTTTGCCGAACACGCGCACGGTTTCTTCGGACAGGACGGCAAGCCGCCCGCGCAGATCGTCGCGGAAGCGACCGCGCAGCTCGCCGCGTATCCGACGGTGCAGTTGATCGAAGGCGAGGCGCGCACGGCCGAACGCGATGCGAACGGCCGCTTTCACGTGACGCTGGCCGACGGCGGCCGCGCGAGCGCCGACCGGCTGATCCTCGCGACCGGCATCCGCGACGAGCTGCCCGCGCTGCCGGGGCTCGCCGAACGCTGGGGTGTCAGCGTGCTGCATTGTCCGTACTGCCATGGATACGAAGTAAGCGGCCAGCGGCTCGGCGTGCTCGCCACCCATCCGCTCTCGGTCCATCAGGCGATCCTGATTCCGGACTGGGGCCCGACGACGTGGTTCACGCAGGGCGTCGTCGAGGAAAACGACGAAGAAGCCGCGCTGCTCGCCGCGCGCGGCGTGCGCATCGCGCGCTCGCCGGTCGTCGAGATCCTCGGCGATGCACCGCGTATCGACGCACTGCGGCTCGCCGACGGTCAAATCGTGCCGGTCGAGGCGCTGTTCATCGGCGCGCGCACCGACATGGCCAGCGACCTCGCGCAGCAGCTCGGCTGCGCGTTCGACGAAGGGCCGCTCGGCACCGCGATTCGCGTCGATACGTGGAAACAGACGAGCGTCGCCGGCGTGTATGCGGCCGGCGACGCGTCGAGCCTGATGACCAACGCGACGTTCGCATCGGCATCGGGCGTCGCGGCCGGCGTGGGCGCACACCGGTCGCTGATTTTCGGGCTGCACGCGTAGGCTGGCAGGCAGCCGGGTGTCACGCGATGCGCGGCGCGGCGTCCACCGCCGGCTGCGCGTCGGCTTCCGCGCTGCACGCCTCGAGCGAAATCCGCCGCGTCTCGCGCCCGTTGATCCACCACAGGCCGGCCGCGAGCGGGCCCGGCAACGCGAGCACGAGCAGCACGAGCAGCACGATCAGCGCGGCCGACGGCGCGCCGGACATCGCGTAGACGTTCGTCAGCATCAGCGGCGCGATCACCGCGCCGAGCCGGCCGATCGCGACCGACACCCCGAGCCCCGTCGCGCGAATCCGCGTCGGCAGGATCTCGGACGACACGACATAACCCGAGATGTACGCCCATGTGACGCCGAACTGGATCAGGCAGTAGCCGAGCACCATGCCGGGCAGCGCATGCATCGCGTAGATGAACACGATCGCCGCGACGGTGAACGTGTAGCTCGCGAACAGCGACGCGCGCCGCCCCCACGCCTCGACGAGCAGCGCCGCGACGATACCGCCCGCGAGCGCCGCGGCGTTGCCGATCATGTAGTAGACCGGCATGTCGGTCGACGGTACCTTCATGTACGGCAGGATCACGAGCGCCATCAGCGACAGCACGCCGTACACGACGGCCGCCTGCGAGAAGTTCAGCGCCCCGGCCAGCGCGCAGCGCGCGCGGTACGCGCCGAACAGCTCGCCGACGTTGCGCCAGAACGCGGGCGCCTGGTGCGCGAAACGGGTCGGCGTATAACGTTTCGTCAGCTGCGCGCGATCGTTCTGCACCCGCGGATCGCGTGCCTCGCGCTCGACGATCTGCGCGACGATCGCTTCGGCTTCCGCCACGCGCCCCTGCTGGATCAGCCAGCGCGGCGACTCCGGAACCACGCGGCGAATCCAGAAGAACACCAGCGCCATCGTCGTGCCGAGGCCGAAGCCCACGCGCCACGCCCACTCGGCCGGCAACTGGTTCAGCACGAGATACGACACGGCCGCCGACAGCAACGCACCGACCGGGAAGCCCGACAGGATCAGCGCGTCGGTGCGGCCGCGATGGCGTTTCGGGATGAACTCGCCCATCGTCGCGGTCACCGCCGAATATTCGCCGCCGACGGCCAGCGCCGTCATCGCGCGGAAGAACAGGAACGCATCGTAGTTCCACGACAGCACGGTCGCGACGCTGAACAACGCGTACCAGAGCAGCGTCGCGAGAAACAGGCGCTTGCGGCCGTAGCGGTCGGCGAGATAGCCGAACGCGATCGCGCCGACGAGCATCCCGAACACCCAGATGCTGACCGCGAGCGAGCCCTGCGCGGCGCTCAGGTGCCAGTGCGACTTGAGCACGCCGAACACGCTGCCGATGATGTTGGTTTCGAACGAATCCAGCGCCCAGCCGACGCCGAGCGCGACCAGCATCAGCGTGTGAAAGCGTGTCCACGGCAGGTTGTCGAGACGCGTGAGCGCGTCGGTTTCGATCGGGTGAGACGGTGTCATGATGGAAGTCCTCGTCAGTGAAGCGCCCGCTCGGGCTGCTCCGGGCTGAAGTCGAAATGCGGAAAGCGTGCGCGCGTGCCGATGAAGTTGCGCCCGCGTGCGCCGTCGAATGCGTGATCCACGATCTGCGCCCATTCGTGCGCGCCGATCCCGTACGCGGCCGGGTGGCGCGCGACGCCGAGCGCGTCGAGCAACGCGCCGAGCTGCGCGGGCGCCGTCGCCGTATCGCCGAAGATCTCGCGCAGCGCGGCGTCGCACGCGGCGTCGACGCCGAGCGCCGCCTGCATCACGGCCGGCAGGCAGAACGAGCACGCGATGCCGTGCGCGACGCCGCGCGTCAGCGTGATCGCGTAGGAAATGTTGTGGGCGAGCGCGGTATGCGTGTTCGAGAACGCGAGCCCCGCGCGCAGCGCGCCCAGCGCCATGTCGCTGCGCGCGTCGAGATCGTCGGGATGCGCATTCACGCGGCCGAGGCCGCGTATCAGTTCGCGCGCCGCCTGCACGGCGAGGCCGCGTGTCACCGGGTTCGCATGGATGTTCCAGATGCTTTCGAGCGCGTGCGACAGCGCGTCGAGGCCGCTCGCGAGCGTCGGCTGCATCGGCAGGCCGACCATCAGCCGCGGATCGACGATCACCGTTTCCGGATAGAGATCGGGCCGCGACAGCGACAGCTTGCGCGCGTTGTGCGGATCCCAGACGGTCGCCCAGTGCGTCACTTCACTGCCGGTGCCGGCCGTGGTCGGGATCGCGACGATCGGCAGCGCAGGCCGCGCGGTATCGTCATTGCCGGCGCCGCCGGACAGGATGCGCAGCACGCGGTCGAAGTCGCCGTGTTCGGCGGCCAGCACTTTCGCCGAATCGATCACCGAGCCGCCGCCGAGCGCGATCAGCACGTCCGGCTTGCCGGGCAATGCGGCGAGCCGGTCGCACGCGCGACGCAGCATCGGCACCGACGGGTTCGCCTCGACGCAGTCGATCCGCGTGAGCGCCGGCCCGAGCTGTGCTTCGACACGGTCGGCGATCCGCGCGAACACCGCGTCGGGATACGTGACGATCGCGTAGCTGCGCCCGGCGAGCGCCTCGTTCAGATCCGCCAGCGCGTCGACGCCGAAGCGGATCCGGACGGGATTGTGAAAGCGCCAGTCGCTCATGCCGCCGCTCCCGCGCGACACGGCGTGCCGTGCACGTGCACGGCCCAATAATCTGCATGACGAATCATGCGGGAAGGCCAATCTGCAGCGAAGTTCATGCTCGTCCCTGGATGGAATGGGGTTGAGCAGCAGGTTAGGCATCCGCGATGACGCGTTCATGATCGAAAATCCCGGTGATCGACGATGGATCGACCGAAATTTTCGATCGATCGCCGCCGCGGGCCGGCACCGGACGATCCGCTGTCACGCGTCGAGCGGCCGGCACCGCGCGACCGCCTCGAAAAACGACGCGACCAGCCGGCTGTCGCGCCGCTCGCTCAGGCAGCACACGTGGATATGGGTTTCGACCGGATCGCCGTCGATGCGCAGCGGCCGCAGCCGCTCGTCGGGCACGTACTCGGCCTTCGACACGGTGCCGACGCCGAGCCCGCGCGCGACGGCCTCGCGCAACGCCTCGCGGCTGCCGATGTCCATCGCGATGCGCGGCGTCAGGCCGGCCGTCTCCATCGCGTCTTCGAGCGCGCGGCGCGTCGTCGAGCCCGGTTCGCGCATCAGCAGCGGCTCGCCGGCCAGTTCGCGCAGCGTGATCGCGTCGCGCGTCGCGAACGGATGGGTCGCGCGCACGAACGCGATCACCGGAAAGCTCGCATAGCGCTGCGTGAAGTAGCGCGCGTCCTCGAACGCACGCGCCACCACGCCGACGTCGCACACGTACTGGTCGAGATCGCGCAGCACGGTTTCCGAATTGCCGAGCGCGACCGACAGGTGCAGGCGCGGATGAATCGCGTGATACGCCTCGATCATCTCCGTCACGTGGAACGGGCCGACCGCGCCGATCCTCAGCGAGCCGCGCTGCAACGCACCGCTGTCGCGCAGCAGCGCGGCCGCGTCGCTCTCGTCGCTGCAGATGCGGCGCGCGATCGGCAGGAATTCGAGGCCGACCGCCGACAGTTCGACGCGCCGGCCGCGCCGGTGGAACAGCTCGACGCCGTGTTCGTGTTCGAGGGTCTGGATCTGCGACGTGATCGTCGTCTGGCTGGTGGACAGCGCACGGGCGGCCGCGGTGAAGCCGCCGTGCTGGACGACGGCGATGAAGCTGCGAAGCTGGGTGAGGGTCATGACGGACGGTCGGTCAATCGATCGGAAAATTCGTGCCGAATGCCGGACGGCATCGGGAAATTCAATGTATCGGCCGAATGTGACAAGCGCGGTCCCGCCGCGTCGATGGCTTCGCCGCGTGATATGCGGTTTAATGACCGACGCCCCCAGCATTAAGAGACATGAAATGCTCGATCTCGACGACCTGCGGCTCGTCCGCGCGATCGGCGCGTCGCGCTCACTGGCCGCTGCCGCGCGCCTGCTCGACCTCACGCCGCCCGCGGTCACGATTCGCCTGCAGCGGATGGAAGCGCGCCTGAACGCGCGGCTCGCGGTGCGGCAGCCGAAAGGGATTGCGCTGACCGACGAAGGGCAGCGGCTCTACCAGGAGGCCGTCGGCATTCTCGAGCGCGTGGAGGCGCTGCCGGTCAGCATCGCGGGCGATCACGGCGACGTGCAGGGCACGCTGCGCGTCGTCGCTCCGCTCGGCTTCGGCCGCCAGTACGTCGCGCGGATCGTGCGCGATGTGCAGCGCGCGCACCCGAAGCTCGAAATCTCGCTGCACCTGTCGGAGAGCCCGCTGACCAGCGCGCCGGGAGCCGACGTGGTCGTCCATGTCGGCAGCCTCAGGTCGTCGTCGTGGATCGGCTATCCGCTCGCGCCCAACGAGCGTTTCCTGTGTGCGAGCCCGGCTTATGCGCGCCGCATCAAGGACCTGAATCATCCGTCCGACCTCGCGCGATACGACTGCCTGTGCCTGCGCGAAAACGACGAGGACATTCCGCGCTGGCGTTTCTCGCCCGATGGTGACGTCAAGGGTGAGTCGCGGCGGTCCGCCGTCATTCGCGTTTCCGGCGCGCTGTCGTCGAACGACGGCACCGTCATCACCGAATGGGCGCTGGCCGGGCTCGGCATCGTCGAACGCTCGGAGTGGGACGTCGCGCCGCTACTCGCGAACGGCAAGCTCGTCCGGCTGCTGCCCGGCTGGCACCTGCCGTCCGCGCCGGTGACGGCGCTGTTGCCGTCGCGCACCGGCCGTTCGGCGCGCCAGCGGGTCTTTCTCGAAGCCGCGCGGCAGTTTCTCGATCCGCCGCCGTGGCGTGCCAACGCATGAGTCGCGCCACGCGTCCGCGAGGTCCGCTTGATTAAGTCGCATTTAATGATGGATTAGTCCCGCGTTAAACACGGTGCATGCCAATCGTCCTACAGTGTCCGCATCGGCAACCTCGCAATCGAACCCATCGTGGACCTTCAAACCCTCAACACCCCGGCCGCGTTGATCGATGTCGGCCGCATGCATCGCAACATCGCACGCATGCAGGCGCATCTGGACACGTTCGGCGTCACGTTCCGGCCGCACGTCAAAACCACCAAATGCCGGCACGTCGTCGATGCGCAGATCGCGGCGGGCGCACCGGGCATCACGGTGTCGACGCTCAAGGAAGCCGAGCAGTTCTTCGCGGGCGGCGTACGCGACATCGTCTATGCGGTCGGCATGGTGCCCGCCAAGCTCGGCCAGGCGCTTGCGTTGCGCCGGCAAGGCTGCGACCTGAAGATCGTCGCCGACAGCCTGCAGGCCGCGCACGCGATCGCCGCGTTCGGGCGCGAGCACGGCGAACGCTTCGACGTGTGGATCGAGGTCGACGTCGACGGCCACCGCTCGGGCATCCCGCCCGCAGCCGACCTGCTGATCGACGTCGGCCGCGCACTGGTCGACGGCGGGATGGTGCTCGGCGGGGTGCTGGCCCATGCGGGCTCCAGCTACGAATTCGACACGCCCGACGCGCTGGCGGCGGTCGCCGAACAGGAGCGCAGCCGCACCGTGCGGGCCGCGGAGCGCCTGAGAGCCGCCGGGCTGCCCTGCCCGGTCGTGAGCATCGGCTCGACGCCCACCGCGCTGTCGGCGCAACGCCTCGACGGCGTGACCGAGGTGCGCGCCGGCGTGTATGTGATGTTCGACCTGGTGATGCACAACATCGGCGTATGCGGACTGTCCGATATCGCACTGTCGGTGCTGACCACCGTGATCGGCCATCAGGAAGAGAAAGGCTGGGCGATCGTCGATGCAGGCTGGATGGCGATGAGCCGCGACCGCGGCACGCAGCGCCAGGCGCACGATTTCGGCTACGGGCAGGTCTGCGCCGAAGCCGGCGACGTGCTCGACGACTACGTGATGAGCGCGGCCAACCAGGAGCACGGGATCGTATCGCGCACGGGCTCGCCGGACACCGGCATCGCGCAACGGTTTCCGATCGGCACGCGCCTGCGCATCCTGCCGAATCATGCGTGCGCGACCGGCGCGCAACATCCCGAATACCAGGCCATCGGCCAAGACGGCGCCGCACAAACATGGCCGCGCTTCTACGGCTGGTGAGCGACGCCCGGGGTCCACGCCGCTCCGCCACGGATTGACTATTTATCCAAATCTGGACAAAATTTAAACACCTTCGATTCGTCTTGCGCCGAAAAGGCGCTCCCGACCATGCCGACAGACGCCCGACTCCTGCTTCTCGACCGCGATGCCGTCGCGCCCGCCCTTCAGGCCGGACAAGTCATGACGGCGGTCCGCGAAGCCTTCGTGCTGCACAGTCGGCGGGCCGGACGCGTATTCCCGGTGGTGCGCGAGAAGCTGCACACCGGCGGCGTGTTCGGCATCAAGTCGGGCGACGTCGCCGGCCAGGATCTGCTCGGTTTCAAGGCGGCCGGGTTCTGGCCGGGCAACCGGCGCGTCGGCGGCGAGCCGCATCAGGCCACCGTCGCACTGTTCGATCCGGCGACGGGCCGCCCGCTGTGCATCATGGACGGCAACGCGATCACCACCGCGCGGACCGGCGCAGCCGGCGGCCTCGGGCTGCAACAGCTCGCCCGCCCCGACAGCACGCGGATCTGCGTGTTCGGCACGGGCGTGCAGGCGCGCGTCCAGCTCGACTACGCGCTGAGCCTGCTGCCGCAGCGGTGCACGGTGCGGTACGTGAACGTCAGCGGCGAGCCGGACCCGGAGTTCGAATCGGCCTTCCTGGAGCGATGCACGATCAGCATGGCGCGCGACCGGAACGACACGGTGGCCAACAGCGACGTGGTCATCACGGCAACACCCGGCGGCGGTGCGTTGTTCGACGCGGCCGCGGTTCAGCCGGGCACCCATCTGACCTGCGTGGGCGCCGATACCGCAGGCAAGCGCGAGCTGCCGGCCGGCGTGCTGGAACGCGCGCGCATTTTCGTGGACGATCACGACCAGGCGCGCCGCATCGGCGAGTGCCAGTGGGCGCCGGATTTGCCGCGCACGGAAATCGGTGACATCCTCGCCGGTGCGGCGTCGGTCGACCGTGCCGCGCACGACATCACCGTGTTCGACATGACGGGGCTCGCGCTTCAGGACCTGACCGTCGCACGCTTCCTGTATCGGCACGCCCTCGACAACGGCACCGGAACCTCCGTTCCGTGGCCCTGGTAAGCAACCCTCCTCTTTCAACCGCCATGCGTCTCGCCAAAGTTTCCGCCGTCTCGTTCGATCTCGACGACACCCTGTGGCCGTTCGGGCCTTCCGTCATACGAGCCGAGGCGCTGCTGCGCGCATGGTTGATCGAGCGCGCACCCAATACCGGGCGTGTGCTGCCCACGCAACAGGCATTGAGCGAGCTCCGTGAGGAATACGAACGGCTGCGCCCGGACCTCGCCGGCGATTTTCGCGCGATGAGAATCGGCTCGATCCAGCTGGCGCTGGCGCGCGCGAACGAAGATGTCGCGTTGACCGACGCCGCGTACGACGTGTTCTATGCCGCGCGGAACCGCGTCGAATTCTATGAAGACGCATTGCCAGCACTCGCGTGGTTGAGCGCCCGTTTTCCGTTGATTGCCGTGACCAACGGCAACGCGGATCTCCGGCTGACCGGCGGCGGCGAATTCTTCCGCACGACGCTCAGCGCGCGCGCATTCGGCTTCGCGAAGCCGGAACCCGAGATCTTCCATGCGGCGGCGGACGCACTCGGCGTGCGTCCGGCCGAACTGCTGCACGTCGGCGACGACTTCCACCTCGATATCGTCGGCGCGCTGAATGCGGGGCTTCAGGCCGCATGGGTCGTTCGCGACCCGCGGCCGGCAACGGAACCCACCCCGCAGCAGGCCGCGACGCCGCACCTCACACTGCGCGACCTGTCGATGCTGTGTCGCGCACTCGGCGGCCCCGACGACGTGTCGTGACCGCAACCGGGTGCGGCGCATGCCCGCATCGCGCCGTCACGCCGCCTTGCGTGCATCCGCGATCCGCTGCGGCGCCTTCGGCCGCGCATACAGCCGCTCGAGATACGCGCGCAGTTGCGGGAACGGTTCGATCAGGTGGCATTCGCTCGCCCAGTCGATCAGGTAGACCGTCACGCAATCGGCCACCGTCAGCGAATCGCCGACGATGAAGTCGCGCCCTTCGAGATGCTTGTCGAGGATCGCGGCCATCGTCGTGAAATCCTCGCGCGCCAGCTCGATATCGGCCGGCGAGCGCTTCTCCGGCGGATAGATGAACGAATGCCGCGTAATTCGCCACAGCGGCTGCTCGAGCTCCGTCACCGCGAACATGACCCACCGGTAGGCCTCCGCACGCAGCGCCGGGTCGGTGGGCAGCAGCCCTTTTTCCGGGTACTTGTCCGCGAGGTACAGCACGATTGCGGCCGACTCGGGAATCACGAGGTCGCCGTCCACCAGCACGGGCACCTTGCCGGCCGGGTTGAGGCGCAGGAACTCGGGCCGCCGGTGCTCGCCCTCGAGCAGATTGACCGACACGAATTCGAAGTCCGCATCCAGTTCCTTCAGCCCCCACAGCGCGCGTTGCGAACGCGTGCCGGCAAATCCGTAAAGCTTCATCGCCAATCTCCATCCAGAATGTCGGGAAAATATCCGCCTGCCGGCCACGGCGCATCGACGCGACGCGCGGCGCCCGGCACGACGGGTCGCTCACGCGCCGGGAATCGCCAGCACCGGCATCACGTCGATCGCCACGCCCGGGAACAGCGTGAAATGCGGATGGCCTTCGAACAGCGCGGCGGCCGCCTCGTGCGACGCCGCGCGCACGACCGTAAAGCCGCTCAGCGCGTTGGCCGTGTCCTTGATGCCGCCCGCGTCGATGGTCTTGGTCTTGCCGAGCGGCCCGCCCATCTCGACGATCGCGTCGCGATGACGGTCGACCCACGCATGCCATGCGGCAATGCCGTCCCGCTCGCGCGTGCGCCGCGCCTCCTCCGGAAGCGCCACCCACGCCTTCATGGCCGGACTATCCTTGGTCCCGAGAAATACGGCGAGATACAACTGCTGTTGAGCACTCATGCCTTCTCCTCCGATGACGGGCGCGGCGGGCTGCCGCGCCTCGACCTTGACAAGATAGGTTGATATCAACACAATTGCAACATGGCACGAAAAGAAACGCTTCCTTTCGAAACGACGCTGATGGTGCGCGATTGCTGCCTGTGCCTGCACATGCAGCGCGCGGCGCGCAATCTTGCGCGCATCTTCGACGATGCACTGCGCCCGCTCGACCTCACCAACGGCCAGTTCTCGCTGCTGATGTCGCTGAACCGGCCTCAACCGGCCCCGATGAAATCGGTCGCGTCGCTGCTCGCGATGGACCGCACCACGCTCACCGCCGCGCTCAAACCGCTCGAGCGGCGCGGCCTCGTGACGATCATCCAGGACCCGGACGACCGGCGCAGCCGCCTGCTCGAACTGACGCCGGCCGGCCACGACCTGCTGGCCGACGCGTTCCCGCTGTGGCAGCAGACCCATGCCGACATCGAGCGCCCGTTCGCACCGGGCGAAGTCGATCAGTTGCGCGGCCAGTTGCGTGCGCTATCGGTCGATCCGGCGGCACGCGACTGAACCGGCGCGCGACCGGTTGCCGGTCTCCTGCCATTCCTTGTCAGTTGTCATCGTACGAATGCCTCACGGCACCCGATTCGGTGGCAATATCGCTCGGCACGACAACCAATCCGGTCTTCACAAGGAGGAGCGAGCATGAGCAGCAACGAGAAAGGCGCGTATTTCCGGTCGCTACACCGCGCGGGCCAGCCGCTGGCGCTGTTCAACGTGTGGGATGCCGGCAGTGCGCGCACGGTCGCCGACGCGGGCGCCGTCGCACTGGCAACCGGCAGCTGGTCGGTCGCGGTGGCCAACGGTTTCGTCGACGGCGAGCAGATGCCGCGCGCGCTGATGATGGAGGTGCTCGAACGAATCACGCGCGCAACGGACCTGCCCGTCACCGTCGATCTCGAAAGCGGGTACGGCGAGCGGCCGGACGATGTCGGCGACACGATCACGCTGAGCATCCAGGCCGGCGCGATCGGCTGCAACCTCGAAGACAGTGTTCCGGCAACGGGCGAATTGCGTGACACCGAAGCAGCGGCAGCCCGGATCGCCGCGGCACGGCAGGCGGCCGATCGTGCGGGTGCCGACTACTTCATCAATGCGCGCACCGACGTGTTCTTCAAGGCAGCGGCCGATACGCACGACGAACGCCTGCTCGACGCGACGCTGGCGCGCGCACGTGCGTATGCGGCAGCCGGGGCCGACGGCCTGTTCGTGCCGGGCCTTCGCTCGCCGGCGCTCATTCGCGCGCTGACGGCCGCGTCGCCGCTGCCCGTGAACGTGATGCGCGTCGCGGAAACGCCGACGCTCGCCGACTTCGCGGAATACGGCGTGGCGCGCATCAGCCACGGGCCCTATCCGTATCTGCAGGCGATGAAGACGCTGGCTTCGATGGTCAAGCAAGGCGGCTAGCGGATTCGCGGAGCGGTCGCGCGCCGGGTGTGCATCGAACGATTACATTGCATGTAATTGGCGCACGACACGCACGCTCTTACGCTTCGGGTGTCGCGCCGCCATTCCGGCGGCGCTCCTCGCCCGGGAACATCATGTCCGCCTATCCGCTTCATACGATCGATTCCGCGCCGGCCGAATCGAAGCCTGTCCTCCGGCAGCTCCAGCACACCTTCGGCATCGTCCCGAACATCGCGGCAGCCATGGCCGCGTCGCCGGTGCTGATCAACGGCTTCATCGGCCTGTTCGAGCGCGTGCATGCCAGCAGCCTCACCGAGCCGCAGATCCAGACGCTGCTGCTCACCAACGCGGTGACGAACGCAAGCGAATGGCCGGTCGCGTTCCATACCGCGCTCGCGCTGAAACAGGGGGTGGCGCCCGCCGACGTCGATGCGATCCGGCGCGGCGACCTGCCCGCCGACGCGAAACTGGCCGCGCTGTCGGCCACGGCGCGCGCGCTGATCGACACGCGCGGCCACCTGGCCGACGCCGACCGGCAGTCGTTTCTCGACGCGGGATTCGGCGCCGGGCAGTTGCTGGAAGTGATCGCCGTCGTCGCCGCGTCGACGATCACGAACTACGTCGGCAGCGTCGCGCAGCCCGCGCTCGAAGCGCCGTTCGACGCATTCGCGTGGCATGCGCATGCCGCGTGAGTCCGATATAGTCGTTCGCGTCGATCACGGAACGATCAGGCCCCCCCGATGAACGCCAGCCGCCGCGATCCGGACACGCCGCCGCACGAACTGGGCCAGTTGCTGCGCTACTGGCGCGACGTGCGCGGCGTGAGCCAGCTCGACCTGTCGCTCGACGCGGGCATCTCGCAGCGCCAGATCAGCTTCATCGAAAGCGGACGCAGCGTGCCGGGCCGCGACACGCTGCTGACGCTCGCGCAGGCGCTGGACGTGCCGCTGCGCGAGCGCAACGCGCTGCTGCTCGCGGCCGGCTATGCGCCGGTGTATTCGGAAGCGCCGTGGGATGCGCAGGAGATGCATGGCGTGATCCGCGCGCTCGAACGCGTCGTACGGCAGCACGAGCCGTTTCCGGCGATCGTGATGGACCGCCACTGGAACGTGTTGATGACCAACGATGCGGCGCCGCGCTTTTTCGGCTGCTTCATCGACATGGCTGCGCGCGAAGGCCCGCGCAACCTGCTGCGCCTGATGTTCGATCCGCACGGCATGCGGCCGTTCGTGGCCGACTGGGGCACCGTGTCGCGCAGCCTGCTGCAGCGCGTGCATCGCGAATCGGTCGGCCGCGTGCTCGACGACGAAACCCGGCAGTTGCTCGACGACCTGCTCGCCAGCCCCGATGCGCCGCGCGACTGGAACACGCCGCCGGCGCCGGCCGCCGCGCCGTCGCTGCCGGTCATCCCGATCGGCTTTATCCACGAAGGCGTCGTGCTGCGTTACTTCTCGTTGATCACGACGGTCGGTACGCCGCAAAGCGCGGCTGCGCAGGAACTGCGCATGGAGTGCATGTTTCCGGCCGACGACGCGACCGAAGCGCGTCACCGGCAACTGCTCGACGCGCACGCGCCGGTACGTTGAGCGGCGGGCCGGGCGGCCCGCCGGCATCCGTCATTCCGCCAGCGCGGACACCACGCCGACGCGCTTCGGCACGCCGGTCACGATCGTCGCGACCGCGACCGCCAGCACGACGGCCGCGCCGACGAACACGCCGGCCGCGCCGTTCGCGTCGAACACGACGCCACCGGCCGCCGCCCCCGTCGCGATCGCGAGCTGGATGGCCGCGACGATCAGCCCGCCCGCGCTCTCGGCCTCGTCGGGCACGGTACGCGTGACCCACGTCGACCACGCGACCGGCACGCCGCCGAACGCCATCCCCCACAACGCGACGAGCACCGCGTCGATCATCGGCGCACGGCCGAGCGCGACGAGCGCGATGCCGAGCACGACCATCAACGCGGGCATGCCGATCAGCATCGGCCGCAGTCGGTGTTCGAGCACGCGGCCGGCCAGCGACGTGCCGACGAAGTTCGCGATGCCGTAGCCGAGCAGGATCGCCGACAGCCCGTTCACGCCGACACCTGCCACCTGTTCGAGGAACGGCCGCAGATACGTGAAGAACGCGAAATGCCCGGTGAACACGAGGATCGTCGCGAACATCCCGAGGCCGACGGTCGGCCGGCGCAGCACGTCGATCAGCGTACGCAGCCGCGTCGTGCCGCTCGGCGGCATCGACGGCAGCGTGAGGATCTGCGACACGAACGAGAGGCCGCCGAGCGCGGCCGCGATCAGGAACACGTTGCGCCAGCCGATCAGGTGGCCGAAGTAGCTGCCCATCGGCGCGGACGCGATCGTCGCGACCGCCACGCCGCTGAAGATGATCGACAGCGCGCGCGGCACCATCGACGTCGGCACGAGCCGCATCGCGGTGGCCGTCGCCATCGTCCAGAAGCCGCCGAGCGCGATGCCGAGCACGACGCGCCCGATCAGCAGCGTCGTCAGGTTCGGCGCGAACGCGACCGCCAGGTTCGACGCGACGAGCAGCACCGAGAACACGAGCAGCACGCGCCGCCGGTCGATCGTGCGCGTCAGCGCCGAGATCAGCAGGCTCGTGACGAGCGCGACCGTCGCGGTGGCCGTGACGGCCTGCCCGGCCACGCCTTCGGTCACGCCGAGGCTGTCGGCCATCGGCGTCAGCAGGCTCGCCGGCAGGAATTCGGCCGTGACGAGCCCGAACACGCCGAGCGCCATCGCGAATACCGCGCCCCAGGCCGGTTCGCGGGGGGCCGCCGTCGAGGCGGCCGAGGAGATTCCGGGATTCATGCGTGGTTCCGTGTCGGTTAGGGAAAGTACTGATGAGGGCGTATCGTAAGGAACCACGTCAGGACGGTCTATGACATACAATCCGTGCTTATTGATCGAACGTCCGAATCTCGATATGTCCGAGCCTCTTCTGCCCCCGATTCCCGATGTGCACGACCTCGTCAGCGAGCTGCTGCTGGGGATGCGCCTGAGCGGCGTGCAGTACCGCCGCATCCAGGTCGCGCGGCCGTTCGGGCTGAATTTCGGCCATGTGACGGGCCGCGCGCAGTTCCATTTCGTCGTGCGCGGGCCCGTGCTGCTGCGCGATGCGTCGGGCGAGACGATGCGGCTCGAGGCCGGCGACGCGATCCTGCTGCCGCACGGCCGCGTGCACGCGCTGGTGTCGGACGCGGATGCGCCGTGCCACGAACTCAACGGCTTCGAGGTCGCGAAGATCTGCGACACGGTCGCGTCGGTGGCATCGGCCGGTGCGTCGCCGGCCCGTTGCGCGACGACCGAGCCGGGCGCCGGCGATGCGCTGATCTTCAGCGCGTGCATGGAACTCGATCTCGGCGGCATGCAGCCGCTGGTCGGCACGATGCCCGAGTTCATGCATGTGGGCACGCTGCTCGCGCGCTACCCGGAAATCCGCCCGATGCTCGACGCGATGGAGCGCGAAGCATGCACGGCGCGCGCGGGCTTCGCGGGCATTCTCGCGCGGCTCGCGGATGTGGTCGCGGCGTTCATCGTGCGCGGCTGGGTCGAGTGCGGATGCGGCGACGCGACGGGCTGGGTGCAGGCGCTGCGCGAGCCGAAGCTCGGCCGCGCGATCGTCGCGCTGCATCGCGACCCCGGTCGCAACTGGAGCGTCGCGGAACTCGCGACCGAAGCGGGCGTGTCGCGCTCGGTGTTCGCCGAACGGTTTCTCGCGGCGACCGGGATGACGCCCGTGCGCTACCTGACCGAGCTGCGGATGCGGCTCGCCGCGCAGTGGATCGCGCGCGACCGCGAGACGATCGAAGCCGTCGCGTACCGGCTCGGCTACGGCTCGCTGGCCGCGTTCAGCCGTGCGTTCAAGCGCGTGGTCGGCAAGCCGCCGGGTGCGGTGCGCGCGGACGGTGAGGTGCGCGTCGAAGCATGATGCGTCGCGCGTGAGGCTCGCGACGGCCGCCAGGCGTCGCTCAAGTCACCGCCACGCACGATGGCAGCGCTCAGCCGCTGCGCGCTTCCAGCCGGTCGACCAGCGCCGTCGCGCACTGCACGGCAAGCGCCGCGCAGTGCTCCGCATCGACGACCGCGCCGCTCGCCACGGTGCCTTGCACGATCCGGCCCAGCAATTCCTTCGAGAGATCGGCGATCTCGTGATCCCGTTCCGTCATGATGTCCCTCCTGCGCGTCGACCGATCGCATCGATGCGCTCACTTCCCCTGCCCGTTCAGCGCCCTTTCGCCCGCACGACGATCTGCGCCTGCGTGTCGCGTTCGATGCGCTCGAGCGACGCGCGCAGCGCCGTGAATTCGTCCGGCGTACACACCTGGCGGCCGAAATTCGCCGTCATCCGCCGCGTGACCTGCACGACACGCGCGGCGTCGTCGAAAACGTAATGCGACGTGAAGTCGACGAAGCGGTCGTGCACGGCCGTATCGGCCGGCAGGTCGGTCACCGCGACGTCGGCCGGCAGCGCGATCTCGCCGGTTTCGTCGAACGTGCCGCCGATGCAGCCCCACGGCTGCGTGCGCACGGGTTCGGCCAGCCAGCCTTCAACCTGCGTCGCGATGCCGCCCGTCAGGCTCGACAGCGCGGGTAACGCGGTCGTGCCGTCGGGCCACACGAAATGGTCGAGCGTGCCCGACATCGTCACGTCGAATGGCCCGTCGGTCACGTGCCGGTCGCTGGTCGACAGTTGCGCGCGGCCGCGCAAGCCGCTTTGCCGCAGACGGTTGTTCGCGAGCTGCGCGATGAGGTCGGGCGTCGCGCGGCGAAACAGGTTGCGTTCGAGTTCGGCCGTCCAGCCGTCGTCCTCGATGTACGCATGAAAACGCGTGGCCCCCGGCCCGGCGGCATCGATCTCGACCCGCGCGATGCGCCCGCGCGGCTGCGTGGCCGGCGTGCGCGACAGTACGCCCGTGTCGACGAGCAGCGCGGGACGGTCCATCACGATCGGCGGCAGATAACCGAACGCGATGCCGGCCGTCGTCGTGTCCGCATAGAGCGCGAGATCGGGCAGCCACGTGATCGCGTGATTGATCGCACCGCCGCCGTAGCCCGGCACCGACGGCAGCGTGTAGACGGGCCCGAGATTGAGCAGCACCGGCTCGCTGCGGATGCCGACCGCCGCGAGCAGCGCGCCGAACAACGCGACATGATCCTTGCAGTCGCCGTAGCGGTTGCGCAGGATGTCCGTCACGCGATGCGGCGCGGCGGCCGTTTCACCGAGAAACAACCCGACGTAGCGGATGTTCGCCTGCACCCAGTCGTACAGGATGCGCGCCTTGTCGCGCGGATCGGCAACGCCCGCGGTGAGTGCGCGCGCCAGCCGCTCGACGGCCGGATCGTCCGCGGCCGGATCGACGGCCGCGTTGCGGTAGCGCGCGGCGAACGCCGCATAGTCGGGCAGCGTCGACACGACGAGCCGGTCGCCGTAGGTCGGGTAGCCGACCGCGCCGCTCTCGATGCGGTCGTACGGGCCGTGCCGGTAGTCGAACGCGTAGCGCGTGCGGCCGTTCGCGGTGACCGGCGGCAGCGCGACGTAGCCGCGCGCATCCGCGTACAGCGGCATGTCGGCCGGCACGTCGAAGATCAGCCGCTGGCTGTCGACCGGCTCGCGCGACGGCTCGACCGTGTAGCCGAAGTAGCCGCAGTTGACCGGCTTCGTGCGGGTCTTGCGGAACGCCACGCGCGTGCTCGACCCGGCTTCGACGCCGGGAAATACGACGGTGCGCAACAGCCCGTCCTGGAACGTCGGCGCGCCGGCCGAGCGCGGCTCCTGCACGTCGCGGATGCCGCCCGCGTCGACCGGATGCGCGACACCGTCGCGGTCGATCGTCTCGGCGGCGAGCAGGTCCACCTTCTCGAGGTTCTTGTCGAACCACACGTAGCGCTGCGCGATTGCATCGATACCGCTCGCGTTGTTCGCGCGCAGCGTCGAATCGTCGTGCTCGTCGAGCGAACCGTCGTGCTGGATCACGAATTCGTGGACATCGCTGACGACGGTGACGGGCGCATCGCTGCCGGTGTCGCGCGTATCGGCCACAGCCGCTCCCGCGCCAAATGCAACCGCGCAGATCAGCAGGCAGCCAGTCCATCGGGAAGAAAAATGCACCACGTCGAAGCTCTCCGCGCGTTCGCGGCTGGACGCCTGGGCCGCGCACCGGTGCGGGGACATGCCACACGTGACGCGCACATGACAGGCCCCGCGCCGCCTGCCCGTCGTGCGACCCAGTGTGGGTGACGTGCCGCCGAGCGTCAAGCCGTCCGGCCGGAAGCCGTCACGCGCCGCATCCGGCCGGACACGGCGACACTCCACGCCGCTCGGCCCCCGAATATCGCCGCCCAACAACCGCTTCCGCGTACGAGCGGCATTTATATCATGTCGTGATATATAATCGATTCAGGAACATCCGGCGTACGACGTCGGCTGCGCAGGCAAAGCACAGCCGAACGCGACCCGCCGACATGGGAAGGAGACATCATGCTGATCAACAACGATTTCGAAATCGGGTACCTCGTGATCGCGTTCGCGCTGCTGGGCGTGATCCTGTTCGGCGCGCTGCTGACGGCGCTGCATCTCGAACGGTGGCACCCGAAACTGGTCGGCGCCGCACTCGGCGCGCTGCTCGGCATCGTGCTGATCGAAGCGATGCCGATGCTCTCGTGACCACGCCCCGGCGCCCATTCGTCCGATCACGCACCACGCGGGGTCGGAACGGCCGGCGCCCGGCGCGGAGACCGTCATGGCGTCGCCGCTCTGCCTGACCTATCGCCAGTGCGCGATCCGCGCGGTTGCGCTCGTCGACCCGATGGCCGGCGAAGGGCTCGAGCTCGGCGCGCTGTACCAGCCGCTCGCCGTTGTGTACTGGCGCGATGCGCGCGGCTGCCACGAAACGCATCTGCTCGACCCGAAGCATCACGTGTTTCGCAACGACTCGGACGCGCTCCGGATTTCGATCGCGCTGGCCAAGCGCTTCATCGACACGCAGCTCGCCGGCGCCTGCACGCCCGCCGGCTGACGGCCGGTTGCGCATCCCTCGTCCCCCATCCTGCCCGGAGGCGACATGGAAAACGGTATCGTCCAGACCCTCGTGCTGCTCGCGGTCCTCGTGTTCGCGGTGCTGTTCTTCGCGGCCCAACGCGGCCGCGACCGCACGCGCGACAGACTGCTGCACAGGTCCGCGCGGCGCTCGTCGCGCTCGCATACGCATCATCATTCGTAATCGCGCCGGCGATCCCGCCACGCAAAAAAAATCGGCCGACGGCACACGCGTCTTTCGACACGAAGCCGCCGGCCTTCCAGCGGAGGTCCGGTACCGCAGGCGGCACGCGCGCTGCGCGCCTACACGCCCCACATCACGTGCCGGCCCTGTTCGCGGGCCGCACGCATCATGTCCAGCAGCGGCCACGCGCGCTGCGCGAGCCCGCCCGCATGCGGCGACACGTCGTCGCGCAGCGCCTGCGTCGAATGCTCGTGTGCGCGTTCGCGCGCCGCATCGTCCCTGATGGCCTGTTCGAGCCGTGCGATCGCCTCAGGCAGTTCGTCGGTGGAAATCACGCCACGGACGTCGAGCCCCTTGCCGACCAGCCCGAGCAGATACTGCGCCAGATCGCGCAACATCACGATGTCGGGTGCGGCGGAAGAGCGAAACGTGATCAGCATCGTCATTTCCCCTTGTCGTGGCCGCGAACCGTACGGCGCATCGTGCCGCCGGTCGCGGCGAGGCCCCGTGGCCATCCCGCTGCGCGTGAGCGCCGCCCGTTCTTCTGAACCGGACGTTCGCCCCGCACGATGCGCGTCGCGCGGCCGGATTCGTGTGTGGCGTGGAGGCTGGATGACGCGAAGGCCTGCCTTGATTTTATATCACATTGTGATGTATTCAAGCATACGGACCCTGAATGCCTGCAATCTTGCGGCAGGTTCACCGATGGGTACGGCACGCGCCATGCGATGCGCGCCGCTTCGCTCCGTTACTTGCAGTCGCCCACGCGCTTGCCGCGCCACGTCCACGCGAGCGTGTACGCGCCAGCCTGCGCATGCTGCCCGTGCAATTGCCCCTTCAGGTCGTAGCTCGTCGGCGTGACGGCGCCCGTCACCGTGCCGTTGCCGCGCCCCTGTTCGTTCGCGCAGGACAGTGCGACCTTCAGCGTCGTGCCCGCGTAGTCCCAGTTCGTGATCGTGCAGCGGACGTTATCGCGCTGCAGGCGGGCGGCCATCGTCTTGCGCAGGTTCTTCGCGTCTGCGTCGCTCAGGCACTGGTCCGGCATCGGATCGGTGCCTTGCGGCAACGGCTTGCCGTTCAGCGTGTACTCGGTGTCGTCGTGCCAGATGCCCGGCGATACGGTCTGCGCAAGGGACGAGATGGCGAAGCCGGCGAGCACGGCGGCGGACAACGCGTGCGGGCCGTGGCGCAGGAAACGGGTGGCAGTCGTGGCGACGATCGTCATGAAGTCTCCCGGAAAGGATTTGTTGTTGATTCGAAGCGCGCGAATCTTATCAAACCTTTCCGGCGAAACCGGAGCATTGTTTCCTATTGCTTACGATCTGACGCGACACGTCAGATCGAATCGTTTTCATCGACCGGAGGAGCCGTTTCACGCGCCCGCTACCCGACGTTCATCGGCAACAACACCATCTGCTTGCCCTCGACGTGCAGGCGTGCCTGCAGCTCGACGGGCGTCTGGTTGTGCAGCCAGGCCGTGAGGAAATTCACGCGCCGGAAGATCAGCTTGCTCGCGAAGCACACGGCGTTCGGGTACTCGTCGAGCGTCGACGAAGCGAGGTTCATGAACTCGACGACGGGGTTCGTGCCGAACGCGATCCGGTAGTCGGCCGCGATGCCGCTGCGACGGCAGTGCGCGACGTAGTAGTCCAGCGCTTCGGTGATCGAGTGACGCAGCCGTTCGAGATGTTCGTGCCCGTCGTATGCCTTCGCATCGACCTCGCCGACCGCGAGGAAGATCACGTTGCGGAAGTGCCCGGGAAACAGCCGGTTGACCCACAGCAGCGCGTGCATGCTCGCGCCGCGATGCTTGCCGACCAGCAGCACGGCCGTCGGTTGCGACGGATCGGGCTTGCCCGGCGCGGTCGCCTCGTCGACTTCGGGCGGCTTGCCGGAGAACAACGCATCTTCCTTCGCGAGCTGCGCACGCGTATACGCATAGTGGCGGTTGATCATGAAGCACAGCGCGATCACCGCGCTCGTCACGAGCACCGTGAGCCAGCCGCCCGCCGTGAACTTCTCGATCAGCGTGATGACGAGCACGGTGGCCGTCACGCTCAGCCCGAGCGCCGACAGGAAGAAGTGCTTGAACCAGCCCTGCTGGCTGCGATGATGCCACCAGTACGTGCACAGCCCGAGCAGCGACATGCTGAACGTGAGGAACACGTTGATGCTGTACAGCACGACGAGCACGTCGACGTTGCCGTGCGTCCACAAGAGGATCAGCAGGCTCGACAGCCCGACGACGATGATGCCGTTCTGCCGCACGAGGCGCCCCGACAGGTCGCGGAAATGGCGCGGCACCCACGAATCCGACGCCATGTTCGACAGCACGGCCGGGCCGTCGAGGAAGCCCGTCTGCGCGCCGACCAGCAGCAGCCCGGCCTCGAACGCGAGCACGGCCGCGAGCAATGCGTGGCGCGCGAACGCCGAGCCGAGCCCAAGATGGTCGATCACGCTGCCGAACACGACTGCGTTGAGCGTCTCGCCGTCGACGGGCTTCGCCTGCCACAGCATGTACAGCAGGATGATGCCGCCGGCCGTGAACGCGAGCGACGTCGACATGTACCACATCGTCACCTTGCCGTTCGGCACGCGCGGATCGGCGAGCATGTTGACGTTGTTCGACACGGCCTCGAGGCCGGTATACGTGCCGCCGCCGAGCGAGAACGCGCGCATCAGCAACGCGAGCAGCACGAACAGGCCGAGCGACTGCGACATGCCGTGCGCTTCATGCACCGCATCGGGCACCACCATCGCGAGGCTGCCGCCGTGCACGGCGACGCCGTACACGATCAGCCCGAAGTGCAGGATCACGAAGCCGATGAAGATCGGCAGCAGCACCATGATCGATTCGCGCATCCCGCGGAAATTGAGCCCCGTCATCATCAGGATCAGCACGATCTCGGTCGTGAGCTTGAACGCCTGCGCGCTGACCGGCAGCAGGCTGAAGAACGCATCGACACCGCTCGCGAGCGACGTCGCGACGGTCAGCACGTAGTCGACCAGCAGCGCCGCGCCCGACACCAGCCCCGGCTTCGACCCGAGCAGCGACGTCGCGACCCGGTAGCCGCCGCCGCCGGTCGGGAACAGCTCGATCACCTGGTTGTAGCCGAGCGCGATGATGAACACGGTCGCCGCCGTCGCGAGGGCGAGGAACAGCGCGAGCGCGTGGTGCTGGCCGAGCGCGAGAAACGCCTCCTCCGGGCCGTAGCACGACGACGACAGCCCGTCGGCGCCGAGCCCGACCCAGGCGAGCAGCGGCGTGACGGCGATCGCATGCCTCGTGCGCGGATCGAGCGGGTCGAGCGGCTTTCCGACGAGCAACTGCCACACCTTCTGGAATGCGGTCACGATTCCTCCGGAACGCACGACGCCTCGGCGACACTCCTCTAAAACTAAATGAGTTCCGGGACGACTTCCAGTCGGCGTATTCCATAGGGCGCGTCGCGCGCGGGGTTGCTTTCAACATGCCGACGCGTTGCAGACAGTCGCAATACAACCCTGCGAGCCGGACTCGCGTCAGCCGGCCTCGCCCAACGCGCGGGCGAGCAGGCACGACACGCCGACGAAGGCCGGATGCAGCGCGGTGATCACGAAGGTCGGAATCTTCGCAAGATAACCGGCAAAGCGGCCCTTCGCCTCGAAGCGGGCTCGAAATGGCGATGCATCGAACAATACCCCGAGGCGCGGCACGACGCCCCCGCCGATATGGATGCCGCCGGTCGCGCCGAGCGTCAGCGCCAGATTGCCCGCGAACGTGCCGAGCATCCCGCAGAAGCAATCCAGGGTCGCCATGCAGCGTGCGTCGCCGGCGAGCGCGCGATCGATGATGGCAGCCGTATCGACCGTATCGGCCGCGCCGGCCCGCGGTGCGTCGCAGCCGTCGCGCGCGGCGAGCGCCGCGTGAATGACCGCGATGCCGGGGCCCGCGACCAGCCGCTCGAACGACACGTGCGGCCAGCACGCCCGCGCGTACCGCAGCACGTCGGCTTCGCGTGCATCGGCGGGCGCAAACGACACATGCCCGCCCTCGCCGGACACCGGCACCCATGCGTCGCCCGCGCGCACGAGCGCCGAGACGCCCAGCCCCGTTCCCGCACCGAGCACGCCGATCGTACCCGCGGGCACCGCGCGCCCGCCGCCGACTTGCCGCCGTTGCTCCGCGGGCAGATGCGGCACGGCCATCGCCAGCGCCGCGAAGTCGTTGAAGACGTGCAGCGTGTCGAACCCGAGCGCACGGCGCGTCGCGTCGATCGAGAAGCGCCAGTCATGATTGGTCATGCTGATCAGGTCGCCATCTACGGGATTGGCGATCGCGATCGCCGCATCCCGCACCCGCGCGCCGCCCGTGTCGCGCAGGAACGCGCGCACCGCATCGTCCACGCCGGCATGGGCGCTGCATCGATAGACACGCACGTCGCCGATCCCGCCCCGCGCGGTCTCCAGCGCGAAGCGCGCATGCGTGCCGCCGATGTCGGCCAGCAAGCGGGGTTCGCCGGTGCGCAGGCCGCACGGCGTGCCCGGAGCGCTGTTGAGGGTTGCTACGCTCATCGCATCTCCCGAATAGTCATCGTGTGTCGATCGCAACGGTCATGGCACCTCCGCGCCGCGCGCCGCGTCCAGCAGCTCGAACCAGTGCTCGCGCCCGAGCGCGATGCGGGTCGCCGCAACCGCTTCGCGCAGCGCCGCGATCCGGCTCGACCCGACGATCGGCAGCGGCCGGCACGGCAGCGCGAGCAGCCACGCGAACAGCACCGTCGTCGCGGGCACGCCGAGCGCCTCGCCGATCCGCGCCGCGCGCTCGCGCACCCGCGTCGCGGCAGGCGACGCCTCCGTCAGCAGCCGTCCGCCCGCGAGCGGCGACCACAGCATCGGGGGACAGCGCCAGCGCTGCGCCTGGTCGAACGTGCCGTCGTCGAGCGGCGCGAGATGCAGTAGCGAGCATTCGACCTGGTTCGTCGCGAGCGACATGCCGTGCGCCGCCATGCGGTCCTGCAGCAACGCAGCCTGCGCCGGCGTAAAGTTCGATACCCCGAATGCCCTCACCTTGCCGTCACGCCGAAGCGCGGCGAAGGTCGCGGCGACTTCGTCGGCATCCATCAGCGGATCGGGACGATGCAGCAGCAACAGATCGAGCCGGTCGGTACGCAGCGCGCGCAGCGACTGCTCGACCGACGCGACGACATGCGCGGCGCGCGTGTCGTAGTGCTTGATGCCGTGCGCGGGCCGACGCGCGGACACGAGCCGGATCCCGCACTTCGTGATGATCTGCATCCGTTCGCGCAAGTGCGGCGCATCGGCCAGCACGTCGCCGAACAGGCCCTCGGCCATGTAGTCGCCATAGATGTCCGCATGGTCGAAGCTCGTCACGCCGAGTTCCAGCGCCGCCTCGATCAGCTCACGTCGCGCGCGGACCGACAACGCCCAGTCACCGATCCGCCACATCCCGAACACGATGCGCGAGAACGGCGCGGCATCGGCCCCCATCGATATCGTCGTACAGCGTTCCGTCATCGCGCTCACCACCACCATTCGACTTGCGCGCCGACGGTCGAGCCCGTGCGCGACGTGCCGAAGATGCCCGTCGTCGACAGCGGATCGCCGGGCGCCGCCGCATCCTGCGCGGCCTGGTTCCAGCGCGCATACGTGTAGAACACGCGGAATTCCGGCCGCGACCAGAACGAGCGGTCCATCGCAAGCGTCAGCGCGACGCTCGCCTTCAGCAGCGTGCGCGTCGGGCCGCCGGACGGCGTTACGCGATCGTGCCCGAGGTCGCCCTGCAGCTTGATGTGCTGCGTGAACGCGTATACCGGCCGCACGCCCATCGATATCCAGGTCTGCGACCCGCCCGACGGCGCGATGTCGCGCTGGTAGATGCCGACCACCTGTCCGCTGAAGTCGCGCGTGGCCTGCCAGTCGAACGCGTCGAGTACGCGGACACTCTTGTAGCGGTTGTCGTTGGTCAGCGTTCCCGTGTAGCCCAGGCCCGTGCCCGGACCGACGCCGTACTGGAACGCGAGCTTGTTCTTGCCGCCGAACAGGTTGGTCTGTATGTGCTGAACCGTGAACGACCAGCCGCCGTGCGCGTCCTGCAGCACGCCGCTCGTGTTCAGCACCGGCGCGCGGGCCGGGATGTACGACAGCCCGAACTGCAGTTCGCCGCCGGGGTTCGGGCGTACGCCCGACAGCTGCAGGTCGTGGCGCGTCGCGTAGTTGGGCTGGTCGATGTAATCCTCGCGGAACAACGCATAGCTGAGCTTCAGGCCGCCGCCGATCGGCACGTTCTCGATGCCCGCGCCGAGGCCGCTCGGGTTCCAGTAATAGAAGTCGTTCATGTGGACGTCGTTGCGCCGGTAGTAGATGCGCCCGAACCAGATCCGCATGTCGTCGAGCCCCGGAAGGTTCGTGAGCTGCACGTACGACTGCGGCAGGCGCACGCGGCCGTGATCGCCATTGAAGGTCGGCGCGCGATCGAGATCGTTGACGAGGCTCGCCATCCCCACCGCCGACAGCTGCATGCCGTTCGAGAACTTGTACAGCGTCTGGTCGATCTCCAGCTCGCTGTAAACCTGGCATTCGTTGCCGAGCCGGTATTTGCTCTGCGCACCCGGCAACTGGAAGCAGGCCTGCGAATGGCTGTCGCTGGTCCCGACACCGGCCCGCAGGTAGCCGTGAAACTGCGTCCACGGCGTCAGCTGGTTCCAGGCCGACGACGGCGTCGGCGTCGCCACGTTGGCGGGGCTCGTGTCGGCCGGTACGACGCCGGTGGCCTGCGAGAGGCCGCCCGGTGCGCTGTCCGCGGCGAGGGTCGTCGCCGGATCCGGCGCCGCGTGCAGCGCGGCCGATGCGACCGCGAGCGAGAAAGCGGCGGCGAGCCGCGTGAGCCTGAACGGGGTGCGTGCCGGGCCGCGCGCGACGCGGCCTGCTTCGTCGATCATGAACGTGTCTCCAAACGTTGTCAGTGCGTCGCGTGCGATGCGCGGCGTCATCGAATAGGTGTATGTGCTGCGTCGTCCGTCATGCTGCCGACGGGCCGGCGTGGCGGACGCTCCGCGCGCCGGCCCGGTACGAATCCAACCCGCGACGTCAGCCCGCGACGTCGAGGTCCACTACCGGCGACGCGTCGACGGCCGCCGGTCCCGGCGCGTGAATGCGGATCGGCTCGCCCGCGGCCGCGCTCGCATAGATCGCGTCGAGAATTTCCATCACGATCAGACCTTCTTCACCGGGGGCGGGATGCGGGACGTCGCACAGGATCGCTTCCGCGTAGTCGTACATCGCGGAATGCGCGCCCTCCGCGGGCGGATTCAGCCGCATGTCGAACTGCGCGCCGTTCTGCTCGATGAACACGTGCGCGTCGAACGTGTAGCCCTCGTTCAGGTTCTTCTGCAGCAGCCCCGCACGCGTGCCGAGCAGACGCGTTTCCATCAGCTCCGCTTCCTGGATGTTGGTCGCCCACGATGCCTCGAGCGCGAGCGTCGCGCCGTTGTCGAAACGGATCAGCGCGGCGGCGAGATCCTCGACGTCGAACGTCTTGCCCGCACGCGCCGCCAGCTCGCGCGCGATCGGATCGTAGGTGCTGCCCATCACCCACACGGGTTTCGGATAGCCCATCAGCCACAGCGCGAGATCGAGACGATGCACGCCGAGATCGATCAGCGGCCCGCCGCCCGCCAGCGCCTTCGTGCCGAACCAGCCGCCGAATCCGGGCATCCCGCGCCGGCGATGCCAGACCGTGCGCCCGAAATAGAAATCGCCGAACAGGCCGCTGTCGACCTGCGCCTTCAGCGCGCGCGACTGCGCGCTGAAGCGGTACGAGAAATTGATCATCAGCCGCTTGCCGGCGCGATGCGCGGCGATCAGCATGTCACGCCCCTCGTCCGCGTTCATCGCCATCGGTTTCTCGCACAGCACGTGGCAGCCGGCGTCGAACGCGGCGAGCGTCAGCTCGCGATGGAACTTGTTCGGCGTGCACACGCTGACGACGTCCAGTTTCTCCGCCGCGAACATCGCGTCGGCCGACGCGTAGCGCGCATCGATGCCGAGCGCGTCGCCGACCTTCGCGAGCCGCTTCGCATCGGGGTCGGCAATCGCAACCACGTCGACATCGGGATGCTCGCGCCAGCCTTCGATGTGCTTGCGGCCGATCCCGAGCCCGATCACGCCCACGCGCAGGCGACGGCCGCGCGCAATCGCCGCCGCTTCCGGCAGTTCCACCTTGTAGTCGTCGTTCATGCGAGGTCTCCGGCGGTCTGCTGGATACCGACGTGCGCGAATTGCCCGCTCTTCTCGCTGAGCGTCTCGAGCGGCGGCGAGTTCGGGCAGCGGTCGGCCAGGTTCACGCGCGGCGCGGCCCACTGCACCGCGTTCGCGATCACACGCTGCACGTTGCGGTCGTGATAGGTCGGGTAGGCTTCGTGCCCGGGGCGGAAATAGAAGATCCGGCCGTGACCGCGCTCCCAGCAGCAGCCCGAACGGAACACCTCGCCGCCCTCGAACCACGAGATGAACACGGTGCTGTCCGGCTGCGGGATGTCGAAACGCTCGCCGTACATTTCCTCGTGCTGCAGCTCGAAGTACTCGCCGAGCCCGGCCGCGATCGGATGCGACGGCTCGACGACCCACAGCCGTTCCTTCTCCGCCGCCTCGCGCCACTTCAGCGAGCAGTTCGTGCCGAGCAGGCGGCGGAAGATCTTCGAGAAGTGCCCGGAATGCAGCACGATCAGGCCCATCCCTTCGAGCACGCGGCGCTGCACGCGCTCGACGATCTCGTCGGAGACTTTCGCGTGCGCCTTGTGCCCCCACCAGATCAGCACGTCGCACGCGGCAAGCCGCGCTTCGCTGAGGCCGTGCTCGGGCTCGTCGAGCGTCGCGGTGCCGATCTCGAGCGGCAATGCACCGTGGCCGAGCGCCGGCGTCTCGGCAAGCGCGCTGGCGATCACCCGGTGCAGGCCGTCGGGATAGATCGCGCGCACACCCGCGTTCTCCCGTTCGTGCTCGAACTCGTTCCATACGATCACTGAAAGTTTTTTATTTAGCATGACTATCCTTTATCGATGATTTGGCGCCAATTCGACAGCGGCCATGCGCCCTGACCGCCTGAAACCTGTGGCCGGATGTGCCGCGCGCCGCTCAGGCGATCGCGAGCGCCGGTGCGGCAGGCTCGCGCGGCGTGCGTACCGCCGCGCGTCCGTCCGGATGAAACAGATGCGACGCGGCGGCCGGCAGATCGACGCGCAGGCGCTCGCCGACCCGCGCGCCGGCGGCATCGGTCTTCGCGACGATCGGCTGGTCGCACAGCGGCGTGTCGAGATACAGATAGGTGTGTTCGCCCATCTGCTCGACGTGCGCGACCTGACCCGCCACGGCGCCGGTACCGACCCGTACGTGTTCTGGGCGGATGCCGAGGGTCACGCCGGCGCCCGTCTCGAGGCCGTCGCCGGACACGTCGGCGCCGAGCGGATGGCCGCGGACCAGCACGCGAACCTCGCCGCTGCCGGCCGCCGCGACGCTTGCCGGCAGGAAGTTCATCGCGGGCGAGCCGATGAATCCGGCGACGAACTGGCTCGCCGGACGGTGATACAGGTCGAGCGGCGTGCCGATCTGCGCGACGCTGGCGATCCCGCTGCGCCCTTCGAGCGGCCGCAGCAGCACGATCTTGTCGGCGAGCGTCATCGCCTCGACCTGGTCGTGCGTCACGTAGATCATGCTGGTGCTGTCGAGGCTGCGGTGCAGCTTCGCGATCTCGACGCGCGTCTTCACGCGCAGCGCCGCATCGAGGTTCGACAGCGGCTCGTCAAACAGGAACACTTTCGGCTTGCGGACGATCGCCCGGCCGATCGCGACGCGCTGCCGCTGGCCGCCGGACAGTGCGCCGGGCTTGCGTTCGAGCAGCTCGCCGAGGCGCAGCGATTCGGAAGCGAGCCGCACCCGCCGGTCGATCTCGTCTTTCGGCAAGCGCAGGTGACGCAGGCCGAAGGCCATGTTTTCGTAGACGGACATGTGCGGATAGAGCGCATAGCTCTGGAACACCATCGCGATGTCGCGCTGCGCGGGCGCAAACGTGTTGACGCAGCGGCCGTCGATCCATACGTCGCCCGCGCTCTGTTCCTCGAGACCGGCGACGATCCGCAGCAACGTGGACTTGCCGCAGCCCGACGGGCCGATGAAGACGCAGAACTCGCCCGGCTCGACCGTGAGATTCACGTCGCTGAGGATGGGGGTCGTGCCGAACTGCTTGCGAAGACCGCTCAACTTGATCTGACTCATGTTTTCCCTCTTGATCCTGTTCGGGCCGAAACGCGTCAACCCTTGACCGCACCGGCAGTCAGGCCGGAGACGATTTGCCGCTGAAACACCAGCACCAGCAGCACGAGCGGCACGGTGACGATGACCGACGCGGCCATGATGGTTCCCCACGGCAACTCGTAGCTGCTCGCGCCCGAGATCATCGTGATCGCGACGGGCACCGTGCGCTGGCTCGATGAGATCATGAAGGTCAGCGCGAACAGGAACTCGTTCCAGGCCGACACGAACGCGAGCAGCGACGTCGCGGCCAGTGCCGGCCGCAGCAGCGGCATGAAGATCCGGAAGATCAGCGTGAACACGCCGACGCCGTCGACGAGCGCCGCCTCCTCCAGCTCGCGCGGCAACTCGCGCATGAACGTGACGAGAATCCAGATCGTGAACGGCAGCGTGAAGATCAGGTCGGACAGTACGAGCGCGCCGAGGTGGTCGTACAGGCCGAGCGAGCGGACCAGCTCGAACAGGCCCGACAGGATCGCGACCTGCGGAAACATCGACACGCCGAGAATGCACATCATCAGCACGCCGCGCCCGCGGAACGACACGCGGCCGAGCGCATACGCGGCGAGCACCGACACGGCGAGCGACAGCGCGACCGCCCCGCCCGCGACGAGCGCCGAATTCAGCAGGTACGCGCCGAACGGCTGGTCGCGAAACAACTGGCGATAGTTGTCGAGCGACGGGCTCGCCGGGAACAGCGACGTGTCGAACAGCGCATCGCCATGCTTGATCGACGTACCGATCATGTAGACGAACGGGAACAGCGCGATCATCAGCACGAGCGCCGACAGCAGCCCGTGAATCGCGATATCGAGCGGATGCTTCTTCACGTCAAGCCTCCTGCATCCGGCGGCGGCTGACCGCCATGTAGCCGATGGTGAACAGCACGATCGTGACGAACAGCAACATCGCCGACGCCGACCCGAACCCGACCTGCTGGAAATCGATCAGCTGTTCGCGCACATAGATCGACATGCTTTTCGTGATCCGGCTGTTCGACGTCATCACATAGATCAGGTCGAACACGCGCAACGCGTCGAGCGAGCGGAAAATCATCGCGACCAGCACGCCCGGCAGGATCAGCGGCAGCGTCACCGAACGGAACACGCGCCAGCGCGGCACGCCGTCGACACGCGCAGCCTCGTAGCAATCGCGCGGCACGGTCTGCAGCGCGGCGAGCATCAGCAGCGCCATGAACGGTGTGGTCTTCCACACATCGACGAGCACGATGGTCGGGAAGACGAGGCGCGCATCGGCGGTAAAAGCGAGCGGCTCCTGGATCGCGCCGATCGACATCAGCATCGCATTGACGATCCCGAACTGGTCGTTGAGCATCCAGCTCCAGATCTTCGCCGACACGACGGTCGGGATCGCCCACGGCACGAGCACGGCCGCGCGCAGCAGCGTCCGCAGCCGCGACGGCACGTCCAGCAGCAGCGCGACGCCGAGGCCGGTGGCCGTCTCGAGCACGACCGACACGACGGCGAACAGCACGGTATTGCCGACGGCCTGCCACCACGCCGGGTCGCGCAGCACGCCCGCTGCGCCGAGATAGTTGTCGAGGCCGACGAAATGACGCTGCGACAGGTCGGACAGTTGCGCGTCGGTCAGGCTGAACCACGCCGTGCGCAGCAACGGCCAGCCGGCAATGGCCGCCAGCGTGAGCAACGCGGGCGCCACCAGCAGCCACGCCTGGCGCCGGCGTGCGCGGGCAAGCCCGGCCCGGGCCCGCACGGGTGCCTGCACGAATGCAGGAGTGCTACTCATTTCGATGCTTCCGGTTCTCATTCGATGTCTCCTGTCAGGCCGGCGCCCTGCGGAAGCCGGCCCGATCGATCAATCGCGCGCCGCGGCGCTCAGTGCCAGCTGCCGCCCGGCGCGAGCCGGTTGAGCGTGGCGGCGAGCCGCGCGAGCGCGCCCGCCGCGGTGTCGCTACCGGCGAGCACGTCGTGCGCGGCATTCCAGAACTGGTTGCTGACCTGGTTGTACTTCGCGCCGGTCACGGTCGACGGCCGCGCGACCGCCGTGCTGAAGGTCGGCAGCAGATCGGCCATGAACGGGTTGGCCTGCAGGATGTCCTTGTCCCGGTAGAGCGCCGGCATCGTCGGGTTGTACGACCCCTGGATCGCCCGCAGCTTCTGCACGTCCGCGCTCGCCATGTACATCACGAGATCGGCGGCCAGTTTCGGGTTCGGCGAGTAGCGCGACACGGCGAGCTGCCATCCGCCCAGCGCGGCGGCCGGGCGGCCGTCGGCGCCGCCCTTCGGCAGCGGCGCGATGCCGACCTTGCCCTTGATAGGGCTGCCCGCGCGATTCGCGATCGCCCATGCGTACGGCCAGTTGCGCATGAACACCGCGTTGCCGGCCTGGAACACGCCGCGGGCTTCCTCCTCGCCGTAGTTCAGCACGGCCTTCGGGCTGATCGTGCCGACCCATTTCGCCGACTGCTCGAGCGCCTTGATCGCACCCGGGTTGTCGATCGTCACGCGGCCCTTGTCGTCGACCACCGTGCCGCCGTTGTAGCTGCTGACCCATTCGAGCGCATCGCAGGTCAGCCCTTCGTATGCGCGCCCTTGCCACACGTAGCCCCAGACCTTCTCGTTGCCGGCGGCGCGCTCGCCCGACTGGATCTTGCGCGCGGTGGCATCGAGTTCCTCCCACGTGGCGGGCACTTTCACGCGGTACTTGTCGAGCAGGTCCTTGCGGTAGTAAAGCAGCCCCGTATCGATGAACCACGGCATCGCGACCAGCTTGCCGTTCACCGTATCGTTCGCGACGATGCTCGGGAACGACTGGCTTTCCAGCCCCTTGCTGTACGGCTTCAGGTCGATCAGGTGGTTCGCTAGGATGCCCGGCCAGACCGTGTCGATCTGCATCACGTCGATCTTGTCGGAGCCGCCGCCGAGCAGTTGCTGATAGAGCGCCAGCGTTTCGCTCGAGTTATTGGGCATGCTGATGAACTCGACCTCGTTGCCGGTCTTCTCGGCCCACCGCTTCGCCGAGACCTGGCAAATGTCCTGGTCGACGCCGGCTGCGCCGCATGCGATCCGCAGCGTCGCCGCACCGGCACTGGCGGCCGTGGCGGCCGTCATCGCGAGCGCCATCGTCAGCAAACCTGCCTTGAGCTTCATCATTCGGTGTCTCCAGTTTTTTTCGAATCGTTCGAATCGTGCGCCGCGGTGTCGCAAGCGCGTCGCCGGGTGCCGTGGGTCTATGAGACTCCAGTCCGGTTAATCGAAAATTTCGGAAACGCGCCGCGCCATTAACAATCGAAACAATCGCCGTCGCGCGTCAGCCCAGCAGCGCGGCGAGCGCCGCCAGATCGAACGGCTTCGGCACGAACGGCAGGTCGGCGCGCCAGTCGGGATGGGTCTGATGAATCTCGGGCGGCAGGCCCGAGGTGAGGGCGACGCGCTGCGCCGGCCAGCGCTCGGCGAGCCGCGCCGCGAACGCGATGCCGCTGCCGCCCGCGCCGAGCGAGATGTCCGACAGCACGAGCGTGACGGGGCCGTGCTCGGCCAGCCAGCGCAATGCCGCGTCGCCGGTCGCCACTGCGTCGGCCCGCGCGCCGAGCGCCGCGAACTGGCTGAGCGCCGTGTCGCGCACCTCCGGATCGTCGTCGACCACGAGCACACGGGCACCGGCCTGCCCGGTAACGGGCGCGGCCACCGTGACGGCCGGCGCGGCGCGCCGTTCGGGCGGCGCGCTCTCGGGCAGCCACAGCTCGACGCGCGTGCCCTGGCCGACCTCGCTGTGGATGCGCAGATCGCCGCCGCTCTGGCGCACGAAGCCGTAGACGCTGCTGAGCCCGAGCCCACTCCCCTCGCCGGCCGCCTTGGTCGTGAAAAACGGCTCGATTACCTTGTCGAGCAGCACCGGGGCGATCCCGCAACCCGTGTCGGTGACGCTCAGCACGATCGCGTGCGGCGCGGACGCACCGTCGGACGCCGGTGCGCGGCGCGCGGCCAGTGCCAGCGTCCCGCCGACCGGCATCGCGGCGGCGCTGTTGAGCGCCAGGTTGAGGACGGCGTTCTCGAGCTGGCCGCGGTCGACGTTCACCCACATCGCGTCGGTGGCCGGCTCCAGCACGACGGCCACCCGCTGGCCCGCCGAGTATTCGACGAGATCGAGCATCTCCGCGAGCATCGCCCTGACCGACACGCGTTCGGCCTGCAGCGGCTGGCGCCGCGCGAACGCGAGCAGCCGCCGCGTGAGCCGCGACGCGCGTTCGGCCGCGCGGCGCGCCCGCTCGGCCATCGTCTGCGCATCCTGCTGGCCGTCGAGCCGCGGCAGCAGCAGTTCGAGGTTGCCGAGTATCGCGACCAGGAAGTTGTTGAAATCGTGCGCGACGCCGCCCGTCAACTGGCCGAGCACGTCCATCTTCTGCGCCTGACGCAACTCGGCCTCGACCGCACGCCGGCTCGTCAGGTCGCGGCAGACCGCCACCCAGCCGCCGTCCGGAAGCGGCTGGCAGTGGAATTCGAGGGTCCGCTGGTCGCGCAGGTGCAGTTCGGCCGACGCGGCGATGCGCGCGCCGTCGGATGTGCGGGTCGCGGTCTCGCGCGACACCTGGCGCCAGCGCGCGGGCTGATGCATGGCCTGCCGCAGCATCGCGAGCGACAGGCCCGCGTACAGCGTGCCCGGGTCGATCCCGAGCAGCGTCGCGAAGGTCGGATTCCACGCGATCAGGCTGCCGTGCGTGTCGTGAACCGACACCCCGTCGTTCATCGAGTTGAGCACCGACTCCTGCAGGCGGCGCTGCGACTCGAGCCCGTGGGTCAGTTGCTCCTTCTCGATCAGGTTGGTGCGGAACACCTCGAACGCGCGCGCCAGCTCGCCGATCTCGTCCGGCCGGTGCGTCGACGGCATCCGGTCGGACGTGATCCCTTTCGCGAGTCGCGCCATCACGCGCGTCATCGCCTGCAGCTTGTGCAGGATGCGGCTCGCATACGCGACGCCGAGCAACGCCACCACGACGCCCGCGACGGCCAGCAGCAACAGGCCCGACTGGCTGGAGACCGCGACCTTGCGCACCTTGTCGCTGCGCTCGCTGGCGATCTGCCGCAAGCGCTCGACGTAGCGCGCCGACTTGCCGCTCAGGTGATCCGCGTGGCCGCGCAGGAGCGTGACGAGATAACCCGTCTGCGCTTCGCTCGACAGAAACTCGCGGCGCACCGCGAACACGCTGCGCGCGCCGCCGTCGAGTTGCTGCAGCGCCTCGGCAAGCACCGGCTGGCGGCGGTCTTCGGCGCGTTCGCGCACGCGCAGCCACAGTGCCTCGTTGTCGCTTTCCGCGCTGCCGAGCTCCGCCGCGTTGGCCGCCTGCAGCGCACCGGCCGTACGGGCCCAGATCTCGAGCAGCGTCGGCGCCTGCTGCGCGATCACGCTCTTGTCGCGCGCGATGCCGTCGCCGATGCGGTCGTTCGCGAGGCGCAGGGCGCTCAACTCCTCCTTGAGCTGTCGCTGCCGGCCCGACACGATCAGCAGCCGGGCGAGATCCTGGTCGATCGCGTCGAGATCGTCGATCACCGCGAGCTGCTCGCCCGCCTTCGCGGCGGGGCCCGGCTGTTTGCCGAAGCCCGGCGACAGCCGCCGGATATCGCCGAGCAGGCCGCGCATCAGCTCGGTGTCGTTGTGCAGCAGGTCCGGCGAATCGGTCAGCATCATGCTCGGCGCGACCGCGGCGAGTTGTGCGACCTTGTCCGACAGCTCGAGCGCGCGGGCGATCTCGGGCACGACGTTCGCCTCGTATTCGTCGAGCGCGTTCTGGTTCGCGCGCATGCCGAGCACGCCGACCACCACGACCGCGAGCGTGATGCCGAACAGCAGCAGAAACGTCGCGGTCAGCTTGGCCCGGACACTCCAGGGCGGCAACATCCTCACCGTCGTGCGCATCGCATCACACGCGCACGACGGGCACCGCGAACACGTAGCCGATGCCACGCTGCGTGCGGATATAGGTGGGCTGCTCGGGGTTCGGCTCGATCTTGCGGCGCAGGCGCAGGATCAGCACGTCGATCGTCCGGTCGTACACGTCGATGCCGAAGCCGCGCGTATGTTCGAGCAACTGGTCGCGCGACCAGACTCGCGACGGCTGCTGCACCATCGCCGCGAGCAGCTCGAATTCGCCCTGCGTCAGCGCGCACGGGCCGCCGTTGTGCGTCAGCGTGCGCGCGGCCAGGTCCAGCGTCCAGCCGTCGAAGCAGTAGCGCGGGCCGCCGCCGTTCGACGCGGGGCGCGGCATCGACAGCTCGATCGTGCGCCGCAGCTGGGCGCGCACCCGCGCGATCAGTTCGCGCCCGGAGAACGGTTTCGTGACGAAATCGTCGGCCGCGGTCTCGAGGCCGAGCACCCGATCCGTCTCGTCGCCCAGGCCGCTGATCATGATGATCGATACGTCGGACCGGCGCCGCAGCTCGCGGGCGACCGTCAGGCCGTCCTCGCCGCGCAGCTTCAGGTCGAGAATCACGAGCGCGTGCGGCGCGGCCGCGAGCTGCTGCTGCATCCGGGCCGCGCTGTCGACGGCCGACACGTCGAACCCGGCCTCTTCCAGCACGCTCTTCAGCCAGACGCGCACTTCCGGATCGTCGTCCAGCACCAGGATCCGATGTTTTTCTGACATGGGTGTTCTCCTCCAAGCCGGTCGCGCGCGCCGATTCGGTCGGCCGCGCGGTGCAAGCTGGCATTTCTGTCGGTATGTGGCCGGACCGCGGCGGGATGACGCAGTCGGGCCGGAAGCGAATGGTGGCCGATCCGGGCCGATCCTGGCAAGTTCCCGTGAACGCGCATCGGCATGAGGATGGGCGGGGCGCCGCGCGCGCCTTCGCGCGGCACAATCAGGACGCGCGCGGGATTCTAACGTCGAAAAATTTCGATGCAACCGCGCCGCGATCGGTGAATACCCTGCCCGAATTGCGGCCCGGACGGACGAGCCGACGGTACGGAATGCCCCGCCGTTGCACCGGGTGCGCGGGCCGTACTGCGACCCGTGCCCGAACCCGATCGGGCCACCGGCACGTCACGCACGCCCGACGCATGCATCGATCCACGACGATTTCGCCAATCGATCTGCATGACGAACGAATTCGACGTCTCGTTGCCGATGCCCCGATCACGATCGCCCGCGCCGTGTGCAACGTCACGGTGCCGCGCACCGCGATCGCGGCCATCCGGTTTCCGTTGCAGCGACGATCGTTCTGCATCGCCGTCGCTGCCGGCCGCCCCGAAATAGATTCACACGCGAAATACCTTCGCAGCCCGCCAAGTCACGCCCGTCCCGCGCCAAATCCGCCCGAAACCGGCTTCCCGCCTTGCACGCAGGTCGTGCACCGATGCATTCGCGTGTAACCGGCTTTCCCGCCGCCGCGTGATCGCCGACGGCGCGATCGGGTGACCCACTCAACACATCCGTCGAGTTTGTGCGCGCAACAATGGCGATGCCTCGCCCCCGGCGCCCTGCGGGCACCCCGATTCCCCGCAGGGCACCGGGCGCGGCGGTCTTCAAAAACCACATCTCACGAGGACATACCATGCAACTCCAATCCCATCCGGCGTGCCGCCCGTTTTACGAAGCCGGCGAACTGTCGCAACTGACTGCCTTTTACGAAGAGGGCCGTAATGTCATGTGGATGATGCTGCGATCGGAGCCGCGGCCGTGCTTTAACCAACAACTCGTTACCGACATCATCCATCTCGCGCGCGTCGCACGCGACTCGGGCCTCACGTTCGACTTCTGGGTGACGGGCTCGCTCGTCCCCGAGCTGTTCAACGTCGGCGGCGACCTGAGCTTCTTCGTCGACGCGATCCGCAGCGGCCGGCGTGACCAGTTGATGGCCTACGCGCGCTCGTGCATCGACGGCGTGTACGAGATCTACACGGGCTTCGGCACCGGGGCGATCTCGATCGCGATGGTCGAGGGCAGCGCGCTCGGCGGTGGTTTCGAGGCCGCGCTCGCGCATCACTACATGCTCGCGCAGAAGGGCGTGAAGCTCGGGTTCCCCGAGATCGCGTTCAACCTGTTCCCCGGCATGGGTGGCTATTCGCTCGTCGCACGCAAGGCCGATCGGGGCATTGCGGAGCAACTGATCGCGACCGGTGAAGCGCACGCCGCCGAGTGGTACGAGGATCGCGGCCTGGTCGACCAGACGTTCGACGCGGGTGACGCGTATCTCGCGACGCGCACCTTCATCGACGTGATGAAGCCGAAGCTGAACGGCGTGCGCGCGATGCTGCGCGCGCGCGAGCGGGTGTTCCAGCTGACGCGCTCCGAGCTGATGGACATCACGGAAGCATGGGTGCATGCGGCGTTCACGATCGAGCCGAAGGATCTCGCGTACATGGAACGCCTCGTGATGCTGCAGAACCGGCGCGTGTCGAAGCTGCGCACGGTGTAACGCGACGGGCGCCGCCGCTTGCGGGCGGCGCCCCTTCATGAACGACGCTCAGGCGAACGATGCTCAGGCGATCAGCCTGAGCTTCCTCGTCTCCGCGAGCCATGCCTCGAATGCCTGCGCCGGCATCGGCCGCGCGAAGTAGTAGCCCTGCGCGTGATCGACGTCGAGCTGCTTGAGGAAATCGGCTTCCGCATGCGTTTCGACGCCTTCGGCGATCACCGCGAAATTCAGCGCCTTCGCAAGCGACACGACCGAGCGCACCAGCGCCTGCGAGCGCGGATTGCGGTCGATGCCGGTGATGAAGGTGCGGTCGAGCTTGATCGCATCGAGCGGCAGGCGCGACAGCTGCGACAGCGACGAATAGCCGGTGCCGAAATCGTCGAGATGGATCTCCGCTCCGAGCTGGCGAAACTGCCGCATCAGCCCGATCGCCGATTCCTCGTCCTCGATGAAGCAGCTCTCGGTCAGCTCGATGTCGAGCAGGCCGGGCTTGAGCCCCGCACCGTCGAGAATCGACGCGAACTGGTGCACGATGTTCATGTCCTGCAACTGCCGCGCAGACACGTTCACTGCGATCCGGATGCCGAGCCCCTTCGCCTTCCACGCCGCGGCCTGCGCGGCCGCGGTACGCATCACCCAGCGCCCGAGCGGCGCGATCAGCCCCGACTCCTCCGCAAAGCGGATGAACTCGATCGGCGCGACGAGCCCGCGATCGGGCGACTGCCAGCGGATCAGCGCCTCGACGCCGTGCACGTCGCCCGTCGCGATATCGACGACCGGCTGGTAGTGCAGCACGAACTGCTCTTCCTCGAGCGCCTTGCGCAGGTTCGTGTCGAGCCACATGTACTTCGCGACCTTCTGGTTCATCTCCAGCGAGAACACGCGGTACGTATGCTTGCCTTCTTCCTTCGCGACGTACATCGCGGTGTCGGCGCTGCGGATCAGCGTCTCGAGCGAATCGCCGTGCTGCGGATGCATCGCAATGCCGATCGAGCAGCTCGTGTACACCTCCATCAGCCCGAGGTGGATCGGCGTGCGCAGCCGCTCGAGGATGATCTGCGCGGTCGCTTCGAGCAGCGGACGCGTGCCGTGCTCGAACAGCACGAGGAACTCGTCGCCGCCGAGCCGCGCGAGCGTCGCGCCGGACGGCAGGCAGCCGCTGATGATCGACGACACATCCTGCAGCAGGCGGTCGCCGGTGATGTGCCCGTAGTGATCGTTCACGCGCTTGAAGTTGTCGAGGTCGAGGAACAGGATGCCGACCTGGCCGCGCGTGTCGGGGCTCTCCGCGTCGATCGCCGCGCGGATCTGCTCGCTGATCGCATGGCGGTTCGGCAGCCCGGTGAGCACGTCGGTGTTCGCCAGCTCGGTGAGCCGCTGCTGCGCGGTGCGCTCCTCGGTGATGTCGATGCCCGAGCAGATCAGGAACTGCTCTTCGATGCCGCTGCCGCTCTGCACGAACTTGTTGCGGAACTGGAACAGACGCGGCCCGTTGACCGTATTGATGTAGCGCTCGACCGCGTACGACTGGTTGCTCGCGAAAAAGCCCGTGATGTTGGTGCGCGACTGCGCGCCCTGCTCGGGGCTCATGAACAGCTCGAACGCGCTGCGGCCGATCACGTCGACCTCGCGCTTGCCCGTCACTTCCTCGCACAGGCGATTGAAGCGCTGGACCATCCCGTTGCGGTCGAGGATCACGACGAGCGAATTCACTTCGGACACGACCTGCTCGGCGAACGCGAGCCCGTGCGCGAGATCGCCCGCGACGGACACCGTATCGGAATAGGCCGACGCCGTGCCGGCCCAGTCGGTCGTGTTGAGCTTCTTGCCGACGAGATGGAGGCTGACCGGATTGCCGAACAGCGCGATCTCGAGCACGAGATGCGACGTGACGCCCGTCAGCGCACGGATGCGCGCGGCCTGCTCGCCCGTCAGCGCGACGGCGACGTTGGTCAGGCCGCGCACGGCGGCCAGCTCGAGCGCATTGCTGTCGCTGCCGAGGCGCCAGCAGGGGCTGCGCGTACCGACGTGCGCCTCGAGCACCGCGCTATCGTTTTCGTCATCCATGGAGCGCCCCGATCCAGAAAAAACGCACAGTGTAGACGGAGGCGAGTTGGCCGACCGCCTTCCCGGGCCGCGCAGTGCGCGTTCCCGGCAGGGCAGCCGCGATTGCCGTGACAGCGGTCCTCGTCCCGTACTTGTTTCCAGCTAATGCGACCCGGCGTTCGCGCGTGATGCGCGCAGGTTCTGCCTAACGAATGATGAGAGCCATCTTATCAAATGACGATGAGGATTGGCACTCACATTTAGAGCAGAGTGTCAAGGAATCGTGACTCGATTGGCAAGCCGGATTTTTCATGATTGGCGGCGTGCGAAACATCGGTTGCGGCAGTGCGGAACGGGGCCGGCGAGATTGACCGAAAGCCCCGCCGGGCGGGCGTTTCCGGTCGGATCCGATATATCGGGATTCGACCGCTTCCGCACCGTTCCGGCAGGGTCGGATCGCTTTCCGGCGATCCGGTTTTCGGCCATTTTTGATTCCGTTTGCGCGTGAATGCGTGGTTTTATTCCCCAGTCCGTTGCAATGTTTTCAGCCCCCGGCGCGGGCATCCGCGCCGGGGGCTCGAATCAGCCGGCCACGCCGTAGCCGCCGCCGCCCGGCGTTTCGACGACGAACACGTCGCCCGGCGCCATCTGCGCGCGGCCGATATGGTCGAGCGCCTCGACCGTGCCGTCCGCCCGCTCGATCGTGTTGCGGCCGAGCGCGCCGGCGCCGCCGCCCGCCGCGCCGAACGGCGCATGGATCCGGTTGTTCGACAGGATCGACGCGGTCATCGGCTCGAGGAAGCGGATCCGCCGCACCGCGCCGTCGCCGCCGCGCCAGCGGCCGCCGCCGCCCGACCCGGCACGGATCCGGTGCGAATCGAGCCGCACCGGGTAGCGCCATTCGAGCACCTCCGGATCCGTCAGCCGCGAGTTCGTCATGTGTGTCTGCACCGCGCCGACGCCCGCAAAACCGTCGCCCGCGCCGCTGCCGCCCGCGATCGTCTCGTAGTACTGGACCTTCTCGTTACCGAATGTGAAGTTATTCATCGTTCCCTGGCTCGATGCGACGCAGCCGAGCGCGCCGTACAGCGCGTTGGTGATGGCGGACGACGTCTCGACGTTGCCCGACACGACGGCCGCCGGATACTCGGGGTTCAGCATCGAGCGGGCCGGCACGATCACCGTCAGCGGCTTCAGGCAGCCGGCGTTCAGCGGGATGTCGTCGCCGACCAGCGTGCGGAACACGTACAGCACGGCGGCCATGCAGACGGCCTTTGGCGCGTTGAAATTGTTGTCGAGCTGCGCGGACGTGCCGGTGAAATCGATTTCCGCACACCGCGCCGCGCGGTCGACGCGGATCGCGACGCGAATCTCCGCGCCGTTGTCGAGCGGGTAACGGTACGCGCCGTCCTGCAGCGCGCCGATCACGCGCCGCACGGCTTCTTCGGCGTTGTCCTGCACGTGCCCCATGAACGCGAGCACGACGTCGCGGCCGAACTGCGCGACCATCCGGCGCAGCTCGTCGACGCCCTTCTGGTTCGCGGCGACCTGCGCGCGCAGGTCGGCCATGTTCTGCTCGACGTTGCGCGCCGGGTAGCGGCCCGACACGAGCAGCGCGCGCGTGTCGGCGTCGCGCAGCACGCCGGCCGACACGAGCTGCCAGTTGTCGATCAGCACGCCTTCCTCGTCGATATGCGTCGAATCGGGCGGCATCGAGCCCGGCGTCGTCCCGCCGATGTCCGCGTGGTGGCCGCGCGAGCCGACGTAGAACAGCGGCGTGTCCGAGCCGTCGGCAAATACCGGCGTGATGACCGTCACGTCCGGCAGGTGCGTGCCGCCGTGATACGGGTCGTTCAGCATGAACACGTCGCCGTCGCGCATCCGGTCGCGGTTGCGCTCGATCACCGTGCGGATGCTCTCGCCCATCGAGCCGAGGTGCACGGGCATGTGCGGCGCGTTCGCGATCAGGTTGCCGTCGCCGTCGAAGATCGCGCACGAGAAGTCGAGCCGCTCCTTGATGTTCACCGAGTACGCGGTGTTCTGCAGCCGCAGCCCCATCTGCTCGGCGATCGACATGAACAGGTTGTTGAAGATCTCGAGCCGCACCGGGTCGGCATCGGTGCCGAGCGAGCGGCGCGTCGGCAGCGGCGTCGTGCGCGTCAGCACGAGGTTGCCCTGCGCGGTCATTTCAGCACGCCAGCCGGGCTCGACGACGGTCGTGCCGTTCTTCTCCGCGACGATCGCCGGGCCGTCGATCGCGTCGCCGGCGAGCAGCGTGTCGCGCACGTACAGCGCCGCGTCGTGCCATTGGCCGCCGGAATAAAAGCGCACCGCGGAATCCGCGCGCGGCGTCGTGCCCTCACCCGCCCCGCGCGGCGCCAGCGGCGCAATGTCGACCGGTGCGTCCGAGCGCCCGATCGCCTCGACCGATGCAAGTTCGGCGACGAGCGGCGTGCCGGGCATCAGGAACGCGTAGCGCTGCCGGTAGGCGGCCTCGAACGCCTGCTGCATCGCGTCGACGCTGCCGGCCGGCACGTCGAGTGCCGAATCGGTGCCCTGGTAGCGCAGGTGTACGCGCCGCTCGGTCGCGATCCGCTCCGGCGGCACGCCCTGTTCGAGCAGCGCGCCGACGGCTTCGTCGGCCAGCCGGTCGAGCGCCGCGTTCAGCGCCGGCAACGATGCGCCGGACAGCACGGCCTCGACCGCGCGCTCGCGCATCGCGGTCTGGTCGGCCAGGCCCATCCCGTACGCGGACAGCACGCCCGCGAGCGGATGCGCGAACACCTGCGTCATCCCGAGCGCGTCCGCCACGCCACAGGCGTGCTGGCCGCCCGCGCCGCCAAACGTCGTCAACACGTAACGCGACACGTCGTGGCCGCGCTGCACGGAAATCTTCTTGATCGCGTTCGCCATGCTGCCGATCGCGATCTCCAGGAAACCTTCGGCCAGCGCCTCGGGCGTCTCGCGCCGCCCGGTCGCCGCGTGGATTTCGTCGGCGAGCGCCGCGAACTTCGCGACCACGCCGTCGCGGTCGAGCGGTTCGTTCGCATGCGGGCCGAACACGCGCGGGAAATGATCGGGCTGGATCTTGCCGAGCATCACGTTGCAGTCGGTAACCGTCAGCGGGCCGCCGCGCCGGTACGCGGCCGGCCCCGGGTTCGCGCCGGCCGATTCGGGCCCGACGCGCAGCCGCGCGCCGTCGAAGCCGAGCACCGAGCCGCCGCCCGCGGCGACCGTGTGGATGCTCATCATCGGCGCGCGCATCCGTACACCGGCCACCTGCGTCTCGAACTCGCGCTCGAACTCGCCGTTGTAGTGCGACACGTCGGTCGACGTGCCGCCCATGTCGAAGCCGATCACCTGGCCGAAGCCGGCCGCGCGCGCGGCGCGCACCATCCCGACGATGCCGCCGGCCGGGCCGGACAGGATCGCGTCCTTGCCCTGGAACGCATCGGCGCGCGTCAGCCCGCCGCTGCTCTGCATGAACTGCAGGTTCACGCCCGGCATCTCGTGCGCGACCTGCTCGACGTAGCGACGCAGGATCGGCGACAGGTACGCATCGACGACGGTCGTATCGCCGCGCGACACCATCTTCATCAACGGCGACACCTCGTGCGACACCGACACCTGCGTGAAGCCGATGCGGCGCGCCAGCTCCGCCAGCGCGCGTTCGTGCGCGGTGTAGCGGTAGCCGTGGATCAGCACGATCGCGAGCGCACGCACACCGCTGTCGAACACGCGGCGCAGCGACGCTTCGGCACCCTGAACATCGAGCGGCACGACGACGTCGCCATGCGCGCCGACGCGCTCGTCGATCTCGACGACGGTTTCATACAGCGCGTCGGGCAGCACGATGTCGAGATCGAACAGGCGCGGCCGGTTCTGGTATGCGATGCGCAGCACGTCTCGAAAGCCGTGCGTCGTCGCGAGCGCGGTGCGTTCGCCCTTGCGTTCGAGCAGCGCGTTGGTCGCGACCGTCGTGCCCATCTTCACCATGTCGACGTGCGCGGGCGTGATCGGCTCGCCTGCCGCGAGGCCGAGCAGGTGGCGGATGCCGGCCACGGCCGCATCGCGGTACTGCTCGGGGTTCTCCGACAGCAGCTTGTGCGTGACGAGCGTACCGTCGGGCCGGCGCGCGACGATGTCGGTGAAGGTGCCGCCGCGGTCGATCCAGAATTGCCAGCGCGCGGCGTCAGAGGGAACGGGGGAAAGGTGTCGGTCAGTCATGATGTCGGGTCGATGCGTCGTTGAATCGAGGGACGAACGCCGCCGCACGGCGCGCGTCGCGCGCCGTGTCACGGTGTCGATGAAAGGGGAAGGAAAACGAAGGGCGGGCCGCCCCGCCGCTTACGCGGCGTCGAGTTCGCGGCCGCGGGTCTCGGGCAGCGTCAGCGCGGCGACGATCACCACGCCGTATGCCGCGACCGCGAAGATGCCGATACTCGTGCCGAGCCCGTACTGCTTGGACAGCGCGCCGATCAGGAACGGGAACAGCGCACCGATCGCGCGGCCCACGTTGTAGCAGAAGCCCTGGCCGGAACCGCGCACGCGGGTCGGGAACAGTTCGGTGAGAAACGCGCCCATCCCCGAGAAGATGCCCGATGCGAAGAAGCCGAGCGGGAAGCCGAGCCACAGCATCGACGCGTTGGTCAGGTTCAGCGACGTGTACGCGAACGCAATCACCATCGAGCCGACCGCGAACAGGATGAAGTTCGGCTTGCGGCCCAGGCGGTCGGTCAGGTACGCGCTCGTCAGGTAGCCGACCCACGAGCCGAAGATGATCATCGCGAGATAGCCGCCGGTGCCCATCACCGTGAGGTGACGCTCGGTCTTCAGGAAGGTCGGCAGCCACGTCGTGATCGCGTAGTAGCCGCCTTGTGCGCCCGTCGTCAGCAGCGCCGCGCGCAGCGTCGTCGTGATCAGCTTCGGCGCGAAAATCTCGGTCAGGCGCGGCGCATCGGCCACCTTCGCCTGCGCAGCCTTCTCCTTCTCGTAGACGTCCGGCTCCTTCACGTAGCGGCGGATCGCGACGACCAGCAGCGCCGGCGCAAGCCCGACGAGGAACAGCGCGCGCCACGCCTGCTCGGCCGGCAGTACCGAGAACAGCAGCGCATACAGCAATGCGCACAGCCCCCAGCCGATCGCCCAGCCCGACTGCACGAGGCCGACCGCCTTGCCGCGATCGCGTGCGCGGATCACTTCGCCGATCAGCACGGCGCCGGCCGTCCATTCGCCGCCGAAGCCGAAGCCCATCAGCGCGCGTGCCGCGAGCAGCTGGTGATAGTTCTGCGCCAGCCCGCACAGCGCGGTGAACACCGCAAACCACAGCACCGTGAGCTGCAGCGTGCGCACGCGGCCGATCCGGTCGGACAGGATGCCGGCGATCCAGCCGCCGAGCGCCGACGCGAGCAGCGTGATCGTGCCGATGAAGCCGGCGTCCGCGAGCGAGATGCCCCAGGTCGCGACGAGCGTCGGGATCACGAACGACAGCATCTGCGTGTCCATCCCGTCGAGCATGTAGCCGACCTTGCAGCTCCAGAACGCGCGGCGCTCGCGCGGCTGCGCATCGGCGTACCACGAGAACAGGCCGCTGCGCTCGGGGCTCGCGGGCTCCGCGGCGGGCGCCGCGAGGGTCTTGCTTTCCATGGTGGTACTCCTGTCGTTATGCGCGTTCGAATGGCGATCGTGCGTGCGGTGTGTCATGCGTGTCTTTCTGCCGGCCCGGATTTCAGAATACGGCCAGCGACGCGTTCGTGATGTCGGTCATCAGCATGTGGCCGGGCGTATGCGCGATCGCGATCGGCAGCTTCGCGTCCATCAGCGCGGTTTGCGGCGTCACGCCGCACGCCCAGAACACCGGCAGCTCGCCGTCGCGGATCGTCACCGCGTCGCCGAATTCGGGTGCGTTCAGGTCCGCGATGCCGAGTTCCTGCGGGTGGCCGATATGGATCGGCGCGCCGTGCACGCCCGGGAACCGGCTCGTGATCTGCACCGCGCGGATCGCGTCGGCGCCGCGCATCGGCCGCATCGACACGACCAGCTGGCCGCCGAAGATCCCCGCGCGACGGTTCGGGATCGACGTGCGGTACATCGGCACGTTGCGGCCCTCCTCGACGTGGCGCAGGCCGATCCCCTCGCGGGCGAGCATGTCCTCGAACGAGAACGAGCAGCCGATCGCGAATACGACGAAGTCGTCGCGCCACAGCGCTTCCAGCGACTCGACGCGCTCGGTCAACCGGCCGTCACGGTAGACGTTGTAGCTCGGCACGTCAGTGCGGATGTCGAGATCCTCGCCGAGCGCGTCGATCCGGAACGCGCCCGGTTCGCCAACGCCCAGCAGCGGGCATGCCTTCGGGTTCGCCTGGCAAAAGCGCAGGAAATCGTGCGCGGCCGCGTCGGGCAGGATCGCAAGGTTCGCTTGCGCAAACGGGCCGCAGTGGCCGGCGGTCGGGCCGCGGAACGCACCGTGGCGCACGGACTGGCGGAATTCGGAAGGCGTCATGATGTTCGGTCGCAGATCGGGGTGGCGTCGGGATGACGGTGGCGTGTCATCGGATACGGCGAAGAATAGAAAAGAAAAAATTTTGTCGCCAACGAGTTTTTTTGCGTCTCTTGTATAGAATTTCTTAACGGATCTTGGGGTTTTCCCCGGTCCCGTTCACTTTTCCTCACCGGCAAGCTGCGCATCGACCCTTTTGTCCGACCGCCATGAACACGCGTTTTCTCGAAACCTTCGTCACGCTCGCGAAGCTGCGCAACTTCCGCACGACCGCGGCAGCGCTGCACGCGACGCCGGCCGCGATCTCGCAGCGCCTGAAGGCGCTCGAGGACGAACTGCAGACGGTACTCGTCGATCGCGACAGCCGTGAATTCCGGCTCACGCCGAACGGCGAGTACCTGCTCGGCTACGCGAAAGCCGTGGTCGAGGCGACGCAGGAGCTGCAGGCTGCCGCGTCCGGCGAAAGCGCGCTGCGCGGCAAGCTGCGGCTCGGCGTGATCGAGACCGTCGTGCACAGCTGGCTGCCGCACTATATGCGGCGGCTGGCGGCCGACTATCCGCAACTGGAAATCGACCTGACCGTCGACGTCAGCGTCGTGCTGCAGCGCCGGCTGATGGCCGGTGAACTCGACCTGATCATCCGCGTGGAAGGCAGCGACGAGGCGTCGGTCGTGTGCGATGCGCTCGCGAACTACCCGGTGCGCTGGATCGCCCGGACCGGGCTGCTGCCGAACACGCGCACGGGCCTCGCGCGGCAGGTGCTGCGCCAGCCGATCCTCACCTACGGGCGCGGCACCGCGCCCCATCGCGCACTCGAAGACATCGTGCGCACGCTCGCGCACGCGCACGGCGTGCCGCTGTCGGAGACGCGCATCACCGGCTCGCCGTCGATCTCGGTGATCGTACAGCTGGTGCGCGACGGTTTCGGCGTCGCCGCGATTCCGGTGCTGTTCGTCGATGCGCTGATTGAAAGCGGTGAGGTTGTCGAGCTGCCGCTGCAGCCGTCGCCGCCGTCGATCGTCGTGTCGATGTCGCGGCGCGCGGATGCGCCAAGGTTCGTGCACGGCGCGTCGATCGCCGCGCGGGCGGCGTGTCATGAGTATTGCGAGAAGAGTACGCGGAGGTTGGTTGAAGCGCTTTGAGGCGTGGGTCGCACCGATCTACATTGTTCGGTTTCCTGACAGTATGTCTCGCTGGTGCCGCGGACGGGCGCAGCTTTATTTCCCGATCCGGTCGCCTGAACCTATCCGTCATTTTGTCGGCAAAGAGCACGATGCTTTTTTGTCAATCAACAACACCATCCGGTGCCCCCGCGCCTCGTCGTGAACCGACGGCTCTGTATCGCACACCATCAAAACGGTAGCTTTGGGTTGCTATAAACGCCGCATTGCCACTTTGAACTTCTATATTGAGCATCCCACGCGAGGACCCTGATTTACCTACAACAGAGTAGCCTCTGGCATCCAAAACCACCTTGCCAACATGATCATTTCCCACACGCACAATCCAAATAGGGCCAAGGGCGGAACCCCACCCACACGCATCTTCCGTGGTGAATAGAAATACCTTGCCCCTGCCATCCAAATCGATTCGCTCGCCTATTAAACGACAACCCAAGGATTTGTAGACAGAAAACGACCTATGACTAATGATTACCCGAGTCAGATCGGGGCTTCGACCAGTCAGTTCTTTATCCTCTACGGTGCGATAGACCTCCCCCGCAGTCGCTGTGGAGACCCAAAACAGTACAGCGATAAGCACGCTTCGTCGCACGAAGATAGTCACGATCCCTCCATGATGTCCTTGCAGATGTTGTCTGTTTAACCATCATCGGCGCTTTCCCCGTACGCCTTCGAACTGCTAGTTGCCCCCGAGGACTCTAGCCGGCACTCAGAGAGACTTGCGATGGCTCCTGGTAAAACTTACGTTGTTTCCCACAGTTGCCGTTGTCCGCCGCTACCAGCAGATCGCCGAGCAGGCGCGCAGTGACCATATCCGTTAGAGTCTTGTAGAGGTTGTAGGCCCCTTCAACTTCGTCCGTTCTGCCCCGCAGCGTACCGCTGGTGCCGTGCGTGGCAAGTGTGATAGCCCCGCACAATTCGCTCAGCGTGACGATGAGTGTTTCTTAGGTGTGGCCCACAGGCAGTACCGACCAAGGAAGATGAGCCATCCTTAATTTTCTTTATAAACGGAATCCTGGATTAATCTAAATCGAATGACTTGCCTCTTCCAGCAGTTCTTGTCAGGCCTACATGAACTTGCATCTCCAAGAAAACCCCCAATGACAACAACCTTCTCGCCGTTGTTAAGCACAGACTTATAGCATTGCCCGGCCAATCCATTAATCTTTCCACCCACCCCCGGATTTTGGCACAGAGGATAACTTTCATACAATGTCCAACCATTAGTTTTTGAAATATAAACCTCATCAGCATATCCACCCAAAATAACTCGTCGCCCCAACTCCTCGATCACATATTGACCAGTTACCTCCGAGCACCTCACCAGCCCTAGAGAACACAGCTCTAGATTATCCACAGGGAACGGAGATTTAACCTTCCCCCTTATCTCAACTACATCATAATCATTTTTATTTATCAGCACCGGACTCCCAAAATAAAAATCCGACGGATAGGAAAACTTTACGCCTCGCAAAATAATCGCCCGGCCCTCCTCCGAAAAGGCATACTGAGTTGCGAGTAAAATTGAAATTACAGCCGCAAATAATTTTCTCATCACAGAGTGTCGCCGAATATTTCATGGATTCGAAGCGTATGATATACACGATTATTTAGAGCCCCAGCCGCACCATTAATTTGAACAGTTATCGCCCGCACGGCCGCCGTGTCCATTACGTTATCATCCGCAAGAACATTTATAGTGCTCCCATTATGTGGCGCACCACGATTAGGCGTTGCCTCCCAATACCACCCTCCCGCATCGATTGTCGTAAAATCGTCACTGAGAATGTAATCAGGTGCAGGACCATCTATAACTGGCCTATTGGCATTTGGATGATGAGGAGCCCACCAGTTAGCAGTAAATGAACGTCGATCAATCCACCCTCTATATACCCAGTATTCGGAGTAGTTATATTTACCCGTTAGCTGTTTTAGGCCGCGACCTCTATACCTATAACCGTCTCCCGGGAGATCATTGCCAAGTTTTCCTCCGTATAGTTGATTGCAACTCGCCTCTGTGCGTTGCTCGCTCATCCAAGTTAGAGTTCTCGACTCTTCCGCACCCTGACCAAATAAATGAGACATTCTCTTCATGTTTTGGATGATCAAGTATTTTCGAATTACTCTATTAATTTGTTTTCTGTATTTTTCTCTTCGACTATCAGATAGCGCTCGTGGCGCGACCTCATCAGACCCGCCATCAGTTATTCTTTTATATGTGCTTGGATATACATGCCTTAACTCATCCTCACTCAGCCATCCGCAGATCTTGAACGCCTCAACAAACTGCAGCGGATGAAAATGATAATGCTCCTTCTCGAGCGTCAGCCCTTTCTCCACCGCATCTTCCCAAAACGCTAAGGCCTGGTGATGGCGCTTAAGCCTTTCATACGCCGGATCGCCCAGGCACATCGGAAACACAATGTTTGCAACGGCGCTCTCTCCTTCGATGCCTTTTAGCCAGCTCCAGCGCTTGTCGAAATCGTTCCGTGCCCATTCGCTGGGCATCTTGACCACGCAGTAACTCAAGCGCTCGCGCATTTCGCCCGCCTGCGCTTTAGCGTATCAGCGGGCCCTTGAGCCGAATCACCACGGCGTCGAGAGTGACGCCGCCGTCGTCCAGCGTGATCGTGCCGCCGGGGCCGCGCAGGCGGATTACCTCGCCGGCGTGCAACTCGACAACCTTGGTGCGTTGGCGAATGGCTTGCCCCGCCTCCAGTTCGGCACGGCCCTGCACGCGCTGCGTTAGACGCCCACCGATATCCACCGTGTGATCGGCAGCCGTCTTGTCGCGGCGATGGTTGCCGACTTCCTCGGTTCGGTCCTTACCGGTGTGGATCGTGTGGTTGCGGCCGACGCTCAGGAAGTCGTCCTGCCCGATGTCGTGGCGTCGGTCCTGACCGCTGGTGACTTGCTCGTGTACGCAATTTGGTTCCGCCGCCTCTACCGCTCCGATTTGCAGGAAGCAAAGCATGCAGACTCTAATGGTAATGCAACGCGCGTCGTCATTCATGATCGTCAGCGACTCTCCATTAAATACGCGGCCCGATACCCGTCTAGTTGTTTCTTCATTGCCGCTTGGATGCAGTTTGAATTACTTCCACAACGGTTACGCTCTTTGAGCCAAGCGCGCTGCTGGCGCTGAATGTCGACAATACTTTCCGAAGACTGCTGCGCGTCCCGCAACGCCACGCGATAAGCGGAATCGACGCTCTTGTCGAATCCCGCCAATTCAAACGACCCGCAAATAGCCCACTCTGTAGGGAGCGTGGCCTTTGAGCAAGCAAAGGAGGGCGAGGGCTTGGCACCTGACGCGATCTTAGAGAGCACCAAGATCGTCTCGTCGTACCAGCTTAGCAACACCCGCTGTTTGCTCATCATAAGCAACCACGAACCGTTGTTGTCTCGATCGTTGTCGTAAATACCACCAAGCAAGCCATTCCAATGCTTTTGTCCGCAAAGCACATGCATCACTTGCACGTTCGTGTTTCCGGCCACGCCAAGTTCATAGTCTTTGGTCGGAGATCTTGACGAACTCTTTCCGTATCCGCCGAGATACACCCTTAGGAAATCGTCAAAATTCACGTCCTCCGGCGAAATCTCGGGAGTCACGCAATTCGTCTCATCTTCTGGTGTATTATTGGATATCTCGATACTACTGAAGTTAAACAATCTCCACTTAAGCCTCGGATCATCCCATCCGTAATTCACTCTCCCACCAAAGTTTTTGTTCACATGAATCTCAACAACCTCCCATTTCCCAATCAACCCTCCAGGCAACTCACCCGCACGCACCACTGGTAGCGATATAAAAAATAGAAAGACCACGAGCACCTTACTCACACTCCACCCTTGCTTTATAAATGCCTTGATTTTTCAAGATGCAATATTGATCAAAAATATGGAATCGAAATGGCCTCACCTTGAAATTCGTAACGACCATCGATCAGAAGATTAACTTCATCTTCCCGCCGCTTCACCAGACCACCTAGCACCACTCCACCCGACGACGCCCCTTCCCTTATCTTTCTCACGGCAGAGCTAAGATCCCCCGCATTAATCAGTGTCGCCAGACTACGCCACCGACCGGCAGGATTGTAAGCAAATGAAGTGAGCGCATCGAACTCGTTCTGAGTGAGAACCCGATCTATATCTCTTATCACTATTTTTTCATATGCGGGTACGACGACACGCAGCAACTCCGCTTCTTGCTGGCGATCAAGCCGAACCAGGCCTTTGTTTTCCGAGGCAAACTTCTTTGCCGCAGCACCTGTCAAACCTGCTGCACCTGAAATTCCGGTAGCCACGGCTTCGGAGAGTCCAATCTTTAGCATTTGCCCTCGAATGCTCGGGGCACTTCTTTCCCCCATGTCATATCCAGGTCCGAGAGTCACGCCACTGTCGCCACCTGGCCAATGCAGTACATTCGAAACGTTTTCGCGTGCCTCTTGCGAGTAGATGAACCAAAAACCTTTCCGCGACAAGCGACTTGCCGCATATCCAGAGAAACTGCAGGCCATGGCGACGGGATGGATGTGGAAGACAAACGGCTTAACCGGAAAGCCCTTTACTTTTCCTGCCACTTGATCCCACCACACTAACTGTGCGATACGCGCTTTCTCCGCCTCCCAAGCCGTCTTAGATGACGGGGGAATCAGCGCATCGTAGGCATCCCACGCCTTCTTGTCTGCCTTCCACTCACTCGGATAGCGCAGGATCACACGCGATAATTGGCGGATGGTGTCGTGATCGCGTTGAGCTGCCTTCACTTCGGCCAAGGTGAGCTGACCGTCGTGATCGGCATCGAGCAGCGCTCGCACTTCGCGCAGCGGCACGTCGAGATCGGCGTCCTTCATTCCCAATCGCCCGCGCTGAAACTCCTCCATCTGCTTGAAGTCGGCAAAATAGCTGCCGTAGGCGGCCGTGGTTGGCTTGGACTCAATCAGTTTGAAGTCCACCCACTCATGCGGCGAGTGCAGGGAAACACCAGCATGGCCCACTTCGCCTACCCAGCCGATGGCGGTGGTGCCACTGGTTTTCAGTTGCACCTGCCACCAGCCGTTACCCGCTTCATCCAGGGCAAACACCTTGGGTAGTTCCGTGGGGATTTGTCTGTCCGGTCTCGATTGCTGCATCATGAGCCGCGACACATGCTGCGGCTGCACACCGTTCTTGGGGCCGTTGGCTGCGAACGTCAGTGGAAAACTTCCCCACCCTTGCGGCAGATCGGCCGTCAGCAATTTACGTCCTTGGATACCGACCAGCGTGGCGTACGTGTCTTTGGTGATCCAAACGGGCGTCTGACTAATAGCCTCGACGAAAACCCCGCGGAAGCGCGTAGCTCCAGGTTGACCGACCGTCCCCTGCCGCGGCACGCGAACAATTTCCGCTGCCGCGTACACGGCCCCATCGTTGAGACGGAACAGATTGGCCTCCTTGGCACCCGTCGGCAACTTGGCTTTGCGGTCGATCCACTGCATCGCCCCCATAGGCTTGACCTTGACGTACAGCGCATCGTCAGGCGGCGTACCATCCAGCGCGACAATGGTATTCACCGGCAACAAACCAGCCTGCGGTGGTGCGAGTACCGGGTTATGCAACTGGGTATCTGGCGCCACCCGCAGCAGAGTTTTCTGCTGAGGCGTGGCCTTTGCCGCAGCAGCACGACTCTTTTCCAGAAAGGCGCGCAGTTCCGGGCCGACGATGATCTCGTGGTGCATCAGCTTGCGGCCCTGCCCCGGATCCTGTACTCGCCGGTACTCACCCATGTGGCCCAGCAGTTCCTCAGCTTTGACCGCCGGCGGGCTCGCTGGCGTAACCACGACATCAAAGTCCTCCGGCGCCTGGCCTAGTGCTTCCAGCCAGCTCATCGAGACCCATCCGCTATGCGCGGTGGCGGGCACCTCCGTCTGCGCGGTCGATGGCGGCACGATCGCTTTCTCGATCACGCGCTTAATCTTGACCCACTGTTTGTCGCGCTGGAGTACCGTGAAGCGAGCACCGTGTGGCAGGTAGCCAAGGACGGGCGAGTCTTTGGCGAACGAAGGTTTTGCACGCACGCTCAAACCGATGACCGGCTGATCGGTGGCCCCTTTCGGTACAGTTTGTTTCTCTTTGGCGGTTTCCTTGACGCGACAGATCTTGGCCGGCCAGTACGCGGGGCGCTTGACCACACTCCCCATGCGTTCGTATTCGCCAAACGAACGCAGGTGCATTGCCAAGCAGAAATACGTGAGCTTATTGCCGGTCGGGTATTCCAACGTATGCCGTGTCAGAACAAAGCCGGTACTAAAGCCGGCCGAGGTGGATTCGGCGGTCGTCGGCCCTTTGGCCGCCCCGGGGAAGGTCGGGTAGTCACGATTGATCCGGTAGGCGACCACTTCGCCTTTGGTCATGGCGCCGATGCCCTCGTCGAGGGACAGTAGGTTGGCCATCGCCGACTCATAGTGAATGCCGCTATGTGCGCCCGACGGTCCGAACACGTAATAGCCGCCGCTGGCCATGCCGAGTGCGCTGTAGTAGACATCGGCGTCGACCACGTCCTTTCCGGCCTTGTCCTTGAAGGGGTATTTGTAGTTAGCCATAAAATTCCGCGTGCTTAGGCATCGCCCGAGAAGGTCAGGTAGAAAGCGTCATCCGGCGGATCACCGAATACCGAATCGCCAGATAGCGAAAGCGCGTGCCCAGCACCCTTACGATCCTGGACCATTGGGCCCTTCACGCGGATGGCGATGGCCTCGATCTCCACGCCGCTGCCATCCAGCGTGATCGTGCCGCCGGGGCCACGCAGGCGGATTACCTCGCCGGCTTGCAACTCGACAACCTTGGTGCGATGCCGAATGGCTTGCCCCGCCTCCAGTTCGGCACGGCCCTGCACGCGCTGCGTTAGATGCCCACCGATATCCACCGTGTGATCGGCAACGGTCTTGTCGCGGCGATGGTTGCCGACTTCCTCGGTTCGATCCTTGCCGGTGTGGATCGTGTGGTTGCGGCCGATAGCCTGGAAGTCGTCCTGCCCGATGTCGTGGCGCCGGTCCTGACCGATGGTGACCTGCTCGTCGCGACCCACGGTTTCTTTGCGATCGTTGCCGATGGCGATCGTTTCGTCGTGCTCGACCTGCTCGCTGCGGTCGTTGCCCACGAAGGTGGTTTCGTCGTGGTTGACGTGGATGTTCTGATCCCTCTGAGCGTGGACATAGATTTCCTCCTGATCAGCCTCGTCCTCGAAGCGCAGTTCGTTGAAGCCCTCGCCCTTGTGCGTCTGGCTCTTGATCGTCATCCGCGTCTTGTGTCGCGGCAGCTCGTACGGCGGCAATTGCAGGCGGTTGTACGCCCGCCCGATGATGAGAGGCTGGTCCGGATCGCCATCCAGGTTGACCATGATCACTTCCTGCCCGATGCGCGGAATCGCCATATGTCCCCAGGTCGCACCGGCCCAGTTCTGCGCAACCTGGATCCAGCACGAGCTGTGCTCGTCGTGCTTGCCGTCGCGATCCCATGGGAACTGCACCTTCACCCGGCCGTACTCGTCGGTGTAGATCTCTTCGCCTTCGGGGCCCACCACCGTCGCCGGCTGCGGGCCGTCGATGCGCGGGCGCGGCAGCGGCTCGGCGCGCCACTCGGTATCGTCCGGCACCAGTACGGCGTCATAGCGGTAGTGCGTGCCTTGCCGCGCGTCAGCGCTCTCTTCCTCCTGGCTGGTGTACTGCTTGCCGTGATGGATGATGCTGACCGGACGCCAGCCGCGGTTCATGTCCTCACGCGGGTGGCCGGTCAGGTCGAACGCGATGCCCGGCTGCAGGCGCGCATCGTCGCCGCTAACCCGCGCGATACGCGTATCGCGACGATGGCCGCGCAGGCGGTCCTGCGTAAAGGCCTTGCCGCTGGGTTCGTGCTTGTAGCGGCCCGGGTAGTCGTAGCGCGCGTAGCCGCGGCCCTGGTGATCGAGGTCAGTGCCCTCACGCGGATATTCGTGCGGATAGCGTGGGCTCTTGAACGTGTAGTCACGCTGCACCTGGCGCGCGGTGCGCACGTTCTCGGTATAGGCGAACGTACGCAGGCACGGCTGCGACTGGTCGCCGCCGGGTGTGGGGTTATACAGCACCGGCTCGCCCTGCTGGCGACCGAAGATAAAGAGTCGATCGCAGTGGATCAGCCGGTGGCCGTCGGCCTTGTGCTGGAAGGCGTAGAAAAAGCCCTCCTCGCGCAGGATGCGTTCGATGAAATCGTAATCGGTGTCGCCGGCCTGCACGCAGTATTCGCGTGCCAGATGCTCGGCGGTGACGCGCTGCTCGTAATCCAGCGTCTGGTGATGCGCCTTGAGCACGGCCTGCGCAATCTCCGGAACGCTCAACGTCTGGAAGATGCGCCAGTCGGAGGACAGCTTCAGTCGCGCCAGGCGCGGCTCGACGACCGCGGAATACCGGGTACGTCGAAAGCCCGTGTCACCTTGCACGAAACTTGACACCGCGCCGTGCACGTAACGCACGGGTGCGCCGCCCTGCCAGATCGTGAGCAGGCCATTGCAGTCGAACACCTGACCGAAGTCGATGGCGGGATTCGCGCTAGCCAGTTCCACCTGCAACAAAAAGGTCTCGGACAACCCCTCATGCAGCGTGAACTCCACCACTTCGAACGATTCATCGCCAGCGGCGAAGGTAAAACGCAGGTCGGTTCGATCAACCATGAGCATTCCTTACCAGCCCGTTACCGGGCTGGCGATCTACATGCTGAAGTGAGCGACCAGCGCTCGCGCCAGTCGCACGGAGTGGACCAGGCTCAGGCTTCCTGGGGCTTGCGCCAATCGTCCGAGGCTTCGGTGCCGGCGATGGCGTGGGTCCAGGTGATCTTGCGGTAAGCCATGGCGACCTTGACCAGTTGGGTGTACTCGGCCTTGGTCGCGTCCTGCGCATGCGGCAACACGGTGTTGATGTGGACGATGGTGGCGTCTTCGAGCTTGGTGGTGAAGAAGTGCTCCTGCTTGCCCTCGGTCGAAGTGCGGTACCACTTCACTTCCACTTCGGGGAGCATTTCACCGGAGGCCAGCGCCTGATACAGCAGCGGCGTGGCCTTGTTGAGCGGCGAGGTAAAGGTGAACGGCTTGTGCACACGCTGGCCCGACGGCTGGCCGCTCTGCGGGTCGGTCGGGGTGGCGATCAAGTGTTCGACTTCCTGGACCAGGATCTGGTCTTCGTGACCTTCCTGATAGACGTTGCCTACCGAGTCGGCGGTGAAGGCGCCTTGCGTGATGTTGCCCTGGGTCTTGCCCTGAATGCTGATATAAGCGGGAGTCGGCATGGATGCAGTCCTTGTTGTTGGAACCGACACGGCCCTCTGACCGTGTTGCCATCAGTGATGACTGCATTGCTAACGCAATTGCTATGCCAATCTCCGTGAATCGATAACTAATCCTTTCATATCAGAACATTAGCAGCGACACCCTGCCTTTCGGACAAGCGACGGGGAACGCGAAGCCGCGAAAATCGTTTTTTTCGAGGGGAAATCGGGCCATTCGTGGCCCGCTCAAAACCAATCGTTTGAAAGTAAAAGAAATTTACCGGGCCACTTTTGGCCCGACCGGGCCACGAATGGCCCGATCATCAAAGCAATCGCGAACACATACGTCGCAGGAGTACCAAAAAATGCCCCGAAGACCATCCGGCCTTCGGGGCATTTTTGCGTGGGTTCGCTGGTGCGCACGCCGCGTGCGTCAGCCGGGCATCACCCGCGTCAGTGCGACCGGCCCGGTTCCGTGCCCGGCGCGAACGAGATGCCGCGCAGCACTTCCGCAAACTTCGCCGTCCGCAGCACCGCGAACTTCTCGGTGGCAGCCGTCGTCGCGCTCATGTTGCGCAGCACGTCGCGCACCGCGACCAGCCGGTTCGGATCGGCGCCGACATCGCCGTTGCCGCTGACCGTCGACGTGATCGCCCAGATCGTGACCGTGCCGTCACGCTCGACGCGCCCCGTCAGGTTGCGCAGGCCAGCCGTCGCCGGCGCCCACGGCAACCCCGTCGCCGCGTTGTTGCCGACCGGATAGCCGGCCACCGAATACGGCTTGCCGAGGTCCAGCCCGTTCTGCAGCGTGTACGCGAGCTTCCACTGCTTCGCGCCCGCGTCGTACACCCACTTCTGCAGGCCGGCGCCCGTCTGCGCGGCCGCATGCGTGTACAGGTCCGCGCCCCCCGTGTAGCCGTCGCCTTCATCCGCGACGTACAGCGTGTTCGCGTCGGCGAACCACATCCCGAACGGGTAGGACAGCGTCGTCGCGGTCTTGTTCGGCGTGGCCGGGAAGCCGGCCAGCACGCACATGTTGTTCGGCAGGCCGGTCGCCTGCAACGTCGCGGCGTTCACTGCGAGCGGCGCCGTCGGCAGCACGGCCTTCGGCGACGGCACGCCGACGCCAGACGGGCATGCCGCGCCGGTCGTATCGACGAAGTACACGGTGTTCACGCCGTTGCCGCCGCTGCCCTTCGTGTAGTACACGACGTTGTCGTGCACCGCGATGCCGCGGAAGTTGTCGTCCTTGCCGATCTTGTCGGCCTTCGCGCCGAGTTCCGTGACCGAGAAGCTCGCGAGCGGCGTCGGCACGCCCGGGTCCTGCTGCGCTTCGCGATGCTTCGCGCCGTCGATCAGCTGCGCGCCCGCGCCGAGGATCACGTTGTCCGGTTGCGGATTCGCACCGTTGCCGGCATTGCCCGACGTGTAGTAGATCTCGCGGCCGTCGCGGTTGTTCAGGATCGCCGCGCGGCCGTTGTTGCCGCTGTACGCATTCGTCTCGGTGAAACGGAAATGGCCGTGACGATCGACGCGCGCGATCGCGCGGTAGAAGTTCTGCCCGTCCGGGTTCGTCGTATCGACGGCGATCGGCGTGTTCGAGTTCGACACGTCGATCGTGTTGACCGGCGCGACGTAACCCATGAACGTCAGGTAATTGCCGTCGGCCGACAGGTGCAGGCCGAGTTCCGACTTCGAGCTGAAGCTCGTCACCATCTGGTCGTGCGCGAAGCCTTTCTGCAGGCTGTTCGGCACTTCGAGGGTGCCGACGGTGCCGCCTGCCGGCGTGATCTGGTCGAGGAAGATGCGCGACGTGATGCCGAAGCTGCCGTCGTAACGATCGTTGTTCCACACGTACGGATAGGTACCGTCGTTCGGCGCGCCGGACGCCGCGCCGCAACCGCCGGTGGTCTTTGCACAGTTCGGCGGCAGGATCGCGCCGGGCTGCACGTTGGCGGACACGTTGTCGTACACGCTGCGGCTGAGCACCAGGAAACCCGGTACGAAGCGGCTTTCGCCGCCGTCAGTCGGGGCAGCCTGCGCACCGAGGCTGGCGGCAATCAGCGTGAGTGCAACGGCGGGAACAGTTCGATCGCGCAACGTGCGGCGGCGCTTCGCGGACAAGGCGACATTCGGCATGGACAAGGCTCCGTACGACATCGAGTGGGGATGTTGTTGTGGACAGACTGACGACGTGAAGCCCCGCCACCTTAGCCATGCTTGATGAAAAATTGATTGCACGCGATGCCGCCGAAACCCGCAGACGAATGCGGGCGCGTCGGAATCTTCGCTTGTTATTTATATGTAATGCGAAAGAAATGAATCAGACAGCCGGCGACGCGGATTGTCCTGCCTGCGGCTGCGTCAGCTTGCCGTCGCCATACTCGCGCAGTACCTTCGAAATCACGACGCGATAGCCGTCCAGCCAGCGTGCCTGCTTTGCTTTCGCTTCGAGATGCGCCGGATGCTGCATCAACTGCTGAAGCGCAGCTTCGGATTCCCAGTAGTAAACGTTCTGGATCAGCCCCGCTTCGGCGTTCTCCCACGTTTCCTCGCCAAGATAGCCGGGCGTCGCACGCGCAATGTCGGCGATCTGCCGGTCGAGCCGGTGGAACTCGTCGTCGTACTGCCCGGCACGGAAAATGAAGGTCGACGCGTACATGCACGCTCCATGGGAGACGGTTGAAAGAGCGCCAAGTGTAAGGCACCCGCGGCATGCCGAGATCGTCGCGCAGCGGCTACGCGGCGAGCGGATCGGTGACGAGACGGTCGTCGAGCCACGCGTCGATCCTTCGTGCATCGTCACACACGCCGGCGGCGGGCGACGGCATGGCCGCCAGCGCCAGTCGCGCCCGTTCGAGCGCCTGCGCGAAGCCGCGCAACTCATGCGTCGCTGGCCGGTCGTCGGCACGTCGGCGCGCGAGTGCCGCTTCGATGTTTGCGCCGATCAATGCACGCTGCGCGTCGATGAAGTCGATGCACAGCGCGCGGCAATGCGCGGAAACCGATGCAACCGTCAGCAGGACGGGCACGATCGACACGGTCAGGTAGCCGCCTGGCGCAAGCCGCGACAGCGCATGACGCCCATCCTGCCCGCCATCGGTCAATGAGGTGAACACGGCATCGCGCCACACCGCGCGCTCGAACACGAGTGCGTCGCGATGTGCGTCGAGCGCCGCGCGGTCTGCGACCTGCCCGGCCGTTACCAGCGGAATCGGAAAGGAAGACTCGACGGAGGACTGTGCCGCGCCCGCGTCGACGATGCAGCTCGCGCCCAGCCACGCCGCGTCGTCGCGCCGCGCGGCGAGCACACGCGACTGCAACCGGTCCGGCAGCAGCGGATCGAGCGGCACCGCGCCGCAGATCGACGGCTTGTTCGCATGCACGCTGCAGCGGCCGTCGTCGGCCAGCGCCGCGCAACGGCCGAGCGACGGATAGTCGTAGCCCTGCAGCGTCAGCGCGACCCATTCGCCATGCGCGCCGCCGATGCGATGGAACAGCCGGTCGGCCAGCGCATCGGACGCCGCGACGTCATCCGCATCGAGCGCATGCTCTCGCCCGCCCGCACGCCAGCGCTCGCCGATCCGCCGCCTCGGCACGCGGCGGACCGTCAGCGCGCCGACGAAGCGATGCCGATGCCGGAACAGCTCGCGCAACGACAGCGCCGGCGGGCTGTTGCAGCAGCGTCCGCATGCGTTGCACGCAAGCAGGTAGGTCTCTACCACGGCCGCCGCACCGAATCCTGGTAGCGCGTGAGGATGAAGCGCGCGACGTCGTCCGAGTGATACGCGGCAACGAGCTGCGCGACCCACGGCTTCGCGCGATCGGCGTCGCGCACCGTCAGCACGTTCGCATACGGCGAGCGCGCATCCTCGAGGCTGATGCTGTCGCGCGCGGGTTGCAGCCCGGCGCGTGCCGCGTCGTCGCTGTCGATCGCGACGAATGCAGCCGTGTCGAGCGCCGCGTACAGACGATCGCGGCGCAGCGCGACGAGTTTCAGCCCGAGCCGGTTGCCGGTCACATCGCGCAGCGTCGCATGCAGACCGGCTTTTTCGCGCAGCGTCACCAGCGTGTCGTTCTGCAGCAGCACGAGCGCACGCGCCATCCCGCGCGGATCGGCGGGAAGCGCCACCGTCGCACCCGGTTGCAGTTCGTTCAGGCTTTTCAGCTTGCGCGAATAGAACGCCATCGGCAACGTGACGGTCGGCGCGACTTCGGTCAGCGCGTAGCGCTTCTGCGTGCGCGTCGCGGCCAGCTGCTGGGCATCCTCGAAGCTGGCCGCATCGATCCGGCCATCGGCCAGCGCCGTGTCGATGCGCGATGCATCGTCGAATTCGACGACATCGACACCCAATCCTCGCGCAGCGGCGACGCGTTTCACTTCGTCCAGGATCTGCGCATGCACGCCGCGCGTGACGCCGACGCGCACCGCCGGTGCAGCGGTTTCGGCCGCAACGGCCGCGCCCTGATGCACGACGCCGCACGCGGCCAGCAACCACACGGAAACGAATCGCACGAAGCCCTTCGTCATGATGCATCCCTCAGAATCGTGCGAAAACCGATATGCGACGCACCGAGATCGGCTTCCTGCTGTTCGCGCGACGACGCGCGATAGCGCACGCAGTAATCGCGCGAGCACAGGAACGAGCCGCCCTTGATGACCATCGGCGTATCGTGCCGGCGTGTCGGCGGTGCGACGGCCGCCGTGTCGCCGTTCGTGTGCGACTGATGCGGGCCCGTGTACGCGTCCTTCGTCCATTCCCATGCATTGCCGATCATGTCGTAGAGCCGGAAGCCGTTCGCCGCGTAGCAGCCGACAGGCGCGAGCCCCGCATGTCCGTCCTCGGCCGTGTCGAGCACCGGAAACGCACCCTGCCAGTAGTTCGCGGCCGGCTTGCCCTGCGCATCGCGCGGCGCCGCATCGAGCGACGCATCGTCGCGGCCGGCCTTGCCCGCGTATTCCCATTCGGCTTCGGTCGGCAGATCGCGGCCTAGCCAGTGCGCATACGCGAACGCATCGCGCTGCGTGACGAGCGTGACGGGCAGGTTGCCGCGCCCTTCCACGTCGCTGCCCGGCCCGCGCGGATGACGCCACGACGCGCCCTTCACCCACGACCACCACGCGAGGTCGCGCGCATTCATCTCGTCGCGCGTCGGCACATGGAACACCGCCGCGCCGCCCTGCCGCTCGGCCTCGGTCACGTAGCCGGTCGCCTGCACGAACGCGGCGAACTGCGCGATCGTCACGTCGGTCTGGTCGATCCAGAAGCCGCCGACGCGCGCGCGGCCGTCGCCGACCGGACGCTCGTCCGCATAGCCGCGCGTGCTGCCGAACACGAACGCGCCGCCGCGCAGGTGCACCATCCCGGCCTGCGGGTCGTCGCGCCACTTCGCCGGCAGCCCCGAGTAACGCTCGCACTGCCGTTCCGACCCGAGCGGCGCAAGCGCGCGGCCGTGATTCAAGTCGTCGAACGCGCCGCCGGCCGGCGCCGCCGAATTCGCATAGCCCACCGCGAACGCGGCGGCGAACAGCGTGGCGGCCAGCGCCGCGCCGGTCGTCCAGAAGCGGAACCGCATCGTGTCGTCCCCGGTATCAGTAGTAGCCGCGCGGACGCAGCGGCTCGACGCCGCCGACGTTGCTCATGTAGGCCTTCCACTGGTTGACGAGCGTGCCGATCACCGACGGGTTCTGCGCGGACACGTCGGTCGTCTCGCCGCGATCCGACGCGAGGTCGTACAGTTGCCAGTGACCGTCGAGCGGCCCGAGCGGCGGCTCGGTCCACAACGCCTTCCAGCGGCCGTCGGCGCTGCGCAGGTATGCGCGGCCGTACGCTTCGTCGCCGAACGGCGCCGTATGCACCTCACCCGTTGCCGAGCCCGTAAGCACCGGCAGCAGCGACTGCCCCGTGACCGGATACACGTAGCGGTTGTTGTAGATCACCTTGCCCTTGTTCTGGTCGACGCCCGTCAGCGTGTTGACGAGCGGCGGTGCCGGCTGCGACGGCGGCGTGACGCCCGCGACCGCGAGGAACGTCGCCGTGTTGTCGGTCACGTGCGTGAACGCACGCAGCGTCGGCAACTGCTGCGACTGGCCCGGCAGCCGCACGATCGTCGGCGTCGACACGCCGCCTTCGGCCGAATAGCCCTTCGTCAGCCGGAACGGCGATGCGCTCACTTCGGCCCAGCGCAGCCCGTACTGCAGGCGCTGTGCGTTCTGCTTGCCGTTGTCGGTGCCGAGCGCCGAATAGACCGGGTCCTGCGCGTTCGCGGTGTCGGTTGCTGTCGGGTCCGCGCCGCCGTCGATCGGCCAGCCTTCCGCGCCGTTGTCCGACTGGAACATGATGAACGTGTTGTCGTATTCGCCGATGTCCTTCAGGTGCTGGATCAGCAGGCCAATGTTGTAGTCGAGGTTCTCGACCATTCCCGCGTAGATCTCCATGTAACGCGCCTGCGCCTTGCGCTCGGCCGGCGACAGGCTCGCCCACAGCTTGTCGACCTTGCCCGCGCCGTAGTCGCTGTAGCCGTCCGCGGCCGAATGCACGGCGCTGATGTACTTCGCGGCTGCGCTGCCGTTGTTCGCGGTCGCGGGCGATGCGGCCGTCGTCTCGGGCAGGCCGTCGAACGGCTTGAAGTCGGCGGGAATCAGGCCGAGCGCCTTCTGTCGCGCGATCCGCGCGTTGCGGATCGCGTCGTAGCCGGCGTCATAGACGCCCGCGTACTTGTGCAGCCAGGGGTCGGGCACCTGCAGCGGCCAGTGCGGCGACGTGTACGCCGCGTACGCGAAGAACGGCTTGCCGTCGCGCTGGTTCGCATCGATGTACGAGATCAGCTTCTGCGTATAGAAATCGGTCGAATAGAACACGGCCGGGCTGCCGCCCGCGCCACCCGGCTGCCCGGGCTGGCCAGGTTGAACGTAGCGGCCGTCTTCCGTGTAGTTCGACGAGCCGGCCGGCTCGTGCGCGTAGTGGTTCGACGCTGCGCCGCCGAGCAGCACGTAGCTGCGCTCGAAGCCCCACTGGTCCGGCGTCTGCCCGCTGCCCGTCGCGCTGCCGACGATCCCCGAGCCGATGTGCCACTTGCCCGCGATATACGTGTGGTAGCCCGCGTCCTTCAGCAGTTGCGCGAACGACAGCGCGCGATCGTTCAGGTAGCCCTCGTAGCCGGGCAGCCCGCGCCGTTCGTCGGTCGGCACGCCCATCGTGCCTTCGCCGACCAGATGGTGATCGGTGCCGGACACCAGCATCGCGCGCGTGATCGCGCAGACCGTGCCCGTGTGATGGTTCGACAGGATGCGGCCCGATGCGACGAGCGCGTCGAGGTTCGGCGTGTTGATCTCGCCGCCGAATGCATGAATGTCGGAGTAGCCGAGATCGTCGGCCATGATGTACAGGATGTTCGGGCGCTTCGCGGCCTGGGTCGGGGTCGGCGTGGCGTCGGCCTGGGGCGGCGGTGCATCGCTGTCGACGCCGCCGCACGACGCCAGCGACACCGCGCCGGCGATCGCGGCGCAGACGACACGGAAACGGAAAGCATGCAACGGCGCAGCGGACTTTTTCATTATTGTTGACGCTCGATCTAAGGGATCGGCGATCTTAGCGTCGCCCGCGCGGCGCCCAAAGTCGGATTCGTCACATGCTAACGGGGCGCGGGAATATGCGATGCGCGGCGCCCGGCACGCCCCGCGCCGCCGTGCGTCAGCTGCGCCCGCCGAGGCTGCCGCCGCCGTCCACCGACAGCACCTGCCCCGTGACGAAGCCGGCTTCGTCGGACAGGAAGAACGCGATCGCGGCTGCAACGTCGCCGGCTGTGCCGAGCCGGCGCGCGGGAATCGTCGCGAGCACCTTGCGCTCGGCTTCGCTGCCGACCGGCCGCGTCTGGCGGAACAGTTCCGTCTCGATCGGGCCCGGCGCAACCGCGTTGACGGTCACGCCATGCTCGGCCAGTTCGAGCGCCCACGTGCGCGTGCAACCGACGAGCGCGTTCTTCGCGGCCGAATACGCGGTGCGATCGAGGCTGCCGAAAATCGCTCGGCTGCAGATGTTGACGATGCGTCCGTAGCCACGCGCCTTCATCGCATCGGCAAAGTGCTGCGTGACCTGGATCGCGGCCCGCACGTTGAGATCGAACACGGTCTGCAGCGACTGGAAATCGATCTTCCCGAGCGGCTGCGGCAACACGATGCCCGCGTTGTTGACGATGCCGTCGACGTCGTGACGTTCGCCGATCTGCGCGAGTACCGCCGCCGTCTGTCCGATGTCGGCCAGATCGCATGCAAGCAATTCGCCGGGGAAGTCGATGCCCTGCGCATGCCGCGCAAGACCGATGACGCGATGGCCGCGTCGAGCGAGCGTGGCGCTGGTCGCGAGGCCGATGCCGCGCGATGCGCCGGTAACGAGGAAAGTGCGGGATGACATGGGCGTGCCTTTGACGAGGAGTCCGGAAACGGCGCGACGCACCGGTGGTCACCCGGCGCGCGCGTGCTCCGCCCGATTGTGCCGCAGCGTCGCAAAACGCGTACGGTCGCCGCCGGCTACCCGTCGACCTCACGCACACGCCAGTCGATCAGCCGGCCCGCCCCGCCGCGACCGGCATCGCGCGCCGCGACGCGATCCGCAACGCCAGCACGCCGCCGGCCAGCAACGCGACCGCGACGAGCAGCAGCGCGAGATCGTACGAATGCGTAACGTCCTTGATGCGCCCCATCACCGGCGGTAGCGCGAGCCCCGCGATGTTCGCGACCGCATTGATCAGCGCGATCGACGCGGCGGCCGTGAGGCCCGACACGTATTCGGTCGTCACGGCCCAGAACACCGGTGTCGCGGCCCAGTTGAAGCCGACCGCGAGCACGAGCAGCGCATACGCGACCGGCAACACCGGCGCGTAGATCGCCGCGACCAGCAGCGCGCCGGCCAGCAGCATCGGCACGCCGAGATGGCGCGCGCGCTCGCCGCCGAGATCCGAATGCCGGCCGTTCAGATACATCGCGACGCACGCGAACAGGAACGGCAGCGCGGACAGGCTGCCGACCGCAAAGCTCGATTGCCCGGACAGGCTCTTCACGAGCAGCGGCAGGAACAGCGTGAGCCCGATCGTGCCGAACGCCTGCAGCAGCCAGAACGCGGCGAGCACCCACACCTTGCCGTCGCCGAACGCACGCCGCAGCGCGACGCCGTGCGACAGGTGCTCGCGCGGTGCGCTGTCGCGCAGCGTCGCCTCGAGCCACGCGCGCTCGTCGGCCGGCAGCCAGCGCGCATGCGCGGGCGTGTCCGGCAGGCGGCGCAGCACGACGAAGCCGAGCAGCAGCGCGGGCACGCCTTCGAGCAGGAACAGCCAGCGCCAGCCTTCGAGGCCGAGCACGCCGTTCAGGTTCAGCAGCGCACCGGACAGCGGCAGCCCGATCACCGACGCGAGCGTCGCGCCGATGTAGAAGAACGACATCGCGCGCGCCCGATCGCTCTGCGGATACCACGCGGACAGGTAGTAGATGATGCCCGGCGTGAAGCCCGCTTCCGCCGCGCCGAGCAGCAGCCGCATCGCGTACAGCTGCCCCGGCGTATGAACGGCGCTCATCGCGGCCGCGACGATGCCCCACGTGATCATGATCCGCGCGATCCAGCGGCGCGCACCGACGCGTGCGAGGAACAGGTTGCTCGGGATTTCGAACAGGATGTACGTCACGTAGAACAGCCCCGCGCCGAGCCCGTACATTTCGGCGCTGAGGCCGAGGTCGGCGTTCATCTGCAACGCCGCGACCGAGATGTTCGACCGGTCGATGTATGCGACGAGATACAGCAGCATCAGGAACGGAATCAGGCGCAGGTTCAGGCGCCGCATCGTCGCGGCATGCAACTGCGGGGCGGCAGCGGTCATCGGCATGTCTCCATCGTCTCGCGGGACGGTGCGGATGCGCGCACGGTGCGCGGCATCGTCGCGCCGCGTGAGGCGCGGCGTCATGCAGGCCAGTCTAGGAGCCGCGTGAAATTCGCGTCAATTATCGGGACGCCTTCTCGATATGTGAGACGCGAACGAGACCCGTCGCTCAGTAACGCATCACGAGAAACAGCCCGGCCGCGGCAAGCGCCATGCCCGGCCAGGCGAGCGCACCGATCGTCTCGCCGAGCACCGCCAGCGCGATCAGCGCGGTCGCGGGCGGAATCAGGAAGAACAGCGCCGACACGCGCGACGCCTCGCCGTATCGCACCATCGCGAGCAGCAGCGAGATCGCGATCAGCGAATTGCAGATGACGAGGTAGGCAAGCGAACCGGCGAGGCCGGCCGTCCATTCCACGTGCATCGGTTCGAGCGCGAACGCGAGCGGCGCGGTAACGGCAAGGCCGACCGCGTACTGCACGAGGTTCGCGGTGACCGGATGCACGTCGGTGCCGAAGCGCTTCTCCCACAGCGTGCCGCCGGTGATGCAGGCGAGTGCAAGCAGTGCGAAGGCCAGCGCCCACGGCGAAGCGATATCGACCGACGAGCGCGCGAGGATCACCAGCACCGCGCCCGCGGCGCCGAGCGCGAGCCCGAGCCAGCGCAGCGCGCCGACGCGTTCGCCGGCGATCATCGGCGCGAGCAGACCGACGAGGATCGGCTGCTGCGACGTGACGAGCGCGACGGCGCCGGCCGACATGCCGAGCTTCAGGCTCAGGTACGTGAACGCGAAATAGCCGGCCTGCAGCAACAGGCCGACGACGACGAGGTTGCGCCATTCGCGCCGCGTGCGCGGCAACGGCGGACGCAGCCACAGGAACGGGCCGGCGAGCAGCGCGACCACGCATGCATAGCGCAGCGCGAGGAAGGTGAGCGGATCGGCATAGCGCAGGCCGAGCTTCAGGAACACGAAACCGCTGGCCCACAGCAGCAGGAACAGTGCAGGCGCGATGCGCAGCCAGCCGGGTTGGCGTGTGGCCATCGGGGTGCCGATCGCGGTCATGCGCGCTCGCCTCGCGGCGCCGCGTGAGCGTCCGCCGCTTTCGTGCCGGGATAGCGTGCGGGCCGGCGCATCATCGACGGATCAGGTGATACGCGACGTTGATCACGGTCGCGACGATGCCGACGACGATCGCGACCTGCAGCTTCCTGTTCATGACCGCCTGCCCCCGCCAGTGCGTTGTGCGGGTGATCATACGCCGCGTCAACCGAACGTGCCGCGTCGCTACGGAGCGTGAGCGCTGCGCTGCGGCACGCGCTCGCCATCGGCGTCATCGGACGCCAGTATGGACGGAATCTCGTCGACCAGCGCGTCGATGACCACGCGCACCTTCGATGGCACATGACGCGAGGCCGGCCGCACCGCGTACACCTCGGCGCCCGACACGCTGTCGCTGTCCATCACGAGCGCGAGACGGCCGTCACGGACGTAGGGCGCCATCAGCCAGCACGGCAACCACGCGAGGCCCGCACCGGCGGCGGCCGCATCGGCGATCGCCTGCAGGTCGTCGAACCGCAGGCGGCCGGCCGTGCGATGGTCGTGGACCGCGCCGTCCGTACCGATGATCCGCCACGGCGTCGGCTGCCCGGCGCGCGAGTATGCAATGCCGACGTGGGACGCAAGCGCGTCGAGCCCCGACGGCCGCCCATGACGGTCCAGATATGCGGGCGATGCGCAGATGCCCATGCGCTGCACGCCCAGCTTCCGGCCGACGAGCGCGCTCGTATCGGCCAGCGCGCCGATGCGCACTGCAATGTCGAAACCGTCGTTCACGAGGTCGGCCACGCGATCGCTGAACGACACGTCGATTTCGAGCCGCGGATGCCGCTCGACGAGGCGCCGCACGACGGGCGCCACGCATTGCCGCCCGAACAGCACGGGTACGCTGATCCGCACGCGCCCGGCCGGCTCGCGGCGACCCGCGTCGAGCGCGGCCTCGGTCTCGCCGAGTTCGGCCAGCAGCCGCCGGCACTGCTCGTAATAGACGAGCCCTTCGTCGGTCAGGCCGAGCTGGCGCGTGGTGCGCTGCAGGAGGCGCGCGCCGAGACGCTGTTCGAGCCGTGCGACGATCTTCGCGACGGCCGAACGCGTGATGCCGAGGCGCAACGCCGCCGCCGCGAAGCTGCCCGATTCCACCACGTCGACAAATTCGGCGACGCCTCTCAGCCGTTCGTCCATGCAACTCCGCTCCGTTGGGATGACAGGCTTGTGTCCACACCGGCGACAATCGTTGGCCGAATTCTCGCCAATGCGTCCCCCTGCGCAACACTATGATAGTCCGGACTATCTCGAAAAGGAGCGGACATGCATGCATGGCAAGTTAAACCGGGCGACGGCGTTGCCGGGCTTCGGCGCATCGACGCGACGCCGCGCCCGGTCGGGCCGACCGACGTCGTTGTGAAGATCCACTCGGCCGCCCTCAACTATCGCGACCTGATGTTCGCGCGCGGCGACTATCTCGGCATCGGTACGGAAGCGTTGATCCCGGTCGCCGACGGCGCCGGCGAAGTCGTCGAAACCGGCCGCGATGTCACGCGCTTCAAGCCCGGCGATCGCGTGATCAACACGTATTTCCCGCACTGGATCGACGGGCCGGCCACGCCGCACAAAGTCTCGGGGTCGGCCGGCTCGCATTTCGACGGTGTGCTGGCCGAACGCTTCGTGTCCGACGAAGCCGCGCTGGTCGCGATTCCCGCGCATCTCGACTATGACGAAGCGGCGACGCTGTCGTGCGCGGGCATCACCGCATGGAACGCGCTGTTCGTCGACGGCGGGCTGGGGCCGGGCGCGACCGTCGTCCTGCTCGGCACGGGCGGCGTCTCGATCATCGCGCTGCAACTCGCGCATGCGGCCGGGTTGCGCACGATCGTGACATCGTCGAGCGACGCGAAGCTCGAACGCGCCCGCGCACTCGGTGCGGACGCAACGATCAACTATCACGCCACGCCCGAGTGGCAACACGAAGTGCTGCGGCTCACCGACGGCGTGGGCGCGGACCTGGTCGTCGAAGTGGGCGGCCGCGACACGCTGCCACGCTCGGTCGCCGCGACAAAGATGGGCGGCATCGTGTCGGTGATCGGCGGCCTCAGCAGCTTCGGCGGGCCGGAACTCGGGCTGCTGTCGCTGATCGGCGGCGTCCGCCAGTTGCACGGATTCATGGTCGGCAGCCGCGCGATGCTCGACGACGTCGTGCGGCTCGTCGATGCGAAGCGGCTCAAGCCGGTGATCGATCGCGTGTTCGGCTTCGACGAAGCGCCGCAGGCGTATGCGTACCTGCAGTCGGGGCAGCATTTCGGGAAGGTCGTGATTCGCGTCGCGCAGTAATCGAAAGAGGCGGCGGGCCGCCTCCGCCGCCTTCCGGCCGGGGTCCGTCAGAAGCGGTGCCGGATCCCCGCATGCACCATCAGTTGCTTCGCGTTCGACGACAGATCGGCCGCGCCGGGGATATACGCCTGATCGAGCGACGAACCGGTCGCGTCGCCGGCAATCCGCTGGTACGCGCCCATCAGGTACACGTCCGTGCGTTTCGACAGGTTGTAGTCGGCCATCAACCCGATCGAATGGATCTTCGGCTTCGCGGCGCCCGTCGTCGCGTCGTAGCGCACCGTCGTGTACACGTATTGCGCGCCGACGAAGAATGCAGGCGTGAACTGGTACTTGCCGTTCACTTCGAAGTTCTGATACTTGATCGCCGTGACCGTGCCGCCCGCGAGCGGCCCCGTCACCGGTTCGATCGTCTCGTCGCCGAACAGGTAGCCGACGTTCGCGGTCGGCCGCGTGACGTTGCTGTTCGTGTACGCGAATCCGACCGTCGCGGGCCCTGCGGTGTAGTTGATGCCCGCCCCGAAGATCCGCAGTCGTGCCGACGCGAAATTCGCGTCGGCGCCGACCGACCCCGAACCGGCGATCGCCCCGCCCGACGTCGCACCCGGGTTGTTCGCGTTCAGGAACGCCGCGCCGACGAGCAGGCCGCCCTGCTCGTACTGCGCGCCGACGCTCCATACACGGTTGTTCGCGAAACCCGTGTCGTTGCTGAAGCTGTAGGTGCCGCCGAACGAGAAGCCGGAGAAGTCCGGGCTCGCGTACTTGACCGTGTTGTTCACGCGGAACGTATTGCCGGTGTTGTCGTTGTCGAGCGGGTGCGAGAACGGATAGACGCCCCAGCTCCCGTTCGCGGTCGTCGGCGCAAGATAGTCGACGACCGAATCGTATTGCCGGCCGAGCGTCAGCGTGCCGAAGCGCGTGCTGCCGAGCCCGACGTAGGCCTGACGCCCGAACATGCGGCCGCCCTGTGCGAGCGTGCCGTTGTTCACGTTGAAGCCGTTCTCGATCTGGAACAGCGCGCTGTAGCCGCCGCCCAGGTCCTCGGTACCCTTCAGCCCCCAGCGGCTGCCCTGAGCGAAGCCGCTTGCCATCTGCCACGCGCCATGGCCGCCGACGTTGCTCGTATAGTCGATGCCGGCATCGACGAGGCCGTAAAGCGTGACACTGCTTTGCGCGAACGCGGGCGCTGCGCACAGCGCCGGAATCGCGACAAGAATCGATCTCCAGTTCATCCGTATTCCTTATTTATTTATGGCAGATCGCGCACATCGCGTGCGCGCCGCTTACTTCCCGCCGTAGATATCGAAGTCGAAATACTTGCGGTTGATTCGCTGGTACGTGCCGTTCGCGAGAATCGTTGCGAGCGCCTGGTTGAATGCGTCGCGCAGGTCGTTGTCCTGCTTGCGCAACCCGAGGCCGTCGCCCTGCCCGAAGTACTTCACGTCGTCGATCGGTGCGCCGGCGAACGTGAAGTCCTTGCCCTGCGGCTTCTTCAGGAACCCGTCGCTGGCCGCGATCGATGCCTGGAACGCCGCGTCGAGCCGCCCCGTCACGAGATCGGCGTACACCTGATCCTGGTTCTGGTACGACACGATCTGCACGCCGGCCGGCTGCCAGTTCGCGACCGCGTAGTCGGCCTGCGCGGAACCCTGCTCGACCCCCACGCGCTTGCCCTTCAGCGACTCGGCGCTCGGCAGCAGCGGCGACCCCTTGTGCACGACCAGTCGCGCCGGCGCGTTCGAGATCCGGTTCGTGAACGCGATCTGCTGCATCCGCTTCGGCGTGATCGTCATCGACGACGCGATCACGTCGAACTTGCGCGCGAGCAGCCCCGGAATCATCCCGTCGAAGCTCGACTCGACCCACACGCAGCGCGCGTGCAGTTCCGCGCACAACGCATTCGTGATGTCGATCCCGAAGCCCGTCAGCCTGCCGTCGGGCAGCTTGTATTCAAGCGGCGGGTAAGTCGGATCGACCGCGAGGCGGATCTCCCTGCCCGTCCAGTCGCCGGCATGCGCCGTCCCTGCCGCCAGCGCCACCGCGAGCGCCGCCATCAACTTCCACTGTTTCATTGCCTGTCTCCTTGTGTAAATCGTGAACCGTGACCCCAAACCGGGCAATCGCATCACGCGAGGTATCGCTCCGCAAGCGCGATCCAGTAGCTCGCGCCGGTCGCCAGGCACGCATCGTTGAAGTCGTAACCCGGGTGATGCAGCCCGCATCCGGCTGCACCGTCGCCATTGCCGATCGACAGGTAGCTGCCCGGGCACGCCTCGAGCATGAATGCGAAGTCCTCGCTCGCCGCGATCGGCCGCAGATGCGGAATCAGCGCCGCGTCGCCGCCCCACTCGCGGGCCACGTCGCGCGCAAAGGCCGTTTCCGCCGCATGATTGACGAGCACCGGATAGCCGTACCGATAGTCGATCTCGACTGTCGCGCCGTAGCTCGCGGCCTGCCCCTGCACGATCGCGCGGATGCGCCGCTCGAGCAGCGCGCGCACGTCCGGCGACAACGCGCGCACGCTGAGTTCGAGCTCCGCATGCGGCGGGATCACGTTCGATGCGGTGCCCGCATGGATCGAGCCGGCCGAGACGATCGCCAGTTCCTGCGGATTCACGTTGCGCGACACGACCGTCTGCAACGCCATCACGATCGACGCACACACCACCACCGGATCGATCGTCGTGTGGGGCGCGGCGCCATGCCCGCCGCGTCCGATCACGCGCACGTGCACCTCGTCGGCCGATGCCATCGCCGGGCCGTCGCAGAAGCCGAGCACGCCGGCCGGCAAGCCCGGCACGTTGTGCATCGCGAACACGGCATCGCACGGGAACAGCGTGAACAGACCGTCGTCGATCATCCGCTTCGCGCCGCCGAGCCCTTCTTCGGCCGGCTGGAAAATCACGTTCAGCGTGCCCGAGAAACACGCGCGTTCCGCCAGGCAGCGGGCCGCCGCGAGCAGCATCGCCGTATGACCATCGTGGCCGCACGCGTGCATCACGCCGTCGCGCCGGCTCGCATGCGGCAGCCCGGTGGTCTCGCGAATCGGCAGCGCGTCCATGTCCGCGCGCAACCCGAGCCGCTTCCCGGTGCCGCGCGTCAGTGTGCCGACCACGCCCGTGCCGCCGAGCCCGCGCGTCACCCGATAACCCCACGTTGTCAGGCATTCGGCCACGAGCTCGCTCGTCGCATGTTCCTCGAAGCCGAGTTCGGGATGGGCGTGCAGCCGGTGGCGCAGCGCAATCATCTCCGTCTCGATGGCCGCCATTTCCGACGGAATGTTTTCATGGTCCAACCCCGATTCTCCTCGATGCGTTCCGCGGGTCGATCGCCCGGATGACCGATCGTGGCCGAATCGTATGCAGCGAAAATCCCGGCGAACAGCCGCGGTTTCGTTATGATGACAACCTTTCGTTGTCGGGTATCGCCCCATGAGTACGATGAAACTGCATCAGTTGCAGGCGCTCGTCGCGAGCGCGGAGGCTGGGAGCATCCGCGGCGCGGCGCGTACGCTGGGGCTGTCGCAGGCGGCCGTCACGCGCGCGCTGCGCGAACTGGAAGCGAGCGAGCGGCTGCCGCTGCTCGTGCGCGCGCCGGAAGGCATCGGCTTCACCGAATACGGCAAGACGCTGCTCACGCACGCGAAACTCGTGCTGAAGCAGCTCGAACATGCGCAAAGCGATCTCGAACGCATGCGCGGCCGCGTCGAGGGCCGGCTGAGCATCGGCGTGACGCCGTGGCTCACGGTGACGTTCCTCGCGGAGGCGGTTCTGCTGTTTCGCGAGCGGATGCCCGACGTGCGCCTCGAACTCCACGAAGCGCTGATCGCCGTCGCGCAGCCGCTGCTGCGCGACGGCAGCATGGATTTCGCGCTCGGGCATGTGCCGCCGGGCGGCACGCAGGAATTTTCCTGCGAACCGATGCTGCGCTACGAGACGTCGGTCATGGTGCGCGCCGGCCACCCGCTTGAACGCGCGCGGTCGATCCACGACCTGCTCGACAACGACTGGGTGCTGAATTTCGCGGCCGACGGGCAGGCCGCGCTCGTCGACTATCTGTTCACGCGCCACGGCGCACGGATCGACGAACGGCGCATCGTTCGTGCCCAGTCGGTCGCGATGTTGCAGACGATGCTCGAACAGGCCGACATGTGCACGTGGTGCCCGACGATTCTCGCGGCCGTGCCGCCGTTCGGCGAACGGATGCGCGCATTGTCGCTGAAGGAAACGTTCGAACCGCGCGACCTCGGAATCGTCACGCGCCGCAGCAGCACGCTGAGCGACGCGGCGCGCTGCTTTATCGACTGCCTGCTGCAGGTGATCCGCCGGCATGCACGATCCGCGCGCAAGGAGGATCTCGCGCTGTTCAGGACGGTGTCGCTGCTGATCTGACGGCCGCGGGACGCCGGCCGCTCACCTCACCCGCCGCGGCACCGGCACACCCGCACCGGTGCCGCGGCAGGCACCACGCGTCAGATCTTCGCGGTCAGCGTGATCCCTACCGTGCGCGGATCGCCGTACAGCACCGGATACGCGCCATATGACGGCAGCAGTTCGAGCTTCTTGTAGACCTTGTTCGTCAGGTTCGTCACGTAGCCCGTCACGATGTACTTCTGGTCCGGCGTCGTGTACGACACATGCGCGTTCAGTACCGTATAGCCGCCCTGCCACAGCTGCGGCATCGTCTGCCGCGTCGCGCTGAAGTACTCGCGGCTGCGGTAGTTCACGTCGCCACCGGCCGTCAGCGTGCCGAACGACACCGGCACGCGATAGTCGAAGCCCGCGTTCAGCGTCGTATGCGGCGAACGCGCGAACGAGTTGCCCACCGCCGTCGGCACGTAGCGGAACTCCGTGTAGCGCGTGTTCAGCATCCCGAGGTTCGCGAACAGGTACAGGCTGTTGACGGGCTGCGCCTTCAGCTCCAGTTCGAAGCCGTCCGCACGCCCCTGCCCCGCGTTCGACAGCGTCGACACCGGCGGACCGCCGAACGGGTTCGGCGCGAGCGCGAACACCTGGATGTCGCGATAGTCGTAGTGGAACACGCTCGCGTTGACGATCAGCCGCTTGTCGAACCACTCGCTCTTGATGCCGACTTCGTAATCGGTCAGGTACTCCGGCGATACCGTCGACACCGTGCTCTGCGTATACGCGTTGCCGTTGTAGCCGCCCGAACGGAAGCCGCGCGCATAGCGGAAATACGCACGCACGTTGTTGCTGAGCGCATATTCGGGCGTGAGATCCCAGGTCGGCGCGCGCCACGTGTTCGTCTGGTTCTGCTGCGCGCTGACCGCGAGCGGCGACGACACCGACGACGGCGACCACCAGCTGTTCGGATCGCTGAACGTCACGTTGCCGGTATCCTGCAGCCCGGTGAGGTTGATGGTCTTGCGCTCGATCGTGTAGCGCAGCCCGCCCGTCACGTTGAAGCGGTCGGTGAACCGGTACTTCACGCTGCCGAAGATCGCTGCGCTCTGCGTATGCTGCGTGAGGTCCGTCAGATGGTAGTACGCGGGCGACGGCGAGCCCGGCAGCCCGCCGCCGGCGCCCTGCTCGGCCAGTTGCTCGGTGAACAGGTGCGTGCCGACGAGCCAGCTCAGCCGGTCGCTTTGCGGCGATTCGAGCCGGAATTCCTGCGAGAACTGGCGGCTCGACAGGCGGTCGTGCGAACGCGCCGCATCGAACGGCGAGTAGTCCTCGTCGTCCTGGTACCAGCGGTGCAGCCCTTCGAACGCGGTGATCGACGTCAGCGACACCGCCGGGTTGATGCGCCAGTGCGCGGTCAGCGACGTGCCCCACGACGAGATGTGATCGCTCGACGGAGCATTGAGCGACACCGTATACGGATCGCTCGACCCGACGAAACCGAACTGGTTCGCGCCGCCGCGCCCCGCGCCTTCCGCATGCCACGCATTGCCGCCGCCCGTGTAGTTGCGGCCGTGGATGTTGAACAGGAAATCGGTATCCGACGTCGGCACGGCCAGCACCTGGAAGCGCACCGCGTTGTCGTGGAAGCCGCCGAAGCGCCCCTGCTGCACGGTGTTCGTGTAGAAGCTGTCGGCATTCTCGTGATACACCGACACGCGCGCGGCCAGCACGTCGTTCTTGCCGATCGGTCCGCCGATCGCGGCCTCCGCGAGCCGGCTGTTGTACTGGCCGAGCCCGAGCTTGCCGTACCCGCTCACGTCGAAGGTCGGTTTCTGCGACGTGATGCTGAGCGCGCCGCCGACGGTATTCTTGCCCCACAGCGTGCCTTGCGGCCCGCGCAGCACCTCGATGCGATCGAGGTCGAACAGCGGAAAGCCCTGCCCGAACACGCTGTTGATGTACACGTCGTCGAAGTACACGCCGATCGGGCTCAGCGACAGGTCCGACGGATCGTTGCTGCCGACCCCGCGCATGAACCAGCGCGGCCGCTCGCGGCCTTCGGTCGATTGCCCGGTGAAGTTCGGCACGTACTTCGTCACGTCGTTGATGACGCGCAGCTCGTTGTTCTTGATCGCATCGCCGCTCAGCGCGCTCACCGCGACCGGCACGTCCTGGATGCTCTCCTTGCGCCGGCGCGCCGTCACGGTCACCGTGCCGAGGTTCGTTTCGCGCGCGGCCGCGCCGCGGTTCGCACGGGCTGCCTTCGGCGCGGCCGTGGCCGCCGCTTCCGGTGCCTGTTGCGCCGGCTTCGCGTCCGGCGCCCCCGCCGTCGCCGCGCCGTCCTCCGCCCACGCCGGCAACGATACGGTGCCGCCCGTCAGCAGTCCCCCCAGCGCGGTGACGATTAGTTTTTTCCTGAACATCGATGAGTCATCCTGTTTGATCGGTTGAACGCACGTGCGAGCTACGCACGGGTTCTCTATTGCAATTCGGATGCCAGCATCGAGAGGCCCGTCGTACGGGGCTTCCAGCACGCATGCAGTGCCGGTGTTGCTGCATGCGCATCTGTGGAGCGAAGCAAACTGCTTGTCACGCAACACCGGCACCGACAATCATCAGGACAGCTTTGCAGGCAGTGACGGGATCGCTCCGCGCCGCGCGTGAGCGAACCGCAGCGCGAACGCAACCAGCGCGACGACGGGCAGCCAGCACAGAAACACCGCCGGCAACCCGACCACCGGCACGAGCGCGCTGCCGGCCAGCGGTCCGCAGAACGCACCCGTCATCGACGCGAGGTTGTAGAGGCTCGACACCTGGCTCTTGTCGGCCGGATGACGGCCGAGATGCTGCATGTTGACGAGATGCAGCAGCGACGATCCGGCGCACAGCGCGGCGAGCCCTGCGCCGACGATCCACGCGTCGTGCGCGAGGCCGAGCGCGAGCAGCCCGGCCACGCCGCCCGCGAGGCTGAATGCATGGCAACGGTGCGCCGTCATCCGCTGCGCGACATGCCCGAGTCCGAACAGCGCGATCACCGCAACGACGCCCTGCAGGGTCAGCAGCGCGACGGCTCCCGACTGCGACAACCCCAGATACTGGATGGCGAGCACGACCGTAAAGGTGCCGGCGAGCGAGCGGGTCGCACTGTTCACCGCTTCCAGCGCAAGTTGCTCGCGCACGTCGCGGCTCCAGGCGAGCGCGAGCAACGCACGCAGGCCGCCGGTTTCGGTTTGCGTGCCGCGTGGCGGCGGTTCCGCGTCGCCGAGCAGCATCCGGCTGAACCACGCCATGCCCGCGAAGCTCGCCGACGCGGCGCAGAACGTCGCGACCGCGCCATGCGCGCCGATCAGCCAGCTCGCGAGCCACGGCCCGGCCATGCCCGTTCCGACCGACATGGCCGCGCGATACCAGCCCGCGCGGGCGAGGCCGATCTGCGCGAGCCGCGCGAGGAACACACCGTTGATCGATACGATCCGGAACGGGATGCACAGCCCGATCAGCGCCTGCGTGAGCGCGATCAGCGGCCATGCGCCGGTGAACGGCACGACGAGATTGAGCAGCATCGGCCCCATGCTCGCGGCGAAGTACACGCGCCGCGCGCCGTAGCGCGCGACCAGCAGCCCGGCCGGCAATGTCATCAGCGCGATGCCGAGCGGCTCCATCGCGGCGATGATGCCGAGCCGCGCGCTGTCGACGCCGAGCGCGAGCGCATACAGCGTCGTCGCGAGCTGCGCCATGCTGATCGTCGTGCCGCTCGCGAGCGCCAGCAGCATGAAGCCGCCGGTGAAGCGCTCGCGCCGGCACGCGTCGGCAACGCGTGCCGGCGTGCTCACCGCGCGGCGTCGCGTGACAGCGTCGCGATGCCGTCGAGCGCGCGCCGGTCGATCCACGCGCGCACGTCGAAGTCGGCAGGCAGGAATCGCCAGTCGACCAGGAAGCGCTTGAAATCGTCGAGTGCGGCGATCGACGCTTCGTCGAGATCCGTGCGCAACCGGAGATGCACGTCGGCACCGTACGCAAGCCGCAGCCAGTCATGGCCCGACCCCGTCTCGCGGCCGAGATAGCCGAGCACTTCCTGCTCGTGCTCGCGCGCCCAGCCCTCGACGTCGGTCACGCGCGCGAGGAAGCGGCTGACGATGCCGGGGTGACGTTCGAGCGTCGACGCATTGACGGTCAGCGGGCGCGGCGAACCGTTGTTGATGCGGATCTGCGGATCGGGATGAAAGCCGATGTCGACGACCGGCTGCGCGCCGATCAGGTGCGCGGTTTCCAGCCCGAGCGAGCCCTTCACGTAGATCGCGTCGACATCGCCGCGCACGAGCGCGGCCGCTTCCGCCGCATAGAGCCGCCGGCTCGACAGGCTCGCGGGGTGGCTGAACGCCGCGTCGCGGGTCACGGGCGTCGCCACCGGCGCGCGCAGGTTAGACGCCGGGACGTCGACCCATTCGACATCGCCGGGGCCGAGCCCGTCGAGCGACAGCGCGCTGACGAAGCCGCGCAGCGCGGCCGCGCGGAAAATGTCGATGCGCTCGCCGTCGCGGCGCGGCAGGCCGATGCGGCGCCCGCGCAAGTCCTTCGGCCGCGTCAGGCCGGCTTCCGGCAGCGCGACGATCGCCTGTGCCTCGTCGACCCAGGTCAGCGCGACCACGCGCGTGTCGGCGCCGGCCGCGCGTGCCCACAGCGCGGGAATGCTGCCGCCCTGCCGGAACGCGTTGTCGAGCGAATGATCGACGTGCGCGTGATGCAATGCCGCGTGCTGGCTTTCCTGCAGCGCGCGCACGGTGATGCCGTCGCCGGCGAATTCGCTGTCGAGCCAGCCGAGATGCGCGGCGATGCCGAGCGGCGTCGGCACCGGACAGCGCGTGTACCAGATCGACTGAACGTTGTGTGAAGCCGTGGTGCTCATGGATGCGTTCGCAAAAGAAGTCGTGAAAGGCGCGTCAGCCGCGCGGCGCGGTGAGCACCGACAGCCGCGTGATGCCCGCGTGCTCGATCGCGGCCATCAGCTTCGCGACGGTGCCGTACGGCACGTGCTCGTCGGCCTGCAGGTCGAGCGCGACGTCGGGCCGGCCCGCTTTCAGCGCGGCCAGCTCGGCCGGCACCGCGGCAAGCGCGACCGCGCGCTTGTCGAGATACACGACGCCTTTCGCGTCGACACTCACGGTCACGTTCGGCTTGCGGTCGGCCGGTGCGGTGGCGACGGTGTTCGGGAGAGTCACGTGCACCGCGTTGTTGAGCAGCGGCGCCGTGACGATGAAGGCGACGAGCAGCACGAGCATCACGTCGACGAGCGGCGTGATGTTGATTTCGCTGAGCACGTCGTCGTTGTCGGAGGAGGACGAGAAGGCCATTATGCGAACGCCTCCTGACGGGTGTCGCCGGCGCGACGTGCCGGTGCGGCAGCAGGCAGCGCGGCCGGCACGCGGAAGCCGGCCTTCTGCGCGAGCGTGACGAAGTCGGTCGCGAACGCATCGAGGTCGGCCGATGCGGCTTTCACGCGGCGCACGAAGAAGTTGTACGCGAGCACGGCCGGCACCGCGACCGCGATGCCAATCCCGGTCGCGACGAGCGCCTCGCCGATCGGCCCGGCGACGACGTCGATGCTCGCCGACGCGCTGTGCGTGATCGCGGTCAGCGCATGGATGATGCCGAACACGGTGCCGAACAGGCCGACGAACGGTGCGGTGCTGCCGATCGATGCGAGCACGGCCAGCCCCGCTTCCTCGCGCCGGCGCGCGTTGTGGATCTGCTGCCGCAGATGGCGCTCGAGCAGGTCGTGGCGGCTCCAGCTGTGTTCGAGATCGTGCGCGCTGCTCTCGTCGGCGCGCCGCAGCGCGTCGAAGCCCGTGGCGGCGAGTTCGCCCACCGGGCTGTTCGCGCCGTCGAGCGCGGCCGCGTCGTGGAAGCTGTTCGCGGCCCAGAACGCGCTGACGTAACGCCGGTTGCGCGCGCTCGACCGCAGGCTCTGGATCGCCTTCACGACGATCAGCGTCCACGTGACGACGGAGAAGACGACGAGCAGCCAGAGCGCGCCCTGGACGATGAAGGTGGTCGGAATACCGTTCATGATGTGAGTTCCTTGAGATATGTGGCGGGCCGCCCGGCGGGTCAGCCCAGCTTGAAATCGATCGGCACGTTGACCCAGCCGTCGACGGCTTCGTCGCCGCGCTTCGCGGGCACGAACGTCCAGCGCTTCACGGCGGCCATCGCTGCGTTGTCGAGCAAGCGGCGGCCGCTGCTCGTGCGGACGTCGACCGAATCGGGCGTGCCGTTCGCGAGCACGTGCACGCGCAGCACGACGCGCCCTTCCCAGCCCTGGTCCTGCGCGAACGCCGGATAGTCGGGCGCCGGGTTGCGCAGGTATGCCGCGTCGCCGATCGGTGCGGTTTCGCGCGCAGGTGCGGCGGGCGCAGGCGCCGGTGCCGGAGCGGCGATGGCCGGCGCCGTTGGCGCGGGCGCCGCTTCGCGCGACGCCTGCGGCACGGCGGACAACGCGGGTGCCGGATGCGGAACGGCCATGCGCGGCGTCAGCGGCTTCGCCGGTGTCGGCGCCTGCTTCAACGGCTTCGGCGGCACAACCGGCGG